>JAXMBH010000014.1:0-146721 GCA_046349975.1 Pirellulales bacterium
CTGGTTTTCAAGGTGTTTTTTGCATCGTCGGTTTCGCGGGTTTCGGTAGTGTTACCTGAAGTGTTACCGGCCGCCTCCCAGACAGCATCGGCCACCGCTTCGGCATTCTGGCCGACGTAGAATCGCATCGTCGTGCTAATGTCCTCGTGCCGCATTAGCTCTTTCAGGACCACGATGGATTTCACCTTCATGGCCCACCGGAACCCGAACGCCCGGCGAAGATCGTGGGCACTGGCAAACTTCCGCACCGGCTTGCCGGCTTTAATCCGTTCATCGACCACGACGCCGGCGGATGCGCCGATATCCGACACCATTGGTCCCACAACCCACCGCGTGGTCACCAGCGGCTTGCCGTCGATCGCGAGTAGCTTGAACACCCGCCCGCGCCGCTCGCGTTCTGGGACCGCCTGGAGCATTGCGGCGAAGTCTGGAGTCATCGGCAGCAGTCGGTCCTGATTGCCCTTCTCAGCAGCCGCTGCGATTCGGAACATGGGTCGTCGGCCGCTCAGGTCGACCACGATCGAGTCCGGCGCATCGTCCCAACGTAATGCCAGCGACTCGCTCAACCGCAACCCGCTGGCCCACAGCCCGCGAAGGTAGAACCGCCACGACTCAGCGGCTGCGTTCTCGACCACCTTCGGTATGGCCTCAATCATCCGGTCGAATTCCTCTGCCGTGATGGCCCGCCCGCGCATCGCCTTTGCGCCCTTCACGCGCGGCGGCATCGTGAACATCGGCACGTTCGGCAGCAACCCTTGTCGGTTCGCCCAGCGAGTCACGACGCGGAGGGCGCGGAGGTGCCTGGCAATTGTGGCATCGCGAAGGCCTTCCGTCCGCAGTTTCGCCACAAAGTCGGTAATCGTGGCCGTCGTCACTTTCGCAAGCCTATCGGGATTGCAGACACGTTCGAACACGTTGAACGTCGCTTCGTACGTCGTGGCCGTTCCGATCGCCAACCCAGGCAGGACGGTTTCGACGTAACGATGGCGGAACGCTTCCCACGTGATTTTCGACGGCCGTTGATATTGCCCATCGCGCAGTTGGGCTTGCCACTTGCCGGCCTCACGTTCGGCCGCTCGCATAACTCGCGTGCCTGATGACTTGGCCACGTGCTTGCCGGTCAACGAATCCTTGTATCTCAGCATCAGGTTCCGGCCGGAGCCATAGTCGACCACGTGGACCGTGATTTCTTCGCTCATGTTGTTGCCTCGATATGAAAATGCCCGGCGCCACGAGCGCGCCGGGGCGGGTGGGTTACTTTCAACTTGCGATGGACCGCCGCTTGTTTCCGCGGGTCTTACCGACGCGATATTTACGGCGCTCGCGCGCCGGCATCTCACGAACCTTTTTTAGTTCGTGGGGTGTTAGCTCCCATCTGAAGTCATCCGCCGGCCAGCCGCCCCACAGCGCGTCGGCAGCTTCCGACAGCTTGGCGAATAGCTCGGGGCTAGCCTCTTCCATCCGAGCCAACAAACTCTGCTCGGCGTAGTTAAGCCGGCGGACGTTTCGCACGTCGTCGCGTTCCATCGGCTGCGCGTCGTCGGCCGATTCGAAATCGGCTCCTGGCCTCTGGCGAAGCGCCTCGACCCGCGCCGCGATTTCCGGTGAAAGTTCCAGGCCATTCCCTTCAAGCGTTGCTGTTCTCATAACAGCCAATCCCTTTCCGCGCTCGCCGGTAAAGGTGCGGCCGCCACGGGCACGGCCGCTGACAATCCGGTGAGCGCATACAAAAAGCCAGTAGGCCCGACAACTCGGTTGGAAAGGCGCACGAGACGCCCGCGCGTACATTGCTCCCCGCCGTCGCGGATCAGCGCTTTTGCACGCACCCAAGCTGTCGGGCCTACTGGCCCTGATGACACTTAACACCAGATTGTCCTCATGCGGCTTTCCACGGCCGGTCAGTCCTCAACTGCGATTAGTTCGCAGTTGGTTCCGACGCGGATAATATGCGCCAATCGATCGAAGGTTGCAATATCGCTAGCGGACGTCATCGGCCGACTCTTGTTTTCCCGGTGTTTTGCTGGCACGTGCTAACCGTTTGCACCTCAACGCGCCGAATCGTTCGTTCGTCGACCCCACACTGATCAGCGATTTGCTGTGAACTTCTAAGGGATGGGGCAGAATGCCCCATCCCTTTTTCGTTTGGTACTTGTCCACCGCGAGATTGCTTCTCTGCCAAATACCGTTGCCACCTCAACGCGCCCAATCGGCGGGTTGTTTCTCCAGTTCAACCCGCGCCGGCTGCGCCCATGCCGCCCGTCGTGCTGTCTCCGCCGCTGACCAGCTGGCGCGAATTTTGGCACACTCGCGTACGATCTCGACCGCGTTCGGCAGGTAGGACGGCTCGTGTCCGTTGGGCGTGGGTTGTTCGCTGTCAGTCATCGGGCGCGTTGCTTCAACATTTCCAACAACTCGAGTTTTGACCGTCGCCGCCCAATCAGTTCGCCGCCGACACTCAACCACCACCACCCCGTGCCGCCTTGCGTCCAGGGGCTAGGCCGCTCGTCGATCGCCAGCACTTCCACCGCCGCGCTGCCGAACACCGGCACAGCTGCTGCTTGAATGGCTTGCTCGATGGGATCCTTGCGTTGGTTCATTTGAGCGGCACGCTTTCAATCAGTTCGCGGAACTTCCGCTCGGCAACCGGCAACGTCGGCGCGGCGAACGGGTGCGGCTTGTACTCGGTTTGGATGGTCTGCCCGTCAATCCACTTCTGTAGCTCGCTGCCGCCTTGCTCCAAGAGTTCCGGCACGCTGGCCGCCCCAGTCATCGCCGGTTGCTTCGAGAACGCCATGGGGCCGATGACAACGCTCTGCGTGGATTCATCGACGCCAAAAAACATGAACTTGCGGAGTAGGTCGGTCGGCCCACGTCGCGGCGGCTGGCCGGCCCGTTCCTCTCGCTGCCGTGCGAACCACGCTTTGAGCGCCTTCGCGGCGAGTTTCTTGCGCACCGCGTGGCCGGTCTTAGCGTCCCTCACCAAGCCACGACCGCCGGCGGGAATGATGCAATCGACGCCATCGACGTTGATGGTCATGGCTTTCCTGCCGCTCTTGGCCGGCCGAATCTGCCGCTGCATCGCGACACGGCCATACGCGCCCGTTTGGGTGAGAACCTTCAGCCGCTTCCGGTCGATCGCGGCCATGATGCCTTTCCGATCGATGAACATCTTGTAATTGACGTGGATCATACCTGGATACTCCGTCTCACTTTCTCGCCGCGCTACACGACGGGTAACCGTCCGCCGCGGCGGCGCGTGTTCCGCTCGATGCGTCGCTGTAGTTCGGTTTGCTCGCGCTGGTAATCGGTCGCGAAACCGATGGATTGTTTGGCCAGCCGAGTATCCAAAAACGCTTCGGGCCGGCGAGCCATTTCCTCGACCGCGTTCACTGGGTGGTTGCCAGTGAAAAACGTGTCATGCAGGTCGGCGAGTTTGTCGGCGACGAACGGCGCCAGCCCGGCGAGCGGATTCAGTTCGGCGAACTTTTTGCCCACGGCCTCGCCGATCCACTTCGCGGCGGCAATCGCATCCTGCTGCTGCCCGGCTTCAGCGAATCCCATCGGGTCATCCGCCGGCGTCGGCTTCGTAGCGGTGATGCCCCAGGGATTCCCGTACGTCGCACGGTTAGCAGCAATGCGGTTCCGCAATTCTTCGCGCCGCGCTTCGGCTGCCTGCGCCACTTCGTCAACCGGCGTCGTTACGGCCAATTCTTTCAGCTTGTCGACCGCATCCGGCACCATGCCGGTGAGTTTGCCGAGTTTGGTCATGATCTTATCGAGCCAGCCGGCCCACGCGGCCAGAGCGAGTGCGATAGCCCCCAGAACCGTGAGCAACGCAACGAGTGGGTGCGCGGTCAGTAGCAGAATGGCCACCTGCAAGGCCCGCACAGCGATGGTGACAGCCGCGATGACCTTAGAAATTCCCAGCAGTGCAATTGATGCGGCCAAAACCTTCGCCGTGGTCGTGGCCAGGGAAACAACCAATTCGGAGTTTTTGGAAATCCACTCCGCCGCGACCGCTACAATGCCGCGCAGCTGTTCCAGCCACTTCGTGGCCGTCGGCAGTAGGATCGTGCCGATTTCCACCGCCACGTCGGTCAGCCGGGCCTTGAGCGCCTTCAGCTGGTTGGCAAATGAGCCGGCCGTTTTCACCGCATCGCCCACGGCACCCTGCGCGGTCATCGATTGCATGATGATGTTAAGCCGCGCCACTGCCTTTTCTTGTTCACTTACCTCCGGCCACGTTTTTGTGATGCCTTCGCGCAACAGTTCCTGCTGCAACGCCGCCTGTTTGATATTCACGCCAAATTGATCCAAAACTTCGGACGATCCCGATAGTGCGCTAATGAATCGGCTGGCGGCTTCCTCGTCGCTCAAGTTGTGGAAGCTGGCGAAATCGAGCGTGAGCGATTCCATTTGTTCGGACATATTCCGCGCCTGATCGGCCCCGAAACCCAAGCCGACGAAGAACGACTGGTACGCGGACATGGAATCGCGAATCTGCGTTTTTGACCGGCCCACGGTGGTTGCCAGCCGCGACGCGAACGCCTCGGCAGCACTGGCCTGACCGCCAAATACAGCATTGAATTTGTTCACGCTTTCGCTGGCATCACTGGCGAATTTAATAGCCGTGCCGAATGCGGCCCCGAGTGAGCCGGCGACGCTCAGGCCGATGGTGCCGATCTTGGAGAGCGCGCTGCCGAAATTCTTGAGCTTGCTTTCCAGGCGGGCCAGCTGCTTTTCGACTGCGCCATCCAGAAACGAGAGTTTGATAACGGCCGCGCCGGCGTTAAGTGCTCGACTTGAAATCCCCATGTTTCACCTCACTGGTAATTGGCCGCTACGTCCCCGGCGGTGGCCACTTCCAAACTGGCCAGAATTTGATTGCACGCCGCTTCCGCTTCGCACTGGGTCTTTCGAGCCTCGCGCAAGTGCTGCTTGTCGCCGCCCGTCGCTGCAACGCCCAACTCCGTGGCCGCGACGAACACCTCCGCCGCCTTGATGCGCAGCCGGCAGGCCGTGCCCATTAGCTCGCGATACTTTTGCAGTTCGAAGTCATTCATTTGGTTTAAAAGCCACGGCCGCCGGCAAGGTAATGGGCCCAGCATGACGGCCATGGCCATCGCGGTCCCGCCCACAAGGCGGAACTACCCGTACGTTTCATTGGTTTCTCGGTTGAATAATCCGCCGCCGCGCGGGTTCGGAGGGCCCGCGGGGCGGCGGCGGTCGGCGAGCGCTCGCACGGTGAACTAGCGCCGCCGGGAATTAGCTAGGATTCGATCAGTTTGCGGCGGAACTCTTCGGCGGATTCGGTTGCAATACCCCTGCGGCCTTGGCGTTCGAGGCTGTCGAGGAATCGCAGCCGCTTAAGGTTTTCGGATCCCGCCATGTTCAGCAGAATGCCTTCGACCTCCTGAATCGTCGGTTCGCCCGCCATTGCGAACGCGATACGGTCGCAGTCCATGATGGCGAGACGTTCATCGGCGGCCTTGATGCCATCGGCCAGTTGCCGGTCGAGCTCGTGAATTCGGTCGCGGGTTTCTAGGTATTCTCCCAACAGCGCCGCCGGCGCTTCGCCGCCCTTCAGGATTTCGGGAATTGCCGCGTTCTCGATTTCCTTCAGCCGTGCGCGGAGTGGCGCCGTGTCGGCCGCGTGCTGATCGGCAAGCTGCATCTTTTCACGATTCATCGCCTCGATACGCTCAACCTGCGCGGCCCGCAGCGATTCGTGGAAGTAGCCACCCGCCCGCTGCCGCTTGAGCCGTTGCCGCGCGGCGTTGTCGCCCGTCTTCCGCGGCGGCCAGCCTTGTTCCTTCTCGATTTTCTTTTGCCGTTCTTCGGCGGCGCGTTTAATTGTTGCCATCGTTTACCTTTCGTCGATTCCACGCCTCGCAGTCCGCTTCGAAGACTGCGATAAACTCCGGCGGCGCGGGGATGTTTTCAATTTCGGCGAATGAACACCCGGCCAGCCGCGCTGGTTCGCCGCCCAACGCTCGCCGATACTTCCACAGCCCGCTGAGGCCGTACTGAGCGCCAGCCACGCCGACGGCCGGCAACGAGACTTCTACGCCCTTTGCCGCTGCCCGAGCGATTAAATGCAATGTGCGGCGAATGAAATCGGCCCCGTGGCCTAACCATGGCGCCGGCTGCAATAGCGGGTCGGGGTTCGTGCCGGACCATACGAGCAACGCGAGTGCCTGCAGCGCGCGGTCGGCTTCGGTCGGCTCGATATCGGCCCAACGCCACGCGGGTGTTTGGTGAGCGAGTTCGTGGATTCCGAGCCCGTAGAGCTCTTCCCGATCCTCCGGTACGTCGATGAACACGATCGCACCGGGATAGTAGCCTGGCCAGCGGCCGCGGCTGCGAAGATGTTCCCGCAGCCCCAGGTGACGACCTGAAATCGCGTAGGCTCGCGTGTCGCGCGGCATGAGCCATTCCGCCGGCTGCGCCATGACGACCACGCCCGCCGCTTCCGGCGCTATCTGCGGGACAAACTGCGCGAATTCGGCAATGCGGGCGTTAGCGTCCACGCCGGCCCCCTTGCGCTTCGGCTTGCAATTCCTCAATCGCTTCCTTAACCCGCCGCGATACGAACGCAAAGTCGTACTGGTCAAGGTGTGGCTTGCCGCAGAAGCTATGCACGGCCGGGATGTACGCGGCGTCCAGGAACTTTTCGAGCGGCATACCGAAGCGTTCCTCCAGCCACAAAAAATGTGGCCGCATATCTTCGATGGTGACCAATTCCGCCGGCCCGTCGCCATTGGTGAGCGATTCGAGCTCGCCGGCTGCAAACGGATTTGCGCTCAGCGATGCCGTAACGGTCTGCAGCAGTTCGGCCGCTTCGACGTCATCGGGATCGCTGTCGTCGGATGGTGCGGATTGCCGGCTGCCGTACATCTTCGGTGTCGGCCAGCCATTGCGAACGGCAGCGCTCGTGTGCCGCAGCTGGTCGAGTAGCATCGCTTCGTGCTGCTCATTGAGTTCGGCCTGCTGGTCGAGTACCGCGTCCATCAGCGCGGCGCTGGCCTCGCTCTCATCGTAGAGCGAAAGGCTAACGTTGAACGGATCATATTTGAGCGCGTGAACCTTCGCGGCCTCAAGCGCCGAATCCACGTCGATGTAGGAATCGAATTTCGACCTCAGCCACTGAAGTGTTTGTACGTTGTTCATGTTGTCATCGTATCGGTGTCGAATGGATTGATGGGCGACAATCCCGAAACGGGAGGGCAAAGGCGAATGCGATATCGCAGCCCGCAGCCGCCGCTAACTTTTTTGTGCGCGCAGATTTGCAGCCGTTCGATATCGCCGCTCTCTGTCGCGAGGGTGCGAACTTTGATCCAGTACCGAAATCCGCACCGCGGACAAGCCACGGCGGGAATTTCGACAACGGGAGTGTTCAACCACGGCTCAGCCATTCGCACCCTCGCCAGCCGCTGCGCCAAAACTTGGATTCGGATTCTTCGGCAACACTTCCGCCGACGGCAGCCCTGGAAACAACGGCCTGATGCCGTCAGTGCAAAACGCTTCGCGCCCTGACACCAGACCTTCAAGCGGAAGGCCAAGGCAGCCGAGTTCAAGGTACGTTGTCGAGTCGGCCAGCATCGTCTCGCGACAGTGCAGGTACTCATCGCGGAAGACTTTCGCCAGCTTTTCGTCGAAACGCTCGCCGCGGACAATCACGCGCTCAGCGGCCTTCGATACCACTGGCCACGGCTGTGCGAGCCGGTAATAGCAAGTGCCGACCGAATCCGTTTCGGCTTGCAGCAGCTGATCGGCCAGCAGCGGCGCAACCATTTGCTGCAGCGCCTCAATTTGCTGGCCCCAAACTTGGCCGGCAATGAGGTATTCCGGCACAAAACCAGCGTGGGTGCAATCGAGCACGTCGCCGCGGTCAAGGCAGCCCTTGAGCCGCTTCATGGCCAGCCGCAGTTCCGGCTTGGTAAACCAGTAGCTCAACTCCCGCGCGAGCCGGCGTCCGTCGTCGGTGAGCGTGTCGCCAACCAGCAGGCCGTCGGCCACGAGGCTGTCACGTTGCCGGCTGATTTCCTGTCGGCGCCGCGCGTCACCACCGCCAACGGACAGCCGCACGTTCCCCACGCGCCGCTGGTACACCGCGCCGGCCGTCTTCCAGTTACGGTTCGGCGACCAGGGCGCTTCATGCACCGCCCTGAGGCGAACAAGCAGCCGATATTTGTCATCGCGAAGGTTCATGTCACGCTGTCACAAATGGGAAGTCTGGTCACGGCCTGTACTTCGGGGTCGTCAGAAAGTTTTTTAATTTTTTTACAGTACCTTGGTCTTTTTTTGACCAGTCGCGTTGTCAACGCGCCGATTCGGCGCGTTTGGTGGTTCCAAACTCTGCGGTGATGGCCTGCTGCAGTTCGCGATTGAACCGACGCACGGCTTCCACTTTGCCACGCTTCGGGCAGAGTAGTGGGCAGGAAGCACGCGGCAACACACGACCGCACGTCGGGCAGTGGATCGGTCGCGGGCGGCCTTGCGCCGGATAGTTTGCGTGCGTATTTCCCGCGTTCCGGATAGTCCGGAGCGAATTACCGGTTGATGCACTAGCGCGTGTGCGCGTGCGCGTTATGCGTATCATAGGGGTAAACTCTCCGAACTATCCGGGGTTGTTGGTACGTAAGGGTTTAAGTGTCCGGGAAACGCTCCGGATCACTCCGGACTATCCGGCGCTGGTGACAGCCCCACGCCGATGTACACGACGCAGTTATCTGAGTCTCGCCGCTTGGCGAAACCACGCTCAACGACTCGCAGTCCGAACCGAGTTTGGGTGTCGGTTCGTTCCCCGCGGTCTTCAGCCCAGGGCTTGTAGGTTTTGAACAGTTGGCCGGCACGCACAAAGCAGCCGTCGCCGACATAGCAACGATCGCGCAGGAACTCACCTAGCGTGTCGCTGTCGGTTCGGTAGTTCGCAGTGGCGTCCAGCACGTCCGGCGGCGATTGCAGCCCGTTACGCTGCCAGGCAAGGCATCCAGCGACGGCCCACCGCAAGATCGCTGGCCACTCCGCGCGGAGCTTGATTGGCAGTTCTTTGTCTTGCTCAGCGTCAGGAATGACCACGCTGAATGGAACAAGCCGAATGCGTCGCCAGATGCCGTGGTCAGTGCCCCGTACGATCGGCCGGTGATTCGTGGCGAGAACAACCGTATGGCTGGGGCGGAATTGCCAGAAGTCTTCCCGCATGCGCCGGGCGCGGATTGAGTCGCCGCCAGTCAGTTCCTTTACCAGAGCCTCGGAGAGTCGGCCGCCATCCGCCGTCTCGATCGCTGCTACAAAACGCTTGCCGTGCAAGTCTGCCAACTCCGTCGGGTGTCGATCGCCGCTGCTTGCCATTAGCAGGTTGGGTGGCGCATGCATCGCGTAATCCGGACCGAACACCCCGCAGACCGTTTCCAGGAGTACGCTCTTGCCGTTGGCGCCCATGCCGTGGAAGATCGGCAGGACATGCTCTAACACTTCGCCAACTAGAGCCATGCCGATCAGCCGCTGCATGAATCTGATCAAGGCGGCGTTGCCTGAAAAAATGCGGTTCAAGAACTCGAGCCACAGAACTGGATCGCCGCCCCCGACAGTCGGATATTTGATCGGACAGATCCGCGTTAGATAGTCGTCCCTTCGATGGGGGTGCAGCTGGCCGGTCCGCAAGTCGATCGTGCCGTTTAGCACGTTGAACAGCCACGGATGCGAATCGAGCTCGCCGACGGTAATCGGGATTGGGCGAAGTGAGCGGGCAACTTTCAACATCGCATCCATGCGCGCCACGTGCTCGGATTGATGCGCCCACTTTTCAATCGCGTCGGCAACGTCCGGATCCTTGACGCTGGCCGCTTCGTCTTTGATGGTGCGAATCGTTGTCGCTGCGCGGCGGTAGGTTTCGCCGGTGTTGTCTACTGGCCAATGCGTGCCGTCGAAATGAATCCACTTCCCCCAGTCGGTAACGTAGCGCACGTCGCCGCCATTTTGCGAAGCGAACCGCTCGCCGTTTCCCAGGTCGGTACACTTGAACGTCGCGTTTGTTAACGCCTCCCCTTCGTCGACGTCGGCCTCGTCGATGCGCCTCAGTATTTCGCTGTCGCTCCAATCCTTTGCGAACGGATGCTTGGCGGCATACTGCCGAACCAATTCCACGCCATCGCCGCCGGTGAATCCGTAACGCTTTGCTTGTCGCCCCACCGCCAGCAGCCGGTTTGAACTATCCGTTTCCCCGGATTGCGGTTTTACTTTCATCATCGCCGCCAGACAGCGGGCAGCGGGCCGGTCGGCCGGCATTGGCGTCGACGCCCGCGCGGCGGCACGTTGCGGCTTTGTGTGCGACGCCTCTTGGATTCGCTCGACAACGGCTGGCGGCAGTTCGGCTGGCTCAACCTCTTCCAAGTCGACAAGCCATCGCCGCCCCGCAGAGGGCGGAATAACGCTTTGCGCGCCCTTCCCATCGGACCCAATACGTATCCCGAGCTTCGCGCCGTTTCCGTTACTGAAGTTCACTACGCCACGGCGTATGCCCTTCAGCTCCGGCGGGAACTTGAACAGCCGATGCTTGCCACGAGAGCTGGCGAAAGTCGGCGTTGGGTTTGGCTCGCACCCTTCGAAGAGCTTGGCGACAAGGGCCTCTTCAGCGTCGCTGTCGCTCTCAATGTCGATGAACGAATCGGGCCCGAGCTTCATGCCGATCGCTGGCTCCGCGGCCTTGGCCAGTTGTAGTGCCGCCAGGTCCCGCGTAAGCCTTTTGCGATGCCAGTCGCGGCCGCCGATCGGTTTCTTGCCGTCCGTTACGATGAACGGCAGTCCTGCAGCGATGTAGCCGCTCACTGCCTCAAATAACTCGGCGCGCCGTGGATCGTCGGCGAACGGTTCGACAGTGTGGCCGTTGGCTTCTACGCCCATCGTCCCGGCCCTCTCTATTCACCTGAACTATGGGCCGCGTCGCTAGCAGCAGTGAGGGCGGAGAGTTTTTCGAGATAGTCGATCGCCCACTCGCCCCGGAAGAATTTGCGGCGCCCGACCGAGAACGTTCTCAGGTGGATGCCCGCGCGGCGTCCCTCTCGCATCCGAGTCGATGAAATTCCGAACGCTTGCAGACCACGAAGGGGGTAGACGTGGCCCGGCGCGATTTCCGCCGGTGCTCTGACGGCGAGCGTTGCAGCCATGATGGGATTCTCCAATTACAGGTGGGCCGCTGTTAGTGTTCGTGCGGCATGTAATCGAAGAATAAGAAGTGATTGAGCGCCCGACATTAGGGCAAAATTCGCCCAACGTTGGGCGCTCAATCAAAAACAGACATTCGATAGCCGCGATTTCCGTCGGCGCGAACTATCAATTGGCGCAGCGCGGGCACTTCACGACCAAGTCTTTCCAGCGTATCCACGGCTTTGCGAACGTAGCGACTCGCACCGATCGGCTGGCCTTTGGCTTCGATCATCGCCCTAAACCACTCCGCGATGTCGTGAGACACTTGATATGTTGTGCCCTGCCACTCAATTGAAGCTGCCTTCGCGGTGATTTTTACAACAGGGATCGCCGCGAAGCTCTGCTGCGGCGGCACCGATCGCTGGCCAGTCCTATCAGGAAAGCCTATTGTTTCGGTCAGATGATAAGACGTGGCGAGAGGAACGCTGTCCGAAATGACTTCGGGCGCCCCTGATCGGCCTCTGTAATTGGCGGCCATGATGTCTCCCGACCAACCTGCCGCCGCGCGGTCCACGTCGGGAGACGGTTAGGACCGCGCGGCGAGCAACACGGGTGTACGGCCCGCTGGTTGGCTCTAGTGTTACCTCAACTGTTACCGGAGCGGCGCATCTAGTCGGAAATCGCCGCTCGAAAAATGCTTGGTTTCCTATCCTCAAAAACTAACCGCTGCCTGACCGCGTGTACAGGTAAGACTTAGGATCCAGTGGCCGCAAGGTCGTGCAGGTTCAACTCCTGTCATCCCCATTCGAGTTCGCGGCGTGTTGGCATCGTCCGTGCGCTTCAAGCCGCATGTTTTAATCTGCATTGCTGGAAGCTGGCGATTCTGCTACAAGTCGCGCTAGCATGATTCGCTGCTTCTTCTCTTTGGCGCTCGTTTTGGCCGCACTGCTCGGGTGTTCGCCTGTCCAATCGTTTATTCAAACCAATCGCGTTCTCCCCGAAAACGGCGTGTTCGCACGCAGCCTATCGCTCCGCCGGGCTGAACCCAAGAGCGGCAATCCGAATCCGGGTGTGGAACCGGATTTGTTGTACTAGATTCTGCTAGTGACGCGCGGCGGAGATCGACCGACTCGTCAGCGTGGCGTCAAAAACATAATCCGCTACGCATTTCTGACTTGACACTCTCAGAAGTGTCCTTACTGCCCGGCCCCAATTGGCCCTCAAGTTGCTCTTAGCCGGATGTGTTGCGTTGCCAGAGGACAGCGTAACCGCCGGGCCAGCGCCGCTTTACACTGCGGCAGACCCGGTTGTTTTTATTTGCGTGAGTGGTCCTGGACCAATTGCCCCGGTCGTGCTCGCTCCATGACCGGGGCTAATTTGTTGGGTGAATCCATTCTGACTGGCCGTCCATCGCCCAAGAGCAGACGATTTTCAAGCGGCTGCAATTGCGGCGATTTGGCGCTCGACCGTACAAACCACAACACATCGGGAACTTCCACACGTCATGCCACATCGAGCGGTCGGTGAGATAGATATTTGGTAGGGAATGCTGCGAGCAACTGGCGCGCGGAGCCGGCTTGATGGAATTGCGTGCTGGTGAATGGGTCCAGACTGAAGTGGGCGAACTGGGCCGCATCGTCCACATCGCGCGGCTCACCGCGTTCGTGCAGCTACACGAACCGCCACAGCCGCACGACATTAAAGCGTGCCTGGCAAGCACTGTTACGAAGTCGAACCACCTGCCTATGCGGCGGAACAATCCGACGCACGCTGACACTCGACGATCTGCCCGTACCGGTTACCGGCGCGCATCACTCGCCCAGCACCATCGCTACAAACGCGAGCATGATTGTCGACGGTTCGGGAATTGCCACCGCCCACCACGCCAGGCCATACTCCGTCGACGCGGCAGCGTGAACTTGAGTGCTTCACCGTGATTGCGTAATCACCGCCCGCGTAAGCTTGTAAAATATGTGCTCGGTCGAGTCGACGCCGCTTACGGAGCGATCAATGAGGTCGGTGTAGCAGCCCGGTCATCGGGTTCTTGCGGTATAAGAACAGATCGAGGTCAGCCAACGCTTGAACCGCTCCCGCGTTGCGAATGAATCGCCAGCGTCATACAAACGCCGTTTGAATTACCATCGACCAGGCTGACCGCGCGATCCACGACGGCGTGATCGAGATAAAGCTGTTCGGCATCAACGGCTGGTTGGAAGTAGTAATTCTGCTTCTGGTTGAGCCCTTGGCTGAACGCATTGTCCCAGCCAAGCACTGGAATCGAGCCGCTCGACGTCAAATCGGAGTCGAACTCGCCGGCCGCGTACTGGCGAGCGTTTGGCGTTGAGTGCGCTTCCCGCTCCGGTATTGTCATCGAGTGGATCGAACACGTTGGTGTATGCAGGCGAATCGAGCCGGGTTTTGAGTTCCGGCGGCATCGGTATAGATGGTCTTCTCCATGCCCAGCAGTTGCCTGTCGGAACAATCGTGCCGTCATCTTTGAGCTTGTCGGCCGAATTCAGGATTACGGCTTTCATCACCTGGTGCACGCGTGCCAGACCGTCCCAATGCGTCGGATCGCTGATGCGTTTCCCATTGCCGTACTCGTGCAATAGGGCTGCGGTCGCCGTCACATGGGGCGCGTGCGAACGAAGTGCCGCTCGCCGAAGCGTAGCCCGTGCCGCCGAGCAGTGGCATAAATACGTTGCAGCCCCGAGCGCGCCAACTGCACCGTGTCGCGGTTGCCCTAGCGATGCCGCGAAGCGATTGCCCGCGTCATACCGATCATACACACCTGTGCCGTTTCCGCTGGCATCGGTCAGCATCGACACGTTGATGATGTTGAACGCGTCCGACGGCGCGCCGGGGTGAGAGATCGGGTCCTGCAGCTCGTCGCCGGCCACCACTTGCAGCAGATCATACCGGCTGGAGAAGTAGTCCAGTGCTGCTTGAACGCGGGTTGGTGCCGTCGTTTGGCGCAATCGGCCCGTGCCCCAACTATGATTGACGGCACGCACGTCGGAGAGCGTTGGTTGCAGCGAATCGAACGACGATCGCAAAACTGCCTGTGTCGTGAGGGCTATTGTGTCGATCGACGAGCCGCACTCGAACGCGCTGAATACAGCCTCGCACCCGTGGCCACGCCCTTGTTCGCGGCGCGTTGGCGATCATCACGCCGGCTACTTGCAGCATGGTCATCAACCTGGGCATCGGCCAGCGTGGCGAAATTCGATTCGTAATTGGCCTGCGTCACGAATGTGCCCATATCCGCCGCCGGCGGACAGCGCTTTTTCAACACCGGCGAACGTGGCGGCAGCAGGAACTCCGCGACCACCGATGCGTCAAACGGCTCCACGTCCGGGTGCCGCCAATTCACCCAACCCGGCGTGTAAGCACCATTGTTGTCGAGATCGACCCACTCCGGGAAAATCACGCGTGCCGTTACCTTCACCGGCATCCGCCGTGCCTGGGATGCGATCGGCGCCCCGCCAATCCCAAAACCATTCGCCCACAGCATCCGGAATGATGCTCAGCCGCTCACCAGGGCGGCCGAGTTCCCACCTGCCCAATATTCACGCCGTTGCCCGTTACACCGAGCCCGCGCGGTGATCCCATTTGGTCCGGTAACATCGTCGGCCACAATCTTTGTCGAGCCAGTCGTTAGAAAACTGCCAATCAACACCAACCAGGCAGCAACGCGCACAGGGCGCAATCCCACCGCAAGAAAGAGAGCCGACATTGAAGTGAAGTCATTAGCGTTCTCCCTGAAAGCTGAGGGCCTGCGTCAGTGACGCATTCAATGGAGGAGCAGCGTAACGCAGAAACCCGCCCGTCGCGCGCCTAGGCAACCGGCGATTCTAATGTCGCTCGGCATAATTACAATCAGGCATGACCAACTTTTGTCGTCGGGCGAAACTCAGCCGGGTGCCAGCACGCGCCCGCCGCCATGCGGCAAGCCACCAACCACGCGGTCCGCCGTCCCTAACATCTTGTGCCCGCATGCACTTTCGCTTCCAGAATCCGCACCACCCAATACCCCAGAGACCAGCCCCAACATCGACAGGCTAACCGGCTCGGGCACAAGGGCGGCCGCTCCACCTATGCCGCTTCCCGCGACCTTTCCAAAATTCGTCCGCCACACGTTGTAATCTGCTTGTGCCACACTGCCCGGTGTCGTGTCATTCGGCAACGTCACGCTCTGCCCCAAGTTATTCCGCCACACCACAAAATCCCCGGCATCAACGACTCCATTGTTGTTGTAATCGCCCACCAGGCCAGCGGCGATACGGCCAGCAGCACAGAGTTCGCCGTGTATTGCACGTCGAGCGCCATGCCAGGCCCGATGGCGGGCAGCGTCTCGCGGCAAACGTCCCCGTGCGTCCACCGCTCGCGCGCCTCTTCAAACGTATCGCCCACGCTGGCAACAAACCCGCTGGCGACGCACATAAATCGTACCGCTCGTGGCCGCTCCGCTGATACTCACCAGGCCAAAGGCGTCCGTCGGCGCATGACGGAGTTCGTCTTCGCCAGCTCAATACTCACTGTCGAACCCGCGGCAAAACCCATATTCTCGAGCATCACCACTTCGCTCGAGGGCCCGGCGAACAACGTGCCATTGTTCGTGACCGCATCGTGAAACACGCCCACGTCGCCCCGCCAGCCACGGTGATCGCCGGCGTTATTATCGACCACGCCATGCACGTCAACCGAACCGCTCGTGATCGCCAGTTGCGAACCACTATTGTTATCCAGCCCAGCACTCCGATCCGCAGCGCGCCGTTGCGAAGGTCGATGTCGCCGTTGTTCGTGGCGGCGCGCCAATCTCCATTTCGCCACCTGGCAAGTCCACCAGCCCCGAGTTGGTCAGCGTGCCCGTGACAACAAGATGATCACCGCTGCGCACAAACCGTCCGTGTGAGGCGCGCCGGCAATCGTTACGCCTTGAACGTTAAACATGCCTGAACCCGTCAAAAGTCCAGAGACGCTGATGGCATCATTGGCCGCCGCGACCGATTCCCACCGACCGCCCGCGAGCGTCACGCTTCCCGTCGACGAAACGACCCAGACTGCCAGTCGTCGAAACAACGCCACCGTTTGAAATCGTGATGACAGCCTCGCCGCTGCCTGTCGACAGACTGCCCGTGATGTCCATCCTCGCGCGGAGTGCCGCTTACCGTTGCCGTTCCCACCGCAGTCGCCGTGGCAGCGACCGTCACGGTCGACGCGGCTCATGAGCAATCCTCCGTCGCGAATCCGCAATTCGCCCGCGCCGGCGCTTACCCAGCGTAAAGTTGGGACCGCTATGAGCGTACACGCTGCCGACTCCACGACGACATCAACGACCCCGACGCCGCCTTGCGCGCGCTTCCTACGGTGTTGCCGGTCGCGACAAATCTGCCGCCATCCCGGATAGCGAAATCTGCCCGTGCCCCGTCGCCGATCGTGGCCAGTGTTGCCGTCCAGCGTGATTGCTGATTCGCAATCGTCGCGAGTCACCTCGCCCGGCATACTGTCGCCAATGACCACGGCATCGGAATCCACGCCACCACCGGCCGTGATTTCCACAACGCCAAAACCAGAGCTACCGAGCGTAAGGTCGTCCCCCGAGTCAAAGACACTGCCCAACCCGGCCACAACCAGCTTACCACTGCTCGAAGTTTGCGAGCCGATGATCGTGTCGTCCGGCACGGTGAGAATCGCTGAGCTCGGAGGCGTCACCAGGCCAACGCCTTCATCACCGAGAATCAGGTCCGACGTGCTACCACCAATCGTCGAATTGGAACCAAATCCGCCCAGGCTCACCTGGCCAATACCCGCAGCGCCGTTGCCAAGCGTGGCGAGTCCGTTGCTGGTGATCGGCGTTCCACCGGCGACGGTGACCGAGCCAAACGCCGCTTCGCCGACGGTGAACAGTCCGGGGCAGCGCGCCGCCAGCCGGCGGCGCGTTGAGCACGGCATCCACGGTCGTCACGGCGCTTCGGCACGCCAGACCAATGCGCCCAACATGGCAGGAAGCGACACGCAAACATCCTTCACGGCGAGAGCCTTCCAGTGCATACGACGACTCCAAACAACCATCGAGAGCGCACAACCACGGAAATCTAAGCCGCATTTACGAAGCCGGATTCTATCAGCCAATCGACGAAGCAGCCAACGACATTGACCACATCCCCGAGGCCGAATTCGCCCACGCGGCGTCACGCGATCAGAAGCGCTCGCCGATAACGTGGCAACTTCCCACATCAGGGGACGCTAGGCATTCAGATGGGCTTCGCACATTCAGCCTTGCAACCGATCGTCTCATCGCTCGCCGCATAAGAAATGCGGGTACGTATCGCGCGCTGAAGATATTACCGGGAATAATCAGCAGCTCTACGTTCACCCAATCGCGCGGCCCACAAAATCGGTCCCCGACTCGAGACACCACACAACCTTGCCCCATCCGCGACTTGCCGCCATTTGTTTTGCCAGCACGGTCAGCACTTCCGGAAACACGTAAAACGCCCGCCGGGCTTCGCTACGGTAACCAGCCTCCGTCAGCCCCGCCACCACATGATCACGTTTCCGCCGATACGCCGTGATATGCTCAATCATGTCGGCATCAAGAGCCGCGAAGCGGCCACTGGAAAACAGCGGATGCGGCGCACACAAACGTGTACTGCTGTATCATCGTCATCTTGTCAATGATCGCCGTCGGCCCATGCACGAATCCCAGCGCCATCCCGTGACTGCCGTACGTCTTGCTGAACCCGTCGACGACGATCGTTTGATCGTTGAACGTTGCCGCGCTCACCAGCGGCGCGTCGTAGCAGAACTCACGATAAATTTCATCGCTCACGAGCACGATATTGTGCTCTTTCGCCAGCTCGCGATCGCTTCAAGCTCCGGCACCTCCGCCACCACGCCGGTCAGGTTCGCCGGGCTGTTGAGCAGGGCCATCTTCGTCCGCGGCGTGATCGCGGCAGCAACCTTTGCCGGATCAATTCCAAAGTCCGGATGAGTGTCGTGGCGAACACCACTTCCGCCCGACCATGCCCACCAGAGCTGGGTACATCACGAAGTACGGGTCGAACACGATGACTTCGTCGCCCGGGTTCACCATCGCGGCACCGCGAGCACCAGCAAACCGCTCGTGCCCGAGGTCACTAGAACTCGGCGATCGCCGTGGTGGTGCTGCTCATCGACACTTGGCTGCTGCAGCTTCTCACGCAGTTCCCCGATGCCTTGCGTTTGGCTGCTTAGCCGTTCTTGTTGCCTTGAATCGCCGCAATCGCCGCGTCTTTCACCGCCTGCGGCACGGGGGAAAATCGGGCTGCCCAATCGACAGATTGATCGGGTTCGCCATCTTCGCCGCCAAGTCAAAGCACTTTGCGGATGCCGGAACTATCGAACTTCGCCGTACGATCGGCCAGCCAGGGATGCATACTCATCGAACGCACGTAGGACGGACATATCTGTCCATCCGCTTGAGGGACACGGAGAAAGATCGACCCCAAATTGTCGGTTCTACGCGCTGATTATGCAACCTGCATATTACGCCGCTGCCGCCGATCGTCGTACGGAATTTCCGTCGCTGGCAGCGACACCAGATACTCGGCCTCCGCCGAAAGTGGCAACGAAGTGACCACGTCGCCCGCGGCCGCCGGTTCGATAACCTCTTCCTCGCTATGCACACCAGTTTGCACAAGCGCGACCATGCCCAGCACGCCGGCAATCGCGATCGCCTGCAGCGGGCTGATCATCTCATGATCGAACGTGCCCCAGAACAACGCCAGCACCGGCACCACGTACGTCGTCATGCCAGCGAACAGCAGTCCCTTCTTCAGAATCATCCGGAAATGAACGCCATCGTCGACACGCCGCTGCCAATAACGCCGAGCAAGATCAAATACACCGGCTTCCGGCGTCATGCTCACATCCCAACGGGCGCTATGTGCCAAGCGTTTTGCAGCCCCGGCGAAAACTGCAGCGGCAACAGCGGCACCTGGCGGCCACCAGCAGAATCGTTGTCGTCAGCGGCAACGCCCGCCAGCGCGTGCGGCACCTTCCATAATCACGGTATTGCTCAACGCCGAAGAGAGCGGAATGATCATCGTCAGCCCCAGCAGCCCCGGCGACATGCCACGTTGCATGCCCTCTTCCACGAGCATAAAGATGCACGCCAATCCGCCCAACACGCCAACCAGCTCCGCCGCGTCGGCGCCACCCCCAACATCGGCATCGATACCAAAATCGTCAGCAGCGGAATCGCGGCGACCATCGTGCCAAAGAACCCGTGGCAAATCCCTGCGCCAGCACATACGCCTGCGACCTGTGGCGGCATATTGATTTTCAATAGTGACGAACACGCCATATAGAACAGGTCGCGCCCGCTCAGCCGATAGCGCTCACGCTCGAGCCACCAGAACAACCCCACCACCGCGGCCCCACTGATCAGCCGCCACAGCGCGATCTCGACCGGCCCCATGACGTGGGTCACACGCTCGAACAGAATGAACGAAGTGCCCCAGACAAAACAACAGAAGATAAAAGCAAGGTGCGCTTCACGGCAATATTGTTGCTGATAGGTCTATGAGCATTCAGCGTGATCGATAGCCGTTAGCGTCGGCGGCGACGCCGAACTCCCGCTCGCACGCACCGTACCGCCAAAGTCCGACTTCCATGCACGTTCATTCACTCAAATGACAGTAAACAAGATGTATTGGTTCGGGGGTGGGAATCTTAGCAGCCAACTGCCCGGGAGGGCAGGGCAGATTACCACAGTTTAGGCTGCTTCCTTCGGCAACTTCTTTTGCAGGCTCTTTCAACGCCGCCGCCCAGTCGACTGCCGGGTTATCCGATGGACAGAAATGCGGCTCCCGCTGTTCGTCATCGGCAGCCACCGCGGATACCGCTTTGGCGGCTTCACCTGCACCAACGCCCACCATCGCCAGCACTCCAGCCATCGCGACGAGCTGCCGCGAAGTTATTGTTTCACCATCCGCCCCCCACACGAGTGCGACCGTCGGCACCACATACGTCACCATCCCTGCAAACAACGGCCCCTCTTTCACCACGAGCCAGTTGAATAGCAGCACCGCCACCCGTGCCCACCGTGCCCAGCACCAGGATCGACGCAATTGCCGCCGCCCAATCGTGTCGGTGCGCTGGCTTTCATACAGTCCAAAGTAATCTTGGGCCCCCGGCGCAGGCGCAGCAGAATTAGCCATCCCGCGGCCATCGCCAACGCCACCGTCGTGAACGGCACGGCGTGTACGTGCGACGCTTCCACTTGAGATACGTGTTGCCGAGCGCGCAACACCGGCACCGAGAGCGCGGCGGCAATAGCTTCACCGGCATGCCGCAGGCGGCTCCCATCCTGCACCAGCGGCACCATCTCGACGAACCCGCCCGACCACACCGACGACCTGCCGCGCCGTCGGCCACGCCGAGAATCGGGATTGAGACGATGATCGTCGCAATCGGCACGAGACCGACCATCATGCCGAAGTAGCTGTGCCGAACCCACGCGATGAGCAGTACGGCTGCACCACAAACGGCAGCGAGGTGCTCACAAGCGGCAGGCCCGCAATCCGCACCAAATCGCCGCAGCTGATCCGATGGGCCTCGCGGCACGCGCATCCATACGCAAGCCAGCACGGCAGCCCCGCCCAGTAATCGCCCAATGCCGACATCCGTCGGCCCCAGCTTGCCGTCGCCCGCTCCATCAGAATGAAGCTCGCACCCCAAGCGAGGCAAATCAACAGAAAAGCAGCCTGCGACACGGTGGAAAGCGGATCGTGCTCAGAGGTCAGAACTAAAGTCGATCGGGCACCGTGATCTACCGCCCCTTCATTCTCCATTCCCACCCCGCCTCCACAACCACAGGATGCCCCTCACAACAGCGTTCACTCCTTCGCCGCGCGCTCTTGCAGAGCCCTTCTTCAAATGCGCATCGAAGAACCGAATCATCTCCTCATCGGCTTTCTCATACACGTCGCCCTCAAACCCGTGTCCAGCGCCGTCGTACTTCACAAGTTTGGCTTCCACCCCCGCCTTCTTCAGCTTGCCGACGATGAACTCCGACTGCTCGACTGCCACATACTTGTCGTTAACGCCATGCAGACACAGCGTCGGCGCATCATCCTTCGTCACCCACGTCAGCGGGCTTGCCTCGACATGCTTCGCGCGTGCTTCCTCCAAGTTTCCGCCCAAGTACAACGGCAACACATCCGCAGCGTCCACACTCTTACCGTACGACTTCGTGAAATCCGCCGCCCCAAAGTGACTCACGACACACTGCACGCGGCTTGATTCATCCGCATTGCCGCCGTCGCCCTCGTACTTCTTCTCGTCGCCGGTCGTACCCAGAAACAGCGCGAGTGTCCCGCCCGCCGACGCCCCGGTCGCCCCGATCCGCTTCGGGTCGATGTGATACTTCTCCGCATTCGCCCGCAGCCACCGCACCGCCGCCTTGCAGTCTTCAACGGCCGCCGGGAACGGATACTTCGGCGCCAGCCGATACTCGATCGTCACCGCCACATACCCATGCTGCGCCAGCTTCTCACACGTCGCATTAAAGTAAGTTCGATCGCCTTCGCGAAATCCACCGCCATGAATACAAACCACCGCCGGAAACGGCCCATCCCCCTCCGGCGCCGCCAGATCCAGCACCAAGTGCTGGTCTTCAGGATCCGCATATTCGATGCCGCTCTCGCTGGTCTGCGCGCACATCATAGACGGTGCGAAAGCAGCGCAAACAGCCAACATAACCACGCCAAGATCGAGCCAACAACGTCGATGCGACCGCATAGCGACACCCCACCGATTGAAGGGTTAGAGAAGACTCGCGATCCGCGATCGAGCTACTTCCCCAGCAGCTTAATACCCAACGACTTCGCGCACCGCCGTAAACCTACGTCCAGCGATGCCAATGGTAGCCGATGCCGCAGCGCCACGTCGAGATACGCCGCGTCGTAACTGGTGATTCCGTGCGTCCGCGATAGCGACACGAGTTCAGTGCAGGCGCGTGACGATGACTCACCGTCGGATTCGATCGGCAGTGAAGTCAGCAAGGAGAGAAACCGGTCCGAGTTCGCTGGCGTAACCCGCTTCCGGCGTTCGGCCACCGTTAGCACATTGGCAACTTCCAGAAACCACAACGTGGGGACTAACGCGGCTTCTTCGGCGAGTCGATCGAGAAGGCTATCCGTCCGTGGTGTTGCCTCATCCTCGAAGCACCACGCCATGGTGACTGAGCAGTCGATAACGAACGTTGCCGTCAACGCCGTCCCTCCTCAATGAGGTCTTTGACTTTCAGCCCACGCAGTCGGTTGTCTTTTGCCAACGCGCGCATGGCCTTGATTACTTCTTTACGCTCGTCAAGCGTTGTCACCTTGCGAACAGGCACCAACTGGGCCACCGGCTGGCCATGCCAAGTGATCGTAATTGCCTCGCCGGCAGCGACGCGTTCCAACAACGCTGAAAAATGCGTCTTCGCGTCGTAAGCGCCAATCGTGGATTCGCGTCGCACCATAGAACCGTCCTATTCAACTAGTCTACGACTAGTCTACCTTGCGGATCGGCCCGGGTCTATCCAGCTTGCCGCGCACGGCCTATTGGGAAAATCGCCGCGGAAAACAGCGATGCGTGAGGCGTTTGAATCGCGGACGCCCGGCTACGACAGCAGACCAGGCCGCGCAATGAATGAAAGTCGCCCGCGCCCTTACCGCACCTTCACCCGAAACCGCAGCACGCCGCCTTCGCCCGGCTTTACCGGGTCGCGAATTTCCCACCGCAGAATGAGCGATCCCGCGTCGTTCGATTGCGTAATGAAATCCGCATCGACACTGCTCTTGGCGCTCTCGGCCACGTACTCGAAGCGAGTCGAAAGATTGTCGACGATCGTCACGTTGCCGATCACCTGATCGCCGATGTTGTCATATCGCAGCGTGAACTCAACCTCTTCACCCGGCGCGGCATGCCCGCATGAGGCTAGCTTCAACAGCCGCAACTGCGGATGCTCCGGACCATTCGTTTGATAAACGAGCCCCGGTTGCCGCACACCAACGTCTACATGCGCCTGCTTCACGCCAAATAGCACCTGCGGCGCCTGCACGCCCGTGAGCGCGATCGCATTCTCCTTCGCACGCTCCACCAGCGCTTTTTCCGCCTGCGAAACTTCGCCCGTGCGTACGATCGTTAGGTTCACCTGTGGCTGTAGCGCGCTGAATGCGTCCATCGTCGCCTGCAGGTTCTCCATGCCGCCGGCCTGCATTCGTCCGCGGAACAAATTCGGCGGCTGTTGGCCCATATCGACCAGCACCGCATGCCGCTGCTTCTGCGACACGGGCGGTAACGCCATCGTCGCCTTCGCGAGCGCCAAGTCGTCCTTCGTCTGATTGATGAACACCGGCTGCTCATGCGCGATCGGCTGAACCACCCGTCGCACCACGGCAAACCGCGGCGCGTAAATGCACACGCGATTACTCGGCGTCACCAACGTTCGGCCGTCGACCGTGTCGTAGTGACTAATCGCATCTTCCTGTTCCAGCCCCGTAATCGACCAATCCGCGTGCACACCCGCCGGCGTCACGTAGTCGCCGCCGTCGCACAAGTATTCATCACCCGGTCCCAACACCGGCCCATAAGGATCAACCGCTTCGCCACCATCCGCAGCACACATTCCACTCCCTCGTAGGGAGGGGCCAGGTCGCTTGTGACTCGCCGTGGCGAGGGAGGGTTCGCCGTTGGAAGTGTCTCCGTCGCAAATCGTTGCCTCATCGTCATCCGAAATAACCGCCGGCTCCCCAGCGACAACAGCCCCAGCATCACCCGCCAGAACGCTGCCATCTTCCGAGACAACCGCCCCAACATCCTCCGGCGTGGTCTGAATCATCGGCGAGGATGGAACGACTTGCTCCATCACCGGTCCCATCTGCATCCGCGCGCCCGGCAGGCCCGGCATCATCGCTGCGCCCGGTTGCTCGGCCTGCGGCACGAGCGAGGCATCCGGCGTGAGGTGTGTCCGCGTCAGCGGCTCCGCACATGCGTTGAGAATGATCATCGCCGCCGCAATCAGCACACACCGCCACCACAGTGGCAGGTGCTCCACATACCGCGGGCCCAGTTCGTTGTCAGCGACGTCATTCATTACAAATCATTCAAAACGAATTGCGTTGCCATGGGGGACCGTCAGCCTCCGGCTTGGCCGGGAGTTACCTCCCGCGAAACGTCGGCGTCCGCGTACTCCCGGCAGAGCCGGGCGCTGTCGGATTACTGGGCTGCGCGGGAACCTGTACGTGCTGCGGTTCACCACCCACCGCCCGCATCTCCGCCTCATCACACCGCGGCGGCACTTGCGACGCATCAAACATCACAAACCGCGGCCCGCATTCCCCGCCGCCACCGCCGGTCAGGCTCGCGCCGTTAGCGTTCGGCCGCCGCCCGCCAATTCGCAAAATCGCCACTGGCCGCCCCTGTCGATCGGCCGTTACCAACGGGTCTTCGCCCGCCGGCGCCTCGATCCACGGGAGCTGATCGCTCGCCTTGCGGTTAATCGGCAGCGCCTGTGCCGGATCCTCGATGTAAATCACTCGCGTCACAAACGCGCCATTCGCCGCGAGCTCGAGCTCGTCCTGCGTGAGCTCGATCGGAATCGGATACCGCAGCGCCAGCCGCGGCGGCGGATACGTGCGATCCACCACCTCGATGGTCGGATACAACTCCAGCCCGTCCGCGTTCGGAATATCAGAAACCTGCAATCGATACACGGGCCCAATGTTGAGGCCCACGAGCATGTCGTTCGATTGCACGTTTGCGAAGCCACTTTCCGTGGCCAGTGCGATCCGAGCGCCTTCTGGCGCTCGGATCCGCACCGGCTGGAAATACCCCGGCAACGGTCCGCCCCGGTGAAGTCGTTGGCTGCCAATCGCTCCCGGAGGCATGGCACCGGCATTAAGCCAGTGCACTGGTCGCTCTTGCGCCGCGGCCGTGAGGCCCGTCGACAAGAACACCAGAACTGCCCATCGCAGTATGCCCTCGACCCGCAATCGCCGCGGCGATCGCGCGAGCACCAGCACCGTTGTCATGGGGGTTATTGTGGTGATTGGTTAACGTTGGTGTGTACGTAGAGTAAGTGATTAGCTGAGTAAGTAAGGTTTGTAAGTTTGCTGGGATCGGGTTCATCGACAGAACGAACATCAACTCTTTAGCTAATGAGACGTGGCGACTGACGACCAATCACTACTTACTCACCTGGTCACCTACTCGCTTTCTCACCTACTCACACGAAGTCATTCTCATTGCGGGCAAGGCACATTCGACGCCACGCCGCCGTGATATGCCCGCGCTCCAGCCGTCCCGTTCGCGAACGGGTTCGTCAGCCAGGCCGGCAACAACCGCAATGGTTCACGTTGGGTCTCATCAACATGTACGTGGTTCACTGGCCGCGGGTAGTTCTGGCCAGGCCGCTGCTTCACCGTCATTTCCATCTTGGTAACTGGCGGCGGCAGGCACATGCGGGTCTTGTTCACCATCACATGCTTCTGCAAGCCGGCGGGAGAACCCAACGGCACATGTGGCGGGCCAGGCAGACCAATCGGCGTGCCCGTGATCGGCATGCCCCACGTCGGACCGCCGGCCATCATGTTCGGCGGCACGGCGGGCGGTGCAAAGCCAGCGGTCGGCATTCCCGCTGGCATGTTTCCCATCGACGCATTGCAGTAACCGCCACCGTAAGGGCCGCCGCCGTAGCAGCCGCCGTCACAGTATTGGGTTTGCGACACATTGAACTCACCCGGCTCGCCCGGAGCCGCTTCGGCTTCGTTGTACATCGCTTGCGTGGCCTGGCCGCGATCGTCGGCCGCCTGCTCATGGCTGGCGGGCACAATCGTTCCGGGCTCACCGCCGGCGCCACCGTTCAACTCCAGGTTCTTGTTACCGATGCGGAGGATCGCCAGGATCGAGCCACGACGATCGGCTTCAGCAATCGGGTCCACACCAGGATCAAGCCGCGTGCTCACCAGCGTTTCCACACCGGCAAGTGCGAGCTCTTGGAACTCCGGATCCGGCAGATAGATGACCTTCGTCACGAAGTTGCCGCTCACCACTTGGTCAAAATCCTCATCTGTGAACTGCACGGGAATCGGCGAGTGTGCCAGGTAGGCGTCGGTCCGCGGAGTCACCGGCGCGACTTCCAGCGTCGGGTACAACGTCACGCCAGCGCGGCCCGATATGTTCGTGAGCTTCAGCCGATAAATCGCGCCTTGATAAAAATCTTGCCGGCCCGGAATCACAAGCGGCGTCGAATCAAACATGCCGCTGCCGCTGATGTCCCACTGCACCTGCACGCCGTCGTCGCCCAGGAACGCGATTTGCGAAGTGGCCATGCCACCCATCCCGCCGTCGGCATACGCTTCGGTCATGCCCGGTCGTATGCAGCCCCGGCCCATCCCAAAGTGATGGCACCCAGCCTGCTGTATGTTCGGATCGTTCATCGCGCCGGCTTCGCACGGGCACGAGCCGTCGCCACCTTCACACTCGCCGTTGTAACCAGCCGCCATCACGCCGTTGGGCGTCGGCGCCGGAACCATGCTTCCCGGACCGCTCGGTCCACCGGCATAGCAACCGGGTCCGCCCATCGCCGCGCCCATGCCATCGTTGAACCGGCCGATGCCGCCGCCATACACGCCATTCATCGCACCAGCTGGCGGAATGACGCCTGGCCCAGGCCCGCCAACGCCGGGGCCTGGCTCCATGATTCGCTGCGCAGGCGGCAGGTTGTAAGCCAGTCGGCCACATCCCGGCGCTGCTACCATTGCTGCTAACAATAATCCCACGAGCCTCTGCTCTACTCGCATATTTCCCCCCTTAACTCGGTGTGCGGTATCAGGCGTCAGATGTCCTCCCCGACATCTGACACCCGACACCCGACACCTTCTTCAACTGCTGTGGACCCTCGGCGACAGCAAGCTCTACAATCCGCCTCCGCACGAGGCGACGTGACCCCCAATGCCGTGCAAACCGACCGCTCGCGCGGAGATTCGCCTCGCCACTGTGAATCCACATCGTCTTCCGAGAACTAAGGTCGGCCCCGCAGACGCGGTTTCTTTGGAAAAACCGTCAAATCCGGCAGATGAAGCAAAGTTTGCCCTACTTATCGGCCCTCGCTGCGGTCTTCGTCACCTGCGCCGCGCTAGCAGACCCTACCCCCGCCCCCCCACCACCAACCGTCGAGTCGCAAGCCTCAGCGCCCGGCGTTCCCTCCGAATCCACGGCCAGCGCACCACCCTCGCCAGCGTCCGCCCCAGCTGTCCCAGCACCACCCGCCGCCCAATCCGACCTCGGTGACCGTTTCCTCCTTCAAGTCGCCACGCAACTCGAACGCCGCGCCAGCGTCACATCCAAAATTCGCCATTCCGTGTTCATCGGCGGCCAGCAGCTCCACGGCGTCGGCGGCTACTGGCAGCAGGGCAGTGGAGAGAATCTGAAGGTCCGCCTGGAACTACAAATCTTGGGTCAAGATCCCCAATTGCTTCACGTCTATGCCCAGTTACTCCAGGTCTGCAACAGTCGCTTCATGTGGGTCGACCGCAAACTCCCCACCGGCCGCAACGTCACACGCCTCGACCTTCGCCAACTCCGCGCCGACCCGTCGCTCTCTTCCACCAACCTCGACGAAATCAAACCCGGCGAAGCCAGTTGGTCCACACTGCAAACTGATCTCACACCATACTCCGGCGGCCTCCCACGATTGCTCTCCGCCTTGGGCTGCAATTTTCACTTCATGCCGCCGCAAGCCATGCACCTCGCCGTCGAGCCGCCTGTCGACGCCGAACCAACCAGCGTTCCCGTATTCGCCGTCGTTGGTCATTGGAAGCCCGAAACTCTCGCACTCATCCTCGGACGACCCGCACCAGGGGATGTCGACCCCAATACGCAATCGAATGACGCTGCCGAAAAAAAATCGAAGCCCGTTCCCGAACGCGTTCCCGAGGAAATCCTACTGCTCGTCGGTCAATCCGATCTCTTTCCCTACCGCATCGAATACCGTCACCTTGAAACGCCGCAACTCGTCACGAACGACGGCGCACCGATTCCCTATCAAATCGGCGCCCATCCCATGGTCGTCCTCGAGTTCTCCGACGTCGTTTTCGACAGCCCAATCGCCCCCGGCCTTTTCGACTACAACCCCGGCAGCGCCGACTGGATCGACCAAACCACCCTCATCCGCGACCGACTCCGCCAACAACACCAGGCTCAAGTCGCCACCCGCCAACAATCCCAGCCGACCGCCAACAAGTAGGCGAGTTTCTCCGAAACTCGCACCAAGCGCGTACAACCTCCGCCCAACTACCGATCCGCGAACATTCGACCGTCCCCACTCTCGTAGGACGGACATATCTGTCCGTCCATCTCACCACGCGCGCCAGAAAACGACCGAACAGAACTGTGCGTCCTCCCCCCCAAAAAACTCCCGTTCGCCTCCCTCGCCGAAAACAGTACAACAACGAATCGCCGCCAACCACGGCACGGCCCAACGTCTCCCCATCGCGTTCGAATCCATCGCCGATGCAACGTCCTCGTCGTAATGCCCACTACCAACTGGCGGTTCTGGCCTTCCCGCGACGAATTGATCGCAACGAGTGGAACGATATTCTGCTCTCTCTTCGTGATATTTTTCGACGTAGTTCTCTCTGGCTACTACGTCACCGCAGCGTTGATCTGCCCAATCTGGCTCCTCGTCAGCATAGTCCGAATCAGAATCCGCTACCCGGGCAACCGGATCGCTGCAGTTCGGATCCTGTTCCCCATCATTACGCTGTTGCTCGTCGTCGCGAACAGCTCCGGGCAATACACAATGGCGAAGTCACGCGCGACACAACTGATCCAAGCGTGCGAGCGCTATCACGAAGCGAACGGTGCATACCCCGAGCAACTCAACGATCTCGTCCCGAACTACGTAGATTCGATTCCACCAGCGAAATACTGTCTCGAGCGTAGCGACTTTGAATACACTGGTCCGCCCCACCCGCTCCTTCTTTGGTACGTTTGCCCGCCGTTCGCCCGCAACGTTTATGATTTTGAAGCAGCCGAATGGCGATTCGTGGACTAGCAGCGGCTCCAACAGCCTCGGTCCTCGAAACTCGCGGGTGCCACTGCTGGCTTGTCCAGCAGTGCGTTTCTGCAAAACTCTTGCGGCCTGTCCGCTAGCCCCGTTTCCAGCTGGACAACCCTCAACAGATTCCACATAGCGAGCCTTCGGCAGCTAAAGCACTGTCCACACGTTAGCACTGGCGCCCGCCGCATATCCCCCGCGCAACCAAGTACAAGCACAGCCCCGCCAGCGTGCCAGCCGAAACCGCCCGTACCTTTCCCGGCCACCTCGCGCACGCAATCGCACCCGCCATGAGAATTACCGTCGGCCCAACATCGCCCCACGGAACGAGCGGAAATACAAACCCGCGCTGCGAGAACGGCCAGAACGGCCGAATCAACCAGTCGCTGAGCCCGCTGCCGCCCGACACCACCATATCGCAAGGCAAATGAATTGCCTGGCCGAAAAACGCGACAGCCATCAGCGCCAGCGCTGCCGCCCGCGTCGACCTTTCCGCGCCGATCTCCGGCACATTGATCGAGAGCAAGCCTCCTACGCTCCGGCTAGCCCGCTCCACCCAGCGAAACCGATACTGACTCCACCCCAACAACACCGACGACGAAAAGATCGCAACGAAGTTATGCCCCCAAACGCGATGCCCCGCTTCGAACCGCTGCATGTCGACCAGCATCGCCAGCCCATCCCAATCGGGCACGTTCGCCGCGATCCCCGCCATCACCACCGCTGCCCACCCCAACCGCCGATGCACCCCCAGCGCCAACGCGCCATGAACCCCCACCAACGTATGCTCCGGGGATGTCATTCGTTCTTATCGTCCCCGCACCAACATACCACAAAGCGAAGACGTACTTCCGCGCACACTGGATATGTTGCCGTCCTCTCTAGGGACCCACTGCGTTCCCGCCGGCACCTTGCCTTTGAGTCTTCCGGTTCCCTTCCGTCGGCGGGGAGGGTTAGGGAGGGGGAACCGCTCGCTGTGCTCCCAACCTTTGTATTCCCAAGCAACATAAAACGTCTACACAGCCGCACTCCCGCCACCCACCGTAGGACGGACATATCTGTCCGTCCACCTCACCACGCGCCCACAGCCGGCCAAACCGAAACGTTTGCCCCCTAGCGAAGAGTAGGCAAGTGACAATGTGCACGCTTCGCTGGAGATCGCTTTGTGAAAACATCTTAGCCCCGATGGGGCGGCGTCGTGTAGCCGGTGCCGCGAGACACCGGATTGCCGCGGACAGCCGATCCGCAAGCCCCGGAGGGGCGACATCGAACGTATGCATTCATGGTGACTCTTGCCGCGCTCCCTTGGTACGTACCAAAATCAGCACGCATGATGGGTTCGCCCCTCCGCGGGAGCCCATCTTGTGCTCCCCAAGAATTCCAACTACTGGCTACAAATAGGTATTGACTATTTGTACACTATCTACTATAAAGCCTCATGCACGATCGCCAAGTGTTGGCGGTCAGATGGGTTGGGAGCCGCCGGCTTTCGATTTGGACAGCACAGCGCCCGGCAGGCCCTAGGCACACTCAGAAGCGACTGCAGCGGACCTCGCAATCCGCCTCCGCCCTATGTGGATAAGCCGTCCGGCTCCGGACGTTCCATGTGACCCGAGATCGTGCGCGCCAACTCCTGAGAATCCCATAACCCGGAGGGGATCCCCTCACTTTTTGTACGACGACCCAAACGCCACCGAATCCAATCACATTCCACCCCACGCGCCAGCCAATGACGGCTACCGCCGTTCCGCCGCGCCACCGCTACGCACCGAAGTCGAGACCACACACCAAGCGTCGGCCCGTAGATGGCCAAAACCCGGACGAGAAGTTTTGGACACCTACGGCAAAGTGCGACAGATTCGGAAACGCGTCATTGGCGTCCTTCCCCCTTCCGCCCTCCGCCTTCCCCCTTCGCGCAAAGCTTCGCCGCCGTCAGCACCGCCGCCACCATCCCTTCCGATCGGGCCGTCCCCAGTCCGGCCCGATCGAACGCCGTCCCGTGCGCCACGCTGGTTCGCACGATCGGCAGCCCCAGCGTGATGTTCACCGCCGCGTGCATGCCCAGGAGCTTGAGCGCGATATGTCCCTGATCGTGATACATGGCCACAACCGCGTCGAACTCGCCGTCTCGGGCGCGCATCATCAGCGTATCCGTCGGAAACGGCCCGGCCGCGTCGATGCCTCCGCGCCGCGCATCCTCCACGGCCGGAGCGATCGTCGTACGCTCTTCGTCGCCGAACAATCCAGCTTCGCCAGCATGTGGATTGAGCGCACACACCGCGATGCGTGGCTGCACCACCCCCAGCCGCCGCATCACGCCATCGGCCAGTCGGCACTTCTCAGTGATGGCCGCCGGTGTGAGATCGGCGAAGATACTCCGCATCGATTGGTGCAGCGTCACGTGGGCCACGCCCAGCCCCCTCGGCGAACGCACCAGCTCACCCGGCGGCAAGTACAGCATCATCGCAAACTCCGCGACGCCGCACATCTCCGCCAGCAGCTCCGTGTGCCCGGGATAATGATGCCCCGCCGCGTGCAGCGCTGCCTTGCTCAATGGCGCCGTCACGAGCCCATCAATATTCTTCGCCAGCGCCCACCGAACCGCTGCCATCACGCACTGATACGCCGCCTCGCCAGCCCGCCCATCCACCACGCCGATCGGCGCCTCCGCCGCCTCGTCGCTGCACACATTCACGATCGGCATCCTGTGCGGTCCGACCTCGTCCGCGCGCAACACGGCGGGTCCAGCGACGGGAATAAGTTCCATCCCGCCGCCGACAAGCTCAATAGCCCGGCTCATGACCTCTGGATGCCCAACCACAAATGGCCGAACCGCCTCATGTACCTGAGGGTCCGACCACGCCCTGGCAATCACCTCCGGCCCAACTCCAGTCGGGTCGCCCATGGTCACTGCGAGAATCGGTTTAGTCGTTGCAAACATATCGGCAGGGCAGGGCGGGGCAGGGGGGTGCAGGGCAGGTCAAATGGCGATACGCTGGGTTGGCGGGGTGCGAGGGAGGGCCGGTGCCCTACAGCAAACGACATTCAATGAAGATTCCAGGTGTCACGTTTCGGGTATCAGGTGTCAGATCTACTCTTCCCCGACACCTGACACCCCTCACCCGACACCTCGCACTCAAAAAGATCTCAAACCAATCCCTCGGAGCCTACATTCTAAGGCACTCCTCCCTCGCATGATTCGGATTTTTTTCACTCTGGCCTCGCTGTCGATCGTGCTGCTCCTGACGGCGCTCATGCTCGGGCTCAACGTGGGCGACCTCTACGCCCCGAACCCGACGCTGCAGACCTTCCAATGGGCCACGATCCACCGACTCACCGGCGTCGCTGCCGCCCTGGGAGTGGTGTTCGTCGAAAGCGTCGTGGTCACGTACTTCGTGGGCACGAGCCGCTGGTGCCGCGAGGTTGTGGAAACATACCGTTTCGATATGGCCCCGGTCGCCCGCAGCAATCGGCTCAAACGCCGAACTTTTCCCTGGGCCGTGATGGGCATGCTCGCGGTCGTCGGGATCGTCGCCCTGGGTGGGGCCTCCGATCCGGCCACTCTCCGCCCCCCATCAAGCACCCAGGCTTGGACGAATTGGCACCTTGTTGGTGCCTTGCTAGGCATCGCCTTCGTGGCATACACCTACTGGATCGAGTGGAATAATATCGTCGCCAACCACCAGATCATCGAAGACTTGGTGAGCGAAGTCCGCCGCGTTCGCCAAGAGCAGGGGCTGGACGGGCGAGTACCCATTCATCCCACACAACCCAAATAACCTGAATTTAACTCAGGTGCATAGGATAGGTAGGTTTATGTGGTTAAAAACATTTAGAAGGATAAGGAAACAGCGGTATCTGCGGACTACGCTGTGACAAGGAAGGCCTGGTAATTATACTAGGCGTATCGTATGGCAGGTCCGTCCGCAATCGCCGGGTTACAGGGTTCGGGAACGATGGCAAAAGCAATGTCTGTCGCCGGGATGGTTGTCGGCGGCTTAATTGCGCTGTTGTTCGTTCTCGACCTGGCGCTGAAGATCCCCTTTGGCCGCCAAGCCGCATTGGCCGATGTCGGCATGGCCATCTGCGGCGGCGTGTTGGCATACCTCGGCTGGAACGCCTTCAGCGAATCCCGCCGCGGTTGATGCACGGTTGGGGCCAGTTAAGCTACGCGCAGAATCGACCGCTGCGGCGAAACCGCCGGCACATCCGACAGCCGGGCCGCCGTCTTCGCCAGTGTCTCAATCTGCACCAGCCCACGATCACGCAGCGTCGCCACACGATCGATCAGCCAGTTCACGATTCTCTGGTCACCGTCATCGGCCGCAAATGCCGTCGCGTCGATCAGCAAATGAAACGCCCCGGCCTCACTCGCACTTCGCTCAATCCGCCGAAATACTCCCCGCCGAGCACGATTAAACCACCCCGCCTTCGTCGGGAGCACCGACGTTACCGGAACTTCCCACACGTGGTAATGCAGGGCCCGCGCACCCTCCGACGTCCGTACCGAATTTTTAAGACCGGCGATCGCCGTAATCGCTTGCTTTACAACCAGATCGATCTGGCCCTCAACTGACGCTACGCCGGGGGCGAATGTCGTCACGTCGAGGCCGGCACAGCGGGCCTGAGCGATCCGGCGCGCAAGCTCGCGGGCAAATCGCGTGCGGCCAGCGGTAGGGCCGACCCAACTGGCGTGGCCGAGCAGTGCGATCTCGTGCTCGACGGCCGACTTCAAAATCAGCGACGTCGCGGCCGAGTACGCGGGGTCGTTCACGGCCCACGTCGTGGGGATGCGGCCGCGGTCCATCGTTGTGATCAATTGCCGGGCAACCGTCGCCAATTCCTGGCGCCGCTCGACGCTACGATCATCGGCCGTGGAGTCGAGCTGCACCGTGACATTCAAGTGGCCGACGTGAAATTGTTGCCAAGTACGATGATGCGTGCTCGACATAGGCGTCCTGAAAGGCGGCACGCAGCCCGGAAGCGGCTGACTGCGAACCACGCGGTGATAAAGGGGGCAACGCCGCTTGTTCATCTCTCGTTTTCGGCGGCCGCACATGCCAGACTCGACGGAAACGACACGAGCAACAGTCAGGCAACGTTGGCAAGACCTGCGGCCGCGCGCTACTCGCGGAAGCACATCCGCACTTCAGCGGCGGATGCCAGCAGTAGCAGCAGGGCCACGCCCTCCGGAGTTACTCGACATTATCGCAACATCTCAATCCACACGACTTCGGACCGCGTGGCGGTCCCGCGACAGTCGAAATCGAGCGGTTGACAGCGGCGATTTAGCGAATGCTAGCAGCGGCGGGCGGTATGGCGAGCGGCGGTGGAGCGTGCGGCTTGTGCGTGAGCGACTCAAGTTGGGCAACGAAATACGCCAGCGCTAAACCGAGCATCAGCGCTGCAGAGAGCTTCAGGCGATCGTGGCTATGGAACTGCAGTTCCGGTAGCAGGTCGCTCAGCGAAATGCACAGAAATGTGCCAGCGGAAAAGGCGAGCGCGCAGGCCACGTACCATTGCCGCGCGGCCATATCGGGGCCGGTGGTTTCGCTCATGAGACCGAAGTAGAAGACGATGACGCCGGCGGGAATCGCGAGCGAAAACAGGCCGTTGATCGTGTGGCGCCAGCCGAGACTCCAGCCGCCGCGGGCCATGAGCATGCTGATCGTCATCGCATCGAACGGCTTGTGCAGAAAAATCACGAGAAACGTGCCGAAGCCGGCGAGCCAAAAACCGTGGCTGCCGTGCCACACGGCGGCCGCGAGGGCGACGCCGTTAAGCACGCTGTGCAGGGCGAGGCCGAACGCCGCGCCGCCCCAAGAGATGTCGTGGCCTGCCGCGCCGCTTCGTGCGTGCGCAGGAACGCGGTCGTGGCTGTGTTCGTGATGATGATGGGAATGATCGTGGTGTGCGTGCTCGGTTGCGCCAGTGTCGTCAGCGTCGGGCACGTCGTGATGGTGGTAACTGAAGAACCGCTCGATAAAGAACATCACCAGCATGCCGGCGAGCAGCGATACGGAAACCCACCAGACAGATGTGGAGTCGATTATGGTATTCGAGGTTGGCGTGACTGCAACCGCAGCACTCGATAGCGGTGTTGCGGCGGCGAGGATATGGGCGGCGACCGAGGCATCGACGACCGCGTGCGGGAGCATGTGCAACACGCCGATGCCTAGCATCACACCGGCGACGAAGCTCACGGCAAACTGCATCCAACGGTGCGTGAGCTGGAACCACACCGGAATCATGCCGCCGATGATCGACGCGATGAGGATCAGCGCGCAATAATAGGCGAGCAGGACGGTAGGCATTGGGCAGAGGCAGGGGTCAGGGGTCAGGGGTCAGGGGTCAGGGTCGGAAAGCGAACCTGGGGCGACTGACCCGACAATCGATATCGTTCTAGCATCCAGCATCGTGATGGCTGCGGCAATGGGCTAAAGGGCGAGGGTTTTTGTGCGGGCTTGTATTCAACGAGTGAGCGAAGCGCGGGTGACGGTGGAGGGCGAGGTCACCGGAAAGATTGGGCAGGGGCTCGTCGTACTGCTGGGCGTGGGACACCACGACGGGGCCGCCGAAGTTGCCTGGCTGGCCGAGAAGATCGTCGGACTGCGGATATTCGAAGACGATGCCGGCAAGATGAATAGGTCGCTCGCCGAGGCGGGTGGGGCGATGCTTGTCGTGAGTCAATTCACGCTCTACGGCGATGCCCGCCGCGGGCGGCGGCCGAGCTTTACCGATGCAGCGCCGCCGGAACTGGCGGAGCGGTTGTATTTGGAGTTTGTCGCCAAGGTGCGTGCGGCGGGCGTCGAGGTGGCGACGGGGATATTTCGCGAGCACATGGACGTCGCGCTCGTGAATGATGGGCCTGTAACGCTATGGATCGATACGGCGGAACGGTGAATCTTGCTGTGCGCGTAGGACGGATAATTCCGTTCGAATTCGCTATTAACGGACGGATAGAATTGTCCGTCCTACGATTTGGGAGCGCAGGCTTACTGCGCGACCGAGCCCGCCGGGCGTTGGGCGGTGTCGTAGGAGTTCGTCGAGGGCCACTGCCATTGGGCCGGCATATTGGCCGGGGGTTGGACGGGCGTCACGGGGTAGTTCTGCGGCGGCGCGTAGCCTTGTTGTGGGCCGGCATATTGTGAATTGTTGGCCGGCGGCAGTTGTTGCGGTTGGCTCTGCAAGAACTGCGGCCAGGCGCTGGACGCCGGCGTGTTGTTGCCGCCGGCTTGCCGGCCTTGCGCGGCGTTGTTGAAGAAGTTGACGGCCGCTTTGGCCGCGCTGTTGGCGTTCTGCTGCAGGTTGTTCGGAGCGGCCGCTTCAATTTGGGTGCGAAACTCGTTTACTTGAGCGGCGAACTGTGGATTGGTTTGCTCGAGCCGCTGCATTACCGACGGCTCGCCAAGAATGGCCATGGCGACGAGGGCGAGCTTGGAATACGCGGCCATGTTCGACCAGCGATTGTCGCCCCAAAGTTTCAGCGCGGTGCCAAATGATTTCTTGAAGCGCCAGCGGCCGCCGGCGTATTCGACGGCGTAAATCTCGTCGAGCAGCAGGTGAGAAAGGCAGCCGCCGATGACACCGCCGGCTTTAAAGCAGCGAAGATCGAGCGGTGAATCGCCGCAGATCAAGAACGCAATGCCGCCGAAGATGAGCATCGCGGGGATGCTGTGGAACATGCCGCGATGCACGGTGTATTTGCGAATCAGCGTCGTGACGCCGAAGCGCACGAACAAGTACGTGGCGACGGTGGCGAGAGCCATGGCGTCGAAACCGAGTCCCATCGATGTGGCTACCGTATGGAAGCGGCGGACCATCAGCATGGGGATGGTCGCGGCGGTGAACGCCATGGTTTCGCGCAAGGGGACGCCGTAGTCGCTGTCGAGGTCGGGCAGCATGCCGGCGAAGCCGCACATGGCGCCGGAGACGATCGCCGTGTCGACCGGCACGCCGTAGCCGAGCGCGAGCGTGCCGGCGTAGCCGCAGCCGAGCAGCGTGCTCGTTCCGACATGCATGCGAAAGCCGGCCATGAGATTCTCGCGACGGTTGCCTAGCCGATGTGCGCAGAGTGGCGCACGATTGGATGGTGGGCTATGACAGAATTTGGGGTTCGCGGCAAGATTGGTGGCGGCGAGTGCTAGCGATATCGCCGACTACTGGCCTTCGCTGGATGCTGGCAGGCAGGTATAGTTCACCGCCCTGGCCTGCGGTAACAAAATTGTTGGCGAGGCGTAATAGATGATTGAGCCCGACATCGGTGGCAATACGAACTCCGTGGGTATCCCAGGTACCCTCAGAGGCGTGTTGTAAACAGCGCTGCCACGACCCAACGCCACTTAAGCGGACGGCATGCGGAGCATGCCTGCTACAAACATGCAATCTTATGACATCATCATGGTGGTCGTGCTCGTCGGGGCCACTATTTTTGGCTTCTGGAAAGGCATGGCCTGGCAGATTGCCTCGCTGGCGTCGCTCGTAGTGAGCTACCTGGCGTCGCTCAAGTTCAGCGAGCAGCTCGCGCCGCTGTTTGGCCAGCCGCCGCTCAATCGATTCGCCGCAATGGCCGCGATCTATGCCGGCACGTCGCTGGTCATCTGGACGCTCTTTCGATTGGTCTCGAAGGCGATCGATAAGGTGCGGTTGGAAGCATTCGACAAACAACTCGGCGCGATCATCGGCTTTGCCAAGGGCGTGCTCCTGTGCCTGGTGATCACGTTCTTCGCGGTGTCGGTGCCGGCCGGCCGGGCGACGGTGATCGGTTCGCAGTCGGGTCATTACATCGTGGTGTTTCTCAACAAAGCGCAGGCGGTCGTGCCGCCGGAGCTGCATCAGGTAGTGGATCCGTATCTCAACAAGCTCGAGCAGAATCTGAATCCGAACTTCCAGCCGCAAACGACCGACCTGCAGCAGATGTGGCAGAACTCGGCCCAGTCGGCGCTGCAAGGTGCGTTGCCGCAGGTGCCGTGGCCGGGAGCACAACAGCCGCAGCCAGGACAGCCGGCGCAGCCGCAGTTCGCCTGGCCCAATAACGTGCAGTTGCCGAACAACATCCAGCTGCCGAATATTGTGCCGCCGAACTCGTCGACAGCGTGGCCGACGATGCCGCAGGAACGGACGGCGGAGACGGTGGATCCGTATTCGCGTCCGCGCTGACGCCGACCCGTCAGTATTCACTACGGCGTTGACCGTAATCCGTCAGCCCCCGGCTCGGCCGGGGGTTTGCGCGTGTTTCAGTGGCGATTGGTCGGAAACCCCCGGCTCAGCCGGGGGCTGTCGGGTCTGTACGGTTAGAAAAGTAGCGACGCCAGGCCGGCGAGGGTCATCAGCAGGACCAGGATGACCGTGTATTTGACCCAGCGGGGTTTGTCTTCGCGGGCCCACATGGTGCGGCGGTCGGCTTCGGTGAGCCAATAGCCACAGGCGGGGCAACAGTCGGCGACGCGGTGGACGGGCGCGCCGCAGTCAGGGCACGGCGCGGTTTCTTCTTCATCCGGCTCGTCGTCGGAGTCGTACCAATCTTCGTCATCGGCGTCGTTGTAGTCGTCGTCGAGGGGCATGGATGAATAACGTAATCAAAGACGGCGACCAGTGGTCGCAGCTTTCCATGCGCGGTTGGATAAAAAACCCGGCAGGGCGGCTGAGGCTTTATTTTACGGGGTAAAATGGCCCCGAAACGAACATAAGAGCGATTATCGGACGTTGGGCACGGGGGCCGGGGAAATTGCGGTGTGTGCCCTGCCCGGCGGTTTTGGAGGATTGATTGTGGGCGGTTGATGGTCGTTCTGATGGGAAGACAATTCGATGGCCGGCGGATGCGGCGACGCGTTGTCGAGCTGGTACGCCACCCAGCCGGGACGGCTGGGGCTATATAGCCGAGCCGTTCCGGCTCGGCGAATAGACGCACGCGCGGCGGCAACGGCTTTTGGGTCGACGCCGGCGGTCGGCGCTCGTCTGGAGCGATCCTGGGAGGTCGGTTTTTTAGTAAACGGAAATGGACGTCGCCGGTAACGCGGTTCGCAGCTCGGCAGCGGCGGCGTCGGAAATGCGGCCCTTGTGGAAAATGAGCGTGTTGAGTTGCTTCATCCCATGCAGCTTCCTGGCGGCTATATCGGAAACGTTAATGCCACCCAAGTTCAGTTTTTGGACGCGGAAGAGCTTTCCCAGTTCGTCGAAACATGCCTCGTCCAGTCGATCGTGGTTCGCGCGGGCTGGCTCTTCGACGAATATGAGCGATTCGAGATGGGAGACGCGGTTCAATTCGGCGATCCCAGCGGCATTAATCGGACAAGTGTTGAACATGATGTGCTGCAGCTTGGGGAGCTTTCCTAGATGTGAAAATGCCTCGGAGGTGACGGCAGTATCAAAGAACGAGAGCGATTCGATGGAATCGCAATCGGGCGAGTCGCAAATCGCGGCGACACCCACGTTGGTCACGCCGCGGCCGAACTCAATGCCGCCCAATTCCGGAATACGGCGTGCCTCCTGCGCGACAACCATGGCTTGCGCATCGTTCTTGATATCGATGCTGTCAACCGTGCCCCACAAGTTCAGCGCTGGCGTCGTATATGGGTTATCGGCGCCGATTTCTTCGGCCGGGTTTTCGAACCAAACCATTCCGCCGGAACCGAAGACGCGTCCCACGGCGATGCGGCGTTCGATTCGCGGACGCACGTAAACGTTCGCTACGACCAATACGCCCGCGATGACCGAGAACGTTACGAACACTGTACGGAGACTAAACCGCGGCCGGAAGCGAATGGGCGGGACCAAAGCTGATTCGCCGTTGGCAGCCATGTGTCGACTCGGTGCGGAAGCTGCGATCGATTTTCAAGGGCGGACGGACAGAATTGTCCGTCCGACCGAGCGGTCACGCGCGGCCGTTGGCGGCGGCGGTGTTTGGGTCGAGTCCATTGGTCGGCGCTCGTCTGAAGCGATTCTGGGAGGTCGGTTGTTCGGCGTCACGGCCAAACGTCTTCGTTGTGGATCAATACCATGGAGACGATAGCCGTCCTCGATGTTGGAAGGCTTCCCATCCGAACCTCAATGAGAACGAGGGTTCCTTCTTCCGCACATTGCCAGGCGCTTCGGAGGAGAATCGGATCCTCGGCGTCGCTCAGGTTCGTTTCTGCGAGTCCAATGGCCTCCATGTCGCGCCCAAAGAACTCAAGCAGGCTTTTTGAAACGTCGTAGTCCGATATATGGTCGAAGCTTGAGTCGACCGACAGCGAAATAGACTGCGAGGCGGCGACGCGGAGGTGAAATTTGTGCCGCCACAGACTTCCGGGCCACGTTTGGGCCGCAGGGCTTCTCAAGCTGGTGCCATGGGGAACTTTGGATAAACTCGATCGCACGGCAGCGACGAGTGCCATATCACGCGCGCGAAGTTGCTCGGCACGACGTTCTCGAACGGCTTCGTAACCGAGGTACAGACACATGACCGTCATCACTACCAATAGCGTCTTCAAGCCAAATCGGAATCGCACGACCAGTGGCAGCTCTGGTATTTGCTCGAGGTTTTCCATCGCGTGAGTCGATGGCTAGGCGCGGCCGTTGGCGGTGGCGGCTGGGATGGCGGCGTCGGCTTCGCCTTCGAGGAACTGGCCCATGCGGCGGAACTTGTCGTAGCGGGCGGCGAGGAGCTCGTCGGTCGGTTGGTCGGTGAGCTCGCGGAGGCACTTGAGGAGATACATTTTTAGCCGGGTGGCCATTTGGTGATGGTCGCGGTGGGCGGCGCCGAGCGGTTCTTCGATGACGTCGTCGACGCAGCCGAGCTCGTGGAGGTACTTCGACGTGAGCTTGAGCGCGCGGGCGGCGGCGGGCGCGTGGTCGTGGCTTTTCCACAGGATGCCGGCGCAGCCTTCGGGGCTGATCACCGAGTAGTATGCGAACTGCAAGACGGCGACACGATCGCCGACGCCGATGCCCAGCGCGCCACCGGAGCCGCCTTCGCCGATGACGACGCAGATGATCGGCGTTGGCAGGCGCGACATTTCGAGCATGCTTTCGGCAATGACCTGGGCCTGGCCGCGCTCTTCGGCGCCGATGCCCGGGTACGCGCCGGGCGTGTCGATCAGGCAAATGATCGGCAAGCGGTACTTGGCGGCGAGTCGCATCTTCGACATTGCTTTACGATAGCCTTCGGGATGGGCGCAGCCGAAAAAGCACTCGTTGCGTTCTTTGAGGGTCTTGCCTTTGTAATGGCCGACCACGAGGACTTTGAAGCGGTCGAGCTTAGCGAAACCGGTGCGAAGCGCGCGGTCGTCGCCGAAGAACTTGTCGCCGTGCAGCTCGACGAACTCATCGAACAGCAAATTGAGGTAGTCGGTGAGCATTGGCCGATCGGGATGCCGCGCGACCTGCACCGTTTCCCACGGGTCGAGGTTGCTGTAGACGCGACGCGTGGTTTCGGCGAGCTCGCGCTTGAGCAGGCGGATGGCGTCGCGCAGCTCGGGCGTTTTGGGCTCGGTCTTTTCGAGCTGGGCGATTTGCTCTTCGAGCTGCGTGATGGGTTGTTCGAAGGAGAGACGGTAGGTTGTGCTGGCCATGTGAGTTTCTTAAACGAATTGAATCACGAAGGCACGAAGGACACGAAGAAGCTAAATAATGTGCACCGTGGTGAAAGCTTGTAGCTGAATTCGCAAGAATTCTGTTGAATAGTCGCTGAAACCGAATTCTGGCGAATTCAGCTACCGAAGCGCGACCGCATCGCTGTTGGCTTTGTGTCCTTCGTTTCTTTGTGGTTATTCCTTCTCGGCCGCGGTTTTGGCTTCGTCGGCGGCGCTGGGGGGTTGGGGTGTGTTGTAGAACATCTTCATCGCTTTGATTTCCATCATCACGTCTTTCATGCTGGCCGGGCGGTTCTTGGCGTCCTTGGCCATCATGCGCTGCACGTACGCGGCGAACTCGGGCGTGATGTTCTTGTCGAATACGGTGAGTGGCTGCGGCTTCGAGCTGAGGTGACGCTGCAGAAGTTCGTTCGGGCTGCCCGCGGTGTACGGCGGCTTGCCGGAGAGAATTTCGTGCACCATGCAGCCGAAGCTGTAGATATCGGTCGACGCGTCTTGCGCTTGGCCGCGGATTTGTTCGGGTGACATATAGCTGTGCGTGCCCTGCACTGGCACCTTGCCGCCGAAGAGCTTGCTGAGTCCGCCGGTGGGCTTGCGGGCCAGGTTGAAGTCGATGAGCTTGACGACGTTGTCCTCGCGCACCAGGTAGTTGTCGGGCTTGATATCGCGATGGATCCAGCCGCGTTCGTGCATGTGGGCCAGCGCCGACGCACAGTTGATGACGATCTCTTTCGCGCGGTGTTGGAGCTTCTTCGGGCCGAGAACGATCTGCTGCTTCAAGTTCGGCACCTTGAACAGTTCGAGCAGCATGTAGGCCCCGTTCGAGGTGTTGTCGTACTCGTAGGTGGCGATGACGCCCGGGTGGTCGAGGGAGGAACCGACCTGGTATTCGTGCTTGAGCCCGTTGATGTGCTCGCGGACGTAATGGCTGCCCTTGGGGAGCCATTTCATGGCGAACACGGTGTTCTCGGTGGGCGGCCGGACGGCCCAGATTTCGAAGAACTTGCCGCCCCGAATGAGGTGGAACAGCCGGTACTTGCCAACGAATTGATTCGCGGTACTCACGGCGGTAGACCTGTTGGGGCGGCGTTCGGGGGGGTGAATCGAGGGCGGCGGAATAACCGTTCTATTCGGTATTATTAGTGTAAACTGTTGCGGCGCAATGGGAAAGGTTGATGTGGCGAGGCGAGCCGGGCCGGCGAGATTCGCCAGAGGCAGGGTTTGTGGTTGGCAGATTGCAAACTGCAAATTGTGAATTGAAAACTACAAATTGCGGAGTGGCGGGATGGCCTTCGGCTTTCCAGCGGACGTCAGTAGTCGACGTGGATTAAGAACAGGCCGTGGGGGGGCGCGGTTTGGCCGGCGCGGCGGCGGTCGCAGGCGGCGAGAACTTCGGCGGGCCAATTGATGTCGCGCTTGCCGATCCCGACTTCGATGAGTGTGCCGACGATCGTGCGGACCATGTTGTAGAGGAAACCGTCGCCGTGGACGTCGATGGTGATGTAGGCCAGGCTCTCCGAGACTGGCAAGGCGGGCGCTACAGATGTGGTTTCGATTTTTCCGAGCGGGAGAATCTGCTGGTGCGAGTCTCGGAGAGACTCGCCTACGGGGGTGACCGTTAGCTCGTGGATGGTGCGGATCGAGTCGGGGCGTTCGGAGCCAGCGGTTTCGAAGCTGGAGAAATCGTGGCGGCCGAGAAGGGCCTGCCCTGCCCTGTGCATCGCGGCGGCATCGAGCGGTTGCGGGTACTGCCAGGCCAAATGGCGCGTGAAGACCGAGGGCGCGCGGGCGTTGTGGATGTGGTAGCGGTAGCGCTTGCCAACGGCGTCGCGCGTGGCGTGGAAGCCATCGCGGGCGTTGTCGACACTCGTGACGGCGATGTCTTCAGGCAGAAGGGCGTTGAGGCCGCGGAAGAGGTCGTCGTTGGTGAGACGCGTGCTCGTGGCGAGGCCGACGACTTGGCCGAGGGCGTGGACACCGGCGTCGGTGCGGCCGGCGGCGGTGACGCGGAGCGACTCTTGCGTGAGCCGCTGCCAAGTGGCTTCGAAGGTGCCCTGCACGGTCGGCTTATCGGGTTGGAACTGCCAGCCGGAGTACGCGCGGCCGTCGTAGGCAAGGGTGAGTTTTAGCCAGCGCGTGGGCATTGTATGAAATGACCAAGGACCAAACATCAATGACCAAACCGTGCGCTCACACAGTTGGTCATGGGTGCCCGGTCATTGGTGTTGTTGCCTGGCCTAGACCGCAGCCTGGGAGCGGACGAGCAGTTCTGCGATTTGGACGGCGTTCGTGGCGGCGCCTTTGCGGAGGTTGTCGCTCACGCACCAAAACGTGATGCCGTTATCGCACGACAGGTCTTCGCGAATGCGGCCGATGAACACGCCGTCGTCGCCGTCGCAATCGCTCGGTTTCGGGTATTTGCCGTTGGCGAGGTCATCAATGACCTTGATGCCCGGGAAGTTCTCGAACAACTCGCGGGCTTCATCGACCGTGATCTTGCGTTCGGTTTCGACGAGGATGCTTTCGCTGTGGCAGTTCGAAACGGGGACGCGCACGCAGGTTGGGCAGACTTTGATGGTGTCGTCGCCCAGGATTTTGTGCGTTTCGTGCACCATCTTCATCTCTTCGGAGGTGTAGCCCTTGTACTTCGCCGAGCCGATTTGCGGAATGAGGTTGAACGCGATCGGGTGGGCAAACGTTTCGTATTTGTGCTCCTTGTTGTCGAGCGCGGCGCGGCTGCCGTTGATAAGGTCGCGCTGGCCGCCGACGCCGGCGCCGCTCGTGGCTTGGTAAGTGCTCACGACGACGCGCTTCACGCGGCCGGCATCGTGCAGCGGTTTGAGGGCGACGACCATTTGCGTGGTCGAACAGTTGGGGCTGGCGATGATGCCCTGGTGATCTTGAACGGCCTCGGGGTTCACTTCCGGAATGATGAGCGGCACCTTCGGGTCCATGCGCCAGTAGCCGCTTTCGTCGACCACGACGCACCCCCGCTCGACGGCCCAAGGCACGAAGTCCTTGGCGACCGGGTCGGGCGTGCTGCCGATGGCGAGTTCGATGCCTTCGAACGCCTCGGGCTTGAGCTCTTCGACCTTGTGGTTCTGGCCGTTGAATTCGATCGTCGTGCCGGCGCTGCGGGCGGAGGCGAGGAACTTGATCCGCTGGTACGGGAACTCGCGCTCCTCGAGCATCGAACGAATGAGCTGGCCTACGGCGCCGGTGGCGCCCACGATGGCGATCGAATCGAACACTTCAGGAATCTCCACTCGATGACGCGAGTCGAGCGACATCGGTAACTGGTCGGACGGCGAATTGGTGAATGACGTTCAGCCTGCCTCAGCTACGTTCGCCCCGTCATTCCGATTCGTTTGTGTACCGCCTCGACTCGGCGGTTCACCCAGTATACGTGCGGCTGGCACAGCGAACAATTGAGCTGATCGCGAGCAATTGTAGCAGGCACGCTCCGCGTGCCGTTGCTGAGGAACGGGCACGCTTTGTCGGCTCATAAGTAGTGAGGCAAACTCAAATCTAGCGCAGTTACGGCACGCGGAGCGTGCCTACTACATTGCGGCCTGGCGTGATAGCTGGACACGCTCCTGGTGCCAGTGGTTCACTCGCCGCCGGCGGCTTTGGTGGCTTTGCCGACGATCGCCAGCGACACCCGGCGGGCGACCGGGTCGAAGATCTTGCGCACCAGCTTCGGCGAGACGAACGCCAGGTTGCCGATGAGCATCGCGAGGCCGAACGTCGGCATGCCGAGCGAGATCACGATGCCGAGGTGTACCAGCACGGCCATCAGCAGGACCCAGGGGCGCGTGAGCGCGGGCCACACGAGTGCGCAGTAGGTCAGCTCCCACCACACGGTGAGGTGCGTCATGAAGGCCATCAGGAGCGGATGGTTGATCATCCACGTCATGTCCAGGGAGCGATACTCGGCCATGTCGAACGAGAGCCACATGGCTTCACCGATCGCCCAGGGGTAGCCGGCCGCTTTGGCGAGGCCCGAGAACAAGTAGATGACGCACATGTGAACTTGGATCAGGCGAATCGCGAAGTTCGCGCTCCAGGTGGCGGGCACCTCGGTACCGCCTTTGCGCAGCCGCCAGAGGCGATCGACCGAGTAACGGGCACCGCAGGGCCCGAGCATCAGGTACATGGCGAGCATGCAGTTGATTTTGTCGAGGCCAAAGTACGCGCCGGGGGTGATGCGGTTGGCGTACGAAACAGCGAACAAGAACGCGAGGACGGCCATCACGCGGCTGAACAGGCCGATGCTGAGCAGGAAGAACACGACGAGCGCAACGATGTGGACCGTCCACATCAGCTTGGGCGAAGTCACGTAATCGAAATGCGACCACACCAGGGTGGTGGCGGCGGGTAGCGGGCCGGGGCCATCGGGATCGATGGTGTGGGCCTGCGCGATGAGTGTGGCCGGGAGCCAGCCGTTCTCGCCGAAGAACTCGGTGAGCCCCTTCGACCACACGAGGTGTGTGTACAGGAGCATGATGCCAGCCAACACGCGAATCGCTGAAAGCGTGGTTGGCGACGAGGGGGCGAACCAGAAATCGGTCCACGATTCCCAGAGTTCAGCTAGATAATCGCGAGTAGCAGCAATCATCGGCGTGCGCCTCCCTGCCAACGATTGGCGACATTGCTGCGTTCACGCTGCCAGTTGAGGTTTTGACTGGGCGGCGGAGCTGGCAAAAAGGCCTGCTTCGGCTCCGGCGGCGGCTCGGGTTCGGGCGGCAGATCGGTGCGGCGCTGTACCGCCTCGCCGACCAGTTCGTAGCCCTGCTCATCGATGCGATGTTGCTGTCCGCCCTGGGACACTTCCTGCGAGAATTTCTGGTAGCCGCTCGCCCGGCCGTAGCGAGTAACGAAATCGGAAGGCAGCGGCCAATGGGCATAGAGCCGCACGCGCACGACCTGCGCCCCGCGGTTCATTCGCAATAATTGGCGTCCGAACGCTTCAAGGTACGCTTTTCTGTGCTGGTCGGCTTTACCTTCCTCCGGCGACATCATTTCAATCTGGTCGGCGAGCATCATGTGTCGGTGATAGAGCAGCCGTGGCCAGTGTTCTTTCTTGTCGGGCAGAAATCCGGAGCCCGCGGGCTGATTGTTTTTATCGAAGAGCTCGTAGTGGATGACGTGTCCTGGCCCCACTTCCGGCGCGAAGAACGAGTGACCTTGATTCAAATACAGCGCGTTGAGATACCACAGCACGGGCGACTTCGGGTGCTCGGCGATGTTATTCACGAGCGGCGATGTGGGGCCGGGGATCGCCATCGCGGCGAGGAAGATCGCAGAGAAGTGCCACACGAGCCAGAGCGTGATCAGTGCGCACACGATCGTGGGCGGCCGACCGTTGCGGCGAGCGGCTTCGCGCTTGGTACTCTCTGCTCGCGGCTTCGGTGGCGCCGGCGGCGGTGGACTAGCACCGGGTTTCGCGGGAGCGCCGACCGTCGCCATAGGTTACCTGTTGCTGATTAGATCGATGACGGCTGCGGATGCGAGCGTTGAGCGGACAGGAGGCGATGTTGCCAAAACTGCGGGTTAGCCACCCCAAGGGTACCGGGCGGCTGGTTATGTACTTGGCACACAAACGCCTAAGTTAAGCATTCTGCCGCGTCTAGGCCGCGGATACTAGCAATGCGGCAGCGGGCCCAGCCAGATCAATCATCGGCATTGCGGGGCATTAATGAAAAGCCCTCGCGCCGGCGAAGCGCCGGGCGAGGGCTGTGGATGTCAAGCTTTCCCCATCATGCCACCGCACTGGCGATGGCGTGATAGCAAACGTCAAGCTAGCGCTGAGCGACTTGCTGGGTGCTATCGTTCTGGAAGTTGACGGCGAGGTCTTGGCTCTGTCCGCCGACGAGGTTGATCGTGCGTTCCTCACGCAGGTTCTTGCCGTCGCGGGTCACTTCGATAACGACCTTGTAGTCGTTCCAGTTCTGGCCACTGGCCAGCTTGCTGGTGGCAAATTCGCGCACTTCGCCCGTCTGCTTGGTTTCGATGCCGGCCAAGGTGACTTTGGCATCGGCCGGAACGTGCAGCGTGAGGCGGGTCTTCACAGCGGGAGCCGAGGAAACGACGACCGTCGAGGCCGGGCGACTGACGGACACGTAACCGCCATCATAGTAGCCGTACGAAGCGGAGTAGCCGCCGCCGTACGAACCGCAGCTGCCACAGCTGCTATAACCACCCCACGAACCACAGCTGCTGTAGCCGCCCCATGAGCCGCAGCTGCTATAACCACCCCACGAACCGCACGAGCCCCAGGAGCCGTACGAGCCGCCCCAGCAGCCGCCGTACGAACCGCAGCTGCCATGGTGACGGCCAAAGAAAGCAAATGAATCACTGGCTGTGAGAGCGACCGCCGAAACGGCCAATACAGCGGCAAACAGAATCTTCTTCAACGACATGTGTGTCAGTCCTCCCAGGTTTCCGTGAAACGACACTCCCATCCTGCTCTGATGGCGGGTGCAAACGAGTGTGATACCGGGGTACAGAATACCAAGCGGGCGGCACAATTCAAGTAAGCTGGGAAAAATTATCCTTTTGCGTAAGATTTGTGGCGACGACAGACTGGCGCTAGCAGAAGTATTTCCGGCCGCGGAATTACCGCTTTGACACGCTATCGCTGCCTGATCTCGTGAATGGCGGCCGGCCGGCAAAACCCGGTTCTTGGACACCTGGTCACTTCGCCGCTGCGACTTCGAGCCGCAGGTCGTCAAGCGCGAGTTCGCCGGTCGCCCCGAGGAGCCCGATCCGTACGATGGCCTCGCGGGCTTTCAGGGGAACGCGGATGCGACTAGTCTCTTCGCGCCAATCAAACGTGCCCACAAACTCACCGACGGCTTCTTCACTCACGGTAGCGCGGCGTTCGTCGTAGAACGTGATAACGATGCGAGCGAGGCCGTCGGCGGCGGTGCCGGGGCGAATGTTTTGGCCGCGGACCCAGTATTTGAGTTCGAGTGCAGAAACTTTTTTGCCGTCGACGGCGAAACCTTGGAGAGCGTGGCAGCCGCGGCCGGGTTCGGCATTGTGAAACAGCGCGTAGTTCTTACCATTGGGGACGTGGCCCCCGGACTCCAGTGTGAGTTGCCGTTGGTAATGCCAGCCGGCAGGCTCTGCCGCATCTTTACTTGTGGCGTCGCCCGCGGCTTGCACGGTTTCTTCGAAGCTGCCATTGGCGATGTGCGGGTTCGCTGGGTCAGGTTTCACTTCGCGCTGTTCCTCGGCTTGGCCAGTCATCGGCACGAAGAGCGTGGCACGCAGCGCTTCGCGTTTTAGTTCGCCGTTCGCTTTGCGCATGAGGTAGAGCGTTTGTTGATAGCGCTCGCCGACGGGCACGACCATCAGGCCGCCGTCACGCAATTGATCGACAAGCGGTTGCGGCACTTTTTCGGGCGAACACGTGACAATAATTTTGTCGAACGGCGCCGCCTCCTTCCAACCCTGGTAGCCGTCGCCCGAGCGGGTGTGGACATTGTCGTAATGCAGGCGTTTCAAGACGCGGGTGGCGCGTTTGCTGAGGTCGTCGACGATTTCGATTGTGTAGACGTCTTTCACGAGCGGGCTGAGCACCGCGGCTTGATAACCGCTGCCGGTGCCGATCTCCAGGACGCGGTCGCCGGGCTGCGGGTCGAGAGCTTCGGTCATCGAGGCCACGACGAACGGCGGCGAGATGGTTTGGCCGCTGCCGATCGGCAGGGCCATGTCGAAGTAGGCGCGATCGCGCTGATTGGCGGCGACGAACTCATGCCGCGGCGTGTTGCGCATGGCGCGGATCACGCGTTCGTTCTTTACGCCGGCGGCGACGATCTCTTTCTCGACCATGTCGCTAGCGAGCTGCTGCCAATTGGGCAAGGTTTGCTCGGCGGCCGCTGCGATCGACATGCATGCAGCCGCCAGGGTGACAGCGACCAGGATTATTCTGCAGGTAAACATGGGATGTCTGTCGAGCGCGATAGACCAACACGACAAAGGAAGTATAGCTTTTTGGCGTAATCTCGCCGGGTACCTTTTTCCCCTTCATGGCCATTCTAAACAGCGGGGCACGGGTATAACTTCTGAGCAATCACGTGCCGCCGAATGCTGGCTCACCGTTGTCGGCGGGAAAATGTTGTCGTAGGACCTCTCAATTGTGATAATCAGAACCGCCAATTTGCCCGGCCGATGCCCGCTTGGCGACTTCTACGAAACTCTCCCTATCGCTCACGCTGAAATCTCTTCTCCGGCAACCATGATTCAAACCAACTTCACCATGCGGCGTCGCGCAATCGATATACTTCGAATCGCGACACTGCTGGCCGTGAGTGTAGCGACAGCAACATCGGCCTGGGCCGATGACTACTCTTGGCTGAGCGGTTCAACGTGGGCGAATCCGGAGAACTGGGTGAATCCTGCGGAACCTCAGGCGACGACCTATCCCGATGGAGACGATAACGTATCGATCACCAACGCCGCAAATATTTCGCTCGATGGCGGCCAGGCGGCGTATAACGTCGACATTCGGGCGAATGTCACGTTCACGAACGGTACGCTGCAGGTTAATGGCGAGAATTTATTACGCGTGGGCGCCGGGGGGCAAGGTGCGCTGAATCTGCAGAGCGGCGGCAACCTCAACAACAATGGCACGATCGCGGGGTACGATTCGACGGGGCAAATTACCGTCTACAACGGCAGCACGCTGCAAGATCGGTTGGACATCAGCATCGGTTACACCAATCTGGGTACCCTTGACTTGTTTGATGGCGGCACCGCGTCGGCGGATCGGGCGGTGTTCATCGGCGGATTCGCAAATGGCGATGGCGAGATCGTCGTGACCAACGGCGGCAGCAAGCTGACGGGCACCAGCTTCATCGTCGTGGGAAATCAAGGCCATGGATCGCTGATCGTTTCCGATAGCGGAGAAGTTTCAACGACGGGCAATTTCTTCATCGCCGGCTTTCCATCGGGAACAGGTGAGATGTCGATGTATGACTCAGGGTCTCAGCTCAATGTCACTGGGCAACTCGAAGTCGGCAGCAGCGGCATGGGCTATTTGAGCGTTTCCGACGGCGCGAGCGCGAGCGCCAAGGCCGTGCTGATCGGCGCGGCAAGTGGTTCGCAGGGCGACCTTTACGTGCAACGGCAGGGTTCGAAGCTCGATGTGACCGGCGGGCCGCTGGCGGTGGGCAACCTGGGAAAAGGCTACCTGAACATCACCGAAGGCGCGCATGTGACTGTGCAAGGCGGGGGTTCGTTTGCGATCTTTGGCGCCGGCGCGACTGGCGACGGATCGATGATCGTTGAGGAGCAAGGTTCGCAATTGACCGTCGCGAATGGGGAGTTGGAGGTTGGGCGACTTGGCAAGGCCGACGTTCAAGTGCTAAGTCATGCCACCGCCGATGTGCAAGGACTCGCCATAGGATCGGGAGGTGGGCAGCAATCGAGCCTGACGATTGACGGCCCGGGAACTTCCGTGCAAGCCAATGACCACGTGATCGTTGGCACGCAGGGTAAGGCCCAACTTTCAATTACCGGTGGCGGGCAGCTGTCCAGTTTTCGGGGCAATATTGGCTCTGGCGGCGAAGGGAGTTTGATCGTCACTGGCAGTGGAAGCAAATGGTCGCTGGGGGTGGGCGGCATCCATGTCGGCGCAACAACTAAAGGGACTCTCATTATTGAGAGTGGCGGAGCCGTGGAGTTAAGCGACAGCATTGTTGTCGGCGCGGAGCCGGGCTCGGAAGGAAATCTCATCTTGGACGGAGTAAGCTCTAAACTCTTGGCTTCTGGGGCCATCGTCGGCCCTAAAGGTTATGGCACATTCACGATTCGCAATGGCGCCACATATTCGCCAACAAGCGAGATTTCGCTAGGGAGCCTAAGCGGCTCGGAAGGAACGTTGATCGTCGATGGCCAAAATTCAAAGTTCACGGCTTCCCCCTCGGGGATAAGTGTTGGTGGATTCATCGGCGGCACTGGAACGTTCATCGTGCGCAATCACGCGATGGCACAAGCGAAGACACACGTCTCGAACGGCCGAATCGAAGTTAGCAGCGGCGGGATTTTGAATGCTTCTGACCTGTACGTTGCATTCGGCGACGGTGAAACGGGCGATGTCGTGGTGCAGGGCGCAGGGTCGCAGCTAAACTCGCCGACGCAAATTGAATTAGGGACTCTTGGTAACGCGAACTTGCTCATCCAGGACGGTGGCGCTGTGACCGCGCCTTCCGTTCGCCTGCGCGTCGGTGTGCACGCTTCATCAAACGGGAGCGTGCGCGTACGCACAGGCGCTAACTTAGTTGTCGACGACTTTAGCATGGATAGCTCGTCGGCCACGCTCGAAGTGAGTGGCGGCGGGCATGTGTGGGCCAAACATAGCATGAGGCTCGGGATCGGGGCCCTGCAGTCGTCTGGCGGCAGTATTGATGTGGGAACGCTCATTGGGCCGCCGGAGACGAACTTGGTGCGGGTTGGACTAGGCGGGGAGTTTTCGGCAAGCAGTTCAGTCACGAACGTGCACAATTTCTTCGGCGACGTGCACGTAGGCGGTTCGCCTGGCACGCTCAACGTTGCCGGCACATACATGCAAGATGCAGGCAGCACCACGAGCTTCAGCATCACCGGGACGCAGGCTGGCACTCAATATTCGCAGCTCGTTGTGGGCGGCAATTTGCAGTTAGGCGGCCGGGTCGTGTTCAGCTTCGAAGATGGTTTCGCGCCGTTGGCTGGGCAAACGTTTGATCTGATCCTGGTGGCGGGCACATCGCAGCTCAACAACTTGCAGATTCAAGTGAGGAACGTCGCGCCGAGTTTTCAGTACAGCTTCGCTCCGTTCGCGGGCGGCTATCGGCTGACGGCACTCACGAGCGGGCAGTATGAACCTGATTTGCCGGGTGATTTTAATGATGATGGGGCCGTCGATGCGCGCGACTACGTGACATGGCGCAAAGGGCTGGGGACGCAGTTCACGCAGAGCGATTACAGTGTATGGCGAGCGCACTTTGGTCAAACGGCAGGCAGCGGCGCCGCTGGTGGAACGCAGGCGGCGGTACCGGAGCCTCGCGCGGGATTACTGTTGATCGCTGTGTTGTTTGCGGCGGTTTCGAGGAGAGAGTTTTGTCCGCAGATGACGCAGATGTGCGCAGATTAGACTCTTCGAGATGCGTTCAGCACTGGCCCAGAATCACATTTCCTTAATAGTCTTCATCTGCGGATATCTGCGTCATCTGCGGACTTTATAACGATGAGTTGGCATGCGAGCGGTAGTTGACACACGGACGAAATTGCGGGCTTTGATGCCCGTCGCTCAGAAGAGTGCGTACTTGGACCACGCGGCGGTTGCGCCGTTACCGCAGCCGGCGGTGGAGGCAATTAAGAAGTGGGCAGCGGAGGCGTCGGAGATCGGCAACCCGGCGTGGGGATCTTGGGTGAAGGGAGTTGAAGCGCTGCGTGGTGCGGCGGCCGATTTGATTGGCGCGAGGCCGGAAGAAATTGCGCTCGTGCATAATACGACGGGTGGCATCAGCCTGGTGGCCGAGGGGCTTCTTTGGCGCGACGGGGACAATGTCGTCACGTTTGCGGATGAGTTCCCGTCGAATGTGTATCCGTGGATGAACCTTGCGAGTCGCGGTGTGGAGACGCGGCGGGTGCCAACGTCTGAGAGTGGCAGGCCGGATCTTGCCAAGTTGGCGGCGGCGTGCGATTCGCGCACGCGCGTCGTTACCGTGAGCTGGGTGGGGTTTGCGACGGGCTATCGGCACGATGTGCGGCGGATCGCGGACATTGCACACTCGCGCGGGGCACTCATGTTCCTCGATGCCATTCAGGGACTCGGCGTGTTCCCGATCGATGTCGACGAGTTCGGTATCGATTTCCTCGCGGCCGATGGCCACAAATGGCTGCTGGGGCCTGAAGGAGCGGGGTTCGCCTACATCCGCCACTCGCACCTTGATCGGCTGCGGCCGATTGGCCCGGGATGGCACAGCGTGATGCCGGGGCAAGATTACACGCACATCGAGCTCAATCTGCGTCCGACGGCGGCGCGGTACGAGGGCGGGTCGCAAAATATCTGCGGGATGCTGGCGCTCGGGGCCAGCCTCAAGACGCTGGCGGCGCTAGAACCGAAAAATGCGTCGGCGACGGTGCTCGATATCACCAACATGGCTTGTGACCGGCTCATGGAAATCGGGGCGAAACTCGTGTCGGATCGCGACCTCGCGCACCGTGGCGGCGAGCAGCGATCGGGCATTGTGGCGTTTGAAATGCCCGGTAAAGACCCGTTGGCTCTCAAACGTTTCGCGCTGGAGCGGGGCGTTGTGTTTGGCTGCCGGGCCGGCCGGCTGCGAATCAGCCCGCATGCCTACAATAATGAGGAAGACCTCGAGCGGTTGGTTGACGCGCTCACGTCGTATCGTGAATGATGTTTTTTGGGGGCTGTCAGCTTTCGGCTATCGGCTGTCAGCCAGACCGAAGTAACCATCTCTTTCTCGCCGATAGCCGATAGCCGATAGCCTCTGACACCATGTCCTCTCGCCGCGCTGTTTACACGGGTTCGTTCGATCCGATTACGCTCGGGCACCTCAACGTCATCGAGCGGAGCAGCCGGCTGGTGGATCATTTGATTGTCGGCATCGGCACAAACATCGAAAAGCAGCCGTTGTTCACGGCCGACGAGCGGGCGGAGCTCGTCGAGCGCGTGACGAAGAAGCTCGGCAACGTGGAAGTGCGGCAGTTCTCGGGGCTGGCGGTGAAGTTCGTGCGCGACTGCCATGCTCGGGTGATTATTCGCGGCGTGCGATCGCTTTCCGACATGGACAGCGAGTTCACGATGACGCTCGCGAACCGCAAGCTCGATGCCAGCATCGAGACCGTGTTTCTAATGGCCGACGAAGAGTACTCGCACGTGTCGAGCTCGCTAATCAAGCAAATCACGCCGCTGGCAACCGATGAGGCGCTCGCGCGGTTCGTGCCGCGAGAGGTTATTGCGGACTTGCGGGCGAAGCTTTCGGCTTAAGCTGTTTTGGTGTCGTTTTCGTGTACTGGTCCTGTGTCACCGTTAAGAATTCGGGTGCCGACAATAGCCGCCGGGCGCTAGCCCGCGGTTTCGGCGGCAAGAACCGCGGGGCTAGCGCTCGGCGGCTAATCCGAGAATCAAGTTGAGACCGTGTACTAGTGAATCAGTTTAACTAGCCGCAATGCGATCGCCGCGAGGCCGATGACGGCGAGGGCCGACTTGGCCGGGTCGTACCAGCCGGCGTTCTTCAGATCGCTAAGCGACAAGGGCTCGTGCGGGCTGCCGTTCTTCGTTTCGTTCGCGGCTGCCGACTGGAAGTTGTTGCTGTTGGAAGCTGGGGTGATTCCTGGCGCAGCACCGCTATTCTTCATGGCGATCGGCGGTGACCATGGTGAGCTGGGATACTCTGGCTGAGTTTCGACAGCCGGCGTGACGGGCGGCATCGTCAATGTTGGCGGGGGCTCGATGTTCACAACGGGCGCCGGGCGGTCGGCGGCGGCGAGCTGCGCTAGAGCGTTGGCTTGTTCGAGATCGGGAGCGACCTGTGCCAGAAATACCCGCACGCGCGGGGCGAAACTGCCCATCGTGGTGCCCTGCCCTGCCCCGAACAACACGCCGGCGAGTTCACCGGACTGATTGAAGATCGGGCCGCCGGAGTCGCCCTGGCGGGCTTCGACATCGAGCTCGACCATTTCGTGCGGGTAGTTCGGTTGTGGCGAGTAGTAGTTCGTGCAGCGGCCGCTGGCGACGCGGTATTTGCCCTGGCCATAGCCGTGGATCGTGAGGATGTCGCCGGGGCGCGGCGGTTGGGCAGCGATTCTTATCGGTTCAACGTTCGGCCGCCAAATGACCAGTGCGGCGAGGTCCCAATCCTGGTCGACTTTGAGTGGTTTGGCGTGCGAGCGGAAGCCATCCGGGAAGACGACCTCGACGAGGCCGGTGGCGTCACGGACGACGTGCCAATTCGTGACGACGAGGCCATGCTGATCGCGGACGCCGACGAGCGTGCCGCTGCCGTAGGCGGTAGCGCCGTCTTCGGGAGCGATCACGCGGACAACCGCTGGGTGCGGTTTCGCGTCGCCTGGGAGCGAATCGTAAATCGGCTGGCTGCCACCGCCGAATAGGGAGAACGGCCAAATGGCGACACGGGGCGCGCCGTCGTTGGGAACACGCGAGTTGGGCGTTGTGTGTGCGTTTGTTTGGAGCGCATCAACCAGCGGCGCGAACGCTCCATTTGCCCGAATCGCAAACGATGCGACCACGCAAGTTGCGAGCAGGATTCGACGCACGATGGGAAACATTGGGGTGTGAAAACGATAACAGCGAGCCGGGGCGTCCTCGCCCCCGATCATTAACAGTTGGCAATTGGGGCCGCGGACAGCCCGGCTCGCTGGTGGTTAGGACAGCTCCAGACGTTCGGAGTTTTAACTCGCGCTGGGGCGCAGCTCGTTGCGCCGCAGGCTTTCGTTATTGAGGATCATCCGCAGGAGTCTCGCTCGCACAAGCGTCGCCTCCTCCTCACGCTGATTGAGCGGCAACAGTCGGTTGCGCGTGCCAAGCGTGAGCCGGTCGAGCGCGACGAACCGCGGCGTTCGCCGCACGGTGGCAAGTCGCGGAAACAGTTTGACGGATGGTTTGATACTCGTTCGTTTGGTGGTGGTGCGGAGCATGGGGGTCTCCTTCTCGCTAAGCTGCGATAGGCCGGCCACCCTTGAGGTCCTCGTCTCTCGGCGGAAAGTTGCAGCCGGCGTTGTATATGTCTTTGAGCCTCTGCAATTCGGCGCGGAAGGCGCGCTCTGCAAACTTGGTGAGCGTGAGCCGCAGCGGGAAGCCGCCCAAGTGGACGGCTGCGTCGCGGGCTTCCTCCAGTAAATCCTGCGGCAGGTAGAGCGTGGCTCGTACCTTGGGTTGTGCGGCGGGAAATTCACCGGACATGACTGGCTCCCAGCGTGCGCGAGCGTGGATGGATGGCAAGCGTGTGGGGGGAAACGTCCTTGCCAGGGGAGGGCCGGGCCGTCGTGGCCCGGTACGGTTGCACCGCCGATCGCGCTCGCAGATCACGCTGGGCAGTGCGGAGGTTGGGGCTCGCCAATTGGCGTAGCGGAATTCGCAAGAATTCCGATTCGCTACAACCGCCACTGAATTCTCGCGAATTCAGCTACAGAGGGTGCGAGTCTCTTCCAGTGATAGAAATCGGATGTTGGCGGACAAATCATCAAACGTCTGACGTTTCCCCTAAAAGTCTTCGCGGTGAGATTGTGCGCTAGAAACAAAAAGGCTTGCCGGAACCGCACAGCTTGCCAAAACGCGGTGATTACATTTCTGAACAGGAGGTAACAGAGCCAACAGAGAGATCATGTCTTACTTCTCCGTTGCCTCTGTTTCCTCCTGTTCATTTCTTTCAATTGAAGTTCCTTACCAAGGGGGTGGCTGGGGTCGAGCGCAGCGAGCCCCCAGTACGTCGCCGAGGGAGATGGCGGTTCGCTGGGGGCTCCCCTGCGGCTCGCCCCCAGGGACCCCACGCAAGTGCTGTGTTATCGCTGCCGTTTGTCGACTGTGGCCAAGATTGCATCCACCAGGCCTTCGCCGGTGAAGGAGTCTGCCACGGCCGAGGCTGGGTAGCCGAGTTCGGCGAGCGTGTCGGCTGTGAGCGGGCTGATGGCGGCGAGGCGCGCGCTAAGCAGGGCTTCGCCGAACATGTTGGCGAGGCTGCGGGCGATGGCCGAGCTGGTAACGGTAATGAAGTCGATTTTGCCGGTGACGAGTGCAGCGGAGATTTCCTCGCGCGGCGTGAGGATATCTGTGCTCTCGTAGACGACGACTTGTTCGACTATTGCAGCATCAGCCGCCAATGTTTCGGCGAGCACTTCGCGGCCACGGCTGGCACGGAGGAGCAGCACACGCTGGCCCTTCACGTGCGGCAAAAGCGTCTCGGCGAGGGCTTCGGCGCGATAAGTATCGGGCCGCAGGTCGGCGTGCAGATGGAATTTGCCGAGGGCGTGCGCCGTGGCGGGGCCGATGGCGGCGAGCTTGAGGTGGCCGAGCAATCGCATATCATGGCCGAGCGCGAGGACGCGGTTCAGAAAGTGCTCGACGCCATTGGCACTCGAGAAGGCGAGCCATTGGAATTCATCGAGACGCTGAATGGTGGAGTCGACGGCTGCCCAATCGGCCGGCGGCGCGATTTCGATGGCCGGTTGGCAGAGGACGCGCGCGCCCAGTTCCGTGAGCCGCTTCGATAACGCATCGGCTTGATGTTCGGGCCGCGTTACGAGCACGGTTCGCCCGAACAGCGGGCGCTTGTTGAACCAATTGTCGGCGGTGCGCGTGCGAGCGACAGCGCCGACAATGATCACTGCCGGCGGCCTAATCTTCTGCGATTGTAGCAGCTCCGGCATTTCACCGAGCGTGGTGACGATGGTCTCTTGATCTGGCAGCGAGCAGCGCCGCACGATGGCGACGGGCGTGGCGGCGGGTTTGCCGCCGCCGATGAGCGCTTGGCTCCAATGCGGGGCCGTGGTGATTCCCATATAGAACACGAGTGTGCCGGGGAAATTTCCGAGTGCGGCGTAGTCGAGCGAAGCGTCGGATTTCTTATCCGATCGTTCGTGGCCGGTAACGAACGCCACGCACGACGCTTCGTCGCGATCGGTAAGGGGCACGCCGGCATGACTGCTCGCGGCAGAGGCGGCCGTGACGCCGGGCACGATTTCGTAAGGGATGTTCGCCGCCTCGAGCGCCGCCATTTCCTCCGCCAGCCGAGCGAAGATGGCCGGATCGCCGCCTTTGAGCCGCACGACGATGCGCCCGGCCGCCGCGTGGTGGACCATCGCGGCGCATGTTTCTTCCTGCGACATCAGCCGACCATGTCCGAAACCGTGGCGTCCGAGACAAACGAGTTCTGCGCCGCGCTTCGTGTGCGCCAGCAACTCGGGAGCGGCCAAGTAGTCGTAGAGCACGACATCGCCCGACCGCAGGCATTCAGCGCCGCGCAACGTGAGCAATCCGGGGTCGCCAGGGCCTGCGCCAATGAGATACACCTTGCCGCTGTGTGGTTGCATAAGTGCCTGCCGAACTCTTTCGCTCCTGTTTACTTACGTTAATCAATCACATTGTGCGTCGAAAGCGGCGTGGTAGAATGTAGGTAATCTCTTCGTTAAGAGGGATCGTCTTCGGGCCCAGGCGTTCGATGTCGGCACAGCAGCCAACGCGATCGAGTCATACATTTTTGCCGCCGGTTTCGGCGGCGGTGCGGCAGCGTCTGCAGGCGGTGTTCGAGCGCGGCAAACAAGCGGCCGACAAGGCCGACTACGATTACGCCCACGACTTGCTTTCGCAGTGCATTATCGACGACCCTGCCAACTTGATTTACCTACAGACATTTCTGGGCAATTTGGCTCAGAAGTACGGGAACAACAAGAAGGGCGCGCGGTTCGCGGGCTTGCGGATCAAGACGTCGCGGATGTCGCTTAACAAGGCGGCCGGCAAGGGCCAGTGGCGTGAGGCCTTCGCGGCAGCGTGCGAGGCGCTGAAGTCGAATCCGTGGGAGACTTCGACGCTGCTCGATGTCGCGGACGCCTATCAGCAAATTGGCAGCGACGAATGCCAATTGTTCGTACTGCGGTGGGCGCTCGATGCATCGCCAAGAGATATTACAGTCAATCGCAAGGCGGCGGAGACGCTCACGCGGTTGGGCCAGTTTGACCAGGCGATTGCCTGCTGGCGACGCGTGGAGCAAGCGAAGCCCGGCGACGAGGAAGCGGCCAAGGCGATTTCGAAGCTGAGCGTCGAGCGGACGATTCAAAAAGGCGGTTACAACCAAGAACTGCTGCAGACCAATACCACTTCGGCAGAACTCGAAGCTTCGGTTCGCGAACGTGTGAACTCCGGCGCCGGCGAGGGACGCAAATCGTGGTCTGCGGCGCCACCAGCGACGCCGGCGCAAGAGGGACGGGAGAAAGAGCTCCTCGCGGCCATTGAAAAGCAGCCAGCGGAAATCCCGAATTATCTTGAGCTTTCCGAACTGTTCACCTCGCAGAACCGGCTGCGTGAAGCGTCGGATATTCTCGCCCGCGCGCTCTCAGCCTCTGGCGGCGGCGACTTGAACATTCGCGAACGTTTGGAAGAGGCCCACCTGCGGCGGGCTCAGCACCAGGTGGCCGTCGCTCAGAGGCGCGCCGAGCAAGATAAGAGTGCCGAGTCGCTCGAATTGGCGAAGCGGATGGCCGCCCAAGCGAATCAGGCCGAGTTGGAGGTTTATGCGGCGCGGGCGAGCCGCAATCCTGGCAACACGATGTTGCAGTACGAGCTCGGGCTGCGGTGCAAGAAGGCCGGCAAGTTCAAAGAGGCGATTCAGGCGTTCCAGGCGGCGCGGGACGAGTCGCGGCAGAAGGCCGTTGTCCAACTGCACCTGGGCGAGTCGTTCCAGCACATCCGGCAGTTTCGGCTGGCACTTTCCAGCTATGAAGCTGCCGTGCAGGCGTCGGATGACTTCCAGCCGGATACCAAAAAACTCGCTCTCTACCGGGCCGGCGTACTGGCGGCTGAGCTCGGCGACCGGGAAAAGGCCGAGAAATACCTAACGCAGCTGGCCGCCGTGGATTTCGGGTATCGCGACGTGGCCGAGCGGCTGGACAAGCTGGCTGAATTACGCGATAGTGTGTGATTCTGAAATTGTTTTGTTGTCCGTGGTTGGTCGTTCGTGGCAATCGCTGTTTTGTGCCGCGTTGAGCGATCGCTGCAGCTGCCTGACGCTCAGGCGTGCAACGGACAACTGACCACGGACAACTGACACAAAAGACAATGCCCAATACAGCCAGTGCCAAGAAACGTATGCGGCAGGATGCCGTTCGCCGCAATCGGAATCGTTCCGCGAAGTCCGCGCTGCGGACGCAGCTGCGTAAAGTTCGTGCCGCGATCACCGCGAAGAACGTCGAAGAGAGCGAAACCGCGTATCGCGCGCTCGTGAGGAAGCTCGATCGGGCCGTGGCCGCGAAGGTCATTCACGCCAATACAGCGGCCCGGACGAAGTCGCGTCTGTCGACGGCGATTAAGGGATTAAAGGGCAAGTAGGCTTCATGCGCGGGATTTCCGCGCGATGGGAGGACGGACAATTCTGTCCGTCCGCGTTTCTGGTCGATAGCGGACCGAGCACGCCGCCTGGATTACGGTCGGACAGTATTGTCCGTCCTACTCTTACCACTCGATTTTTTGTGCGTCGAAGATCGGTCCTTCGACGCAGGTTCTTTTGTAGTCCCATGCGCCGTCGGGCTGGCGCACACGGGTGACGCAGCTGAAGCAGATGCCGATGCCGCAGGCCATGGGCGTTTCTAGCGAGACGAGGCAGCGAGTAGTGTGCTGCTCACAGAGTTGGGCGACGGCGTGCATCATCGGCTCCGGTCCGCAGCAGACGACCAAGCGATCTTCAGTTTGCGTTTCGTCTAGCACGCGTGCAAGTAGATCGGTGACGAAGCCACGATGGCCGACCGAGCCATCGTCGCTGCTCAAACGCACATCGATGCCCGCCGACTTAAAATCGTCGACCCCGGCCAAATATTCAGCAGTTCTTACACCGTAGCAGAGCGTGACCTGATTTGAGGTCGGCACTTCTCTCGGCGGATCGCCGAAGCGACGGCGGCCCAGGTATTCTTGGCCGAGGGCGAGGAACGGCGTCTGACCGATGCCGCCCGCGACCATGATGAGGTGGCCAGTGCCGACTGCGGGAAAGCCATTGCCAAGCGGGCCCCAAACTTCGAGTTCATCGCCGGGAACGCACTTGGCGAGTCGATGCGTCATTTTCCCCAGCGTGAGATAGACGACGTCCAAGGCGGTTGGGCGACCATTGGAATCGTAGATCGTGTTGTAGAGCGCCAACGGCCGGCCGAGGAGCGGGTCGTTGCAGTCGGCGAGCCGCAGCATGAGGAATTGGCCGGGAACGATTCGCTGGGCAATTGCCGGGCAGTCGAATCGCAGGCGGTAGGTATCGCGAGCTAAGCAGACGTTCTCGACGATCGGCACGCGGGCCTGCGTGGCGGTGTCGGCGTAGAAATCGGCGTAGAGGGGGCTGTGGTCCGTCACTGCATTGACCCGATCGTAGATTCACGCGGCTATTGCAATTGTCTCACTTGCCACCGAGATCCCAGAGAACGCCGAGCGTACATTCGAGTCAACCAATGATGGTCCGTCCGTCTTTGCGGCGTTGATTGCCTTTGGTGCTCGGCTTCTTGGCAGCAGCCGGCCGCCGTGGGCCTGGGAAACCACGGGGCCTTTCGTCGTTGGAGCGCGGGCCGCGGGCGACTGCTTTCTGGAGCGATTCGATTTCCCTGTTGGTGAGCAAACGCACGGCGCCAACCGGCATGTCGCCCAACCGCACGGGACCAACGGCGATGCGTTTGAGGCGCTGCACCTTGTGGCCAACACGGGCCAGCAGGCGACGGACTTCGCGGTTCCGACCCTCGTCGAGGACCATTTCCAGAATGGTCGAACGCTTTCGCCGGCTCTTGATGCGTACGTGTTTGGCGTGGGCAAAACCTTCGGCGAGGTGAATGCCGCGATGCAGTTGGGCGAGAACATCTGGCTCCATCTGCCCGGCCACCTGAACGTGGTAAATCTTCTCGACGCCGTGTCGGGGGTGCGTGAGACCGTTGGCAAGTTCGCCATCGTTTGTGACGAGGATCAGGCCTTCGGTCGCCAAGTCCAGCCGGCCGACGCAAAACGCCCGCGGTGCGTTGGGCGGCAACAGGTCGGTCACTCGTGGCCGGCCGGCAGGGTCGCGCGCCGTGCACACGACACCGATTGGCTTGTTGACGGCAAAATATACCGGCTTGGGCCGCTTGAGCGCTTCGCCATCGACTCGAATCTCCTGCGAGAGCGGATCGACGCGGGTGCCAAGTTCCGTGACGACCTTCCGTTCGACCTCGACGCGACCAGCCTGAATTAGCTCTTCACACTCACGGCGGCTGGCAATGCCGGCTTGGGCGAGGATTTTTTGCAGCCGCTCACGACCGTCGACTGCTTCGACGCCTTCTGCGGGCGCAGGTTTCGCGCCAGGTCGCGATGCCGGGCGGCGCGGTTTCGGGCCCGGCTGGCGAAATTTCCCCTGTTTTGATTGTGGCGGCTTACGGTGACGCATGTTGTTAGCGTTACGATGTTGGCCGCACTTCTGCACGCGGCGTTACCCCATCATAGGCGGCGCGGATGGTGAGTTATAGGGGCAATCGGGTGAAGCTGAAGGGCGGCGCGACCAGTTCAACGACTGCTGCACCCTCGGCGCAACAGGGCGCATGGCCAGGATTGGCTCACTCCAGATCAGCAAGAATCCCCGTGAATAGCGTTCCATGTGCGGCCATGCAGCGGTTCCGTTCGCGAGCGAGGGCGGTGAACCGCCCGCAAAGGCGGCATTTCATCCTGTCGCGAATGGCGACGAGCGAACGACCAGCAGTCTACCGATCGTTAATACGACGGCCGCTGCTGGGCCGGGAACGTGCCGGATTGCGCGGGCGAACTGCCGGGCAGCGGAGTCGTTACGACGGGCGGCGGAGAGGTGTAGACCGGTGCGGCGGCGCCAAGCGTGGGAGCGGCGACCGGCGGCGCGGTCGCGGGCGAAGTCACAATCGGCGGCGGCGCGTTGTTCAATGGCATCCCCGGTTGCGGCGGGGGGACGGCGAACGGAGAACTCGCGACGGGCGGCGCCGTCACGGCGGTTCCCGGCAACGGCAGTGGTTGCAGCGCGGGACGCTGAGGCCCAAGTTTCGCGCGTTCCGCCTCCGGCAGCGGCTGCTGATATTCGCGCGGCCGGCCGCCGACCACTTCGGGTCCCAAATCGTTCAACGGATACGGATCGTGTTGAATCGCCCGCGCACGCTGAATCGGCGCTGGTCCCGGGTGGGCGAAATCGGGCAGTCGCGCGCATCCGGCGGGCGCCGTCGCGATCAACGCGAACGCGATGATCAAGCTTCGGTCTTGTAAACGCAGGGCTGGCATTGCGAGAGGCACGCGGAAAGGCGGGGCCAGGTACCGAGGGCGGACGATTATAGAGGAACTCGGCTGGACGATCCAAGCGGAATTGAAAGCCAGAATTGCCGCTGTTTTTTCAATGCGCGGTCGCGGTGGTTGCGGAATGTGCGCGAAGTGCAGGCCGGCGCCGCGCCGGCGACCACGTTCGGTCGCGGCAAATTGTGGCTGGATTTGAAAGCGGAAACCCGCACTAGTCAGGCAGGTACATATCGAGGACGGTCGCGGGGTCCTGGGCAAAGAGATCGACATCGCGCGTCGTTGCGGGGACCAGGATTGTTTCGCCGCGCTGGAGCACTGAGGAGCTTTCCTTCGACCGCAGTTCGAGGACGCCGTCGACCACGGCGAGGATGTGGAATCGCTCGTCGCGCGGCAACGGTTGGGGCTTCGTTATATCGCGTCGATCGAGCACGAATTTATCGCACCTGGCCAGGCACGCGACGCCGCCCAGCGGCATGGCTTCCGAGGAAACGGGTTCCACGGGTCCCCGCGAGAAGTCGATGACGTCGAGCGCTTGCCGGATGTGCAGTTCACGCGGCTTGCCATCGCGGTCGACGCGATTCCAATCGAACAGGCGGTAGGTGGTGTCGCTCGCCTGCTGAATTTCGGCGATCAGCAGCCCGGCCCCAAGTGCGTGCACGGTGCCGGCTTCAATCAGGAGGCAATCGCCGGCGCGGGCCTCGAACTCGTGCAGGCATTCTTCGCAGGTGCCGGCCGCGACTGCGCTTTCGAGCGCGTGTCGGTCGACTCCCGGCTTCAGGCCAGCGTAAATCTTGCAGCCCGGGTCGGCGGCGAGCACGAACCAAGCTTCGGTCTTGCCCAGGTCGGGCGGCGTAAGCTTGGCGCCTTGAGCGTCATTCGGGTGAACCTGTACCGAAAGGGTCTTCTGGCAATCGAGCAGCTTGAGCAAGAGCGGAAACTGCCTGCGGGGATGGTGCCGGCCGAAGAGATCTGCACTGTGCTGAGTGACGATGTCGTGCAGCGTCTTTCCAGCGAGAGGTCCTTCGGCAACGACACTCTGGTCGGCGCCATGGTCAACGATTTCCCAGCATTCCGCAGCAGTTTCCGAGTCGCCGATCGGCTTTCCCAGCTCAGCGCCCAGTCGCTTGCCGCCCCACATGTAATGGCGAATGACGGGGCGAAAACGTAGTGGCGGAAGCTGCGTCATGGTGGGTTGAGGCTGCAATTTAAATATCGAACGGAAAGTGCCATTTTACAGCATGGCTGACGGAGCCGTCTTGATGCATTTGCCGCCTCGTAACGCCGGTGTGCGGCGGCAGCGGCGTCGCGTTGTCCGCCCGCGCGGGGGTGGTTATCATCGATATATCTGCCGCCATGGTCGCTCCCGCAGCCGATCCTACCCGCATTTCGTCCCACCGCAGGCGCTTTCGTGCATCGCAATTACAACGAAGATCTGTTCGAAAGCACGAAGATGACGTTCGGGGAGCATCTGGATGAGCTCCGATCGTCGCTTATTAAGGCCATGCTGGCCCTGGTGGTCGGCGTGCTCGTTGGTCTGCTTGTCGCCGGCCAGGTGGTCGATTATGTGCAAACGCCGCTCAAAAACGCGTTGATGAAGTATTACACGCGCGTGGCGGCGGCCGAATATCGGAAGATCTTGCTCGAGCAGCGTGCGAAAGGGCTGGCGGTGCCCGAAGATTTGGACGCCGCAGAAGCTCGATTCGCCGAGCAAGGACTCGTGACAGAGGAGCATCTGGTCAATCCGCACGATCTGATCGACACGGTCGATAAACTAGCGCCCGGCGCGCTCAACAGGTCCAAAGTGCCTGCAGCGCCGGAAGATAAGGCCGTGAAGACCGAAAACCTGGTGCCGTTCTTTCTGTATCACAAAGTGGAAGACGATCCCCGGGTGCGCGTCATCGGTCTGTCGATGGAAGAGCCGTTCGTGGTGTACATGAAGGCGGCGCTGGTCGTAGGCGCGACGATCGCCAGCCCCTTTATCTTTTATTTCATCTGGCAGTTTGTGGCAGCTGGGCTCTATCCGCATGAGAAGCGGTACGTGCACGTGTTTCTGCCATTCAGCATTGCGCTGTTTGTTGCCGGCGCAGCGCTCGCGTTTTTCGTGGTGTTCCGGTTCGTGCTCGATTTCTTGCTCACGTTCAATGATTGGATGGGCATTGACCCCGATCCCCGGATTACCGACTGGCTGACGTTCGTGCTTGTGCTGCCGCTGGGCTTCGGCATCAGCTTTCAATTGCCGCTGGTGATGCTGTTCCTGGAACGCATCGGCATCTTTTCGGTGAAAACTTATCTGAGCAACTGGCGGATTTCCGTGCTGGTGATTAGTTTCCTCTCAATGGTGCTGACTCCGAGCGACCCGTACAGCATGATGCTGATGGCCACGCCGCTGGTGGCGCTGTTTTTCTTCGGCATCCTGCTCTGCAAATGGATGCCCCGGCGGACGACGCCGTTTGGTGAAGTGATCGAATAATCTTCCGAACCAATGGTCGAAAACACGGGCGACCTATAGCAAGTTCGACCACGTGGCGAAGATTTCGTCGAGCGTATTCGACTCACTTACAGAGAACGCCATGGCGCCGTCGTTTGACGCTGCGGCATCCAGTTGGCCGGGAATTTCAGCTGGCTGATGGTGCGGCAACTTCGAAATGGCCAACGCGAGGTTGATATCCTTACCGGGCTGCGAAGTGAAGACCGGCGGCGTCGAACCTTGCGAAGAGCTGGTGCGCAGCGTCCATGGCTGCGGAATGCGAGCGGCTTCCAGGTTTGTCAGGCTTGTTGGCTCGTCATCCGCATCGAGCGCTTGCGAGACCGCCTCTCCTGCGACGAACGATGTGGCGACGGTTGTACCCTGAGCCATTGCCAACGCATCGGTGGCTGAACCGGTCGACCCAAAATGGCCACGCCATACGCTGTAGTCGTTGGCATCGACTAACCCGCTGCCGTCGCCATCGGCGCCGGTAAAACGTGGGACGGTGGCGCCGCGCGTGTTGCGCCACAACACGAAGTCAGCTGCATCCACGCTGCTGTCGAGATTGTAGTCACCGAGTTGCGTGGCGCTGGCCTCCGACTGCAATTCGTAGGCGCCGACATCTGCGGCCGACCCCGCGACGCGCAAGTAATTTGCACCACGCTGGTCATTCCCAAACCCCGGCAGGTTGCTGCCGAAATTGATCGCCGGACTGTCGGTCAAAAGCGCATGCGTCATCGTCGGCCCGCCGTTATTGGCCAGTGGCCCAAGTTTGGGATCCTCAGTATTCACGGTGATGAAATCGAAGTCGTTCTGCCAGCGGATTAGATTGTTGCTGCCCGTCACGTTCAATTGGCCTGTTTCCTCGTAGACGATCAATAGATCTCTCGAGGATACGATCAGTTGCTGTTGGCCGATGATCGAACTTGTAATATTGACGTTGGCCACTCCGTTCTCGCTGCGTACATATAGCCCGCGGCCAGACAGCGCGGCATTCTCGGTAAGCGTGCTGCTGCGGATGGTGGTGGTGCCGTTGAACGAAGAGACCGCGCCCCCGTAACTGCCACCCGTTGTGCCGGAACCGCTTTGCACGTAATTGTTCGACAGCGTGGCGTTGCTGATTGTAACGGTGCCGCTCTGATTGAAGATCGCACCGCCTTGGGCGTCGCCGGCCACGCCGCCAGCGCCCGCATTGCCGCCGACGGCATGGTTTTCATAAAACGTGCAGGCGATGATTTGCAGTGTGCCTTCGTTGTAAATGGCGCCGCCGCGAGCCGAGCCGCCAGCTTCGCCGGGCGTTGTTCGATTGACGCCGCGAATGCTGCCACCAGTCACTGTCAGCGAATCGAGCGTGAGATCTCCGGCGGCGGTCACATGAAACAGGCGCATCTCGGGAGACACTTGGCCGCGGCGCAGCGTGATCCCGGCAGTATTGCCGCGAATTGAAATCGGCGACGAGATGACGAGCGCCGAAACTCCAGCGAATGTATCGCCAGCATACGACAGATCGAGCGTGCCGCTGAGGTCGGCGGCGAAGCGAATCTCGTCGACATCGGACGATTGGTTGGCGTCGAAGATCGCTTGTCGCAAAGTGCCCGGGGCGGCGCCACTCGCAGTGACCGGGAAATCGTTGAGGTTCGTCACGGTGAACGTGGCGAGAACGTTGCGAGTCTCTAGCCGTTCGAAGCGAGCCTGGCGGCCGGCCCGACGACGCGATTTACGATTGCTCCCAAACGCCACGGTCCCCTCCCCAAAACGATAATTCACAGCTGAAGCTCACAACGTTGTCGAAGCCAACATACTACCGACTGATGCGCAAAACACAATCAGCCGGAGGAGTTATTCAACGAAGTAACGGCTCGGGCCAGACGATGAATTGGCTGGCTCAAGCGGGGGGAAATCTAGCCGCCGGAGGGCGTCGTTTCTTCGTTTCGCGGCACCGAGAACAGGATATCCTTCATCCCGGCGTCGGCCCCGGCGTCGAGCACCATGACGAATTTGCCGTGCGAAGCGTCCGGTGAACCGTTGATCATGAGGCCGGCGTTCTCGTTCTCCTTGCGGGCGGCACGCAGTTTTGACCGCAGTTCCTGTTCGCTTAAGACTTCCTGGTCGTCGACAAAAATCGAGTCATCGGCATCGATCATAACGACGACATGGTCAGGATCGTTCGTGAGCTCCGGCACGGTCTTCACGCGGTCGGAGGCTGCCTGCGGCTGCGGCGAGGGCAGATTGATGACGGCCTCGATCGATTGCATGGAGGTGACGAGAAAAAAGATCAGCAGGAAGAAGACGATGTCGACCATCGCCGTCATGTCGATGAGGTCTTTGTGCTCGGGCCGGCGGCCCATGAGGAGCAGCGGATGATCGGCCACTTCGCGCGGCTTCTGTTCGCCCTGTGCCGCTTTGGCGGCCGCTGCTTCGGGCGTAGGAACCTTCACTCGGGCCCGGCAGTTGGGGCAAGTCTTTTCTTTGCCGGCACTCGTTTCCGACGCCCCGAGCTTCTTACCACAATAAGGACAAGCAAACTCGATTCTCATGGCTTAGTCCTTTTCGAACACGGCAATGTGCAGTTTCACGCCTTCGCTCGCGCTGGCAAGTGAGGCCACGCGGAATAGATCGCCCAACCGCACCTTGCGTTCCGCCTTCAGCAGCACGGCCTTCTTGCCTTCGGCTGCCCCCTGCTCCACCGCAGCCTGAATCCGCTGTTCTTGCTGCGCGGGATCGGTGATCGCCTCCGATTTCGAACTATCCCCGATGTGCAGCACAACCGATTTGCCATCCAGCGTGCGAGTGAGGGTTAGAATCACCGCTGTGTCGGCGTCGAGTGCGGACACATGCGTCGCGGCGGGAAGGTTCAACTCGCCCATGGCCACGGTGACAAACGTCACGAGGAAGTAGATGTTCATCATGAACACCAGGTCGACCATGGCCGTGATATCGAACTCGGGCGGTTCGGAATCGGGTCGCCGCGCAATGAGCGACTCGGCTCCTGATTCGCCCAGGTTGAAGGCGGCCATGTTCATGGATCATCCGCGGTCAGCTGCGGTGCTTGAAGAAATCGAGCACGCGCATCATCCCGGCGCCGAGAGCATCTTGGAAGTTGCGAATCTTGGTCGTCAAACTCGCGAGCAAGAAGTTGAACGGAATAGCTGTACCGAGGCCCATGGCCGTGCAAATGAGCGCGATGCTGATCTCCGCAGCGATTTGCGAGGGCTGTACTTTCGCGCCAGTGCCGATGCGCCCGAACGCCGCCATCATACCGAGCACGGTGCCGAAGAGCCCGAGCAGCGGGCCGCACTTGATCGACGTGGCGATCCAATTGGTGCGGTACTCGAGGTCGCCCATCACATCGCGCTGCAGGATCTCCATGATGACCTGCCGGAGCTGATCGTAGCTCAATTGCCGATTGGCAGCGGCCAGCTCGATGAGCTGCGGCAAGGCCCGCGGGTCATCGGCCGTGAGTTGCTCCAGCTCCTCCCAGCGGCCGGCCTCGAACAGCGGCATCACTTCATCGATGAACTCGGCCTGCTCGTCGTGACTGGTGAACGCGAGCTCGCGCACGCGGCGGAAGCCCATGATCACGTTGTAGAGGCCCCACAAGAAATTGAGGGCCAAAAACACGTAACAGGCGTCACCCAGCATCTTGGCCAGGTCGTTAATGCTCATGTCGATTGCCTCGTGGTGAGCGGAAGCGACCGCTGTTCCTCGGCCGCCACTCCATAGCTTATTCGCCGCTGGTGGGTGGTAGCAAGCGAATCGGCCGACGACTTTTCTTTTGAACTCCCTTCGCCGAGTCCCATGATCGAGTCATTCGATACTGCTCGGCGCCCGCTCTCGCGTGGAGCACCACGTGGGATCGCGTTTGTCGGGCCGTTCTCGGCCTTGGTATACTGACGTTGTACCCACGAACTGAGACGCATTCGCATTAGCACCCGTTTGGCAGCTTGACGCGGCCTTCAATGCCAGTGGAATGTTGCATGTGATTGGAATTGGAGAAAATGTTCCGACTCAAACTGATTTCCGCCATGCCGGCGACGTTTGCGATGTTCTTTGTCGCCCAGGTGTGCCCAGCAGCCACATTGACTACCGACCAATCGGCCGCCTGCGAGAAGCTCGGCCTGGATGCCAAGCAAGTTGCTGAACTCGTCGACAAGCCGCTTTACAAGTGTACGGAAGCGGAGGTTGACGTTTACCTGCGATTTCTGAGCGCCACTGAGCCCGACTTGCGGAAGCGCATTGTGCACCTGGCGCGGAAGAATATCGATCAGCCGTACGAACTGTATCTGCTCGGCGAGATGCCGTTCGAGCCGTATGATCCGCAGCCGATCTATTGCCTCGCGAAGAGCGACTGCCTGGTCTTTAGCGAGCACACGTATGCCATGGCGCTCGCGCACAATTGGCCGAGCTTCATGAAAATGCTGCAGCGGATTCGCTATCGCGATGGAAAACTTGGCGTGGCAACTCGGAATCATTACACCGAGGCCGACTGGAACGTGTCAAACAATTGGCTCGTGGAAGATCTCACCGCCCAGCTCGCCGGTGACACGGCCGTGAAGTTCAAGGAAACGATCGACCGGTCGAAGTTCCTCAAGAATCGCTATAAGCTCACCGTGACCATTCCGGTCGAGAAACATGAAGACATCTACCTGCCGTATTCAGAAATCGATCGCGCGAAGTCCGAATTGCACGACGGCGACTTCGTGAACATCGTGCGCGCCACAGCCAAAAACGGCGCACCGCAAAACGATATCTTCGGCGGCAGCGCGTTCGTGGGCCACGTGGGCCTCATCGGCCATGGGCCAGACGGCGTGGTGCACCTGATTCACTCGACGGAACCAAAGGTGCGGGAAGAACCCATCGACGAGTACATCGCACGGTCAACAAAGGACAACGCCAAGAAGGATGCCGAGGGCAAGCCGCGGCTGGTTGGGTTCAAGTTCCTGCGGCTGCGCGATGAGCCGTTAAAGCAACTCGAGAAGGTCGACGGAGCTGACTACCCGCACGTTACGCTGCCGTCCGGTGATGAAGCGAAGTTCTAAGCCGAGCGGCACTCGCATCGGGTGGGCACCGCCCAGAATTCGTTAGCGGCCGATCCTGCGTGATTGCTGAAATGCTTGTATTCGCGCGCTAACTGCGCTCGGTCGAACCCTCCCCTGCCCCTCCCTACGAGTGAGGGGCAGGGAATAGATCCGATTAGAACTACCTGGGCTTCTTGTAGCCTTGCGGCGGCGTCACGAATTCAAAGTTCTCGCCTTTGATCTTCCGCAGTTCGTCGTGCAGGCTCGGAATGCGCGCATCCGGAGCAACGGAGATCGCCCAGTCGATGCCGTTGTCGGCAACGAACACGCCGTACTCTTGCATCGCGACCAGGATGGTTTCGACCTCGGGCGAGAAGTTGCTCGTGTCGAAGTCCTTTTTAAGCCGCAAACGCTCACCCATTCGCGGCAGGTTCGCGTCCTCATGCTCGCTGGCGTCGTGAGTCGCTGGGTACACGTGCGCTTTGCGGGTCTTCGAGACCGTCACGCGAAGTGGGTGCTCGATCTTGCCGCGCGCCAATTCATCGTAGCGAACGACGGCCGGTAGAATTGGCAGGCCGGCCGCGTCGGCCGAAGTCCAGCCAGCTGGCCGCAACTTGTTGCTCGATAGATCGAACACCGATGCCTGCGCCGCCACCCATTTGCCGTCGACCTTGCCAAATTTGAAGAACTCATAAAGCTTGTTGTTCACCGGGTCGAGCACAATTGCGTGGCGATCGCTGTCGACTTCCGTTGAGCGATCCTGGAGCTTCTCGAGCGTCATTTCCTGGTTTTCGCGTTCGTAGTACACCGGCCAGCCTTCAATTGGCGTGTTAACCGGCACCGGGTACGGGCCTTTATCTGACTCTTCGCCCATCTCGTCGATTTCAACGGCGACCTTCGGCTGATTTGACGGCACGATGATGAAGGACATATCGGGGTTGTAGCGCAACGGCTTGTCGGCGCCGATCGATTCGATCAACGTGTCCGAATTTTTGGCCACGGGCCATTCGTTGACCTTGGTATTCCATGGGCTGTCGGCCGGAAAGAACTTCACACTTTCTAGGATGGCGTCGGCCTCCGGCGTATTGAATTCAACCACGCTGGCGACGTTCGGCTTCGACGGCGATTCCGCGGCCATCGCGGCACTGCCGATGAGCACGGCAAAAGCACAGAAACGAACGAGAGACGTTGGCATCGGCGGGACTCCTTACGAAAGAGAGATTTCGACCGTCAACCGTGCCCCAACGTACCGGCTGGAGCGACAGCGGTCCACGATCCAAATTGTCGCCCAGCAGCGGATTGGCAGCTTCAGGCCGCGATTGTCCCCACCTCTCCTTGCTGCTGAACGCCTCTCTTACGCAGGGAAGTTGCTGTGTTACACGCCAGCAACGGTTGAACATCGCCGACGTATGAGCAATGTCCCATACGCCAGCAGGCCGCAATAGAAAATTGACGCCGGCTCAGGCACGCCAACCGTAGCGCGGAGCAAGCCGACGTCGGAGATCAGCTGCGTCGTGAATTGTGCACCGGATCCAGGAGCGCCCCATGTGCCGGCGGGTTGCAGCACGTTATTAATGTAGAGAGAACGGATGACATCGGTGCCGATAAAGCTAAAGCCGAACGTCGCGCCAGTCGAGAGGTAAACATCGGCCCCGTCCGCTAGGTAGGGGTTTACAATGATGAGCGTGCCGCCTTGCACACTTGTGTCGCCTGTGTAGGTCGAAAGGCCCCTCAGCACCTGCGCGCTGCCGCCGATTTTCGTCAACGCGCCAGCGCCAGATATTGCTCCCGACCAGTCGGCCCCTCCGCTTGGCTCACCCACGAGCAAAGTCTGTCCACTGGCAATACTGATGCTGGCGTTGTTCGTGACGCCATCCACCAGACGTGCTACGTGGAGCGACGAATCCAGCTGTAGCGCACCTCGCACGCCGACGATCGCGCCGCTGAAAGTACTTATGTTGTTCGGATTACTCAGAGTGAAGATGACATTGGTCAAGACGGATGAAGTTGGATTGCCAATGGTGAGCGTTCCTGTGCCGCTAAGCGGGCCCGGGATGGATAAACGACCTGTCGCCCCATGATCGAGATATCCGCCATTGGGGCCAATCGTGATGCCGCGATTGGGATGCAACGTTGTAGTGAGATTCACGCCAATTCCGCCGCCATCAAGTGTGATCGCATCCGGCAGGACGGCCAATGGCACGGCGCCAAACACCCTTTCATCGAGTTGGAAGAAGCCGCCGATGGTTGCTCCACGACCTCGATAACCACCTTGCTTCACCACCAGCTTCGAAAAGGTGAACTGCGACTGCGAGTTGACACCGCCGCCGACATCACGGGCCTGAATCCCAATCTGATCGGGGCCAATCTTTACTAGCGTCCCGGCGCCGCCATTTGAAGTGGTGCCGCCGGTGCCGCTGATAATGCCGAAGTAAGTGGAGATCTTATTATCCGACATGCCGTCCCCATCGTCATAGCCAATCATCCCCTGGCCGACGACTTCCAGGTTCTTCGAGAAACCGATTAGCGAACCCGCCTGGAACGGGTTGCTGCTCAGCAATGTCCCTCCATTGAGGATAACTTTCCCGTCATTGTTAAGCCTCAGTTGACGATCAAGGTCTAAGGTCGCTCCGGCATTCACGGTAACCGTTCCGATACCGGTGTCCACGGTGCCGTTGCGAAACCGTACAATGCCTTCGTCGATCACAATGGAACTTGCCAGCTGCGTGCCACTGATTACGACGTACGCATCGGCGTCGGTATTGCTACCGGCGCTAAAAACCGCGTTTCCCCCGGGTACCCAATCTGTGGTCGGACTACTACCGCTTGCGTCCGTAGTCCAAAACGAGTCGGTCCCCCATGCGCCGTCGTAAAAATTGTCGAAGCTGCCGCCGGGGAAATCGCCGTTAACATCCCAATAAAGTTTCGGCGTCGGCAACCCGAAAACGGGTGCGGTCGACACTGCGATTATCAATAAGACTGTGGGCGCAATAGCTGTGCGCCAGAACTTTAATCCCGTCACTAGCCTAATTCTCAAATGGGCGACTGCGGCAAGAGGCGCTACACGCCGATCGGAAATCATCGACCCGTGTCGATGCTAATGACGAGGATCGTATCCGTCAAGGAATTACAAATCATCGCGATAGCTAGGCGTTCTCAACCACTGCCCGCAAGCAATCATGGAATTGCTTTAGCCCCTGCTCCATCGGCAATTGATACGGCCCTTGCGCTTTTTCCCCGCGTGCCTGCATGGCGGCGCGTCCTTGGTGAAGCTTCGTCGATGCCTCATGGTCCTCGCCGGTGACTTCATCGAGCACGGCAAGACCTGTTTCGACGTAGTCACGACGCGTTGCGGCGATCTCGCGATCGAAATAGTACTCGCTGCGGAGACGGGTGCGCGTCGGCGAAAGCGGCGTATACGTGGTGACGACCACGCAGTACGGGTACCATTCCACGAGTTGACCGGAGAATAGGCACATCCAAATCGCCGCGAACGGTGGGCGGCGGCCGGCCAGCACATCCAGAAGAACCTTCTGGTACTCGGCAAACACCGGCGTTGCGGCTGGTGGTAGCGGCCAGCGGACATTAACTTGTTCGCAGAAGAATCGCTCGCCGCCCACGGCTTGGAACGCGCCCTTCAAATCAGTCGGGTCGACAAACACGCGGAAGCCCGGGTGCACCACGCCGATGTGGTAGTCTTCGAGGTACACCTCGAGGAACACCTTCCAATTTAGGTCGTGTTCTTCTTCATCAATCCGCTCGAGCACGTAATTCGTCGTATCGAGCTCTGTCCAGCTCGCCAGCGAGGCAGCTTCTTGATGGATATCGCGCGGCCCAGCGAACAGCATGCCGTTCCAATCGGTGAGCTCGGTCCGCTCCAAATGGAGACATGGATTCTGGGCGAAGTGTGGCGCGGCGAGTTGGCAGCCGTCGAGATCGTACGCCCAGTTGTGCACCGGGCACACGATGTTCTTCACATTGCCGCAGCCGGTGAGCATTTCCGCCTGGCGATGACGGCAGGTGTTCGAAACCAAATGCGGCTGCCCGTTGCTGCGCACGAGCAGCTTGCCCAATTGCTGGCCGCCCAGCGTGTAGTAGTCGCCGTCTTTGCGCACGAGCGATGAGTGGCCGCCGTACTTCGGACCATCGGCGAATAAATGCTGCCGCTCAATCTCCAGGATCTCCGGGTCGAAATACCACGAGACCGGCAAGCCGACGGAGCTCGACTGCACTTCACGCTTGAAAGTTGATTGCGACATGTTGCCAACCTCAATTTCGGATTGCATGCTTCGGATAGCAGATTCGCTGGTTCGAAATCCGCATTCCGCCATCTACAATCCGCAATCGTTCGTCACTGCACCACGCAAATTGTTTGAAACGTCGGATCGCTCGCATAGGGGTTCGCGCCTGCGGCCAGCAGTTGCTGGCACACATCGAGCGTTTCCTGTGTCACAACTTCGCCGGGCATCAACAGCGGAATTCCCGGCGGATAAAACATAACCATTTCCGCACAAGTTCGGCCAGCCGCCCGCTCGCGATCGACCATGGTTTGGGCCGATAACGCAGCCTCCCGCGGCGCCATCGCCAACGGCGGAATCGGCGGCTGCAGCAAGTGAGTCGAGAGCCCGGATTCTGGCCCTCGACCCTCGACCCTCGACCCTCGACCTTTCCCACTCAGTGCCCTCAGCCCCGCCAGCAACCGCGCGCGGGCCGCCGCATCATCGTGCGGACTTAAAATGTATACCACGCTGAACTGATCGGCCATTTCGTCTTCCACGCGGTATTCAGTACGCAAGTATCGTTCCACGTCGTAGCCGCTCCAGCCGGTGCCGCTGATATTGACGACCAGCCGTAGCGGATCCTGCCGATGCCCTGTCAGCCGAGGATCGTTCTCAACGCGAAATACGCGCATGCCAGGGATCGAGTCGATCTCGTCAGCGAGCGAGCGCGAATCCTCATACGCGCTCGCGAACAGTTCGCTTCCATGGCGTGCCAGGTGGCGGCGCATCACATCGAGCGAAGCGAGCAACAAATAGTTCGGACTGGTCGTCTGGAGGAAGTTGAGTGCATGCTGCACGCGCTCCGCGGAGATGAGCGACTTGCGGCCCACATGCAGCTGCGCTGAGCCGACGAGTGAACCCAACGTTTTGTGACAACTCTGAATTGCGAGATCAGCGCCCAGCGACAGCGCCGACTGCGGCGTAGCGGCAAGTGGCTCGCCTGCCGTAGGGTCGGCGCCGCCCACCACAGGCATCGAGGCTCCGTGATCTGCGCATTGGTGAGCGGTGCCCTCCCGACCCGCGTCTCCCGAATCGCGACAGGCGAGCCGCCCGTCGCTACGAGGGAGAAAACAAAAATGCCCGCCGTGGGCTTCGTCGATGATGACTGGCACGCCACGGGCGTGGCAGGCATCGGCAACATCGGCCAGGTTGCGCGCTAAGCCATAGTAGCTCGGTCGCGTAAGCAGCACGGCCGCCGGCTTCGGATTCGCGTCGAGCGCCGTGGCAATCGACTCTGCCGACACGCCGAGCGCCCCGCAATCGACCACCACATCATGCTGAGCAAACCGCGGCAGCGCCCCCGAGAGCACAAGGCCGGCAACGACCGAGCGATGGACGTTCCGCGGCAACACCACGGTGCCGCCCGGCGGCACGGCCGCCAGCAGCGCAGTCGCCACGCCGAGCGTCGACCCCGCCGTGAGGAAGAACGTCGAGCCGGCGCCAAACAAATCGGCCGCGAGCGCTTGAGCATCGCGCACGCAGCCGGTGGGATGAAACGTGTTATCGGTGGCCGTCATGGCCGGCAGGTCGAGCGCGAGGCCCGACCTGCCGACCAGCTCGGTTAACTCCGGGGCGGCAAAGCGGCCGCCCTTATGACCTGGCGTGTGGAAGCCGTAGATTCCGTTCCGGGCATAATTCGTGAGCGTCTCGTAGATCGGAGCGCGCTCATGATCAGCGCGGACGGTCACTTTCCGGCGACCTCCACCATGATGCCATTCGTCTCAGCGGCCTTGCGGCGGCCTTTGCCATTCGTGCCGTTGGCGCCGTTCGTATGGCCGTTGCCGTTGGCGTGACCATTGGTATGGCCGTTGGCGGCAACTTCGACCTCGACCTTGCCAACTCGGTCGATCCGCAGCGGCTGCATCGGCCGAGCCAATGTCGACGGGGCAACGCCCGCCTTCATGGCCGACAGGATGCCGGCGGCCTCGTAGTAGTTGGCAGCGTAGTGCAGCTGGCCCGGCTTGAACGGCAGCGCCCGCAGGTCGTTCTTCATGAGGTTCGTATTGCTGCGAACCGCCACGACCGGAATGCCTTGCTCCACCGCGGCGAGCGTCGGCAAGCCCACGCAGCCGTCGGGAATCACAAGCGCCGAAACGTCCTCGGCCGTCAGCACCGACGGATCGTACACGCCCGACGGGTTGAGCATCACTTGTGGCGCCCGGTTGAGACCCTTGAGCACGCAGAACAGGTAGGTGGTCGAGATGACCTCGGCCGCCTTCCGCGGTTCCACGACGCCCCAGCTCTCGGTCCGCAGCGCTTCGCTGCTCATCGTGGGAGCGTGCGCGCTGGGCACATCCAGCACCGTGGAGATGAGGTGCGTGAGCACTGCCTCGACGCCACCCCACGGATTGGGGCCGCCTTCGCCAAAGTATGAGCGATGCAGCTCGACCGTGTCGATGTGCGGCGTGATCCGTGTCGCCAGGGCGACCGCATCGTACGTGTCGCGGCGATCCTTGAGCAAGTCGAGCAGGTGGCTGAGCCGTTCGACACGGCCCGTCACGCGGCCAGAGTCGGAAACGCCGGTCTGCATGAACAGCTCTTGCTCGAGCACCACGACTTCGCTGATGTCCATGCCGAGCGTGGCTCGGGCGCCTTCAGCGCAGTTGATCGTTTGATCAACCACGTTCGGGGCGTCGTGCCGATTCTCGGTCACCAGCAACACGCGGTTCTGGCGGATCTTTCGCAAGCCGACGGTGCCCATCAGCAGCCGGCAGATCAGGCTGCCTTCCACATACAAGCAGTTCTCAGTCTGCTCGTTGACGTCGGAGGCGTTCACCACGTTCGGGTGCAGCACGAGCTGGTCGCATACCCGCGCGAGCAGCCGGGCGGCCGGCGTGGCGTCGCCCGCGTGACCGCCGATGGCGCAGTCGACGCCGGTCGGGATCAACATCACGGCGTTGAAGGCGTTGGTCCGAGCGAGTCGGCGCTGCCGGTAGTCGAACACGCACGCTTCCGAGTCATCGGAGCCGTAGATCTTCGGTTCGACCGCTTCGATTTCGCAGAGATGGCCGGCGCGGCCCTTGCCCGTCACCGCCACGCGCAGCGGCGTGACGCCCGTTCCGAACGCCGCATCGGTGGCGTCTTTCAGCGTTGCCAGGGGCGAACGGCCGTTGAACAGGTGACGAACAGTAAGTTGTTGTGCGGAAACTTTCATCCTGTGTAGAGCTCCTAAAAGTTAAATTTGCCAGAGTGAGTGAGCCGGGCCGTCCTCGGTCCCCGGCAGTCGAGTTTTTTCCGGGTCGTTCCCGACCCCGGAATGGAGCGTCTCGGCTAGATTCGGCCTTTTGGTCGGCCACCGCAGTGACCTTCCGGCTTCCTGCTGGAATACGAAATCAGCTTTGACCAAAGAGCGAACGGAGATCGGCCGCAGGCCGTTTAGCCAGCAGCCGCGAACTAAGAGAGCCGTCTCACCCTGCCACGACCATACAACGGCCGGCAACAGGCAGCTGGCCTCGGAACGGGGCCGGCCACGGTGAGAGTGCTCGTAGCGAGGAAATCAACGGCGAATATGGTCGCGCCAGCCGCACAGGCAAGGCGCCACCGGGATGTGAAGGGATTCCCAAGTGAGCGACGGACGCCGAAACGGGCGGACGGACCGCAAGCGGCGCCGCAGCTTCAGCATTCCGATGGTGAGAGCAAAATTCATCTTGATTGCTTCCGCACCCCGCCGATCGCCCGGCGGTGAACTTGAGAAAAATCTTCTTCCTATGATCGGTCCGCCAAGCGAACAACTTCGAGAATACTTGGCGCTGGCAAATTCTACAATGGCGTGCTAGCGAGTAAAGATCAGTTTTTCCGAGAAACCAAAATTAGAGTGAGAAACTTTTTCGTGCGAGCCGTGTATGAGCACTTGCTCGGCGGCCGGCGATGACCCATGCTCGAAGCTCAACGTGCAGTGCGATGTAGTACTGGATGCTCGCTCCTCGCTCCTCGCTCCTCGCTCCTGACTCCTGGCGGCGTAGCGCGTCGCGATGGCACACTCAGCTAACAGCGCGCTGTGCACGTTGCACATTGCGTGCTCGCTGACGCACGGCAGCGGCTCGCACCTGTCTCCTGTATCCTGTCCCCTCCCCCCTTCCTCATATGAAACTCCTCCGCTTCGGCCCTCGTGGCCAAGAACAACCGGGCATCCTCGACAGCGACGGCAACCTCCGCAGTCTCGCCGGCGTCATCGACGATCTCGCTGGTGAAGCTCTCTCGCCCGCGTCGCTCGATCGCCTGGGAGCCCTCGATCTCGCGAAGCTGCCACTTGTAGCGAAGAGCGAGGAGCTGGGAGCAGGGAGTCCGACAGGCTCTTTCGACTCCACGCTCCAAGCTCCCCGCTCCCCGCTCCGAATCGGCCCACCCGTCGCCGGCGTCGGCAAAATCATGTGCATCGGCCTCAACTATGCCGAGCACGCCGCCGAGACTGGCGCGAAGCTGCCGACCGAGCCCGTTCTCTTTATGAAGGCCACCAGCGCGATCAACGGACCGTATGACGATGTCCGCATCCCGCGCACATCCGAGCAGACCGATTGGGAAGTCGAACTCGGCATCGTCATCGGCAGCCCGGCGAAGTACGTGAGTGAAGCCGCAGCGCTCGAATGCGTCGCCGGCTACTGCGTGTCGCACGACATCTCCGAACGCAGCTTCCAGAAGGAACGCGGCGGCCAATGGACCAAAGGCAAGAGCTGCGACACGTTCGGCCCGCTCGGCCCGTGGCTCGTCACCAAAGACGAAATTTCCAACCCGCAAAACCTTCGTCTGTGGCTCGAAGTCGACGGCGAGCGCCGCCAGGACGGCTCCACCCAGACAATGATCTTCGGCGTGAAGAAGCTCGTGAGCTACTTGAGCCAATTCTTCACTCTCTACCCCGGCGATATCATCTCCAGCGGGACCCCCTCGGGCGTGGGTCTCGGCATGAAACCGCCGACGTTTCTTCGGCCTGGGCAAACGATCCGCCTCGGTGTCGAAGGCCTGGGCGTGCAGGTTCAACGCACCGTGGCAGATGAGTAGCGAGGAGCAGGGAGCGAGCAACGACGGAGTCAAAAGGGGAGCCTCTCGCCTGTAGCTGAATTCGCAAGAATTCAGATGAACAGCCACTGCAGCCTGAATTCTTGCGAATTCAGCTACCGACCTTCCGTATCTGCGTTCATCTGCGTAATCTGCGGACTGTTCTTATCTTCCTGCTGCTTGTTTGCCAGCCTCTGTCCATGCTAACGCTCCGCGACTTCGACGTCCTCGACATTCGCTTCCCCACGTCCGAGTCACTCGCCGGCTCCGACGCGATGCACGCCGCGCCCGACTATTCGGCCGCGTACGTTATCCTCCGCACAAACCAGCCGGGCCTCGAAGGCCACGGCCTCACGTTCACACTTGGCCGCGGCACTGAACTCTGCGTGGCCGCGGCGAAGTACTTCTGCAACAAGCTCGCGGGCGTATCGCTCGAGAGCATCACCAGCGACTTCGCCGCATTCTGGCAAAGTCTGGTGGCCGACGATCAACTTCGCTGGGTCGGTCCGGAAAAGGGAGTCATTCACCTCGCCACCGCCGCCGTCATCAACGCGATTTGGGACCTTTGGGCAAAAGCCGCGGGCAAGCCGCTTTGGAAGCTGCTCGCCGACATGCCGGCCGAGCAGCTGATTTCCACCATCGACTTTAGCTACCTCGCCGAGGTCCTCACGCCCGCCGAAGCGATCACGATTCTGAAAGCAAACGACTCCACGCGCGCTGACCGGGAAGCCGAACTTTGCCGCACGGGCTTTCCTGCCTACACCACGTCGACCGGCTGGCTTGGATACTCCGATGAAAAGATTACCCACCTCGTGCGTGAAGGCCTTGCGGCGGGGTGGAATCACTTCAAGATCAAGGTCGGCGTCAATTTGGAGGATGACCGCCGCCGCGCCGCGCTCGTCCGCCGCGAAATTGGGCCGACTCGCAAGCTCATGGTCGACGCCAACCAACGATGGGACGTGCGCGAAGCAATTGCCAACATCCGCGCGCTCGCCGAATTCGACCCGTGGTGGGTGGAAGAGCCGACGTCTCCCGACGACGTCGTTGGCCACGCCGAGATCGCCAAGGCCGTGGCGCCGATCCGTATCGCCACGGGCGAGATGTGCCAGAATCGCATCACGTTCAAACAGCTCATGCAGCTGGACGCCATTCGCTTCTGCCAACTCGACAGTTGCCGCCTGGGCGGCGTGAATGAGTGCCTGGCCGTCATGCTGCTCGCCAAGCGCTTCGGCATTCCCGTCTGCCCGCACGCCGGCGGCGTCGGCCTGTGCGAGTATGTGAACCACCTCATTATGGTCGACTACATCCGCATCGGCGCGAGCCTGGAAAACCGCGTCGCCGAATATGTCGACCACTTGCACGAACACTTCGAACACCCGGCCGTCATCCAAAATGCACATTACATGCCACCCACCGCGCCTGGCTACGGCGCGACGATGCATGCCGATTCACTCCGTGAGTTCCAGTTCCCGGACGGTTCGATGTGGCGGCGAACGATGGTGATATAGGGAGCTGGGTGAACGTCATCTAATTTATTCAGTCCGCAGATGACGCAGATGGACGCAGATGAAAGGCAATGACCGACGATATCGATCTTTATTGCTGCATTTCCACAAACTTCCCGCCCTTCCACTCTCCTCCTTTTAATCTGCGCACATCTGCATCATCTGCGGACTTAAATACGCGTAACCGCAATCGCCGCAACGGGTAGCGATCGCGAGCCAATATGGGCCCCGCGGCGACGAATACATCTCCAATTCGCTCACACATCGCTCGCGACCGAGCGATTCCAGCGCAAGCCGCATCGCTGTCGCGCTTTCTGCGCTCATGGGGACCAATCGACAGCAATTGGCGGAACTGCCGCGCGCCCGCCCGCGCTGCAACTTCGCCAGGTGGTCGTCATGTCGAACACATTCATGGATCCGAAGAACACGAACCAAACCGTGAACGCTGCTGGCATTGCGCCGGAAGTGCACGCGACGTCGCCCACACAGCGGCGTCGCGTCGTGCGGCCGGCAGTGAAGGCCGTGTTCCAATTCGCGCGTTTCATGATCACGTTGCCGGTGGTGCTCGTGCGCAGCCGGCGTGGCAAGATCGACGAAGTCACCGTTTATTCGGCGCACCCGAGCTTCTTCCTATGGTTGTTGATTGCCGTCGGCTTCTTGTCGGCGGCAATCGTGAACCGCGAGCCGACGTGGGATGGCTTTTTCGGCTGGTTCTACGTGTGGGTGCTCGTGTACTTCCTGGTGACGATGCTCTACGACTTCAGCGCTCGCAAGTTGGGCTTGTGGGTTCTTATCTTCACGCTCATCTGGCTGGCCTCGAAGTACGTGGAGCTGTTGCAACACGTCGCGCTGCTTACGCCGCTGTTCGAGTATCTCGCGAGCTTGCAGCCGAAGCTCGACCCGGGCACGGTGACCGTGCTGAGCTGGTTGCTTCTGCTGCCATGGCTCGGTTCGCTGCTCCACATGGCCCTGAATGGCCGGAAGAAGTTCTCGCCGAATGAAATCGGCGAGTTCCACTTCGGTGAGGGCAGTGAGCTCACGGACCGCAGCGGCCTCCGGTTCCGTACAAAGTACCGTGACGTGCTGGAAACGATCCTCACGTTCGGCGGCGGCGACTTGCTCGCTGTCGACAACCACCTAAACGTGATCAAGCGGTGGGACAACATTGTTGGCCTGTTCTTCTTCTGGAAAGACCTCGATCGCGTCCTCCACCAACGCGCCGCCGTGATGGACTCCGGCGAAGGCGACGAAGTAAAGTAACGATCGGCTCGGCAGCCCCCGGCTCTGCCGGGGGTTGGCCCGGCCCCGCCACGTCGCGCGGAACCCGCTTTGAAACTCTGCTTCCAATCAAAAAACAGTCCGCAGATGGCGCAGATGAAAACCAAATAATGTCGGAGATGATTTTGCCTGAGGGTGTTCGCGAATTGAGCTGCGAAACGGGTGGAACGTTCTGAGCTCTGGGAAGGGCGCGGTTTCTTGCCGGCCGCTCATCATCCCCCTTCAGGTGCGAGCCGCCCTGAACTTGTCGACAAACTGCGACAAATTCGCCATATATCATCTCCATCTATCTGCGACATCTACGGACTGAAGATACCTCGCCACGAAGCATCCGATGCCCAACCGCCCTGCCCCACCCACGATCGAGTCGCATCCCTGGCCACTCGTCCTGTGCCTGGTGGGCGTCGACTACTTCAGTACGCTGGCGTATTTGCCGTCGATTGCCGCGGAAGCCGCCGGGGTGTGGGCGCCGTTCGCGGCGGCCGGCGTGGTGTTGGTAACGTTCCTGCTCGCGCTACCCGTGTATTGGTACGTCGTCGGTCGGGCGCCCGATGGCCGCGGCGCCGCCGGCATGCTCGAAGACATGACACCCGGCTGGCGGGGCAAGCTTGTCGTGCTCACGCTCCTGGGTTTTGCCGCGGCTGACTTCGTTATTACGCGCAGCCTGTCGCTTGCTGATGCCGCTATCCACCTCATTCACAATCCGCACGGTCAGACGCTGCTCGCGCGCATTCCCGACCAGTTGTTCAACCACGACCATGGTCTGTGGTCGCCACTCGAGTCCTGGGTGCGGCGCCTTGGCCAGCCACAAGTCGCCACAACGCTCATGCTCTCGGTGATTTCGTTCGGCCTGTGGCAACTGCTTCGTCGCGGAGTGTCGCGCCGCATGCTCTGCGTCACGGCCGCGGCAGTACTCTGCTACTTGCTGGTCACAGCGCTGGTCATCGGCAGTGCAATCGTTTACCTCGCCCAACATGCGGCCATCTGGCAAGCCTGGCTTGACTCGACAATCATGTCGCCATTGAGCGGTACGACGTCTGATTCCGTTGGCAATGCAGCGACCACGATGACGGTGAGCCCGTCGTGGTTGTGGACTGCAATCCGCATTGCGTTGTGGTCGTTTCCGCAGATGGCGCTCGGCCTCACGGGCTTCGAGATGATCATGAACGTCGTGCCGCGGGTGCGTGGCAACCGCGACGACGATGCGGGGTCTTCGGCTCGACAAGCAGCCCGCATCCGCAACACGCGTAAGCTCATGGTAACTGCGGCGGCGGTCATGGCAGTATACCTGCTGAGTGCGGTTACGGTTACGACGCTGCTCGTTCCGCGCTCGGAACTGCTGCCAAATGGCACGGCCGCGCACCGGGCGCTCGCTTACATTGCGCATGGCTCGCCAGTTGCCGGGGAAGGTAGCGATGCCATCAATGCAGTGTTGGGCCATACGTTTGGCGACCTTTACGATCTCTCGAGCGTGTTCATTCTCTGCCTCGCGGGTGTCAGCGTGACGCTCGGCCTGCAAACCCTGCTGCCGCACTACCTCAACCGGCTCGGCATGGACGTGCATTGGGCCGGCCAGTCCGGTGTGATCCTGCACATTCTCAACGTGATCATCGTGCTCGTGACGGTGGTATTTCACGCGAGCCCCTCGCTGCAACAATGGGCGTACGCCACGAGCGTGCTGGTGTTGCTCGCCGGCGCCGCAATCGCCGCAGCGAAGGACCTGCGCCGCAAGTCAGCGCGTGGGTTCGTGGGGACACTGTGCTTATTGATTTCAGCGTGCGCTGCCTCGTTCTTTTATGCGATGACGTGTCTCACCGTGTTTACAAACTATTCCGGTCTCACAATCGCCCTGTCGTTCGTGGCCGCGATCGTTATTACCTCGTTCGTTTCGCGGTGGATTCGCTGCACAGAGCTCCGCTTCGAAGGGTTTGAGTTTGCCGACGAACAATCGGAGTGCCGGTGGAACGCGCTGTGCCACTCCGGCCGAAAAGTCCTCGTGCCGCACCGCCCCGGACTCGTTTCGCTCGCCGATAAGTGCGCCGCGCTGGAGCGCGAGTATCGACTCGATCCTGCAACGCCAACTGTTTTCATCGAAGTAAGTCTCGGCGACCCCAGCAACTTCTATCAGAAGCCGCTCGTGCAAATCGAACGCGAAAGCGGGCTGGAGGTTATCCGTCTCACGAAGTGCGTGAGCATCGCCCACGTGCTCGCGGCCGTGTGCCTTGAGCTGTGCGACGGCGACCAGTGCCCGCCCGAAATCATCTTTGGCTGGTCCCACGAGAGCCCGCTCGCCGCGAACCTCAACTTCCTGCTGCTGGGCGAAGGCAATATTCCCTGGATGGTCAAAGAACTCATCCGCAAAGCCATCCCGCCCAACGCCCCGCAGCCAAAAGTGCGGATTGGCTAGCTGTAGGCGAGTTTCTCCGAAATTCGCACCGGTGGAGTTCACAGTTGTTAGGTCGCTGGCGGCGTAAAATCCGCTGGTGCGAGTTTCGGAGAAACTCGCCTACACCGAATCAAAACGCATACCGCACCTCGACCTGCTTGTGTGCAATCGGTGGAATCGCGAGCGGTTCCACGAGCGGCTGGCCGTGGACAACGCATTCGCTCCACGGTGGAATCTCATCGGTTGCGTAGAACCGCTCGACGTACTTCCAATCGGTGCCGACGAAGTCGCTGTACCATTGATCGAGCCCTTGCACGCCGGCCTCACGCATCAGCTGCATGCCGAACCGGGCGGCTTGGTATTCGTAATCGTGCAGCACGCGCATGAACGCGGCCTTGTCGGTCGTATCCTGCAGCCGCGCCGTTTGGGCTGCGAGCGAGGGCGCGGTCCATTGCACGCTGTGGCCGAACAGGTGCAGCAGAATAAAGCATTGCATTTCGAAGTCGACGTCCGGATCGATCGAAATCCGCAGGCCGTCGAAGATGCCGGTGCGCGGCGGCTCAAGATCGCGATATTCGATGATGAATCCGTACTTTACGATTGCCGACGTGCACCGAAACCACAGGTCGACGAGCGACGAAGGGGCTGTGCGGCGCTGCCCGATCAGTTCGTGACCGGCCAATTGTTGTGTCATTTGGATTCCCGCGGGATGGATTCCGGGATACTAATTGCGAGATTTGACGGGTTCTGCCGTAGACGGCCAAAACTCCGCGCTAGGGTTTTGGTCATCTACGGCAGTTTCAGTTTCAACTTAGCGTCGCGCTCAGCGCGCATGGATAGCGGTTCTCGTCGAGGGGGAGCATCGACCATGCGGCAGCCAACGATGTTAAATGTACGAAAGGCAGTAAATTGCGTGCCCAGATCATAGCAGATACGTATACATATGTCAACTATTCTGTGGGGGCTACGAAGACATCGCAGGCCGCCGTGGAGAGCGGATTGAATTCAGCTCGCCCGCATGTGGCGGAGCATGACCAGGGATCGACTTCGATTCCGCGAGTTGAATGCAGTCTGGGTGCAAAGAGAGCAGCAGACGCTGAATTGTGGAAAGCGATAACTACCGCACCATCGGCGTCACGCGGGCCGCGGTCACATGCGACCGATTGAATTCGGCGATAAAGCTGCGATTGCCGACGACGCCAACGCGGCGGCCAAGATAGGGCTGGAGATTCACATCGGGCGACGGTGTGACGAACGAGAGCACCTGGCCGTGATCATCCACTAGCGCGAACTGTGGGGCTCCAGGTCGGCGGGAAACCACGGGCCGCAGAATGCCGACGGCGTCATATTGCCCATTCGCGGCCATGGCAGGTGAACCGGGCAGCGGCGTGATCGGCGGTTGGCCCGTCTGTTGGGCCAGCGCCGTCGCCCCCGGCGTATTGGTCTTATGCGTGATCGACGCGAAGCGACTGATCTTCGCGATCGTCGCCTGCACGGCCTCACGCTCCGCCGGTGTTTGGGCGCGGTTCATGAGTTGGGCGGCGTCGCGCTCCAGCCGTTCGGTGTTCCACAAGTTGATCGGAGCCGAAGCCATCCGCGACAACCGCAGCTCGATCGCTGCCAGTTCTTCGTTGAGCGTTACCGGCGCGGGCGAAGTCGGTGCAATCGCTGTCGGGGGCAGCCGACGGGCACTGTCGGCTGCTGCATCAGCAGGTGCGCTAGCGGTTGCAGGCGGCGAAACAGAGGGCGGGTTGGGCGTCGCATTCGCCGGCACTGGCGACGGCGCATTCGCACCGCCAGACTTCGTCCAACCGTCGCCGTTGTTCGACTTGGCGTCGATCAGCGGCGGCGCTTCCGCGCCGCTGGATGCCGCAGGTGGTTCTGAAGTTACGGCCTTGGCTTCTGGCGTTGCCGCCGTTAGAGCTTTTGAATCCGCCGCTGCCGAGCTCGCGAGCGGCGCATCGGCGTTGCGTGATTTCAGTGGCCCAATCTTCTCCACGATCGAAGACTGCACCCAGCGAAATTCGCCGGCTGGGGGTGCAATTTTGTACCACGTTTCGCCGGCGAAGTTCTCTTCGCCAAGGACCTCGACGACCTCGCCCTTCTTCAAACGCACTTGGGCCGCGTTGTGCTTGTCACTTAGCCGGCTGCCGATGCGCGAAGCAACGTTGTCGTTCAGGATTTCGCCCAGTCCGCCCTCGCGCGGATTGAGATCGCGACTCGAAACCCAACTAAAACTATTCACTGTTGGCCGGATGCCCAACCAACCGCCGGGCTTCTCCTGATACACCTCGACCAAGTCGCCCAAGGCGAGCGTGTCGGTCGGATAGAAATTCTCGCCTGGCCCACTGTGCACCGATGCGCCCGCCACTATAACGCGTGCTTCATACGGCGCGATCTCGACGGCGGCCGCACTTCCCGCTGTCGCCAACATGAATGCCGCCGAGAGCAAAGAGACGTGCAGACGTGAACAGTTCGAAGCGGGAAATTGGTACATGGGTCGCTCCGCGTCGCCAGGCGCGACAATGAGCCGCACAATATATGGACACAAATTCGCTGGCTTGTAGTGAAATCACGCCAGCAGTTCAAGATCATAGGCAGCAGGTAGTGCTTGCTGGGCAGTGCTTGGCGGCAATGTTACGATGGAAAAGATGCTAGCGACATAGCGACGGCGCTCGCTCGATAGCCCCCGGCTCTGCCGGGGGTTACCCGCGCAAAACGCAATAGTTCAATTAACCCCCGGCAGAGCCGGGGGCTGCCAGTACGATCGACTTGTGCGACAACTTATCGCGCTGGTTAACCGCCCCCATGCAACCCACGCACCTCGGCCCGTACGTTATCGACAAGCTGCTCGGCAAGGGCGGTATGGGGTCGGTGTACGCTGCGACGGATCCGCAAACGGGGCAGCGGGTGGCCATTAAGGCGCTGTCGCCTCACCTGGCCGCGGCCGAGGGATTTCGCGAACGATTCGAAGCCGAGATCGAATCGCTCAAGACGCTGCGTCACGACGGCATTGTCCGCCTTTACGGTTACGGGGAGCAGGACGGCATCCACTTTTACTCAATGGAGCTGATGGAAGGCATCAGCCTCGAAGACGAGCTGAAAGCGGGCCGGCGATTCAATTGGCGCGAGGTGACGAACATCGCGATTCAACTGGCACTGGCACTGAAACATGCGCACGACCACGGCATCGTGCACCGCGACATCAAGCCGGCGAACATCCTGCTCACGGCCGACGATCATGTGAAGCTGGCCGATTTCGGCATCGCACGGTTGTTCGGCACGACATCGCTGACCACAGCCGGCGGCGTGCTGGGAACGGCAGATTATATGTCGCCCGAGCAGGCCGATGGTCGCCCAGTCACGGCCCGCTGCGACCAATACAGCCTGGGCGGCGTGATGTACGCACTCCTGGCTGGCCGGCCGCCGTTCCGCGCAAAGAACTTGCCGCAGATGCTGCAACTGCAGCGGTTCGCGAGCCCCGAACCGGTGCGGCGCTACGCGCCCGATACGCCCGAACAACTCGAAAGCGTGATCATGCAGCTGCTGGCCAAAGAGCCGGCGAGCCGTTTTCCGAACACGCAGGTGCTGGCGCGGCACCTGCAGGCGATGGTGAATGCGCTCTCGCGGCCGGCAGCTGACGACTTCGCACTCGCCAGCGAGCCGCCGGTCACGAAGCCTGCGGCCGACATCATCGAGCAATTGTCGTCGGCGGCAACACAAGCCGAATCGCCTTCCACCGGCGCGGCATCGCGCGGTCTCACTCCGGGGGGGCAAACGACGCCGTCGGGCGGTTCGCAAAACGCGGCGACGCTCGCCGCCGAAGCTAGCGCCGTGAGCAGCAAGGCGCCGAGTATCAGCATTCAGCTCGTGCCGGACTCGGCTGCAGCGGCACCGGCGGTGGAACACGCCGCGCGTTTCACGACCGTGAAGAAGAAGAAGAAGCCGCGCGGACGGCTCAACAGAAAAGATCGTGGCTCCTCGTATCCGCGCAGCTGCTGTTGTTCGTCGTAATTTTGGCCATGATGGGCGGGGCCATCGCGTACGTCTCGCGGCCGCCGTCGGCGGACACGTTGTACACCAAGATATCGACGCAAGTTTCGAGCGACGACGAAGGATCGCTGACCAAAGTCGAGAGCGAAGTGGATGACTTTCTGAGTCGATTCCCGGCAGATCCGCGCGCCGACGAGCTGCGCAGTTACAAGGATCGCATCGACCTCGACAAGTTGGAGCGTAAACTGCAGCGGGAATCGCGCAGCAGCGGCTCGATCAACACATCGCTTGTGCCGGCGGAGCAGCTGTATTTGGAAGCTTACGGAATGGCGGCGGCTGCGCCCGAAAAAGCGATTGAGCTGCTGACGGCAATCGTTAATCTTTACCGGGACGACGCGCCGAATGACCCAGCGCAGCTATCGAACGGCAACGCGACCAAGAATCGTGACGAGCGAAACGTGGCGCGGCGGACCGCCAGCGTTGTGCAGCTTGCGCAAAGGCGAATTGAAATCCTCAAAGCAGATTTGTCCAAACAGCGAGCCCAGCATCTTGCCGCATTGAACGAACGACTGACGGCCGTCGAGGCATTGCAGAGCACGAAGCCAGATCGGGCGGCCGGCATGTATCGGGCAATCATCAAGCTGCACGAGAACGACCCGTGGGCCGCCGCGATCGTCGAAAAAGCCCGTAGGGAGCTTGCGCGACTCGAGAAGCAGTAGGGTGGGCGCCGCCCACCATCATCAATTACTATTCGCGTGAACGCGATGGACCGGTGGGCAATGCCCGCCCAACATGATGAATCACGACCAAAGCCACAAACTATTCGAGCGCGCCAAGCAACTGATGCCCGGCGGCGTCAACAGCCCGGCCCGCGCGTTTGGGGGCGTCGGCGGTGAACCTGTTGTGGTCGAGCGTGGCGAAGGCCCGTATCTGTGGGATGTCGACGGCAACCGCTACATTGACTACGTCGGTTCCTGGGGCCCGCTCATCCTCGGCCATGCACACTCAACAGTCGTCGCGGCGATTGAAGCGGCGGCGCGCCGCGGCACCAGCTTCGGCGCGCCAACGGCAGCGGAAAACGAGCTCGCCGAGCTTGTCGTCGCAGCCGTGCCGAGCATCGAAAAGGTGCGGCTCGTGAGTTCCGGCACCGAAGCCACGATGAGCGCGATTCGGCTGGCGCGCGGCTACACGGGCCGCGACGTGATTGTGAAATTCGCCGGCAACTACCACGGGCATGTCGACAGCCTGCTCGTTGCCGCGGGCAGTTCGGCCGCCACGCTCGCAGTGCCGAACTCGCCCGGCGTCACCCTCGGCACCAGCCGCGATACGCTCGTGCTACACTACAACGATGTCGCTGGAGTGCAAGCTGCGTTTGTTGAACATGGCGACCGCATCGCAGGGGTGATTTTTGAGCCGGTTGTCGGCAATATGGGCGTCGTCGTGCCCAGCGAGGAGTTTCTTGTATCTCTGCGAGAACTGACGCGCAAGCATGGCGCGCTCTTGATTTGTGATGAGGTGATGACGGGCTTCCGCGTCGCCTATGGCGGAGCACAGTCGCTCCTTGGCATCGAACCCGATCTTACCACGCTCGGCAAGATCGTCGGCGGTGGTTGCCCGGTCGGCGCCTACGGGGGTCGGGCAGAAATCATGGACCATATCTTGCCCGCCGGCAAAGTCTTTCAGGCTGGCACGCTCAGTGGGAATCCGCTTGCCACGGCCGCCGGCTGCGCAGTGCTCACCGAGCTGCGCGATAACCCACCGTACGAGCGATTGGAACAGCTCAGCGCGCGGCTGGCAGCGGGCCTTGCCAGCGCGGCGAGCGCGGTCGGCGTGCCGCACCAAGTCGCCCGCGTCGGCAGCATGATGACGCTGTTCTTCACCGAAACACCGGTCATCGATTGGCCGACAGCCAGCCGTTGCGACACCGAGCGCTTCGGCCGGTGGTTCTGGGCGATGCTGAACCGCGGCATCTACTTCCCCTGCAGCCAGTTCGAAGCATTGTTCGTTTCCGCGGCGCACTCGGAAGCCAACATCGACGCAACGCTGGCGGCGGCGCAGGAAGTGCTGGGCTGCGACTAGCCCTGCGTTGGGATTTCTCAAACTCTTGGCTGCCAGCTCATTGCACCGAGTGCATGGCCCGCCTTACAGTACACGCGGTTAGAAAAGGAGTCCTCGAATCGGCAGTCTTGATTGCCAATAATCGCGATGGAGCAGAGTCCGCCGGAACTATTTGTCATCGAGAACCATGACCAACTGTATCACATTTGGTCGGAGCGAGATGTGCGCGATTTGCACGTTTGTCATATTGATTTTCATTGCGACTTGCGCGGCTTATTGATCGATCGCGCCAAACAGTTAGCCTACAAGATCCCCGATATCCGCCGCGGAGTCGACATCGGCAACTTCCTTTCTCATGCCATCTTGGAAGGGCGAGTGGAGGCCATCAACTGGATCCATAGCACGCCTGGCGGTCGGGGCTGCGATGTGAACACGGTCAAATACACCGAGGACCTGACCTCGCTGCCCTACAACTTGGCAATTCGTCTTAACAGCCTGCCACCGATGCCACTGGAGTACGCGGTCAACCCCATGGCATCCTGGCCAGGACCTGTCGCAGGGGACTTTCTCGATATTGACTGGGATGTTTTTGCCGAACGCGAAATTGAACTCGCTGAGTTAGATGCGCGTGTCGAGGAGTTTTTCGACAAGCAGTTGAACGTGCCGGTGTCCGGCATCGCCGTCTGCTATTCGCCGGGCTACAGTCACGAGACGCGGCCCCAATTCGAACGCTTCGTCAATCGACTTCAAGGGCTTTACCACGCAACGCGCATCGATGTTCCCGATGCAGTCGGCTCGGCGATACGCCCGTTCTATCGCCGCATAATCCCTCCCGCTCTCTATCGCCCGTTGCAGTCGCTCTACTTCAAGCTCAACCTCTGGCTGAAGCGTCGCGGGATTTACTAAGGCCGCCCACAAGCTCCGCGCCATGCGCACGACATGCGCGAATATTCACGCCGGGTTCTTTTCTTCAGCGGCGCTGGCGCGATAGTAGTGCGGAGTCAGCCACCATAGGTCGTCGCGCTGGCCGGCCTGGTAGTTGTGCCAGCCGACGGAACCGATGGCTTCCGCCATGGGCTGCCAACGTGCGCTGGCGATGACATCAACGTGCGCGGGCAAGCGGTGCGCCAAGCGGTTGAGCGCCGTACCCGTAACACGATCACCCGGCTGTAACCCTGTTAGCCACGCATCTTGCCCAATGATGTGGATCTCGCGTCCGAGCTGCCCGGCGCCAGATGCGCGACCACGATACTTCGCCGCGAACAATTCCTGCCGCTGCGCGTCGAGAATCGTCCACAGCGGACCGTCGTCGGAAGGCGCCTGAGCGGCGAGCGCATCGAGCGTGTTGACGGCGATCACATCTGCGCTCACGGCATAGGCAAATGTCTTCGCGGTTGTTACGCCGATCCGCAGGCCGGTAAACGAACCGGGCCCGACGGCAACAGCGACAAGTTGCACATCTGCCGGCCGCCAATTCGCCTCGCGCAGCAATCGCTCAAGTGCCGGGGCAAATGCCTGAGCTGTGCGTTGGCTTCCCGAGATGGCAATCTGAGTCAGCGATTGAGTGCCGCCGTCTGTCCTGCCCCACAATGCGGCGACCGACCCATGTCGGCCGGAGGTTTCAATCGCCAGAATCTTGCGAGCGTTGTCCATGCTTCCAAGTTTGCCTAACTGCTACGGCACCGCAAGGCGCAATTGTGGTCGGTACGCGCCGTCGAGCGGAAAGCTGCACGATCACAGCCTCCGGCGACACCAGCAGAGCTGCAAAATGCCTCTGTTTTTCAGGGCGGCGGCAGCATCCCAAGCGCACCCGGCGTGGCGGCCATGAACGCGCGGCCAGGCAACTGCCGCTTGACCCTCCCTTGCCCGACTTTTACACTAACCGGATTACAAGCGGTACGGTGAAAAGAGGCGTCACGTTTTTGCCGTCGCTGATCCTAGTCCCCGACGCGCCGAAGCGAGCCGTGCCTTGAAACGGGCCATCATCAGCGATATCCACGGCAATATGGAAGCCCTCCAGGCGGTCCTTGCCGACACGCGCGAACAGGGTGTCGACGAGGTCTTTTGCCTCGGCGACATCATCGGCTACGGGCCCAATCCGTGCGAGTGCCTCGACCTAGTGATCGATCGCACGCGGGTCTGTTTGTTGGGGAACCACGACCAAGGCGCGTTGTTCGATCCCGAAGGGTTTAACACGGGCGCCGAGCGGGCGATCTTTTGGACGCGTGATCAGCTGGAAAACTCGCGCGGCGACCGCTCGGCAATCGATCGCCGCTGGGACTTTTTGGGCGCCCTGCCCCGCACATATCGTGATGGCAAATGGCTGTACGTACACGGCTCGCCGCGCAACCCGGTGAACGAATACGTGTTCCCGGAAGATATCTACAATCAGAAGAAGATCGAAAAGCTGTTTAACATGGTCGAGTTCGGCTGCTTCCAAGGTCACACGCATGTGCCGGGCGTATTCACCGAGAGCCGCAACTTCATGACGCCCGACGAGCTGGGCTACGTCTATCGTTTCGAAGAGCAGAAATTCATGTGCAACGTGGGCTCGGTGGGACAGCCCCGCGACGGCGACCCACGATCGTGCTACGTGATCCAAGAGCCGCACCAGCTGTCGTTTCGCCGCGTCGAGTACGATCCCGGCGTCACCGCCAACAAGATCTACAACATCCCCGATCTGGACGACTTCTTAGGCGACCGGATCAAACAGGGGCGATAGCGGCCGCATGGCGGGCGACAGGTTGCGGGGAAGTCGTTCGCAAGAAGAATCGCCGCGCGGCGAATAGCAAGTGGCGACTTGCCCTCCGGCCGGCAACCAGTACACGTCAGCGTTTAGAGAAGGACATTTGCATTGGAAAACCGCCCGGAGCAACGCCAGTTTATTGCGTTCTTGGTGCTGTCGCTGGCTGCCTACTTGTTCATCAGCCGGCTGATGCCGCAGCCGCAACCACCGGCTGCGCAAAACGCGAACCAGGTCGCCGCCGAAAAGGCTAAGGGCAAAGACGTAGCCAAGGGCGACGCCAACGCGCCCGAAGGTAAAGACGCAGCCAAGCCGAATGCCGAGGCGCCGGCCATGCAAGCGGCGCCTGCCGGCCCGCTGCCGGCCGTCGCCGCGACGACCACGCCGCTGCAATACGCAACGCTCGGCTCGCTCGATATGGCGAGCGACTATCGGATGCTGGTCACGCTCACGAACGCCGGCGCGGCCGTGCATCGCGCCGAATTCGCGAGTTCGCGCTTCCGCGATCAGCACGACTGGAGCGGTTATCTTGGCGAACTGGAGTTAAAGAATGTCATCGACGGCGCGCAGGTGCAAGTTGTTGGCGCCGGCACGCCCGCCGCGAATGCCACGGCCGATGGCAAGCCTGCACCGATCGAACCCGGCGACCTGATCGTGGGAATCGGCAACCCGCAAACGACGGCCATCAAGAATCAAGACGATCTCAAGCGCGCCCTCGCCAAGACCGAACCCGGCAACGACATCGTGCTCCAGGTTCGGCACGCCGACGGAGCGCCGCAGCCGCGCACGATCCGCCTGGCGCGCAAGCCGCTCGCCGTGCTGCGGCCCGAGTCGGAAAACTACACGATGCGCGACGCGCCGCTGCCGGCCGACTTTGTCGACCGGCCGTCGTTTCTGCTCACTTTCGCGAGTCTCGACAACAATCCGCTCGCGAAAGACGATGCGAAGCGCCTAGCGGAATTGCTTGAAACGGGCAATTGGGAACTCGCCGCCCACGAGCAATCCTCCGCCACGTTCCGGCGCACGCTGCCGGAGATGAAGCTCGAGGTCGAAAAGAAATACACGCTCGCCAAGTCGCCGGATGACAAGCGCGACGACCCGACCTTCCCGGCTTACCACTTGGAGTTGGAGATCACCCTGAAGAACATGGGTGAAGCGAAGCGCGCTGTCGGCTATCGGCTGGATGGTCCCACCGGCATGCCGCTCGAGGGCTGGTGGTACGCTCGCAAGATCGGCCAGCGGTGGGGCGGCGGCGGCCTGCGCGACGTAGCCTTGCGATTCGCCGGCAGCCCCGAGATATCCTTCGATGACTCGTATATTGCCAAAGGCAAAGCCACGCCTATGGGCGACGGCCAAACGCTGGCCTATGTCGGCGTCGATGGCCAGTACTTCTCGGCGATGATGTTGCCGGCCATCAAATCGCTGGACGACGCCTGGTTCGATACGACCGAGGCGATTGTCGTCGGTCCGGTGCCGCCGCCCGCCGAGCTGTCGTTTACGAATGTCACGAATCGCCTCACTCGGAAATCGCTGGATATCGCCCCCGGCGAAAGCACGAGTGACAAGTACCGCGTGTTCATCGGCCCGAAGCGGCCCAATCTGCTCGCCCAGTACTACGCGGCCGACGACCCGAATTACTCGCTCAAAGACGTGCTGTATTATGGCTGGCCAATCTTTGGCGCCGTTGCCCGCACAATGCTGGCGGTGCTGCACTTCTTCTATAGCATCGTCGGCAACTATGGCATTGCCATCATACTTCTCACCGTGCTCGTGCGCGGCTGCATGTTCCCGATCAGCTTCAAGCAGACGCAGAACATGGCCAAAATCCAGGCCCTCAAGCCGGAGATGGACCGGATCAATGAGAAGTACAAGACCGACATGCAGAAGAAATCGCAAGCGACTCAAGAATTGTACCGCAAGCATAAGATTAATCCGCTCGGCGGCTGCTTGCCCGTGTTCCTGCAGTTGCCCGTGTTCATCGGCCTGTACCGCGCACTGTTGATCGATGTCGAACTGCGACAATCGCCCCTGTTCTGGGAAGGCATCCGCTGGTGCTCGAACCTGGCCGCGCCCGATATGCTCTGGAACTGGTCCGCCTTCGTGCCGGAGTTCGTGTCGAGGGCCCAAGGTTTCTTCGGGTTGGGCCCGTACCTGAATGTGCTGCCGCTCATCACGGTGACGCTGTTCCTCATTACGCAGAAAATGGCGATGCCCGAGCCGACGAACGAACAGGCCGTCATGCAGCAGAAGATGATGAAGTACATGACGGTGTTCATGGGCCTGTTGTTCTACAAAGTGGCGAGCGGGCTGTGCTTGTACTTCATCGCCTCGAGCCTGTGGGGCATCGCCGAGCGGAAGCTGCTGCCGAAACCCAAGCCGGTCGATGCCACAGGCGGCAACCACACCGCGTCGGCCATCAAATCGACGAGCAACGGCGGCGCCAATGGCGCCGGCACGAAGAGAGACGGCAAGGTAAAGAAACGCAAGTAAACAGCCGCCTTGATATCGCCGGCGGCTAGTTGGACTTCCGTCGATCGTCAGGGTTGTTTCTATCAGATTTTTAGAAACCAACTTCGCATCGGCCTTGGCAAAATGCGCCGAATAGCATTGTTACAGTTTCGCGCGGCGCCTCTTGCCGCAGGAGCACCTTTACACCGCAGGTGCTAAACTGCAAAGCCCAGGGGCGCGGAGCAGCCGCGCACCCTGGGTATGTGAGCAGCTCCAATTCGGCATACGCTGTAAGCGTTTCACTCTGAAGCGCCGAACTCGTGCAGATCGAGTTTAACTCCTTCAGAGTAAAACATCTTCATTCGAACTCGCGACCCAGAGTGCGCCGCAGAGCCGGCGACTCTGGGCTATAGAGTTGAACGCCGTTGGCGTAACCGATGACGAAGCAACACTTGTCTTGAGCACGTCGAGGCCGTTCCTGGTGGATCATTGTGCGGCGGGCGGCTGGCGCACCGCCCCAGCGAATCGTCGAACCTGGGGCGTTGTCCCAGCCACCTCCGACGCTATAACGAATTGAGAACCACACTTGCCGGAAGGCGGAAGCGTCCGATTCGGTGGCCGCTGTTTGCCGCACTCTCGCGGTTACTCGGGCGCGGTGCTCGACCGCCAATGCCGCCACAGCACGACGAAAGTGCAAAACGCTCCGAGCGCGTACGCGATTGCCGCGGCTGCCACGTACACCTCGCTCGTCCGCTTGTCGAGTTGCACCAGTGTGAGCGACGTCGTAATCGCGAAGAAAATCGCAAATAGTGCGCTGAACCCGAGCACGAAATAGTGATCGACTTCCCGCAGTTTCGGCTTGCTCTCGAGCCAATGTTCCCAGCCCTTGAGGTTCTCGATGCTCGGCTCAACCGTTTCGCGCAGATACCGTCCGGCGCGGGCAATATTGTTCTGCTCTGAAACAAATGACAACATCAACCCCAACAGCAGAAACGGAATCGCCGCATTGGCGAACGCGGCCGGAAATTCCGCTGCCATGAATCCCGCCGCAATCACGAGCACGATGCCGATGATCATCAACCAGAAAATGCGGGCTTTCGAATCGCGAATTTCGTCGCGAAGCGTGAGGAACTGCTGCAGCATGAATTGATCGGTCGTCATGGCCTTATCTCCTAATAAGCAGGATAAAAGAAACCGGCGGCGCCGGTCGCGTCGTGCCCAGCGCCTCTCACCCTGCGCATACGATAACACGACGCACCTCGAAATGAAATTGTCCACCGCCGGGCGGGGGACAGCGGGCCATATTTAACCCCTCCGGGCAACTCGCTTGCCGCACAGTCACGTGGGCTAAAGCGCACAGTCCAAGCTGTTTGCCACTCTCAGCGGAATCTTGGGAGGGCGAATGATCTAATGCCGAGAAACGGCCCGCGCATATTGCACGGGCAGCAGATTGGCCGCCTGCGGCACGCCCAATTTCACTGCCGCATGATACGGCCAGTACGGATCGCGGAGCATTTCCCGAGCCAGCAGCACGAGATCCGTATGCCCGTCGCGCACGGCCTCTTGTGCCTGCTGCGGCTCGGTGATCATCCAGCCCACGGCGGTCGGCAACTCCGCCTCCCGGCGCAGCCGGCTCGCGAGCGGAATCATGAATCCCGGTCCCCACGGCACGTGGCTGATATCCGGCGTAATGAACCCATGGCTCACATCAACGAGGTCCAATCCGGCCGACTTGAACTGTCGCACGAGCTCCACAGACTCCTCGATCGTCACGCCGCCATCGACCCAATCTGTCACTGAGAGCCGCGCAGTCAGCGGCAGCCGTTCGGGCCACACCTTCCGCACGGCAGCCAGCGTTTCCAGCAGAAACCGTGTGCGATTTTCAAAACTACCGCCATACTGGTCGGTGCGCTGATTGGCGAGCGGCGAGTAGAACTCATGAGCCAAGTAGCCATGCGCGAAATGCAATTCCAGCCACTCGAAGCCGGCCGCCAGCGCTCGCTTCGCCGCTGCGACGAATTGCTCACGAACCATCGCAATGTCGTCGAGCGACATCTCCCGCGGCACTTTCGGCAATCCGCCGCCAAATGCAATCGCTGAGGGCGCGAGCGTCTCCCAACCGCCCTTCCCCGTTTCGATGTGGTTGTCGCCTTCCCACGGCTTATTGGAACTCGCCTTGCGGCCGGCATGCGCGATCTGCATCCCCGGCGCCGCGCCGTGCTGCTTCAAAAACTGGCTGATGCGGCTGAACGGCTCGATATGCTCATCCAGATAGATGCCGCTATCCGCTGGGCTGATGCGTCCTTCCGGCGACACGGCCGTCGCTTCCACAATCACCAGTCCTGCGCCGCCGACCGCCCGCGACCCCAAGTGTACAAAATGCCAATCGTTCGGAAACCCATTGTCCGACGAATACTGGCACATCGGCGAAACCGCCACTCGGTTCCGCAGCGTGAGATCCTTCAAACGAAACGGTTCAAACAGCGCAGCCATACTCTTAGAGCTTTCCGATGCGAGATGTATCCTGTAGCCAGAATTGTAGTCCTCTCGCTCCGCGAGAGGCAATGCATCTCGCAGAGCGAGATGCCTACAAGGCCGCACTCAGCGGTTACGCTTTCGTCGCGCTGTCGCAGAAGACAGCGTTGTGCACACGGTTAACGTCAGCACGACGCACGACGGCTCCGGCATGCCCGCAATCGCAAAGCTCTTAGTCGTACTGCCCGTCACCACGCGCTCGGCGGCAGCAGCGGTACCGAACTCTGGCTGAAGCTCGCCGGACTAAGCGGGGCACTCATGGGCAAGCCGTCACATCGCCTGATTAAGCCAGCAGTTTTCCGCAACAATTTTCACGTAGTTGCGGCGTGACAGTGCTCGGCAACGTATTCCGCTCGGCCCAATGAAAAAAGCCCCGGGCTTTCGCCCGGGGCCGGGTGGTTGCGCGCCACAGGCTTCTTCGCCCAAGGCCCGCCATCGCTAATCGGTTACGCGCTCTTCGTTTGCGGTTGCTCGAAGAGCGGCTTCTTGCCCTCCACTACGTCATCGGTGATGACGTAGCGGCTGCCACGGGGCTGTTCAGGGAGGTCGAACATGATGTCGAGCATCACGTTCTCGATGATCGACCGCAGACCGCGGGCACCGGTCTCGCGCTGTTGGGCTTTCTTCGCAATCGCCCGCAGCGCCGTGTCGGTGAACTTGAGGTCGGCTTCTTCCATCGAGAAGAGTCGCTCGTACTGCTTCGTAAGCGCGTTCTTCGGCTCGGTGAGCACTCGCATTAGCGCGTCTTCATCAAGCGGCGTGAGTGCACTCACCACTGGCAAGCGGCCCACGAGTTCCGGAATCATGCCGAACTCGATGAGGTCGTCGGCATTCACGTTCGGCAGCGTTTCGGCGAGGCCCAACTCGGTGTGCGACTTGGAGTCTTGCGTGAAGCCGATCGAACGCTTGCCCATCCGCTTGCGGATGATATCCTCGATGCCGGTGAACGTGCCACCGCAGATGAACAAGATATTCGTGGTGTCGATCTGGATGTACTGCTGCTCGGGATGCTTCCGCCCGCCTTGCGGCGGAACGTTGGCGGTGGTGCCTTCGAGCATCTTCAGCAGAGCTTGCTGCACGCCTTCGCCGGAAACGTCTCGCGTGATCGATACGTTTTGACTCGTCTTGCCAATCTTGTCGATTTCGTCGATGTAGAGCACGCCGCGCTGGGCCGCTTCGATGTCGAAATCGGCCGCGTGGAGCAGCTTGAGCAGCAGGTTCTCCACATCTTCGCCCACGTAGCCGGCTTCGGTCAGCGTCGTGGCGTCGCCGATGGCGAACGGCACGTTCAAACTGCGGGCGAGGGTGCGGGCGAGCAAGGTCTTGCCGCAGCCCGTGGGGCCGACCAGCAAGATGTTCGACTTATCAATTTCGACGTCTGAATCATCTTCGGCCGCCACGAGTCGCTTGTAGTGGCTGTGCACCGCGACCGAGAGCACGCGCTTGGCCTTATCTTGGCCGATGACGTACTCGCCCAGTTGTTCCATGATCTCACGCGGCGAGGGAATCCGCGTGAACAGTTGCTTGCTCGTGCCGCGTCGCTTACGTTCCTGGTCGAGGATCGACTGGCAAAGCTCGATGCATTCGCCGCAGATGTAGACATCGCCTGGTCCTTCGACCAGCGGTCCGACGTCTCGATAGCTCTTGCGACAGAACGAACAGAACGCGTTCTTCTTGGTAGTGCCGCCGCGGCGTGTGCCGCTGATATCCCGGCCCGTGGGCATTACAAACTCCTTCCCGGTTGACGGCCGACTCGCGCGACGTTCGCGTGAGAAAATCGGCCGCCTGATATTTCCTGTGGTGTCACTCGCTCTAGGGCGAATCTTGGTTCGAGGTTGGCGCCGTTCGGTGGTCTACTTCCCTACCACTGCGTAGGTGTGGCGCCCTCCAAATTTCGAACCGTTCGCTCGCGTGCGTCCGGAGGAGCTTCCTTGTCCCCAGCTGCCGTTAGCGCCGCGGCAGACAATGCCGCGACCCGATTCCAATTCATGCCTATCACTACGTCCGACCAGGTGTCCTCGTTCGCCCGTCGGCTTCATGATCCTGCGTTCTCGTCGCTGCACACTCTCCGCGATCGCTCCAACCGGTCGAGCCGGAACGATTTCGATAGCGTGCTTAACTCGTCTCGTCGGTATCCTTTAGCTCGGCTTCGATTTGCCTTGCTAGCTTCGTCTTTATTGTTCGGTATTCGTCGTCGCTGAGACCACCCCGACCATGCAGTTCTTGGAACTTTGTCAGCAATTCCCTGGCGTCAGGTTGAGAGTCGAAGGCACCACCGCGCCACTTTCTCATCACCATGATGGCTAGCGCCAATAGTGCGAATATTACGGCAAACCACAGCGCGGCTCGGGACAACGGATGACTAAACAATTCGGTCATGCCAACTGTCCGCGCTGCCGATTCACATTCCAGCTAGCTGGTCGCCTTTGCCCAATCGGTTCATTATGCGCGACCCGCAAAAATTGGTCTACAACAGCGTATTTTCTAGCGGTTTCGCTCGCTGGCGCGGGCACTTTGCCGTTCAGCCGATCTTTCGCGACTCCCGATAAGAAATATGGGAGTTTGCGCGATCGTTTTATCAGGGCGAACCGGTGTTGTATGACGCGAGTCCAACGAATTCGGCGCCACAACAACCGCAGGGTGGGCACCGCCCACCGTTGCGTATTCCTGCTGGGGACGCTTCCAGTATTCAAATTCGCGCGAGTTTTGCTGTTTTGCAGCGCGCTCACATTAAGCTGGACACTCTGTCTGCCCTGCGCCGCTGCCCAGTTCAACCCTGCGACCGCACCCGCGGCGATGACCGCTGCTTCAACACCGCCAAACATGCCAGCGCCGACCGCAACGCCGGCGGTGCCTGACGCCATCTACTGGAAGCAACAGCTCTTCCTGATCCCGTACAAATGGCCCGGCGCCTCCGATCCCGCGATCGCTCGCGCCGTGTACCTTTTCGTGTCGCGCGATCGCGGCGCGAGCTGGCAGAAAATCAGCGATGCCAAGCCCGAAGTCAAAGCGTTCAACTACCGCGCCGAAGGCGACGGCGAGTATTGGTTCGCTGTCCGCACGCTCGATGCTCGTGGTCAACTTTGGCCGGCCGGCCCGTATCAACCCGAATTGCGAGTGATCGTCGACACCACCATTCCCCGCATCGACGAACTCCACGCCCGGACCACCGAAACCGGCGCGATCGACATCCAATGTCGCGCTACTGACATCAACCTCAACCCCGGCTCGCTGCGCATCGAAGTTCAATTAAGTCCCAGCGCCCCTTGGCAACCCGCCCCGCTGCAAATCGCCGATGCCGCTTCCCCCAGCCCCCAGCCTCTCGCCCCCACTCCGGCCGCGCCCTCTCTCGCCGCTCCCAGCTCCCCGTTCCACGCTACGTACACGCCGCCCACCGGTGTTCATCCACTCGCCATCCGCGCCACGATCTTCGACCGCGCCGGAAACTCAGCCGTTTACCAGACGCCCGTCGATTCGACCCCGCTCGTGACGGGTCCACTACTTTCCCAACCCGCGATGTCCGCCCCCATCGCGCAGCCGGCGACGAGCCCGCCCATCGCAACCACTCCCTCGGCGCCGCCCCCCACCTCCGCGGCGCCGACGGGCGGTTGGGCCTCAAACCCTGGTACGGCCACCTTGCCCGTCGCTCCGCCCGCCACTCAAAACTGGCCGGCTGGAGCGACGGCCCGAGCGCCCTTCCAACTCTGGACTACCGGCGCCGCTAAACCCGATGACGGCGTCACCGCCTACGGCTCCCCGGAAATTGGCGGCGCAGGCCCAACGCTTAACGTCGGTTCGGTGCCAGTCACGTTCGGCAGCGCACCGCCGCGCGCAAACCCGAACAGCGCACATGTCGCGGCCGCAGGCCCATCGTTCGGCGAGGCATCACCAACCGCCGCTAACAACAATGGGCGAGTTCCGGCCCACTTCGCCGGCGCAGTGCGAACAGACAACGAGTCATCAATTGCCGGCCCATCACTCGTGCCGGTGGCCTCATCGCCTGCTGCGCAGCAAGCAGCCAACAAACCAATCGCACCGATCGGCGGCAATGCCCCACCGACCCACCGCCCCGGCACGCAACCGAAGCTCGTCGGCTCCCGCACGTTCGCTCTCGAATACGACCTCGACGACAACAGCCAGGCCGGCGTCACCCGCGTCGAACTCTGGGGCACTCGCGATGGCGGCCAAACCTGGAATCGCTACTCCGTCGATGATGACAGCCGCAGCCCGCTCATCGTCACGGTCGATGATGAAGGCCTCTATGGCTTTAAAATCATGGTGCAAACGGCAACCAGCGCGGCCATCACCCCGCCCCACTCGGGCGACGAGCCCGAGCTCTGGGTCTCTGTCGACTTAAAGCGCCCGATCATCGAACTTACGTCCATCGAGCGTGGCAGCGGCAACCTCGCCGACCATCTCGTTCTGCATTGGCGCGTGCAGGACAACAACCTCGAGCCGCGGCCGATCTCGCTCTTTTTCAGCAGTCGTGCCACCGGCCCGTGGAACGTGATCGCCGCGAACCTTGAGAACACGGGCGAATATGCCTGGCGCGTCGAACGCTACGTTCCGACGCGCATCTACCTCCGCGCCGAAGCCCGCGACCAGGCCGGCAATCTGGCCGCCTTTCAAACTCGCGACCCGGTCGAGTTTAGCGCCGCACAAACGAGCGGCCGGCTACGCCCGGCACCGCCCGCAAACGCCGCCGGCCCCACGGCGCTCCGCACCGACGGCGCTCACTAATCGCGCCACGCCAGTTCGCCCGCATAGCTCTGCTCAAAGCCTGCAGACGCTGCTCCACTCAATCGCCGTCCAGCCGGTTCGCCTGGTTGCGATGCACCTGCATGTCGATGTCGTATGCAATCTCGTGCACTGAGCCGTCGCAGAAGGCCATATTGAACGAACGGGGGTGCGGGTTGCCAAACGCAAAACAATTCTGAAACACCTTGGCCGGACTATCCTGCAGCGGCTGATACGTCTCCACCGGCCACCGTAGGACAAATGTGTCAGGAACCAATCGTGTGGACCCGTCGCTGATCGCTGATCGACTTGCTCGTCTGAAATGTATAACGGGGGCGCACGTTGCAATACAGGGGGCGAATATTTCTGCAAGTTTGCCGCCAGGCTCACGGCCAGTCATCTCAAATTCCTTCGTGCAGCGCCTCCCGCCGTGCAAACTCAATCGCCGTGCCGCCAACAACTTGGGACCCTTGCTCGCGGGAATGCTTGGACAACTCGTGCTGGCGCCCGCGTTTCCCGCCATTTTGCGCCTCTGATAGCAAAACTACTTCGTCAGAACCACTGGCAAGCCGCGAGCGTCAGCGACCGGAGTCTCGCTATCTCGCTCGCAACGCCAGCATCGCCAGCACTGCCGCGCCGGCTGCGACGCGCACTTGCACGCTGTCGTAAATACTACTAAATACCGCGCCTCTGCCTCTTCTCTCTCCTCGCGCGATTGCCGGAAACGCCGTGCGGTTCTCCTCCACGATCATCGCCGCCAGCGCCCTATTCGCCGCCCTCGCCGGCTGCGGCCAACCGCTGCGCGTGCTCACGCGAAGCAGCGTCGATATCGAGCACCCGCTCGAAGCGCAGATTACGGCGAAGGTCGCACCCGCTTCCGACGAAGGCCCCGTGATGCCGATCGTCGTCGCCGGACCGCGCGATAATTGCTCGGCGCACATCGCGCTCATCGAGGTCGATGGCCTGCTCGTGAACTCGAACATCGCGGGCCCGTACGTGAGCGGCGACAACCCCGTCGCCGTGTTCCATGAGCGGTTGTCGGCAGCCGAACGCGACCCACGCGTCTCGGGAGTTGTACTCCGCATCAACAGCCCCGGCGGCGGCGTCGTAGCCTCGCAGATGATGCGCTACGAGCTCGATACGTTCCGCCAACGCACCGGCGTGCCGGTCGTCGCCTGCTTGATGGATGTCGGCGCTGGCGGCGCGTACTATCTCGCCACCTCGGCCGACACGATTTACGCTCAGCCCGGCACGGTCACCGGCGGCATCGGCGTGATCTTCAACGCCTACAGCCTGCAAGACACGATGGCGCAGTTGAACATTATTGGCCAGGCCGTGAAAGCGGGCGACAATATCGACCTCGGCAGCCCGGTCCGCGGTCTCAACGAAAACTCCCGCAAGATTCTGCAGCAGATGGCGAATGATTACCACCAGCAGTTCAAAGACACGGTCCTCGGCGCTCGGCCCAATGTGAAGCCGGCCGACAACACGATCTTTGATGGCCGAGTCCTCACCGCGAAGCAAGCGCTGGATAGCGGACTGATCGACAAGATCGGCTCGCTCGACGAAGCGATCGGCGCCACTTGCCGCATGTCGCAGCAGCGACAAACGGCCGTCGTCATGTACGAACGCAAGAATCACCCCGCCTATTCGATGTACTCGACGGCCAACCACCTGCCGTTGCAAGCCGCGATACCACTGCCGAGCATTCCCGGCCTCGACCGCGCCCACATGCCTGCGTTTCTCTACATGTGGCAGCCCGAGCCCACTCTCGAACGGCTGGGTGGCATCTAACCGAATCGCGCTCGGCACACATCCCCGCCCGCATCGCTCGCGGTTACAATCAGGAGCGATGCACTTTGTTTCGCTAGCGCTGAAGAACGTCCTGCGGCGGCCCATTCGCTCGGCGCTCACTGCGCTGGGCGTAGCGCTAGCCGTCGGCACGTTCGTAGCGCTGGTGGGAATATCCGACGACTTCGTCGATTCGATCCGCGCCCGCTATGCGACGCAGGGCATCGATCTCATCGTTCTCAAGAGCGGCCGCACGGAGCAACTCTACGCGACGCTCCCCGAACGTGTCGGCAACCAGATTCAGGCGGTGCCCAACGTGAAGGCCTTGTCGCCGATACTATTTGACGCAGTCACGTTCGAAGGCACCGATCTATTGGGCGTGCTCATCGAAGGTTGGTACGCGGAGAGCCCGCTGTTCGACCATGTAAAGATCCTCAACGGGCGGCGCTTCGCAACCGGCGATCGCAACGTGGTGATGCTCGGCAAGTTGTTGGCGCAAAGTCTCGGTAAGAGCGTCGACGACGACATCGTCATCGATGGCCACGCGTTTCATGTCATCGGCGAGTACGAAGTGGAGAATGCCTTTGAAAACGGCGGTGCGTTGGTTCTCATTTCCGATTTGCAGGAACTTATGGATCGGCAAGGCCAGGTGACTGGTTTTGAAGTGCTGTTACAAGACAACAGCGATGCCGCGATTGCCGAAACGTGCCGGCAGATCGCCGACCTCCACGACGAGCGCGGCCGGCATTGGAGCCTTACGGCCACACCGGCCAATCAGCAGGCCGCGGGTTTTGTGTTTATTAAACTGGGCCGCGCGATGGCTTGGGTCACATCGCTCATCGCGATCGCGATCGGCGCGGTCGGAGTGCTCAACACGATGATGATGTCGGTCTTTGAACGCACGCACGAAATCGGCGTGCTGCGGGCGATCGGCTGGAGGAAGCGGCGCATCGTTCGCATGATCATGCTCGAAGCGCTGGTGGTAAGTGTGGTGGGGGCAGCGATCGGCACCATCGCGGCGGTGCTGCTGGCTCGACTGTTTACACTGAACCCGACATTTCGCGCGATTGTCGATGGCTCGATCGCGCCGGCAACGGCCGTTGAAGGCGTGGTCGTCGCCTGCCTGGTCGCGGCGCTCGGCAGCATTTACCCAGCGTGGCGCGCGGCCCACCAGTCGCCCGTTGTTGCCTTGCGGCATGTATGAGCGAACTCTCAGGTGCTACTTGTTCTTCACTTGCCGGCGAAGGTCGCGCACGCGAGATTGCAGCAGAATCGGCAACTTGGACTGCAATAAGTTGGCACCATTGAACCAATCTTGTGGCTCCGAATAGATCGCATGATACTCGACCAGAATCGCGCCGTTCGGTTGAGCAAGCTGGGTCGCCTTCAGATAACCCGCGGCGCCGGCGTACGGCTGAGCGGGACCTTTCGCGGTGTCGCCGGCATCGTTGCGCACCAGCCGATGGTACTGGTTGGGGAAGTCGCGGTCCTTGTCAAAGCGATTGTCGACGACCGTGGCGATAACCACGGAATCGGCGTTGCGGCTCAGAACGCAGCGCAAGGTTTGATGCAGTTCCACTTTATCCAAGATGCCGGCGATCGTGTGCACATATCTTTCAGCCGTCTGGCCCGGTTGAGTAAGGAGGTTTTCGTTAGCGCCGCTGGCGGGCGACAGCTGACGAGCGGTCAACTCCTCGGCCGTTAGCACATGCAACGTGGCATCTTTGCCGCGAGCCGTTGTGAATTCTTTCAGAACGTCATTCTTTGACATTTGGTTGAGGTTGCCATACACGATGAACCACAAATCAACGGCCCGCGCAGGCGCATCAGTGCGACGCACTTCGGGGAACTTGAGCAGGAACGGGGCCACCACAGAATCGCGCGCAAACTCATCCAGCGAGTAGCGCTCGCCGACGATTTTCGCAAGTGCGGCCTGTTGCGCGGCGGCGTCGAGGCCATCGGGCACGGCCGGCGGCGGGAGCGGCAAACGCACCGTGCTCGATACGGGCGCGCCTCGCTGCAGCAACTCCTGAAACAACGGATTAGCAGCAGGTTGACTGCCCACTGCGGCGCAGATCGAAACAGCAACTAATTGAATGAACATCATCATGTCACCAAAAGTGCAACAGTGCGAGGAAGTGCTGCCAAGGCAGGGGCACGCGGTGCAATATACCAAATGTTAGCGGTCGGCACCGGAAGTGCTCTCGGCTAGAATCAAGCAGCGCCGGCAGCAACGTTCTGCCTCAGTTGAGTTTCGCAAGCAGTTGTAACAGGTGCACCAGCTTCAGGCGATTGGGACGACACTATTTATGACGTATCGCATTGTTCTAATTCCTGGTGACGGCATTGGACCCGAAGTTGCCGAAGCGACGCAGCGCGTGATCGAGGCGACCGGCCTCTCGATCGAGTGGGAGAAGCACTTGGCAGGACAGGCCGCGCTCGATGCGCTCGGCTCACCGCTGCCGGCCGACACGCTCGAAGCGGTGAAGCGGGCGGCCGCCACATTGAAAGGACCGACTGCGACACCAAGCGGCACGGGCTTTCGCAGTGTGAATGTCGAACTGCGACAGAAGCTGCACTTGTTCGCGAACTATCGGCCTGCCCGCTCGCTGCCGGGTGTGCCTTCGCGTTATGAAAACGTCGACGTCATCACGGTGCGTGAAAACACCGAAGGCCTGTACAGCGGCTTGGAACATGAGGTCGTGCCGGGCGTCGTCGAAAGCTTACGCGTTGTCACCGAGCAGGCATCGGAGCGGATCGCGCAGTTTGCGTTCGAAACGGCCCGCCGACAGGGACGCAAGCGAGTGACCTGCGTGCATAAGGCCAACATCCTAAAGCTCAGCGACGGTTTGTTCCTGCGCACCTGCGGGCGTGTGGCGGAAGCATTTCCTGATATCGAGTTCAACGACACGATTATCGATGCGGCTGCAATGAAGCTGGTCATCAATCCGCACGCGTTCGACGTGATGGTCATGGAGAACCTGTTTGGCGACATCGTTTCCGATCTCACCGCCGGGCTGGTGGGCGGCCTGGGCCTCGCGCCGAGTGCGAACGTGGGCGAGGGGGTGGCCGTATTCGAAGCAGTGCACGGCTCGGCGCCGGACATCGCAGGTAAGGGAATCGCTAACCCCACGGCCCTGATACTGAGCGCCGTGCTGATGCTCCGGTATTTAAGTGAACGCGAGGCGGCCGACCGCATCGAGAATGCAGTGCGGACCGTGTTTGCCCGCGGTGAAATGCGCACCGGCGACCTGGGCGGCTCGGCGACAACAGGGCAGTTTGTGGATGCGGTGCTGGCGGAAATGAAATAGATCGCAATTTCCGCGGCGAATATGCGTAGCCGGGAACTACGGAGGTGGCCATCGCGTCTGTGACTAAATGTAACAAGGATGTCGCAGCAATCCTCGGCGAAATGGTCGGGCTGCGCGACTTACGGGCAGCGGGCGCAGTCTTAAATGCGGCCGAAGCGTTTCCCCCCCAAAGTTTGTGGTGCGAAAGTCGGCGACATATAATAGTGTCGGCGTTTGAACCGCGTGGAATGGTGGTCGGGCACGGCGCGGAGCTAGGGGCATGGCAAGTTTCAAATCACATTGGCGGCTAGCGGCAGCGATCTTGATCGCGTTGTCGCCGACGGTTGTGCCGCGCGCCGTGCGCGCTCAAGAAGCAGTGGTCGTCGCACAACCGGCGCAGCCAGTCGAGCTATCGCCCGAACAAATCGAGGCGATGAAGCACGGCAAACCCCCGGGCGGGGCAAACGGGCCGCCGGGTGGACCTCCCGGTCAGCCGGGCCAACCTCCCGGCGGGAAGCCAGGGGAAGGTGATAAGAAGCCCGAGGGCGAGGGCGGCAAAAAGGAAGAAGGGGCGGCGGTTGTGAAGCGGCCGGAGAAGCCGCCGCGCGTGCCGGATCCTCGCGAGTTTGAGATCAAGCTCGACGACAAGGGCCGCGTGCCGCCGTTCAACTTCATCGGCCAACCGTGGCCCGATGTCATGCAGTGGCTCGCGAACATTTCGAAGTGCAGCCTCGATTGGCAGGAGCTGCCGAACGATTATCTCAATCTCACCACGCAGCGACCGTATTCGCTCGATGAAGTGCGGGACCTCATCAATCGGCACCTCAATGCCCGCGGTTACACGGCGATTCAATCGGGCGAAGTATTGAGCGTGTTCAAGATCGACAAGCTCGACCCCAGCCTCGTGCGGCGGGTGGAAGAGGAGCAGCTCTACGATCAGAAGCCGTACGACTTCGTAAAAGTGTCGTTCGAGCTGCCGGCCAGCATGGAAGTCGATAAGGCCAAGGACGACATCAAGCAGGTGTTGAGCCCCGCGGCCAAAGTGTTTCCGCTCGTCAACTCGAAGCGGATTCTAGTAATGGATTCGGTCGCGAATCTGCGAACTGTGAGCGAATTGTTGAACCAGGAGCGCATGGTGCAAGACGGCCGCATCGTGCCCAAGGAGTTCGTGCTGAAATATGCGCGGCCGCAGCAGGTGATCGAGATTCTATACGTCATACTGGGCGTCGATCCGAAAGCGAAGCCGGCGCAGACCGATCCGCAGATGCAGGCTCAGCAGATGCAGATGATGCAGCAGATGCAGCAGCAGGGCCGTGATCCAGCGAAAATGCCGAAGATGGGCGGCGACGCGCCGAAAGTGTATCTGGCATTCAATCGGCAACGCAACAGCGTGCTCGCAAATGCGCCGCCGGAGCAGATGAAAGTCATCGAGCAGACGATTCAGTATCTCGACGTGCCGTGGGGTGAAGCTTCGGCAGCGACGACCGACGCGGGTGCGACCGGCGACCGCAACCGCACGATGAAGAAATACCCGCTCACGACGCTGGACCCCGACAAGTTCGTGTCGACGCTCGAAGAAATCGGCGGCCTCAGTCCGTACGCATCGTTCAAGGTCGACAGTGGCAGCAAGACCCTGTTTGCACTCGCCACGGCCGACGACCACAAGAAGATCTCGAGCCTCATCGACCAGTTCGACGGCACGGGCCGGCATTTCGAAGTGATCCAACTGCGACGCCGGCCGGCCGACGCCGTCGCGGCCACAATCTTCAATCTCATGGGCGGCCAGGAAAAAGAGGACGAAGAGAAGAATCGTCGGCGCTATTGGTCGCCGTGGGATGATTGGGGACGGGATGACGACAAGAAAAAGCCGCAGAAGGGCTTTGGGATCGATGCGGATATCGAGAACAATCAGCTGCTAGTGTGGGCGAACGATGCCGAGATGGAAAAGGTGCGCGAGCTGTTGGTGAAGCTTGGCGAAACGCCGGGATCGCAGCGAGATGCGAGTCGCGTACGCGTGGTGCAGCCGACCGATGCGAAGGCGACTGCGGCATTGCTGGAGCAGTTGCGAGCTGCGTGGCCCGCGACCAGCGGGAACAAGCTGATCATCAAAGGCCCGACGCCGAAACCGGCGCCGCCGGCAGTCGACGCCGATAAAGAAAAGAAAGATGGCGCCACGCCGGCCCCCGTCGAGAAGCCGAAAGATGATCGGGCGGCGGCGGTGATCCGAGCGACGCGAGTCAACGCAAAGTTCGTCGATCTCGCATCGGCCGGAACAAAACCTGAAGTTCCTGCGTCGCGTGAAACAGCTGCGAACAGCGGCGACGAGCGGCCGAACGCTACGAGTTCCTCTGCCGCAGTGGATTCGCATGCCGCTGCGGGCGCCGAGCCTGCTGCAACAAACGACGACTCAGCACCTCCGGTAACCGTAACGGTAGCGGAAGATGGCCGGCTGCTGTTGAGTTCGTCCGATCCGGCCGCGCTCGATCGCATGGAGGACCTCATCGAGCAGCTCACACCGCCCGAGCGGCGGTTCAAGATATTTCCCTTGAAGTACATTCGCGCGTCGGAGATGTGGTACGACCTCTCGGACTACTTCGAAGACGATATGAAAGGCGACTCGAGCGGCTACACCCGTGACTGGTTCGGCTTCATGATTCCCAAAGGCAACCAGAAGGAAGCCGGCACGGGACTTTCGAAGCGGCGGAAGCTGATGATTTCGTACGACCGGCCGAGCAACAGCATCATGGTCGCGAACGCTTCGGCAAGCCAGCTGGCGGAAATCGATCAACTGATCAAGGAGTTCGATAAGCCGGCGCGGAGCGACTCGGTGGAAATCCGGCAAACCGCGGCGATCAAGATTCAATACTCGCGGCCATCGGTGATTGCAGCCGCGGTGAAGGAGGTCTATCGCGATCTGTTGAGCTCGAAGGACAAGGAATTCGACCGCGGCCGCGACCAGAAGGCCGATCGGTCGAGTGCTGAGCGGGTGACGGTCATCAATTACGGCGGTGGCGGCGGTGAGGGCGGCAGCGACCGGCCATCGCCTCTCAAGGTTGGCTTCGACGGCGCACTTTCGTTGGGGGCCGACGACATCTCCGGTGTGCTGATCGTTTCAGCTCAGAAGGGTCTGTTTGACGACATCGTGCGGATGGTCAGGGAACTCGATGAGCAGGCGTCGCCAAAGACAACCGTGCAAGTCCATCGCGTGAATGGCAACTTCTCGGCCCAGGCGCTGCAGAAGGCGCTCGACAAGGCGGTCGGCCGAGCATGGCTAGGCAATCGGCCCGAGCAGCAGCCGAATCTTACCGGTCCAGAAGCCGATAAGAAACGGAACGAGGGCGGTCGCCGGGGTGGTGATCGCAACCGCGGCGAGAACAATAACGGAAATGGCCCTGCTGGCGAAGCTGGCAATGGCGAGTAGTGCGGCCGAACACAGCGATCGCCGGCGGCCCAGTATCAGAGCTTAACGGCGGTTATCGACCGGCGGCAGGAAGACGGGCGCGCCGCGAGCCATGCGTTCGTTCGGCTGCCACGGCTGGTACGGCGCCTCTTGAGACGCTTGAACGACAGGCTGGCGAATCATTTCACTGCGTAGCTGGGCCACTTCCAGTTTCAGCGCTGCGAGTTCTTGGTTGTCTTGCCGCTGGGCTTCGAGTGTAGCGAGTTTCAGCTCGAGCGCACTCAGGCGCTCGATGAACCGCCGTTCGGCGTCCATCGCACGCTGTTCGGTTTGGCGGAGTTCGCCGGCCAGTTTATCGCCATCGGTCGTGGTAAACGCGAGGCGATCGCAATCTTTCATTTGCGAGATCACGGTTTCGAGCCAGCGTTTGGTTTCTTCCTGGCGTTTTTCGACATCATCGAATTTGTGCTGTACGCCATTGAGCTTCTCGTCGACGCCCGCGAGAATGCCGGCGTGGCGAAAAGTGGTTTGGCCGACCCACAGAATGAGCGCGCCGAGGATCGCGTTGATCAAGCCGCCAGCGAGACGGTTGAGCGTGGCCGACATGTCTTCGTTGGTGGCCATGGCATGCTTCGAGTTGGCGCAGTGAGTCGTTTCCAATGTTGGATCGACTGAGGCCGCCGGACGACTTGAAGCAGGACTGCGGTTGGCGCGGTCGACTGCAGAAAAAGAAGCTGCTAGCGCTAGCAGTGATTGTGCCGCTCGGGCGTGCAGGGGCGGCAGGCGATCTCGTCGCGGCCTTCGAGTTCGAGCGTGGAATGGTGAATGTCGAACTGCTCAGCGAGTTGCTGTTTGATGGTTTCCTTAATCGTGGCCCAGCGGTGCAAATCGAGTGTTTCCACCACCACGTGCGCTTCGAGAGCCCAATCGTCTTCGCCGAGTTCCCACAGATGCAGATGGTGGATATCAGCGACGCCGTCGATCGCCTCCAAACCCTGGACAACTTGCCTGGAATCGACTGCGGTCGGCGTGCCTTCCATCAGGATGTGAATGGCACGTTTCAGGTCCGGAAAACTCTGCCAGAGGATGTACGCGGAAACGACGAGCGTGATGACTGAGTCGAACCACACAGCGCCGAACCACAGGATGACCACGCCGGCCACGATGACCCCGAGCGACGAGAGGGAATCCCCCAGGTTGTGCAAGTACGCCGCCCGTATGTTGATGTTCGAGCGGGACATGGCGTGCAGCAGCACCGCGGTCGATACGTTGACGGCGACCGCGACGCCGGCGGCCACGATGACGATGAGGCCGTCGACCGGTTGTTGGGTGAACAGCCGGGCAATGGCCTCATAAATGAGGTACAGGCCCATGATGATGAGCATCGTGAGATTGATGAGCGCACCGATGATCTCGGCCCGTCCGTAGCCGAACGAGCGGCGTTCATCGGAAGGTCGGCGGCCGATGCGGCGGGCAACAAGGGCGATCACGAACGTGCCGCAGTCGCTGAGGTTGTGCACGGCGTCGGCCATCAAGGCCAGGCTGCCGGCGAGGAAACCAGCGACGATTTCGACGACCGAGAGCAGCAGATTCAAGAGCAGCGAAAACACCAGTCGGCGGTCGCTGATGTGCTCATCGGGCGAGTGGTCGTGCGACATGGGCGGCGGAAATCGCGGACGAAATATGTCTGTAGAACGTAGACCTACATGAATTCGACAATCCAGTTTCGGACACATCGCACTTTCCGGCAAGGCCGACACGCGGTCGACGCAGCCCCCGGCTCTGCCCAAGGGTAGCAGTGGCTGCAACGTTTCGTTAAAGAAAGAACCCCCGACAGAGCCGGGGGCTGTCAGCTATGCGCGATTGGAAAGTGGTCAGAAGCGCGGCTACTTGCGCGATTTGACGCCGGGGACGTCGACGCGGCGATAAACGCCGCCGTGAGCTTGAGCGATTGCGGCCAGGTTCTGTTCGGCGTCGAGTGACGTAGCGCCCATGCCGAGCGTGTAGACGGTAAAGGCCCACTGATTCGGCGCTGTCAAATGGCTCATTACGTCTAGCCGCACGGCTTCGCTGTACTTCATGTCGCCGTCCCAGAGCAGGTACACGGCGTCGGGCTCGAGGGCCGCGGCCATATCCATCGCCTTGATCAGTTCGCGATTCTTGCCCGAGGCCAGGATTGCTTTCGGCAGCCAATCGGCTAACCGTTTTACGTTGGCGGGTGTCGCGGCTACCATGTTTGGCTCGCGCTGAGGAAAAAACATCGGGTACGTTTGATCGCTGACAAAGATTACGTAGAACGATTGCTTCGGCGAGAGGTTTTGCACGGTGCGAAGCAGTTCGACGCGGGCCATATCGAGCCGGCCGTTTTTCATGCTGCTGGAATTATCGATCACAAACACAAATCGATTGCCCTTGGCGTGAGTGCCGAAGAACATCGTGGCGTTGCGGTCGCCGTTGGGTGAACCGCCGCCCAATTTGCCGCTATTGCCGGCGCGGCCATCGCCGCCTTGTCCGCCGCTTGATGCGGCGCCAGCGCCTTGATTGCCGCCGGCATCGTCTTCTGTGCCGATGGGCAGCGTTCCAAGATCGCTGGGCAAGCGGTCGAGTCCGCCCGCTTGAGCGAGCGGGATCGGTGGCGCGCCTGACTCAGCAAAGTCCATGGCCGGCGCTATGTCGTCGCTGAGTGCGAAGCTTTCATCCGGCGTGAGTGCGCCGGCAGCTGCGCCGTCGGTGAACGACGTCGGCGCGAGCTCTTCGTCACCGAGCGGCGCCGGCAAGCTGGCGGCAGCCTCGGTTTTGGGTAAGGATGTCGTCAGCGTTAAGCTGTGCTCTTCCAGTTTAGCGACGGTGTACGAAACGCCGAACGCGAGAAAGACGACGATGGCCGTGTGCAGCGTGAAGCTGCAAGCGAGTGGCGTGATCTTGGCTCGGCGCGACAACGATGGTGAAGGGCCGGGAATACTGACGTTCGTATCTTGCGCGATTACGGTCTCTGTCTCGGGAAGCGTTGCCTCGGCCCATTCCGACTCGAACTCGTTCGATTCGAATGACTCCGCCTCCGCGAGAAGCTCGCTAGGCCACGATGAAGATGCCGTAAAATCAACCGCAGTCGCAAACCTCGGTTGACCACTCGTCGAAACGCCGAATGATCGGACGGGAGATTCTTCCGATCGTCCAGTTGCTCCAACCCCGGCAAGTTCGAGCGATACGTCTGCGTTTGATTCCGGCCGGCCCCATTCGCGCGAAAGGGCCTCCGCAACTTCGTCATCGCAGTCCGCCGACAGCCGAGCGAGCTCCGCTTTCATGCGGCGCGTTTCGATCTCCAGCCAGCGGAGACGACGCTGCGCCGCTTCGATCGCGTGTTCGCGGCTAGCAAGTTCTTGGGGACTCTTCGACATGGGCGGGCCACGATTGGAGCGATTGAGCACAATCGGCGCAGCATGCAATCGCGCATGCGCAAAATTCGACGACAATCTCTCTGTCCCGGTTCCCACCTCAATGTAAGCGGTTACGCGGTAATTTCAAGAGCCCGGGCAATTCGCGCGAGACACCGCTCACGGCCGAGAATGGCCAGGGTATCAAAGAGGCCGAAGCCGACGGCTTTTCCCGTGATTGCGACACGCACGGCATGGACGATGTCGCCGATTTTGAGACCGTTCGTTTCGACAAACGCATGCGTGAGCTGATCGAGCGATTCGGGCGTGAATTCGACGGCGTTGGCTAGTTGATCGCGATACTTCGTCAGCAGGTCGCGGGCATTGGCGGGCTTGCGCAGGCGTTTGTCGAGCGCTGATTCGTCGAACGTGAACTTGTCGTCGGCGGTGAAAAAGTCGTCAAAGTCAAGAATGTCGCCGGCGACTTTCACACGGTCGCCGGCCGCTTCAAGGATCTTCGTGACGTACGGCGCGGTGTCACATGGCGGCGGATCGGTGATCAGCTTCGCGCGCTGCAGAAATGGCACCGCCTTCGCCACGCGTTGTTTGATCGGCAACTTCTGCATGGCCCGCGTTTCAAAGGCGAGGAGCTTCTCGCAATCGAAACTGGCCGGCGCCTTGTTGACGCGTTCGAGCGAAAAGTGTCGCAGCATCTCTTCGCGCGAGAATTCCTCGGTCTTATCGTCGAGCGACCAACCGAGAAGCAAAAGATAATTGAGAAGCGCGTGTGGCAAATAGCCGACTTGCTCGTAGAAATCGACGATCACCGGGTTGAAAGTTTCAGCACTTACGGCGAGGCCAAGTCGCCGGGCAATCGATTGACCGTGCTCCATGAGCTGCGCGAAGTCGCGATTCTTCAGGTACTTGTCGAGCTTGCGTTTGCTGAGTTTCGTTTTGCTGCCAGGCTCTGCCACATATGGCAAGTGCGCGAACCGCGGCAGTTCGTAGCCCAGTCGCTCGAACATGAACACCTGACGTGCCGTGTTCGAGAGATGTTCTTCCGCGCGAACCACGTGCGAGATCTGCATGTCGTGGTCGTCGACCACCGTCGCCAGGTGATACAGGCAGGTGCCATCGGCACGTTGGATCACGTGATCCTGTTCGCTGGCCCAGTCGATTCGCACTTCGCCGCGAATCAGATCGTTCAGTACGAACTGGCCTTCACGTGGCATGAGCAATCGCACGACTCCGGCGCGGCCCTGTGCTTCAAAGCGCTTCGCATCGGCAGCGGTGTCTGCTCGCCAGCGGCGGCTATAAACGAACGGCCGGCCGGCCTTTTGGGCGTCGTCGCGCTCGGTCTGCAGTTCTTCGGTTGTGGCGTAGTCGCGGTATGCGGCGCCGACTTCGAGCAGCTTGCGGACCGCCGCCTGGTACTTCTCGAGCCGTTGCGACTGGTAGTACGGCCCGAACGGCCCGCCTACCTCGGGTCCCTCGTCCCATTGGAGGCCTACCCACCTGAGGCCGTGGAGGATCGGAGCGAGTGCCTCTTCAACGTTGCGCTGAGCATCGGTGTCGTCAATCCGCAAAATGAACTGGCCGCCCTGCCCTTTCGCGAACAGCCAATTGAACAAGGCCGTCCGCACGCCGCCGATGTGCAGGTAACCGGTCGGGCTCGGGGCGAAACGCGTGCGGACAGACATGGCTCGATGCTCAACGGCGGGTGCTGATACCAGCAGGGCGCTTGCTGGTCAGACCAGTATCGTGGATGGAGCGCAAGCCATCTAGCCCCCGGTTCCCGCGGCGTCCCGGTCACCGAAGCTGTAATGCTCACCGGGTCTGGGGCATCGCAGAGCCTCTGCCCCAGGCACCCACGGGTGATGGCGCGACCTTCGCCGACTTGCATCTGACGGTTGGCCAGAGCCGTCGTGTGTTGCCGGTCCTATGCAGCGCGGCCATCGGTTTTCAGTTTGCGGAGCCGCTTGCGATCGGCTTTGCTCAGCCGCCGGTCGCTGCCGCCTTCTTCATCTTCGTCGTCGAAGTGATTGCGTTCCGGGCGTGTGCCGTCGACCCAGCGGTTAGAGTCTGCGGGCGCCTTAGCGGCAACCGGCGCGAACTTGGGGTTCGACGCGGCGGCGTCGGTCTTGGCCGAGGCGGTGGAATGCGCGACGGCAACTGGCTTCGAAGAATCGCTCTGGTCGCCACGCTGGGCCGAAGTGCGCTCGCGGGGAATCAGGTCCTGGGCATCGAGGATCACGAACCGGGCGTAGGCAATCGCTCCAGCCAGCAGGAAGAAGTGGCCCATGAGTAAGGCGGCACCAATGACCAACGCCTGAATCTCAACTGAGGGCAGCGGAGCAAATCCCAGGTACGCAACTGCGGATGTCGCGTAGCTGAGTGCGGCTGCAGTCAAGAGTGTTGCGGCGAGGCGGCATTCGCGAACATCGAGAAATGCCCGAACGCCGATCCACGACATCGGCAGACCCGGCACCAGGAGCCACCACGCGGCGCCGTCGCGAAGCGCTGACCAGCCGGTCACTTGCGTCATTGCCGTGGCAATGATGTGGTGCAGGCCGGTTACGCTCACGGCGCTCATCATCAGGCAGGCGAACGTTGCGCCGCGCCACACGCGGTAGCGGCCGCGGAAGTCGTCGATGCGGTGCCGCCGCAGCGAATAGGTCATCAGGCACAGGGCGCTGGTGATCAAAAGGACGACGGCCGACACCCACGAAGCGAGACCGCCGATACCGATGAGGCTCAGCGCGCCGGCGTTCTGGTAATGATGCGATTCCATCACCGGCTCGACAAACAGTTGCAGTGCGCCGAGCACCGCGGTGATGCCGCCGCCCGCGACGATCACGGTGGCAATCGTGCGGTAGCGGCGCGGCACGAAATCGGTTATTTGCGGGTGATTCTCGACGCCGGCAGCGTCGCTATAGCGCGGCGCGCTGGCGGCTGCGTCGTCGTCGCTTTCGGTACGCAGATACGAGTTGTTGCTGGAAGCCGCCAGTACTTCATCCTTGAGTACGCGGCGTCGCCGATCCCGACCGGGGAAGTTGACCATAGTGTTTTGGCTGCCGAGCGTCCTTGCTCGGCGACTTCATGTGAATAACGGGCCGACCTGGCCCGACCTCGAGATGCCCCCACAACAGCGCCAGCCTGTACAGCCGGCACGAGGTGCATAAACCCTTTCGGCATTTCCGTGCATGCAACTGCTTCTCCAAACTCGGGTGACCGGTTATTCCGTTTAGATCGGTTGTGTGGGCGCGCCGCTGGCAGCATGCTGCCGGTCGAGATGATTGCATCCGTCGCGCGCCGGCCGCAGGCGGCAAGTCTTCATTTAGCGCAGCCGATGCTGCAAAAACACGGCGGATCAGCTGGTCTTTTTTGCCGTACCCCCCTCTGTGACCTACGGTTTGTTGGGGAGCCTCCTGGCGCCCACGCGGCTGAGTGTCTGGCTATCGGTGCCGGCGTGCCGCCTTTTGCGTTGCTTTTTGGTGACGACTCGCTGACCATGGCCGAATTCGTGGAATCGTCGACCCTGCTCAACGTGGCCGAACTGGGCTACGTCCCACCGTCTGCGGCCGAGAGGGTGCCGCCGGCACGGCAAGTGGCCGAAATTTCGGTGATGCTGAGCTCGCTCGACGAGGCGGCCGCCGAAAGCGGGCACTCATTGGCCCAGAACCGCGCGAGCTTGCAAGAAGTCAAGCTTGTCCAATCGCGACTGGGCATGGCAAGCGGCCTGTACACGGCCCTGCGGGCAAAGCATCCGCCAACGGCCTCGCATTCGCTGCGCGTGGCCCTCGGCTGCAGCTCGTGGGCGGCGGTGCTGCAGCTGGATGACGATACCCGCGATTTGTTGGAAGTCGCGGCGCTGTTGCACGACGTTGGCAAAATCGGCGTTCCCGACAAGATTCTGCTCAAGCCGGGCCGGCTCAGCCACGACGAAATTCCGCTCATGGCTCGGCACGCGGCGCTGACTCGCGAAGTGCTCGCCAGCGCCGGCGCGCCGCAGGACCTCGTTGATATCGTGCACTACAGCCGCGCCTGGTACAGCGGCGAAGGTCGCAATCAGGATCAACAGGGCAGCGATTTGCCGCTGGCGGCGCGGATGTTGTCGATTGTCGACGCGTTCGACTCGATGACGACAGACCAGCTCTATCGCCCGGCCCGATCGCGCGAACGGGCGCTTGGCGAACTGTTCGAATTCGCCGGCAAGCAGTTTGATCCAGACTTAGTTCGCCAGTTCGAGTCGCTGTTCTCGCAGGATCAGAATCTGCTGACCGACAAGCTTGCCCGCCGGTGGCTGCATCGACTGCCGCAGGAAGGCAACGTGGTCCCGTGGCAGGTCACGCTGCCAGATCTGACGCAAACGCTCGACAAGGCGCCGCAGGCAACGCCCCAACAGTACACGCCAGCCACTGCTTCGCTCTTCGAGAAGAAGTTAATCGACAACATGCACGACGGCGTCGTGTTCGTCGATAGCCAAGTGACAATCCTGCTGTGGAACACCGGAGCCGAACGCCTCACGGGCGTGAGCAGCGCTGCCGCCTGTGGCCGCACGTTACTGCCGAGCCTGCTCGATATGTGCAACGCCCGCGAACAGCGGATCGCAAGCGAAGAGTGCCCGATCGCGCATGCGATCGCAACCGGCGTGCAGTGGTTAGGCCGCGTGAGCGTGATGGGCCGACAAGGCCGGCGTGTGGCGGTCGATCTACACGCGATCCCGGTCCGCAGCGTCGATGGCGTCATTCACGGCGCTACGGTGCTGCTGCACGACGTATCTTCCGAAACATCGCTGGAAGAGAAGTGCCAGGCGCTGCACGCGCAAGTGGCGAAAGATCCGATGACGCAGGTTGCCAATCGCGCCGAATTCGATCGGATGCTGAATAACTTCGTGGCTGCCCACCAGGAATCGAACCTGCCGTGCAGCCTCATCATGTGCGACATCGATCACTTCAAATCGATCAACGATACGCACGGCCACCAGGCAGGCGACACGGCGATCATCACCTTCACGTCGCTGTTGAAGACCATGTGCCGCTCGGGCGACCTGGTCGCTCGCTACGGCGGTGAAGAGTTTGCCGTGTTGTGTGCCGATTGCTCGAACGCAGCCGCGGCCCGCAAAGCGGAGGCAATTCGCAAGGCGCTTTCCGAAGTGAAGCACCAGTGCCTCGGCAACGCGAGCATTACCGCTAGCTTCGGCGTCACCGAACTGCAAGCCGGCGACACGCCCGAAACCATGTTGCGGCGATCCGACCGGGCGCTGTTGCAGGCTAAGGACCAAGGACGCAATCAAGTCGTCCAGCTGGGAGAAGGAATGATGGAAGAAAAGGTCAAGCGCAGCTGGTGGCCATTCCAGGTGTCGTTTCGGAGCGATGCGATCGTGGAAGCCAAGCTCGTCACGATGGTTCCAATCGAGGTCGCAATTCAAAAATTGCGCGGGTTCATTGCCGATCAGGACGCCAAGATCGTCAAGACCAACGATAACGAACTTCACCTCACGGTGACCGACTCACACACTGCGACGAGCCGCCGCTCGACCGACCGCCCAGCGACTTTCCTCATTCAGATGAAGTTGTCACAACGCCATGTCGAGCGCGTCAACACGCATGGACTGGCGGCCGGTATGTACGTGGAGACGGTCGTCGACGTCACGATCCGCCCGCGCCGCGATCGTGATCGCCGGCGTGAAGCGGTGGTCGAAAAAGCCCGGCGGCTGCTGGGCAGCTTGAAGTCGTACCTCATGGCGCGCGAAGATGACGGCAAGGGGGCTGAGTTGGCCGAGCCCGTCGCCGCTGCCGCCGAGTGATCGGCGTTCCTTCGTAGGACGGACCATTCTGTCCGTCCGCCGCAGCGAATCGGACGGACAGGATTGTCCGTCCTACTTCGTTTCTATCGCCGCTTCTAAGTGGTTCCGCTACACGTGCGACCAATTGTCAAAAGCGGCGGCGAGCGGTATCTTTCTACTACCTAATCTGCAAGAAAACGCCCCCCAGGAGAAGCGAATCATGGCCTATACCCTGCCCCCGCTGCCCTACCCGAACAACGCGCTCGAGCCGCATATCGATGCCAAGACAATGGAAATTCATCATGACAAGCACCACAACGCGTACGTTACGAATCTTAACGCCGCGCTTGAAGGCAAAGGCTTGCCAGAGCAAAGCATTGAAGACCTCTGCCGCAACATCGAGCAAGTGCCGGAGGACATTCGCCAGGCCGTGCGCAACAACGGCGGCGGTCACGCCAACCACTCGATGTTTTGGACGATCATGAGCCCCAAGGGCGGCGGCAAGCCGGTTGGTGAGCTCGCCAAAGCAATCGACGCCGAGCTTGGCGGCTTCGACAAGTTCAAGGAGGCATTCACGAAGGCCGCGACCACGCGGTTCGGCAGCGGCTGGGCGTGGCTGAGCGTCGATAAGGCCGGCAAGCTCGGTGTGGAGAGCACACCGAATCAGGACAACACGTATATGAGCGGCAAGACGCCGATCCTCGGCCTCGATGTGTGGGAGCACGCGTACTACTTGAACTATCAAAACCGCCGGCCGGATTACATTGCCGCGTTCTATAACGTCATTGATTGGAACGCCGTCGAAGGCCGCTACAAAGCCGCCAAGGGCTAATCGCGGCGCCCGTACAAAGCTATTCGTGATTACCGTCAGCCCCCGGCTCGCCGGGGGTTTTCTTTTGACGTTAGGACCACCGGCCGTATGTACCGAGGATCCTCCGGACCGCCTGGCGGTCCGGCTAGCGTGCTGGCATTAACTCCGCCGCACGACTGCAGTGCTTCGTGTGCCAGCTGATCATCCGATCCGTGCACAGCACGCTAGCGGCGAGTGCCATTGACCAGCGTTGACGTAAGTCTATAATCCGCCCCACTTCGCAGAGGTCTGACGCTGCGCCGTGCGGCGCTGGAGCGTCGCACCGTAAAGCGTTCGCCCGACGGAGTACCGCGCCCCGCGCCTTTGGTGTAAACGTTACAGGCCGATCATGCCGAAAACTCGAAATGTCGCTGCGCCTCGTTCACGCTGCGCGCGAAATCGTCGGCTCGGAGTTGCTCCCGCACAGGCTCAACGGGCATTTGTTATGAAACGCACAGCAATTTGGTCGATAGCCTTGGCCGTCGTCGTCGCGGCAACCGGCTGCCAAACGGTGCAGCGGTTTGCTTGGTTCAAACGCGATAAGGCGCCGGAAGATTCATCTGCCGTCGCTCGCTCTGCGAAGCCGGAACTGCCTTCGGCCCAATCCAATCCACAGGCTGTGGCCGTGGCAGGATTAACGCCCGCCGCGCCTCCATCGTCGACGAATTTGGCGGCGTCGGCGACTCCTGCGATCGGCGCTACGGCCGCGACCGCGGCAGCAGCCGGACCACCGACGCCGCCGTCCGTTTCGATTCCAGTAACACCGTCGACGCCCGCTCCGCCTTCGGCGACAACGGCCGGGGCCGCGCCGGCTTCACCGTTCCCGACCGACAACGGCCTCGCCGACAAGTTGGTTTCGAGCCCGAGCAGCAAGCTCGGCGCTACTGCCGGACTTGGCACAACGCAGCCTACCTCCGCACTCCCGGCGGCCGGTTCGCTGACCACTCCGAAGCCAGCGGCGATTGCGGCCGCCGGTCCGTATGACCCCAACGCTTACAAGCCTTCCGCCGCACCGGCGAGCGACGATGCCGCTGGCGGTGCCGACGACGTGGATCGCTACGCAATCAATTCATCACTCCCGGCAGCCGCGCCGGCAACCAGCCCATACGCCGGGGCCGCTTCCGTACCGCCGGCCAGCAGCTCAGCCTCCAGTGGCGCGTTACAGAGCGACCCGGCCGACCGCTATGGCTCGCCGCGAACATCGACTGCGCCGCCGGTCATGGCCGGCACGACAGCGCTTACAGATCCAGCTGCAGTGGCAGCCGATCGGTATTCAAATCCCACCTTGCCGTCACTGGCAGCGAAGACTCCGAATGTTGCCGCCACAACATCAACAGCCAGCGGCGCGACGGGAGGCCTGGCCAGCGTTCCGGCTGGCCAAGTGCCAACAGCCCCAGCCGCCACGCAAACTCCCATCCGCCTGACTTCGGCACCGGGACAGTTCCGGCCGGGGCGGACCTCGACCTATTCTGGCACTGTGCAGGCCGGGGCAATCCAAGTCGCTACGCGTCCACTAGCCCCCGGCACAACGGCGACACCTGCGACCAATGCACCCGCGCAACCGTGGGCGCCACCAGCGGCCGCGTCGCCAGCTGGCTCGCGGTACTAACGCGTCGTGCCACCCAAACGTTGCACCGTTTGAAAAGTGCTTAATGTCTGTCGGTCGCTTCGCGCGCCGCCACGGCTGCACCGCAGCGTGCGCGGCGACCACGGGCCCCTTCGGCTCGAAGGGGCCGCGGCGAATGAAAAGATGCTTAGGCGCATCGCTGGTCCCGCGAGACGAACGCGAACGCAATTCAGGGCGGCATACTCGTACGTGTTTGCCTGCTGCTGCCCTCTCACCAACCCATCACCATGTTCGATTCGATAGCTTTGCGGGCTTGCTCCAGATCGGAGCCAGTTTCGTGCATGTAGAGTCGAATCGCATGGACCTTATCGCCTTCGGCCTTCGACAGGCAATCGCGCGCCGTGTGGCACGGGTTCATCTTGCCCGCAATGCCCAGGGCGCTCTTGGAAATGACCCACGTGTCGCGCGGACGCTTCGTTAGCCGCATGACGTGCTCCTGGGGATAGGCCTCGCTGACGACGGCCGAGGCCGCGTCACCGTCTTCCGCCCAGGTGATCACAATGTGGTTCTCAGTTTCAACTTCGAACAGGGGCATATGCCACTCCTTTCCAATAGCGTTGTCGCAACGTCCGGCCCAATCGGGGCAGCGGGCAGATGCCAGTAGTAACTACCTTAGATGGTACGGAAACCCACGGCGAATCGTCAACGTGGACCCGCGCCAACGCGGGTATTTACCGCGATTCCTGGCCACCGTAGGAGTTACGCCCATTGACGCTACGCGTGGGCCTTGAGCAGTCCCGATGTGCTGGCTTGAACCAATGGCGCTGAGCAGCGAAACGGCCGGGAGACGCCGCAAGAAACCGCCTGCCAGCGCCGCCTGATCGCTGACGGCGATGGCCGCCGCCCCTTACCGCTTGGCTCGACCACCGACAACGTCGCACTCCTCCTCCGTCGTATTTGCGGTTCCAACGGATAACGACAGATCCTCGCGAATGTGGCCGCCGAAATGTAGGAACATCCGATTCGGACCCGCGGCCTTGGCGCTGTACAACGCTGAATCTGCCCGCGAGAGAAGCATGTGCGCATCGTCGCCCGACTGCACTTCAGTAAGGCCGACACAAACAGTCGCAGACAACTCATCGGTCGCGCGCTTTCGGGTGCGATTCGCAAACACGCGTGCGCCAGTCACCGTGGTCTGGGGCATGACGACGACGAATTCATCATCGCCATACCGCGCGACGAAATCGCTGTCGCGCATGCAAGAGCGGATCACGCTGGCGAGCTTCGGCAGCATCGGCACCACGCCGCTCCCGCCTTCGCCCGCGATCGAACTGCGGTCTAAACTTACGAGCGCGATAGAAAACGCCGGATTACCACGATACGAACCGTTAAGCAGAATCTGCAACTGCTGTTCGAGTGCCCGGCCGTTGCCGACACCGGTCAGCGGGTCAGTGCGGCCTTGCGTGAACGTTTCCAGGGCATCCGATTGCTGCCGAATTTGGTCGTAGGCGTGGGAAAGCTGATTCGCCAGCTGCATCGTCGGGCCAAGCATGGCCTCGGCCTCAACACAGAGCCGTTCCCAGGCTTCGTCGTGCCCTTCGGCTTGAGCTTGTTTGAGTTGCTTCTTGAAGACCGCCAATTGAGCGTGGTGCGACGCCAAGTCCTGCCGTAGCGCATCAGCAATCCATTCCAACTGCCAGGCAATGCGCGCCGCCCGGTCGAGTTCCTGCTGCCGGCGTTGATCGATTTCCGCAGCCATCTTCGTGCGCGTACGGTTGCCGAAGAGGTAGCCCACGAGGGCCACCGCGCCGAGGCCGACCGTCACTGGCAGTCCGAAGACAAGCGAGTTCGTCGCCGCCATCGGTAGCAGCCAAAGGATGTTGGCAGTGGCTAATTCCATCGACTGCTGACCTCAAAGACAAATGTTTACAGACGCTGCGACCGAAAGCCCAACAAGCTGACGAAGCCCATCGCGCACACAACGACCAGCGTGACCAGCCATTCCTCGCGGTTGAGGCTGTCGAACCACTCCCAGGTTTGCCCCGGTGCTGCCGCGGCGCGCGACCACAGATCGACAAAAAACGAATCCATTGCCGGCCTCGTTTCGGAAAAATTTGGAACACACAAATGTACGTTATGTACGGCAGTTCCGGTGGACCCGCCGTAAACCGTGTACGTGCCATACCGCTCGGGAGGTAGCGATTGTACGGTTTGGCGCGAACCCACACCGCCCGCCGCGGGACCTGATTGGAACTTGCGTATTGGAGAAATCCAATTTGCCGACGTTCGCTACGGTGCATAGGAAGGATTTCATCCTTTTTCCGGGCCGCTTGTCGCTCATTTAGGCGTCTGGTATAGTTTTGAGTCTGTGGTCGGCGCAACGATTCTCGCACAGCCGATCGCGAAAACCCGAGGCGCGGTAGCTCAATTGGTTAGAGTCCCGGACTGTCGATCCGGTGGTTGCGGGTTCGAGTCCCGTCCGCGTCGCTTAATGTAAGTCCTGCCGAAACAAGCTTTTCTGTTACCTACCTGACGTCTGGTAGTGCGGCGTTTCTAAGAGACCCAAGCGGTTACATACCCGCTTGCGACCCACTTAAGGAGCCCGCCACATGCCACGTCTCTCTTGTGCTGTTCCCAAATACCGCAAGCACACAAACAGCGGTCAAGCATTCGTTGAACTCAACGGCGACCGACATTATCTCGTCTCAGACAATCCTTGTTCACCGCCGCAAAGCTTCCCCAACGACGCGGGGCATCTGAGGCGCAGGAATCATTAGTTCGCCGAAATGTTGATGTTAGCAGGTTCACTTGAGACCAGTGCGTTGCGGCTGCGTGCGACATATGCCTTGAATTGCGGATGATTACTGAACCGCGGCGCACAGTGCGAGAGAATCACTAGGGCTCGCCGGTGTGCGGCGGCTGAGTCCTGTAAACGGCCACTCTCTTGATACAATTTCGCCAACGTCTGGGTCGCGCGTATGGCAACCATCCATTCTGTTCGAGAGTCCTGCCTTCCTAGGCATGCCTCATGAAGTTCCGCTTCGCAGGCTTCCAAGCTCTCCATCGCTCGCGATTTATCGCCTAGCTCGATCAAACTGTTCGACAGCGCGAAGCTCGAATTCGCAAGGTCTATGAGGACGCTTCGGTGATTGGGATGTTCGGCGTGAACCGCCGACAGTAGGCGTATTGCGTTGGATAATGCCACGACAGCATTCTGGTTGTCGCCTGCTTTGACGAAGACTTGGCCATAATGCTGATAGGCATGCGCAAGCTCGGCGGCGGCTGAAATATCGCTCGGCGCCACTGCGTGGTTTTGTTCGCAATACCTTATCGCATGCTCCCATGAGCCAAGCGCTGCTGGGTACTCTTCTTGTCTCGAGGACTCGGCAGCGCGTTGAATATACGCATCGCTGATCGCTTGGCGCCACGCGGAGGAACACACCGCTGCCTCAGGTGCCGCAGCCAAAATGCAGTCAGATGCCGCGAAGGCCTTTTCGACTTCGGTACTTCGCCCGAGATGTCGGGCGACGATCGCGAGTTCGTTGTAAGCCGTCAATAGCAAGCACATATCTTCGTCTTGTTGATCGACATTCGCGTGGGATTGCAGAAGGTAAATCGCACTATCCAATTTTGCAAACGCGTTGTCGTAGTGCCTCAGCGACTTCTCCCGTTGCGCCAAAGCCAGCAGCAACCGTGCGTACGGGATCTCCATCATCGCCGCGACGCGGGGGTCAAGCGTTGGTCCGCTGTCAACCTTCGTTCGCCACCAGATACTCGTGCCTTTCGCTGTTTGCAGCGAAAATGATAAAACATGAAGCGCTAATGCACGCTTCCACGCCGGCTCGTCGGGCGCGGTTTCGATCACGTCCTGCCAAGCATGCACCCCCGCGATAAACTCCTCTTCCAAAGCCTTCGGTTCCAGAGGCGTGATACCGCCAACCATCGCGAGGCTGTGCGATGCCGCAAGCAACGCCCGTTGTGTAAGCGCTTGACTGGGCTGGTTTCCCCAGCTCTTCACATTGGTGTAAAAGTCCTGCAACAGCGCAAATACCGTGTCTGTCTCGCTCGTTCGAATTCGCGGATCAATCTGCCGTTCTTGCACAAGCCACGTCAGGCTCAGTAGCGAGGACCGCATCTGCTCGGCGGTCGAGGCGTGGAGTTGCTGTTCAGAACGGAGTGCTACCAAGTTCGATTCAGCCGCCCGCCACAGTCGAAGTATGGATACGATTGTCACCGTAGCTAGGAATAGAAACGAAGCCAGAGAAGCGGCATAAACTGGGTATTTTGTTGCCAATCGCCATGCCTGCTCCGGCAACGACGGAGAACGAACAGATACAGCATCACCGTTCAAATATCGCTGCAAGTCTAGTGCGAGCGCGCTGACCGAGCTGTAACGATTCTCAGCTTTGGTTTGCAGGCACTTCTGACAAATCGCATCGAGGTCCTTCGAAACGTTCCGAAGCGGCAATCTTTCGGGTAACGAATTCGAACGTATTGAATGCGAGCTTTCAGAACGTACCGCTGCGGCCGACTCTGCCGACGGACTCAATAGATCGTAGAGAATTGCACCTAACCCGAAGACGTCGGTTGCAATGCCCAGGCCCATCGAATCGCCAATCCACTGCTCCGGTGCCATATAAGCGGGCGTGCCCGCGACCGGCGCTCTTGTGCGATCCGCAGAATGAATCGGACTCGCTAACCCGAAATCAGTCACCAACGGATGCAGTCGATTCTCGACATTACCGGTGTCGTCCAAGAGAATGTTTCCGGGTTTTAAGTCCAAATGGAGCACGCCACGCGTATGTGCGTAGTGGACAGCATTGGCAACATCCCGAACAATTTCCGCCACAAGTCGGGAAGAAATTGGCAATCGCTGGCGACTCAACCAATCGCCCAGTGTCGGCCCATCACAATACGCAGACGCGATATACCATACGGGTCCCAACCTCCCAGATTCGTAAACTCGCACGATTCCTGGGTGCTCTAACTTGGCCGCAAGTTGACCTTCCCACGCGAGGCTCTCCATCGATTGGCCAGCCAGCAGGCGTTCGGGTCGGGGAATCTTCAAGGCAATAATCCGCTTCAAATGCGGATCAAAAGCGCGCAAAACAATTCCGAAGCCGCCACGCCCCCGCTCGTTGAGAATGTGAAATCGCCCCAGCTGAATCGCACCCGTTGTCGGGTCGTCTGTTTCGTCGAAGCGTTGCGACCCGATCTGACCAATGAGATCCAGCGCTGCCGTCAGTTGCTCAGCGCCCGGAGACGATGGGCCAAGCGAGCCAGATGAGTCCGCGCAGTCGCTCGCGGAAAAAGCATCAATGCTCTCCTGGGCCATTGCGATGGCACGCGACAAATCAGAGCATCGCCGCGGAGTCCGGTTGAGTCGTGTCATAGCTTAGGTCAACCCTTGTGCGTGAGCAGCTGACTTAAAGGAGTTCTTGTTGCAGCCTTTTTATTGCCCGGTTGTGAAGTACCCGCGCGGCGTCGGCACTGCGCTCGAGTTTTCGTCCAACCGCTTCAAAAGTCAGCCTATCGAAATACCGCAAGCGTATTGCCAGTTGGTAGTGCGGCGGCAAACGTTCGACTGCCTCCAGCACGTCTTCAATCGTGGCCACTGAATGCTGTCCATTATCGAGGACATCTGTAATGCGCGCGGAAAGCTGGATTAACCACTGTTGGGCTTCAACACTATGAAGCGATCGTTCGCGCGAAATATCTCTTTTCTGTGCCTCCTGGAATCGTCGCCGCTCGTCCGCCGCTGCATTGTTCAAGATCGTCAACAACCAGGCGAGAAATGCCTTTCGATCTCGAAAGTCGCTACACGTAAAGTCCTGAGTGGCTTTCCAAATTGTCATCTGTACGATATCGGACGGGGCAACTTTTGTCCGCACGGCCCCCTTGAGCGACTGCTGCGCTTTCTGGAGCAGCAGCGGACGATACAGTGCCAGAAGTTGCTGCAGAGCACCAGCGTCTTGGCGCCGGGCGCGGTAGAACCATCGCGAAAGCTCGTCCGAATTCGGTCGATATTTGGCGCGCATTGAACGCGGCATGGCGAAGTCCTCAAAACGCTAGCCAGATCGACGGTGTGAAGCGACCTCTTCGCTTAGCCTATCGCAAACGGTTGTCAATGCTCTCGCGGTTTTTATACGTGGCACTCAACCGCCACGCGAGCGGCCTCATCACCGACTGCCGAACCAACGCGATGAGCGCCCGAGTGCTTCATGAAGATTCTTTTTGCCGCGGTGGACAAGCCCGCGAATTGCCGCTTCCGTCCGTCCCATTGACCTTGCGACCTCTTCCAGCGACCGATTTTCGAGGCAATGCAAGCGGATCGCCTCCTGCTGATCATCGGGCAGGCTTGCCAAAGCGATATACAAAGCGTTAATCGCTTCGTGGTTGGCAGCATAACTGCTCGGTGACTCACCCTCGGAACAGAGCATTTGAAGCAAGTTATGTATCGATTGCTGGGAATCTGCCGCTCCCACGGAAACTTGCTTCAGCCCTCCACGGCCGAGCTTTCGCAAAGCATCGATCAAGCGATGCTCCGCAATCGTGCGCAGCCAGCCCAGAAAGGCGCCTTCCCCTCGAGGTTCAAACCGCCCGATCTCGCGGAATGCCTGCGTAAACACCGTTTGCAGAATGTCTTCCACGCTAAAGTGCTTCTGAGCATGCGGCGGTATTCTGGGCGCAATATATCGCTCGAGGGCGTTGTAATGACGCCACAGCAAATGCTCCAATGCCGGCCGATCTCCAGAAATGGCCGCTTCTATCAGACTTTGGTCAGCGACTGAACCGCACATGAATTCGCTGCACACTCACCGGAGTTTATGCGCCAGCCAGAAAAGCACAATCGATGCTCGGCCGGACGAAGCGTCGCCAACTACGGCCGCTCAATTTTTTTCTATACCGAGGCGCGCGCCACCGCCTCGGCGTTCGCTAATAATTGCGGGCGTAGCAAAGCCATGACACTGAACGATCCGGCAACAATCAGACGGATTGTAACCTGCAATTCAAATTCATATCTAGTAGCCGCTCCCAGACTTTTCCAAGATTATTGATTCCCGGCGTCGCACCCGCATTTCAGCCAAAATATTCGACGTGTTTCGCACGGAGCGCGTTCGGTTTTGCCAGGAAATCTCGTTTCTATACAGAGAGGTCGTATGGAATCGCGCTTAAACATCTCGAATTAGGCCAAAATTGCGTCGTTCTCAGAGAGCCAACTTGCCGCAATCCGCCCGGTGGCTGCTCAACAGGCTGCCGTGATCTTGGCATCGGTCCCACGGGTCCGATGCCAACCGCGACGAAACACTTCTGCTGCCACAAAGAATATGAAACGAACAGAATATAAATACTACTGCTTCTCCAGCGTGCTGTTTTGCGCCGCGGTAACCTGCCAAGTTTGCCATGCCAGCCCGGCACGGCTCTGGTTCTCGTTATCCAGCTATGATCCGTACCGCTACTCGTATTCGGAAAGCCAGCCGAATCTTCAAGTTCCCCAAATCGAAATGCTTCCCGGGCAAGATCGCACATTGTATTTGTGGGCCCAACCACAAACTATGGATCGCAGTGCGAATTACTCGCCGCAAAATCCATTTCGACAGCTCACCAATCTCTCCCTGCAGGTGGATGCGTCTGGCACGAGTGCCGCAGCAACTGCCGCGTCATTCACTAATCCAGTTAACAGTGGACATCCGAGATTCGACAAACTTATCGATTCCAACAACCCAGCAACTTTCACCGTTGGTCTGTCGGAGGTCACGTTGCCGGCCTTGGACAACGGTGACCTTAAAGGCCTATTGGCATTTCCGTACGACATTTATCCCGCCAGTGGAATCGGCCCCGGCTGTGTCGCCGGGACCTGCATCGCAGCAAACGGCAATTCAGCCTGGCTGTTAGGGACGGTCAAGGTACATGCCAATGCTGTCGGTCCAACCGATCTCCGCCTGCAAATCGGAAACGCCGGCATGACGCACGCCAATGAGAATGTGCCGACCGGTCCTAATGATGCCACTACAACGCACGTGCTCTTTGGCGCCGATACCTTGGCAGCGTTTGAGTATAACGCCGCCTACGACCGTCAACTCACGCTGTCTGGTGACTCGCCCGACGCGATCATCAGCGTCGTCACGACCCTTCCTGGCGACTTCGACGGCAGCGGCGCCGTCGACGCGGCTGACTTCGTAAAGTGGCGAAAGAACGCGTCCACATTGGGCGGCGCCGCCGGCTTCGCTACCTGGCGCGCAACCTTTAATCACTCCGTCCTGCCACCGGTACCCAACGATTACAACCTCAACGGCACCGTCGACGCCGCCGACTTCATCCTCTGGAGAAACGCCCAAGGCAACGCCGCCGATTACAACGCCTGGCGCAACAGCTTCGCCAGCACCCGTGCACAAAGCGGAACCGCGTCGGGAGTAACTGCCGTACCAGAACCAAGATCAATGTTTTTAGCGCTATTGGGCGCACTTGTGATCGCTGTACATCAACGGCCGCGACGACACCTCGGAACGCGCCGGATTGCACAAGCGCAAAATCATGCAATTGGTGCTCGAATTCGTGAGGCGCCGCTGCCACCTAAGACGCGAGACAACATCGATATTCTCCACGTCCAACAACTTGACTCGCCGAACGGCGATGGCCGCACTCGATTCGTCCCGCCAACTGGCTCTCTTACAACCTTTCACGGACGGCAAGTAATTGGTCGATTGCTTCGTCTTTTTAACTTCGTAGCGTTTGCTCGACGTGCGCCCTTGACGATCGTTGCGCCCATACTATTGCTGGTACTCTCGGTTCCAACAACAGGCTTCGCGCAGTATTTCTGGGACGGTGGCGGATCGAACGACGCTTGGGACACACGGCAGAATTGGGATATCGACAACGACAACAATCATGGCACCGGTGACGACCCGGTATCTGTCGTCTTTTCGAATTCCAATGCGCCGGTTGTTGTATTCAATGCGGGAGACCTGAACAGCGGTAGCAGCAGCTTTGACAGCTTTTTGGGCGGACAACGGTTTGTCCAGGAAATCCAATTTGTGAGTGCCGGCACAGTAAATATTACGGCCGGCGGCGGGTCGCTCGTCCTAAAAGCCGGCGGCATCACCACCGGATCTGGCACGAACGGCACCATGACCATCAACGCTCCCACTGAAACTCGCGCCAATCAAAGCTGGAATATCGGCCGCAACTTAGTGAAAAAGAATCAACTTGATCTGAACACATTTACATTAACCGTTACTGGCTCTGGAACAACAAGTATCGAAGGGGCAATCATTGGTAGCGGCATGCTAATTAAGGGCGGAACCGGCGAACTTGACTTAAGTGGAAACAACTCTTATTCGGGCGGCACAAGACTGAACAATGGCCTGACCGTCATTAACTCAGGAACGAGCTTTGGTACTGGCTATGTCGAATTCAACGGCGGAAACCTGCAATTTGACGGCAATGTCGGCGTTACCAACGAATTGCGCGTCAATGCCCCCACCTCAATTAGCACCCACGGACATAATGGAGACCTGACGGGAACTGTCATCGGCTCCCAGCCGCTGACAAAAAATGGCACTGGCAAGCTCAACTTTACTGGAAATACCTCCGGTTACACCGGCACGATGACCGTCAACGACGGAACACTCGAGGTATTCGTCAGCTCGCTGCCGAATTCCGTAATCGTAAATAATAGCGCTCATATTTCCCTCAACGGCGACGGAACCTACGGCGGTGTCGTCTCCGGCGGAATTATCGATAAGTACGGTTCCGGCAACGTCCATTTGTCGAACGGCGGCATTAATTACTCGACCATGAATGTCGTATTCGGCACGTTATCCGGATATGCCGGCAGCCTGAAAAACCAAATCAACCTCAGCGCCGGTACAGCTGTTTATTTTCAGCAAGAGACGGGAAGCAATTTCTTCGGCACAGTTGATGGCTCCGGCGCGCTCTACAAGCAGGGAGCTGGCGAAGTTGATTTGACCAGTTCGACCAGCTCAAACGACTACTCTGGCGGAACCTTTCTGCAAGGTGGACGGCTCGTCGTGAATGACAGTTCGCAACTCGGAACGGGAACAATTCATCTGTCCGGCGGTGGATTGAGGGCGAAAGGCGGCTTTGACCTTAACCGACAGCTAGATTTGGGAAGCGGCGGCGTCTTCGACACGGGTCCCTACACAGTCTCTGTATCGAATGCGACGATAGGCGGCGGCACGTTGACGAAAGACGGCAGCGGGTTCCTGCAACTTCTAAGTCAGAACAACTCCGCCTTTGGCATCGTCGTGAACGGCGGCGGCGTACAAGGCACCACGCAAGCAATTCGCGGCCCCCTGTCGATCGCTGGCGGCGCACAAGTCAACTTCAACCAAGGTCCAAGCTCTCCCAGCGACTTCAACAGCACGATCAGCGGCGGAGGCCTTGTCTCCGTCACCGGTGGCGGAAGAGTCAATCTCAACGCGGCTAGCCCGTCGTGGTCGGGTGGACTTTCCCTCACCAATAGCACGGTGAGCGCCAATGGCACGACACTCGGCTCCGGAACGATCACGCTTCATGGCGGCTGGCTCGACATCAACGGCACTGCTCCGATCGGCAACCCGATCTACTTGTCCGCCAACAGCGCCATTTCACCGGGCGTCAGCGTGACGATGGGCGGCAAGTTCTCTGGCCCGGGAGGATTTGATAAACAGAATGGCGGTACGTTAACGCTGACCGGAAGCAACGATTATGTTGGCGGCACCACGTTTTCGGGCGGTGTTGTCGTCGCGGGAATTTCGAACCTCGGCACAGGCAATCTCGCTTTCAATGGCGGCACGCTACGCCTCGCCGATGCCTCAACCATCAATCGTCCGATCACGCTAAATGCCGGCGGCGGTACGATCGACACAAACTCACTAAACCCGACCATCAGCGGCGCGATTGGAGGAGCAGGAACTTTCTCTAAGACGGGTTGGGGTACGCTTCTGCTCACCGGCCCGAACTCATATACCGGCGGAACGCAAATCAGTCTCCACTACTTGCAGGGCAACACCAACAGTATTAAAGGCAACATCAGTTTTAGTACCAACGGTTTGTCAAAGGGAGTCATTTTCGATCACGCAACGGGGTTTGTGGGCGGATTTGGTAATACGATTTCTGGTGAAGGAGGCGTAACGAAAATCGGCGACGGTACGCTCGCGCTTACCGGAGCCAACAATTATTCCGTCGGCACGACGATCAGCGGAGGCACCCTTGCGATTCTGTCCGACTCCAACTTGGGCCAAGTGTCGGCGCCGCTAGCCTTATCCGGTGGAGTCCTCCGCACCGATGCTGGAGTCACGATCGCTCGCCAGGTTGAGTTGAATTTCTCCGCAAGCTCCATCGATACGATCGGTTTCAATTCCACCATTACCGGCAAGATTACCGGTAGCGGCCGCTTAGTGAAGTACGGCACTGGCGTGCTGAATTTGCGTGGCGCGACCAATGACTACTCGGGTGGCACGCTAATCGATGCGGGCACACTCAGCGTCACATCGGACGCGAATCTCGGCGCGTCGTCGGGCGCAGTCGAGTTGCGGGGCGGGACGCTGCGTACCGACGCCGCAATCTCCGGGACGCATCCAATCAGTCTTGTATTCTCCGGCGGCAGCATCAATACGAATGGCTTCGATTCCACCTGGAACGGATTAATTTCCGGCTCCGGCACGCTGACGAAAACGGGGGGAGGATCGCTAACGCTCCCAGGCGTGAACACCTACACAGGTGGAACGTCGATTACCGGCGGCCGCTTATCAGTCAATGGCTCGGTGACCGGCCCAACATTTGTTGACACCGGCGCTACCCTCGGTGGCAACGGCACAATCGGCGGAAGCGTCACCGGCCCTGGTCACGTTGCCCCCGGTAACTCGCCCGGTATCCTCACGATCAACGGCAACTATACGCAAGATGCCGCGAGCGAACTGGAAATCGAAATCGCGAAAGGCACCCTACCCGTTACGCCCGGTGTCGATCACGACCAATTGCGCGTCGGCGGAACGGCTAAGCTTCTCGGTAATCTCAATTTCGTGATGTACAACGGCTACATTCCCAGCGCTGGAGACCGTGTTCGATTCCTGGATACGTTTGGCGCTGGCACGGTCGATCTCACTGTCGAACCGAATAAAATCTCAACACCTGGCCTGAAGGCGTTGAACGATGCCGATTTGGACGAATCGAACGACCTTGCGGTCCGAGTTATTGCCGACACCCATTGGGTAGATGCGGAATACACGTTGCGAAAAAATATTTCTTTTGCCGACCAGGCGCACGATACCGCGCAGTGGGTCGTCGGCGGTTCCTGGAACTCTGGTATGAAACCCAAGAGCGATGATGGAACGATCGTCAGCAACCAGCGCCAGTTTCAAGTCAACAACAGGCCACAACGCGTCGAGCTAACTACTGGTGGCACCGAAGCGGTGGCCGACTTACTCGTACAGGACAACACCGCACCGATCACCGTGGGAATCACGGCAGGCAGCACGATTAACGTGGTAACCGGCGATGCCGTCATTGGAAGTAAGGGAGCTATTGAGCTTAATACTGGCGCGCTAATCGTAAACCCGACGCAAAAGGTGTCGGTATCTGGCTCTGGCATGTTGAGCGGCACCGGCGCAGTAACTGGCGCCGTTGAAGTTGGCATCGCGGGCGGGTCGCATGCCATGCTCAGCCCCGGCATTAATCCCACGGGTTCGTCGGTCGGCGTCGGCACGCTTAGTGTCACCGGCAACTACACCCAAGGCGCCGGCGGCGTTTATAAAGTCGATATCACGGGCGACAATTCGGGCCTGAATAATGACAAGATCCAAGTAACGGGCAACATCGAACTTGGCAACGCCCCCGCGACACGCGGTACTCTCGTTGTCGACTTAACCGGCGCAAACGCCGGGTTGACGCTCGGCGCGCCGTACACCATTGCTACCGCGACCGGTACCACAAATGGTGAATTCGGCGATATCCAAGTCGTCGGACGCCCCGATCTCTACGCCAGAGTCATCTACGGCGCTCCAGCCGCTGGAGCTGGAGTCCAAGCCGGCTTGGCGAATGGATCGTCCCTGGGCCTGGCAACGAATGTTGTTGTTGGAGATATGGGCGACGCAACACATGATACTTTCGTCGATGCAGACGACGCAGCAGTATTCGCTGCAGTCCTTTTGAACCCGAAAGTTTCCATGGTGACCGGCCCCAGCGCTGAAGGCCCCGGCAAGACTTTTCGCACCTCGGGTTCTTTCCTAAATGTTTTTGACTTCATGGACACTCGCTCAGCGGTTGACGGCGATGAGGATGTCAAGACCGGTGCTCGCGTTATCGATTTCTTCGACCGCGCGGGATTTGTTCAGGCGATGCTTGACCATCCACGTCCAGGCCACTCCGTATCGCTGGGAGAAGCCCAAGAAATCCTTCGCCGCGCGTTGAAAAATGCCGAAACAGCCGCAATTCCCGAACCATCCAGCTGTGCTTTCCTTGCCGTAGCAGTGATCTTGACCGTCTTCCGCCGCAATAGGACATGCCTAGCATGAGTCTCCGCGCGAACACGAAATTGACCTGCAACCGTTGCTTTGTTCAGCCTCGCCGCACATTTGCACGAAAACATCCCTGCCGCCAAGAGCCGGCTCACGGTCTTCACGAGAATTGCCAACCAGTCGCGTCGCGGCAAAACGGCTTCTCGCTCGTTGAACTGCTTGTCGTGATTGCGATTGTGGGCATTCTGATCGGGCTCCTATTGCCGGCAGTTCAAGCCGCTCGCGAGGCAGCGCGTCGAAGTTCGTGCACTAACCAAATCAAGCAGCAGGCAACGGCGCTCTTAACCTATGAGTCGCTGCATAAGACATTTCCCCCCGGCGCTAGGAAGCATGCCGACCCGGCGCCCCAAATCGGCATCAGCTGGCGGGTAATCGTTTTGCCTTTCATCGAAGAACAATCGATGTACACCAAAATCGACCCGTTGCGCAACGGGGACGCCCGCAACTGGAACGATTTTCTAGGCGCCATGCCGGCGTTATATCATTGTCCGTCGGCCGAAACGTCACCCGGCGGCCCCGGCCTCCGGCAGAAGTCGAACTATTGGGGTGTTGCAGGAGCACAACAGACCCGCAAAGGGCTACCGAACCTCGAACAATACGCCTGCGGCGACCTGCATCGAACAGGCCTCATGTATCCCGAGAGTTACACGCCGGTTAAAAAGGTGACCGATGGCACCTCCCACGTTCTCGCGCTCGGCGAGCGAACCTATCTGTTTACCGATTGGATGTCGGGCTCCTCCTGGGATGGAATTCCGCTGTTTCAATATTGCTCGGAAGCTTGCAATCAGGTCGAATATCCGATCAACGCCGACAACCAAACGTTCGGTTATTACGTTGACCAAAATCCGCTGCCCGCCGGCGGCGAACGCAAGATGCTGCGAAACAACCTGCCGTTCGGCAGCTATCACCCCGGCGGCGCTTATTTCGCCTGCGCCGATGGCAGCATCCATTTCTTACCCAATGATTTAGACATCATTGTCTTTCAGCGCCTGGCGAACATTGCCGATGGCGAATCTACGGACCCGTTGCCGTAGGTTTAGGCGGCGCGGCTTCGGTCGAGAAAAGCCACGCCGGGTGGCCAGTAATCACGCACGCCAGGCGATACAACTCATCGCCGCTCTTTGGCCACAGCGTGCCTAACCTCGTATTCAACTGGCCTGCCGCATCCAGTTGCTCGCGCACATTGTGAAAGTTGGCGTTCGCATTCGACCGCATCTCTGCATTGAGTCGCAACGCCTGATATTGTGCATCACTCGGATGCGACGCCGCCAGAGCGCGATATACTTCCACCGCTTTCAAAAGGCACGCATTCGATTTCGCAACATCAGCCGCCGTCAACCGCGATAGGGACTCATAGCAGTCCGCCAACGCCAGTTCGTATGAAATATTATCCGGCTGCTCGGCCACTAGCTGTGTTAAGATGTCGACCGCCGATGTAAAGTATTGCTGCGCTTCCTCTGACCGCTTAACCGTTTCGGCCGCAATTCCCAATGCAATCATGCGGCGAGCATGCTGCTCCGCCGTTTCGTTCGGTGCAGCCGTTTCCAGCGTCGTCCGACGGGCATCTAGCAGCGAATTCATTTCCAAGAACCGTGGCGGCTCCCCCGGGTTCGGCGGCCAAAGCACCCACGAACTCGTCTCCCCCTTCAGCCGTTTAACTTCGTCGGTAAGCGCCATGACGTCGCGGCGTGCCTGGTCGCGTTCCTCTAATCGTTTGTTGATAAGGTTCGCGTTCGCCACATCCTTTTGCTGAAGTTGCTCTCGATCCCGGTAGAATTTCCACGCCACCAAAGGCCCCACCGCCGCGTCGAACACGACCAGTCCGATCAATGCCGCCTTCATTGGTCGCTGGGTGGCCCAGCGAATCGCGCGCTCCAGCCGCGTAATGGGCCGCGCCGAAATCGGCTCGCCACGCTGAAAATGCCGCAAGTCTTCCAACAATTCGAGTGACGTTTGATACCGCCTGCCAGCCTCGCGCTCCAAACATTTGCAGCAAATCGTCGCCAAATCTCGCGGAATATGATGGTTCAATTTGCGCGGATCCGGAGCATTTTCGGTAAGCCGCTGATGCACCTGCATCTGCGCGTTCCCCCGAAACGGCAGCTCGCCCGTGAGCAACTCGAATAAGACGACGCCAAACGAATAGATATCCGTGCGGCGGTCCGTCCAATGCGCGCGACCAGCGGCTTGCTCCGGCGACATGTATGCCGGCGTCCCCAAAATCTGACCGTCCACCGTCATCGTGATCTCACCAGCTTCGCGCTTCGCAAGCCCGAAGTCGGTTAAATGCGGCCGCCCTTCTTCATCGATCATGATGTTCGACGGCTTTAAATCGCGATGCACAATCCCCTGCAAATGTGCATGCTGTAGCGCATCGGCGACCGCAACTGACAGTTCGACAATTTCTCGCACGGTTCGCCGGCCGGCGCTCAACCAGTCGGTCAGCGTCACGCCGCGAATTAGATCGCTCACAATGAACAATGTTTCGCCGTCGCGCCCGACTTCATACACGGGAACAATGTTCGCGTGTCTCAGCTGGGCTGCCGCTCGCGCCTCGCGAAAGAACTGGTCGATTTCCGACGCCGCCAGCTGACCCCGCCGAGGAATCTTCACCGCAACCGTTCGATCGAGCTGTACGTCACGCGCTTTCCACACCGTCCCAAATCCGCCTACCCCAATGCGCGAAATGAGGTCGAAACGGCCGATCGACTTTAGCGGCGCCGCCATCCGCGTCATTTCGCTGCGATCAACCAGGCTGAATGAACTGCCGCACGTGCTGCAGCAGATTTCTTCGTATGGCGTGTCAGTCACGACCTCAACCAGGTTACTGCAATGCGGGCAACAGATTTGCAAACCGCGCGAACCCTTCGGCGTCTTATCATGCTGAACCGTTTCCGCCTGCCCGCTGTAGTCCGCCTGTTGCGCCTTGTTCTGCGCGGCATTGATGATTTGTAGCTTACGCAGCTCTTGCCCTAACTCCGGCATAAGCCCGGAATGTAGGTGCATCAGCTCGTCATCCGATGTCACTTCACCGCTCGCGCGCCGACGATTGCGATCGCTCAAGATCGCGCGAATCTGCAACATTCGCGATTGATGATGGTCGTGCGTGGCGTCATTGCGGCCTCCAGTCGGCATTTCCATACCTCGCGATCGGCAACTTTACCCGGGCTCAAGCAGCACTAAAACAATCGTCGACTGGGTGCAACCAAAGTCGCAAACTTCTCGTAAGTTTAGCAACTGAAACTCGCAACAAACAAGCTTCAAACGATTCGAATATCCTATTTAATGCCTATTAGTCTCTTTCAAAAGCGAACACTCCGCAAACCAATATGCCGCTGGCGAAATGCTCGACGCGGCTGACTTGTTGCGACGGCCAGTTGTGCCATCCTCGAAGCCTAAGCGGTCGCCTCACCCGTGGCGCGCGCGACACTGCGATTCTTCGCGACGCGTCCAAAAACCTGGCGTTACGGCCGCACAAGCCCTTATTCTTGACTGCACGCCCGCTTGACAGCACCGCTTACTAAATAACTTGTCCACTAAAGCGCGCGCAATCTCTATCGCAACCGCTTGTAACCTCGGCAACGTGTCCCCAACACCCACCGCCCACCAAAGGAGGGTTCCATGTCTAACCGCGCGTTCAAAATCTACTGCTTTGCTCTCGTGCTTGTTTGCCATCGTGTCGCCGCACAACAGGATGGTAAGGACAGTTCTCGATGGCCCACTGAGTACAATCAGCCAACCGCGACGCTGCCGCCCGCCATGGGTGAATCGTACCACCACGATTGCACTGCCGCTGGCAACATGCTCCGCGGGTGGGCTTCCGTTATTCACGCCAACGGCAACTACCAACTCAACACGAGCCAGGCCGCCATGCTCTTTCAGGCGGCCGAGGCAATGCGACTCCATAACCGTCGGCAATGGATCGCCTTCCGAGTGTCAAACCGCCAACGGCTCGCAGACAACCGGCAGCGACGCGTCGACGCTCAGCGCGCCAAAAACACGGCGACAAACGACTCGAAGCTAACCGCGGCGTACCAATTAAGCGCCAGCCAAATCGAACGCGCCTCCGGCCACATCCTCTGGCCCGAAGTGCTGCAGGCTAAATCCTATCGCGACCTGCGGCTAGCGCTCGACGAGCTGTTCCGCGATCGGCTTAACCAACCAACGACACGCGATGGCGTCGCCCACATCGACCGCCAAATCGAAGAATTTCGCCGCGTTCTTCGCAACGATATGCGTGTCTTATCCACTAGCGATTTTGCCGCCGCGCAAAAGTTCCTCTGTGGCTTGAAAGTCGAAGCGGCGATCCCGGTACTCGTCAGCGAAATGCAACAGCCAGCACGTGGCCAGTCAGGTGTGGCACAGGCAACCTACGCTACCGTCAACAACTAACTGCGCACGGCTCCAGGGTGCTTGCATCTTGCCTCCCGCATCGCCCTGGGGCCGTCTTTCGAGGTTCATTCGTTGCATGCAATTTCTCAACTCCAGTTGACTAAAATTTGAGCGAGTGGCGGCGACGCTTTGGCTGTTGTGCGCCATGGGACAAACCGTGCTTCCACTCAAACCGGTAGACGCAAGCCACTGTAGTTCTGCTGACTGACTTCCGTAAGATCTTGGTATGGTATCCGCCACAGCCGATTATGCTGGCACTAACGCACTGTTGCAGACGGCCATCCGAAAGTGCGTTGTGCAAGCATCGTACTTCTCTGTTTCGTCTTGGCGGTACTCAGAACGTCCGCCTTCACCGCTCTGGTTCTGCGAAGGTTGTGGTCGCATGAAAGGATGATCAAATGAAGTCGTCCGACGAAAGTCATAGAGGGTGCGAGCAATCTGTGTACTCCGAGGCGATCCTGGAGAAGGTTCGGCAGACGCCGCAGGGCCAAAAGTTAGTGCCTATTGAGCTGGGCGATGAGTACCTCAAAGAGGCTGGACGGGTGGCACGGGAGCGGGTGTTTGTGGCCGGGAAAAGGCTGGGAAGTTTGCTGCGGGGGCGGGTTCGAGTCCCGTCCGCCTTGCTTACAGAAAAGTCAGGCGGTTTAGACCCTTACGCTGCAGCGCTGCGCCATTCTCTTGCTCTTGTTGGCGTAGTCCGCCGCTTGTCGTCCGTGGGGCGATGCTGACGGCCGGTGTGTTCCGCACCCGGCGCTTTGGCGCTGCGAATTCCGGTGCGCTTCACGGCGTACGAAGTTTCTCGGCGATACAGGGCAAAACATGCCACGTGTTCGCGCACGGCGCGGTCCCCGAATGCCCAAGCGAACTCAGCCTCGACGCGTTGACTTCAACCGGCCGCTGCTGCCGTAGCTCGGCCCATCACTTAGCGGCCGGCTTCCTGGAGTCGGATATAGCGGCGGAACACCAGAAGTCCAACGGGAGATATCGAAGCGGTCAGCGCAACGACCAGCCACATCGTTCCAGAATCTCGGGGCCCTTCGGCGGGACAGTACTTGGCGAGCAATGCGCCTGAGAGAGTTCCGACGAGCAGCTTCGCCAACAGGAATGGTATGTACGACAGGGCCGCGTACGACGCCTCTTGATCTTTGGGGGCGATGGAGGCCGCGTATTCGTAAACCCGAGGTGAATAGAACGCTTCACCGATGGAAAGTAGAACAATGTACAACACGATCATGACGTAATACGGGTTCACTTCGCCAGTGAGGCCAAGGTACGTTTGAGCAATTAAGTGCCCGATGGGGCCATCTGCCAGGCCCCTAAACCATTCGGTCGGAAGCGCCATGATGAAAACGGAAACAGAGGAGATGATTCCACCCACCACAACCATCGCGTAAGCAGAAAATCGCTGCGTCAGTGCGCCGACAACAGGCGCCAAAAAAATAATCAGAATGCTATTCACATTCCACAGCCGCCCCACCGGAGCGCCTTCCCCAAGTTCACGAATGCCAAACGTCGGAAAGACGTACTGCATTTGCATGAAGATTAACTTGAGGAACGCAATTAAACCAAGAAATGCCACCAAACGATAAAACCCCGTTTGTTGCATCAGCCCAACGAATAGCCGAACCGTGTCTCTCGCACTATCCCGAGCGGTAAGCCAGAACGAAGTCCACATGGTGGCTTCCGGATATTTCTTCGTTTCGGGATTGAATCGCAGTCCTTCATCGGTTGCTTCTGCTCCTTTGCGGAGAAAATGGATAAACGGAAGAATGCTCAACTCCAGCGCGAAGCTGACCAGAAAGAGTGTTCGATACGTGCTAAGACCGTGCCCCAGCACGTTGATGCCTCCATGTTCTCCCAAGGCGGAACGCAAGCCGTCGAATAGCAAGCCGGCCACCAGGAAGCCGAGATTCATCATCATGTACAGAAATGAGAACGAGATGGATCGTTGGCTTGTATTGGAATATCGACGGATGGCGGCAACCACGACCGGGGCGCCAAGGGCCTCGCCAATGGCGAGGGGAAACAGCCCTCCCGCCAACGCCAGCCACTTTACCGTCGCGAAGGCCATCGTCAGCCGAGCGATGGCACACACCAAAACGCCGAGGAAAAAAGTCTTCCGCAGCCCGATTGCATCGGTAAGAGAACCGACCAGCAAGGTGAAAATCGTCATGATCAGCGACCAGGCGCCCACTAAGGCGAGAGCTTGCCTATCGCTGTAGCCGAAATCGGAGGAAAGCCAAAGCTTAAGAGTGGAATTGGTTAGGCCGTAGGCGGCAAACATCAGAAATTTGATGATCAAAGCCAGCCACAACTCGCGCGGAGCGTGCCACAAAACGGCGAACCGGCTCAGGAAACCGCCGCGGTCGTCCGGCACCGTTACATCGTCATCAACGCTTGGTGAAGATGGTTGGCTGGTCGTGGCGGACATCGGCGGCCTATGTCGACAGCGGATCGGGTAAACGGCGGCGAAATGACGTCAATTGCTGCCGCTGATCAATGTTCCCCGAATGGGCACTGTTAGGGATTAGCAACATCTTAACAGCATCTTCATTCGAAACGAATGAGGGCGCAGCAATAAGTTGGCCAGGCTTTGCCCCAATCGGGTCGACTTTCGCGCCAAGTTGGTGACGATATCTCCTCGCAACTGACCCCCGCTTGTTCTGCCACCAACAGTTCGAGTAGGGTCGCGTAGTTCCCATCCGCGTGGCTTCGAATTGCGGGCCGCCGACCTCGTGGCAGTGGCGTACAATAACTATTGCCTGGCGAGAATTTATCCTGTGCCGCGGCCGAAACGATGGCAATCTCTATTCTCAACCTGTTCACGATCGGAATTGGGCCGTCGAGTTCCCATTCGATCGGACCCATGCGAGCTGCCGGGCGGTTTGTTGCACGGCTGCGCGGCGCCGATTGCCTCGCGAGCTGCGCTTCAATCGAAGTGCGACTTTACGGCTCGCTCGCTCTTACGGGCAAAGGGCACGGCACCGATCAGGCCATCATGCTCGGCCTTGAAGGAGCCACGCCGGAGACGGTTGATCCGGACGACGTTCCGACGCGAATCGCCACCATTCGCGACCAGAAGCAAATCGTGCTCGCCAGCGGGCCAGCCGTGCCGTGGAACGAAGATCGCGACCTCCGCTTTCTAAAGAATGAGTCGCTGCCGAAGCATCCCAATGCAATGCGATTTACGGCTCGGGACCGCACCGGCATGCCGCTGCTCGAGTACACGTGCTTCTCGGTTGGCGGCGGCTTCGTTGTCGATGACGGCGACTCGACGACCGACGGTGAGGCGCTCACTCCGATCGTGCTGCCCTACCCGTACGAGACTGGCGAAGATCTTCTGCAAATGGCCGCCGACTCGGGGCTCTCGGTGAGCGAGATGACGCTCGCGAATGAACGCTCCTGGCGGAACGACGCAGAAACTCGTGCCGCCCTCATCGAACGTTGGCGCGTGATGCAAGCGTGCGTCGAACGCGGTTGCCGACAAGCCGGAACGCTTCCCGGCGGTCTGCACGTGCAGCGACGGGCCCCAGCATTGTACGCGCGACTTAGCGCACGCGATCGGCTGGACCACATCGGCGAAGTGCAGCAAAGCGGCGATTCCTCTCCAAACACGAAGACTGCGGCTACCGGTTCGATGGCCAGCGGCTCGCCGCCCACTGGCAGCAACAATAGCGCGCCCCCATCGCAGGATCCGCTCGCGGTGCTCGATTGGGTTGACTTATTTGCTCTCGCAGTGAGCGAAGAAAATGCTGCCGCAGGCCGCGTCGTTACCGCGCCCACGAACGGCGCGGCCGGCATCATTCCAGCCGTGCTTCACTACTATTGGCGGTTCGTGCCGGGGGCGAATGAAAGTGGCGTCGTTCGGTTTCTGTTGACGGCTGGGGCCATCGGCATTTTGTACAAGTTGAACGCATCGATCTCGGGTGCCGAAGTCGGCTGTCAGGGCGAAGTCGGCGTGGCTTGCTCGATGGCGGCTGGTGCCCTCACCGAAGTGCTCGGCGGCACTGTGCCACAAGTCGAAATGGCGGCCGAAATCGGCATGGAACACAACCTCGGCCTCACTTGCGACCCCATCGGCGGCTTGGTGCAAGTGCCGTGCATCGAGCGCTGCGCGATGGCGGCGGTGAAAGCGATCAACGCCTCGCGGATGGCCCTTCGTAGCGACGGCCAGCACCGGGTTTCACTTGACCGCGTGATCCGCACGATGCGTGAGACCGGCCGCGATATGCTCACGAAATATAAGGAAACGTCTCGCGGCGGACTGGCGGTGGCGGTGCCCGAATGCTGAGGCCCTCGCCGCACATCACAACTGATTCATCAGCCGCAGGCAGACCAGTCGGTTAGCGCCTTCCAGATACAGTAGGCCATTCGACAACGCCGGCGCTGCCCACGAAGGGTACGGCAGAATCGGCTTGCCATCCGTTCCCGATAGCTCCCATTTCGCCGTTTCTTCGTACTTCTGCGGCGACGGCTTCACTAGCCGCAACGAACCGTC
>JAXMBH010000015.1:0-119249 GCA_046349975.1 Pirellulales bacterium
GTCGTTCAGCTTCTTGAAGTGATCGACATCGATGAGCAGAAGCGAGAAGACCTCTTTTCGCCGGGTCCAGGTGCTTAGCCGCTCTTCCAGGCGTTCATTGAACTCGCGGCGGTTGGGCAAACCGGTAAGCGGATCAGTGAGCGATCGGGAAATGTGGGCTTCGATCTCGACGGCTTGTTCCTGCAGGCGACCTTCGGCGTGATCCAACTTCGATTGCAGCGTTTGATTCGCCTGCACGATTTGGGCCACGACGTTCATGACGGCGTCGGGCAGCTCCTCGGTGGGTTGGATGCCGTCGATCGTGAGAATCTCGTTCGCCTGCCGCAGCTCGCTGACGTGGTCGTCGACGACCGTTGCCATTTCGTTGGCCAGCCGGCGGAGCTTTCGGGCGATGGAGCTGGCTTCCTGCAAATCGTAACGGCCGCGACCGTTGGCAGAATGCGCAGGCCCGCGCGCCCACAAGCCAATGAGCACACCGACGATTAGCTGCAGCGCGCCTAACAGGCATCCGCCCAGAACCAAGAGCAGCGCGTTACTTACCATGACCCACGTCGTTGTCGACCCGACCGATTGTAGCGAGAAGTTGCAATGCGCACTGTACGAAGAGGACTTTCGTGAAGTGTAGCTTCTGATCACGCGCCGCAGCCGACGAAATGCGTGGCTCATCAGGCGGATTGCCAAGAGCGCAGCTGGCGGGAAGTTTGCAGCGCCGATTGTGCCGGTTGTCATGGTCGCGCGAGCGATGCCGATCGCCGGCCAAATCCCTCCGCCGCCCGCCCTTCTTCTCCCGGTCGTGCGACCGCTCTGCTAAACTGTAAGGGCACCTTGTATGGGGACCAGTGATCTGCCTATGAAAGTTTCCGCCGCATACGGGCCAGGCAAATTCGGCCTATCGTTCGAACTGTTTCCGCCGAAAACACCACAGGGCGTGGCGAACCTGTTTCAGCACGTCGCGCGGCTGGTGGAGTTCCAGCCGAGTTACATCACCTGCACGTACGGCGCCGGCGGTTCGACGCAGGAGCTGACGCTCGACATCGTCGCCCGCGTGCACCGCGAGTTCGGCTTGCCGGTGGCGACGCACCTCACGTGCGTGGGTCGCACGGTCGAGCAGCTGCGTGAATATCTGCGGCAGGCGCAAAGTTTGAACGTAACGAATGTCGTGGCCCTGCGCGGCGATCCGCCACAGGGCGACACCGCGTTTCGGGCGGTTGAGGGCGGCCTGTGCTACGCCAATGAGCTTGTGACACTGATTCACCGCGAGTTCCCCGAGTTTGGCATCGCGGTGGCCGGCTATCCGGAGAAACATCAGGAGGCCGCCAGCCTGGATATCGACCTTGCGAACCTCAAGCGCAAAGTCGACTGCGGGGCGGACCTCGTCGTCACGCAGCTGTTCTACGACAACGCGGATTTCTTCCGCTTCCGCGACCGCTGCCGAGAGCTCGGCATTCATGTGCCGATTGTCCCGGGGCTGTTGCCGGTGACGAACTTTGCGCAAATCAAGCGGATTACGTCACTGTGCGGCGCGCAGCTGCCGGCGGCGTTCGTCGAACGACTGGAAGCTGCCGGCGAGGCGGCCGACGAGCAGTTCAAGATCGGTGTCGAGTTCGCCACGCGGCAAACGCAAGAACTCATCGACGCCGGCGTGCCGGGCATTCACTTCTATGTGCTCAACCGGTCGGAAGCCGCAGCTGAAGTGCTCAGCAACGTAAAGTTGGCCTGAATGCTCCCTCTCCGGGATGAGGGCGCCCGGCAAATACCTCTGCCTCGCAATACCCGATCGCTTAGTGACTCTGGAGACAGCTTCTCCACTGCGCCCGGCCGGTTAGCCCAATTTCGCATCACGAAGCCGCCATTTATAATACGTTGATGCAAATTAACGGGCATTACGAAAATGGGATGATTGTGCCGCACAATCCGGTGTCGTTGCCGAACGGCACTGAGGTCACCATCATTATCAATGAGGCAACAGGGCAACCCGCGCCGACGATGTCGGCGGAAGCTCGCGACCGTTACCACGCAGCACTGGCTCGAATCGACGCACTTCCCAGCGAGAATCCTGGCGACGCTTTTAGTGGAGTGGACCACGATCGTGTCCTTTATGGCGATTGATGGCGATTCTAGTCGACACTAGCGCTTGGTTCGCGCGGTTCGTCGCCGACGATCCTGAGCATGCCCGCGTCGCAACGTGGTTTGCCGAGAATGACAAACCGCTAATCACGACCGACTACTGTGTCGACGAAGTCCTAACGCTTCTAATCTCGCGAAAACGACCGCTATTGGCGGTCGAAGCTGGCCGGTTGCTGTTCGATGAGTCGGTCGCTCAACTACACTTTCTGACCTCTGAGCAGATTTATCGCTCTTGGATTGTGTTTCGACAGCGGGCAGCTGCCGGCTGGAGTTTTACTGATTGCACGAGCAAAACTGTGATCGAGCAATTGAAGATCACCGAAGCAGTCACGCTCGACCGGCATTTCGAACAATTCGGCGTAACCATCTTACCGTAGTTTCAGCGAACTTCGAGCTCTTTACCCCTCCCTCATGTCCGACCTTGTTGGCAAAAAGCTGAAGGACTTTTTCATCCTCCGCCGCATTGGCCGCGGGGCGATGGCGGATGTGTATCTCGCTCAGCAGTTGTCGCTCGGGCGGCAGGTTGCCCTCAAGGTGCTCAACCCCGAGCTTGCGCGCGATCCTAACTACGTGCGGCGGTTTGATCACGAAGCCCGCGCGGCGGCGGCGCTCGTGCACGGGAGCATCGTGCAGATCTACGAGGTGGGCCAGGAGAACGGCGTCCATTACATCGCCCAGGAGTACGTGGCCGGTCGGAATGTGGGTGAAGTGATCCGCTCGAGCGGTTCGATCGCGCCGCAGCTCACGCTCGATATCCTGCGGCAAACGGCCGCCGCGCTCGCCAAGGCCGCGAGCCAAGGGATCGTGCACCGCGACATCAAGCCGGAGAACATCATGCTCGCCCGCAGCGGCGAAGTGAAAGTGGCTGACTTCGGCCTGGCGCGGGTGCAAGGCAACGGCGCGGCCCAGCTCACGCAAGTCGGGATTACAATGGGCACGCCGTTGTATATGAGTCCGGAACAAATCGAAGGCCGGCCGCTCGATGCCCGCAGCGATATTTATTCACTGGGCGTCACGGCGTATCACATGCTCGCCGGCGAGCCGCCCTTCACGGGCGACACGCCGCTGGCCGTGGCCGTACAGCATCTGAATGTGGCCGCCACGCCGCTGGCTGCCCGCCGGCCCGATGTGCCCCCGCGGCTCGCGCAGTTCGTCGACCGCATGATGGCCAAGAATCCGGCCGATCGCTTCATTGACCCGGCGACGCTGCTGGTTGAGCTGCATGCTCTCGCGGCCGAGGGTGCACAAGCTGGTTGGGCCCGGGCGCCCGATCACTCGCAGTTGAACCAATTGCTGTGGGCCGCCGACCAGCGTTCGGAAGCCACCACACGCCTCGACGAGCTGATGAAATCGACGGCCAATTTGCGGTCAAAGCGCAGGCCGTATCGGTGGGCGGTCGCAGGATTACTCGTTTGTGGGCTGGTTGGCGCGGCGCTGGCTGCGGCAACCGGGCCGCGCTCGCCGTGGGCTGGTGCGCAGTCGGGTCCCCCAAAGCAGGGCACCGTGTGGGGTCAGCTGTACTTGGCCAAGCAAGTCGATACGCCCGCCGCGTGGCTCGCCGTGATCGATTATTTCCCCACGGCCAGCCCGTACTATCACAATCTCGCAAAGCGCGGACTCGCTTATCACTTTCTCAACAAGCAGGAATACGACCTCGCCATTCGCCCACTGGAAGAACTCGCGAGCACCACCGACTCGCGCGCGTTCGGCATTGCCGGACTTGTCGTGGCGTATACTAATCTCAATGAGGACGATCGCGCTTACGAAGCCAACGGCCGGCTTAGCACCGAGATGCGAATGTCTCTTGAGCAACAAGCGCCGAATATGTCGACGCTGCTGAATGAAGCGCTCGATGCACTTGCGGAGCGTGCGCTTTAGATTGGGGCAGAACCGCGGGCTAGCGCCCGGCGGCTAATCCCGAGGTGTGCCGACGGTTAACTCGGCGCCTGCTTCTTTCGTCGTTTACTAGTGTGACGACCGTACGCGGCGGCGTTGGTGCTGTACTGAATGCATCTTCGGTCGGCGCACGACGCCGGTTACGCGCGGTAACGCCAGCGGGAACGTCGTGGCGTCGGCATCCATGTCGCGCTGGGCGGCCAACTGGCTATCGCGGAACACCATTCCGCCGATGAACGCCCAGATCAAAAAGAAACTCACCCCCAGCGCGGTGGGAATCAAGAAGAACGGCATGGACTTCCTCGCAATTGCGAGCCGCTTGGCCCTTTGCACAGCCAAGCTGCGGTGACCGACATTTCAGACGGCGCACTCCGTACGCCCGAGTCGGCACTCCATGCCTTACCTACGAATATCGGCCGCGAACCGTTCTCGACTTCAGTAATCGCGGCGCCGCGCAGGCACCGCCAGCACTACCGGCACGCATTACCTCGCCGGTCGTCTCCGAGCGCCAGAGCGCGTGGCGCTCGTCGGGTCTTACTGCCGCGATCCGCCGCAACGCTTGCGGATTTGCGGCAAGCCCTGACCAGCCGTGGGCATTGGTCCCACCGCACCAAAAACGGGCAATTTTCCGCCGTTTCCGCGCCCCGCATAAAACCTACAAAAAATACTGAACGCATGTATAGTAAAGAGCCGCGCTTTGTGTTAGGTTTCTGTCCGACGCTAGCACTGAACACCTAAACCGCAGCTTTTGCCCAGTAATCCGGGGGAACCCAGCATGCACCGCCGTCCGCTACAGCCATCCAACGACAGCAACCTGGAAAAAACCAACGCGACGCAAAGCCGCGCTCAGGCGGCTAACCCAGACGAGCCGCCAGACGAAGGCTGGCTGACGGTCGACGTAGACTCTCCTGACGACATCGACGACCTCGATGAAATCGACCTCAGTGACGAACGCTGGGAGGCATTCCTCGCCGACGAAGACGAACTCGATCCGGAACCCGATCCGGACGACTTCTATTTGTTCGATTTATGAGACGTCGACGGTGCCCCCCGGCTCCCAGCCCTAGCTCTCCCACCCCAGTCCTTGGCCAACCATGCTCCCGACCGCACTTGTCGAAGAAATCGCTCGGCTTCTCCGCGAAGGCGAGCTGTCGCACCGTAGCATCGCGGCGCAGCTGCAGATTAGCCGCAGCATTGTCGATCGAATCGCCCGCGGCAACCGGGGGCTGTATGGTCGCGATTTGCCTACCAAGTACTCGCCGCTCACGCCGACCACTCCAGCGACGCGCTGCCCGCGCTGCGGCTATCGTGTGTACCTGCCCTGTCTCGTTTGCCGCACGCGCGAGCACGTTAGCCGGCAGCGCATTCTGGCGATCCTCGCGGCCGACCACCGGCGGCAACACACGCGTCACCGTCATTCGCGGTTCAACTGCGACGCGAAGCGAACCGCGTAAGCGTCGCCGGCACTCAATGACACTTACTTCCGCGCTTCATACACCAAATGCCCAATTTCCGGCACGATGAGCTTTTCCATCGCCAGCTGCACGGCCGCGACGGAACCGGGCATCGTGAGCACGATGACTTTATTCAGCACACCGCCGACGGCACGGCTCAGCATGGCGGCTGGCCCGATGTCTTCGTAACTAAGCATGCGGAAGATTTCGCCGTAGCCAGGCAAGGCTTTGGTCAAGAGGCCGCTCACGGTTTCGAACGTGCGATCCCGGGCGGCGATGCCGGTGCCGCCGGTCATGAGAATGGCGTCGGTCGCCGCGGGATCGGCCAGCTTCACCAGCAGCGGCTCAATTTCTTGGGGATCGTCGTGCACAATGTGCCGCGACGCCACCTCGTTGCCGGCGTCCTGGAGCAGCTTCACAATGAGTGCCCCGCCGCGGTCGTCGTCCCACTTCCGCGTGTCACTGATCGTCACCACCGCACACCGCACACTCTTGGGCGACGCGCACCGATGTTGCTTCGTAGATTCGCTCATCGCTCGTGAAATACCCGAAAACCGGCACAATCCGCCTACATGGACCACCGCAACCAGCCGTTATAATAGAGGATAGCGAGTGACTTCGGCCAGAAATCTCGCTGCCACGGCGAGAGATGAATTAATCCGTTTCGTCACACGATGCTCTGCAGTTCAGCTCAATATCGGTCGGTCGGTCTCGTCGCCGTCGCGTGCGCCTGCGCTGTTGTTGCGGCGAGCCGCGCCGATGTCATTGAGCTGACTGGCGGTGGGCAACTCGAAGGCAAGCTCGTTCAGTCGGACGATGGCGACAAGTCTGCCTTCCTCATCGACCTCGCCGCGGGCGGTCGCGTTACCGTTCCACGTTCTGAAGTAACCCGGGTCGACGCCGCGAGCGATGCCGAAACCGAGTATCAGAAACTTGCCCGTTCATCGCCCGATACGGTCGACGCTCATTGGAAGCTCTCCGAGTGGTGCCGTCAGCATAAGCTCACGGCAGATCGCCAGCGTCATCTGGAGCGGATTGTCGAGCTCGATCCGAACCACGCGGAAGCTCGCGCCGCGCTTGGATTCCGCCAAAAGGACGGCAAATGGATGGACCGCGACGACGTGATGACGGCCCGGGGCCTCGTGCTGTATCAGGGCCAATACGTCACACCGCAGCATGTGGAGCTCATGCAGCGGCAGAAGGAAGTTCGTACGACGCAGGCCGATTGGTCCAAGCGAATCGAACAATTGCGGCGAGCGCTCACGGGCAAGCGTGGCGACCAGGCTGCGCAAGCCCATGCGGAAATCCTCGCGATCGCCGACCCGGCCGCAGCGGAAGCGGTGGTCGCGGTGCTGCGTCGCGAGAACGATCACGATTTGCGTCGGTTGTGGCTCGAGGTCGTTTCCCGCCTCAACAGCCGGGCGGCGGTGGATGTGCTTGTCGACCTATCGCTGAATGACGATGATGACGACATTCGCCACCTGTGCGTCGAATACCTGATTAAATCTGGCCGGCCGGGAATCGCCACGCCGTACGTGCGAGCCCTCTCAAATAAGGTCAATGACATCGTGAACCGCGCCGCCGTCGCCCTGGGCCAGATTCGCGATCACGACTCGATCGGCCCGCTGATCGAGGCTCTCATCACGAAGCACAAGATCAAAGTTAGCGACGCGAACCCCGACCAACACGCCTACAGCTTCTCGAAGGACGGTAATGCCTTCAGCTTCGGCGGCGGCGGACCGCAGGTGGTCACGCAAGCCGTGCGAAACCGCGATGTGCTCGACGCCCTGCTAACGATGTCTAATGGCGTGAACTTCGAGTACGACCAGGAAGGTTGGCGCGGCTGGCTCGCGGCCCAGGCGAAGGCGAATGCCGTGGATGTGCGGCGGGACCAGTGAAGAAGAGGGGGAGACTTGGAGAGGGGGAGAGTGGGAGAGCGGGAGAGTGGGAGAGTGGGAGAGGGGGAGATTGTCCAATGAGAATCCAGCGGCATACTGAGCTTGAGGTGTACAAAAAGGCATTCAGTGTGGCGATGGAGATCTTCGAGGCGTCGAAAGCATTTCCGAAAGAGGAAACATATTCACTTACCGATCAAGTTCGGCGCGCTTCGCGGTCTGTGTGCGCAAACCTCGCCGAAGCCTGGCGAAAACGCCGCTATGAAGCCGCATTTATCGCAAAACTTTCGGATTGCGAATGCGAAGCTGCCGAAACTCAGGTGTGGCTGCAGTTCGCTGTCGAATGCGGCTATCTAAATCGCGACCAAGCCGCTTCGATCTATGTGACTTATGAAGAAGTCATACGAATACTCGTCGCGATGATCGACAAGCCTGAATCGTGGACAATCACCACGAAGTAAATGTCTCCCCCTCTCCCACTCTCCCACTCTTTCGTCGGCGCGTCACGCCTCCACTGGCGCTCTGCCCCACCGCCGCACCACAGCCAACGCGGTTCGGTCTTCCAGATTTGGTCGGAAGGTCGTGAGCATGAGCAGCGGCAGATACCACGCCAGCGCGAGGCCGCCGCTGTGAGCGTGCCAGAACTGGGTGCCGAGCATCAGGGCGGCCGAATAGGCGAGGAGAGTGCCCAGGTTTTTTTGGGCCGGCCACAGTGCCATGCTAAGACTGAGGCCGATGTGCGCGGCCACGAGTGGAAAGCGATAGATTTGCGGCCAGAACACGCCCCACGGCCCGGCGACGCCGTCCATCGCCGGCAGGCCGAGGTTGAACATCTGCTGCAAATGCGCGAAGAACTCTTGGCGGCTGCCCACGGTGAAGCCATCGGCCACGAGTAGAATCGCCAGCATCGTGCCGATGCCAATGAGAAACCGCCACAGCCCGCGCTGCCAGTAAAAACTGATCCATAGCGGCAGCAGAAAGATTGGGTAGTAGATCGTGCCGAACGCGAGGCCGATCATTGCCCCCGAGAGCAGCGGCCAGCGGTACCACACGACCGCCCACACCACGAGTGCCCCCGGCAGCACGTGCGTGACGCTGCCGGTCCACATTGCCGTGTACGGGAGCAGCAAATACATGGTCGCCGCCGCGACCCCCGTCTTCACGTTGTCGAAATGCCGCAAGCCGACGAGCACGAGGCCGATGACGATCGCGAGCTGCGAGAGGATCGCGACGATCCGCGCGGTCACCACGTGCACGAGCGGCGCCTCGGTGCTCGTTTGATCCTCATTTGTGACAACGGTGGCTTGCTGTGCACTTTCGCCCAGCACCGATTGCGTGGAAATCTGCGGCAAGAGGAATAGCAGGGGAAAGCCCGGGCCGTGCGTCTGAAGGCTATTGAGTTCGTCCTCCGACGATTCACGCTGCGCCAAATCGGCCGCCCGCGCCGAACCCGCGACGCCCGCGGCATCGGGCTCGCCGATGCTGACGTTCGCCATTAGAAACACGAACAACGAGATGCCGAGAAATGTCAGTCCGCCGGCAGAGAGGTTCGGCTCCAACAGCGGCCGGCGCACCATGAGCGAGTCGAGCAGCAAGCGCAGCATGAACAGCCCGCTCACGACGAACAGCCAAATATAACCCGCGTGTTCGACCGTCAGGCTATCGGCATGCACCCGGCCAAATTGAACCATCAGCAGCGCGGGAGCGAGCGAGATTAGCCCGATGAGATCGGCATTGCGAACGCTGAAGAAGCGGTTGAATTTGAAGTACACCGCGATCATCAGCAGCGACGCGAGGTAGGCCCACGTCGTTGGATTCACCGGCTCGTATTGGAAGAGAATCTCGCGCATCGAGCTTCGTCAGCGCGCCGCTACCGGCCGTCCGCCACACCCTCCGATAATTCTCCCGCGCGGCGCCGGGAACCGCCAGCGGCAGCCCGACCGCCCTCTGCAACCACGCGATCGCGGGCTTCATCGGCCCAGGGACTCGCCGGCGCGAGGTTCATGAAAAGCCGCCAGTGGCACACCGCCTCGGCAGGCCGGTCGAGGCGGTCGAGCAGCCGGGCCAAGTGATAATGCGCATCGGCGTAATCCGGATGATACTCCAGCGCGCCGCGAAAAGCAGCCTCCGCGAGACCGAGCTCACCCAGCTCGGCGAGCACGCAGCCCAGGTTCGAGCGGGCCTCGACGAAATCCTCGTCGAGTTCAATCGCCATGTAATAACGTTCGCGGGCCGCCGAGAGGTCGCCCTCTTCATACAGCAGTTCGGCCAGCGCGAAATGATCTTCGGCCGTCGCGTCGCCGGAGAAGAGCACGGCCCGATAGGCTTCAACGGCTTGATCGGGATGACCGTCCGCATCCAGCTCGGCCGCCAGCGCCCGCAACTCCTCGGCAACGAACGGATGTGTGCCGCGTGTGCGTGCCGACGGCTTGTGGAGCGCTTCGACGCCGACCATCGAAATCGTGGCGGGACCTTCGTCGGCGGCATGTTCGTAAGCCTGCGGCACCGCCTGTTCGAAGTCGATGAGCAGCTGCCCTCGCGAGTCGGCGAGGCCTTCTTCACGTCGCACATACAGCCGCGAGCCTTCGATGACGACCGACGGGTCGGCTAGCGGTCGCGCGACGTCTGGCAGCAGCCTGCTCAGGCTCTTGAGCTGCCGGTTGATCGAAGTGTGTGTGCAACCAGCCGCCAGCAGTTGTGCGAGCTTTCGCGCAATGCCGACCTCGGCGAAGTCGAAGTACGGCAAACGTTGGACGCTCAGCTTGGCGTTGAGCGCGCCGTGGCGATGCCACTGGCGAATTGCGGCGATCGGCACGCGGACCAACTCGGCGAGCATGGCGGGCGTGTAGAGCCGTTCGACGCCCTGCCCCGATTCCACAAGCCCGAGCCGGGCCCATAATTGTGATTCGCCAATTAGCTCAATCTCGCCGCTCGCGATGCGCTGCCGGAGCGGCTTATCGAACAGTTCACGATCGGCGGCGAGCCGCGCGAGATTTGCCGACTCATCGCAGGCCACAATGAGGTCGGGTGTGTCGCTGCTGCGCTCAACGAGCGTTGCCCCGTGCGCGCGCACGACCTCCTCCGCCTCACGCCGCGGCATACTGGCCAATTTGCCGACGATCAACAAACGGCGCCCAGCAATCGAGTTTTCAGGTCGCTCGTTAATCGAAGTGCTCACAACGCAGCGTGGGCATCGCCCACCAAAAACAACCAGTTGGCCGCATCACAATGCCGATTGGTGGGCAGTGCCCAGCCTACGGCCTGCAGCCAGCCCGCGCTAGCAACGCTAGTACGCCAGCATTAAGTCTCACCGCGGCTATCGCACGTGTCAACGAGCAAGACCAAGTGAGGCGAGACGACGGCCAGATAGATCAAGCCGATTCATCGCGCCCTGTCATGACGAACGATGAATAAGCTCACCAAGCAGCGGCGGCGACTCACTGCACTTCGAGTATGCGCAAGGGGCAACACATGTGTACTCAGCCGTCACATTCAGCAATTCACCATTTGCATTTTTCAATTTGCAATTGGCAATTGTGGAAGCACCGCGCGTCCCGCTGGCGGAGTCTGCTGCACGGCCGCTCACCCTTCGCATGGGCTTACTGGCACGCGCACCATGACCGTTCGCGGCACCTTGTAGGTATACGTCACCGGCACTTGCTTCTGAACGACGCGGGGCACTTGCACGGTCTGCTTCTCGCATACCCATTTGCACGTGCGCACCTGGTACGGCTCGACGCGTTCTTCTTCAACCATGCGGCAAGTTTGCACCGGCACTTGGCGAACCTTCTCTTCGGTCACCATGCGGCACACCTGCACCGCTTCCTGCCGCGGGACGCGCTCGACCACTTGCCGGCAGGTTTGCACGGGCACCTTGCGCACCTGTTCTTCTTGCACCATGCGGCACGTTTGCACTGGCACCTGGCGAACCTGTTCCTCGGCCACCATCTTGCACACCTGCACCGGCACTTGCACGGTCACCTGCTGCGGGCAGTAGCTCACAGTTTGATACTGCTGTGCGACCACGTTCGGCTTCCACACACGCTGCACCACTTGCTGTGACGGTGTGTAAGCGGCCGTCCAGGCGAGTCCGCCGCGCTGCGTCTGCACGAGGCCGGTCTGCGGATCGCACACTTGCGTCGGCGGCACCCAGGTGAGCGATGGCCACGTCGGCCGACCCGGCACGCAGGAAACTTGATCGACGAAGCAGCCTTGATCGACCAGCCGCGTTTGCGTTTGCGTCACCGGCCGCATGACGGTCTGCATTTGTGGTTGCATCACCGTTTCGGTGACCGGTCGCTGCACCACGTAGCGCTCTTCGCGGATTGCGGTCTCGGTCACGGGCCGCTGCACGACGTAGCGCTCTTCGCGCTCCGAGGTCTCAACGACGTTGCGGACGACGTTGTAGCTCGTATCGCGATACTGTGTTTCGTATACGGGCCGCTGCACGGTGTAGCGCTCTTCGCGCATCGACGTTTCGGTCACCGGCCGCAGCACTTTGAACCGCCGCTCGCGCATTTCGGTTTCATACACGGGCACTTGTCGCGTGATCTCGCGGGCCTCCATCACGGTTTCGCACACCTGCTTGTAGCAGGTGACCTGCCGCTCTTCGCAGACGGTTTTGCACTCGAGCCGATATTCGGGACCGCAGCACTGCGCACGCAATTGCTGCACATCGCCGCCCACGAGGCCCACGATAGACAGACCGACAACCAGGCGATTTCGAATAGCCATGACCCAGTGACCCAATTGAGACGAGTTGAAAACGAGGCGCAATCCGTGCATTGACCCCTTGGGACCACCGTGTCCGCCGACCCTCTTCCATAAATTTGGCCAATGAATGGCCGCGAGGCAAACGACAGCATTGCTTCGCTGCGCCGCTATCAAATCATGAACTACGCTCCCGACAATGCTTTACGATTCTTGAGAAAATCTCGAATCTACGTCATTGTTCGCGGACTTGTTGCCCGGATGCAACGGAACAGATTCACATCGTTGTAATTCGGCACAGAGCGCTGCCGGCAGATTCGTTACAACCGGCATAAACTGCCGCAAGGAAATGGCGGGCGGCTGGGGTCGGGCCGCAGGCGAGCCCCCAGGGCACGACGGTTGATGTGCCGCACACGGGGACTCGTTTCTGTGCACGGACCTCTCACCCGGGACTCGTGCCGCGCTGCGCGCGGGTCTCCTGACCCCGCGCACCTGCGGACCGCAGGTCTCAAGGCCCTGACTGGAGACCTTGCGGTCTACATCGGTGGCTCGGTCGGGAGACCGGCCGCAGCGTTACGGTTGATGTAACGCCCTGGGGCTCGCCGCGCTCGACCTCAGCCGCGCCACGTTATTTTTCGGCGCCACCCTTGAGCAACCGCAAGAGGTGCTCGGCATCGGCCTTGACGCGTGGCGAAATGTGCGCTGCCTGTAATTGGGCGGGCTCGGCGGCAATCAAGCTTTCGACTGCTTTGCTGACCGGCGTCATGTCGGCCTGCGCATTTTGTTGCTGGAGCGCGAGCGCGGCCTCGATCGCGCTGCCCACGATGAGCGCCTGCTTCGAGCCGACGTCGGCCGCTTCCAGGCCTTCAATCGTCTTGTCGCCGGCCTTGGAAAGCTCGTCGAGATCGAGCATTTCTGCGAGCGTTTCGATCGCTTTCGCATTGCCGCGGTGCGCGAGCGCGACGGCAGCATTGTAGCGCGTGTCGGCATCTGGGTCACTCGCCAGCGCTTCGAGCCTCGCGAGCGCATCCGGCGTGCCGACCTTGCCAAGGGCGTAAGCCGCACGATAGCGGATCTCCGCATCTTCATCGTTTGAAAGCTGAATGAGCGTGGGCTCCAACTCGGGGCTCGTAAGCTGCTCCGGCGGTTCGAGCTTCGAGAGATTGAATGCCCGTACCGCAATCGCTTCGATCGCGCCGCGACGGACGAGTTCGGCTTCCGGCGAGCTCTTCATCTGGGCTGCGCGGAGAAGCGTATCGGTGCCTGCTTGCACGTCGAATTCACCGAGCGCCCGCGTCAGAAAGTAGCGCAGCGTAGCCGCTTCTTGTCCGCCGGCGCCGGTTTTCGATTGATCGAGCTCGCGGTCGAGGATCTGCGCAAGCTGGCCGGCTGATTTCTCGTCGCGTCGCAGGCTGGCGTAATGTTTATTGTGCAGCATGTCGGCCAGCTCACTGGCCCGCTGCCACCGCGCGACGCTCGCGCCCTTATCAATGCCCTCGATCAGCTTTTCCGGACCGAGCGTCGTCGTGCGCACCAGCCAGCTGATCGACAGCCACACGCTGACGATGGCCATCACGATCAGCGCGGGCACCACAAACAATTGGATGATAAATTTCGCCGACGGCTGCTCCACGGGCGGCAACAACTCTTCACCAAGCGGCGGTCGCGATGGGCCGCCCAACTGTTCATCGCGAAATGTACGGGAGTCGTTCATCAAGCCTGAGTTCGTTCGAGACTAATCGATCACTTCTCGCGGCGCGGCGGATGCAATGAAACAATTCTTAACCACAACGGCACGACGGACACGACGCTGAGAAAGGTAAAAATCGCCGGCGCCGCTGATCAACGATGCAGGCAATCGTCAGCCGCATAGTCTGTTATGTCGAGACTGATTCTGGTTCGCTGTGCTCGTCATGTCGTTGTGGTAGCGTTCCTCGGCGCCGCCGCGAATGCTCAAGAAGTTGTCCTCTTCGCCAACCCTCAAGTGTCCCACGAAGAGCGGCTAAGCGTCAACCGACCGGCCCGCGGAGCGCCGCCACCAACGTCGTTGGCGCACTCCGTGTGCCGTAACTGGAGCGCATTCGGCTAAACGTGTGAGGCGCAATCCGCGTCGTCGGCGACGGCTCACAGAGTGTGCCTGCTGCATTGCGGGCCTTGCGAGACCGCTGCCGTGTATGCGACAACAGCCCGATGCTACGCCTCGATTGCACACTGCCGACGGCCGCGGAAAATGTCGCCCTGGACGAAGCCCTGCTGGAATGGGCGGAAGAGAACAGCGACGCCGAGTTCCTGCGGACCTGGGAATCGCCCCATCCCGTCGTGGTGGCTGGCCGTTCCTCGCGCATCTCTCAAGAAATCGATCGCATGGCGTGCGACGAGCGCGGCATTCCCATCATCCGCCGCTCGAGTGGCGGGGCTGCGATCGTCACCGGCCCCGGGTGCCTCATGTACGCGGTGGTACTCAGCTACGCCGGGCGGCCGGAGCTGAAGGACATTGGCCGCGCGCATCGCTACGTGCTGGAGCGATTGACGCGGGCATTGGCCAGTTACGGTCTGCAAACGGCGCGGGCCGGTACGAGCGATCTCGTGATTGCAGACTGCGGATTCGGGGTTGCCGATTCGAGAACGCCAGACTGGCAAACCGCAATCAGCTCCCGCAAGTTCTCCGGCAACAGCCTGCGGGCCAAACGGACTCACTTCCTCTATCATGGCACGCTACTGTATGACTTCGACCTGGCGCTGATCGCCACGTGCCTGCGGATGCCGCCGCGGCAGCCTGACTATCGCGGCGCGCGGCCGCACCTCGACTTCGTCACCAATTTGCCGCTCACCAAGCAGCGGCTGATCGAGGCACTCGACCTGGCTTGGCCGACGACGAGCGAACTGGCAGAGTTCCCGGCGCAACGCGTCGCCCACCTGGTCGCCACGCGGTTCACGCAACCGAGTTGGAACTTCGAATTCGAGTAGCGAATCCGGGACGCCCGTGGTCGCAAGAGTTCACGTGGGGTGGCTGGGGTCGAGCGCAGCGAGCCCCCAGGGCGCCACAGTTGACGTAACTCACTGGGGGCTCGCCTTCGGCTCGACCCCAGCCACCCCACGAAAATGGAAACCGCGCTGTGCACGGGTCTCCCGCGCTGTGCACGGGTAGGCGCTGTGCACGGGTCTCCTGACCCTGCACACATTCGACCGTACGTCGCGCTGTGCATGGGTCTCCTGACCCTGCACACATTCGACCGTAGGTCTCAAGCCCCCGCTGGAGACCTGCGGTCGGCACTTGTGGCTCGGTCAGGAAACCGGCCACAGCGCAGTGGCTCGGTCAGGAAACCGGCCACAGCGCAAAGCTCGGTCGGGGAAACCGGCCACGACGCTGGGAAACCAGCCACGGCACAGCCAGTAGCGAATCCGGGACGCCCGTGGGCGCAAGAGTTCACGTCGGGTGGCTGGGGTCGAGCGCAGCGAGCCCCCAGTGCGCCACAGTTGACGTAACTCACTGGGGGCTCGCCTTCGGCTCGACCCCAGCTACCCACGAAAATGGGGAAAATGAGATCCCAAAAAGTCGATACTTCTTCGTCACCCCGGCTTCCGTCGCTGCTTTTTGCGCCGCTCACCGTGGCGACGTTCCGGTTGTGCGGCCGCTTCGCCACTCGCCACTCGCCCGCGCTTGCGTCGTTCCCCCGCCCGGCGATCCTTGTCGTCATCGCGCTTTTCCAAGAGGAACTCCAGCTCCGGCGGCACTGGCAATCGCTTAGCCATAACTCTTATGCTTTCTATTCAGCACTCAGCGCGACCTGAACTCTATTCTGTTGAATCGATTCCCCACTGCTCATTGATCACAAATGACCGCGCCCTCGTGCATGTCGCGGGTTACCGGGATCGGCAATTGCTCCACATTCTCAGGCTCCACTGCTGGGAGATCTGGCTCGCTGTTTGGCGATTCTTCGCCGGGCGCGCAACCGGCCTGGCTCATCTGTTGCCGCGGCAGCGGCGTGGGTGGAATCTCGTACGGCGGCAGCTCGTGATAGTAACCGCTGGGAGGCAATTTGCTCTTCTTCTTAGGGATGATCGGGTACGCGATCCGCTTGCCGTCGGGCAGCACGGCATCCCACGGCCGGTCCGTACGGCACAGCGGCCCATGGAAGAGCGGCACCCCGGCCTTCACGAGTTCGCCCTGCTCATAATCGTGATACTGCTGGTCGTACGGCTGAATCCGCGGCACCAAGGCCACGATGATTTCATGCCGCTCTTTGATCACTTCCGACCGGCGAAACAGGAAGCCGATGCCCTTCATGTTGCCGAGATACGGAATCTTCGATTGCTCGGTGCTGTCCTTCTCCTGAATGAGCCCGCCGATCACCATGCCTTCGTTGTCGTGCAGCAGCACGTCGGTCTCGAGCGTGGTCTTAAGAATGTTCGGCGGCAGGCCATCGGTGCCAGTCCCCTGCGGCGTAGATATCTCCGGTGCGACCTTGAGCAACACGCGTTGATCGCGGGTGATGCGCGGCGTGATCCGCAAAATCGTGCCGGCTTCGACCGAACCGGCGCCCTGCTGGCTGCTGGTTTCGGTCGTTGTCACTTGCTTGAAGTACAACGTCTCGCCGACCTGGATCCGAGCTTCTTGCTCGTTGAGCACGATCAACTTCGGTGAACCCAGGCTCTTGGCGTCGGTGGTCTTTTGCAGGATCTCGATCACGGCGCCGAGGTCGGCGCTGCCGAGCGTCGCCACGAACCCATCGGCGCCGGGCGTCGCCCAGCCATTGGTGGCCAAGCGTGCGACTTCAATGCCGAAATTGCCGTTGAGCCCCAAGGCGCTCAAATTGACGCCGCAGTTGTTCGTGTCGTTCAGCTTGATATCGAGCACGTGCGCTTCAATGAGCACTTGTCGTGGTGGCTGATCGACTTGGGCGATGTAGTCGCTAATTCGCGCGATGGACTCCGGCACGTCCTCCACAACAATCCGTTCCTGCGTGAGCCGGTTGTTGGTGGGGCTGCTCGCGCCGATCGAAACCTTGCCGATCGGCGACAAGAAATTCTTCACGGTTTCCGACACCAACGTCGCTGAAGCAAAGTCCAAATCGTAGACATGAATTTGCCGGCCCTGCACGTCGGCCGGCAGGTTCGACGCCTCGGTCAGCGACGTAATGAGGATGATGTCGTTCCGTTTCACCCACGTATAGTTGGCGACTGAGAGGATCGCCGTGAGCGCGTCTTCGATCGGCACATCGCGCAGCGTGATCGAAATGAGCGCATCGATGTCATTGGCCGCCACGATGTTGAGCTTCTGAGTCTGCGCGATGAGCGCGAGCACCTGGCTCAACGATTTATCGCGCACAATGAGCGTGATGAGGCCGTTCGATTGCTGCGTGAGTTGAATTCCGTCATCGATCGGATTGCTGCCTACCAGCGGCACGGTCGCCTTCGTGGGGGGCGGCAGAACTTCCGCATTCGGCGGCGCTGGCTGCGTGGTCCGCGCCGCTGGCGACTGCCGCGGCCGGGTTGTGCTAGATCCACTGCGTTGGGCGCTGCTCTTCTGAGAACTGGTGGCGGGCGACGTCGTCTTTCTCGTTGCCGGTGCGGTCTGCTGCGACGACTGCGGCGGCGTGGCCGGCTTGGTGACCGGCTTCTGAGCAGTCCGCAAACTGCTTTCGCGGAAATCGATCACATCACGCGACCGCGACGTATCGCGCACCGGGGCGTTCAGCGTTGGCGACTGTGCCGAGCACGGTGACGCGCTGCCGACAAAAATGCTCAGCACGAACGCGCAGGCGCACAGGACCAGTCGGCGCGCAGCACCACCGCCTGCGCCCCGCGCCCGAGCCGACCCATGTTGTAGGAAACATGTCACGGCTCTGCTTTCCTCTCGACCTGCACGCCGCGCGAATCAATGCTCGTCACCGTGAAACCGTAGATCTCGTCGCCCACATGCAGCGTGCGGTCGCCCATCACGGCCACGTATTGGTCGCCGCCGCGAACAATCACCTGCACCGGTGTGCGTTTGAGGTCTTCCCATTCCATCCACTGCTTTTGCACGAGTTCGAGCCGGCGAGCACGTTCGTCATCGGCCGCGGCCGTGGCGTCGCTGCCGGCGGTCACCCTTTCCGCCATCGCGGGCTGTGGAAACGAAGCAGGCAGCGCGAATGGATCGTACTTCACGACTTGCGCGAGATCCGGTGACTTCCACCGTGTTTTGTCGACGACCGCAATCGCCTGGGTGGCCGAACTATCAGACGGCGCCTTTTTTTCGGCTGCGGCCTTTGCCGCTGGCACCACCGCGCTGGCAGGCCGTCGCCGCGCAGTGCTCGGCATGGGAGCGCTCGAACTGGCAGCACCGCCAAATTGAATATAGAGTACGACCACGAGCACGACCGCCAGCACCGCAATCAGAATTGCTTTGCCGCGTGTGAGCCCCGCCGATTTGGTCGCTTTGCGCGTGTCAGCCATTTCGCCCCTCCTGGCTAGACTCCGCCTGGTTCCCGCGCAGCCCAAAATAAATCACCAGCGTGGCCGACAACGGGTACTCGGTGCTCCCTTCATCGGCTGAAAGGGTGAAATCCTTCACTTTCGATAACCGCGGCAATTTGCTGAGCTTGTCGACAAACATGCAAATGCTGCGAAAACTCCCCGTGCCTTTGAGCGTCACGTACATTTCCGTGTAGCCTGCGCGAGGCTCCGGCTTCTCCGGATTGAATGCCGTGATCGATACCTGCTCGTCGTGCGCGAGCTGCGATAGCTGATTGAGAAACTCGCCCGAGTCGTCGTTTGTCGGTACGCGCTGCTGCAAATTCGCAATCTGCGTCGTTACTTCGTGCAGCTTGGCTGAGACGATGCGATGCTGCTCGCGGATGATCGTCGCGTTCTGCACCGATAGCATCAGCTCATCGATTTGGGCACTCGTGGCGTTGATGCTCTCGACCGTGGGGGCGTGGATGTACTTGTAGCCCGCCCACACGCTCAGCACGGTCGCGAGCACGCCCGCATAGTGCAGCATTCTGCCGAACCGCCGTGTTTCTTCGTCGATGACGCCCATTGCCAATCCGTGGCCGCTGCTTCTCTAGAACTCGCACTGCACCGTGTAGTCGCAGAGCGGCGACTTGTTGTCGGCCCGCTTATCGACCTTGAACACCACCCGACTAAAAATGCCCGAGTGCTGCAAACCCTCCACAAAATCCGCCAGCGGCTTGTTATCGAGCGATACGCCTTCGAGCAACAACCCTGGCGCGGCCCCATTGGCCTCGCCGGGCTTTGTCGCCACGGCTGCACTCTGAAAATTCTTCAGCTCCATCTTCGTGAGGCGCAACATGCCGTTTGTGTTTTGGGCGGTCTGGCTAACGACCCCCAGCAACGTCAGCACGTTACGCTGCGTCTCCAGCACCTTGGCGATCGTCTCGTGCTCCTGCAGCTCCTTCAGCTGCTGGCGCATGTCGACGACCTGCTTGAGCATGGCCTGCGTGGGCGCGTGCTCACGCGACAGCAGATCGAGCTGTTCCAACAAATGCGATCGCTCGCGCAGCTCGATCGCGTGCCAACCCCACCCCAGGGCGAGCACGACGGCGAGAATCGTGCTCCACTGCACGCACCGATTGCGCACCATTTGCTGGCGACGGTACGAGGCGGGCAGGATGTTGATCATCGTTCTCATGCCGCGCCCCTCCAGGCCAAGGCCGAGAGGGCCGCCGCGTTGCCAAATACGGCCGAGCGGCTGCCCGCCGCACAGGGAATCGGCTCATCGCCACCGCGCAACTCGATAATGTGCACGGGCAGCGACAACGCATGCTGCAAGTACGGCTGCACATTCTTGAGCGCGGCCCCCCCGCCCATCAGCCAAATCGTCGCGGGCTGTAGATGCCGACGCTGCATTTCTGTGAATTGCAAGGTGCGACTCATCTGGCGGACCAACTCCTCGAGCGTATTGGCGGCGGCATCGGTAATCGCCTGCGCGGTGCCCGACGCTGCTTCGCCCGGTACCGAGAGCCCCTCGACTTCGGCCAGGTGCTGGGCCTCGTCGAGCGAGCTTTCAAACGTCCGCATGATCGATTCGAGCACGCGGCCAAACGCACAGTCATGAATGCGCCGGCTGTACATCGGCCGCTCGTCGCCGACGATGCACATCGTGGTGTTTGAGAAGCCCCAATCGACCGCGAGCGCCCGCCGGCCGCCGCCGAAGCCGCCCAGCATGCCGACAGCCCGCGCCATGGCGAGCGGCGTGCCATCGATCGCCCAACAATCCATGCCGGCCTTGCGGCAGTCGCGCCACACTTGGCCGATCCATAGCTTCGACGCCGCCAGCACGCTCACATTGAACGCGTCTTGCTGCTTGTCGCCGCCAGCCGGCAGCATTTCCCAAAAATCGAACTCCATGTGGTTGTTGCTGTCGGCCCATTCCTCCGCCAATTCGTCGGCAATCATCGTGCGTCGCTCGTGGTCGCTGCCAGGCGGAATGTTGAGACTCCGCAGCTGGCATACATTCATCGGCAGCGCGCACACCGCGTTCCGACCCTCGAAGCCTCCGCATTCCAAGGCGGCGCGAATCTCAGCCTGCGACGTGATTGGCTGATCTTGGGCCAGAGAATCGTCGCCGGCCCAGGTCGCGGTACGCTGGATCGCCGCCGCGCGGTGCAGCCGCACGCCGGTGCCGTCGCGCACCACTTGCGCGAGCTTCACCGCGTGCGTCCCCACATCCACACCGATCCAACCTACATTTTGCGACAAACCCACAGTACTTCCCCCGTCAATCGATCTGTTTCCAATCGCTCCCGGTCATTGCGTGTCGGTTTGGTCGGCTGGCTCGGCCGACGGCTCCTCCACAATCGGCTCCTGAAGGTCGCGGCTTGTCCCGACCTCATGCCGCGACGATTGCATCTGCAGCCGTTGAGCAACGCTTTCGAGCCGCGCGAGCCGGCTATCCATTTGACGCAGCGTCGTCGCGATGTCCTTAAGCACTGGCAACGCCAGCTGGTCGCCTTTCAAAAATGGCGGCGACATTGGCGACGGCTGCGTCTCGCCATGGGCCACGTTACTTGTGGTGCAGTTCGCGCCTACGATTACCCCAGCCGAGGCGATCGTCAGCACCATCAACACCCTTTGAAACTTCTGCATCAGCATGCTCATCATCCTCCACACGACTCCCAAAATCCTGAAAGCCTCTCCGGCGTTCCGACTCGGTCCCCCTCCTCTGTATCCTGTCCCCTCACTTCGCCATCGTCGCGATATCAAACATCGGCAGCATCACGCTCATCACGATCGTCGCCACGATGACGCCCATCACGACGATGATCAGCGGCTCGAGGATGGTTGCCAGCTCGCGCAATTTCGATTCGCCTTCTTCCTCGTAGTGCTCGCCCATGAGTTCGGTGACCATGCCAAGCGTGCCCGTGCGTTCGGCGGTGAGCACCATCTCGGCCGCCACGGCCGGCACAAAGCCCGCGGTAATCAGCGAGGCCGCCAACCCGCGGCCGTTGAGAATCGAATCTTCGAGTTCATCGAACAGCTTGCGATAGAGCACGTTCCGCACCGAGTTGCGTGTGAGTTTGAGCCCTTCCAGCAGAGGCACGCCGCTTTCAATCATCAGCCCCAGCAGCCGGAACGTGCGGCCGATGTAAAATGCCCGCGTAATGTCGCGGAGAATTGGGATATTGAGCATCGCGTAGTCCCACTTCCGCCGCCCTGCTTCGACGTTGCGCGACACGAGCAGCCCGATGATCGCGGCAAACAGCAGCGGCACCCAAATAAACACGTGTTTTCGTAATATGTCGGATATCGAAACCACGATCTGCGTGATCGTCGGCAGGCTCACATCGAACTGTCCGAAGATATCGACAAACTTCGGCAGCACGAACGTCACCAGGCCAATCACCACGAGCCCCGACACGCTGCTAAGGAGCAACGGGTAGGCGAGCAGCGTGCGCACCGTGGCCCGTACACGCATCTCGGTGCGTTGAAACTGCGCGAGACGTCCCAGCACCTCGGGCAGCTTGCCCGCCGCTTCGCCGGCCGCGACGCTCGCCACGTAGGCGTCGCCGAAAATGGCGGCCTGCGCGTGCATAGCGTCCGAAATGCTCTTGCCGCCGGTCACGTCTTTGTGAATCTGGCCCAAAATATTTCGCAGCGTCGGATTGCTGCACTGCTGCGACAGTGAATGGAATGCCGACGCCAAATCGACGCCCGACCGCGTCATGATCGCCAGCTGCGTCGTCACGCTCAGCAGATCCCGCTTCGACAGCGCCGCCCGCTCGCGCGAACCGAGCAGCATCTTGAGCGGTGAGTCGACCACCTTCTTGCGAATATCGATCGGAAACAAGCTCTGCTCACGCAGCGCGCGCTTCGCCGCCTCGAGATCCACAGCGGTAATATTCCCGCTCTGGATATCGCCGATCTTCGTCTTGGCGGTGTAGAGGAATTGCATCGGGGGGCTGTCAGCTATCGGCTGTCGGCTTTCGGCCAGACGTCTCACTGCAGGTTATTGATTCGGTCGTATGCGGCGGAGTAAGGAGCTTAGCATTCGTTTGATGCGAGTGATTTCCTCGTCCAATGGCGTATAAACTTCTGCAGGCATGTAGTCCAAGTCTCTTGCCAGCAGAAAGTGATATTCGACTTCACTTGATGATCCCATGGCTGTCTGCACAAACCGAGCAAAGTCGGGATCGGTTCCTCTGCCGCACCCTTCGGCCAGGTTGGCGCCTATCGAGGCTGCGCTTCGACGCAATTGAGAGGTAAGCCCGAAACGCTCGTCTTCAGGGAACGTCTTGGTGAGCCGGTATGTTGACAGCGTCAATTCGTGTGCTTTTTTCCACACGTCAAGATTACGAAAGTCTTGCATACGTCCCTCAAACGCCCTCTGTGCTACGACCTTTGTTTTCCAATATCCATCGAGCTATCCGTCTGACCGACAGCCGATAGCCGACAGCCGATAGCCGATAGCTATCTCATTCAAAGTACGCCACCCGCATCACCTCCTCCAAACTCGTCTGCTCCTTCTCGGCGAGTCGGATGCCTTGTTCCAGCAACGTCTTGCCGCCGGCGCGGCGGTAGCAGTCGCGGATTTCATCGGTGCTCGATCGCGCAGCAATCAGTTCGCGGATCTCGCGGTCGACCGTCATCACTTCATAGATGCCCGTGCGGCCCACGTACCCTGTGTCGTGGCATTTCGGGCAGCCTTCGCCCTTGATAAAGCTCCGCCGCCGGTCGCCGGTGTAATGAATCGTCTCCAGCAGTTCCGCCGAGGCGTACACAAATGTCTTGCACGATTGGCACACCGTGCGGATGAGACGTTGGGCCACCACGCCCACGAGCGCCGCCGCGATTTTGAACGGCTCGATGCCCATATCCACTAACCGGTGAATGGCGCCGGCGCAATCGTTCGTGTGCAGCGTACTGAGCACCAGGTGGCCCGTGAGTGCGGCCTGCACCGCAATTTGCGCGGTCGCCACGTCGCGAATTTCCCCGATCATGATGATGTCCGGGTCTTGCCGCAGAATCGAACGCAGCGCGGCCGCAAACGATAGCTGCCGCGACTCGTCGACCTGCACCTGGTTGACCAGTTCGACCTGGTACTCAACCGGGTCTTCGACCGAGACCACGTTGCTATGCACGTTCTTGATCAGTTCGAGCGCCGAATAAAGCGTGGTCGTCTTGCCGCTACCGGTCGGCCCGGTCACAAGCATCAAGCCATACGGCTTCGCCAGCAGCGCCTTGAGCTGCTTAAGCATATCGGGCGGCACGCCTAGTTGATCGAGATTGAACGTGAGATTCTCTTTGTCGAGAATACGCATCACGATCTTCTCACCGAGCACCGTCGGCAGCGTCGACACGCGGAAATCCACCTCGCGGCCTTCCACGGTCACTTGAAACCGCCCGTCCTGCGGCTTGTTGTGCTCGGCAATGTCCATCTTCGCCATAACTTTGATGCGCGACACGAGCGCCGGATGCATATCGCGCCGCGGCCGTAGAGCCTCGAACATCTGCCCGTCGACGCGGAACCGCACGACCGAAAATTTGCGGCTCGGCTCGATGTGAATATCGCTCGCCCCGGCGCGAATCGCCTGCACGAGCAAGTAATTCACGAGATTGATGATCGGGCTGCCGTCGACCAACGATTCAACGTTCGTGAGATCGACCTCAGACTGATCGGTCTGCAGCTGCACGGCCGATTCGTCGAGGTCGGCCGTCACCGTGTCGACTTCGAAGCCCTCTTCGTAGCAGCGTGAGAGCGTGCGCTGAATGCCGTTGCGAAACGCAAACACCGGCCGCACCCTCAGGCCGGTCACGCGTTCGATTTCGTCGAGATGTTCCAGATTCTGCGGATCCGCCATCGCGACGCAGAGCGTGCCGCGCACATTGAACATCGCAATCGCATCGAGCCGCTCGGCAATCTTGCGCGGCAGCAGGCGGGCAGCATTCGGGTCGATCATGCCATCGCGCAGTCGTGTCGCCGGCACGCCGAGGTGATGTTCGATGAACGGCAGGATCGCTTCTTCCTGCACCATGCCCATATCGACCAGCACCTCGCCCAGCCGCAAACCTTTTGACGAACCTTCGGCGAGTGCCACATCGAGCTGCTGCGGCGTAATGAGTTCGGCGCCGATAAGCATCTGCCCGAGCGACGTCCGCGCCGGTCGCGCAGGCGTCTGGCGAGCCGGGCGGTCCTCCGCCCCGGCCTGTAGCGCCGCGACCACGGCCTTCTGCGCCGTGCTTGTTGTGATGACCGATTGCGTCATTGCACAAAACTCCGCACCGCGCCGCCCAAGTCCTTGAAGATCTCGAGCTTCGCGCCTACGCCCGTCGCCTTCAGTACCTCGCGGCACAACCCGCTTGCATTCGCGATCTTGAGCGCACCGCCCATCCGTTGGCACTTCTCCTGAAAATCGAGCAGCAACTCCAACCCCGCGCTGTCGAACAATGCCACGCCCTGCAAATCGAGCACGATCTGCGGCTGCCCATGCCCCAGCCGCGACTCCAGCACATTCGCCAATTCCGCCACATGGTCGCCGGAGATCCGCTCCCCGCCGCCAATGACGTCAACCGCGCCTTGTTGTTTGTGGGTAAACATAGGAGCTGGGAGCTTGGAGCGGGGAGCTAAGAGCCTGAATTTCCGTGAATTTCGGGCTGCGGGCGAAAATTGGGTTTAACCGAGTGTTCGTGCGAATGCTGTAATCATGCGACAGATTTGACTTAATTCGTCGAGGTGCGCCGTTGCATCATCAGCGGCGATCAATTCGTGGCGCTGGAATATCAAGAGCATGCTTGCACATTCAAAGGCTGAACGTCGGGCGTAATTCAAAAAGCCTCGAAATTCGTTCGTCGAGTTGCTACCGGACCCCTCGGCGATGTTGTTTGAAATCGACAACGCCGCTGCGCGAAGCTGTTCGGCATACTTATAGAGGTGTTGCTCAGCCAACTGGTCTCCTACGACTCCTAACTCGAAGCAAATATCCGCTGCCCGTTGCCAAATCTCCAATCGCTCGAATCGAAATAGGTTCTCGTCATCGGCCATACCGTCACGGAAGCACATCTTGCTCCCCGCTCCAAGCTCCCCGCTCTCAGCTCAGTGGCAACAGCACGCTGAACGTGCTGCCCTTGTTCAGCTCGCTCTCCACCTCGATCTTGCCGCCGTGCAGTCGCACCACTTCGCTCGCCAGCGCGAGGCCAAGGCCCGTGCCCGTTTGCTCTTGCACGCGCGGATCCTGGCTGCGGAAGAACTTGTCGAACACCTTCGTAAGCTCGTCCTGCGCGATTCCCACGCCCGTGTCTTCAATGCTCATGTCGATCAGGCGATCGGTGATGTTCACGCGGAACGTCACGCGGCCACCTTCCGGCGTGTACTTCACCGCGTTGCCAAGCAGGTTGACGAGCACCGCCGCGATCTTGTCCTTATCCAACTCGGGCTCGGGCATCTTCTCCGGGAACGCCACATCGAGCGTAAGCTGCTTCTCGACCACTTGCGGACGCACCTTCGCGAGCACCTCGTTGAGCATCCGGCTGAGGTCGGTCACCTGCTTGTTGAGCGATAGCGAGCCAAGTTCCATGCTGCTCACACTCAACAGGTCATCCACAAACCGCGCGAGCCGTGTGGCTTCGGAATTGATCGTGTTGAGGAACTGCTTCTGCTGCTCGACGTCGATCACGTCTGCGAGCGCCAGCGTTTCCGCATAAGCCTTGATATTCGCCAGCGGCGTGCGCAGCTCGTGCGTCGCCGTGTCGACGAATTGGTCCCGCATCTCCTCGGCCAGTTTCTGCTGTGTGACGTCGCGCATCGTCCACACGTGTGCGTCGCTGGTGCCATCGCTGATGGGGTGCCGCGCCACGCGCGCCACGCGCCGCTCGCCGTTTTCCTCCCGCGTCAGCTCCGTGACGACCGGTCGGCTGGCATTTTCCGACGCCAAGAGCGGATCGCTCTCCGGCAATTGCCAGCGCTGCATCAGCAACTCCGCCATCGAGTGCTGGCCGTCCGAGGCCGCCGCCCCATCGCCCCCAACCGGCGGACCGGCCATGCCGAGAATCACGCTCATTGGCAGATTCGTGTAGGTCAGCTTCCCAGCCGCGTCTGTCGTGGCGATGCCTTCCGGCACGCTATTGAGCACGGCCTGCAGCCGCCCCTGCTTGCCACGATCCAGCGATTGCCGCAGCCTTTCCTGGAGCGATTCGCCTCGCCCCGTCGTGAACTTCTGCTGCACCACGCGATTCCAACCCATGGCGGCTGCACCCACGTTCGGCACTTCGTGCAATTGGCAGCTCTCGACCGAAGGGCTCGTGGCCACCTCGTACAACTGCTGTTCGATCTCGGCCACCGGCCGCACCATGCGATTCAGCAGCACGGCCCCGGCCACCATGCAGCAGGCCGGGCCCAGAAACGCTAGCGGCGCAAACTGCGCCGTCTCGCTGACATAACTCCACAGGCTGCGTTGAGCGAGCCCCAACCGCAATGTGCCCACAATCTGGTCGCCGCTCTTCACCGGGCAACGATATTCATGCACCGGCAGGCCGTGATCATTCACATACTCGACACGCGCGACTTCGCCCCATCGCTCGGTCAGTGTGCCGGTTTCGCCCGCCGGCTTGCCCGTCAATTCAATATTGGTATGCGCGATGCACACGCCCGTCGACGATACGATTGCGCAATAGTCGGCCCCGCTCTGGCTCCGCAGCTCGATGAGCAGCGGCTGCAAGTCTGCGTTCTTGTTGCGGAGCACCGCCAGCCCGATCCGATCGACACCTCGCCCCAAAACGCGCAGCGACGTGCTCTCACTCCGCCCATGATTGATCGCGTAGAAGACGTAGACCGCGCCCAACGCGAACCACACCAAGGCGGCGAGCCCGAAGAGAAGAAAATACGCCGTGATCCGACGCGGCATTCGAATGTGAAGATTGCGTGCAAACATCGGAATCCATTCCGAAGTACTGCGGCGTTCGCTATCGAGGCCAATGTGCCACCACAGACTGCTGACACCCGACACCCAATACCTGACACCTGTTTTTCAATGTGCTCGTACGGCTAACGCCTCTTCAATGCAACTCACCAATTCGCTCGGGCTGAACGGCTTGGGCAGGGCCGTCGTAATTCGTAGCTTCTGCGGCAGCGTGCTGAAGTTGATTTCCATGCACTTGGCTGTCAGCAAAATGAACGGCGTATCGCGGTATTGCGGCAACTCGCGACAATTCTCGCACAGCTGGATGCCCGTCATCATGGGCATCTGCTGATCCGATAGCACCAGGTCGAAATCCTCATGCTGCAGAGCATCGAGCGCCGCGATGCCGTTCATACACGTCTTCACTTCGAAGCCGGCCCGAACCAAATTAAAGCTGATGACGCCGGCCAGAGCCGCATTGTCTTCGCAAACCAGGATTTTCCCTTTGTTGCTTGTCATGGTTGTGCTTCCTCGCGGCGGCTCTCAGTGGGTGCGCGCTGCGGCCCTATCCTGATCTTTGATCTTGAATTGCTTATCGGCCGGCAGCCACCCCCATCTTTGTACGATCGGAACAATCTTCGTACACAATAAAGAGAACGCGTACTTCGCACATCGCCCACCCCGCCGAAACAATTGCAACTACGCCGCTTGTGCCAGCACTGATGGCTCGTCCCAGGCCGCCATCGCGAAAATCCTGCCGTGCGCGACTTCAATGCCTGCACGGCAGGATTCGCTGTGGGCGGCTACCGCCTCTTGGTCACGGGCGTATTAGAACTTGTCGTAAGTCAGGTTCTGATCGCTCTTCGAGGTTGCGGTCGAGTTACAAATGAACGTGCCATCCGCGTTATTGTAGCGCCAGGCCTCATTACCGCCGACGGTCGTTGTGCCTGCCGATGTCGAAATGGCCACGTCGTTGCTCATGCTGCCGACTGGGCAAGTCGGAAATTCTTCCCCACGGAGATAAGGCTTGAGGTCGTCCGTGAAGTCGGTTGCGCCGCCTTCGCCCGGCAAGGCCCCGCCATGCTCGGCCGCGTAGCGCTCAATCGCGTCGCGCACGACACCGAGCGTTTGCTTCAAACCGTTGTCGGAGGCCGTGCCCGAAGTGTTCAGCAACTTCGGCGCGGCAACCGCCGCCAGGATGCCCAAGATCATGACCACCACGACCAATTCAATCAGCGTGAAACCCTTGTTCTTTCGCATCGGACCATTCTCCCAAAACTTCCAAGTAAACGTGTGACCCTTCGAGGCGCAACATTTTCGAGCCGCGGGACAGCGATTCGATTCGCGTTGACCGGGCAGCGTAAACCGCTTCTTGCAGCGGTGGCTGCTACCAAAAACGTAGGACGCAAATTGCACAATGCGACTGAGCCTTCACATTTCCGAGTAAAGTCGTTGAAATCGCGACAATTTGGCCTGATCAATGCGCATATCTCGCGGGTCCGTCACAACCAGCCCCCCGCTGTCGGATTAGCCCTAACGAGAATACCTACGTCGAGCATCCCCATCGCGGGCAGGTTGCGGAGCCCGCAGGCTGCACTGCGGTCGAGCTATCTTTGTATGCCGTTTCTTTAGCACGTCTTTGACGAACTCGGCAGACGCCATCATGCATCGCCGCAGGTGCTTTCATCAGGACACGTACGAGGCGACGCGCCCCTCGCGCGCAGTCCGCCGTCGGCGCTGCGCGTTCTCATTGATTGAACTCGTCATCGTTCTGTTGATCATCAGCATCTTTTGGGCGGTCGCCACGCCGACCTTCTTCGACTCGCTGCTGTTTCACCGCGTGGAGACGGCGGCTCGCCGCGTGAAGGCCGATATCGACTCTGCCCGCCAGCGCGCCCGCCTCACGAGCACAACGCAAACCATCACGTTCTCCGGCGCCACCTACACGTCGACGGTGAAGAGTATCGACCGGCCCGCCGTCGCGAACTCCGTCAACCTCACGAAGTCGCCCTTTCTATTGAACTCCGCGACCGCCGATTTCGGCGGCACGCAAACGCTCACCTTCAACGGTTACGGCACGCCCACCTCCGGCGGCACCGTCGTGCTAAACGCGAAATCACACCAGTGCACGGTCACCGTCGACGCCACCACCGGCATCGCGACGATCACCAGTAATCACCCCGGTGGGGGCATGGCCCAAACCTCCGGTGGTTAACGATGCGCACTTCCCGCTCCATCACTAACCGCCGCGCTCACACGCTCATCGAGCTCGTTGCCGCGATGATTGCCAGCGTATTTCTATTAATGGGCCTCGGCTCAATCATGTTCATTGCCCGGCAGGTGGCTTACACGCCCTCCGACGCCACCCGCCGCAGCGAAGCCGCCGACATCGCCAGTCAAATCTGCGACGAACTCCGCTACGCCACGATCGTTATCCAGCAAACTTCGCACATCCTCGAATTCGTCGTCAACGATCGCAACGCCGATGGCACGGCAGAAAAGATTCGCTACGAATGGTCCGGCGCCGCCGGCGCGCCGCTCCGCAAGATCGTCAACGGCGGCGCGGCCGTGAATGTGCTCGCCTCGGTCAATGATTTCACGCTCGCGCTGCAACAAACGCCAAAAACGACTGCCTACGCCACGACCAACGTATCGGCCGAGCAATTGCTGCTAACAACTGCAACTCCAGTGTCGGCCGCGCAACTCGACATCAACACGCTGAGCTTCGTGGCCCAGGTCATCACGCCGGCCTCGTTCCCCTCCGTGCCCGCCAACGCCACCTCGTGGAATCTCACGAAGCTGGAATTCTACGGCCAGAAAAGCGGTCCAGCCACGGATTCGCTCCTCGTGCAAATTCGGCCGACCGGCGAACCCTATGACTTCCCCAGCAGCAACGTGCTTGGACAGGCCGCAATCGCCGAGTCAACGCTTACAAGTTCCGCTGGTTGGAACATCGTGACCTTTGCGAGTCCGATTCCCGATCTCGCGTTCAGCCGCAACTACGCCGTCGTGTGGTGCCAAACCACCGGCACCGGAAGCGCCGCGCAAGTGACTTACAATGACAGCACGCCGACCGGCGAGTCGGAATCAAGCGACAGCGGGGCATCCTGGAATTACATGTCGACGCGGCAAGCCTTCGTCAAAATTTACGGCACGTACACCACGCCCGGCACAACCTACAACGTCACACGCTACTATGTGTCGTCGGTTCGCTTCACGTTGCAGACCGGCAGCCAAGGCAACTCCCGTGTCGACGCCAGCGCGCCCATGCGCAACTTACCAGAACTGCTCTCAACGTACTGGCGAACCGACTTCGACCGCGATCCGACAACCACGAACGCCAACGGCGATAGCTCCGCCGATTGGGCGCTCAGCGGTGGCGGCACGTTCGACACCACGAAACTCACCAACGGCATCTGGACTGCCACGGGCGCGATCGAGTCGCGACCGCTCGCCGACTTCACCACCACGACCACCGTCGAAGTTCGCTGCCGCAACACCAGCGTCGGCGGCAACGGCGCGGTCCTCCGCATCAACGCCGACCGCCAAGGCGGCACCTACGCGCCGCTGCTGGTCTACGTTCAACGCCAGTCCGACGGCACCCAAACCCTCACCCTCTGCGGCAAATCGAACGACGCCACCACCAAGTCGCTCTGCAGCCGCAACAAATTGGGCAGCGGACTCGTCCGTTACAGGCTCACGATCCTGCCCGCCAACAACCTCGTGAACCTGCAAATTAACGACGAAGACCAGGGCACCTTCACCTACCCCACCTACACCCCCTCCACCACCACCGACCGCTACGCCACTGTCTACGCAGACACCAGCTCCGCCGAGTTCGACTACGTGGATGTGCGAGTAGGCACAAACTGATGAAGCCGTCAGCGCTCAGCTTTCAGCTATCAGCCAAACCCACACTGCACACGCCCTGACACCTGACAATTACTCATAGCTGTATTCGCGAAAACTCAGTCAACATCGCTCAAGAATTGAACATGGCAGATTCAGCTACGGTTCAATGGCCAATGATAAATGACAAATTTGCAATGACCAATCTTCGCCACAGCCGCCGCGCTCTCTCCCTCATCGAAGTCATTGCCGCCACGATGATCGTCAGCCTTATGGCCGTCGCCACGCTCGATGCGCTCGGCGCCGCCACGAAGTCGTCGAACACGATCGGGAACCGCGCCGTCGCCGCGGCCCTCGCCGACGAGCTCATGTCCGAGATCGTCCAGCAACCCTACAGCGATCCCGACGGCTCGACCACCTTTGGCCACGAGAGCGGCGAGCCCACCTCGCCGCGCTCGGCTTACGACGATGTCGACGACTACGATGGCTGGAACGCCTCGCCGCCGCAATACCGCGACGGCTCGACGATCCCCAACCGCACCAACTGGCGGCAGCGCGTCGCGGTCACGCGCGTCGTGCCGACGAATCCCACGCAAACCTCCGCCGCCGACCAGGGCGCCAAACGAATCCGCGTTACGATCGAATTCAAAGGCCAAACGCTCGCCGAGCAAAACGCCATTCGCACGAATACTGACCAATAATCCCGCGCCGTCCTCGCCCAAGCCATGCAGCCACGCCACACAAAGCGATCCCGCACCGGCGGCATCTACATCGCCGTCCTGGGCACGGCCATGGTGGTGGCGCTGCTCGGCCTCTCGGCAATGTTCGCCCAGCGGATGCAAAACCGCATGATCACCGCCGCGGCCGACCTCCGCCAGGCCCAGCTCAACGCCAACACGGCCATCGAGCTCGGCCTCCTCGCCATGAAAACTGATACCAATTGGCGGACCACGTATGCCCACGGTAACTGGTTCGTCAAACGTGCCACAAGCGCCGGCACCTGCACGCTCAACGTCACCGACCCGGCCGACAGCAATCTCGCGAATAACGCCGACGATCCGGTCGTCATGCTCGGCATCGGTTATAGCGGCGAAGCCGAACAACGCGTGAAGGTCACGATCGACCCACGCAAGGGCCCGCTGAGTTGCTTGCGCTCCGCGATCGCGATCGGCGATGCCGCCACGCTCTCGAACGATACCCTCCGCACGACCGGCCTCATCACCGCCGGCTCGATCAGCGCCACATCCGCTCAGATCTACGGCAAGGTCGAAGCACTTGCCGCGAGTGGTTCCACTTACAACAGCGGCACGACGATCGTCACTTCGCAAAAACGACCGACGATGCCCGACTGGACGAGCGTCTTCAACTACTACAAAACCAACGGCACGCAGATCGATATCAACACGCTGCCCACCCAAACGCCGAACCTCGGCCGTAACACGGGCTTTGAAACAAACGTGAACGACTGGTCGGGCACACCAACGGGCATTCCGACGGCCGACATCAGTCAATCGAACAACCAAGCCCGCACGGGCACTTACAGCCTGCGCGTGCAGAATCGCAACGCCTGGAACGCCGGGGCCGCACAATATATCGATGCCTATGTAAAGCCCGGGCAACAATACACGATCAGCGGTTACGTCTATTTCACTTCTGGTACATTCAAAAACTTTCGCTTTACGCTGTTCACTAAGGGCACTGGCAGCGCAGTTCAGCAAAGTAACGGTGCCGATAACTGGTGCGTTGTCAACGGTTGGTGGCCCGTGACTGCTACGGTTACCGCACCAACCTGGACCGGCAACCTCGAATACGCGTTCATCAAGATTTCCGGCGCCGATAGCAATAACACCAGCGACTTCTTTTTCGACGATCTCACGATTCGTGAGACCACGACCGGTCGTTTCATCTACCGGCAAGTGCTCAGCCCCAGCATCAACCCCTTCGGTGCGACCACGAACTCCGAAGGAATTTACTGGATCAACTGCAACAACAACAAGCTCGTCATCGAACGCTCGCGCATCCTCGGTACGCTGCTGGTGATCAACCCTGGCGCGGGCTCGTGTGTAAGCAACGGCCCCATCGCCTGGCAACCCGCGGTCGCTGGCTACCCCGCGCTGCTGGTCGACGCCGACACGCCCGATAACGCCGATTTCGCGATTAACGCCACGAACCGCGGACTCAGCGAAAAGGAAAACGGCGTGAACTTCAATCCGGCTGGCGCCGCCCACGACGAATTCGGCCAGGATGCCGACACGAACGACATTTACCGCTCGAACATCCGCGGCCTGGTCGCCGTCCGCGACGACCTCTCGTTCGCCAACCGCGCGCTCGTCCGCGGCCAGGTCATCGTCGGCGACGACCTCATCAACTCCAGCGGCGAACTCGAAGTCGAATACCTCCGCGACTCGCTCCTCAACCCGCCGCCGGGCTTCACCGCGCCGTACACGTACATCCGCCGGCCGACTTCGGTGCAGAAAGCCGTGCTGCCATAGTGTCCGTTGTCCATGGTCCGTAGTCCGTTGTCAGAAACTTCCACACACAGGATAATGCAACGGACAACCAACAACGGACCACGGACCATCATGCGCTGGCCGCTCGTCGAAATGCTCTCCCGCTACCGCGACGTCTTCCCTATCGAGGCCGACGTCGTCGACCGCATCTGCGCACTCGTCGACAGCCGGCCCAATTGCTTTGACCGCACCTGCCGCCCTGGCCACATCACCGCCGCCGCTTGGATCCTTTCCAACGACCGCGGCCGCGTGCTCCTCACGCATCACCGCCAGCTCGATCGCTGGCTGCAACTCGGCGGCCACGCCGACGGCCAATGGCAAGTCGAGGAAGTCGCCCTCCGCGAAGCCCGTGAGGAATCGGGCCTCACCGGCTTTCGCCTCGTGCCGATCGACGGCGTCGTGATGCCGTTCGACATCGACGTCCACGAAATCCCAGCCCGCTACGCCCCCGATGGCACGCTCCTCGAAGACGCCCACGAACACCACGACATCCGCTTTCTCATGATCGCCGCGGGCGATGCCATCCAAGTCAGCGAAGAATCCCACGACCTCCGCTGGTGCACGCCGGAAGAAGTCCGCCAGCTCACCGACGAAGAGAGCATCCTCCGCATGCTGCGCAAGGCGCTCGAGCTGCTTGGTTAGCTCGTACCAAGAGTGGGAGGCGAAGAAGCAGAGGGGGAGACAAGGAGAGGGGGAGACTCGCCCGCAAAGCTCTGTGGTGATATCTCCCCCTCTCCCCATCTCCCCCTCTATTTCTGCGCCTCCTTCTCTGCTTCTTCGCGGCTGGTTCATTCGCCCCGCGAATGCTATCCTACGAGTCAAGAACTCGCCGCTCTCCAGGTGCTTTTGCCATGTCGACCGCCATCAGTGTTGTGCCGCCGCGCCGCCGCAAGGATTACCCCAAGGAAGCCTGCCTCTGCGACTATTGCCCAGCCAAGTGCTGCAAGTATTTCGCCCTCGCGTTCGACGCCCCGGAGGAGTTCGCCGACTACGAAATCATCCGCTGGTTCTTGCTGCACGAACGCGCCACCGTATTCAAGGAAGGCGACGACTGGTACATACTCGTACACACCACTTGCCGGCACCTGCGCTCCGACAACCGCTGCGGCATCTACGAAACCCGCCCGCAAATCTGCCGCGACTACTCCACGAAAGACTGCGAGTTCGAAGACGACTGGACCTACGACTTCTACCTCGAACACCCCGACCAGGTCACCGAATACATCGAATCGATCATTCAAGAAGAAGGCCAGAGCATCCGCAGCGCGAAGCCGCCGATGCTGCCAATTCTCGTTTGAATTGCAAATTGCAAAATGAAAATTGCAAATTGTAAATTTCGAACTCCACATTTTGCATTTTTCAATTTGCATTTTGCATTTTTCAATTTCCGTCTCTCCCCACTCTGAAGCGCCATCAGTGCCAGCCCCCCGCATCCAGCCCCGCACCCTCAAAGGCTTCCGCGATTACCTGCCGCAGGTGATGCTGCCGCGCGAAGAGATCATCGCCACGGCCCGCCGCGTGTTCCGCTCGTACGGCTTCAGCCCGATCGACACGCCCGCCCTCGAGTACCTCGAAATCCTTCTCGGCAAAGGCGGCCTCGAAACCGACAAGCAGCTCTACCGCTTCCAAGACCACGGCGGCCGCGATGTCGGCCTGCGCTTCGACCTCACCGTGCCCCTCGCCCGCTTTGCTGCGCAGCACATCGGCGAGCTCGGCACGCCGTTCAAGCGCTACCACATCGCCAGCGTATGGCGCGGCGAGAACACCCAAGCCGGCCGCTACCGCGAGTTCATGCAGTGCGACTTCGACACGATCGGCACCAAAGGCGCCGCCGCCGACGCCGAAACGATTCTCGTCGCCCACGACCTCCTGCGGGCGATCGGCTTCGAGCGGTTCACGATCCACGTCAACAACCGCCTCATCCTCAACGGCCTTTTGGAATCGCTCGATCTCTCCGAGCAATCCACCGCTGTCCTGCGCGCGATCGACAAGATGGCCAAAATTGGCCCCGAGCGTGTCAGCGACGAAATGCGCGAAACCGCCGGCGCCTCGGCCGACCAAGCCCAGCGCGTCGTCGAGATGGTCCAACTCAGCGGTTCGAACGACACGGTGCTCACGAAGCTTCGCACGCTTGTCGAAGCGAGTGAGCGCGGCCGTGAAGGCGTCGACCGCCTCGCCGAACTGTGGTCCGCCGTCCACGCCGCCGGCGTCCCCGAGCAGCGGGTGAAGCTTGACGTCTCGATCGCCCGCGGCCTCGACTACTACACCGGCACCGTCCTCGAAACCACGCTCGACGACAAACCCGAAATCGGTAGCGTGCTGAGCGGCGGCCGTTACGACAACCTCGCCGAGCTTTACACGAACCAGCAGCTCCCCGGCATCGGCGCGTCGCTCGGCCTCGACCGCCTCCTCGCCGCGATGGAAGAACTCGGCATGCTGCCGAAAACCCAAACGCCAGCCCAAGTCTTCATCGCCTTCTTCGACCCCAACCACCTCGGCGACTACTTCCAGTTAGCCGCGGTGCTCCGCACCGCCGGCCTCGCCACCGAAGTCTTCCCCGAACCCACGAAGCTCGGCAAGCAACTCCAATACGCCGACCGCAAAGGCTTCCGCGTCGCCGTCATCGCCGGAGAGCGAGAATTCGACGCCGGCGAATGCCAGGTGAAAAACCTAGCCACCGGCGACAGCACCACCGTCTCCCTGGCCGACAACGCCGCCGAACTAGTCATCGCAGCCCAACGGGTTATCTCAGGGTGACTCCTGCTTGGCTGCATGTACAAAATAGTGTACAAGTTCTAGGTGTCGGGTTTCGGGTGTCAGGTGTCGGAAGCAATCGGACACCTGAAACCCGACACCCGACACCCGACACCTGTTCCGCCATGCACCGCGACAACCACTACGAAGCGGCGTTCGAAGAATTTCTCCGCGCTCGCCGGCTGCCGTACATCGCGGTCGACGAAGCCCGCCGCAGCCTCGTCGCCGACGGCTCCTTGAAGAGCCTCGACTTCATCGTCTCGCCGCCGGGCCAAATGTCGTGGCTGGTCGACGTGAAAGGCCGCCGCTTTCCCTCGGGTGACGAGCACCATCAATATTGGAAGAACTGGTCCACGCGCGACGACCTCCGCAGCCTCGCCGCTTGGCAGCAGCACTTTGGCGCGGGCTTCTGTCCGATGCTCGTGTTTGCCTATCACCTCGTCGCCGGCCGCTCGCCGCTGCCGCCCGAGCAGCTGTTCGAATTTCGCGGTCAGCACTTCGGCTTTCTCGGAGTGCGCCTCGCCGACTATCTGCCGCACGCCCGGCCGCTCTCCGATAGCTGGGACACGGTCGCGATGCCCACCGCCCTGTTCCGCCGCGCCGCCCGGCCCCTCGACGACTGGCTCGCCGGCGACCTCTTCGCCGCCCCGGTCGTCTCAGATGATTGGCACGAGCTCGCCGCCGATCTAGAATGGGAAAAGTAGCTACCGCACATCGGTCGGCCGCGTTAGCCGCCGGGCTCTAGCCCGCGGTTCTAAATCCGCGTTCGACGCACGAGCCGAGACCTCACCATGCACCTCCTCAACGCAGCCCTCCTCCTCCTCGCCAAGTCCTCGAGCTCAACACCCAGCTCAGACGCCAAAGGCTACAGTCTCTCCTGGGCCGTCGTCCTTGCCGGCCTCATCCTCGGCCTCGCCGTCACGCTCTCCCCCGGCAAACGCACCGCCGAAATCAAACACACCAAAGAAGACTGAACGATTGCCGCATCCGCGGGTGCAGCCCAGCCGATGGGGCGCTAGCCCGCGGTTCGCTGCATCTCAGAAACGCCAAGAGCCAGAGGCTCCGCCTGGAGGCCTCTGGCTCTCGACTCTCGGCTCTTAACTCAACTCACGCCGCCAGCCGGCCCTTCGCCTGGCAGAACTCCGTGATCGCATCGATCACCACGCCCTGCTCGGCCACCGTGAGATCCGGGTACACCGGCAGCGACAACACCTCGTGGCACGCCGCCTCGGTCACACGCAGGCTGCCCGCTTCGTACTTGAGCGCTGAGAAGCACTCCTGCAAGTGCAACGGAATCGGGTAGTAGATCGCCGAGCCAATCTTGCGATCAGCCAGAAACTTCTGCAAAGCATCGCGCCTGCCGTTCTTCACGCGAATCGTGTACTGGTTCCACACGTGGTTGCAGGTCGCGGCGGTCTTCGGCGTCACGATATCTGCGAGCCCGCGGGCCGCGAACTCAGTGTTATATCGATCCGCATGCCGCCGGCGGGCTTTCTCCCACGTCGGCAAGTGCGCGAGCTTCACGCTCAGCACAGCCGCCTGCAGCGCATCGAGCCGGCTGTTGATGCCGACAAAATGATGATGATACCGCGGCTTCTGCCCATGGTCGCGCAGCACTTTCAATTTCTCCGCGAGTTCGGCGTCGTTCGTCGTAATGAGACCGCCGTCGCCGAATCCGCCGAGGTTCTTCGTCGGGTAGAAGCTGAAGCACGCCGCCGTGCCCATCGCGCCCGTGCGCACGCCGTCGAACTCCGCGCCAATCGCCTGGCACGAATCTTCAATGATCGGAATGCCGCGGGCCGCGCTCGCGATCTGCCGCAGCTCCTTCATGTTCACACACTGGCCGAACAGGTGCACCGGGATGATCGCCTTGGTGCGCGAGCTGATTTTATAGAGCACATCGGCCGGATCGATGTTAAATGTATCCGGCAAAATATCCGCAAACACGGGCTTCGCGCCGAGCCGCCACACAGCGCTCGCCGTCGCGAAGAACGTGAAGCTTGGCACAATGACTTCATCGCCCGGGCCGACCTCGAGTGCCATCAGCACGAGCAACAGCGCGTCGCTGCCCGAGGCACAGCCCACGCCGTGAGCCGCGCCGCAATACTTCGCCATCTCGCCTTCAAATCGCGAGCAAGCCGGGCCGTGTACAAACGCCCCGGCCTTCGTCACCTGCTGCATGGCAGCATTCAGGTCCTCCGCCAGTCGCGCGTTCTCGCGACAAACATCCAACATGGGAACAGATTGCGGCAGGGCCGCATTCTTCGCGGTGTCCATCGTACATCCTTGGTAGAAAAGAGTTGGGCAAGGGGTGGAGGTTAGTTCGATCGCGCCGGCCGGTCAACGCCAGGACCGCCGCCGATGCTGGCAGTCTTCCAAGCTGCACAAAAATGTCGGCGAATCTCTCCGAAACTCGCCCACACGAAATATCGTTATCCCGCCGACAGCTGCCATCATGCTGGCCGCAGGCGCTGCGCCGTGGGGACGGCATCCGGATTTGTCTGCTGTTTATCGTCATCGCCGTCGGCATAATTGCAGCAATCATCCGGCGCGGAATTGCCACGCGAAAACCGTGGACCTGGTGGCTAGCACTGACGGCAATCGTGTTCGTCGCCCGCTTCGTGATCACCACCTACTATCCTGAGATCCGCGACCACGTGATTTTCCCACTCTAAAGTGGCTCGGCACCTAAGCCAGTATTGTGGGAGTGCTTGACGGTTTTCGTGGGGTGTCAAAGCACTTGTAGCAGGCACGCTCCGCGTGCCGTCGCCTGCACTTCAAAGCGGCAGCGTTCCCGAATCGCGGTCACGGCACACGGAGTGTGCCTACTACATTTCCGACAGCCGCCCTCGCGTTTTCGTGAGGTGCCTGAGGTCGAGCCGCCGGCGAGCCCCCAGCGCGCCACGTCAACCTCCGCCGTGCGCGGGTGCCTGGGGCAGTAGCGAAGCGAATGCCCCAGACATACGCCGATGACCTCAATCGTCCAACCCGCCAGAATCTGATCCGAGACCATCCTTAGCAGTCACTCTGCCAACACCGCCGCAATAGTCCCCGTGTTCTGGGGCATGGCAAAGCCTCTGCCCCAGCCACCCCATTGCACTGGCAGCTGAATTCGCCAGAATTCAGTGACGACACTCGCCCAAAACGTGAACACCATTTCGCTGCGAAGGAATTACACCATGCCCTCCGACCTCTCTGGCAAAGTAGCCCTCGTCACCGGCGGCAGCCGCGGCATCGGCGCCGCGATCGCCAAGCGCCTCGCCCAGGATGGCGCCGACGTCGCGATCACGTACGTCAGCTCGCCCGATAAAGCCAACGCCGTCGCCGACGAAATCAAGAAGCTCGGCCGCCGCGCCCTCGCCATCCAAGCCGATAGCGCCAGCGCCGACGCCACGACCGCCGCCGTCGAGAAGACTGTTGCCGAACTCGGTCGCCTCGATATCCTCGTCAACAACGCCGGCGTGTTCGTCGCCGCGCGATTCGAGGAGACGTCACCCGCAGACCTCGAGCGGCTATGGAACATCAACGTTCGAGCGCCGATCGTGGCCATTCAAGCGGCCGTGAAGCACATGCGTGAGGGCGGCCGCATCATCACGATCGGCAGCACGCTCGGCGACCGCGTCGGCTTCCCGGGCGTCACGCTCTACTCGATGACCAAAGCCGCCGTCGTCGGTCTCACGCGCGGCCTCGCCCGCGACCTTGGCCGCCGCGGCATCTGCGTGAACGTCGTCGCCCCCGGCCCGATCGACACCGACATGAATCCCGCTGACGCCGAAGGCAGCGAAGCCCAGGCCGCCAGCACCGCCCTCAACCGCTACGGCGAAACCACCGACATCGCCGCCATGGTCTCCCACCTCGCCGGCGAATCCGGCCGCTACATCACCGGTGCCACGTTCCTCGTCGACGGCGGCTACGCCGCGTAGCAATGTGTGGCCCCGCGTGCCTAATCGTCGAGGTGCCGCCGCCAATTTCTTCCTGAGATGTCTGGCGTCGAGGGGAGCGAGCCCCCCGGCGCTCTCCATCAATCCTGGCGCCGTGAGTGCGCATCAGCCGCCGCATCTCCGGCAAGAGACGCGTTCGCGCCGGCCGCCACTTCGAAATCTCAGTATTTGCACCGTAGTCCGCCGCCGCACCCAGCCCTCTCAGCTGCCACTCCATCAGCCTCCCAAACAGGCACGTCATCGTGTCACCGGGTCGGCACTCCTCGCCACGTGGTGCCCCACGCAAGGCGAGCGCTTTCCCGCAAGCCTCAGCTGTCGTGCTTTCCGCGACGTACGGTTTCGATAAGCGCCGCAGTAGCGTTCGCCGTGTGACGGCGTTGCGCAATTTCGCATTCGACTGCGCCGCGAGTATCCGTTTGCCGGCTAGTCGATGACCACGGACCCACGCCGATGAGCACCGCCGAAACATTGCGACAAGCCCGCGTGCAGGAGGTCTTTGGCGGCCAGCTGCGCATCCTCCAGATGCGCACCGACCGACTGTTTGCCTGGCTGTTTATCGGGCAATGGCTGTTCGGCATCGGGTGCGCGATTGCCGTCTCTCCAGACAACTGGCAAGCCGCGGCTCGTTCGTCACATAGCAATGTTTCGACTGCCGTGCTTGTTGGCGCCGCGATCATCAGCGGGCCGCTCTTGTTAATCTTCACTACCGCGCACTCCCGCGTCACGATGTACGCGGTCTCGGCCGCCCAGCTGCTGTATTCCGAGCTGCTCATCCACTTAACAGGCGGGCGAACAGAAACGTACGTTCATGCGTTTGCATCGCTCGCCATCCTCGCCTTCTACCGCGACGTCACCGTCTTTCTCCCCGGCCTGGCCGTTGTCATTGTCCGTCACTCACTTGGCGGAATCTTCTGGCCGCAATCTGTCTACGGTGTGGCCGCCCCGTTGCCCTGGCGCGAACTTGAGCATACCGGTTGGATTCTCTTTGAAACATCGTTCATGGCGTGGGGCATTGCTCAAAGCCGCGGCACGGTGTGGCGATTGGCCGAACTGCAGGTTTCGCTGAGCGATGAGCGCGATCAATTAGAGAACCGCATCGACAGGCGCGTCGCGGAACTCAGCGCCCAGCGCAGGCTGCTGCAGGACGTCATCAACAACATCCCGGGCGGCGTGTTCTGGAAGGACCGGGAGTTCCGTTTTCTGGGCTGCAACGAATTCTTCGCCAAGGCAGTCGGCTTCGACTCACCCAGCGACGTCATTGGAAAACGCGACGAAGACCTTCCCTGGGCATCCGAAAACATCGAATCCTATCGGGAGTGTGATCGCCAGGTGATGCACACTTGCGTCCCACTGCTCAACATTGAAGAGATGTCAGGCTCCAGGAATGGCTCGCCAAGAACGCTGCTAACAAGCAAAGTACCGCTGTTCAATGCCGCTGGAGTGCCGATCGGCGTCATCGGTTTGTTTCAAGATATCACTGAAAAAAAACAGCTTGAAGCGCAATTGTCGCAAGCTCACAAACTCGAATCGATCGGGCAGCTTGCCGCCGGCATTGCGCATGAGATTAACACTCCCATGCAGTGCGTGTGCGGGAACGTCGAGTTCCTCAAGTCGTGCTATGCGCAGATCTTCCAAGTCATCGCTACGTTCCGCGCGCAGCTCAATGGCCCAAAACTCGATTGGCGACAGCGCGGAGCGCAAATCGATGCTCTGTTGCAGAGCTTCGACCTTAACATTGTCGAGCGCGAAATACCCGCCGCGATCGACGAATCGGTCGACGCCGTCAAGCGCGTGATCGAAATCGTGCGGGCCATGAAAGCGATGTCGCACCCCGGCACGAAAGCGAAAGTCTCGACGAACGTCAACGAGCTCATTCGCCATGCGACCGCCATTTCCAGAAACAAATGGAAATATGTCGCCGAGGTCGAGTTGCAGCTGGAAGAACCCTTGCCCGATATCCACGCCTTGCCCGCCGAACTCAGCCAGGTCTTTCTCAACCTGATTGTCAACGCCGCCGATGCCGTCACCGAAAAGCTCGGCGAAAGTCCGCAACAACTGGGAAAAATTACCATTCACACGGCCTCGCGTAACAACGGCGTGCAGATTGACGTTCATGACACGGGCTGCGGCATTCGCGCCGACGTCTGCTATCGAGTCTTCGATCCGTTCTTTACGACCAAGGAGGTCGGGAAAGGAACCGGTCAAGGCCTCGCGCTGGCGTACGACTTGATCGTCAACAAGCATCAGGGACGCATCACCGTCGATCCCGGTCTCAATGACGGCGCTACATTTTCCGTCTGGCTGCCGTGCAAAACGAATTCGTCGCCAAGTCGCGAACCTGGGCCTGACGAAGTGCCACGTCACCCCGCTTCGTCGAATTCCCACACATCGTCACACATCCCGGCCGAACTCACCGCCTGCATTTAAGAGAAGCTTATGGTCGTGCCTCGCATTCTTCTGGTCGATGATGATCCCGCACTCTTGACTTCGCTCAAGCGCAATCTGTACCTCGACTACGACGTAACCACGGCTGAATCTGCCAGCGACGCCCTGCACCTGTTGCACTCCGGCGAGCCGTTCAGCGTCATCGTCACCGACATGCGCATGCCCCGCATGGACGGCCTGCAATTTATCGAAGCAGCTCGCAAGCTTGCGCCGGAGGCCATTTACCTCATGCTCACCGGCAATCAGGACATTCAAACCGCCATCAAAGCCGTCAACGACGGCCACGTCTTCCGCTTCCTCACGAAGCCCTGCGAAATCGCCGAGATCAAACGTGCGCTGAAGGCCGCCGCCGCTCAATACGAGCTCCTCAATGCCGAGAAGGAACTGTTGCAGAAAACCTTCGTAGGTGCCGTCAACGTGTTGACCGATGTCCTCGACGCGCTGCGGCCGGATGTCGTCCAACAATCCGACCGCATCGACTCCCTCATGAGAGCCTGCGAAGAGAGCCTCGGATTCTGCGGCAACTGGAGCTATCGCCTGGCCGCCCGCATCGGTCTCGTCGGCTTGGCACTCGAACCGGCCACGATGCAGTCAGAGTTCCAAACTCTTGACCCATGCCGCGTCGCTAGCCACGCTTTGTTCGATAACGTCGTCGAGGTCACAGCCCGATTGATTGAACGTATTCCCCGCCTCCTTCCCGTCGTCGCCATCCTGCGCTCTCCCCAATTGCCCGACGGCATCGTCACCCCAGAAGAAATCGCAATGTCGACTCCGGGTCTCGCAGCGCTGCTCCTCCGCGTCGCCACCTTCTGGACCGCGCTCATCGCGAACGAGCACGAACCGGCCGCCGCACTCGCCAAACTCCGCGACGCCTTTCCCGCACTTCCCCCCGAAATTGCCGACACACTGCTCGCCAGCGAACACGATCACGCGCACGCCAGGCCTCGGCGCGTGGCCCTGCAAAGCCTCACCGAGGGCCAGGTGCTCTACGACGATGCCACCTGCGACGACGGCTCGGCCATCCTGCCGAAAGGCACTAAGCTCACGCCCACAGCCATCGAAAAACTGCGCCTGTGCGATTGCCAACTGAAACCAATCTACATAGTCGAGACCAGACCGGAAGCGGCAGCCGCCATGACGTGAGTTGTGAGCTCAACGCGAACATCATACGCTGGCTGGAGTGTCTTTTCTTGGAGATGGCTGGAGTCGAGCCGCAGGCGAGCCCCCCATGCGTGACGGCGTCGGCAATACACCGAAGTCCGCAGAGCCGTCGCGCTTCTATACTCCTTCGGGATCGAAGGTTCACAGCAATTAGCCGGCGGTATTCTCGCTCCGTTGCTCAACTGCCGGCCAATGGCTGGCATCCCGGCGCGATGAAATCGGGCTTCTTCACCTCGGAGAGCCCACCGATTTTCGCAACTTCGGCTGCCCGCTACGCCCCGCTGTAACGCTCCACCTTGCCGTCCGTATGAGCCCTGCGGACAGAGAACCCCGTATTCTGGAAAGGTGGAGCCATGCCCCGCACATTTACATCCCGTTCGCTTATCGTTTTCGCGGCTAAGATGGTCGCCATCAGCTACAGTACGTACGCTATTGCCCAGACCTCCGAGTTTTACTCCAGCACACCGCCGGGACCGTTTCATCAGCCGGTCGCGCCGCTGCCGGTCGGACTTGGCTTTTCGCAAGACCATGCTTCGACCGCGGGCGAAGGCTTGCTGCGCGGCAAGGCGGAAGTGATTCAGGCCCTGGGCAATTTCCAGCTCAGCGAAAGCCAGTCGCGCATCCTGCGGCAGCAAGCCCGCTGGCTGGAACGCGAGAATCGGCTCAAGCAAACTGAAGCCCTGCAAACGCAGCAGAAGATGTGGGGCGACGCCCGGGTCAACGCTCGTGCCGTACAGCGGGCGCGCAGCATCCAAGGCCAGCTGTTGCTCGTAAACCGCCAATCGACGGTGTACCGCTCGGCATATCAGCTGGCCGCCGATCAGCTTGATCCCGCCACCGGCGCGATCACGTGGCCGGCCGTGCTGCTGGCCGACAAGTTCGGCAGGCAGCGACTGCGGATCGAGCAGCTCTTGCAGCAGCAGGCATCGTACGGCGACCCGAAGCCGGCTGTTACCAGTGAGATTGCTCGGGCAGTGGAACATATCTCCCGCGACCTAACCGCCGACATCGGCCAACTGCCGCGTGACGAATACACGGCCGCCCAAAAGTTTCTCACGGGCGTGAAGTACGCGGCCCCCACCGTCGGCCAACAAGTTGCCGCGAGTACGCTGTGGCCGCAACCAATTGCCGGCGGACAGTTGGCGAAGCAGTAAAGTCGCTGCCGTTCACCTTCTTTCTAACAAATCGTTGGATCGACAGCCCCCGGCTCTGCCGGGGGTTTTGTATTGCCGACAGCAACGCTCATCAAATGACAAACCCCCGGCGGAGCCGGGGGCTGACGAGCATCGTGGCAAGGTGATGGTTAACAATGTCACGCAATCGCGCTTGAGAGCGCGATGAATTCCGGGTCGTGCCGTAGCGGGTTGAAATCCTGTTCGTCGTTGATCATATCGCGGTAGTTGGAATCGATTTCAAGTGCACGCGACAGGTAGCGCAAAGCCAGCGACCGATTCCGCGCAAGACTCCAATAGCACGCGAGATTGTAATGCAGCAGGGCTTCACTCGGATCGACTTGCACAGCCCGCTCCAGCGCGTTGATCGCCTTCGCCAATTGCCCGGTGCGCTTGTAGCACCAACCGAGCGCGAGCAGCACGTGGATGTCATCCGGCAGCAAATCGGCGCTGCGTTCGAGCGGCGCGAGTGCTTCTTCATAGCGAGTTAATTCGCGGAGCGCTTCGCCGAGCAAGAAGCACGCTCGGCCGTTGGCGTGCACCAATGAGCCGCGACGCTGCAACGAACGAAGAGCATGTTCCAACATGCCGAGTTCGGTATATCCCTCAGCCTCTTCGATCGCCCGCGTCAACAAAATACGGCTGCGTGTCACGACCAGAATCCCGTTGAAAAGTCACACCTGAAGAGCTCGCGGCGAACGTCAGCGCCGTCTACTTGAATTTTACCCAGCACCGGGCGAACGCCAAATAAATCGCGGACAAATAGCGGTGAAAAGTGAGCCGCCCACGACCGCGAGCGCGTGTCGCGAAAGCCTCGCCAACCACAACGGTGGGACCGACCGCGAAGACTATGACGGCAGGCTCCTGGCAGATGCCCCGACGGCTCTCACGCCACTCAGGGGAGCCGCAACCGGTCGTGAAGTTTCAGCAAGCCGCGTTCTGTTGCTTCGGTTAGACAGTTGATCTTCGGCAACGCGTGTGGCCGCAAAATGAGGCCGAATCGCCACACGCTGCCCGGCTGACTGCGTGCGCTGGCCGTGCTCGACAAGCTGCAAACCAAAGCGCGACAAGCGGTTTCGCAACCGCGCCGGGGTGGACACTTCGACAACGGCACCCGGCTTGCCAATTAAGTCGCCAGCCGGCACCACCGGCTTAACTGAACTCTTCGCCGTCTTGTCTTTTCGCCACTCCGACGCCCGCATTTCAACGCCTGTTGATCGTGGGCAACACCTTCTCATTTCTACGATCGCGACGCCGCCGCGCCGGCAGTCGCGACCGAGCTCGCCATGCGACACATCTTCGGGATTTCGGTGTTGCTTATCGCGATCGTAACTGCGTCATGCGTTGTGAAAGGGTCGGCAAGCGACCCGGCGACGCCCCCTGCCCTCACTTGGATTCGGACAGCCGACGGCTGGGAACGCTACGGCACCTGGAACTTGCCCGCGCCCCAGCGGCCGACGTTGCATCCGGGGATCGTGGCTGTGGGACAGGTACTCGTTTCGATGTGGGCGCTCATCGTGTTCCATCGCGATGAATCGCAGGACACGTCGGAAACTGCATAGTTGAAGTTGGAGGAATTCGGTGGCGTTTCGTTGAATTGCTTGATGCTGTGAAGGCGGCACTCCGCAGCGCGTGGCGGTCCGGCTACCAGGCGTGTTGGGGCTGATTGCTGGTGCGATAGCTTGCGGCGCAACTCTTTGCTGCGACGAGAGTAAAGGCAATCTGTCGAATCTGGCAATTTTTCTGCACGGCCGCCGCGGGATCGCGCCACTATTAGGGACGGACGGCAACATTCTTGTCGCTGTATTTAGTTTTGTTCTGCTCCCTGACTTCCGACCTCTCGCCCCTCCACCGCCATGCGTCTTACTCTCCGCACTCTGCTCGCGTATCTCGATGACGTTCTCGACCCGGTCGACAAGGAGGAGCTGGCAAAGAAGATCGAATCGAGCGAGTTTGCCGAGGACCTGGTGCATCGCACGCGTGACACGGTGCGGCGGCTGCGGCTCAGTGCGCCCCAAGTGATCGGCACAGGCATGGGGCTCGACCCGAACACCGTAGCCGAGTATCTCGATAATGTGATGCCGCCGGAGCAGGTTGGCGATTTCGAGCGGATTTGTTTGGAATCGGATGTGCACCTCGCTGAGGCGACGGCCTGTCATCACGTGCTGACGATGATTCTCGGCTCGCCGGCCGATGTGGATCCGCTCGCTCGGCAGCGGATGTATACGATCGTGCATGACACCGGCACGGGGAAGCAATATCGCGCGGAACCGGCCCACGTGCCGCAAGCGGCGACGGCAGCAGCAGCACCAGCGGTCCCCGCGAATCGCACACCGATGCCGGCCCCGGTCGCTCCGGCGCCAGCGCAGCGGCAGGCGATGGAAGTGCCGGACTACTTGCGTGCCGGCCCGTGGTGGCGTTCGACGATCGCTGTCGCTGGCCTCTCGGCCGTGGTGCTCGCTGGCATTGGGCTGCTCATCTACACGGCGGCGCCGAGTTGGTTGGGGATCAAGCCGCAGAATCAGCAACTGGCTGCGAACACCCCCAGCACTAGCGCGCCAGCGCCGGCGGACATCGCCGCGCCGCAATTGCCGACGAGTGACACGGCTGCAGCGTCCCTGCCGCCGGCAGTTGAAAACAGTGCGGCAAGTGCGAACCCTTCGCTGGCATCGCCGGCCCAGCCGATGTTGCCAAGTATGCCGGCAGCGAATGGGAACGCTTCGGCAGCGGTCGTACCCGCGGCTCCGACGAACACGAATCCACCGGCGGAAGGCGATCGTTATGCGACAACGGGGGCGCCGCCAGTCGCGCCGCCATTGGCCGCGGCTCCGCCGGCGAATGAGAACGGGAGTGCTGCGGCACCGAGTGTGCCGGGTGTTGATGCGACTATGCCGGCAGCTGCGGCTGCGGGCACGATACCGCCCGCCGTAGACACGGCCGCAACAGGTGCAGCTGGTGCGAGCTTGCCGACAACTCCGCCGACTGAGGCCGGGGCATCGTTGCCTGCGATACCGCCGGTAGAAGCTAGTGCGGGCAGTGCCTTGCCGCCGCCAACCGATAACGCTGCGGCGACGCCGCCCGTTAATGCAATTGCCGCGGCTGGGACGAACGTGTCAGGTGGAACAGCACCGCCGGAAACCGCTGCTGCGCCGGAGAACAATGCAGCCGCAACACCGCCGGCTGCTGGAGCGCCTGCTGCGAATGGCGTCACTGCCCCGGCGACGCCGCCGGACTCGGGGAAGTACATGGGTGGCAAGACGGTGATGTTGCGGTTCGATGAGAAGGCTGGGACATGGTTCCGTGTCGAGCCGCGGGCGGCGGTCGTGCCGGGCGAACGCGTGTTGTCGTTGCCCGAGTTTCGGCCGCGGATCTTGTTGGCTTCGGGGATTCAGCTGGATCTCTCGGGTGGAACGCAGGTCGTGATGGGTGGAGGAGGTGGTGCGAAGGGGGTGGGGACTGGTGCAGTCCCGTCCGCTGAAGCGGGCTCGCCCGCGGCCGCTGCGGCGGCGGAGGGCGCGAGTAAGGATGTTACGCCGTCGTTGGAGGTGGTTTATGGGCGGATTGTGCTTGTGAATGGGACCGGGGCCGAGCGGACAATTCGCTTGCGGCTCGGGCCGACGATGGGAACTGCGAAGCTGGGGCCGAATGCAATCTTGGGCGTAGAAGTGGAGCGCAAACATGTGCCGGGGCAGGATCCGCGACAGGCGGCCGCACCGGTCGAGACGCGGCTCTTCGCACCAGACGGCAACGTGGTGTGGGTTGACCCGGCAGGTGAGAAGATTATCGACAAGCCGTCGCGGTGGACGCTTACCAAAGCCGGCGCTGCGGAGATTGCGGCCGACTCGGCACCGCCGGAGTGGATCGATCATGAGCCGATCGTGCAGCTGAGTGAGCAACGCTATGGAGCGCCGGTGATCGAGAGCACACTGGTGGCGACCGCGCCGGCTGAAACGCAGTTGCTTGAATTGTTCCAAGGCAGCAGCCGCAAGGAAGTGAAGTCGCTCGTGGCGCGGAGCAGCATTCATGTGGGGCTGTTCCAGCCGTTCGTTGATGCGCTGCGTGATTCGGAGCAGAAGGCGAATTGGAAGACGCACATCGACACGCTGCGGATGGCGATGGCGCTGAGCCCGGAGTCGGCGACCAAGGTGTATCAAGCGCTGGTGGATCAACGCGGCAAGCCGGCGGCGGCGGATTTGTATGAGATGCTGTGCGGTTACGCGCCGGAGCAAATTGGGCAGACGCTCGAAGCGCAGAAGAACGGCGCGATCTTGCGGCTGATCAATTGGCTGGAGGACGACAGCCTCGACTACCGCGTGCTGGCCGTGCAAGACCTGTGGGAGATCACGGGCAAGCGGCTGATGCCGAACCCGGCGGCGAGCCTGGCGGAGCGCACGCAGAACGTGCGGCGCTGGCGCTCGCGGCTGGAGGCCGGTGAGCTCAAGCCGGTGGCGGCGGCGAAGGAATAATGGCGAGGGCGAGGGTGTAAAGCGCCAACTCATCGAATCTGTCGCGTTCCGGCCAAGATGCGCAGAACTTCTGGCCGGGATTTTGCGCATCTTCGGGCCGCCGTTCTGTGTGCGGTCAGGGCGTGGCGGTAGCGTGCAGGAACTGGGGCATCGCAAAGCCTCTGCCCCAGGCACCCGCGGGTCATGGCGTGGCGGTCGCGCGGGGGAACTGGGGCATCAGAGAGGCTCTGCCTCAGGTACCCGGGCAAGTGTGGTTCTCAACATTGTCGCTCTTCTAACTTGAGCTCGGTGCAAACTGGCGATTAGCCGACGGGCGATTGCCCGCGGTTAGGTCGGCAAACCGGGGGCTAGCGCCCCGCCGGCTAATGGCTTGTCGCAGTTCTGTGTGCGGCCAGGGCGTGGCGATCGCGCGGGGGAACTGGGGCATCGCAAAGCCTCTGCCCCAGGCACCTGCGTGGTGGTCGCGTGGGGGCAACTGGGGCATCGCAGAGGCTCTGCCTCAGGCACCCGCGTGGTGCCTTCTGTTGCGGCGGCGCTCGCACGGTCATTTCGGGATGGAGCTTAGCAGAGGGGGTGGCTCTTTTCTACACGAAAGTGTAAATATTTTCAGTAATTAGATTTTGTGTATCACGCGGCGCGAGCATGCTCGAAGAGCAAGCGCAAACCACGGCCGACTCTCGGATTGGAGCACGCGGCGCGAGCAAGTGTATTGGACGCCGCCCTTGCCACGAGCGGCACTTGCTTGCGCTGCGTGCTTCGAGCACTTGATGGCGCGGCGCGGATGAAAGGTTCGGTACCGCGGGGTGGTGGAATGCAAGCGACAGGCGAGCCGCCTGTCGCTACGGAGTGGTGCGGGCACAGAGTAGGTTGGCGCAGCTATATCGCAATGCAACCCCCTCCCTAACCCTCCCCGCAACGGGGGAGGGAACCGGAAGGATTCGAGACTTTGCGCGAGTGGCAGTAATCGTCGAAGGCAGACGACGCGCGTCAGCGTGAAAGCACTGCTTTGTGCTGGCGCTGCGAGGTGGGTTGGGATTCTGTATGATTTGCCGCGCGGCGGAGGGCGGGCAGAGTGTAAGCGGGGAGGCGGAACGTTGGGTGGTTGAACCCTCCCCCAGCCCCTCCCTAACAGGGAGGGGATTCTATTGGACCTGTGGGTCGCGTCAGCGCTGCGGCGTGGGTGGCGATTTTCTATGATTGCCGCGCGGCAGTTTGTGTATCTATTGGCGCGGTCGTCGCGTGGGGCGATTTACGCGATCAGGGAAGGAACTGATTTCATGGATGGATCCATCGCGATAACTACGAACTTGCACTGCAACATCGTTATGCGATCGGTCGGTTGCAGAACGTCGTCCATGCGCTTCGGGGCGACCGCGTTCAACGCTCTGAAGATTGCCGTGGTCTTGTTGATCGCGCTTCCATCGGCGACACGCGTGCGAGGCGATTTTACAACGGTCATTCATTCGCCGCCGGAGTCAATCGCGAATCTTCAGGGGATTGATTCGGATACGCAATTGAATTTGTACGACGGCGCCGAGTTGCCGCCGGTCTTTGAGGTTGGTAATAACTGGGGGCCCAATGACAACATCGAGGTGAATATGTTCGGCGGACGGGTGGGCCGGTCCCTCGATGTTGGTGGAGCATTCGCCAATAACTCGAACGTCACGCTAAGCCTATATGGAGGCACGATCGGCGCCGACGTACATTTTGGCGGCTCATTCGGCACGAACACCAACTTCACGCTCAACATCGTTGGTGGCGAAATCGGCCGAAACCTGACGGTTGGTGGATGGGACGCTGTGAACACGAACTTCACAGTCAACATCAGCGGCGGAGAGGTTGACGAGTTGCAGCTGGGATGGCACGGGACCAACTCGGGGTTCGTCGTCAACATGTCGGGCGGCCGATTGAAGCGCTATCTTGGTATCGGGAGCGGAACGCTGGCCAATATCTCGGGGGGCGTCATTGATTCTGCGCTCAGTGTCGGGGGCGGAGGGACAGTCAACCTTTCGGGAGGTGTGGCCGGAAACGTTTATGCGACCGATAGCGGGCATTTGCAGATTATCGGCGGCAACTTCCGGGTCAACGGCGTGCCGCTATCTGGACTCGGTATCGGGCAGTCGCTGCCGCTCGATGTCCCCAGTGATGGACTGTTGACGGGCGTGTTGGCTGATGGGACGCCGTTTGCGATTTCGAACCAACGGTTGGACTACATCACGGCGGGCACATTGACGTTGACGGCGACGACGTTGCCGGCGGCTACTCCACGAACTTTTCATGCGCCGATGGATGCGCTGCCCCACGGATTGCGCGCCGGGCAATCACTCGTGGTATCTGCAGGCGGCCACGTGCCGAAGAACTTCACGGCGACGACGGGAACATCCATTACGATGACCGGCGGTGAGATCGAGGAAGGATTGGAGATGGTAGGCAGCGTGGTCGACATTTCGGGCGGCGCCGTCGGCGGTCTGGCAAGCGTGTTCGCGGGATCGGTGTTCAACCTGTCGGGCGGCTCGATCGGATCGAACTTCTATGCTGGCCGGGGTAGCCTAGCGAATATCCGCGGCGGCAATGTGGGAATGCTGTTTGAAACGGGCGCCGGCAGCCGGGTGAATTTCACGGGCGGCACGATCGACGACATCTTGATGGTGCACGCCGGCAGCGAGTTCGTGATCAGCGGCGGCGAATTTCGACTTAACGGCTCGCTGATCGGCGGTTTGAATGCGATGGGGAGCACGCGAGCGATCGATATTCCCGCGAATGCCGTTCTGAGCGGCACGTTGGCCGATGGGCGGCCGTTCGCGTTCTCGGACCAGCTATCCGATTACATCGACGCGGGTACGCTGACGCTGAAGTCGGCGTCGCTTCCAACGGCAGGGCCGGCCGTGTTTCAGGTCACCGACGCGCACGCGCCGCAAGGGCTGCGCACGGGACAGTCGTTAATCGTCGAGGACGGCGGTGTTGTGGGCGACGCGTTCAATGCGAATTGGGGTACGGCGGTCACGGTGAATGGCGGCCGGTTGGGCAACAACTTTGAAGCGACCGGGGCGGTGGTGAACATCACGGGCGGTTCAGTTGGTTATCGGTTCAAAGCCTTGTATGGAAGCCTGGTGAACATCAGCGGCGGGACGATTGATCGCGTGCTGTTCGCGACGCGCGGCAGCGTCGTCAATTTCTCTGGCGGATCGCTTGTTGACAGCCTCATTGCGAAGTCGGGGAGCGTCGTGAACATCAGCGGTGGCGACGTGGGCGCCTATCTGCAAGCATACAGCGGGAGCGTGGTCAACTTTTCGGGCGGAGCGATTGGCCACGGCGGCCGTTTGGACGGTGCCACGTTCAATATGAGTGGGGGCACGCTGGGCGACGACTTCGCGGCCTACGGCGACAGCTACATCAGTCTTTCTGGGGGAACGATCGGCGAGCGATTTCAGGTTGGGGGCAAGGTGCGTATCGCTGGGAATGATTTTCGGTTGAATGGCGTGCCGATCGAGGGATTCGAATACGTCGGCTCAGAAGTACGGCTCGACATTCCAACGGGCGCGGTCTTGAGCGGCACGCTGCTCGATGGGACGCCGTTTGCATTTGCTCGAACCGACAAGGACGCGTTCGCCAGCGATGCGTTGCGGCTGGAGAAGTGGGATGTACTGCCGGCTAGTCCCGCCGTGATTCAGCTGCCGGTCGATGGCGCGCCGGCCGGCATTCGTGCCGGGCAGTCGCTCATAGTGAATGCCGGCGGGAAGGTCGGCGACAATTTTGGGGTCGGTTACGGTAGCGCGCTCGCGATCGTTGGTGGAGAGGTCGGCAACAATTGCGAAGCGGTGGGAGCGACGGTAACGATGACCGGCGGCAAGCTTGGCGAGTATTTCGACGCCTTCTTTGGAACGACGGTCAATATTCTGGGAGGCACCATCGGTGGTGGATTGGAAGCGCACGCGGGCAGCACGATCCACATTTCCGGCGGGACCGTCTTAGACTTGAACGCGCTGGGGGGCAGCACCGTGAATATTTCTGGAGGGTTGGTGGACCGAATCTCGTCTGCGGAAGCTGGGAGCAGCATTCATTTGTTCGGGACTGGGTTTCGATTGGATGAAGAGCCGATTGGTAATCTGATTCCGGGAGAGATGATAAGTGTTCGCGATCGCGAAGTGTATTTAAGTGGATGGCTTGCCGACGGATCGCCATTTCAGTTCAGCATTGATCGCTACAGATTAAGCGTCGACGCACTGCTCACGATCACTTCTGTGCTCTACGGCGACTACAACGGCGATGGATCGGTAGACCAAGGCGATTACGTGGTGTGGCGGAAGTCGCTGGGGAGTACCATCGCGTTGGCGGCGGATGGGAATGGGAATCGGGTGGTGGATCACGGGGACTATGACGTGTGGCGGGCGAATTTTGGGAGGGTGGCCGGGGGCGCGACGTCGTCGCCGATTGATGGGGCGGCGGTGCCGGAGCCGGTTGCGGGGGTATGGGTAGTGATTGGGGTGGCGGCGGCGAGGTGGCGCCGGCGGAGGGTATAGGACGGATGGTTCTCTCCGTCCATCGCCGACAAGTGGCTATCTCGGATGGACAGAATTGTCCGTCCTACGTGGGGGGCTGAAAACTCGCAAATGCTGGGGAAATACCCGGTTTGTCTGGTGGGGCGAAAAACGCTAGAATGGCCGGTTTGCGGCGGTTCCGGGGTCTCGTACGGTTGGCCACGACCCGCGAAGTACGACAACTTGCACAAGGGATTAGGCTGGTGCAAATCAAAGTTTCCACTCGGCACGGGCAACTGAGCGAAGCTTCGCAGCAGAAGATCGAGAAGAAGGTCGAGAAGCTGGCCCGATTTCACGACCGGTTGACTGCCATCGAAGTGGTGGTGGACCTCACGGACGAGGCGGAGCCGAAGGTTGATTTGCAGGTTTCAGCAGAGCATAAGCACGACTTTGTGGCTCACGACCAATCGGAGAGCCTGATGGCATCGCTCGACAACGTGCTTGAGAAGATGGAGCAGCAACTCCGCAAGTATAAGGAGAAGGTGCAGGAGCGGCATCGCGGCGGGAAGGAGCGCCGCGAGGAGACGGAGACAGAGTGACGCGTTGGCCGCGGGATTTTCGGGGGGTGGCGGTTCACGCGGTGGTTGGGCTAACAACAATAGAATAGTGCCTGCCGCGTGGTAGGCCTGAATTCTGGCGAATTCAGCTACGATTTGAGAGACCGGATTCTTGCGAATCCAGCTACGTGATGTAGCGGGCGGATTCAGGTGAGTCCGGCAATAGCTTGGTTGGGAAGTCGATCCTTGGCAAATGAGCAGAGTTGCGGCGCGGCAGGCGCGCTGTTGTCGGTGGGTCGATTTTGAGGCTGGGCAGGGCCGATGCGATCGACCCACATTTAGCATCAGGCAGGCGATTAATCGAATTCAGTGGAGAGGCGAGGACACCGATGAAGTTTTCTGACTTTGTTTGCCGGGAGGCAATTCGTACCAATCTCGAAGCGGATGACAAGCCTACTGTCATCCGCGCGATGGCCACCTCGCTGCTCGAGGCGAAGAAGATCAATGAGAAGGATTACGAGAGCATCGTCGAAGCGATTTTGAAGCGTGAAGAGTTGGGGAGCACGGGAATTGGGCGCGGGGTCGCGGTGCCGCATACGAAGCATCCGTCGATCGAGAAGCTGATTGGCACGGTCGCGATCAGCGAAACGGGAGTGAACTTCGACAGCCTCGACGGTGAGAAGGTGCACCTGCTGTTTTTGCTGGTTTCGCCGCCGGATCGGCCGGGCGACCACTTGCGGGCGCTTGAAAACATATCGCGGCAGCTGCGTGACGACACGTTCTGCCGGTTCCTCAAGCAGAGCAATAAGCCGGAGGACGTTTGGCAACTATTGGAAGAGGCGGACAACAACCAGTTTTCATCGTAAGGAGCCCGGCGCGCACTGGCCCCCTGGCGTGCATTTAGCCGTGTCGCTCTGGGGTGTGGCCCGGTGAGCGTTACAGCTAAATGCAAACTCCCCCGGTCAGTCGCGCGGTCGTGATCAAGAACAAGCAGGGGTTACATGCGCGCCCGGCGGAAATGTTTGTGCGGCTGGCGAACCAGTATGAATCGCGGATTCAGCTGCTTCGCGACGATCGCCGCGTAGAAGCCACTAGCATTATTGATTTGTTAACGTTGGGGGCGACGCAAGGGACGACGCTCGTACTCGAGGCGGTTGGTCCCGACGCCCAAGAAGCGGTCGACGCTTTGGCGAAGCTTGTGGAAGAGAGTTTTCCACAAGAGGATGCCGAGATCGACTGAGGACGCGGAGACTTGCGGTTGTGGGTGGAGAGGTTGGTGCGTGGCAGCGTGGCCACGACGAACCGCTGCTCGCCTCGGCGAGTCCCGAGCGACCTGGCCCCTCCCCACGTGGGAGGGGGAATTGGGAACACGAGGATCGAGCTGAGCCGCAAGGGTAGCAGTCGCTGCGCGGCGGGGCTTGATCTGGCGACGACTTATTGAAGGGCGAAGTGCGAGCGGGCGTGGACGCGATGCGTCGCGACGATTTGCGGTTTCGCCGACCGAATTAATTAACAACATTTTAGACCCGTACCTCGACGCGACGGCACTCGCATCGCAGGAAACGCTCGGCACCCGCGGCCTCTTCTCGCGACTAGCGCGGCCCAGCCGACCGATCGTGCGACCTCTGCCGGCCATTCGCATCGAAGCCGCGCTCGGTTGAAGGTTCAGCAGGAGGAACCGCGCCGTGTTCGCCGCTTCGGCTCGCGCAGCAGGTAGTTGGGCAACGCGCGACACAACATGGAACGTCTTCAAGGGATTGCCGTATCGCCCGGCGTGGCGATCGGCGAAGTGCTGGTGATGGATAACGAGGGGTTCCGCATCCCTCGGCGATTCCTCCCGCGGGACGCGGTGGAGGACGAGCTCAACCGGCTGAATCAGGCCATCGCATCGGCCACGGCGGAAATCGAACGCCATCGGGTGCGCGTTTCCGAGCAGTTGGGCAAGGATTCGGCCGCGATCTTCTCGGCCCACATCCAGATGCTCAACGATAAGAGCTTGCGGCACAAGCTCGAGGAGATGATTCGCCAGCGGCACTATTCGCCCGAGTACTCGGTGAGCCGGGCGCTGCGGCATTACGCGAAAGTGATTCAATCGCTCGACGGCGACTACATGCCGGAGCGGGCGAATGATATTTTCGACATCGAGAAGCGGCTCTTGCGGCATTTGTTCGGCAAGCGGCGGGAAGAGCTGGCGCATATCAATGCCGAGGTGCTGGTACTCGCGCACACGCTCACGCCGAGCGAAACATCGAACCTCAACCCGAAATTCGTGAAAGGGTTCGTGACGGAAATCGGCGGGGCCGGTAGTCACACGGCGATCGTGGCGGAGGCGCTCGGCATTCCGGCGGTGGTGGGCATTGGGCCGTTTTTGACGAGCGTTTCCGGCGGCGAAACGGCAATTATCGATGGGTACCAGGGCATCGTCATTCTGCATCCCGATGAAGAGACGATCGCCCGATATCGGCACGAGGTAATTCAGTATCGTTCGCATGCGGCGAAGCTCGAAAAGCTGCGCGACTTGCCGGCGGAATCGGCGGACAAGGTTCGCATTCAGCTGCTCGGGAACATTGAGTTTCCGTACGAAGTGGAGCAATGCCAGAAGCGCGGGTCAGATGGGATCGGGCTGTATCGCACCGAATTCTTGTTCCTCTCGCGCGACACGGAGCCGACGGAGCAAGAGCAGACGGCGGCGTACACGGCCGTGGCGACGGCACTGCAGGGGCAGCCGGTCGTGATGCGGACGATCGATCTCGGGGCCGATAAGATGCCGGGCATTCCGTTCCCGGAAGATGAGGCGAATCCCTTCTTGGGGTTGCGCAGCATTCGGCTCGCGCTCAAGAACCCGGAGATGTTCCGTACGCAGTTGCGAGCGATTTTGCGGTCGAGCACGGCGGGGAACATCAGCATTATGTTCCCGCTGATCGCGACGCTTTTGGAACTCAAGCACGCGAAGATGGTGCTGCGCGAGGCCCGCGAGGATTTGGAAGAGGAAGGCGCGAAGTTCGATAAAGACATCAAGGTCGGCATGATGGTCGAGGTGCCGTCGGCCGTGATGATGCTCGATCACTTCGCGGAAGAGGTGGATTTTTTCAGCATCGGCACGAACGACCTGATTCAGTACGCGCTCGCGGTCGACCGGAGCAACAAGGATGTGGCGGGGCTGTACACGGGTTCGGAGCCGTCGATTTTGCGGCTCATCAACATGTCGATTCGCACGGCACAAGCGCACGAAGTGCCGATCAGCATGTGCGGGCAGATGTGTGGCAATCCGCTGTACACGATGCTGTTGTTGGGACTCGGTCTGCGAAGTATGAGCGTGACGCCGGCCGCGATTCCCGAAATCAAGCAGGTCATTCGCCGCGTGTCGGTTTCGGCATGCGAGCGTGTGGCCGAGCGTGCCCTCGAGCTCGAAAGCTCGCGCGATGTGAAGACATATTTGAAGGAAGAGTTGACGAAGGTCATACCGGAATTTCCGGCGTAGGAAGAAATAGGTGTCGGGTGTCAGGTGTCAGAAAGAAGTTGGCGTCGTGTTTTATCCGACACCTGACACCCGACACCTGACACCTTGTATCCAAAACATATGAGTGGAAGCCCCGAAGGGCTTTGCTCCCGAACACACACGCACACATGGAACCAATTGCACATGAAACAAGAGATGTTGATCAACGTCGCGCAGGCAGAGGAGTGCCGGATCGCGATTGTTGAGGATGGGCAGCTCGAGGAGTTATACCTGGAGCGGATGAGCCAGCAGAATTTTGTCGGGAATATCTACAAAGGCCGCATCGTTAATTTGGAACCGAGCATTCAGGCGGCATTCGTCGATTTCGGCGTGGGCCGCAACGGGTTCCTGCATATCAGCGACGTGGAGCCGCAGTATTTCCGCCAGGGCGGCTACGATCCGCGGAACGCGAATTTGCCGAACGGCGGGCAGTCGCGCGATCGAGATCGTGGGCGAGACCGTGATCGAGGTCGGGACCGCGGCCCAGAACGTGATCGAGATCGCGAACGGGGACCAGAGCGCGACCGCGACGACGATCAGCCGCGGGACTTCGATGGACCCGAGTTCGCAAGCGATGATGAACTGCGCGACGATGATTTCGACGGGGCGGCGATCTGGATCGCGGCGATCGCGATCATGGCGGCGAGCAAGAGCGTGACCGCGGCGAGGGGCGCGGCGGCAATGGCCACGGCGGGCGGCGCGGCGGCGGCAATCGCAATGGCGGCGGTGGCACGCGGACGCGGTTTCGCACGGGTGTGCGGCCGCGGTTCAAGCCGCCGATTCAAGAGATTTTTCAGCGCGGCGATGAAGTGTTGGTGCAGGTCATTAAGGAAGGCATCGGCACAAAGGGGCCAACGCTCTCGACGTACATCAGCATCCCGGGTCGGTACCTGGTATTGATGCCGGCGCTAGGCCGGATTGGCGTGTCGCGGAAGATCGAGAATGATGAAGACCGGCGCCGGCTGCGCGATATTTTGCGCGAGCTCAATCCGCCCAAAGGCGTGGGGTTCATCGTCCGCACGGCCGGCACCGATCGTACAAAGAAGGAACTCTCGCGCGACCTGGCGTATTTGCTGCGGTTGTGGAAGGTGATCGTTCGCCGGATCAAGAAGACGACCGGGCCGGTGGATATCTACGAAGAAAGCGACATGATCATTCGCACGATTCGCGATATCTTCACCGCGGATGTCGACTCGATACTCATCGACGAGCCGAAAGCGTACGAGCGGGCGAAAGAGTTTTTGCACATGGTGATGCCGCGATACGTGAATCGGCTGAAGTTGTATGAAGGCCGCGAGCCTTTGTTTCAGAAATACAGCCTCGACCAGGAGATCGCGCTCATCAACCAGCGCAAGGTGCCGCTCAAGGGCGGCGGGTCGCTGGTGATCGATCAAACCGAAGCGCTGGTGGCGATCGACGTAAACAGTGGCAACTTCCGCACCGATGGGTCGGCGGAGGATTCGGCCTATCAGCTCAATCAAATCGCGGCGCGGGAAATTGCGCGGCAGTTGCGGCTGCGCGATTTGGGCGGCGTGGTGGTGAACGACTTCATCGACATGCGGAAGGAACGTAATCGCCGGAACGTGGAACGCACGCTGCGCGACGCGGTGCGGCGCGACCGGGCCCGCACGAAGATTCTGCGCACGAGCCCGTTCGGCCTGATTGAAATGACGCGGCAGCGGATTCGGCCGAGCATCAAACGAAGCGTGTATAAGGAATGCCCCTCGTGCAACGGCAGCGGGCTGGTGAAATCGGCCGAAAGCATGGCGATTGAGGTCGCCCGCAAGCTGCAGCTGGTCACGAGCGGCAAGCAGGTTTCCCGCGTCATCGTGACGGTGGAGGAAGAGGTGGCGAACTACCTGAACAATAAAAAACGCCGAGATTTAGTGCAGCTGGAGACGGAGAACAACGTCGAGCTGCAGATCATTAGCGGAGAGGGTTTGTCGCCGGAATACCTGAAAATTGACTGCCAGGACGCCAACGGCCGGGAAGTGCGGATTGCGGACGCCTGACGGTTGCCATAAACTGAAGGGCTCGCTTGGCGGCGAGGATCTTGGGGGTGGCTAGGGTTTAATGCACGGAGCCCTGAGCCCCCGAATGGGCGGGCTGTCATGTTTGAGATTGGCACTAGCGAACTGATTGCACTGAGCATTCTCGCCGCAATCTTGTTTCGGCGTCGCATTGCTTCAGCGATCATCGCAGCCGTCCGCGCCATCCAGGCTTATCGCGAAGAGCTGGAAGAACGCCGCCGGCGCGAACGGCAACAAGGAACCAGCGTCGACTATGTCGAACTAATTACGGAGCAGAGAGATCGAGGCATGACGAAGCACTTGAAGAAGTTTTTATGGTCCCCCGGCTTTTGGGCGACGCTGGGTATCCTCGGCTGCACGACCGGGCTGTACTTTCAGCGCGTCGCGGCGAACGGCTCCGGCTTGTGGTGCCTGGGCCTGATTTTCTTGGGGGCTGCGTACCTCGAAAAGAATCCGTACTAGAGTATTTGAGATTACCAGTTAACCACGACGACACAACGATCACGACGAAGAGACATGTAAGTATTTGCGTTGTGTCCGTTGTGTCGTCGTGGTAGATAAATCGATCAAGTTGAAGCAAGAATAGATAGTGAGTCTGCATATGTACGCCATCATTAGCGACGGCAATCGCCAATATCGAGTGGAAGAAGGTCAGGAGGTCGTCGTCAGCTATCGCGACGTGCCGGCCGGCGAAAAGTTCAACTTCGAATCGGTGCTAGCCGTGGGCGGCGCGGGCGACACGAAGCTGGGTTCGCCGCTGGTCTCTGGCGCGACGGTCGCCGCCGAAGTGCTCGGCCCCGAAAAGGGCGAAAAGCTCGTCGTTCAGAAACTGCGCCGCCGGAAAAACTTCCGCAAGAAGACCGGCGAGCGGCACATCTTCACGCGCGTGCGGATTGGGAAGATTAGCGTGTAGTTTCGCTGTCGACGACCATACGGAGTTGGCCCCGGTGTACCTGCGCTTTGTACAAGGCGCCGATTCACAAGATGCTCGTTGGCTGACCGGCGTGATTACTGCGGCGAGAATTCTCCGCGATGACCGTGTGTTAGAGCAGCACGAGATCGAAACTGTCGAATCTACATTCGAATGGTTTAACGACAACATCCCCTGCCCTCCTTTCCAAGCCAGCCTGGCCTCGGGAAAGTGGACGCCTCATGCGGTGGCTTGGTTTCGCCCCGAAGCGGGCGAAGCAATTCAGCGAATGTGGCAACTAGTCGCAATTCTTAAGGAACATGGCGTGCCGGTTCGCGTGGTCCGAAGCGCGAGTCCGGGCATGATTGTTTACCGCGATGAATTCCAGGTGGTGGTGGAGACGCCCAAACGCGCGTAGCGGGTTTTTGACGCGCTCGAGGCTCTAGCCCGTTGCCGATACGATCGCAGTTTGCTGCTGCGGGACGTCCCACCGTATACTTGGGGTGTTGTACCTCTCGTGCTGAGGAGCACCGATGCTGATCTATAAGGCCGGGTATAAATTCGTCTCGGGCGGCGTGCATGCGCAAGTCGTCGATTTTCCGGCGGCAATCACTTGTGCGGCTGACTTGACCGAAGCGCGGCGGCTGCTGGCGGCTGCGCTACTCGATGTGGCGGAAACCCGGCTCGAACTCGGCCAATCGTTGCCAACGCCGAATCCCGCGGCTTCAGATCCTGACATGGATTTCGAGGAGCCGATCTACCTGCATTTGAGCGCAAGCAGCCAGGTGAACCAACTTCCGGCCGGAGAAATCGCTTCGTGAAGCGTAAGGATCTCGTTAAGCACTTGCATCGGCACGGTTGCGAGCTGTTGCGTGAAGGGAGCAGCCACTCGGTGTGGGTAAACCCGGCGAACCAACAGCAGGCATCGATTCCGAGGCATCGTGAGATCAACGATTACACCGTCCGGGCAATTTGCCGGCAATTGGGAGTGCCTGAACCATAACGAGCGCTGAGCGTTCAAGCACCGGTAAAAACCTAGAATCATGGGCGAATACTCAATCACCTGTGAATGCGATGCGGCGCACGATGTCGCCGCATCTGAGGCGGCTCAAAGATAAAATGTTCGTGCGGGAAATCGGTCGATGTGTCGACACTTTCTGACTTGCGAAAATCGGCCGGCCAGACAGCAATCCCATTAAAAACGATCGAAAGAATTCGGGTTATGGTACGTGATGGGGCACTGCCAGCCGGCGACATTTGTCCGGTCTCCGGGCGACCAGCGAATGATACAATCTTGTTGCATGTGCAATGTGAACGACCGTGGGTGCGTGGCGGCGACCCTTGGGATACAGGGAAAGTCATTGTATATGTGTTGTTATTCGGCTGGCTCGGTGCTTTGATTGCGTCGAGAAAAACCCCACCAGACGAAAAGTTGGGACGGGACACATCCGTAACTATTCCGCTACGGATTTCGTCCGACGTACGACCCAAATTCGAGCGTCTTCGCCGTCAGCGAAAATTGAAATCGCTGCTGCCCCAGACACCAATTTACTCAACATTCCTGAAAGAGTATCCGGAAGCTTGGGTGTCTGTGTTAAAGAATGCCTGACGAGTCACTTCGAAATTGATATCACAGCAACCCAAGGATTGGTAAACAAAATGAGCACCGAGAAACCGAAGCAGTGTTTGGCGTGTGGGCGTGGGCCGGATGCTACGCCGCTGATTGCGTTGGATTATCGCGACGAGCAGATTTGGATTTGTCCGCAGCATTTGCCGGTGTTGATTCATGATCCAGGTGCGCTCGTCGGGCGGCTGGCGGGGGCGGAGAATCTGAGCCCGGCGGAGCACCACGATTGATGAAGCCTGCGCGGCAGCCAACTTCGCCATCGCGATCAGGCGGTTGCTGCAGTGCGTCCTGAGTTCGCATGGAAGAGCACGCTGCTCGCAGCTGGTCAGTAAAAGAGCGTTTTAGTCCGCAGATGACGCAGATGGCCGCAGATAAAGACAGCCAGATGAAAAGGGAAACGATCGTCGAAATGGCTTGTCTTCACTGTTAACGATCTGCGAACATCTGCGCCATCTGCGGACTCGCTTTCGCTATGGTAACAGCTAAGTCTATCGCAGCATAGGCAAGACAATAGCGCGATGCGATTCAGCGTACACGGCCTGTTGATTTATGTCGTGGTCGTGAGCATATCACTCGCCGTCGCTCAAATGCCTTTTCTGATCGGCTGCGGTTTGCTCGTGTTGGTGATCGTTGTAGCCAGTTTCGTCTTGCCGGTGAGAACCTGGAGATTTTTGGCATACGGAGGACTGATCGGAATCGTGTCCGCGATGATTGGGCTGGTCATCTACAGCGAACTCCTAATTAAAGGCAGATGGCTGATGAGTCACAGCGTGCGCATTTTGAGTTGGTATTAATGGTGCATCAACGCCGTCAATTTGCAGTGACCAAGCGACTTCGTATTCCGATCACTCTCACAATTCTCTTCGCGTCCGCCGTCTTCATCTATTCGATCGCACGCCAGGTCGCTTTCGATTCCGCGAAGTGGAAGACTGGTACTTCCCGGACGCGATTCCAAATGAAGAACTCGCTGATGGCGGCCTATAAGGCAGGGGGCCATTGCGAATGAAACAGAATTCGATGCGTTGCTTGGCCCAGCCGATGAATCGGGCAACAAGCCGGTGTCGCGGTTTTTTCGTTTGCGGCAGTGGTATGGCGAACCTTGGCACCTGCGCGCAAACTTCGACGATCAGGGAAACATTGTTCTATTCGTCATCGCACCAGATTAAAATGACCCCGCCGTTAGCGTAGACCCTCGATCATCACCACACACTCAAAGTACCGCCACAGGACATTCATCATGACAGAGCCGAACATCGGCAAGATGCACTTCACGCGGATGGACAAGGGGACCGACGAGGATTTCCAGGTTCTGCAGCGGGTGCACGAACAGACGCTGATCGAACTTCCTGACCGGCTAATGGGGCTGCTCGATGCGCTCGGCAGCGACACGGCATACAACATCACGCGGCGCGATCATTGCCTGCAGGCGGCCACGCGGGCCCTGCGCGATGGCAAAGACGAAGAGTACGTGGTCGTCGCCCTGCTGCACGACATCGGCGAGTCGCTGGGGCCGTTCAATCATGGCGAGGTGATTGCGGCAATCTTGAAGCCGTTCATCTCGCGCGACAATTATTTCATGCTCGCCAACCACGGCCTGTTTCAAACATACTTCTTCGCCGCCCACCTGGGGCTCGACCCCAATGCCCGCGACCGGTTCAAAGGCGACCCGGCGTACAACCGCACAGTCGAATTTTGCGCGAAGTATGATGAGGTGTCGTTCGACCCGGCCTATCGCAATGAGCCGCTCTCGACGTTCGAGCCGATGCTGCGGCACGTGCTGGCGAAACGGTGGACGCCGCCGGCGTGATCTACTGCGCTGTTTCCACTTTCGCTTCATCCGCCTTCTTCGCCAGGTGCTGGTCAAACCACTCGCGCATGAGCGCGATGTCCGGACCCGTATCGGGCCAGCCGTGGTCGCGGCCCTTGCGCACTTCCAGCTTCGCCGGCACCTTGGCTTCCTCAAATTTCTTGATGATTCGCTCCGACTGTTCGAACGGCACGATGCGATCGGCGTCGCCGTGGATGATGAGCGTTGGGGCGGCTTCGGAGGTCACCCAGTAGAGCGGCGACATCTCTTTGGCGATCTCTTTTTGTTCGCCGGCGGTCACTTTCACGAAATGGCGGCTGAAGAGCTTCTTCTTGTTTTCCGGCATCAGGCGTTCGAAATCGAAAGGCCCAGGCAGCCAGTCGAGCGTCGTCTCCCAGGCGATCTTATCCGGCTCGCCGTAGTTAAGAAAATCGGTCGGCGGAAAGAAGCAAGCCACCGCCTGCACGCGCGACGACGTGCGCTCGACCGGGTCGTCGCTCTCGTTATCCGGCGCGATGGGCTTAATGCCTTGCATGAGCGAGAGGTGCCCGCCGGCCGAGCCGCCCATGATGCCAATGCGATCGGGATCGATGCCGTAGTCGGCCGCGTGATAGCGAATGAACCGCACCGCGCGGTTGATATCCGCGACGGCATCTTCAATCGTGAACCTTGGCTGCGAGCCGTGGACGACGGCAAACACTGTGTAGCCGCCTTCCATGGACTTCTTCGGCACGGCATCGTGAGAGGAAAACCAGCCGCCGCTCACGACCGAAATGATGGCGGCGCCATTACCGCCTTCCTTGGGCCGGAAGACATCCATCGTGAGCGCCGTGCCGAACTTGCGGCCGTAGATGACGTCTTCGGCGTGCGAGTAGGCGGGTTCTTTGGCAGAGGCAGATGTAGCAACGAGTAGCCCTACCAAGATCGAAGCGATTAAAGTTTTTGGCAACATGGCAACTAACACTCAGAGAGGATGGATTTAGGACATTGCATCATGCGATAAACGCAGCGACCTGCACACCCGTTCCTAAGTTTGCGTGGCAGCACCAGTTTCAGCCGCTCTGCGGCCAGCGTGGCTGATGCCGTAACGGCGGCAGTTGGGTGGAGGCGTCGCGCTGCGCATACGTCCGATTATGCGGTAAAGATGCGAGTTATTGTAGCCGTCTCGCTCTGCGAGACGACTGCATCTCGCGGAGCGAGATGCCTACACTCCAGCCGGTCGAGCATCACGACAGGATAGGCGGCCGGATACGTTTGGCGTCAACGTACGCCGCGACTATATTGCAGAGAACTCGTTGCGACAACCAGGAGCACTGCTACCCCATGCGATTGCCTGATGAACCCACGACGCCGGAGCAGTGGGAGGTCATCCTGTGGGGTGCGATCGTGGTGTTGTTCCTGCTGGGAGCGGTCGGCATCTATTTTTCATTCGGAGCCGCACCGGCGAAGGCTGCGCTCACCAGCCGGGTGCGCAACATTGGGCTAATGTGTTGGGTGTTAGCGGGCGTCGTTTATGGCGCGAAACGAATCATTGCCAGGGTAATTGACTAGGGCGCTTTACATGAACGCATTCATGCCGCTTGAGCTTCCGACGCAGCATTACTGCTGGAGAGATATGCGATATGGTTGCTGTACTCTGATCCGACTGAGTGTTGTAGCGTCCACCGTCGTTGATCGTTCACAGCGAGGACTCTGATGGCTCAACAGTTCAACATGAAGCGCGTGATTACGACGCTGATCGTCGTGCTCTTGCTGGCAGCGGCGGCCGCGTGGTACGCGGGCGTTCTGCCTTCGTGGCGGTCGGGCGTGCCGCAGAATGCGATCCTCGTCATTGCGCCGTATCAATACAACGGCACGTGGGTGTTCGATGACCCACAAGTTGGGCTGGCGCGCGAGCCGTTCGTCGCCGGTGTGCCACAGATGATCGATGTGCTGGTAGCCGATATCCCAGACGCCGCGAAAGGCTTCCGGCTCACGGTTTCTGCAAATCCCTTTCCCGATTACGAGAAGAAGCTCACCTGGGTTCGCGGGGACAAGGGCGGCAACTACTTCAAGCTCGATGACCCGCCGATGGAAGGTTGGCTGTGCCCGGCGCTGTTTCGTTACTACAAGAAAGCGCCGCCGGAACTGTATGTGAAGGCGGATCCGGTTTCGGCAAACTAATCCGGGATCGAACCAGCAAGCGATCCAGGTTGCCGCTCTGAGAGCGACGAACGGGCAGGTTCATATGAGCTGCGATTTCGGAGTCTGGTTCCCACACGCCCGCCTTTCAAATCGAGAAGCGGGAGCGCTGTACGTTCGTTTGTGCAACGGGGATACGAGCGGAATTCAACCGCACCCGGCTGTCAACGCGTTCTATAGTGAGCTCACGGCCATGCATCCGGAAATCGATACGGTGCCCGATGACCGTGTCGACGACCATGACTATTGCCCGTGGAGTTGCGAGCTCGACCGCTCGCCAGCCCACGTGATTATGCCGTGCGTGTGGTCGAAAGCGGAATATGTGACGACCTTGGTACACGAACTTGCGCAGAAGTACGGGCTGGCGGTATACGATCCGCAATCTGATCGCGTGACGTATCCGGATGGCATATCGCCGCCCGAGGAAGAGAAACGTCCCTGGTGGCGGTTTTGATCTTAACCGCGGGCGGCAACATGGGCGACATCCGCGATCTGCGTTTGCTCTGGGCCAACTTCGCATGTGGGGCGACGCTTCGCGCTTGGTTCGGTGTCGATGATGTCTCATAATTGATGGCTACGATGGTCGACCAATCCCGCCAGAAAAATGCTCTGCGATTTTCGATGCGCGAGCTGCTGTTTGCGGCCACGGCGGTGAGTGGAATCGCGGGCGGCTTCGCCGCGTTTGGCCTGCCCGGATCGGCTGCGATCGGAGTTCTCGTGGGCAGCTGCATGATTGTTGCCGGCCGACGTAGCCGGCGTGAATGGCTGTACCGCTCGGGCGAAGCGCTAGCCGCGGTCGCGGCGGCAACCGTTGTAGCGGTTTTAGCTGCGGACCATCCTTCTTTCATCGGCGTCCTGTTTCGACCACTACAAGCTTTCGTAGGCAATCCCAATAGGATCGTGTTCGTTGCCTTCGGATTTGCCGGACTGGGCTTGTACCTCAGTCTAATGTTGCGGCGTGTGGCATGGCCGCCGTTCGCAGTTGCGGCTGCTTGGCTGGCTTACGCGGAGTGGGAACAGTACTGTGCCTCCCAGCGGTGGGACATTCGCATCGACCTTTTACTGGTCGCCCCGCTGTTAGCAGTCCTCACGATTTGGGGAACAGTTGCACCGATGCTGCAATTGTGGCAAGTCTGGCGGAATATGCGACGACAAAGCGCGCCGATGTTACGATCGTGGCAGGAAACAGAGCACAACGACGTCGACGATCACAAATAGTCATTCCCTATGGCCTGCCCACACCTCGCTGAACTCGAGCAAGCCCTTGCCGCCGCGGGAATTCCGGAAACTTTTCGCGGCCGCGCCTGGACAAGCAATTGTCGCGAGTGGATATATTACGCTTGTTGGCTCGATCGAGAGAGCATTCGGGCGCGTCTGCCGCTGGCAGAGTGCGTGGTCGATCATGACCACCTCGGCACGCACGACGGCCAGGAGGCGGGATTCGTGTGCATGGCGTGTCACGACGCCATCATGGGTGTGCATGCCGCGTATCGGTCGAGATATCCGACATTCGGTTGATCTCTTTTCTTCGCCTGGACGAGTCGCGATGGACTTCGCCATCGAGGAGCATGGCTTTGCGCTGGCGCGCGGAGTGATCGACTCCGCCGCATGTGCGGCACTCGTCGGTGAGCTGGGCCCCGTGGCCGGCGCGGGACGCCGGCGCTTGTTGGCGATTCCACGGGTCGCGGAACTGGCGGCATCGGATCGCGTTCTCAATCTCGTGCGGCCACACCTAGCGACCCAGCCCGTGCCGACACGCGCGATCTACTTTGATAAGTCGCCTGCGTCGAACTGGTCGGTCTCGTGGCATCAAGACATTACCATCGCCGTCGACCAGGAGGTTGACCTTCCCGGCTTCCGCGCGTGGTGCACGAAAGATGGTATTCCACACGTGCAACCGCCGGTTGAGTTCCTGGCCCAAATGCTGACCGTGCGGATTCATTTCGACGATGCTAATGAGATGAACGGCGCGTTGCGTGTCGTGCCGGGCTCGCACTGCCATGGCCGACTCACGCCGCCGCAAGTGCGCGAGCAGCTGGAAATGCACCACGAGCACCTATGCTGTGCCGGCGCTGGCGATATTTTGCTTATGCGTCCGCTGCTGCTCCATTCATCGGGCCGCTCCACCAGCGCCCGCCACCGCCGCGTGCTGCACATTGAGTACGCAGGCTTTGAGTTGCGGCCGGAACTTGGGTGGCATACGGGAGCCTGAAGCGCCGCAGTACGGCCAGCCCGAGAACTGATCTTGAACTATTACAATGCGACGGCATCTTTTTCTTACGGGGCACCTAGATGGCCGGCGCGTTGAGAACGAACCACACCAATACGCTCGCAATCGTCGCCGTTTGCATCGCGCTATTAACCTTTGTCATTTTCGGCCGGTCAGCAAAGAATGGAGCTTCAGATATGGCGCCCGACGAGTTCTTGCCGCCGTTCGTACGCACCGATTTTTCAAACGACGCCGCTTGGCAGCAGATTCGAGCCGAGGTATGCGAACTTTCACCGGATTTGCGCAGCTACATTAATTTGATGAAGAGCTAATCCGCCCCGCAGGAGCATGGCTATTTCGATCGGCCGTACATAATTCACACCCGAGCGGTGCTTCATGGCAGCTCATGTCGTCCTAAGTAGTGTGCTAATATTCGGGTTCGCAATATCTGCGAAAACAATCCGTGCCGATAGCATGACTACGAAGCTTCCTGTCATTTTCTCGGGTGGCCATGAAACCGAGCCGCGTGACCATGGCCGGCCGGTGGTGCTCATTGCGGCGGCGCTCAATGTGAAGCCGGAAGTGTTCCGCCAAGCGTTCAGCGGCGTGACGCCGGCGCGCGGCCGTGGGCCGACGCCTTCCGAGGCCCGCCGCAATAAGGAAGCCCTCATGCGCATCCTTGGCCCGCTCAAAGTCACCAACGAACGGCTCGACGAAGTGAGCGACTACTACCGCTACCGCCCCCAAAAAGGCGAGCTCTGGCCGACACGCGAGGCGGAAGCCTACGCACTCATCGAAGACGGCGCGATCAAAAAAATAGTCGTCACCGACCCTGGCAGCGGCTACAGTTCGCCGCCTACGGTCACAGTCAAAGGTTTCAAATCACTTCGGTTTGAAGCAACCATCAAGTTCGAGCGCGATCTGAAGAAGAACGGCGGAGTGGAAGAGGTCAAAATTGTGACCACCAAGAAGAAGGGGCAAGAAAGGTAGTCGCCGATCGAATTACGACTAAACAGCCCTCTGAATTCCGTTCTCCATTTTACGGAGCGTCGCATGGGACTCTTTTGGGACCTTTACCAGCAAAGTCAAATATCCAATACCCAGGCCCGGTCAAGCGCTTTGGAGGAGCGCGTCGAATTGCTGCAGAATGAACTACACAAGACGCAGACCATTCTGCACGAAGTCATCCGCCGCCTTGAACAATACATCGGCAAAGACCTCGATGACGACGGCCGGATTGGTTAGGCAATTCACATTCCGACTGACTCTTTCTGCGGCACAATAAAGTTGCTGTGCGGGCGATTCCAAGGGCTTAGCCACGAAATAAATCGTCCATCTTATTTGCCCCCTGCCGTGCACATTGCCGCGCGCAGATAATATCGTATGGCCGTTATTCCACGACGCGTGGCGTCGCGGCTGCTATCGACTACGAAGCATAACTTCAATGCGCTTTAGCAGCTGTTCCGTTCCCCAGCCCCACCATTTCCTGACCCCCCGATTTCGAGCCCCTCCCCTCCCCATGCAATACACCCGCCTCGGCAAGAGTGGCCTCAAAGTTTCTCGCATCTGTCTCGGTTGCATGAGCTATGGCGTGCCCGATCGTGGCACGCACACGTGGTCGCTGCCGCTCGATGACGCCCGGCCATTCTTCAAACAAGCGTTCGACGCTGGCATCAACTTCTTCGACACGGCCAATGTGTACTCCGACGGCACGAGCGAAGAGATCGTCGGACAACTCTTGAAGGAGTTCGCCAAGCGCGATGACTACGTGCTGGCCACGAAGGTGCATCAGCGGATGCGGCCCGATGTGAACGGCGCCGGCCTGTCGCGCAAAGCGATCCTCACGGAGATCGACCACAGCCTCCGGCGGCTGGGCACCGATTATGTCGACCTCTACCAGATCCATCGCTGGGACTACGAAACGCCGATCGAGGAAACGCTCGAAACACTGCACGATGTGGTGCGGGCCGGCAAGGCCCGCTACATCGGCGCGAGCAGCATGTACGCCTGGCAGTTCGCACAGGCTCTGTACCTCGCCGACCTGCACGGCTGGACGCGATTCATATCGATGCAGAATCACTACAACCTCATGTATCGCGAAGAAGAACGCGAGATGATGCCGCTATGCCGAGAGCAAGGAATTGGTGTGATTCCGTGGAGCCCCTTGGCCCGCGGCCGCCTCGCCCGCCCGTGGAAGATCGAAGGCACCGCCCGCTCCACAGGCGCGAGCGACGCCTTCGGCTCGACACTCTACACGCCGACCGAAGACGCTGACCACAATACGGTCAACGCGCTCGAAGCTGTCGCCACGGAACGCGGCGTGCCGATGGCCCAAATCGCCCTCGCCTGGCACTTCACCAAGCCGTACGTGACGGCGCCCATCATCGGCGCGACCAAGCCGCACCACCTTGCCGATGCGGTTGCCGCTGTCGAGTTGAAATTATCGCCAGAAGAAGTGGCCCGGCTCGAAGCGGCGTATCAACCGCATCCGGTTATGGGTTTTAAATAGAACGGCAACACTACGGCGACGATGTGGTTCACGTCTTCTGCGCAATAAGCACTGCCCACAGCTTCTTCGCCCACGCAGGTTCTGTCGTGGCGAAACCGGCATCGCGCAGATAGCCCTGCTGCACTTCGAGCGTTTCGAGGCAATCGTCGCCGCTCTTTTTTGGGTCGCCGAAACGGCGGATGTTGCGGTCGTGCCAGGCATCGAACGTTGTGGCGAACGATCCTGGGATGTCGCCATTGGCGATTGCCGACCGCATGTGGGCCGACCATTCTTCGAGAAGCGCCAAGAATGCGCCATCGTCCGCTGGCCGAAATTCATCGCCATTGATGAACATGCCGCCGGGGGCGAGCGTTTCGAAGCACACGCGATAGAGCGCCCGCTTCTCCGCCGACTCTAGGTGATGGATGGCCGATGTGCTCACGATCGCGTTGGGCGCTGCATTCAGTTCGGCCGCCCAGTTGCCCTGCAGCCGCGACTCCATAAATGCCGCTCGCGGCGCAAACCGCGCAAGCTTGCGCTCCGCCAGTGCCAAAAATGGCGCAGACTGATCGACAAGCGTCACCCGCGCCCCGGCGAATTGCTCCAGCACGCGTTCCGCCAGTCGCCCCGAACCGGCGCCGATGTCGACCAACTCAAATGCGTCCTCATGCCCATACGGCAACTGTTCGAGAATCGCATCCTGCACTTCGACATAACATGGGTGGATGACCGGTGCCGCGGCGTCATAGGCTTCGGCCGCGTCCGACGTGTTCCAACGATAGCTGGCTGCTTCTGTCGTCATCATGCTGCAGAGACAGTTTCCGCTGCTGAATGTTCGCGGTCAGTGCCGCGTGTTGGGCGCGGTAGTTGGCATCGTCAATTCCGCTCGCCGAACCCAGGTCCGTTCCAGCAGAACGGGCGTCCCACAGTGGTAAGCTCGGGCGCGCCCAGCCAACAGCGCAAAGCTGAGCGCGACGTTGCTCCGGCCGATATGCAACTGCTTCCGTGGCCACATATTCGTGTCCAGTAGCGGGTTACGTTGAATCCAGACCGTATCGAAACGGGCCAGTCTCAACTCGATCGCCTTTACCTGAATTCTCTAATTGACCGCGCATCGCGACGCAGTCCGCAGCGATGGTGCTTTTCACGACAACTTTTTTTGAGATTCTTGCGGCCGACCCGCGGGCGCACGAGCTGTCCACCCGGGTTTCGCTTTTCCTCGTGTTTTACAGCCTCAAATTGGCCTTCACAGGGCCTTCATGCTAGCGATGCTAGAATTTAACACGAGCCACAACCCCTTGTATGCCAGCACGTTGCGCCCCCCTAAGAATCGCATTGACTCGATTCGCGAAGCGCGTATGATCAAACACCTCGACCGCATTATGTGGTATTCGGAAGGGCACTGAATACAATATATTGTGGTCTCGGCACCGCTTGCTGCCACATTTTCCGGGTTTTGAGCAACCGAGGCCCAAAATCTGGTGCAGCGTCCCCAAATCAGCCGATTTCGGGTATCGTGTGCACATATGTACATTTAGGTAGGATGCCCATTCCACCCTGCGCAGGAGGCCGCAATGGCTACCGCTCGCACTAAGAGTAATGCTGCTACGTCCAAAGGAAACCAAACCGCTGTGAAGCACTTCCACGGCCGGCTCAAGGTAGACGCCGATTTCTGTCCCGCCGACGTCGAAGATCTCTTCTCCACCGTCGACTGGGAAGTTCGCAGTGCCCAAATCAAAGGCGAGAACGGCGAACTCATTTTCGAACAAACCAACTGCGAGGTGCCAACGTTCTGGAGCCAGCTCGCGACGAACGTCATCTGCAGCAAATACTTCTACGGCGAAGTCAACACGCCGGAGCGCGAGTACAGCGTGAAGCAACTCGTGCATCGCGTGGCCCGCACGATCACCGATTGGGGCCTGGAAGACGGCTACTTTGCCACGGCCGCCGATGGCGAACGCTTTTATCGCGAGCTCGCTTGGCTGTGCCTGCACCAACACGGTGCGTTTAACTCGCCGGTATGGTTCAACGTCGGCCTGTATCACCAATACGGCGTCAGCGGCGCGAAGTGCAACTGGCGTTGGGACGCGCAAGTTGAAGACGTCGTTCAGCCCGAGAACCCGTACGAATTCCCGCAAGGCAGCGCGTGCTTCATTCAGCACGTCGACGACAACATGGAAGACATCATGGAGCTCGCCCGCAGCGAGGCCATGCTGTTCAAGTTCGGCAGTGGCACGGGCACCGACCTCAGCACGTTGCGCTCGCATCGCGAGAAGCTCGCCGGCGGCGGCAAGCCCTCGGGGCCGCTCTCATTCATGCGCGTGTACGATCAGGTTGCGGCCGTGGTCAAGAGCGGCGGCAAGACCCGCCGCGCCGCCAAGATGCAATCCATCAAGGTCTGGCATCCCGACGTGATGGAATTCATCGAGTGCAAGTGGAAGGAAGAAAAAAAGGCCCGCGTGCTCATCGAGAAGGGCGGCTACGAGTCGAACTTCAACGGCGAAGCCTACAGCTCAATCATGTTCCAGAACGCGAACCTCTCGGTCCGCGTGACCGACGACTTCATGCAAGCGGTCGAGAAGAACGAGGATTGGACGACCCACTGGGTCACCAACCCGAAGCAGCCCGGCCCAACCTACCCGGCCCGCGAGATCCTCGATCGCATGGCCGATTGCGCCTGGCACTGCGGCGACCCCGGCGTGCAGTACGACACGACGATCAATCGTTGGCACACTTGCCCGAACAGCGGCCGCATCAATGCCAGCAATCCGTGCAGCGAGTACATGTTCCTCGACGACACGGCCTGCAACCTGGCGAGCATCAACCTGATGAAGTTCCGCAAGCCCGATGGAGAGTTCGATGCCGAACGCTTCAAGGGGGCCTGCCGCATCTTCTTCATCGCCCAGGAAATCCTGGTCGATCACGCGAGCTACCCAACGCCCGACATCGCCCGCAACAGTCACCTGTTCCGGCCGCTCGGCCTCGGTTACTCGAACCTCGGCAGCCTGCTGATGAGCGGCGGCGTGCCGTACAACTCGCACGAAGCGTACGGCGTGTGCGGGGCCATCACTGCCCTGCTCCACGGCGCCGCCAACCTCACGAGCACCGAACTTGCCGAAGCCGTCGGCACCTTCGATTGCTACGAAGAGAATCGTGAGCCGTTCCTCAGCGTAATGCAAATGCATCGCGACGCGGTCGAAGAGATCGACCCGAACTGCCCGCAATATCTCCGCGATGCCGCCCGCCGCACGTGGGACGATGTGCTGGCCTCCGGCCGCGTGCATGGTTTCCGCAACGCGCAAGCCACCGTGCTCGCGCCGACCGGCACGATCAGCTTCATGATGGACTGCGACACGACCGGCATCGAGCCGGATATCGCCCTCGTGAAGTACAAGCAGCTTGCCGGCGGTGGCATGCTCAAGATCGTCAACCAAACGGTGCCGCTCGCCCTGAGAACGCTCGGCTACGATGAACAGCAAATCGGCTCGATCCTGGCCTACGTCGACGAGCACGACACAATCGAAGGCTCGCCCGATGTGAAGGAAGAGCACCTCGATGTGTTCGATTGTGCGTTCACGCCGCGCAACGGCCGACGCTCGATTGCATGGCAAGCCCACGTGCTCATGATGGCCGCCGCGCAGCCGTTTCTCTCGGGCGCGATCTCGAAAACGGTCAACATGCCGCGCGACACCACGACCGAGGACATCGCCAAGGCGTACTTCGATGGCTGGAAGCTCGGCCTCAAAGCGTTGGCGATCTATCGCGATGGCTCGAAGGAAAGCCAACCGCTCTCCACAAGCTCCGAAGGCCAACGCGCCGCGGCCAGCGCCGTCGCCAAGCCGCGCCGCGAACGCCTGGAAGACACGCGGCAAAGCATTACGCACAAGTTCAGCGTCTCCGGCCACGAGGGCTACATCACGGTCGGCCTGTACCCCGACGGCCGACCCGGCGAGCTGTTCATCACCATGGCCAAAGAAGGCAGCACGATCGGCGGCCTCATGGACGCCTTCGGCACGAGTGTGTCGATGAGCTTGCAATATGGTGTGCCGCTCGAAGACTATGTGCGCAAGTTCAGCCACATGCGCTTCGAGCCGCAGGGTTACACGAAGAACCCGGATATCAAGATCGCGAAGAGTCTTATCGACTACATTTTCCGCTGGCTCGGCATCACCTTCCTGCCCGGCTACAAGGAAGCGAGCCAAGGTGTGCTCAACAAAGAAGGTGAGGCCGCTTCAGCGGCCGGGGACGACGCCGACACACAGCCCTCGCCCGTCGCCGCCGGCAAGAAGCCCGCGACCGGCGGGCGGAAAGAAAGCAAGGCGGAAAGCGGAAGGCGGAAAGCGGAAGGATCGGCAACGGCCCCGGCCCCAGCCACGAGCCCCCAGCCCGTGACCCCCAAGCCGACCCCCGACGCCAAACGCAACGGCACCACCAACGGCCATTCAAACGGCCACGCCCACGCGAATGGCAACGGCCACACCCAAGGCCACGCGGTGACCGGCGAAATCAACGCGGCCCTGCTGGCTCGCGCCGGAGTGATGCTCAAAGACGCCGGTCCCACGACAGCGCGCAGCGAGCAGTTCGCCGAGTTCCAATCGGACGCACCGGCCTGTGACAACTGCGGCCAAATCACCGTTCGCGCCGGTAACTGCTACCTCTGCTACAACTGCGGCAGCAGCATGGGATGCAGCTGATTGATTGAAAGCGCTGTGGCTCGGCCTTACGACCGAGCCACACCATCGACCGCAGGTCTTCCACCCTGCCGCAAGCATTCGGAGACCTCCGATCGGCAACGCTGTGCGGAATCCTGAGACCCGCGTGCAGCAAATTGACAACGAAATCTTCGCCGCCGAGCTGCAACGTCACCAGCCCGTCGTCGAACCCTAAAGTCTTGCACTCCCCGAGTCACCCCCGGCCACCGGCCGGGGGTTTTCTGTTCAACGACACTCGACAAATTACAGAACGTTGCATTGCAGAGCGCCAAAAGTGGGAGGTAGGCGGGGCCCACGCCCATCGCTGCCGGTCAATCCAGCCCGTAATTCAAATGCGGCACGTTGCGCACTCGTGCTCGGTGTTGCGTTGATTGAGCGATCGCCTGCCAGGCGCAAAGAAAAAGCCGCGGAAGCCTGAGGGGACTAAGGCTTCCGCGGCCGCGATGTGGAGAGGTCGGCAACGAGCCGATCGGAGAATGCTGAACACGATCAGTTGCACTCGCCGTGCCAGAGCGCCGGCGACACTCGCTCACCAAGCTGTAATCCGTTGTGCGAATTAGGTTTCTGCGAAGTGAGCAACACCTGACACGCGATCGGGAGAACCGCCATGTGGCGAGAAGACCACACTATGCGGTGATGACGTTGAGAAAACGCCTCATCGCTGCGAGGTGGCCCGGCAGGATACTGGTTCGCAGCTGGCAGAGTGGCAGCGAAGCGGGCCGATTATTCCGCAGTATCGCTGGGCTCGAGAGCTGGAACCGCTCCGCTGGGGGCGAGAACGACGTCGTTTTCACCGATGCCCGCCGCGACCTTGCCCTGAATGTTATGAAACGGGTCCAAGTCGGTCAGAACTTCGAGCGGCGCATCAATACGGATAGAAACAAGCATCCCGCTGCGATCGACGAATTGGATGAGGCAACCACGATGATGCGCACTGACAGCATTGGTCGACTCACCGGAGACTTCGCCAAGCAGCGGATCGACCTTTGACACGCTGGGCGTCTTTCGGCCAATATACACGTACTTGTGATTTATCTTTTGCGGCATGCGAATGCCGTAGCACGGCGATATCTTGGCAGACACCGACAACAAATCGGCCGCCGACATGCTCCGCAGTTCTTCTTGCTTCGGCACATGGATATCATCGCGCAGGCCGTCTCTAATATCTCGCGCCACTTGCGATGCCGGGCACTTGAGCAGAACCGCCATCTCATCGGCGTCGACATACCCTTCTTTGACGAGCTTCGCGAACACCATGCCCGCATTCTCGTGTGGCTGCATCACTGGGTAGTTGCCGTCGTGGTTGTCGGCGTAGAGCGATTCAAGCCGGTAGATCTGGATCATGTTGTGCTGACACGCGGTTTGCCGCGTGTCTTCCCGGCTATGATTAAGCGCGGGAAAAACCAGCATGCTCACAGCCAGCATGACGCCGCCGGCCACGGTGAGATCTGCCAGGCTCCAGCCCAGCATGCCAGCTGGGGCATCGCCAGTCGAAGACATACCGGCCTTGCGCGAGGCCTGTTCAATTTCGTATTCATCGCTGTTGGAGATGAACGACGAGGTGCGTTTCGCCAGCCCCCGCGGCGGCAAGGGCCCCGCTTCTTGCTCTTGATTCGCGGCGAAGCACTCGCGTAAGTGCTGCAGCTCTTGTTGCAGCTCGGGATTATCTCGCAGCAGCGCCCGCAGTTCGCGGCGTTCTTCGTCGTCAAGTTCGCCCAATAGATAGCGAATGAGCTGTTCGCGCATGGCCCCGAATTATCCGCGCAGAGTATTCAAAAGGAGAGCCCGCCACTGGTGGCGAGCTCTCCGAAGTTCATCACAAGTTATCTGCCGTCGAGTCGCTGCCGAAATTCCCTCTGCATACGACTTCAACAATCCACAAGTCTCTGGGGTGCCTGGGGCGGAGTCTTCGACGCCCCAGTCGTGGGTCTGGGGCATCGCAGAGCCTCTGCCCCAGGCACCCACAACCGTCTTATTCCTGCGGCATGGCTTGGTTATCTTCCCAGGCTTTGCCCAGCCGTTTAACGGCGGAATGGAGACGGCTCTTCACGGTACCGACCGGCACATCCAGTTCATCGGCCGCCTCGCGATACTTCATACCGCGGAAATACACCAGCTTCACAGCCGACCGAAGTTGCTCGGGCAATGCGGCCACCGCTTGGCGAATCCACTCCTTCCGCTCACCTTGTTCCAAACCGCTCGCCGGCTCGTCTTCACGGCCGCCGAGCACGTCGACCAGCGAACCGAGCTCGTCGTGCTGCACGCGGTTGGGCCGATCGAGGCTGACCAACCGATGCCGACGATTGCGGCGCTGAATATCAATCGCCTGGTTCGTGGCTACTGTATACAACCAAGGCCGCACCTTTCGGTCCGCATCGTAAAGATGGCACTTCAGGTGGACCTGCATAAACGTGGCTTGAAAGGCATCCTCGGCCAACACCTGATTATTCAGGAATCGCCGGAGGTAGTTGTAGAGCTCACGCTCATACCGTTTAACCAACGTTTCAAACACTGCCGGGCGACCCGTCAGGCGGTACTCGAGCAGCAATTCCTCGTCGGTCCAGCTGCCGAGGTCGGCGGCCGAAACGGTCGTTTTGGTGATAGCGCGATCTTCCGTGTTATGCTCTGTCATTGTTACGAACCTCTACTTCAGAGGGTTCGACGCAAAAAGGAGAAGTTGTCCTTCTTCTCCGTCGTCAGGAGTAGTGACCGGAGACCCTCGCATTATAACAGTGTGCGGTTCCATGGGTCGCCGGTTGGGGCAGAGGAGTTTGGCCGAGACGCCATATTGGCCCAATTGCCGTTTCCACCGTCCCCAACAATATAATTGGCAATTGCCGTGCCGAAGAGCCCTAGCGATCATCGCTAGCGGACGCGAACAAAACACCTAACCGGTTCGTACTACGATACTTGCGAAAAGTGCCCGCCGGTGGGCGGGGCGGTTCTGGGCAAGTTTTTCGGCCGCTGGCACCTGCCATAATTGCATTCGCCAGAGGAGGAACTTACTTGCCAGCGTCGCGAAATTTACCAAGCTAGTGATCGACTTCGCGACAGGTTTCTATTCCCGAGTCTCGCCATTCCGGAATAAACACAGATAAGATGCCAGCGGACTGCGGGGGCTTGTGGAAAAATTCGAATTTTAGTCCGCAGATGACGCGGAGAACGGAGGCGACGGCTAAAACGCCGGGAATTAGCGGGTTCCGCTGAATTCATGCCGCCGAGAATCGTGCTTGAATTGCCGGTTGATAATAAAAGCAGCTCGAGCACTATGGTTACGCGACCGACCCGGCCGAGAATCGTGCTTGAATTGCCGGTTGATAATAATGGAAGAGATGCGGCGGAAGCGGCGGAAACGATTGAGGTGACATGGCGACAGAAACTCCCAGCGAAGCACCAGACACTTTGGCAGATGCCCCGCAGGAGCAGACCCCCGAACAGCGGGCCGAGGCCAAGCGGTACAGCAATATCTCGCTCGCCTGCACCATCGCCGACATGGCGATTGACCTGATCTATCTCGGGCTGATGGCGTTCGTGTTTGCCCGGCCGCTGGATACGTGGCTGGCCAAGTACCCGAGTCTCGCCGGCGACCACTCGATGCTCCGGCTACTCGCGCTGTTCGGCATCGTGATGGTCCTGCACATGCTGGTGTCGCTGCCGCTCTCGTTCTATTCGCACTTCATTGTGGAGCACCAATTCGGGCTCAGCAATCAGACGTTCGCGCGGTGGGTGCGCAACTGGTCGCTCAGCAACGTGCTCACGCTCGTGCTCGGCGCGGTGCTGAACGCGGGGTTGTTTTGGATCATCTGGCACACGGGCGCATACTGGTGGCTGATCGCGGCGGCCGCGTTCTTTGTTGTGAGCATCGTGCTGGGGCAACTCGCACCGGTGATCATCATGCCGCTGTTCTACAAGATCGAACCGATCGAGAACGCCGAGCTCGACACGCGCATGAAGAACTTGGCCGCAGGCACCGGCATCACGATCGAAGGCGTCTATCGCCTCGGCCTCAGCGCCGATACACAGAAAGCGAACGCGATGCTCGCCGGCCTCGGCCGCACGCGCCGTGTGCTGATGGGCGACACGCTGCTCGAGAAGTTCACGCCCGAGGAGATCGACGTCATCTTCGCGCACGAACTCGGCCACCACGTGCATCGGCACATTCCGAAGATGATTGCGACCGGCGTCGTCGTGAGCCTCGCCGGCTTTTATGTAATCGACCGCGCCATCGTCTGGTGGGCCGGCGTGCCGACAGTGGCCGACGCCCCGACCGCGAGCTTGCCGCTGGTGATGTTCACACTCACGGCGTTCTCACTCCTGCTCTCGCCGCTGCAAAACGTGATCAGCCGCTTCTACGAACGCCAATGCGATCGCTACGCCCTCCACCGCACGAACAACCGCACAGCCTATCGCTCTGCATTCTGGAAGCTCGCCCGGCTCAATAAGGCCGACACGGATCCGCACCCGTTGGAAGTGTTCCTGTTGCACAGCCACCCGCCGATTGCTGAGCGGCTGGCGCTCGCGGATTAGAAGCCATCATACGTCGAGACCTCGCAAATGGCTGTCGCCGGGGTATAATTTTCTTATGGCAACCGCAAGCGCACTCGATCGATTTCTCGACCCTGTAACGGCCTGCTTTACACCACAAGTCGCTGAGCGGATTGCGAGCGTGCGTCTCGATCCGGAACTTATAGCCCGTATTGATCTGTTGGCGCAAAAGGCGAACGAGGGCACGCTAACCGCCGATGAAGACAGCGAATACAAGGACTACATCGAGGGCGGCGATGTGCTGGCCTTGTTGCAGGCCAAGACCCGTCGAATTCTCAGAGAAAACGGTCGCTAATGGATGCGACGTTACGCGATTTCGTACGGGCCCGCGCGAATGACTGTTGCGAATATTGCCGATTGCCTCGCACAGCGCAATTGATGCCATTTCATGTTGAGCACATCGTTGCCAAGCAACACGGCGGCGCGTATGTGGTCGAGAACCTGGCATGGTCATGCGACCGCAGCAACGCTTATAAGGTTCCGAATCTCAGTGGCGTCGATCCGATCTCTGGCGATATCGTTGCGCTATACCATCCGCGGCGCGATGAATGGCACCGTCATTTCATGCTGCAAGATGCCCGCATCGAAGGCAGGACCGCAATTGGCCGGGCCACCGTTCGGTTGTTACAGATGAATGCCCGTCGGCGAGTTGACGTGCATGGCGAATTGATCGAGGAAGGCAAGTTCAATCTCGGCGGGTGACACAACTTCTTGCGCGACGACGGCGTGTGAAGCGCGGCGGTTAGAAGAAACGCCGGCTCGTCTCGGGGAGACTGCCGGCAGGAGAGCGTGTTCAATTAAATCCACTGACTATTTCGGCACGCGAGGTACGGCCATACCACGCTCTTTAATGAATTCAGAGTTACCAATATCGTTGTCGGACGTCGATTGAACGTTTCTCTGCACCCGATCCCACGCGTCGCGGGTGGCGGCACGGGCGTGGTGCCAGTTGAGCTTTGACGTACCGCGGCGGTTGGGCCAGTCCTTGGCGAGGTCGGGTTCGACTTCTTCGAAATGTCGGTCGCCATATTCAACGCGCGATTCCCAACCGTATTGGTACGCCGGGCCGACCTGATCGTAGCCGACTTTCGGATCGTAGTAGTGCCGCATCGGGTACTCGTTGCGCCAGTGATGGTCCTCGACCGCGGGGTCGATCTGCTCGGCGATCTCTTTGCCCGCGAGTCCGCCAGCAACGCCTCCGGCAATCGTACCGACGACCGTGCCGACCGGTCCCGCCAGCGTGCCGGCGGCCGCACCAGCCGCCGCCCCGCCGACCGCTGCGCCGATGCCTGCGCCGACGGGATGGGCGCCGGGTTCGTCGGTGATGGGGTCACGATTGTCGCTGCGGCCGGTGAGACTTTGCTTCGTTGCCATGACTTGCTCCGTTCAACTGAATCTTTGAGAAGGATGGATCTAGCGCGTTTGCAAAATCCATGCCTGCTAGTCCTGTAGCGGAGCAACTTACAGAAACCGCCCAAAAAAACGATAACGCGACGCTTTATTGTCAGGATCGGCGAACTAGAGGGCCTAGGATAGCGGCAATTCGTCGCTTCGCGTCAAGTGTTCGCGCCGCGCACGACGATCGGCGCGAGCAGCCTTTCAATTGCGCACGACCTGGGTCCCACTCACACGTCTCACGAGACGTCGCATTTCGAGAACGCTGATCGTCGAAAGCACGCGGTGGATGGGAAGACCGCAACTTGCGGCGATGCTGTCGACGGATGTCGGCGACGACTCGACGGCATTGAGGACTTGCTGTTCAAGGTCGTTGAGCAGAAGTTCGGCGGGCTGGGTGATAATGTCGCCGTTGTCGCGCTGAATGTTTTCGGCCAAGGGGCCGAACTCAGCCAGAATGTCGTCGATCGATTCCACGAGCTTCGCGCCATCTTTGATGAGCGCGTGGCAGCCGCGCGAGAGGCGGCTATCGATCGGGCCGGGGACAGCGAAGACTTCGCGGCCTTGTTCGTAGGCATGCCGGGCCGTGATTAGCGCGCCTGAGCGATCAGCCGCCTCTACGACAATCGTGCCGAGCGACAGGCCGCTGATGATGCGATTGCGCTGCGGGAACGAGCCGCTCAACGGCGGCATGCGCGGGGGCGTTTCGCTGACGACGTAACCGGCGGCCGCAACTTCTTCGGCGAGCTTCTCGTGCTCGGGAGGATAGAGTTCGAGAATGCCGCCAGCTAACACGGCGATCGTGCGACCGCCGGCGGAGAGGGCGCCGCGATGGGCAGCGGCGTCGATGCCGCGTGCCAGGCCGCTGACGACCGTGAAACCAGTGCGCGCGAGGCTTGCCGCGAGCCGTTCGGCTTGGGCGAGGCCGTAGCGAGTGGCATGGCGAGTTCCGACGATCGCGACGGCGAGCTCATCTTGCGCGTTGGGCTGGCCGCGGCGGAACAGCACGCCGGGCGGGTCATGAATCTTGCGCAACGGGCGGGGGTAATCATCGCTGGCTTCGGTTAGCACCTCAATGCCGTGCTCGGCCGCGACCTGCAGCTCGAGTTCCGCATTGATTTCATCGCGCGCGGCGACGATGCGAGCGGCCGTCTTTGGGCCGATGCCCTGCACCGCTTGAAGGTCGCTTCGGCAAGCCGCGAGAACAGCCGCCGCGGTGCCGAAACGTTCGAGCAGCGCCTTCCGCAGCAGCGGGCCCACACCGGAGACGAGTGACAACGTCACACTATCGACGAGGTCATCAGCGGAGGCGGTTTCGGGCATGGCATGGTCCTTGTGTTAGAACGCAAGTTTACACACGGATTTCCTCAATCGAAAGCAGTCTCAATTGCGAGGTTGTGCCTTCGACCGCACATGCTCCCTTTTTGCGTGGCCATCCGATACAATTTACAATTGGATAGCGGTGAAACACGAAGGCACTGTCACTCTTTCAGCGAGTTCGGCAATGGACTTAGCACCAGAAGTTATCGGGCAGGTGTTCGCCCTTGCGCCGCAGCAGCGTTACACACTCGCTCAGCAACTTCTCGACAGTATTGATGAACAGACCGCCTCGGAACTGGATCGCGAGTTTCTCGCCGATTTGCAGCAACGGCGCAACGATATGCTCTCTGGCAACGAAGTTGTTGCAGACTGGCAAGCGGCACTGCTAACTATCAGCCAAGGTTTGATGCCGGAGAAATCGCGGTTCACTTGAAGCTACACCGCAAGGCTGAAGCAGAGATTCGAGAAGCGGCTGCGTGGTATGACGGCCAATCGCCTGGGCTTGGCCATCGGTTCGTTCAAGCCGTAGCGGCAGCATTCGAACTGCTCGAAGGCGATCCCTCAGCGGTTCGCCAAGCTGGAAACGATGGTCGAACTCGCTCCGTATCGACGCGTCTTGGTCGAAGGCTTCCCCTATGTAGTCATTTTTGAATTGTTTGAACACGAGGTCTTCGTGTTTGCGGTGACGCATGCCAGCCGTCGCCCAAATTACTGGAGACAGCGTAAACGAAAATCGCCCTAGTTGCGACCTAGTTCACGTCACAACGACGCACTCATCGCCGCGAGCACATCCTCATTCGACACGCCGCGCACCAGTTCGACATGTCCCATCCGTGTCGGCAGCACGAAGCGGAGTTTGCCGCGCTCGACTTTCTTGTCGCGATACATGAGCTCGACCAACTCCTCTGGGTCGACTGCGGGAACTTCGAGAGATAGGTCGAATGCTTCAAGGAGTTTTTGTTGCCGCGCGACGAAGGCGGCATCAACGCGGCCCAGGCGTTCGGCCAGCCGCGCGGCGCAGTGCATGCCAATGGCGACGCCTTCGCCGTGCAGCAGTTGCTCGTAGCCGGTGCCGGCTTCGAAGGCGTGGCAGAACGTGTGGCCGTAGTTAAGGATCGCGCGGAGGCCCGTTTCCTCGCGCTCGTCTTGTTCGACGACATCGGCCTTCAACCGGCAGCAGCGCTCGACGATGTACGCCAGCACGCCAGCATCGCGGGCGTTCACTTTTTCGACGTTCGATTCGAGATACGCGAAAAACTCGGCATCCTGTATGACGCCGTACTTCACCACTTCAGCAAGTCCCGCGCGGAACTCGCGTTCGGGCAGCGTATTTAGCACAGCGACATCAATGAGCACGCCCTTCGGCTGCCAGAACGCGCCGACCATGTTCTTGCCGCCCGTGAGGTTGACGCCGACCTTACCGCCGACCGAGCTGTCGACCTGCGCGAGTAGTGTGGTCGGAATCTGCACGAACCGCAGGCCGCGCGTGAACGAAGCAGCGACGAACCCGGCCAGGTCGCCGACGACACCGCCGCCAAGCGCGACGATCACGGTCTTACGGTCGGCGCCGTTATCGAGCAGCTCTTCCCATAGCTCGGTCGCCACCTCGGGCGCCTTGCTCATTTCGCCCGGGTCGACTTCGAGCACGTTCACTTCGCAACCGAGCTCTTCGAGCGGCTCGACGACCGGGTCAACATAGTGCTCGGCCACGTTCGAATCGGTGATGACGACCGTGTGCGCATCGTCCGCCTCGGCATCGCAGAACTTCACCGCCTCACGCAAGTTGCCGCTACCGATTTCGATGTCGTAACTACGCGGGCCAAGATTAACGTGAACGGTGGGCATGGTGGGGCGGGGTGGAATGTTGACTTCAGCGGATTGGTGTTACGATTCGGAGACGCTTAGAGGGGGAGAGCGGGAGATAGGGAGAGGGGGAGAGGGGGAGATTGTTGCGTAACATTCTCCCCCTCTCCCACTCTCCTTGTCTCCCCCTCTTGCTTCCTGCCTCCCCCTCTTTCTTCAGGCGGTGACCCGGGCGATGTCCTCTGGCGTGACGACGATGCGGCGGCAGAAGCCGGTGTGCGTGCGGACGTATTCCAGTTGCGCGGCCTGGTCCGGCGACTGATGCAACAGCCGCTCCACGCGGGCCCGCTCGGTCGGCTCCCAATCGTCGTACTCCTCGGGCCACTGGGTGTCGACTTCCACAATGAGGGCTTCGCGATAAGGATCGAATTGATCGGCCATGGACTTCAAAACGGTTGTGACTTAGCGGAAAGAGACCACGCAGAGGCGCGGAGGTCGCGGAGAGCTCTCTGCCGCGGCCGACGAATCTGCGAGTGGCAAGTTCGGAGATGAGCAAAATGCCCCAGCCGCAACGTTCTCGCGAACTCGCAACGTCATTATACTAGAGAGCTTATGCCGCCAACAGCCGCTAGCCGTGACGCCGCCACAACGCCCCAGAACGCTGGTATTTCCGGCAAGTGGATCATCATTGGAGTGATGGCAGTCGCACTCATCGGCGCCGGAACCAGCTGGTGGTTTCGGTATTACACCACACATCGCACGGCGCAATTTTGGGGGCCGGAGGCGGCGACTCTGATTCGCGACGCGCCGACGGTCTGGAGTCATGACGACTTGAATCGAGATATCTCGTCGGCAAAGGGACTTGTGCATCTTCGCAATGCGCTGCTGGAAGATCGAAGTTTCAAATGGCCGGCGGTGCCGATCGAAGACGATGTTCAATGGACACACGGATTAGGCTTTAGAGATCAACGTACGTCGAAGAGCGTTGGTATTATGTTCTCCTCCGATTTCCGCTGGGTATATGTCCCGGACAACGAGATCATGCTCTCGTGTGAACCAATCTCTGCGGGTCTGCGCGAGATGTTCTCGGAGTTTGAAGGACTGCCAGAGAGCACCTCCGCCCCGCCCGCCGCTGAAGCGGCCTCGCCAATCGCTGCGCCAAAGCAGTAACGCAACAAGCGGCGATTTCTACCGGCGCTAGCAGCGCCAGCACTCGCGGCAACTCGCGCTAGGCGCAGGGGCGATGTTTCCTATAATCCGCCTCTCTCAAAGTTCATCCCTAGTCCCCAGCCCCGAGCCCCAGCCTCTCCCATGCGCAGCATCGCCATCATCAACCAGAAGGGCGGCGTCGGTAAGACGACGACCGCTGTGAACTTGAGCGCCGCGCTCGCCCGCTCCGGGCAGCGTGTGGGAATCATCGATATTGACCCCCAGGCGCACGCCTCGCTGCACCTCGGGCTCGACCCGCAGGCCCGCGTGCCGACGGTGTACGACCTGCTCACCGAAGAAACGCCGATCGCCGATCTGTGGCAGCGGCCCGGCACCGCCCCGGAAGGCGAAGAGAATTTGTGGGTGGCGGCGTCGCACATCGATTTGGCGGCCGCCGAAGTCGAGCTCGCCGGCGTGGTCGGTCGCGAAGTGATCCTGCGCGACAAGCTCGCCGTGGCCGCCGACGACTTTGACTACGTGCTCATCGATTGCCCGCCGTCGCTCGGCATCCTCACGATCAACGCCCTGGCCGCGGTCGACGACGTGTTCCTGCCGCTCCAGCCGCACTTCCTCGCGTTGCACGGCTTGTCGAAGTTGCTCAAGACGATCGGCCTCGTACACGAGCGACTCAACGAACGGCTCGCGCTCGCCGGCGTGGTTCTGTGCCTGTACGAATCGGGCACGAAGCTGGCCGCGGAAGTGAGCCGCGACGTCGAGCAGTTCTTCAAAGAAGCCCGCAAGGGCAACCGCGCGTGGAGCACCGTGCGGCTGTTCGAAACGCGGATCCGCCGCAATATTCGCCTCGCCGAGTCGCCGAGCTTCGGCCAATCGATCTTCGAATACGCGCCCGGCTCGCCGGGGGCTGAAGACTACCGCGCCCTCGGCGGCGAAGTGCTCGCGTACTACGCCGGCCGGCAATTGCTGGAAGCGGCGGCGGCGTGACCAGTTAGGCGTTGGGCTTTAGTCGTTAGACGTTAGTCTTGGGCGGCGGCCTCTTTTCTACGCCCTAATTCTCAGCGGCCGTCCGTCGTCCGTTCAGTTGACAAAGCACCCGCGCGCGTCGACAACGTATCTCGTCGTTCGCCTTCCCCCCTCCGCCTTCCCCCTTCCCCCTTCCCCCTTCCCCCTTCGACCCATGCCCGCTCTCATCATCGTCGATATCCAGAACGACTACTTTCCCGGTGGCCGCATGACGCTGGTCGACATCGAACAAGCGCGCCGAAAACGCGGGCCGATTGCTCGAGCACTTCCGCAAATTCGGCCAGCCGACGTTTCATATTCAGCACACCTGGGATGATCCCTCCGCGCCGTTCTTCGTCGCGGGGACGCCTGGAGCTCAAATTCACGAATCCGTGGCGCCGAAACAGGGCGAACCAATCATCGTCAAGCACTTTCCCAACAGCTTCCGCGGCTCGAAGTTGCTGGAAGAGCTTCGCCGTGTCGGCGCGAAAGATCTCACCATCTGCGGCGCCATGAGCCACATGTGCATCGACGCCACCACCCGCGCCGCCGCCGACTTCGGCTTCGACTGCACCGTCGCCCACGACGCCTGTGCAACCCGCGACGTGGAGTTCGAAGGCAACAAGGTAGCCGCAAAAGATGTGCATGCCGCGTACATGAGCGCGCTCGGGTTTGCCTACGCCAAAGTGATCTCGACGGGCCAAGCGCTTGGCCAGTGATTTGGCGTCCGGATTTCACCATTGTGATATAATGGCAGTCATGAACGCCTACGAAACGTCAACAACCGTGGAGATCGCCGGCGAGGTTCGGATCGCCGGTGTGCCTTTCGCGCCTGGCACGGAGGTCGATGTCTTGATCAGCCCCAAGCGCAAAAACGCAGACGAATTTCTCAAGGAGTGGCAACGACTGTGCGAGGAACTGCGCGGGCAGCCACAATCTTCGTCTGTTAGCGACGACGTAATCGAACAGGAAATTGACGACTATCGTCACGGATGATGAAGGTGTTGTTGGATACGAACGTGCTGTTGTCGGCCGCGTGGCGCGACCGCCTTCCTGAACGTGTTGTTCTTTACGTTGCCACGACCTCGGATGTCGAATGGATCGTCACGCAGCCTAAAGGAGTATCGAGAGGTAATGCAGCGGCCACGGTTCGGCCTTTCAGCCGCTCAGATTGAACGGTGGATCAAGCTCATCGAAATGAGGTCATTTGTACTGTCAACGCCGGCAGTCGATGTTTCCGGATTGCGCGATCCAAAAGACGCGAAATTTCTTTCTGCGGCAGTTGGCACCAACGCCGATTTTCTCGTCACCGGCGACAACGACTTGCTGCAATCGCGCCTGACTCTTGCGACACGAATCGTGACGATCGCCGACTTTGCCCAGTTGGCCGGCATTGCATGATTCGCTCTGCTTGGCGACGCATTGGCAACACTCCGTATCCAGCGTCTTTCTGGCAACTGCTATTTTCCTAACATCCCCACTTTCACCTGCGACGCCGCTTCCGGCGTGTGATACACCCGCTGCATCGCCTTCTGAAAATCGGCTTCGGTAGCCTGGTTGATGTCGCAGAACTTCTGCGGATTGCGGTCGACCAGCGGGAACCAGGAGCTTTGCACCTGGATCATGATCCGGTGGCCGCGGCGGAAGGTGTGGAAGACGTCGGGCATCGTCCAATGGACGGCCGTGCGCTCGCCCGGCGTGAACGGCTCGGGTTTCGAGTAGCTGTTGCGGAATTTGCCGCGCATCGGTTCGCCGCGAATGAGCTGCTGATAGCCGCCCATTTGCACGTTGGCCGGGTTCGGCTCGGGGTTCGGAAAGTCGCCGGAGTAAACGTCGATCAGCTTGACGACGAAGTCGGCGTCGGTGCCGGTGGTTGCCACGTGAAGCTGTGCCGTCAGCGGGCCGGCGAGCGTGACGTCCTCTTGGAGCAGGTCGGTTTGGTAGACGAGCACATCCGGCCGCTCGGCGGCGAACCGCTGGTCGTCGACCATGTATTCGCGCGTGCGGTTCATTGCGATGTATCCGATGTATGGCACAGGCTTCGCCGGATCGCTCGGATACTCATCGAACGCGGCCGCTTCCTCTGCCGCAGGCGGTTCGAACGAGAGCCGGCCGCCCGCGTGGAAGTACAGCGTCTTCTCGACCGTGCCCTTGGGCGGCCAGGCGTCGAACTTTCGCCACTGGTTCGTGCCCGTTTCGAAGACATTCGCTTCCGCGATATCGAACTTCTTTGGCTTCTCGCCTCCCGCGCCTTCGCCTTTCACGGCTGCAACGTCGCCTTCCTGAACAGCTTGGGCTTCGTCTTTCAAATAGTGATTGAGAAACGGCAACTCGAAGTGCTCGCGATAGTAGACAGCGGTCTTCGCGTTGAATTCCACGCTGCCGAGCCGGTCGGCGTCGGGCGACGACCACTGCCCGTGCGACCACGGGCCCATCACCAGCGCGTTGAAGATGCCCGGGTTCTGCTCTTCGGTCGCCCGATAAACTTTGAGCGTCCCGTACAGATCCTCGGCATCGTTCCAACCGCCGACGGTGAGCACAGCCGCCCGCACCTTCTTCAAATGCGGCGCGAGGTTGCGCGCCTGCCAGAATTCATCGTACGTCGGGTGGGCGAGCATCTCGGTCCAAAACGGCGCCTTGCCTTTGAAATACTTCTTGTCGGCATTCGGCAGGGAACCCAGGTTCAGATAGAACTCGTAACCGTCCGGCGTTTTATAATCGAAGGGCTTGGCCATTTCGCGTTTCGGGTTTTCGAGCTTCTGCTCGAACGTCGCGAGGTAGCCGAAGCCGTCGTTGAGGAACAGCGCCCCGTTGTGGTGGAAGTCATCGCCGATGAACCAGTCGCACACCGGCGCTTGCGGCGACACGCATTTCAACGCCGGGTGCGAGTCGATCATGCCACAGGCCGAGAAAAAACCAGGATACGAAATCCCCAACATGCCGACGCGGCCGCTGTTATTCGGCACGTGCTTCACGAGCCATTCGATTGTGTCATACGCGTCGGTCGATTCGTCGGTGTCCTTGCCAGTCCTGTTCTCGTTGATCGGCCGCACATGCACGAACGTACCCTCCGAGCCGTTGCGGCCGCGGACATCCTGCAACGCAAAGATGAATCCTTCCTTTGCATAGTTGGCCAGGAGGCCGTGCGGCGTGGGATTCACATCTTCACCGTACGGGCGCACTGAGTACGGCGTGCGCGACAGCAGAATCGGGTACTGTTTCGTATGGTCCTTCGGCACATAGACCGCGGTGAGCAGATGCACGCCGTCGCGCATGGGGATTTCGTACTCGTACTTGGTGTAGTGCTCCTTCAGGTAGGCGGAGTCGGCCAACTCCGCGGCGGAGCAAGCAACGCTGCCGCCCAAAACAAACACAGAGTAGAGGGCTGCGGCGACACCACAGCGCATAACGCGGCACAAGCAGGCAAATGACATCATCGCTGGCAATTCACAGGTGCGATTCGTAGGAACAAGAGGCACTTGCCTCTATCTTACTAACGCACGCTCGAATCGCCAGCGCTCCAGTAATTAGCCGCCGGGCGGCTAGCCCGCGGTTGAAAGCGTGAACCGCGGGCTAGCGCCCGGCGGCTGATCCGAAAGCACTCGCGCCGCGTCCTGCGTTCGCAAGCAGAACCTATTTCCCTGCCGGCGTCGTGCCAATGGGCGTGCTGCTCGAGGGCGCACTACCAACCGGCGGCACGGTTTCGATCTTCGTCGACGCAACCGTGAGATGATCCACAACTTGATGCACGCCAACCGTATCCTGCGCCAGCCGCACCGCCGTACCGTGGCTCGCCTCGTCGGGCACACTGCCCGAAAGCGTAACGACATTCTCATTCTGCACGCTGATGTCGATCGTCGCGTTCGCCAGCGACTTATCCCACTTTAACCGGCCATACACGCGGCCCTGCACGCCGAGCTCGTCGACCGACTGGCGAATCTCCGCCCACCCGCGGCGAATGCGCTTGCCGAGGGTGTTGAGACCCCGATCGACCGATTCGCCGATCCGCTCACCCACGCCCTGCTCTGTCGGCGGAGCGGGCGGCTCCGGCTGCGGCGGCTGGGCGACGAGCGTGCCGATCAACAGTGCTCCTACAATGGCAGTTAGCAGTGGCGTGCGCATGGTTCTTTTCTCACTTACATATATGTGATGGGTAGAGAATGCGAATCCCACCTAACCGTGCAAATTGCGCACCGTGCACACCAATAAAAAAGCCTCGGCCAGCGGAACCCTCCGCCAGCCGAGGCTTGTATTCTGTCGGTCCGTTTGGCTGACAGCTAATAGCTCACAGCTAACAGCTTCATTAATACCGGCACTCCGCACCCACTTGCACGCCGTGGATGATCATCGAGCTGTCGGCATTGATCTCGTGCACAGCGTTCTGGTCGGAGAAGTTGCTCGGCAGCTGGCCGTCGGTCGTCGCGATGCCCGTCGCGGCAATCGCCCGGTAGGCGGCCACCGCACGCCAATGGCAGGTGAAGTCATACGAGCCACCGACGCGGAGTTCGCCGAGGAACGCGATGCGGTCCTTGCTCTCTTTGAAGTTCATGTCATCGCCGGTGCTCGTATAGCGGATCGTGCCGTCGCCGCCCGTCCACACGCGTTGCCGAACGTTGACATGGTTATCAAAGATGCCGAACGTGCTGTTGAGGAAGAAGTTCCACTTGCAGCCCACGCAGTAGTTGGTCGTCCAGCCAAGCTGCGGACCAATCAAATTGTTGTCCACGTTGATGTCGTAGCCAATCTTCTCGTCATCGAACGTCGACCAGTCGGGCATCGTGTGATCCCACGAAGTGCCGTCATAGTAGGCGAATTCGGTGTCGTAACCGAAGTCGTCGTCGATGCGGAAGTAGCGGACACCGCACGAGCCGTACATCGAAAGATCGGAGCCGCCGCAGCCCGAGTCGCAGCCACCGCAAGCGCCAGCGCCACAACCACAGGCGTCGTACCCGCAACCACTGTTGCAGCTGCTCGTGCACACGTCGCACGGGAACCGCATCAGGTTGAGTTCCAGGTTCTGGGCCTTGAAGTTCGTATACAAGCGTTGCGACAACACGCGGATGTCACCGGCCATCGGGGCGCCCGGCATGTCGATTGGCATCGAGTAGCCGTAGTAATCATTCAACGGCCGGTAGTTGTACATACCGCCCGCATCGCGGTCATATTCAAGACCTACGAAGTTCTTCATGCCGTACATCCGCATGCCGGGCATCTCGTCGACAGTCTTCACGAACGGACTGTCGTCAATGCCCCACCACGCGACTTCCCAGGCATACATCGTGCCGCACGACGGCGCACAGCTATTGCAACCGCAGCCGTTGTAGCCATAGCCACAGCCGTTGTAGCCACAGCCCGAGCCGCATGACTCGCCGACGGTGAACGTGCTGCCGAGCCGCACTTCAACGCCCGAACGGAAATCGTATTCAGCCATGTTGCTGCACAACACGGCGCCGGCCTTACTGGGATAATACGGGTCTGGCGCAGTGCTCCAATCGACTTCGGTGGTCAACAGCTGCCCACGGGGCCTATCGCGGGTCATGAACAGCCAGTACACGCCGCCGAACCATTGGTTTTCGTTATTGCATTCGCCGAAATAGCCGCTGACTTCGGGGTACGAAGTGCCGCAGCCGCCGGTCGAGTAGCAGTTGCCTTGGTACGAACCGTTGCCGCAATTGCAGCCGGCAGCCGGGTAACCGCTTGTCATCGGAGCGGCCGATGCAGCCGGCGGAGCGCCTTGCTCAACCGGCGCGGGCACCGATTCCATCACCGGCGCGCTGGTCGATGGAGCTTGCGGAGCGGGCAGCGCTTCGGTCGGCTGCGCATTGGCCACGTACGGGTAAGCCGCCGGGTAGCGTGCCGCTGTTTGCGGATACGCCACTTGCGGCTGGGCATACTGCGGAGCCGGCGCTTGATACTGCGCAGCCGGCTGGTACGGAGCCACCGGCGTCACCGGCGCTTGATAGGCAGCCGTCGGCGCCTGATAGGCCTGGGCCGGCGGTTGGAAGCGCCCGGCCGTCGCTTGGGGGTACGCCGCCGGCGTGCGATAGGCAACGTACGGCGTCGCCGGCGCCGTGGCGGCTGGCGCAACCGGATCGGGTGGCAGCGGCTTGAACGGCGCGTACTGCGCCGACGCCGGATGCACGCCGACGCTGGCGACAAGCGCCGCGGTAGCGGTGACACGAATCCATGCCAGATGAATCTTCATCTGTGAGTTCTCCTGCCGTGAAGGCAATTCGTCGGTCAGGCTGCCCCGGGGTCTCTGGCGGGCCTGATTTACGAGAGGGATATTGGTGGGGCCGGCCGGCAAATGACCCGGTCGGCATCCGTGTGGTAGGCGGGGGCGTTGTCCCGCTCATCGCGCAGCGGCGCGGCGGAATCCGTCCCCGTCATTCCAAATCGGTTTGCCGGGGGATGTGGTCCGTAGAATCCGCACAACGCTAAGCGATAATTCACGCTAGCCAGCGTTGCGACCCGCACCGCGGGTAGCGGCTTCGCGACCGATCGAGCTTTCGCAGCCGGAAGAGTTTGCGCCACGCACCCGACGCCAAGCGTGCTAGCTGCAACAAACAGCGGGGTTGCAGATGAGCGTTACGCGACTGAGGGTACGCCGCCAAATGAGGGCGTTACGTCCGCCGTCGTGAGCACCTTCTCCTCACCCGCCCGATTGCGCGTGAAGTGGTGCAAGCACTCGCCATCGGCCGTGATGAACTGCACATTCAGTTCATCCGGCGTCACATGAATGTGGTTGAATCCGCGATGCTTGTTCTCCGTAAAACCGCGATCGGTCGGCTTCAAGTTGTAAAGCTTCGCGCCGCCCGCGCCGTTGACGATGAAACTTGTCGGGTACCCTTCCACCCGCAAGTGCTGCATCGTGTGATCGTGCCCGGCGAGGCACAGCGACACGTTGTGCTCCTTGAGGAGCGGTCCCCATTCGCGGATAAGCCCTTTATTGTCGCCGCGATTCTCGCAGTCGCTGAAAAACGGGAAGTGATTCACGAGCCATAGCCATGGCGCCGCCGTCGGCTTCTTGAGTTCCGCCTTGAGCCAGCGGCGCTGCTCGATCTTTTCTTGCGGCTTGAGATAGCCTTCGCTGAAGTTGCCATCGAGCACCAGGATCTTCACCAGCGGATTCTCGGGACTCGGCAACTCCACGCTGTACCACTTCGATGGCAGCTTCCACCGCGACTCCGGATGGTCCTTTGCATAGTCCATCTGCATCCCCAGCTTCTCGGGCTGCAGATCGTACTTGCCCACGCCGTAATCATGATTGCCGAGACACGCATAGAACGGGCAATTGAGGTACTCCGGCGAGTACAACTTCTCGAAGTGGTTCTCGAACCGATCGGGCGTGAGTTTGCCGTAGAAGTTGTCGCCGAGCGCGAGCACCGCCGCCGGCGAATGGCCGAGCGACTTCGCGAACTTCGCCATGGCGTTGGCTACGGCAGTCTGGTTCTCGTCGCCCTTCGTGCCGAAGTCGCCCATCGCCAGGATGTCGATCCCACCGCCGCCAAACGCTGTCTCCGGCGGCGCGGCGAACACCATGCCTCGCCGGCCCACCAGCGCGGCAGCGCTAAAGACAACCGTACGACGAAGAGCTTCACGGCGGGATATGAGAGATGGCATGGGCAGCGGCCGAGATTGGGATTCAAGAACGGTTGCGCGCACAAACTGTGCTCGCCACCAAGGTATAAGCACCAGTTTAAGCTACGAGCATGAAGGAATGAAGTGGGAACCGCCTTCCACCCATTCAGTTCGCAACCCGCTTCGGCTGCCAAGGCTGAGGACCGGCTTTGATTTCGCGCTCGTCTTTAGGTTTTTCGCCTAGCGAGCGGGAATACGGGTAAAAGTCAATCGTGCCGCTCAAAACATCGCCGTCCATCACGGCCTCACCAACGAGCCAACCGCTCTCGCGCGTGATTTCGAGGCTGCCGTTCGGTTGCCGCCCGATCAGGTGCGTGAAATAGAACCCGCCGCCGAAATCATAGAAATCGCTAACAGTCGCCTTCTTCTCGCCGTCAACGTACGTTGCCGACAGTTGGCCATCGTGACGTTCGATGCGCAGTTGCACGGTGCGCGAGCCGGTTGGGCAAGCCCACTCCCACACGCCAGCAAAGTCCTGCGGCTCGCGCGTCGCGGTCCATTCCCGCTCCCGCCGCTCGCCGCCCGCGAAGGTCGCCACTTTCGCCTCCAGCGTGTCGCCCCTAACGTGGCCATCCAGCATCACCAGCGAATCGAAGTATGGCTTCCCCGCCGGCCGGCCGAGCGAACCATCTAAGCGGATGTGGTCGCCCCACAGATCGGCACGGACGCCATTGTCGCTGTCGCCGTCGTTCACAATTCGCGCCGTGCCGCTCACTTCGCCAATTCGTTGATGCAACACGAGCCTCAACTCGCGCTCGCCAGCGATCGTCGCGAGCCTTCCCCGCCACACGCCGGCAACGGGCTCCGGCACGATCCACACCCGCACACTGCTGAACGTGGCGGGCTCGAATAGGTCTGCGAAATCTGGCACGCGCGGGTTGTTCGTGAACGGATTCGACACCACACCGTACATTCCCAGATACGGCGTCCGCACCCGCAGCAGCTTATCCGGCGGCCATTCGCCCATGCCGAATTGATGCGCCACGATGCGTGCGCCCGGCTTCAGCGAACGGCACAGCTTCGCCCGCAGGTCAATGTTCGGCTGATGCCCCAAATAAAGAATCACGACGCTCGCCTGGCTCACATCCTGCGCAAACAAATCGCCTGCTAAGACTTCGACGCGATCCCTCAGGCCCGCCGCCTCGATCGCCGCGCGGCTTTGTTTGACGAGCGCCGGGTCATGCTCCACGCCGATGGCCTTGCGAGCACCAAAATCGCGAACCGCCGCGATGAGAATCCGCCCGTCGCCCGACCCCAGATCGTAGACAACGTCGTCCTTCCCAACGCCCGCCAGCCAGAGCATGTCCGTGACGACATCGTGCCGCGTGGGAACGAACTGAATCGAAACGTCAGCAGCGTACGCGACGGTCACCGCCACGTACGCTGCTGCGAGGGCAAGAGAAACTACCGGAACTGCATGGCGCGTTTTCCCTCGCGCCAAGGAAACTGCAAACAACCAGCGCATCGGAATATCTCCGACGTTGTGAGCAAGACGGCCTCACCTACCTAATTTTTTTCCACCTTTGGCTCACGCACAAGCGTCACCGTTTGTTTCAGGCAGCTGCCGTTGGTGTCGCCAGCTTGCACGACCGTCAGCTTGCCTTCGAGGAAGTTGAACTTCTCGACGACATTCGCCACCGAAGGCAGCAGACCGCAGCCATCCTGCAGCAGCTTGAGCGTCTTCTGGTCTTTGATGCCCGCCGACATGACGAACGCCGGGGCCATCATGCCCGCCTGGCGAATCATCATCGCGGCTTGCCGCGTGCCGGCGCCGATGTCGCTGTAGCTGATCGACGCGACCGGGCCTTTCACCTCGACGCCAAACTTCTGGAACCGCTCTGTGGTGGTGATCGACGGCGATTCGCCGGCGAGTGTCTTAAGCACCTTTTGGGCCGCCGCCGGCTTCGTGGCCACGATCATCCAGCCGTCGTGGAAGCCAATCACCGGGCGCAGGCCGAACGCCATCAGCATGTTGGCCGAGAGCTCATCGAAGCCCTCGACTTCTTTCGACGCTTCAAGCTTCACGTTCTGGCTTTGACCATACGGCGACGCCCCCAACTTCCCAACTCCTTGTTGAATGAGCTCGCGAATTCGCTCCGGCTTCTCGCACCGCAGGGCGAGGACAGAATCCTGGCTAGCTGCCGAGCCCTCGCCCGATGACAACTTCAAGCTCACGCACTCGCCGCTGAACGCCTGCAGAATGTCGCGATCCAGATGCACGCCCGCCAGCTGCTGCTTGGCTTCGAACTCATCGATCTTCGGCTGGACTTCGGGGAACTCGGTCGTAACGAACTGCAGCACGGCTTCATACAAGGCATGCAGATTCAGGCCGGTATGAAGCGAGAACGACTGGGTATCCGCCGGCACCCACCGTTCCCAATTCTCGAACGGCTTGCCACTGGCGAACACTTTGTAGAGCTTCTTCTGCTCCACATTCGGCGACAGCTGCAGGACCTCCGACTTCAGCAGCTTGCGCCCATCGGTCGACTCGACCGCGACTTGATAGTCGAGCAGATCGACTTCATTCATCACGCGTTCGATCACGTCGGCCACGCGCACCGCCTTCAGGTCTTTCGGCGCTTTCTCGCGAATGAAGTCGCCGATGCCTTTCAACTGGCCAAATTGCTGTCGGGCGTCGTAGAACACGAGCGCGTCTTCCGCCTTCGGCAACTTCTCCAGCGCCCCCTTTAACCGCAGGTCATCGAACTTCGACGGTCCACCGCCCACGAGCGACCGCACGCTCTCGCGCGCAACCTTCGCCGAGGAAGAAATCACAATCACATCATCAAGCCGCGCAAATGCCGGCTGGAACGGGACGTCTTTAGCCTTCCTGGCCGCGAGCGAATACAGGGCCACGGTGCCTTCCTCTTGTCGCACACCCTCGATGGCCTTATCGGTGCGGCGTTCGATCATCTCGCCGAGCTGAATGAGGGCCGTTTCGAGCTTGGCGGCCACATCGCTTGAGGGCAACCGCACAACGAGCAAATGATGCGTCTGCGGCACGTCCATCGTTTGGCCGTATGCGGCTTCCTTCGTCTCTGCAATCGCCGACCAATCGACCGGATCGAAGATCGTCTGCAGTTCCGCCGTGACCGAATCAACCTGATCCTTGGAATTGCTGGGCATCGCTTCGAGAAGGAGCCCGAAGATGCGCTCCGGCAGCTTCTCATTTTGCACCGTCTTCCAGACTTCCTTTTGATACTCGCGCAGATAATCGCGCGCTGCGTTTTTCTGGCCATACACGGCCATGTAGGCACTTGCCGGAATGCCGTTGCGAATGTCGACCTTCGCATCACTAGCCCACGCCGCGGGCGCCACACATAGCGCCGCCACGAGCGTACGAACCGCCATTGCGTTCATGGAACGAACCTCCGTTGTGGATGATGACCGCTGGTGTATTCGTCGCCGCCGGCCATTCCTTGCCAATTTCGAGTTACGACCGCCACGTGGGCGGCAAAAGGAGAAAATATGTGCCATTTTGTTGCGCCCGCCGGCCCGGGCATCCGCCGAACGGTGGGCGGCAAGCCCTCGGCTGTGCCATACAGGTGCGCATGCCCCAGCCTTGGGGGATCCGCTAAGATGATACCCGTTGCTCGCTATCAGCCTTTCCTCTGAAAGCCGCCGGAGTCCACTGTGGCAAAATCGCGACTCCCCTCGTTGTTGCTGCTCTGCCTGGTTGCAAACACCTGCCGCGGGGCTGCCGATCAAGATCCGCTGCCCTCCTGGAACAACACGCCGCCCAAACAGGCGATCGTCGCTTTTGTGGAGAAAGTCACCCGCCAAGGCACTTCCGATTACGTGCCACAACCCGAACGCATCGCCGCGTTCGACAACGACGGCACGCTGTGGTGCGAACAGCCGATGTACTTTCAGGAACTCTTCGCGTTCGATCGCATCCGGGCGACGGCCGATGCGCATCCCGAATGGCGCGACAAGCCGCCTTACAACTGGGTACTCGCTGGCGACATCCAACGCCTCGCCGCCGATGGCGAGAAGTCACTGCTCGAAGTGACCGCCGCAACGCACGCCGGGATGACCGTCTCCGACTTCCACACCATCGTCAACGATTGGATGCGCTCGGCCCGGCACCCGCGGTTCCATCAGCCATATAACCAGTGCATCTATCAGCCGATGGTCGAGCTGCTTGCGTACCTGCGCGCCAACGGCTTCAAGACGTTCATCGTTTCGGGCGGCGGCATCGAATTCATGCGACCGTGGGTCGGCAAGGCGTATGGCATTCCACCGCAGCAGGTCGTCGGCAGCAGCGGCGTCGTGAAGTTCGAAATGCGTGAGGGCAAGCCGACACTCGTCAAAGAGCCCAAGGTCGAGTTCATTGACGACGGCCCGGGCAAACCGGTGGGCATTAACCACTTCATCGGCCGCCGCCCCATCTTCGCCTTCGGCAACTCCGATGGCGACTTCGAAATGCTCCAGTACACAACGATCAATGGTGAGGCCGGCACTTCCCACCCGCGTCTGGGCCTGATCGTGCACCACACCGATGCCCAGCGTGAATACGCCTACGACCGCCATTCAAAAGTCGGCCGGCTTAATAAGGCGCTCGACGCCGCTGAGCCGAACGGCTGGATCGTCGTCGATATGAAGAACGATTGGCGACGAATCTTCGCGTTTGAACCGACTAAGTGAACGACCACCGCACGCGCTCGCTCGCGCTACGGGCCGGGCATTGGTCCCAGCATAACGACTTACGCCGACCGTGCGTAACCGCGCCGAATTCTGACACTCGGCGGCACGTGCATTTTCCATTGCAAAACTCGGGAAACCGGGACTGCCGCCGCGATGGACCGGCGGTGTAACTCACGCGGCTCGGGCAAGGTTGCCACATACGCCGCAGGGACGGCGAGCCCGGAGGGCTCGGCTATGTGCACAGCATGAGCGCACGCTGCGGCCATCGTTTAGCTGAAAGCTGTTGACTGATAGCTGACAGCTGACAGCTCCAATGGTAAAATCTCGTCCGATCTCTCAAGCCGTTCGACGATTGCCTTGCATCTGCGGCCGTATCTTGATTGCTTTCGGCCGCTATTCCTACGGATCAAACTGTCACTCGCTTTTGAGGAGGCTCCCCGATGCGCCGGCACGCATACATTTCCCTCGCGCTTACAGCATTCTTGACCGCCAGCGTGGCTCACGCTCAAAACGCCAAGAAGCCCAACATTCTCGTCATCTTCGGCGACGATATCGGTCTCGCCAACGTGAGTTGCTACAGCGGCGGTGTCATGGGCTACGAGACGCCGAACATCGACCGTATCGCGAATGAAGGCCTTCGCTTGCTCCACTACTATGGCGAACAAAGCTGCACCGCCGGGCGGGCGGCCTTTCTCACTGGCCAACACGGCCTCCGCACCGGACTCACGAAGGTCGGCTTCCCCGGCGCGCCGATGGGCATGAACCAGAAAGATCCATCGATTGGCGGGTTGCTCAAAAGCCTGGGCTACGCCACGGGGCAGTTCGGCAAAAATCACGTCGGCGACCGCAACGAAACATTGCCCACCGTGAACGGCTTCGACGAATTCTTTGGCAATTTGTACCACCTCAACGCCGAAGAGGAGCCGGAGTTGCCCGACTACCCGAAAGACCCGGAGTTTCGCAAGAAGTTCGGCCCACGTGGCGTGCTCAAATGCAAGGCCACCGATCGCGACGACCCCACGGTCGACCCGCGGTTCGGCAAAGTCGGCAAACAAACCATCGAAGACAGCGGCCCGCTCACCAAGAAACGCATGGAAACGATCGACGATGAAACGTCGGCCGCCGCGATCGACTACATCAAGCGCCAACACGCCGCCGGCAAGCCGTTCTTCTGCTGGTTCAATTCCACGCGCATGCACCTCCGCACGCACGTGCGGCCCGAACACCGTGGCCGCTACCAGCACGGTGACAGCGAGTACATCGACGGCATGCTGGAGCACGACGACACGATTGGCGCCCTGCTCAAAGCGCTCGACGATCTTGGCATCGCGAACAACACGATCGTCGTCTATACCTCCGACAACGGCCCCCACATGAACACTTGGCCCGACGGCGCAATGACGCCCTACCGCTCGGAGAAAAACACGAACTGGGAAGGCGCATTTCGCGTGCCCTGCCTCGTGCGCTGGCCGGGGCATATCAAACCCGGCACCGTAACGAACGAACTCATGAGCCACAATGATTGGCTTCCCACGCTCTGCGCAATCGCTGGCGATCCGGATATCGTGAACAAACTTGCCAAGGGCTATAAAGCCAGCGGCATCGACTACAAGGTGCACCTCGACGGCTTTGACCAATCGAAGTTTCTTACGAGCGTGACCGGGACCGCCGGCAAGAACAATGGCGCGAAGAGCGCTCGCGATAAATTCTTCTACTGCGACGACGACGGCGCCTTGGTCGCCTTGCGCAAGGGCGACTATAAGTACGTGTTCGAAGAGCAGCGGGCCCAAGGCACCATGCAGGTATGGGCCGAACCATTCACAAAACTGCGGCTGCAGAAGATCTTCAACCTGTTCCAGGATCCGTACGAGCGGGCCGATATTACATCAAACACATTCTGGGACTGGCAGTTGAACCACGTGCAAAATATGTACGGCGTAATGGATGACGTCGCCAAGTTCGCCGCCACGTTCAAGGATTTCCCGCCGCGATCCACACCTCCCAGCTTCAATCCCGCAACTATCCTGGAAGGCACGCTGCGCGAGATCAAAATCGAGCAAAAGGTCCGCGAGAAGTTCCCGCTGCCGACCGGAGCGAATGCCGAGGCCAAGCACCCCACGGCCCCACCGGAGCGTTGATAGGTCGCCGTTTTTTGCAAGTGCGGTCACTGCCAGGCTGGCATTGCTATCGGCGACTTTGCGCGCATCTCCCGCTCAGATCGCCTCGTGCCTGCCCTCGGTCCGATAACAGAAAAGTCGCGGCCTGACTGCCTCGTCACCTTTTCGCATTCTCGGCAGCGTCCTGATCTCATCTTTGCCAGGCCCGTTCGCTTATCTGGGACGACGCTCACCGGACGTAGCGCTGATGGCCTCCCGAACCGCACGGCTCGCTGTCGCATCAATCGCACGGTGCGCGGGCGTAACGCGAAGTTCGCTGCACGCAGTCGAGCCGCAATTGCTCGCCTGGCCCAGTGGGCCATACCAAGCCGCCAGGTCCCAACCTCTGGCAGAGGAACTGCCGCAAACGCGCGCGGTGGCTGCGGATTCGCAACCCGCTGCCTACCATTTGTCGCTCGACGAAGCCAAGCTGCGCTCGAGAATAGCGTGGCCGTAAGTCGCAGGCGAGCACTTTGAACGCTCAACTCGCGCAGCTCGTGAGTCTTTCGCCGTGTGTCGAGTTCACGCTCTCAGTCGGGAAGCTGCCTTACGCCAGTGCTCACAGACTGCAGATACACCTCTGCATCGACGTCGTCGCCGATCGCCTCAACATGGGCGTCCGCATAACCGTGCATGACAACGCCAGGATGCCGACTGCTCGGCCCCCAAACGCGCGGGCCTCCGCCATGTGGGCTCGCTGGCTGATAATACTTACTGCGGTCGCCTTTTGTATCACCGACGTTCAATGCCGGTCGACAATTCGCCACGCCGTCGCAGCTCCAAACAAATTGAGTCGAATCAAACGCCGTACTAACGGGGTCAGCGCCATTGGGCGGCGGCACGAGGGCCACGACATACGGTGCCAGCCCACTGTACCAACTTGTCAAAGTTTCTTCGCGGCTTTCTGTAATGAGCACCACCTTTGAAGCGCCATTGTTAAAGTGCCGAGGGCCAATTCCCACCTTCTGAACTCGCCCGCCTACGATTCCGGGGAATCGCAGGCCGCCATTGCCGCAATAAGGGCCATTCGCACAATCCCGGCCAGCCGCGTTTGGACCGGCCGCGCTTGGCAAGCCACTTTCCAAATGACCGGCCGGACTAGATCGATAATGCGTCGCGGCCAGCGCGACGTAGTTGCCTGTCCCGACACGTGAAGCAGGGATGCCGCCAAAGGAAGCAACTTCTTCTTCGCCCGGAAAACTTGGGCACACAAGCGACGGCATATTGATGGACCAGAAATACGGACTCGCGGCGGATGCTGCCGGCTCCAATTTCAAATTGCTCGACGGCGCGAAGGCGGCGTCGGCGAACTTTCCCAAGCGTTGGACCGGCGCGGCTTGAGCGGCCGTTATCTTGTCATAGAGCGCGCCTTCCTCCATGTAGGGCAAGCACTGCACGATCCAGCTGTAACCGTCACCGTGCTGGCCGGCGGTCCAGGAACGGCCGGCATTCGGACCATCCGCAGCCTCTTCGATTGGGGTTGCGACACCTAATGCGCCGAATTGTTGAATTCCATCGGGAGTGACGAGAGGAGCCGTTGAGGCGAGCGGCAGCGATTTTCGCGTGTCGTGATGGTTTTGCAGCGCGATGCACAGCATCTTAGTGTTGTTGAGGCATTGATTACGTCGCGCCGCTTCGCGCCCAGTTCGCATCGACGGCGGCAGCAGCATGAATAGAAGGACCACGATCGCGATGATCACCAAGACCTCGACAAGTGTGAGAGCACGGCGGGCGAGAGGCACCGACGAGCTAATGGCGGGGCGACCCCAATTCGTTCCACCTACGTTCCGGCGTCGTTCGGCAATCATGACTAAACCTCGTGCGCAGAAATAAGCAAACTTTCAACCGGCAACTGTTGATCGTGAGCCACGTCGTTCGTGGCTATCGTTTTCGGAGTTTGCGAGCTTACCGAACCCCGTTTAGCGATCGTCGCGCTGCGTTTGATCCGCGGACGAAGCACACTTGCAGTTTCGTAAACAGCGAGCGGAACAAGCCAGCTCACCCAAGCTGCGAGGGGATAAGCCCAGGCGTCGCCGATGCCGGTCACTTGCACCAGTCCGCCGATGATGCGAAGGACCACCGCCGAGCTCAACAGCAAGAAGCAGCGCCACATCCAGCGGCGGTGTTCGTGGAATCGGCGATTTACGGCGGTTTGCCATCCCATGAGCATGGTCGTGGCCGTCGCGATGGCGAGCATGGAAAACCCGAGCACGGCAACACGGCCCACTTGCGCGTAGTAGGCCATCCATAAACCGCTCGGCGCAAGCACGAACAAAACAAGTGCCACTTCACACTTTCCCAGCTTGCGATGCCACATTGGAAACCGCTGGCGGAAAGGATCACTAACCAGCGCCAACCCGAGAATTAGCGATATCGGCCCGGCGATGAGGTGCGCATAAAACGCCCACTGGTAAGCGCCGAAGAAATAGGACTGGCGTCCATAGAGAAAATCAGATTTGAAGTTGGGCGGCAGGTAATCGCGGTAACCCGCAATCACGCTGAGCGTCACCTTGAGAATCAATATGACAACGAAGGCGATGAGTACTCGGTGCAACTTCATTGAGAAATTTGGTCGCATGGCACACAACTGATTCGGCGACGAGGCGACCAAATATTTCTACTATCGTCATGGTTGGTTTTCAACGCTGGGTGCAAACTTCTAAAGCCCGCTTGCGTGTCGAAGTAATCCCCCCTTCCAGCTGGGCCCGTTATTGAAAATGGGCAAATAGCCTGCAGCCCTTTGAACTTCCGGCGCGGCTGGCGCATCCTGTCTGGTGGAGTGGAAACACGGAGAACGTCACGCTTGGCTCGAGATCGGGAGCTTTTGGAGTCGGCGCTCTTGGTGGTTCGCTGTCAACGCGGCGACCGCCAGGCTTTTGAGGGCATCGTCGCGCTCTGGGAGCGAAAGCTGTTCTATTACTTGCGGCGGCTCGCGGCGAACGAGGCCGACGCTTGGGAAATGCTGCAGGAGACTTGGCTCAAGCTGTTTCGTTCGCTCCCGCAGCTCCGCGACCCGCAAACCTTGCCGGCGTTCGCTTATCGAATTGCCCACAATGTGGCGGTTGGCCGGCTGCGACGGCGTGGCGAGCAGCTGCAACTTGGAATCGACGCAGAAGAGGTGTTCGATGAGTCGGCGGGCAATGACATTGCGAGTTTCCATAACGCCGACGAGGTTCACCGTGCGTTGGATCAGTTACCGCTTGTGCAGCGCGAGGCGCTTACGCTGTATTTCCTCGAAGATTTGTCTCTCGATGAAATGGCCACGCTGCTGGGAGTGCCGCTGGGAACAGTGAAATCGCGGCTGCACTATGGCAAGCTCGCGATGCGAAAGATTTTCGAGTGTGGAGGCAAACATGTCTGAGAAATCAAGCGAGTTTATTCAGAAACTCACCAGTACGCAGGATATCAGCCCGGCGCTACGCGCTTCGTATGAAGCCGAGGTCGAGGCGATGCTCGCGCCGGCGTTGACGCCGGCCCGGGCCTGGCCCGGTGTGGGCTTGCTGGCCATTCTTGTGGTTTGCACCGTGGCCATCGTGCGCAACATGCTGATTTATGAAGTCAAGCCTCTGGTGTTGTTGTCGTGGGGCGTACTGGCGATTGCATTCAGCGCGGCGGCATTCTATATCGTGCGCGATTTGTGGCGCGGCAAGCACGCCCAGAAGAGTATGTACTCGATCGCCAACATCCTGTGTTTGGCCGCGGGAATGGTGGCGGCGGCGGCGTTGTTGATGGGCATCTCGGAACCCGCTAACCCGGCCTCAACGTTCCACGCGCTGTTCATGTTCGTGTTCTATTTCGTCTGTTCGGAGTGGGTGATTTACAATCGGATTGCCGCGGCCGAGTTGGCGGCACGCGAGCAAATGCTGCGGATCGAGTGCCGCCTCGCTGATTTGGCGGCGAGTAAGCCGGGGTAGATGAGCTTCCGGCCCAGGTGCGAGCAATAGGTTGTCGCGGAGCGAGCCACTCGCCAGGCTGCGGCCACTCTGTGCGATGAACTGCCCGGAGCCGGACCACTCATCGTACGTTTCTTAAACGAAACCGCGTTTATCGACGCGATTTCAATCGTTCATTCGGGGCGCGATTCACCTTCCACTGCGAGTCCAAACGGGTTGAACTCGGTGTGGGAATCGTAATAGTCCACGCCTTCGGCCCGCTTCAGGAACTTCACAAGCCATGTGCTGAAGGGCACGCCGAGGATTTCGATTCCGACTTTGAGCGTGTAGTGCGTGACCATGATGCGCCCGATGTGGGGCCAGTCCCAGATGCCGGCAAAGGCCAGCGGGTAGAAAATGAGCGAGTCGGCCGCCTGCCCAGCGACGGTCGAAAGAATCGCTCGCTTCCAAAACGCGCGGCCTTGGTCGATCACTTTGCGGCGGGCCAGAATGATCGAGTTCACGAAGTCGCCGACCACGAACGCCAGCAGCGAGGCTGCGAAGATTCGCGGCGTTACGCTAAAGACGGCTTCGTAGTACTGCTGGACCGCGACGTATTTCGGATCCTGGTCCGTCGGCATCGCGACGACCGCCCAAGCCATGGCGGCCGCGTAGAGTTGGGCAGCGAAGCTGAGCCAAATCACGCGGCGGGCGCGGCGAAAGCCGTATACTTCCGTCAGCACGTCGCCGAGGATGTACGTGATCGGGAAGAACACGACCGCGCCGCCGAACGTGAACGGCCCGATCTTCGCGACCTTCAGCACGAGCATGTTCGTGCACACTGCAACCGTGGCGGCGAGGACTGAAAGGATGTCGTAGTAGCGGAATCGCATGAGGTGGGGCGAGGGATTGGGGAAGGCGGAGTGTGGAGTGCGGAAGGCGGAAGGAGGCAGGCGTCCGATGCGAAAGGCATATTAGCCGCGATGCTACGCATCGCCGGAATTCACCGTTTGCACATCCCGAAGGCCGAGATATCACATGTCTATGTTGGTAGAATAAGAAATCGCTCGGCGCGGAAGCGCCAATAAATGACGAATGACTGAAGGGTAAAGCGATGAACGCTTGTTTGCGGTTGGTGGTGGTTGGTTGGTTGTTGTTGGCGGCGCCGATTGCGAGCGCGCAGGAGCGTGGTCGGCGGGCACGCGGGGAATCGCTGGTCGATGCACAGGTTCAGTCCGAGGTGCGGTTGTATCGTAAGGCGCCGGAGGGCGAGTTGTTTCTGCACTTGTACTTCCCCCAGGGTTGGAACGCGGCAGACACGCGGCCGGCGATTGTGCTCTTCTTTGGCGGCGGCTGGCGGACAGGCTCGTACGAACAGTTTGCCGCACAGGCCGAGTACTTTGCAAGCCGGGGTCTCGTCGCCGCAGCCGCTGACTATCGAATTTTCACGCAGCATCACACTACGCCGGATAAGGCCGTGGAAGACGCCAAGGCGGCGATGCGGTGGATGCGGGCCCACGCCGGCGAGTTGGGCGTCGATGCGAATAAAATCATTGCGGCCGGCGGCTCGGCCGGCGGGCACCTCGCAGCAGCCACGGCCACGCTGGAAGATTTCGATGCGCCGGGCGACGATGCCAAGGTTTCGTGCCAGCCGTGCGCACTTGTGCTGTTCAACCCGGTGCTCAATTTCACTGGCATGAAGGAGCGAATGTTCTTTAACGACGACGTCGAGAACGACGAGATGAAGAAGAAACTCTCGCCCACGTTGCACCTGACCAAAAACACGCCGCCGGCAATTCTCTTCTACGGCGCTGAGGACAAGTTCCTGTCTCAAGGCGAAGAATATGTGGCCAGGGCAAAAGAACTCGGGGTGCGGGCGGAATTGTACGTGGCGCCGAAGATGTCCCACGGGTTCTTCAACCGCACCCCGTGGACGGCAGTGACAACGCGAGCCGCGGATGACTTTCTGGAGTCGCTCGGTTACTTGCAGGGCGAACCAACGCTGAAAATGCCGGCGAACGCACCGAAGTTAGAGAAGCGCTGAGCGCTGCGTGCGAGTTTCTCCAAACTCGCACGAGAAACCTCCGCGGCATAGCCAGTTGGCCCGCTTCTGTGCCGCGAAGTCTTCGGCGTACCGCGCGACAACGAAGAGCAACGCAGGAATTTCAACAATAAGCGTCAGCGGTCGCATCGTCGGCCCCTCAGCATCGCGCGGGAGAAGGAAAACAGGTGTCGGTTGTCGGATGTCAGAGAGAGACAATCGTCATCTGTTTGGTGTCGCTGCTTGGCCGATCCAGAGCCGGTTGCCGTCCGGGTCGTTGATGCGGAATTCTCGCATACCGTAGAACGTTGTTTCCAGATCGGAGATCTCGAGGCCGCTCCCGCGGACTTGGCCATGGTACTCGTCGATGTTATCCGGATAAAGATAAACGACGCTCTGTCGCGGCGCACTTGGTTGTTGGTTGATCGATTGGTCGAGCATGATCTCGCATTCACCGTGGCCGAGTCGCGCCCAGCCCCAATGGTCTTCGCGCCGCGTAACGGTGAAGCCGAGCTTCTCGTAAAACGAGACGCTCGCAGACAAGTGCTGAACCGGGAGCATGGGGATGAGTTTCATAGGTGCCGGGGGTCAGGGGGTCAGAGGTCAGGGGGCAGTGAGGCGAAGACAGCATTGAATCGAAGAACAAGACGTCATCGCTCCGCAGACTCTTGCTGCGAACGCTGCACGCAAACTTTACGCCGCCGGCTTTGCAAAATACAGTAGGTTCTCGAAGTAAACTGACCCGCCACGGAGAAACCATGTCGCTTGGGGCCCTCGCGAAGCAGTCGATGCAACCTGGGAGCGGCAATCGGCACCGGATGAACGCGGCGACGCTTATTGATCGATCGACACGCCGGTGGAGCTTCCGCCGGAACGGCAAGTTCAAAATTTTTTTCTGATTTTCTATTGCAACGTCGATATCGGCTGTTATAACGAGATGCAACTTATCACCTGTCGGAGCCATATCGCGGTATTCCTGCGGTAATCAATGAGTTGATCCCCAGAGCGTCTCAACATCTCCTTGCTGGGCAAGGGCATGTTGCGACGCTTTTTTATTGGCCGGATGGCATTTCTCACCCGTTTTTTGGCCCCTCTCGAAAGGAAATCACAACTGAGTCGATCTCGTGTGCTTTGTTCGCGCCGCGCTTTGCGAGCTGCGCGAACCGTTTGCTTTCCACTTCCAATTACCTTACCGAGGTCCTCAGATGTCTTTCCACTTCACAACCCAGAATCCTCGCGCCCACGCCAAGGGCAACACCATTCGCACTCTCCTGTTTGTTATCGTTGGCGGTCTAACGGCACTTGTCTCGCCCAACACCGCTTTTGCCCGGCTCGGCTCGTTCAACAGCAACGACGGCTATCAGCTCGTGCTTGCCGGCCCACCGAATTACAACTGGGCCGATGTCACCTATTACAACGCCGGCGCCTATGGCGTGAACGCCGGCGGCGGCCCCGGCCCCACGATGATCAGCCCCGACTCGGGCAAGTGGAAACTCATCAGCCAGGTCGGCGGCTTCTTCGGTTCCTCCGCGGCCCGCAGCTCGACGGTCGGTTCGGCCCCGCCTTACCCGACCGTCAACCCCGGCAACACGATTCCCGCGTACCTCGTCGGCGGCCACTTCCCCGGCCACAATCAAAACACCGACGGCCAGAACCTCGCGTTCCGCAACGACACGCCGCCCGGCACCGGCCCCGCTGTTTACGATTACTACCTCGATCAGTACGACCTTGGCTCGACGCCGTCGCTCATCACCTCCGGCAACATCAAGACCGACTTCTATTTTCTGCCCAGCGTCGGCGGACAGTTCAGCGGTGGGCTCCCGCCCGATAAGTTCACGCTTTCGTTCGTCGACACCTCCGGCAACATCGGCCTGCAATGGGGCTACGCCATGGATAACCAGGTCACCTGGCGCACGAATCCCAGCGGCCCCTGGAACTACACCGGCATCATTGCGGCCCAGCAAAATCCCAACGGCAACCCGCAGTGGGACGGCGTGAGCATCGACATCAACCTCACGAACGACACGTTCCAATTCGATTACTACACGGCCGCCACCAACACGTGGTCGACCGTCGTGCCCGCCGGCACACCGCTCAATGCCCCGGGCATGCAAGACTTCACCCGGCTCCGCTGGCGCATGGAAGACAACGTCAGCGGCTACTTCTTCGGCAAGAACTACTTTGACGATTTCTCATTCAAGGCGCCGACCGTGCCCGAGCCGAGCACGATCGCCCTAGTCGGTTTGGCGGTGGCCTTCGTCGGCAATCGCCGACGCCAGCGGCAGAGCTGAATTTGCAGTGTGTGGTTGGAGTGGATCGCTTCGCCGGCTCCGGCGCCTCGCGCGCCGGAGCCGGCTGCGTTTTGACGTTGCTCACCAACCGCACTCGCAGAGGGGCTGAGTACAGGGAGCAATTCCGCTGCGACCTCGGCGCGAGCTAGAAAGCCGGTACTCGGGACTCTGATATAATTGTCCTCGCGCGAACCAATATCGCGAAGTTGGCGATCACACGGCAGCAGTAATCCAATGTACGTTCCGATGCAGCGCAATTGGCGTAGATACCTGTACCTGGCTGTGCTCTCGATAATAGGCATTTGCTTCGTGCTGTTTGCCGGGCTCGCTGTCCTTAGTCTTCTCGCATTTTCTACAAACGGTTCTCGCGGCCCGCTGGAAGATCGCACGCAGTGGCCCGAGCCAATACAAAATCTGCTTGCCAAAGCATTTCGTGAGCACATCGATGTCGAGCCCGTGGCGATGTACCGTACGGTCGATTTCACTGAAAAAGTGTATTGCTGGCGAATGAAATCGTCGCCTGAATTGATCGATCTGATGACCCGTGAGTGGAAACTAAAGCCCGGCACACCGGCAGAAGTAGAGAATTTCTGGGGGGAATGGCCGCATGGTTGGGAGAATGGCGCCAAACAGAATGGCCAACGACTTCTGGGAAACTACGCCAAACCATCCGACAACTTCATCGTGATCGCCAGCGATTCCCAGCCCGTCGTCTACGGCTATTATTACTTCAACTTTTGACTTCGTCCCCTCATAGGAGCCCGCCATGGCCGGTCTCGCCACCAAACCCGCCGGCGCCACCGCCAGACGTGAAGGCCGCGCCACGAGTGCCGACGGCAAAATCAACGTGTAGATTTCTCCGCCCGGCTCAAACGGCCCTGGCACGAATCCAGAGCAACTATTCGCCGCCGGCTATTCCGCCTGCTTCGGCGGCGCGATCGGCGCGGCCGCCAGCCTGGCGAAAATTCAGCTGAAGATGGCCGACATCAAGTGACCACCACCGTCCGTCTGCACAAAGACGACGACGGTTTCCACATCGACGCTTCTCTCAACGCCGAACTCCCCCACCGTCACGCAAGAGCAGGCTGACGAGCTCGTCGCCAAAGCGCACACCGTCTGCCCGTATTCAAAGGCCACACGCGGCAACATCGAAGTGACGCTGCTGGCCAATGGTGAGCCAGTTGAATGAAGAACGTGATAACCTCAGACTCAACAATATCGTTCACGGGCGGTTGTTGAGCTTTCGGTTGCTCGGCTCAATGTGATTGAGTTGTAAACTGCGTTAATACGACATCGCCGCCGGGCATGTGCGCGATCACCTCAAGCTGGCCGCCGAGAGACACCACGATTCGCTCCAAGGTGCCGATCTGCATATCCGACTGTTTTTCCATCTTGGATAAGCAGGGCTGAGAAACACCAAGTTCGTTGGCGAGTTCCTGCTGCGTTTGGCCAGCGGCCTCGCGCAACTCCGACAGCAGCATTTCCTTCTGCATCTCGCTCAGCCGAGCCTTGGCGCGATCGCGCTGCATCGGAGTCATCTTGTCTCGCAGCATTTGGAATTTACGGTGCCCGGCCATCAAATGAGCCCTTCCTTTGCGATCTCGTTCAAGTATTCGTCATATAGACTGTCTGCGATCGGCACCATTCGTTCGTAGAACCGATTGTCGCCGGTCTTGTCGCCGCCAATTAACAATATCGCGCTGCGGCGGGGATCAAATGCAAAAAATGTTCTCAACGGCCTTCCGACCGATTGCGTTCTCAGCTCCTTCATGTTGCTGTGTCGCGACCCCTTGATCGTATCGACGTGCGGCCGCCCCAGCCGCGGCCCGTGAAGCTCAACCAGTTCGACGCTCGCACTTATGTCGGCCTGCTCCGCTTCACTCAGGCTGACCCACCATTGCGCGAACTCATCGGTATATTCGACATTCCATATCACAACAATATAACCTATAAGTTATAATGTCAAATCATGTTTGCGGCGCATCGAATCGTTGTACCGCCAAACCAGCCGCGGGCGTTGGCCTGCGCCTTCGAAACCGCTGCCACACTACCAACGATACATTCGGAGAATATGACAAAAGCCCTTCAAGAGCGATCGAACGATTGAAAGAAGTTCGCCAGGACGCTCTCGCCGCTTTCTTGCTGCATGAACTGGAAGAAGACGAGCGGTGGTCGAGTTCCACTGCGCCTCACTCGGAGAAGCTTCGCGGATTCGTCCAGGACGTATTGGATGCGAATCGACGCCGCGAGTGCCCGCCACTGGATCTCGACCAGCCATGAACTCACGTCTCAGCGCGCCGAATACGATCAACTAATCGCAAGCCTCTAAGCACCGCCGCAGCCGTCGCTACTTCCGCACATCAAAACAGTTGATGACATCCCCTTCACGCACGTAGAGCTTGCCATCCAGAATCACCGGGTGCGCCCAGCTCGGCCGCTCGCCGCTGCCCGGCAGCGTGAAATGGCTGACTTCCTGGAACGACTCGGGCGACGCCTTCACGAGCGACATCGTGCCATCGGCGTAGTTGACGTACAAATGGTCGTCCGCCGCCACCGTTGAGGCCGAGTCCTTCCCCGCGCCGCGAGACTTCCATTTCACTTCGCCCGTCATCAAATCGGCACACCATAGAATGCCGCGGTCTTCCGAATCGCCGTAGAGATAATCGCCGACTAACACGACGCCGCCGTGCTTGTCGCTGAGCTCCGGCTTGAGCGGATACACGACTTCCATCGCCACTGCGCCGTCCGCACCCGGCACTTGCTTCAGGAGTGCTCCGCCGCGGCCATAGCCGGCGACGAAGAACACCAGGTCGCCGCGCACCACCGGCGTCGGAATCACGGCCACCGTCTTGTCGATATCGAACGTCCACAGCAGCTTGCCGTCGTTCGCACGTACGCCCATGGCGCCGCTGCCGGTCGATTGCACGTACACCCGCGTGCCGCCGACCGTCGTAATCACGATCGACGCATGCCCCGCCCCGCGGTCTTCCGGCCGCGAGCACGACCACTTCATCTCGCCAGTCGCCTTATCGAGCGCGACCATCGTGTTTTTCGGGCCGCCGGGCGTGCATATGAGCTTGTCGCCGTCGATCGTCACCGACTCGCTATATCCCCAGCCATCGGCCTTCGTGCCTTCGAAATCCTTCTTCAAATCTTTGCGCCACAGCTCCTCGCCGCCGCTCGTCTTGCAGCACACGAGTACGCCGTGCGGTGTGAGCACATATACACGGTTGCCGTCGACCGTCGGCGTGCTGCGCGAGCTTTGCCAATTCGGCTGGCCCTCATTCCACGCTTCGCCAACTTTCGTTTTCCAGAGCTGCTTGCCATTCTTGCGGCTAAAACAGGTGAGATACTCGTCTTTGTCGTTGGCCGTCGAAGGCGCATCGCCGAGCGTATAAACTCGTTCGCCGACGATCGCCAAACTCGAATAACCGCGGCCCGCCCCCTCCGCTTTCCACACAAGCTTCGGCCCATCTTCCGGCCATTCGGTGAGCAGCCCCTTATCTGGCGCGACCGCCGACCGCTGCGGCCCCCGAAACGTCGGCCAACTATCGGCCCCACGCGCCACCACGGCCAGCACTGCAACGACCCCGAACGACACGACACACGCCAACCCACGACTATTCATTCAAATGCTCCAGTTATTCTGGCGATCTAGGTTCAATGGACGCGAAGTCCTTTAAAGATAAGCCCGCTTCCGGAACGAGGCAACTGAGTGAAACGAGCGCAAATTTGCGCAGCGGCCATCCAGCCGCTCGGCAACTTGTTTCGTGACCCAAAACCGTCAACCACACCGCTATGGCCAACTGTGGCTGCCGGCGTCGCGAAGCGAGCGGCACGAGTAACCAAGCAAGATATTTGGCGATTTAGGAGTGACACGCAAACGCATCACATTCGCATCACATTCCCCTCATATTCAATTCGCTCCGCGCTCCTCATTCGTCGTCCCTACCCACCACTGGCCACATTTCTTGCTTGCATTTTTCAGCCTTTTTGATATAGTGTTCATCTGTTTACATTTCACAAAACTCCGCCCCCACGTTTCGCCAGCAGCATGTGCCCGCTCCGTGTAGCAATGCACTCGACTGGCTGCACACTCACTGCAATCGGTCATGAACGACGACCGAAAACCCATCGATGCGAATTTTGCAACACGCCCGCTGAGTAAATTCACGGGCGTGCACCAGTCTCACACGCTAAGTTACCACCAATGCCCTACCTGGAAGTCACAGGCCGCCAACAGCTTACGCAAACACCGCGTCGCGCAACCACATTAAGAACGACGCCCCGGCAATTCGGAGTTTTGCAATAAAAAATGTGTTTGCACATAAGTGTCAAAATTCAAGCACCGCCGCGCTCCAGCGCGCGTCTTGCCGACCAAAGATTCATCATGCGAAGATGAACCCCCGCCTATCCCTCTGACGCCCGACACCCGACACCCGACACCCGACACCCGACACCTGACACCCGACACCTGACACCAGCCCACCTCCCAATGAACCACCGTCACCTCGGCCAAAGCGGCCTCGTCGTTAGCGAAATCTCCTACGGCAATTGGATCACGCACGCCTCGCAAATTGAAAAGGATGCCGCCCTCGCCTGCGTCCGTGCGGCCCTCGACGAAGGCATCACCACGTTCGACACCGCCGACATCTACGCCAAAACCAAGGCCGAGGAAGTCCTCGGCGAAGCGCTCGCCGGCGAGCGACGGCAGGGCCTCGAAATCTTCACCAAGGTCTACTGGCCGACCGGCCCCGGCATGAACGACCGCGGACTCTCCCGCAAACATATTATGGAGGCAATCGACGGTAGCCTCCGCCGGCTGCGGACCGACTACGTCGACCTCTACCAGGCCCACCGCTTCGACTTCGAAACGCCGCTCGAAGAAACCATGGTCGCCTTCGCCGATATCGTGCGCGCCGGCAAGGCCCTCTACATCGGCGTCTCCGAATGGACGGCCGCGCAAATCAATCAGGCGGCCGTGCTCGCCCACGAACTCAACGTTCCCTTCGTCAGCAATCAACCGCAGTACTCGATGCTGTGGCGCGTGATCGAAGCCGAAGTCATTCCTGCCTGCACACAGCTCGGCATGGGGCAAATCGTGTGGTCGCCCATGGCCCAAGGCGTACTCAGCGGCAAATACCTGCCCGGCCAACCGCCGCCGCCGGGCAGTCGCGCGACGAGCGAAGCCGGCGCCCAGTTCATTTCCCGCTTCATGAACGACGACGTCCTCACCCGCGTACAACAACTCCGGCCCATTGCCCAAGAAGCCGGCCTCACCATGCCGCAGCTCGCCGTCGCCTGGGTGCTGCAGAACCCGAACATCTCGTCGGCCATCGTGGGTGCAACCAGGCCCGAACAAGTCCACGACAACGTGAAAGCCAGTGGCGTCAAACTCGACGCCACGACCATGAAACGAATCGACGAAGCGCTCGGCCCAGTCGTCGAACGCGATCCCCAGAAAACTGCCAGCCCACCCAAGCGACCATAGAGGCAAGTATGGCTCTCAACAGTCAATCGACTGTCGAGCCGCTGTTGGCTTACACACTCATCATGCCCACCGCCACGCGGAAGTTCCGCCGGCCACGGATCGTGCGGACGATTGGCTGGACAGTCGCTTCGGACCGCGAGCGCGACGTGGTGGCCAACACCCGCCCCCATTCCCCGCCCCTCCGCCAGGCGGAGGGAACCAAGCCGATTCCTATGACGTCTGTCGCACTAACAATGGGCCAGGTCGAAGCGGTCGAGGTTCATCACTTTGTTCCAGGCGGCAACGAAATCGGCGACAAACTTCTGCTGCGCGTCGGAGCTGCCGTAGACTTCGGCCAGTGCGCGGAGTTGCGAATTGGAGCCGAACACCAGGTCGACACGGGTGGCGGTCCACTTGGGTTCACCCGACTTGCGGCAGTGGCCTTCGAACGTGTCGGCCGACGGCGAGGTCGGCTTCCACGCGGTGTGCATGTCGAGCAGGTTCACAAAGAAGTCATTCGTGAGCGACTCAGGCCGCTTGGTGAAGACCCCGTTCTGGCTGCGGTCGGCGTTGGTGCCGAGCACGCGCATGCCGCCGACGAGCACAGTCATCTCGGGCGCAGTGAGCGTGAGGAGCTGCGCCTTGTCGATGAGCAGGGCTTCGGCCGGCACGCTGTAATGGCCCTTGAGATAGTTGCGGAAACCATCCGCGATCGGTTCGAGCACGGCGAACGACTCGACGTCGGTCTGCTCCTGCGCGGCGTCCATACGGCCAGGCGTGAACGGCACCGTCACATCAACGCCGGCGTTCTTCGCGGCCTGCCCAACGGCGGCACAACCGGCCAGCACGATAAGATCGGCGAGCGACACCTTCTTGCCGCCGGATTGCGAGTTGTTGAAGGCAATCTGAATGCCTTCGAGCGTCGTGAGCACGTCGGCGAGTTGGGCGGGTTGGTTGACGGCCCAATCTTTCTGCGGCGCGAGGCGAAGGCGCGCGCCGTTGGCGCCGCCGCGCTTGTCGGAACCACGGAACGTGGAGGCCGAGGCCCAGGCGGTCGACACAAGTTGCGAGACCGTCAGGCCGGAGGCCAACACCTTGCTCTTGAGCGCGGCAATGTCGGCGGCGTCGATCAGCTGGTGGTCGACGGCCGGAATCGGGTCCTGCCAGATGAGCTCTTCAGCCGGCACTTCCGGGCCGAGGTACCGCGCACGCGGACCCATGTCGCGGTGCGTGAGCTTGAACCAGGCACGGGCGAACGCATCGGCGAACTGGTCGGGGTGCTCCATGAAGCGCCGCGAGATCTTTTCATATTCCGGATCCATGCGCAGCGCGAGGTCGGTCGTGAGCATCGTCGGCACACGCTTCTTCGACGAGTCGAACGCGTCGGGAATCGTTGCGCCCGCGCCTTTCGCGACCCATTGGTGCGCGCCGGCCGGGCTCTTGGTGAGTTCCCATTCGTAGCCGAAGAGGTTCCAGAAGAAGTTAGTGCTCCACTTGGTGGGCGTGGTGGTCCAAGTGACTTCAAGACCGCTGGTGATGGTGTCGGGACCTTTACCAGAGCCGAAGCTGTTGCTCCAGCCGAGGCCCTGCTCTTCGAGTCCGGCGGCTTCCGGTTCGCGGCCGACGTTGGAGGCCGGCGCGGCGCCGTGCGTTTTACCGAACGTATGGCCGCCGGCAATGAGCGCGACGGTCTCTTCGTCGTTCATGGCCATGCGGCCGAACGTGTCGCGGATATCTTTCGCGGCTTTGACCGGGTCGGGGTTGCCGTCGGGGCCTTCGGGGTTCACGTAGATGAGGCCCATCTGCACGGCGGCGAGCGGGTTCTCGAGGTTGCGGCTGTGGATGTCGCCGTCGGCCGGCTCATCGGCCGAGAGGACTGGGCCCTCTTCCGCAACGCCGGGCGAACCGTGCTTGTAGCGGATGTCGCCGCCGAGCCAAGTCTTTTCCGCGCCCCAGTAAACGTCTTGATCGGGTTCCCACACGTCGGGGCGGCCGCCACCGAAGCCGAAGGTTTTGAAGCCCATCGTTTCGAGGGCGACGTTGCCGGTGAGGATCATCAGGTCGGCCCAGGAAATCTTGCGCCCGTACTTTTGCTTGATCGGCCAGAGGAGCCGGCGGGCTTTGTCGAGGCTGACGTTATCGGGCCAACTGTTGAGCGGGGCGAAGCGCTGCTGGCCGCGACCGCCGCCGCCGCGGCCGTCGCCCGTGCGATACGTGCCGGCGCTGTGCCAGGCCATGCGGATGAAGAGCGGGCCGTAGTGGCCGAAGTCGGCCGGCCACCAATCTTGCGAGTCGGTCATCAGCGCCGCGAGGTCCTTCTTCAAGGCTGCGTAATCGAGGCTCTTGAACTCCTCGGTGTAGTTGAAGTCGTCGCCCATGGGGTTCGACTTCTCGGAGTGCTGGGCGAGCAGTTCGAGCTTGAGTTCGTGCGGCCACCAGTCGCGGTTCGAGGTGCCGCCGCCGGCGGTGTGACGGAATGGGCATTGACCTTCGGTAGACATAATTCTCTCGGATTCTGTTCGTTCGTGAGGTGGAATATTGGAGGGGCGCTAATTTGTCGCGCGCTGTGGTGGAAAATGTATTTTATCGATTTTGGGGCGGCGGGCAGAGGGGCCGGAGGGGCGATTGCGGATTTCGGATTGCGGATTGCGGATTTAGTTTTTTGGCGGCGTGGTTTTGCCGCGAGCTTGGCGCGCGTGGTGGGGAGCCTGTTTGGAAGATGCCGCTGGGGGCCGACGTGTGGCCAGGGGCAGAGCCGCACAAACGCAGTCATTGAACTAGAGAGTCCCGGAGGGCCAACGTTGAGTCGCCCGTTGCGCAGCCAACTGGATGTCGTTCCTGCCGGGCTAATGCATAAAAGGCCGATGCACCCCGGCGGCCGCCGCCCCTTTGGGCTGAGAAGTCTCACCAAGCCAAATCCGGCAGTGTCCTACGCGACGACTTGTATAGTCCTCGAAGGAGAGCGAGACGAATTCGGGGTGTGGCTGCTGTCCGCTATCAAGACCGGCGCGGTGCTAGGTCACCGCGCGGCGGGCCGGTTTCTTTTTGGGTTTGGCGGCGGCGCCTTTGAGTTCGTCGAGTTCGCCCGCCAGGCGCAGATGGAGCGGGCTTTCGCCGCTGAGGCCGTCGAGGAGCGACTCGGCTTTGGTGAGGGTGTCGGCCGTTACGGGTTGGCTGCGGAATAGCAGTCGCCAGGCGTTCAAGACATCACGTTCGTCCACGGTGCACCTCGTTGAAAGTAACCATGCGCTGGAGTTGCTCGTCCCAAAGTGTCAGGCGCGCACATTTGAGGCTGTCGCGGAGGCCAAGCGTCACTGCTTGGCGAAGCTCAGGCACGGCAGCGTAACAGGGAGCCAAGTTGTAGTTGGGAATGCGGCTTTGCAGGTAATGGATGTGGCGGAAGCCGATGTTGCCGGTGAACCATTGTAGCACACCTGGGAGGCGGCAGTACGATCTACCATCCAAGGCGACGCGAACGAAATCCCAGCGATCGTGCGGCTGCCAATAGGCGTGTTCGTATTGATGCTGGACCAGCAACCGCCAGCTGCCTGCGACTTGTGCTGAAACGGCGGGAAGTGCGGTGTCGCACATTGCCGAGCGTTGGCGCCGGGTGCTGGCGCGCTGATGCGAAGCCGCAGCGGTGTTAGCGGGGTGATCCTGCAAGATAGATCCGTCGGATCGGC
>JAXMBH010000016.1:0-113191 GCA_046349975.1 Pirellulales bacterium
TGCGGCGCGGCGGCCGCCGTGTGTGCGGCGACGCAGAGCGCAAGGAGGCAACGGACGCTGTAAATTCGCGTAGTCATCACGCTCATCTTACGCACGGGACGCGGTCAAACTGCAACAGGCAACACCTGCCGGCGAGGCCGATTCAGCGGCCGGGCTCAACCTACCAACTCCCCAATCGGCGCCGCCTCAGACGACACCGGCCTCTGCAACCGCCCCTGCGCATCCGGAATCGCAAGGTGCGGATCAATGCCCAGGTTATGGAGCAGCGTGGCGTGGATGTCGCCAAAGGTGACCGGGCGATCGACCACCTCGCCGGCTTGTTTGTCGGTCGCGCCGATGACCTGGCCAGTCCGCATCCCGCCGCCGGCGAGCAGCGCCGAGTTCACGCGGGGCCAATGGTCGCGGCCGGCGTCCTTATTTATCGTGGGTGTGCGGCCGAACTCGCCCCACACGACGACCGAGACATCCTTATCAAGACCACGGTCGTGCAAGTCTTGAATAAGCGCCGATACGCAATTGTCAAGCAGCGGAAACTCGGTGCGGCCTTGCGCAAAGTTGGCGCCGTGCCAATCCCAACGACTGAAATTCAAAGAAACCACGCGCGCCCCAGCTTCCACCAGCCGGCGAGCGACGAGCAAATTCTCCGTCACGCGTGGCGCCGAATCGGCATTGTATTCCGGCACACCTTTGCCATAACGTTCAACGACCTTCGGATCCTCGCGCGAAATATCGAGTGCTTCCACGAGTTTCGGCGAGGCCAAAATGCTCCAGGCCTGATCGATGAATTGGTCGCGTTCGTTCTTGGCGGATGAGGCATCGACTTTGCTGCGCCAATGATCGAGTGTGCGGAGCAGGTCGCGGCGCCCGCGGAGCCGATCGAGCGACACATCGCGCAGCACGAGCTGGCCGGCGTCGGGGGCGAGTTCCTTGGTGCTGGCCGCTTTCTGGCCCGGGTCGTATTTATCGACGAGGCCGTAGGGCGCGTACGGCGCGCCGAGGAAGCCGCCATCGCCGGGCGTTCCCCACGGGGCGTGGCTCGTGCGATAGAACAGCGCGAGGTTTGGCGGCACCTCACGACATGCCGGGCCTTGGATTCGCGACACCCAAGCACCAAGCGATGGCGAGCCGGGGTCGAGCCGCGGGAACATGCATTGTTCGGCATAGTGCGGCCCGCGAGCATCGACGATGCTTCGCACGATGGCGACCCTGTCCATCATCGTGGCGAGTTTGGGAAACAACTCGCAGATTTGGATGCCCGGCACATTGGTGTTGATCGGCTTGAATTCGCCGCGAACCTCGGCCGGCGCTTCGGGCTTGAGGTCCCACATATCCTGATGCGGCGGCCCGCCCGGCAAAAAAATGTTGATGAGCGATTTATGGCCCGCGCGTACGCCTTGGTTGGCCTCGGCTCGCAGCAGCGAGGGCAGGCTAAGCCCGCCGGCGAGTGAACCGCCGACAATGAGAAAGTCGCGTCGTGAGAGACCGTCGCAGAACCGGCCGCGGCGGGCCGACTTCTGAAGCAAGGTGAGCATGGCGGAACCCTCCGGTGTGGACAGACGACCGGCTATTATAATAGGTGGCGACCCGACGCCAATCAGGAAAGCACCGTGCCGCCCTCACGAATCACAAATCGACCGCTCCTCTTGGCCATGCTCGCTATCCTGCCACGTACCGTGGCGGCCGATGACGCGTTCCGGCCGGTAAGCTTCGTTCGCGATGTCGCGCCAATCCTGATCAAACACTGCCAGGCCTGCCACGGGCCGAAAACGGCCGAGAGCAACTATCGCCTCGATTCGTTTGATTGGCTCATGAAGGCTGGCGATTTCGGTGAGCCGCCCATAACGCCCGGCACGCCCGAGAAGAGCAAGATCTACGATCTGATCACGGCGGACGATCCCGATGTGCGTATGCCCAACAACGGAGGTCGGCTGGCCGAGTCTGAAATCCGAACCATCGCCGAATGGATTCAGCAGGGCGCGAAGTTTGATGGTGCCAGCCCGACGGCCCCGATCCGCGAGCAAGTTCCGCGCGATATTCCGCATCCGAAATCGCCCGAGGTCTATCCGGCCCCAATGCCCATCACGGCAGCCGCATTCACGCCGGATGGCAATCACTTGCTCGTGGGCGGTTACCACGAATTACTGATGTGGGATTTGACATCAGACCAACCACCGGTGCGCATCGGCAACATGCCCGAGCGCACGTTCGCAATCGAGTTCTCGCCCGATAAAGCATCGTTGGCGATTGGTGGCGGTTCGCCCGGAGTCGAGGGCGAGGTCAGGCTGATTCCCTGGCAAAACGGGCCGCAAGCGGGCTGCGATCACAGGGTACTGACCGCGCTAGAGGACGTTTTGTTCGACATCGCGTTTCGGCCGGATGGCAAGCAACTCGCAACCGGCGCGGCGGACGGCACGGTTCGCGTGTTCGATTTGGCCGCTGGCACAGAACGATTGAAAATCAACAATCATTCGAACTGGGTGACGGGCGTCGCCTACAGCGCTGACGGAAAATCGATCGCCACCGCCAGCCGCGATAAAACATCCAAGCTTTTCGATGCAGAGACCGGGACGCTGCTCCTAACGCATTCTGAGCCGACGGCTGCGGTGCGTGGAGTTGCGTTCGCATCAGCCGGAAAATCGGTGATCAACGCCGCTGGGAACCGGTTGGTTGTTTGGAACGTTGAAGATGGCAAATTGATCGGCGAGATGCCGGCGTTTGATGGCGAGATCTACGCGATGTCGGTGGCGGGTGACTTCGTGTTCGCGGCGGCGCTTGACCGAACGGTCCGCCAATTCAAGTTGGCTGATCGGTCGCTTGTTCGTACACTGACGCTGCCTGCCTCGTGGGCGGTTTCGCTGGCAAGGAATATACCGTCGCATCGCCTGGCCGCGGGCGGTTCAGATGGTTCGATCACGATATGGGATTTCGAGACGGGCGGGCTGGTGAAGCAATTTGTTGCGATTCCATTGGCGGCGAAAGTGGCAAAATAGCACTAGCCTCGGGGCAGTGGGCTTCAACGGCACAAGTTCCTGAGCAACCGCGCAGCCGGATTTTGGCGCATCGAGCGGCACAAACGGGGCATTGATGAAAGCAGTACAGGTCATCGCTCGCGGCAAGGCCCAGTTTGTCGAAGTCCCGATGCCTGCACTTCGGCCCGGCCACGCGCTGGTGCGCACGAAGTTTCTCTCACTGTGCGGCAGCGATATTCGCTACCTTCACCACGCTCCCAATGACGCCTACCCATTTCCGCCCGGCACGACTGGCCACGAAATGGTCGGGCGGGTAGAGGCGATTGACGCTGCCGATTCCGACATCAAAGTCGGCGACACGGTTCTCGCGCTCGCGCCCAGTCACGAGGCGATGGCGGAGTTTTTTCTCGCGCCGCTCGATCACGTATTGCCGCTGCCCGCAACGCTACCCATCGAACAGCTGCTGCAGGCCCAGCAACTGGGCACGGTGTTGTTCGCGAGTCAGCGCTTGCCGAGCGTGGCCGGAAAGAGCGTCGCTGTCATCGGGCAAGGCTCGGCTGGGTTGTACTTCAACTTTCAGCTGCGGCGACTCGGCGCGACCACCATCATCGCGCTCGATCTGGAAGAGCGGCGGCTGCGGCTGTCGCCAGAATTTGGCGCCACGCACACGGTGCATAATGCCGTGGTCGAGCCGATTGCCGCCCTCCGAGCAATTTGCGACGGCGACCTGGCCGATGTCGTTGTCGAGGCAGCCGGCGAAGTTGCGACGATCAATCTGGCTGTTGAGCTGGTCCGCAACAGCGGCGATATCTTGTATTTCGGTTATCCCCGCGGCCAAATCATTCCGTTCAATTTCGAGCTCTTATTTCACAAATGTGTGCATGCCCACACGATCGTCGGCGCGACCGTCGAGCCGAATCAAGCATCGACCCGCACGGCCATCGAGTTGATTGCGAGCGGCCAGGTCGATGTCAGCCGCATCATTACGCATCGAATTCCGTTTGAGCGCGTGATCGACGCCTACGAACAGCATCGCACACGCGGCGATCAGTGCGTAAAAATCCTCATTGAAATGCCGGGGTAAAGCAGCCGATGGAGGTTCAGCGCATATCCGCCGATTCGTTGCGGCAATTCATGACGCAAGTATTCTTGCGCCTCGGCTACTCTGTCGATCAGGCCAGCGATGCAGCGAATGTTTTGCTCTGGGCCAGCCTCCGCAGCATCGATACGCACGGCGTCCGCAATCTCAAGAACTATTACGTCGACCGCACGCTCAGCGGCTTGTTGCAGCCCGCGGCACAAATTCGCATCGAGCATGAAACGCCGCAATCCGCCCGCCTGGATGGCAATTCCGGCCTCGGCCTCGTAACCGCGTGTCATGCGATGCGGCTGGCGATTCATAAAGCTACGGAATCGGGCGTCGGCCTGGTAGCGGTTCGCAACACGCACCACCTCGGTCCGGCCGGGTATTTCGCGAACATGGCGGCCCAAGCCGGCATGCTCGGCATGTGCATGACCGGCCATTTCTTTGGCCGCGGCCACCATATCGGCGTCGCGCCGATGGAGAGCGTCGTGCCGATGTTCTCCACGAACCCGTTCAGCTTCGCCGCGCCGTGCGGCAAGCATCCGCCATTCGTGCTCGATATGTCATCGTCGATTACTACGGTGAACCGCATCCAAATGCACGGCCAGGCCGGGATGCCAATTCCCGCCGGCTGGGCGCGCGACGCCGAAGGCAATGCGACGACGGACCCACTGGCGGCACGCGTTCTCTCGCCGCTTGGCGGCACAGCCGAACACGGCGGCTACAAAGGCCTCGGCCTCGCCATGATGGTCTCGATCCTCTCTGGCGTACTTTCTCGATCGTGGGCGCCGATCGCCGAAGCGCTCACCGACCCCGGCGATCCCGGGCTATCGCCCTCAAGCAGCGTTTACAATCAACCCACGATGGGCCACTTCTTTTTCGCGGTTCGAATTGATCTCTTCCAGTCCCTGGACGATTTCCGTCAATCGATGGACGCAATGATCGATGCCCTGCACGCGACACCGGTTGTAAGCCCAAATGCCAAAGTAAGCTATCCGGGTGAGCCGGAAGCGCAAATCGCCGCGGAGCGATTGCGTGACGGAATTCCGATCGCGACGCGCCTTCACAACGAACTGACTGAAATGGCCCAATGGTTCGGGATCGACCCGCCGCGTTGATGACTGCACGTTAACTCTGCGAAGCGGATGCGGTCGCGTTGAACAGCTTCGCAATGACAATCCCCGCGGCGAGAATGCCGGTCAGTATCACCATCGCGATCCAACCAGCGAAATCCCAGTAGCCGCGCAGCGCAACGACGATAAAGACGACGCCGGCCACCGCGTTCAACGCCTGTAACAACAACGGCATACGGAACTCGCTCGGCAAGCGGCGGTCAATCCACGGGTTGCACAGGCAAATCAGCCCGCAAGCGAACACGCCGGTGAATAGATTCACCGGAATGAGCAACGTGGTAAGCCCCGGCGGTTTCTCTTCGCCCATGCGGATCTGGTAGATGAAGCTCGCAGCCAACACGATCAATGCTCCGGCGGCGCACCACCAGATTGCCCATCTACGCAACCCGGCAAAGTCGCGCGCGCGGGGCGACCGCGGCCAAATGGCGACAGCAACTTCGCGGAGGATCGTCGGGGCAATTTCCAGCGTCCCATACAGCGTGCCGCCCATCGTCAAAAACACGGCCACCAGGTACAGCGGGTAGAGCCAGGGGTGAATGCGAGTTACGAACTGGGCCTGATGTTCGAGGAACGCACCGTCGCCCGGAATCTGATGTTCCGGGCCGAGCACCAATTTGCCCGAAGCAACAAACACAGAGGTGAAAATCAAAACCACCAGAAAACTCAGCGTGCAGTCGATCAGCGGTGCGCGCAGCCAGGTGCGCGGTGCCATGTCCGCTGCAATCGAGTTGAACATCCTGCTCGCCTCTTCGCTGGAATCGACCGGTTCACGCTCAATGGCAGCCGCGTTCCCCCACGCTTTGTCGCGAATGTACGAGGTGTAAGCCAGGTAATCGTAACCCGCGCCCCCAATGACCCCGGCATACAGAGAAAGTTCGACCCAGACCGGCCGCTCGGCAATTTGACGCATGGCGGGCCTGGAGTCGGCGAACAGCCAGGCGGGATACTCGAGCCGCTGCGGCACAACAAAGCTGCCCAAAAAATCCAGCCAGTCGGGTTGGAAGATGATGAGCGTGACCATGACGGCAGCCAGCATTAGCGTGACGACGATGATCTGAATCTTCTCCAGCGCTGAATAGCCGCCGGATAGCGATAACGCGACGATTCCCAGGACGAGCGCGGCACCCCACAGATGAATCGTCGCTCCGCCGAGGAACGGCTTCGTATGGGTGAGCCCGGCAATCAAGTCGCCCAACACGCTGGCATGGAAGCTAATCCAAACCGGGATGAACGCCGCGGCCAGCAGAAAAAACAACATCGGCAAGGAGCCGCGCGGTACAACGGGCATCGCCATCCAGCGCTGAAACGGATGAGCGCCGGAGATCACCATGTGCCGGGCGGCCGAATAGGCGAGCGTCCACTTGAGAACACAGATGACCGTGAATAGAAACAGGATCGGATAGCCGAATATCACGCCACCGCGCGATGAGAAGATCAACTCGCCGGTGCCGATCGTCAGCGATGCAATCACCGCCCCGGGGCCGAACAGCCGCAACCACTCGAGCGGATTGCGCGAACTCAGCGCTGGCGGCAGCGGCGGTATGATCTTCGTCGAGGCATCCGCGTCATTCGGCATGAACACGCTGAAAGAAAAGTGGCGATTCGTCCGAAGTCTTGTGCGGGCGACTGCGGCGACGAGCGAACCTCAAAGCCGATGGGACCTAACTGATATCGCCTAATGTCGCGCACAAAAAAAGTGTCATCAACACGCCTCCACGCGGCGCGTTGATGACACGCAAGCCATTGATCAAGTACCTACGCAGCGCGACGCCGCGAAGCCAACGCTGCCACGCCCATGAGCACCATCACGATGCTCGACGGTTCCGGCACACCGGCGCCGGCACCGAGGCCGCTGCCAGTGGCCGTTTGGCCGAAGTGCTCGCGCCACCGCATCAGATCGATGTTATCGACCTGCAAGCTACCGTCGGCGTCGGCCCGCAAATCGGTTGTCGAACCGACTGTATCTCGCCAAATGACGTAGTCGGCGGCGTCTACGACGCCGTTTTGATTGAAGTCGCCAGTTAAGCTCGGTGCCGTCGCCGCCAGAAGGGAGGTCAACTTGTAGCCGTTCTGCCCCGGCGAGTTCGTTACGCTAAAGAAGTCGTTGAAGTTGGCGCCAGTCAAACCACTCAAGTTGTTGGCGCGCAGAATGCCCAAATTCCACAAGTCTTGATACGACTTCTGCTCATCCCGTCCCACGTAGTCCGCAACATCTTTCGGGTTGCCATTGATGACGATCTGGTGAGTGGTTCCGGTCTGGCGTGCGACGCGAATGCCACCACCGCCGGTGGTTGTGTCGCCGTCAAGCGAGTTGGCCGCATCGCCGTTCACTGTGATAGAACCAGGGCCAGTAAAATTGATGATATATGTCTCGTCGTCGGTGAGATCCGCATCACCATTCGGTTTGCGGCCATAGATAAACGCCAAGTCGGCCCGCAATGGAAGACCGTCGTTGTCTAGTTCCCAGTCATCGCCGCCCGATAGGTTCACATCGCCATTATTGATCGTCATTACGACCCTGATGCCGGCCGCATTGTCACCCAACAAGTCGAAGCTGGAAACGCCGAACCACATTTGGCCTTCGTTGATGAGTTTTCCGCCGTTTTTAATGTTGATCGTTTGCACGCTGTGGTCGTAGCCGTGGTACGACGCCAGCATAAAGGCGCCACCGGAAAAACCATTGTCTCGATCGCCGGTTCGCTCGAATGTTGCATTGTCGATATTCAGTTCCGCGCCGTTCCAACGAGTCCACATGCCGTCGGGATCACCGCCAGCCGTGGTTTGATGCACGAACTTCGAACCGTTTGAGAGATTTAACGTCGGCGTGCCGGGAAAGCTGGCGTTCGGTTGAATTCGCCAGTCGCCGAAGCGATCCTGGCCGTCGTCGCCCGGGAGGAGTTGCCGATTCGGGTTGTAAAATACTGTTGAGCCATTGTTGATGTAGATATCGGTGCCAAGCTGTGTGCCGCCGGAGATGCTGACTGGCGGCGTTGTCGTGCAAGCTGCGGCGGAATCGCACGGAAGGCGATCCAGATCATATCCACCGGCGCCAATCGTTTGGCCAACGCGAATGCCGTCGTTCCGACCCAGAACGAATTTGGCAGGCAACCCAGTGGCCGCATTGGGGTCGGTGGACCAATGGCCAGTCGCGTACGACGGCGTTGCCCCCACGTCGCCCGTCCATTCGCCGCTTCCGCCAACCCAGTACACGTTATCGTAAACAGCGGCGTGACTTACAGTTCCAATACAAAATGATACTGCGAGCGCGTACAACGAGAGCTGCCGAGTCATTGTGTGATCCTCGTGCTGGTTAAGAGAAAAGTCCGAATGAGCGTGGGGCAACTGGTACGCTGACAATCGGATCGCAACAAATAACAGTGCGAATGCTGAACAGATTAGATCCCAACCGGGTTTGAATCTAACAACCTTAAATGCGCGAATCAAGCGAAAGTTTCCAAAGTTGTACAAAAAGTTGAAATTCGTCATTTCCAAATAAGCTCGTCCACACTCTGTAGCAGCCAGGTTGATAGCAGTGGCGCGAGGCGGGGCTGCTTGTCTTCGAACTTCAAGCAACTAGCAGCAGCGGATTGAAGCGCGCACTCATTTACGCAATCACGCTAGTCGCCCGCACAGTTGCCAACTTGTTTACAACTCGCGGAAAACAATTCGCCTTCCAGGTCGCAACTTCTGCAAAAAACGATTGACAAAACTCAGTCGGCTAACTACACAGAATCAACCGGCATCTTGTCTTTGTTGTACCGCTCACAATTCGTTATCCGTTCTGGGTTCGATCCGCGCATTTCGCCTTCCTTTGCAGGGGCTTGGTGCGCTATAGCTCACTTGGTTCGGCACTGCGCACGAACGCTGTGCTCGTGTTCTCGTCCATCCATGGAGACTTCTGGGATGAGTTTCGTTGCGGAAAATTTGCGCAGGGCACGGCAGCGTGCGTTTACGTTGGTCGAGTTGCTCGTGGTCATCGCCATCATCGGCATCTTAGTGGCCCTGCTGCTGCCGGCCGTTCAAGCCGCGCGGGAAGCTGCTCGGCGCAGCCAATGCCAGAACCATATGAAGCAATTGGCCATCGGTTGCATGAACCACGAGAATACTTACAAGTATTTTCCCTCCGGTGGCTGGGGCACCGACTGGGTTGGCGATGCCGACCGTGGCTCGGGCGAAGACCAGCCAGGCAGCTGGCTATACAGCGTGCTGCCGTTCATTGAAGAACAAGCCCGTCACGATATGCCGCGCGATGGCAAGGCGGATATGGGTCCTGGCGGGCCAACGACCCAGCAAAAAGATGGTGCTCGAGATATGGTGATGATGCCGTCGCCGGCCGTTTTTCACTGTCCTTCGCGGCGTCCGGCGGTCTTGTACAAGGTCGAGGCACATCACACGAAATTCGCCGCCAATGCAACGCCCAATGCGTCGCCGACCGATTTTTACGTTGGCTCCAGCGATTACGCAGCCAACGCTGGCGATGGCGCCTTCCTCGATAGCCAGGGGCCGCCCACCTGGCAAGCCGGGCAGAATAAGGGATCAGCTGCCTTTGATCTCTGGACCCAATATACGAACACCATCGGGTTGCAGACCCGCCCTGGATCGGAGCCTACCTGGGTGATGACCGGCGTCATGTTCCAGCGAAGTGAAGTCGGCATGAAGCACATTGTCGATGGCGCTTCGAAAACGTATCTGCTCGGGGAACGTTATCTCAACGCCATCAATTACAACCGCGATACGATCGAAGGCGGTGACGATTGGGGATGGGCCTGGGGATTTAGTGACGACAACGAACGATCGACACACAACGCACCATTGCAAGATTTTCCATTCGTTTCGTCGAAGGATATGTTCGGCAGCGCACACGCCGGCGCGTTTCATATGGCCTATTGCGATGGCCATGTCGAAGCCGTTAACTACGACATCGATTTGCTGGTGCACCAGCGCAGCGGCAATCGTCGCGACGGCGAAGTGCAGTAACCGTTCTTGGATCGTTTCAAACTGACTACAAACGGATGATGGTCCGTTTACTTTCGCTATTGGTGAATATTGTCCATGGGCCAAAAAGCAGTCGTTGCCTTATTTCTCGCGTTCGAGCTTCTCATGGTTGGTTGCAGCGGTCGAGTGAAGCCGTTCAAAGTCGATCCTGTGGCGTGCAGCGAAGCCGCCATCAAACAGTACGATAAGAACGGCGATGGCGCGCTCGACGAAAACGAACTGAAGGCCTGCCCGGCGCTGTTGAAGGAGCTTGGCGCTTATGACAAGTCGAAGGACAAGAAACTTGTCCGCGAGGAAATTGAAGAACAATTGCGCGAGATGTACGACCGCGGCTCGGGTATGACGTCGATGGACTGCACGATTACGCTCGATGGCCAACCACTCTCGAACGCGACGGTGAAGTTCATCCCCGAGGATTTCCTCGGGACGGAAATCAAAGCGGCCTCCGGCATTACGAACTCGAGCGGCGTAGCGCCGCTGGGAATTCCTGACGAGGATATGCCAAAAATTCTCCGCGGGCATCCGCTGATGCGAGTGGGAATTTATCGCGTCGAAATCACCCATCCCACGCGAAAGATTCCAGCCAAATATAACACCAACACGGAGCTCGGGTTCGAGTTTCATAAAACAAACCACGTTCAGCCGCCGGTCTACAATCTCGTGAGCAAGTAGCAGACTCCCCTGAATCGCTGCGGAACGAGCTAAGTGTGCTGCGCGGTTATGCGGCGCCGCTCGGTTGGGGCAGATTTAGAATTCGGTCATTGCGCGTTCGGGTCCGAATGAAATGTTAAGCCGCTACTTTCTTTTGATTGCTGCCTGTCTGTTGCCGGTTGTTGCCGGTTGTGGACCAGCGGACCAATCGACCGCGGAGCCGGTGATGGATGAAGAAGTGCATGCCCACTATCACGTCCATGCCGTCGACGCATCCCATGACCACACTCACCAGTCAGTCGTAGGTGGGCATACTCATCTGCACAAACATCCTCATAACGAGGTTCAACTCTAGCAAACCGCAAAAGGACGCTACGATGCCCATCGGGAATAGCACACCAGGCGCGCGATGCCCTCGGACTGGTTTTACATTAGTAGAGTTGCTCGTTGTCATCGCCATTATTGGAATTCTGATCGCGTTATTGTTGCCGGCGATTCAAGCGGCCCGCGAATCGGCCCGGAAAACTTCGTGCCGGAACAATTTGCATCAAATCGGGCTCGCCATGCACAACTATGAATCGGCGTTCAAGAAGCTGCCGCCCGGCTACATCTACGCTGCCGGCAGCCAGGGAAACGCCCTTGGCCACTCCTGGGGCGGCATGATTCTGCCGTTTATGGAACTGCAGAGCATCCACGACCGAATTGATTTCAAGAAACCGATCTACGATCCGGTCAACGCGGCCGTCCGCGAAATTCACATCGAATCGCTGCTGTGCCCCACCGATGACGTCTCGCCTTCCGGCTTCGTGCAAATGGGCGATGAGCGCTACGCGATGGCCTGCTACGTCGCCAATTTTGGCACTCCCGATCTCGACGAAGACCAAGAACAGAAGCTCGCTCCGGCAGGTCGACCGTGGGGGCCGTTCTATCGCAACAGCAAGACCAAGTTGAAGGATATCATCGATGGGACCGGCAAGACGCTGATGGTTGGCGAACGCCAAAACGGCCAGTTTCGCCGCAAGGGAGTTCATGGACCGCATGTGGAATATGAAACAACCTGGGCCGGGGCGGTCCGCGAACTCACCGATTTCTCCGACGACCATGGCCACATGGTGCTCTTTCAAACCGGTCATACGCCAAATGAATCGGAAAGTGACGACCGCGATATTTCCGCCTCCCACTCTGGCGAGGCGCAATTCTTAATGTGCGACGCCTCGGTGCATGCAATTACCGAAGACATCGACGCCAAGGTTTATTTTGCGTTGGGAACGATGAATGGTCAGGAAGATGTTCGGGAAGACCTCTAAGTCTGTCGATTCGGTTTGCATCGGCGCGGTTGCGCCAGTTTGCACCTTCCTTTCACGTCCGCGGGACTCAACTCTCATGCGAAGTTTGGGCTGTCTTGCTCGGTTGATGTCAACGAACACATCAGGACTTGTCGCGATCGTTGCTTGTATTGGCGTTGCAGGATGTACGAGCCAATCGTCAACCAATTCGCAGCATGTTGCACCGGCAACGACCAGCTCGGCTTCTGGTTCGCAGCCCGCTGCTGCGCCGCCGGAACACGAACACGCCCATGGCCATGGTCCCCACGGCGGACATCTCGTCGATTTGGGTTCCAACGATTATCACGCCGAACTGACATTTGCCTCGGGCGGGCCCGTCGTGAGTGTGTACACGCTCGGCGCCGATCCGGCCAAGGTCGTGGCAATCGATGCTCCGTCGATCACGATCGTGACCTCGGTCGAAGGAAAAGTCTCTAAGTACGAGGTGCCGGCCAATCGCCAGTCTGATGATCCGCCCAATAAATCCTCCTGTTTCGAATTAACGAACGAGGATCTCTATCGCGTGGCCACGGGAAATGACCCTGCGCCGACTCCGCGGCTCCGGATTGGTCTCACCATCGACGGTTTGCCATACGCGGGTGAAGTCGATGTGCATGAACATACCCATAACGCTGCCGGTCATAGTCACAGCCACGGAGCCGATGACGCTCTCATCTGGCAACAAGAAGTCACCGACGGCGACTTCAAGATCTCACTGGGCCATCACGGCGTGCAATTACTCGCCGGGGCAAACGTTGAGCCGGCGGTGCAAATTACTCGCGGCGACAAACCTGTTGGCGATGCAGTGGTGTTCAACTCCCTGCTCAATGCGACTGGCGGCGTGATCGCTCCGGAAGTGCCAACCAAGTACGAGCCACCATCCGCCGATGAACCGTCACACTACGCGCAAGGTCGGCTCAAGATTCCGCCCGGCACGCGCGATGCAACGATTCGGTTCCGAGTGATCTTGCCCGAAAACAAAGGAGAACGCACGTTCGACGTTCCAGTGAAGGTGCGTTGATTTGGCATGGCCACCGCGGGCCAGCGATACCGCGGCAACCATCGTCGGCTAGGTCTTGGGTGTCCTTGAGCCGACGATCGCAGCCCTGCAGCTTCCGCCGACCCTCAGTGCCACTTCGACATTCACTTCGATTACCGCGCGTGGGCCATTTGAATGCACAACGGTGCCTTGCTGCCGGCGCAATCCATGCGGCCGCCTTGCGCAATTGGTCAAGTCACGCTCGTCCAATCGTCACAATTCTTTCGGTCCCCGCTATTCCTTAACATTCGAGTGTGAGAATGGCCTTCGCGAGTGTTCAAACTCGCGTCCCCGATCTAAAATGCGTGCCGCATTCTCATCTCGAAGGCGCTACTACCGCGAGCCAATAAGAATAAGTGCATCAAGCCGCCTACCATTCCATCGAAGATCGTCCGTTGTCGGTCGATCAGCGTACTTGGCGCTGGAAGGTCCTTTTCTCTACGTACTTTGCGTATTCGGGCTTCTACCTTGTTCGTAAAGTATTCTCGATCTGCAAAGCCACGCTGCGAACCGATTACGGTTTTGACTACACGAGCGTCGCAAATATCTGGACAGCGTTCCTGGTCGCGTACATGCTGGGCCAGTTCATTAACGGGTTCATCGGCCGCAAGTGGGGGCCGCGCCTGCTGTTGCTCGGCGGGTTGGCAGCTTCCATGGCCCTGAGTATCGCCTGCGGTTTTGCCAATTCTTATCCCACGTTTCTCGGCCTGATGTTCTTTCACGGCCTGGCACAGGCGGCCGGCTGGCCCGGCTCGGTCGGCGGCGTCGCCGAATGGCTCCGGCAGCGCGAACGCGGTACGATTATGGGGTTCTGGTCGACCAATTACGTCATCGGCAACCTCGCCGCCAAAATGGTTGGCGGGTTCTTGCTACAACACTATTCCGATAAGTACGACAGCCACCTCGGCGTGCGGTACACCTTTTTCGGCTGCACCCTGTTGTCATTCGCCATTTGGTGGCTCATCTTCTTTTGGCAGCGCTCGAAGCCCGAAGATGTCGGCCTCGAACCGATTGTCGATCACGAGCATCCTGAGGACCGCGTGATCGCGTCGTCGACGCAGGAGCACGCCGGCTTCGCAGCCTTTGCCCAACTGTTTCTCAACCCCATCGTGCCCATGATGGGAATCGCGTACTTCAGCATCAAGTTTTTGCGCTACACGCTCGATTCCTGGTTGCCGACCTTTCTCGCGCTCCACGGCATGGATAAGGCCCACTCCGCGTACTACTCCGCGATCTTCGACGGCGCAGGATTCGCAGGCGCAGTGCTCGCCGGATTCGCCGTTGACCGCATCTTCCGCAGCCGCTGGGAAATCGTCTGCCTCACGATGGGCTGCGGTGTCGTTCTGGGGTATTTAACGGTGCTGCGGTTTGGAGCCAGCCCGGCCATGCTGGCCGTGTGTTTCGGGCTTGTCGGCTTCATGCTCTACGGTCCCGATACGCTGCTATCCGGAGCAGCTTCCGTCGGTGTCGCTGGCCAGCGCAACGCCGTCGCCGTCGCCGGCCTGGTAAACGGCATCGCGAGCATCGGCCCCATCGTGCAAGAACAAGTCAACGGCGGCATCCTGAATGCCTACGATGCCGACGAGGCCATGTGGCAAACCAATCGCCTCGGCCTCCTCATGAGCGTTCTGTTTGTGGTCGCCATGTTGATCATCACGGCCCAAGCTACGGTGATCCGCCGCCGCCGATCGCAGGGACTTCCCAAATGACTACTGGATGCCGCCACACTTTGCATCGGCGACAGCCGTTCTCTATTTCCTCGCCGGTGGGGACTTCGACACGGTGCAAAATTTCCAGCCGTTCGTCGGTTGGCAGCCGCAGCGGTCCTCCGGCAAAATGGGTGGAATCTGTCCAATGAGTATTGCGATTCCATGAAGCGGCGCCTGTTCGTAACTGGCTATGGCGGCTTTGTTGCCGGCAGCATCGTCAAACAAGCGAGCGACGACTGGGAGGTCATCGCGGCATCTCGATCGCCCGTGCCGAACGGTCGCCCCGATGTCACTCACCTGCAATTTGACCTCCGCGATTTCGCTAGCTTGAAGCAAGCTTTCGACGACACACGCCCCACCGCCGTTATTCACACGGCAGCCATGGCCGACATCGACCGCTGCCAGCAGAATCAACGCGATGCCGAAGCCGTCAACGTTCATGTCACGAAATGCCTGGTCGAACTCTGCCGCAAGCATCGCGCCCGGCTGGTGTTTTGCTCGACCGACACCGTGTTCGACGGCCTCCGCGGCCGCTACACCGAAGCAGACGAACCGCATCCGATCAACTTCTATGGCGAGACCAAAGTTGAGGCCGAGGAGCACGTGCAGAACGGGCTGGCGAACATGGTGATCGCCCGGTTAGCACTGGTGATGGGCCTGCCCATGATCGGCGCCGGCAACTCGTTCTTGGCACGAATGATCGCGAGTTTCCAACAGAATCGCTCGGTCCTCATGCCTACAAATGAAATCCGCACGCCGATCGATGTCGTCACACTCGGCCGCGCACTGTTGGAGCTCGCTAGCCACGATTTCACCGGCCTCATTCACCTCGCCGGCAGTACGCGCACCAATCGGTACGACCTGGCTATCGAGATAGCGAATCAACTTGGCTACCCGTCAGAACTTGTCACGCCAACAAACTCCGCAGCCGATTTGACGCGTGCCCCACGGCCGGCCGACGTGTCACTCAACAACGCCACAGCCGCCAGCATGCTTAAAACGCCCTTATTGAACGTGGCCGATGGGCTGCGGCTGATCATGGAGTCGCAGGAGAAATAGCTCGTGAGCAGCCCGAAAATTCAGCATGGCCTCGAAATCAAATTTGGCAGCGAGTACGGTCCTGAAGAAGAACAGGCCGCGCTCGATATCATCCGCCAAGGTGCCCCGACCAGCGGCGAAGCCTGCCTTCAATTCGAAACCGAATTCGCCAACTACTGCGGCACGAAATACGCCCGCTGCGTGACCAATGGCACGGCCGCGCTCTTCCTCTCAATGATCGGACTCGGCATCAAGCCCGGCGATCGCGTCATCACGACGCCGATGACTTGGATCGCGACTGCCGCCGCGCCGGCAACACTCGGCGCTAAAATCGACTTTGTCGATATCGATCCCAACACCTACAACCTAGACGCCAATCAACTGGCCGCAAAAATCAAGCCCAGCACGACCGCCATCATTCCTGTGCATTTGTATGGCCAGTGCTGCGATATGGACCCGATCCTTGAAGTCGCTCGCGAGCATAATATCGCCGTCGTCGAAGACGCGGCCCAAGCCGTCGGCAGCGAATACAAAGGCCGCCAGGCCGGCTCGATGGGCATCGCCGGCTGTTTCAGTTTTCACGAGCAGAAGAATATGTCCACGCTCGGCGAAGGCGGCATGATCACGACGAACGACCCGCAGTTCTTCGAGCGAGTTGCCTTGTATCGCTCACACTGCACGCGCGTCATTGGCCGCAGCACGAAGTATTGCCAGCTCGATGAATCGCAACTCGACGTCGGCAAGGCCTTCTGGTGGCAAGACTTCGACGACGTCGGCTACAACTTCCGTATGACCGATATCCAAGCCGCCGTCGGCCTCGTGCAGCTCAAGAAACTCGATGAACTCAACGCCCGTCGCATCCGTAATGCCGAGTTTCTCACCCAATCGCTCGCCGACGTGCCGGGCCTCACGTTGCCGGCCGTGCTTCCCGGCTGCAAGCACACTTATCATCTCTACCCCGTGATGATCGACCCCGCCCGCTTCGGAATGACCAAAGTCGATTTCGTGCACGCCATGCTGCACCACCGCGGCATTAAGCTGGGCACGCACTACAATCCCTTAAACTGGTCGACCGCTTTCAAGAACCGCGGCTACCACCGCGGTCAATTCCCGAATGCCGAACGTGTGGGGGAATCGCTTGTCACCCTACCGATCAATCCGCGGCAATCGACCTCAGCCCTCGAATATCTCGTCACTAGCATTCGAGCCGTTCGGTCAAAGTGTTAGCCGAGCCAATTGGCAATCCGGTTAATCGTGCCGCCGATGCCGCCCGCCCGGATCCGGCATCAATTTCACGGCGGCGATGATCTCCGGCAGCTGCAGCTTGCCGTCGCGGTTTTGATCGATGTGAGTGAAATACTGCTTCAACATATCGTTGAACGCCGACTCGGTTTCATTGAGACCGCCGTCGTGGTCGGCGTCGGCGGCATCGAACTTGCCAACGACATCGAGGCCGGTGGTCACTGGCTTCTTGCCAGCGGGCCGCGAATCATCGCGCGGCACCAGCACGTCGAAAAACCCGATCATCATCTCATCCCAAGTTTGATCGCCCCAATGCACGGTCGATTTCGGATCCGGATTCGCCGGATTGTCTTCCGAATTGTCATACACCGCCCGGCACGCTATGACCGACCCCGCCGGCAATACCCGTGGCTCGGCGAGCACGTAGCGAGTCTGCCAATTGAAGTCGTACTTGGGCAAATCGAGCAGCACTTCCCGCTCACCCGTCGGCAGAACCAGGTCATAGCGGAACGACTTGCCGCGCACGTGCATGTGGGGCGACAACGACACGAGCGTCACGTCTTGTTTCGTCGGTCGGCTTGAGGTCGTCACCACATAGTTCGCCTCGCCCGGCGGAATCTCGAACTCCGGGTTGACCACTTCGGTCGTAATCAGCTCCTTGTCGATCTGATCCAAGTCGGCAAAGACCAGTCCCACTTTCGTAATGTCCTTTTGTTCCGAACCATTCGGCGTGTAATGCATTTCAAATACGAACGTCGAACCCTTCGGCACACGCTTCGCCGAACCGGCCGGAAACGGGTCGAGCCTCAGGCCCGGCACGTACGCCGATAAGAAAATCCGATCGTGCTCCCATTCGCCACCCGGTGGCACGACGTACACGATCACGTGATGCACCACCGCCCGGTTGCCGGGAATCACTTCCGCCGCCGAGATCCATTTATCTTCATCAAAACTCGCCTTCACAATGATGTGCTGATAAGGCACGCCATCGCGCCCGCCATGCGCCGGCACCGTGAATGCCTCGGGCATCGCGAGCACCACATCTGGCTCTCGCGGCAACTGCCAGCCGCTGGTATACGTTCGCGGCTGCGGCAGGTCCTGCTTATCGCCCTCCGGGCAACCGTTCTTCACCCACGTATACAGCTTCTCCTTCTCGGCCTCGGGCATGATGCGGGCATTCGCAAACACGCCGTACTTCGGATTCGCATGCCACGGCGGCATCCGCTGTTGCTTCACGACTTCCGACAGCATTTCGCCCCAACCCGCGGCTTCGTCATACGACGTCAATTGAAACGGCCCAATCTCGCCCGTGCGATGGCATTCCACGCACCGCGCCTGCAAGATCGGGGCGATGTCGCGGCTATATGTCACCGCGCTATCGGCTTTCACTTCATGCGCGCGGCCAATGATGCACCCAACCGCCTCAGTCTCGGGCGTTGATACCTTCTTGCCGCTGAGGAGCTCATCCAGCGCCAGCCGCAAGTCCTCGCGCGTCGCCTTATCGCGCATCAAACCGACGAGATATTGGTCATCTATCCGCCCGGCATAACGCACCACCCCGTCACGATCGAGCACAAACACTTGCGGCGTCCGTTCGGCGCCGAATTTATCAGCGACCTCGTTACGCTTGTCTTTCAGCACAGGAAATCGCATGTCATGCTCGCGCGCGAAAGCAGCAATTTCCGACAGCGAGTCCTGCACATTCGACATCACCGCAACCACCGCCACGCGCTGGCTCGCGTACTCATCGGCAAGCGCCTGCAGCCGCCCGGCGTACAATTTCGCGAGCGGGCACTCCGTCCCCAGAAACGCCACGACCGCAATCTTCCCGTCGGCCATCTCGGCCAGCGAATGCTCCTGTCCTTGCACATCGGGCAGCCGAAATTCCTCGACCTTCTTGCCGACAACCGGCCCCGCGGCAACGGCCGTCGTCGCGCCATACAGCGAACCGAACAAGACCACAGCGGTAGCTAAATGAAGATTCATAGGCGTGAACGCAATGTCGATTGAGAACGAGCAACAAGATAGCAGCCAGGCGACTCGGCCGAACGGCTTGCGAAGTATTCGCCTGGGACGAGCGCATATTGTCGCCGAAACGACGATACGATAGCAATTCAGTGCACGGGAAAGGTCGCTGCCCTAACACAGGCAGCTTTCGACGGCGGGCGCAACGCCTAAATGATACGCATCCGCCGTCCCGTGCCAATCGCAGTATAGCATCGGCCTTTTGGCCCTGGCACCGCCCAACGCGCAGAATGCGCTGCGGAAATCAGGCCTGACAGCACAGCAGGCGGGCCACTTGCGCGAAAAAGCTAGAAATCCTGTTGCCGACGCCGGCTGGCCGCCACACCGTACGCGATCAACGTGATCCACGTCGCTGCCAGCGGTTCTGGGACGGCGCTCGTCACCCCGTTCGCAACTGCGCCGCCCGCGGCCGTTGCGCCAAAGTTGGCTCGCCAATCGGCTAAGTCGGTTTCCGTGTAAATGGTACCCAGCCCGTCTCTCGCTACGACGTAATCGGCCGCATCCACAAATCCATCGGCATTGAAGTCACCGATGAGCACCGGCGGAGCCGAGGGATCGATCAAAGTCAACGCAGTCAGCGCGAAGTCGACGTACAGGCCAATCGTATAACTGGTGAACCCTTTGAGCAGCAGCGTATTGCCAATGTAACTGGGCGTCGATTCGCTATAGCTGAAAACATTGCCCGCACTTCCCGATGCCTGAAACGCGAGGGGGTCGCCAAAAGCGTCCTCGCCGTTAATCTTTGGCATGATTTCGATCGATCCTCCTGCCCCGGCAGTGTTGGCCAGTAGTTTGGCCGAAAACGCGGGGAGATCGAACACACTGCCGTCGCTGCGCGACAGGTCGATTCTCGCGCCGCTCGTACTGGGGCCGGCTGTTACCGCTTGAGCCTCGACGCCACTCGGCCAGGGAACGCGGACCGGCCGACCAATCGGGTTAGGACCAATGCCGCCAGTAAATAGCTTGTCGCGCGTGAACTTGAACACGTAGCCGTTGCTGCTGATGCTGTCCCACGTAGCGCCCGATGCCACGGGCGTGGCCACTTGCGTGGGGGCGAAGAACTGCGTGGTTACGGCTTGGGCATTGGCCCAGCCCAACCCACCCACCATTACTAGGACGACGATCGCGGGTCGCATGGCGACTACCAATAAAAAACGCCTGTTGAAAAAGGGGACAGGCTGTGTTGCCCGCTCTCAAGAATGTCGCGGATCTCAAGCCCGCGACTGCGCCTATCCCCTTTTCAACAGGCCTGAGAGGGCAAACTCAAGGATCACACTCGTGTTGCCCTTCTGTGCCGTTAAAGGCTTGGGTGCTACAGATAGCAACTCAAATGCCAGCAGTGAAAAAAGTACGACGATGCCGATTCTCCGAGAAAAATCGAAGTTCCGACACGTGGCGCACAAATTCACGTTCGGCGAGCGCGCGAAAACGCACGATTTTGAGCACACCTGCGCGCTTCCGGAGCGCTTTGCACACGAAAATCATCGACTTCCATTACGAAAGAAACCTCGCGCAACACCCAATCTCACGAGCCCTCAATTTCAGCTGCAGAACGACGCGCTGCACAGAATGCTTACACTCCATAGGCGGAGGCAAGCTCAATCACACAGGGGGGCACGCTGGAAGTGTCGAGCTACTTCGTCGATCGAGTTTGTGCTTCGCGAATCTTCGCCGCCACGGCATCGACACCCTTCGCGGCGTCCTCAGCCTGTTTCTTCGCCGCATCCGCCGAAGACTGCGCCGCCGCGAGCTGTTTCGCCGCCTCATCGACCGCGGCCTGTTGATCTGCGGCCACCTTACGCGCCGCTTCCAGTTCTTTCTGCAATGCCGCAATCTTGTCCCGGAACGCAATCTCATCGGTCCACCGCGCGGCCGCCTGTTGTGCCGCGGCCAATTCCGCCTCGAGCGGCGCCGCGGCTTGCTGTGCCCCCGCCAGCGCCTTGGCCGCCTGGTCGTGCTGGGCTTGAACAGCTTTCAACTGTTCGCCGGCTGCGGCCGCTTCCTTGCCGATAGCCTCAGATTGAGCGTTCAAACTTTTGAGCTGCGCATCCGCATTCGCGATTGCCGAGGTTAACTCGCTGAGCTTCGTCTGAAATGCCGCCGCGCCGGCTTCCATCACTTTCTGCTGCTCGGTAAGCTGCTTCTGCACCTCCGCAAGCTTGGCATCTGTCGGCACTTTACCGAGCGCCTCGGTCACCTGCCGCAAAGCCTCGCCCACCAGGGGCCGGGCCGCTTCGTTCTGTGTGATCGTCGCCGCGATTTTGTTCCGCTCCGCTTCAGCGACGGCCCGGGCCTCATCGACCGGCTTCTTTTCAGCCGCCAATTTTTCGGCCTTCGCCTGAATGGCCGCAAAAGCTTGCTGAGCGGTTGCCAATTGGCCTTCTGCTTTCTTGGCTTCAGCCTCCGCTTTCTGCTTGGCATCAGCCAGTGGCGCAATCGCGGCGATCTTTTGTTCCAGCGTGGTCTTAGCCGCCGCCAGCCGTTCGTCTAGTGAGGGCGGATTCGTAACCACGCTGCCGAGCGGCGACGCGTCATCACCTTTGAACACCTGCAATCCGCCGGACCAACTCCCCGCAATCGCCCGCTGCGATTCGTCACAAAATGCGACGCTCACCGCAATTTCACCCAACGGCTTGGTCTCCCGCGCCTGGGCGCCATCCTGGTTCCACCACCGCACGACCCCGTCGCGCCCGCCGGTGAGGAGATTGCCATCGCGCGTGAACTTGATCGACTCGAGCGCCGCCTTGGCATTCCACTTCTTCACGGCGTTGCCGTTTTCCATTTCCCACAGCGTGACGTTCGCATCTTCCGACGCCGACGCCAGCAAATTCGAATCGCCACGCCAGGCCACTGCCGTAATCGCCGCCGTATGCCCGGCGAGCGTGAGATACTCATGCCCTGTTTCCGCCTCCCACACGCACAGCCCGCCGTTGCGGTCGGCCGTTGCCAAGAGCACGCCATCGGGGCTGAACTCCAATGCCGTCACCCACTCAGTGTGCTTCGCGATCTCGTACAGCAGCGCGCCGGTTTCTGTTGAATACACTTTCACGCGCCGCAGCGCCGTGCCGAGTGCAACACGCTTATGATCGGCGCTAATATCCGCGGCGAGTACCGTGTCTGTTTCATTGCCAATGTCGGTAACGCGCTCGCCGGTCGCAACATCCCACACCACAACTTTACCGCTGGCGCCCGCCCGTCCACCGCCGGCAATCAACAGTGCTCCGTCGCGGCTGAACCGCACGACATTCGGCTGACCTTCGGGAAACGGCAACACGCCGAGCATATCGAGCGATTTCGTATCGTATAGCAGCACCTGCCGCTGACTCGTTACCGCCACGATCGGCGCCCACGGATGCGTTGCCAGCGACCGCGCCATCGGCGGCTTCGCCAACTTCAGCGCTGGTTCCAGAACCATTCGCGGCGGTATCGCCACATGCTCAGGCCGCACGTTCGACGCCCCCGCCGCGGCCGCCACCATCTTGGCCTTCGGTTTCGCCGCCGTGCTGCCGGCGTTCTCGAGCGCCCCGCCATTGATCCACCGCTTGATCAAATCAAGCTCGGCATCTGGCAACTTATCCGCGTTCTGCGGCATGAACGGCTCCGACTTGTGCGTGACGAGCGCGAACATGTAGCTCGCATCCGCATCGCCCGGCGAAACCGATTCGCCCGAACCGCCGCCCTTCATCAAGTTGAGATACGTCGTAACGTCGAAATCGCCCTTCTTCGCAGTCGGGTTGTGACACGACCCACACCGCTGCTTCAGCAGCGGCGCGATGTGCTCGTCATACGTGACCTTGTCATCAGCCTTGACCGCGCGTGCGCCACACAGCGAAACAATTGCGCACACTAGAAGAATCCATCTCTTGGAGCACGCAGCGCAAGCAAGTGCCGCGGGCACGCGGCCGCTGCGCACACTCATAAATTGATTCAATTGCCAATCCCGCAACATCGTCATCATCACTAGTGATTGAACAAGAACTCCCGCGAATTCAACAGGGCCCAAAACACATCCTCCAGCGCCGCCTGCGGATTCTTCTCCGTCGTCAATTGATCCAAAATCGCCTTCATTTCCTCATCGGTTGCCTTGCGGCTCACCGTTCGCAAATACAAATCGTTCACGATCTCCGTCGGCGTCTTTTTCGCATCTATGAGCCGCTTCACCACGCCACCATCGCGCACCTTGGCATGGCTGTTCTCGCCGTTCATGAGGTGCAGCGCCTGGCCAAGGTTCGGCTCCATCTTCACCTCGCACGAGCACACCGTTTCGCGCGTCGCTCGCCCGAACGTGGTCAAAAAATACGTCGCCGTATTGCCGTCGGCAATTTGCACTGCCCGTGCCCCCAGCGGCAGGCCGGCGAACTTGTCTTTGGTATCTGTCGCTTGTGAAATGCAATCCAGCAGCACCTCGGCCCGAATCCGCCGCAGCGTGGCGTGCGAGAAGTTCTTCTCGTCGAACGAATTCGTGTCGTTCATGATCGTACTCATTTGGTACGTCCGCGACGTGCAGATATCCTTCACCAACCGTTTGAAATCGTATTTGTACTCCGTAAAGTGCTGAGCCAGCGCATCGAGCAGCGGCCCGTTCACCGGCGGATTGCTGACCCGCACATCGTCAACCTCGTGCACGATGCCGCGGCCAAAGAAGTGCGCCCATACAATGTTCGACAAATTCCTCGCAAAGAACGGATTCTCCGACGACGCCAGCCAATCGGCCAGCACCGCCCGGCGATCCTTGCCCGTGCAATCCGGCGTCGCGCCGCCCAAGAACTTCGGCGCCATCACGCGGCCGCCGACCAGGTGATTCACTTCGCCGCCGCCCGAATTGAACACAATCGTCTCGCGCGGATCCGAAGACGCCTTGCGGCCGATCTGCGCAAAAAACGCCGCGAAGCTGTAGTAATCATCCATCGTCCAGCGATCGAACGGATGGTTGTGGCACTGCGCGCATTGAATCCGCATGCCCATGAACACTTGGGCCACGTTTTCGGCAATCTTCAGCCGGTCCTGCTCTTCCTGATAGTAATTCGTCGCCGGGTTCGTGAACGTGCCGCCTTGCGACGAAATCAGCTTCCGCACCATCTGGTCGATCGGCACGTTGCTCGCGATCTGCTCCTGCAGCCAGTTGTAGTAGAGCAGGGCGGCCTTGTAGCTCACGATGATGTTCGAGCGAATCTGCAAGAGCTCGCTCCACTTCATCACCCACAACTCGACGAACTCCTTCCGCGCGAGCAGCGAGTCGACCAGCTTCTCGCGCTTCGCGGGATCGGCATCGGCAATGAACTTCTCACTCTCCTCGGCCGTCGGCAACACGCCGCACACATCCAGCGTTACGCGGCGGATGTACTCCGAATCGGTGCATAGCTCCGATGGCTGAATCCGCAGCTTCTTCAGCTTGTCATAGACGGCTGCATCGATGTAGTTGTTCGCTGGCACCTCCTTCCAAGTGAATGCGAGGTCCTTCGGCAATACGATGAACGGCACGCCGACCGTCTTCTTTTCATAACGTGCCATGAGAAACGCTTCGCCGCGATTCGCCGCCGTGACCTTGCCCTCTTTCGTCACCGTTGCCGCGTTGTCGTTGTTCGACAAAAACACGGCCAGGCTCGTCACGTCGCGATCCGTGCCATCGGCGTATTTCGCCCGCACGGTCAGCTGCTGCGATTCACCCGTCCCGTTGAGCACGGCTCCCGGCGGATAGATTTCCAGTTCCGTCAGCTCCGGCACCGCGCCCGGATCATTCGGCGCTCCCGCTTCCAGCCACCGCTCCAGCGTGCTCGCCAGCGCGTCGCCTTTCTTCGTCGGGCTGCCGCCCGAGTGCGGCACCTGCCCAGTCGCCTTCTCCATCAGCAGGCATTCGCTCGGAATCGACAGGTCAATCCGCCGCTCGGGCTGCTCACGCGTGAGCCGGTAGTAGTCGCCATCGGGGTCGAACCCAAACAGCGACAATCGGAACCCATCGCGCCCGCGGGCCGAACCATGGCAATTGCCCGTGTTGCAGCCGGCCTTCATGAACACCGGCATCACATCGAGCCTGAAGCTGATCGGCGGATCGACCGCCGCTTGCTTCACGTTCACGGGCACATCGATCGCCGCCGACTCAAACTTCACGGTCAGCTTGGCGTCGCCATCGCCCTTCGGCACGAACTTGCTGCCGTCGCGGCCGACGATGTTGTCTTTATCAAGCACCCATTCGGCTTTGTCCGTCACATCCCGCGTGATGCCATCGGCATACTCCGCTTGTACGACCATTGTTTGCACGTCGCGCATCGTCGTCAGCGCGATATTCGCCGGATAAACATGCAGCGCCTTGAACGCGTGCGGGTCGTCCGCCCGCACGATTTCGCAAACCGCACCACCAAACGCCGCCTGCAACACGGCAAGCAAAACGAAGTAACATCTCATGGCTTCTTCGCCTCCTCACGGGCCTTCGCCCGCAATTGCTCGAGTCGCGACAACGGCTTGGCCGCCGGCGCCGCCGGGGTTGCTTGCGGCGCTGCAGCCGCAGCCGGCGGGGCAGGGGCCGCTGCCGGCGGTTCCGTCACTTGTAATTCCGTACCGCCCACGGTACCAATCACGGGATCGCCGTTCTGCGTTAGCGTCACCTGGCAAATCAGCGACTTGTGGCTGCCGACCGGCGTATCCTTCGTCGTCTTTACCTGGAACGCCAGTTCCTTCGTGTCTTTATCGAAGTCGATCGGGTCCGCCGTCGTTCCCGGCGGCAGACCGAGCAATTCCGCCTTCGCCTTGCCTTCAAACGGTGTGTTGTGCGTAATGATGCACTGCAGCGCCGTCGCTTGGCCTTTGTCGCAAGCAGCCCGCTTCGCATCGAACGTTACAAACCGCTCCGCAATCTCAAGCTCGGCAAGCTGCGACGATACCCACGCCTGCCCATCCATCTCGGCGGCACCAATCACCATCATTGGCCACTTGCCGAGCATCGCGTCGGCCGTCGCCGTGATTGGATACACGCCCTCGCTCTGCCCCTTGTCGATCGTGATCGCCCCCGCCGAACTCACGCCCGGCGGGTTAAACGGAAACTGCACCGTCAGCGGCCCATCGAACCCGGCATCGCGCTTGAGCAGCACCTTCAGGTTCATCGTCCCCGCTCGCACGAGCGGCGCCTTCGGCTGCACGATCTCCAAGTGGTACGGCACCTTCTCCGCCACGCTGATCGCCAGCTTGTTGACCACTCCCGAAATGAACACGGCATTGTTGGGCTCACCCAGCACAAAATCGGCCTGATTCTCGAATCCCCCTTCCAGCGGCGCTTGCTTGTCGTCGGCCAGCTTCGCGCGGAAATCGATGAGGTCACCATCGACCGGTGCATCTTCCGCCGCCTCGAACACCGCCGGCACGAGTGTCAGGCTCGGGTGCATCGGCTTCGCGACCATGGTCACGCCAGGGATAAGATTCTTCGATAACAGCTCGATCGGCCCGCCGAAATCAGCCCGCGTTGCCAGTATGAGCGTGCCATATCGATTGCCACGCGGCACAACCACCGTCTGCCGCGTTTGCGAGTACCGATCGACACGCGGAATGCCAACCGTTAGTTTCGGCGTCACCGGCGTCAGTTCAACGCGATACACATACGTCGGCCCGCCCTGATTCAAGTGATCCGCAATGCGTAGATAGTAGTCGCCATCCTCCGGCACCTGCCAACGCAGGTAGCTGTCCTGCCCGCGGGCATCGTCGGCGCCCGCAATGCCGGCCTTGTCGGATTTATAGATGTTGAGCACCGGATCGATCGGCGAACCAATCCGTCGCCCGTACACTTCGACCTCCCACGTCTGCCCCTTCTTCGCGCTGACCTTGAAGAAGTCGACGTCGCCCGCCTTCTCCAGCCGGCCATTGAGCGCGAGCGGCAACTCGCCGACGGTCGCGTTCTCGAACCCGTCGTTCGGCTCCGCTTCCATCACGTTGCCTTCGGAAAACGCGCGAAACGGCACCGCCGACGGCGTGATCCCGCCCCCATCCTCAATGAACTGATCCGCGTCCGATTTGGCATCTGCCGCGAGCGTGATTTGCTTTTCGATCGGCCCTGCCGCATCCCCGAGAAACTGCACCTTCAGCTGCTCGCCGCGCTTGCCGCCAGCCGGGTACGCCACGCTCGGCCGCGGGTAGCCGCCGACATGCAGCCGATACTTGCAGTTATCTGCACCCCGATACGAACTCTCGCGCACCAGAATCGTGTAATCGCCATCCTCTGGCGCCACGACCGAGAAGAATCCGTCTTGCCGTGCGAGTGCCGTGTCATCGACTGCGGCCAGTTCAAACCGGTTCTTATTCATCACCGAGATGAATGGATCGAAATACGCTTGTCCCAGCCGAATGCCTTCGACCTCGACCGATATCCGCTGCCCCTTGGCCACATGCACGCGGTAGTAGTCGGCATCCTCGTTCTGCAGCGTGCCCGTCACGCACACATTCATGTCGATCGCCTGCGGAGCATCAAAACCGTTGTTCGGCTCCTTCTCATCAACACCCGGCAGCGCGCCCACAAAAAACGAGCGATAATCCGAGATGCCGCTCCGCGTTCGCACCTGCGCCATGTGCTGCCCCAACCGGCAATCGGGCGCAACCTCGACGGTCGCCTTCACATTCTGAGGATCGACGACCTCAACCTTCTTCACCGTGACGCCCGGTTCATACAACAGCACTTCTTCGGCGTCTTTGAAGTGGGCGCCCGTGAACGTGAGCACGTGCTCATGCCCGCGCTGCACGCCCGGCGGCAAGATATACGACAAATTCGGCGACGCCGCCTCCAGCGCACCGCCACCCAGCATGGCGGCCGCGGCGCACACCGCCAGCCACGCACGGAAAACAACCCACCCCGAACTGTCTTTCATGCCAGTAGCTCGCGTACCACCTCGCCGTCCTTGACGATTTCGACAGGGCGCGGTCCCGGCGCCACCAGTTCTTTGTCCGCCACGATGCCAATGCATTGGTAGATCGTCGTGGCCCAGTTCTCGATCGTCAGCGGGTTATCCTGCGGCTCGCTTGCGGTCGCATCGCTGCTGCCGTATACGCTGCCCTTCTTGATACCGCCGCCGGCCATCACCACGCTAAATACCTTCGGCCAATGATCGCGCCCCGCCGTGGCATTGATCTTCGGCGTGCGGCCAAACTCGCTGGCCACGACCACCATCGTCGAATCGAGCAAGTTGCGGCGCTCCAAATCGCGAATCAGCGCCGCAAACCCCTGATCGAACGCCGGCAATTGGCTCGACATGGCGCCGGCGATGCTGTCATGATTGTCCCAGCTGCCGTAGGTGAGCGTCACGAACCGCACGCCCGCCTCGACCAGCCGCCGGGCGAGCAGCATCCGCGCGCCCGCCGTGTTGCGGCCGTACTCATCGCGAACATTGGCCGGCTCTTTGCTGATATCGAACGCCTCGCGCGCCTTCTGCGAACTGATCAGCGCATAAGCGCGTTGATAGTTCGTGTCGACCGCATCCAGCGCGTCGCTCTTCTCGATCTTACGGAAGTGGTCGTTCACAATATCGAGCATCTTCCGACGCCCAGTGAAGCGACTGTCATCCACATCGCCCGGCCGCTGCAGATCGCGCACCTGGAAACCTTCGCGCGCCGGATCATCGCCCAAGCTGAACGCCCCGAACGATGAGCTCAAATAACCCGTGCCCGCGTAAATGTTCGGCATACTCGGAATGCACACGTACGGCGGCAAGTCGGCCCGCGGACCAAATTCGTGCGACACCACCGATCCAAAGCTCGGGTACAAAGTCGCCGGGCTCGGCTTGTACCCAGTGAACATGTTGTGCGTGCCGCGCTCGTGCGCCGCCTCGCCGTGCGTCATCGATCGCACGATCGTAATCTTGTCGGCAATCTGTGCCGTCTGCGGCAAGTATTGCCCCACGCGCACGCCCGGCACCTTCGTCTCGATGCTCGTGAACGGCCCGCGATATTCCATCGGCGCGAACGGCTTCGGGTCGAATGTCTCCTGATGCGCCATCCCGCCCGGCATGAAGATATAGATGACGCTCTTCGCCGTGCCTTCCTTGCTTTCGTAAAACTTGGCCTCCCCGCGGGCCGACCGCAGCTGAAAGAACTCCGGCAGCGTCAGCCCCAAGCCGCCGATCGCCCCCACCGTGAGAAAACTTCGCCGACTAAGCGGATTGCCAGGGCAGCACGTCATACCTCGTCCTCCGTATACGCTTGATGGAAATGAAGCGCAACAACGTTCAGTCGAAACTATAGTAATTGGCGAGCTGCTCGCCAGGGACTGGTGAGATTCCTGAACCGAATGCCAGGCAAATTATAATGAGCGGGCGGGACGTTGCTCGGGCGGCACTCCGCCAACCGCAACGCAAGCAGGGTGGGCAGCAATTAAGCTACCGTCCGCGCACCCCCAAAGTCAAGCAAATTCCCGCCCGCCCAAGAGAAGAAATAAAGATGCCAAGTGCTCCCGGCGGCCGCGAATCCCGCCCACTCCGAATACCTTCCGCCGCCCGCCTAAACTAGCGCATCCATCCATCGCCGCTTAACAATTCCGATTTGCCGGCGTGCGCTTGCCCTCGGATTCCGCGCCGGATAAGGTCGGCGGCCCAATCGCTCAACCAATGATAAATCACTAGAAGCAGTTTCAAAACCGTGGGCTAGCGCCCTGCGGCTAATCGGATTAGCCGCAATGCGCTAGCGTCCGGTTCGCGTTGCTAGTTTTGAAACTACTTCTAGTACCCGCTGCCCGTTTCGTCGCACCTTCTTATATCCACCACAGCATTGGCCCGCCATTTGCCCGACTCCGTCGCCGCTTCCCCAATTGTGAAAGTATGCCGCCAATGCTAATCCGCTTTCTAATCCCAGTGCTCGCCTGGCTGGTCCCATTTTCTACCACGCGCGCCTGCCCGTTCTGCTATTCCGAAACTGGCCAACAAGTTCGCGCTGCGATCTTCAACGATCACTTTGCTCTCAACACAGCCGCCACGCTTCTGCCATTTCCATTACTCCTCGCCGTCGTCGCATGGATCTATGTCGGCAATCCCTTCGCGCGCAAGGATCGAAACGATGAATGAACCAGCCAACCGCGCGCTCATCGCCGCCGGCGCCGCAATCGGCATCGGCATGGGCGGCTTCGTCGACGGCATCCTCTTCCATCAACTGCTGCAAGCCCACAACATGCTCTCAGCGAAGTTCCCCCCCACGAACATCGTCAACATCGAAGTGAACATGTTCTGGGACGGACTCTTCCACGCGTTCTGCTGGCTCACCACCATGCTCGGCATCGCCCTGCTGTGGAACGTCGTCCGCCGCGATCGCGCAGTCCTTTCGACACCCATGTTCGTCGGCTCGCTCAGCTTGGGCTGGGGACTGTTCAACCTGGTCGAAGGCATCCTGGACCACCACATTCTCCACTTGCATCATGTCCGCGAGATCGCCAACCACCTCCCCTGGGACCTCGCCTTCATCGCCAGCGGCGCCGTGCTCGCGATCGTCGGAATTTTCCTGATCCGCTTAAACCCGCAAACAACAACTTGAAATCCGGCGACCGATGCGCCGATCCCACTCTTGTGCCCGCCCCTTTACGCCACGGCCATCCACCTGGATAATCACATTTTCACCCGCGGCATCCCCGCGGCGTGGCGGAGTAGCTCAGTTGGTTAGAGCAGCGGAATCATAATCCGCGTGTCGGGGGTTCGAGTCCCTCCTCCGCTATTGGCGTCTTCCGACGCCAACGAGCGACAGATATTTGACCAACCCTTGCTCCGGCAAGGGCTTTTTCTTTGACGGCCCGTGCCGCCGGCTGTGCGTTCGTCCTGAGCCGAGGCCGGTTTGCCAGATCGGGGTCGTCGTGTAGCGCCAGCCCATCAGTCGAAAAAGGCTGGTTCGCATCTTCGTACGCACTTCTAGCTCCTGGGTGGCCGATGCAACTGGCCACATTTCTTGCTTGCATTTCCGCGCCATTTTGCTATAGTGGCCATCTGTTCATATAGCTGATGGCTTCGTACGGCACGTCGATTCGAGAAGCACAACTGCCGCTGCCCATGGCCGCGAAGTTCGACGCTCTGCACCCTCCACCTGACAACTGCACAAATTCGCGCATTCACATCGCGCACGACCAGCGCACCGAACTCCGTCGAATTTTGCAATGACCCTGCTGAGTAAATTCACCGCGCCATGCTGCTCCTCGTACCCATGTTCAGGAAAATGCCTCCACGCGAAGTCATGGTTCATCAATTGCTTACGCCAATTCCATGTGCCGTAACTCAGCGCATTCGTCGCTCATCGCTTCCGGAGTTTTGCAATAAAAAATGCGTTTTCGCGCGCGTGTCAAAACTCACAGCGATGCCGTCGCTCGGCCAGCTCGCTGCGGTTCGAGTTTCGTTGCGGCCAAGACACTCGCTAGTGGCGCCGCTGTCGCCCGCCGGTTCGCTTGCCGCCATCATCAGCTTGTTGCTCGTCGCAGCGATGTGCGGCAGCATCGCCGCCGAGGGGCCAGCCCCATCCGCAGCTTTTCCTCCTGACTTAGTATCGTGGCGGCCTCGGGCCAACAACCCCGTGTTCATCGCCGCAGGCCTCGGGCATTGGGACGTCAAAATCCGCGAGCGCGGCTGGATCCTCCGCGACAAAGATGGCTACCGCATGTGGTTCACCGGCTACGACGGCAATCGCGACAGCCGCAAGCTCCTGGGCCTGGCAACGTCGCCCGATGGCTTGAAGTGGACCCGCTCACCGAAGAATCCGCTCGTCCGCGACCACTGGGTTGAGGACGTTACCGTCATCGAAGAGAAGAGCAACTACTACATGTTCGCTGAGGGCGAGCACGATAATCACGCCGAGCTGCTGACTTCGCCCGATGGCCTCACTTGGACGTGGCAAGGCGAGCTCGAAGTCCGCGCGGCCGATGGTCGGACCGCCGCAAAGAAACCCTGCGGCACGCCGACCGTGTGGGTCGAAAACGGCGTGTGGTATCTCTTCTACGAATGGAATGACAAAGGCGTCTGGCTCGCGCGATCCAGCAATCCGCTCTCGCGCGTGTGGACGAACGTGCAAAATGCCGCCATCCTCCTTCCCGGTCCGGCCGATTACGACAAAGACATGATTGCCATGGACCAGGTAATCAAACGCGACGGCATCTACTATGCCATCTACCACGGCAGCGGCAGCGGAGAAGCCGTGCCGCGCACTTGGAGTACCGACATCGCGCGGTCGACCGACCTCGTGCATTGGGAGAAATACGCACACAACCCGATCGTCGCCGACAACAAATCCAGCGGCGAAATTGTCGAGACCGACGCCGGCCCTCGGCTCTACACCATGCACAATCAAGTCGACGTGTTTGAACCGGCCAACTGACCGACTGCTGGCATTAGACTTGCACGCCCGTCGTACCTGACACGACCGGGAGGCATACGATGCGCGCGCGACGATTGAAGACACCTTTGTTACCAATGGAGGCCACCACCGTCGAGGAAATCCCAATCGGCGCCGAGTGGCAATACGAACCCAAGTGGGACGGCTTTCGCTGCCTTGCGTTCCGCCGCGGCAAGAAGGTCGAGCTGCAATCCAAATCCGGTAAACCACTCACGCGGTACTTCCCGGAGGTAGCGGCGGAAATCGCCAGGCTCTCGACCGACAACTTTGTGCTCGATGGCGAGGTCGTGATCCCGGTCGGCAATCGATTATCGTTCAACGATCTGCTCATGCGTATTCATCCCGCTGAAAGTCGCATTCGCAAGCTGGCCGCCGAAACGCCAGCGATGTATATCGTGTTCGATCTGCTCGAAGACGAAACGAACGTGTTAGCCGACTCGCCGCTAGAAGACCGGCGTGAGCGATTGGAGAAGTTTGCCAAACGCGAATTCAGGAAAACCGATGGCATTCGATTGTCGCCAGCAACGCGTGATGTGAAAGTCGCCCGCCGCTGGTTCAAGGGAGCCGGCAGGTCGCTCGATGGCGTGATCGCGAAACGCACCGATGTCGAGTATCGCTCCGACGATCGCACCGGCATGTGCAAGATTAAGAAGCAACGCACGGTCGACTGCGTCGTTGGCGGCTTCCGATACGCCTCGAAGAAGCGCGAAGTGGGTTCGTTGCTCCTAGGTTTGTACAACGACGACGGCGAATTGGATCACGTCGGCTTCACATCCAGCATCGCCCACAACCAACGTGCGGCACTTACCAAGAAACTAGAACAATTGATCGAGCCGCCAGGCTTCACAGGAAAAGCCCCCGGCGGCCTCAGCCGCTGGAGCACCGAACGTTCGACAAAATGGGAACCGCTCCAACCGAAACTCGTAATCGAAGTCGAATACGATCACTTCACGGGCGGCCGCTTTCGCCACGGCACCAAGTTCTTGCGCTGGCGGCCAGATAAAGCCCCACGCCAATGCCGCATGGAGCAAGTCGAGCGGGGCGGGGCCGCGTCGCTTCAAGTATTGATCGCAGGAAAGTAGAGAAGCGGCACGCACTGCGCGTGGCTCATCCAACTCTCTCACACGTACCATTCCACAATCCGCCGCGTCTTCGCATCGGCCCGGCGAAGATCAGGAATCAGATAACGAGTGCCATGCGCGTCGATAATGATAATCTGGTGATCACCAACGCGGCGCACGTCGTCTTCGGCCTTAAGCACAAAGTGTGTCGAGCCGCGATCGGTTTCCACAACAAACTCACAGGGCTCGGTATTGCCGGAGACACGCACAATGCGTTCAATCACCGGCACAAACTCGCGCCGCGCGAGTTCCTGCCGCAGCAGCTCCCACACTTCCGGAGCCAAATGCTCCGGATTCTCCACGCATGCCACTTCGACATTGTCGTCGCCACGGATCGAGATCCACTTATCTGGGAAAGAGATCGGAAAGAGCGGCACGGGAGCCACCGGACCACGGCGAACGCCCGTGGGCCCCTCAAACACAAGCTGCCCCCATTCATCGCGCGCCAGCGTGAAATCGGGCGTAGTGATGAGTTCGTGCGGCTCGGGTTCACTGAAAACCCGCGGCTCGGCTTTCGGCGTGCCGTTTTTCGTCATGCGCCGATCCTTTCCGAAAGTTCCAAGTTCGCCTGGTTCAATCGGGCATACGTGTCGGAGGTTTCGACCAGCTCCTCGTGCCCGCCGACGGCGGTCACAGCGCCTTGTTCAAGTACCACAATGCGATCGGCCCGGCGGAGCGTGCTCAGCCGATGCGCGATGGCCAGCGTCGTGCGGCCTTCGATCAGATTCGAAAGCGCCTCTTGGATTTCACGTTCCGTCTCCGTGTCAACGCTCGAAGTGGCCTCATCTAGGATCAAGATGCGCGGGTCGGTAAGGATCGCGCGGGCAATGGAAATACGTTGGCGCTCACCGCCAGAAAGCGACTGGCCGCGTTCGCCAACGAGCGAGTCGTATCCATCTTGCAAGTTGAGGATAAACTCATGAGCCCGGGCCGCACGAGCAGCAGCAATGATTTCCGCGGGCGTCGCATCGGGCCGCCCGTAAGCGATGTTCTCAGCAATCGTGCCGTAGAACAAGAACGGCTCCTGCAATACGATGCCGATGTTCTTGCGAAATTCCTCGACGGGAAACGAGCGAATGTCGGTGCCGTCGACGAGGATCGCCCCGGCAGCGACATCATAAAACCGGCAAATAAGATTTACGAGCGTGCTTTTGCCCGCGCCGCTCGGGCCGACAAGACCAATCATTTGGCCAGGTTCGATCGCCAGGCTCACGTCCCGAATCACGGTGCGCGTGCCGTATTTGAACGACACGTTGCGAAGTTCGATCTTGCCGAGCAAGCGACCCGGATGCACCGGGCGGACCGGTTCGGCAACACTCGCCCGCCGATCAAGAATCTCGAAGATACGATGCGTCGACGCCGCCGCCCGCTGCGTCGAGGCCAGGAACCGGCTCATCGAATCAAGCCGCAAATACAAGCGGCTCATATAGCCAATGAACATCGTGAGCATGCCGAGGTCCACATCCGAGCGAAAGATCATCCGCCATGCGCCGTAGCCCCAAATGACAAGCATGCCGCAATCGGTCAGGAACGTGACCGTCGGGCCGAAGAAAGACCACAATACGTTCACGCGATTGTTCGCGTCGAGTACGTGCTGATTGCGGCCGGCAAACCGCGCGACCTCGCGCCGCTCCTGAGCGAAGGCTTTGACGACGCGAATACCGGGAATCGTATCGGCCAGCACGTTGACCATTTCGGCCCAGGCCGCGCTCGTACGCGCGAAGCCATGCCGCAAACGAATGCGCACCCGCTGTGCCATCCAAGCGATGAGCGGGAAAGGCAGCAGCGTGACGAGCGCCATCTTCTGGTCGATCGAGAGCAAAATTCCGGCCGTCATGATGATCATCAGCACATCGGTGCCGAAATCGAGCAGGTTGACCGACAGGAAGTTGCAAATGCGATCGGTGTCGCTACTCACCCGCGAGATCAGATCGCCCGTGCGTTTGCCGCCGAAGAACTCGAGCGACAGCCGTTGGAGTTGGGCATACGTTTCATTGCGAAGATCAGCGCTGATTTGCTCGCTCACCCGCGCGAGCACGTAAGACTTGGCCCAGCTGAGGATCCAAGCGAGAATTGCCGCGCCGAACAAGCCACTGAGGTACCACTTCACCAGCGAGAAATCGACGGGCTGACCGGCCTGATGCGGTACCAGCACATTGTTAATCAGCGGCATCGTGATGTACGGAGGCACGAGCCCAGCCGCTGTGCTCGCAATCGTCAAGGCGAAACCGAGCGCGACCATCGCGGCCCGCGGTTTGGCGAAGCGGCCCAGTCGCCACAGCGACCGCACTGGCGGTGGCGATGCTGTCGGCGTACATGCTTCGCACGTTGTCGCAGGCGGCTCGATCGTCGCGCCGCACGATGGGCAAATCGATGCGGCCGCTGCAATTGCCGTCGACTTCGCTTTCTTCGCCGAGTCTCGCGCCGTACGTTCGAAGGCCTGCACGAATTGTGTTGCCGCGCTCGACTTGGCCGCGGTGTAGTGCCAATTCCCTTCGAGCGACGTGCTGCCGCGCAGTTCCAGAACACCGAGGCCGCCCGATTCGCGGGCGCGCAGATCGCCGATGTCGCGCAGGTACCACACCTGCCACTGTGCGTTCGCCGGGTTGCCGTTGCCACTGAGTCCGGCTTCGCTGGCTGGCGAAGATGGGCCGCCCCCCGAACTGGCCAGGATCCGTCGGTCGGTCAGAACGATCAGCCCGTCGGAAAAATTCAGCAGATTATTGAGATCCGGCTCGAAACACCAAACGGGGTGTTCGCCAACCGCCAGCTGCGCTTTCACGCTCGGCCGCCAAAGTGGCGGAATGATTTCGGAATTGTCGAAAGCGGTACTAGGGGGCACGATTCTAGCGGAAAATAAGGCTCGCGCTGAACTTCGTCTCAAAATGGGACGATGGCGGCGGCTTGAAATGCTGGGGGTAACTATAATTATAAGGACTGGGTTATTACTATGCCGATGTTTTGTCGAAAATCATTGCTCAGCGGGTATCCCTGGGTTCGACAGCTATCATAGCTTCCTCTGCCTTCATAAATTACCTATAGAACCAACCAAAACGCGACTTCGTAATTAAAGGTCGTGAGGGGCAGTCTTGCATCGCTGGTGAGGGGCAATCTTACACAGTGTCGCCAGCACGAGTGGTGCGCCAGCTGCGCATCATTCTTTCTGACGGATTCAATGAGTTGAGGCAACGCTCGTTTTATGCGAATTCTTAAGGTGTTGAAATTGAGGGGGCCTAACTATTGGGCCAACTTTCCCTGTCTTGAGGTGTGGATCGAACTCGAAGAGTTTAAGGACACCTCGTCCGAGATGATTCCCGGCTTCAACGAACGCTTGATGGCCTGGCTGCCGTCGATGATCGAACATCGCTGCAGCATCGGCGAGCGGGGCGGGTTTTTCGAACGGCTGCGGCGTGGCACGTACATGGGCCACATCCTCGAGCACACCACGCTCGAACTCCAGTCGCTGGCCGGCACTCCAGTCGGCTTTGGAAGGGCCCGCGAGACCACAGTCGAAGGCACATATAAGGTCGCGATCGAATACGTAGAAGAGCAGGTTGCACTGGCCGCACTCGATACGGCGTTCAACATGCTCCTGGCGGCGATCCACAATCTGCCGTTCGATGTGAACGCGGAAGTAGAGAAGCTACGTAAGATAGCTCACGACGTTTGCCTCGGCCCGAGCACATCCGCAATCGTCCAAGCCGCCCAAGCGCGCAACATTCCGTGTATTCGGTTGGATACGGAAAGCTTGGTGCAGCTCGGCTATGGCTCGCGGCAACGGCGAATCAATGCGGCGGAAACCGATCGCAGCGGTGCTGTGGCCGAGATGATCGCGTCCGACAAGCATCTCACGCGACAATTATTGAAAACAGTCGGCGTGCCTGTAGCCGATGGCCGGGTGGTGACCGATGCCGAAGACGCTTGGCAAGCGGCCGAGGAAATCGGCGGTCCAGTGGCTGTTAAACCGCTCAATGGCAACCATGGCCGCGGTGTGGCGACAAATCTCACCACCCGCGAGCAGGTGGCGGCCGCGTATGAAGTAGCGATCAAAGAAGGCCGGGCCGTAATGGTCGAGCAGAGCATCGTCGGCGACGACTACCGGATGCTCGTCGTTGGCAACCAGCTGGTGGCCGCCGCGCGGCGCGAGCCGGCGCAAGTCGTCGGCGACGGTAAGTCGACGGTGCGCGAACTGGTCGACGAAGTGAATCGCGATCCGCTGCGGAGCGACGGTCATGCGACCGTGCTGAGCAAGATCAAACTCGACTCGACGGCCATTGCCGTGTTGTCCGAACAAGGTTTCACGATTGACTCTGTAGTGCCCGCCGGCGTCAAGGTGCTCATTCGTCGCAATGCGAATTTGAGCACGGGCGGCACGGCAACCGATGTCACCGATCAAGTGCATCCCGATATCGTGCGCCGTGCGGTCGATGCCGTGCGGATGGTCGGCCTGGATATTGCCGGCGTCGACGTCGTGTGCCGCGATATCACGCGTCCGCTTCGCGAGCAGGGCGGCGCGGTGATCGAAGTCAATGCGGGGCCGGGATTGCGGATGCACCTGCGGCCGTCGCATGGTTCGTCGCGGCCCGTTGGCCGGGCGATTGTCGACATGATGTTCCCCGAAATGCAAACGGGTCGGATTCCAATTGTCGCAGTGACCGGCGTCAACGGTAAGACGACGACGACGCGGCTGATCTCGCACATCATCGGCTCGACCGGCAAGCGCGTTGGCATGACGTGCACCGACGGGATCTACATTGCCGGCGATCGCATCGAAGAAGGCGATTGCAGCGGTCCGCAGAGCGCGAAGTCGGTGCTCATGAACCCGCTGGTCGATGCGGCCGTGCTCGAAACGGCCCGCGGCGGCATTTTGCGGGCTGGTCTTGGGTTCGACAAGTGCGATATCGCAGTCGTAACCAACATTGGCGAAGGTGACCACCTCGGCCTGTCGGATATTCAGACGACCGAGACCCTGGCCAAGGTGAAGCGGTGCATCGTTGAAGCGCTGGCGCCAACCGGCGCCGCGGTGCTGAATGCCGAGGATCCGCTCGTGGCCGACATGGCCAAGCATTGCCCGGGCACAACCGTGTTCTTCGCGAAGAGCGGCAATCATCCCCTGATCATTCAGCGGCGTGAGGAAAATGGACGCGTGGCCTTTGTGCGTGATCATGCGATTGCTCTAGCTGAAGGCGAATACGAATTCACGCTCTTGTCGCTGGATCGGATTCCGCTCACATACAACGGCCGGATTTTGTTCCAGGTCGAAAATGTGCTCGCCGCGACGGCGGCCTGCTGGGCCCTTGGCTTGCCGGCAGAGCAAATTCGCATCGGACTCGAATCGTTCTCGGCCCAGATGGATAAGGTGCCCGCGCGGTTCAACGTGTTCGAGATCAATGGGGCGACCGTCATTGTGGACTACGGGCATAACCCCTCGTCGCTGGCTGCGATTCTGTCGGCGATCGAGCCGTTCCCGCATCAGGTGCGGACGGCAGTGTACTCGGTGGCCGGCGATCGGCGCGATTCGGATATCATTCGCCAGGGCGAGTTGCTGGGCGGTGCGTTCGACCGCGTGATCTTGTACGAAGACAACTATCTGCGCGGGCGTCCGCAAGGCGAAATCATTGGTTTGTTGCGAGCCGGTTTGGCTGGCGCGCGGCGGACCAAGGAGATGCAAGCCTTCACCGCGTGGACCACCGCGGTTGATGCGGCGCTGCGGGCCATTCGCCCGGGTGAGCTGCTGCTGTTGCAGGCCGACGTGGTCGATCAGGCCGTAAATCACCTCAAGGCAATGCTCGGCACCAGCGTGGTCGTCAGTGCGAACGGCGTGGCGGCCACGAACGGTGTCGTGAAGCCGTCGACGGTACTCCACGTTGCAGGCTAATTGCCTGGCGGCATCGATACAATGAGTAATAGACCTCTGCCGAAGTTCGGCAGAGGTCTGTTTGTCGCCTGTTACGTGGCTTTATGCCAGATGCCAACGATGGCAGGGGCATAGGTGCGAATATCCCAGTCGTCGGCGACGTGCGATTCATCGCTGCTATCCTTCAACGCGTTGAAGTCGAACGGTTCTTCCGCTTCGACAATGAGCAGGCTATCGTGCGGCGCGTGTTGGCGCACCCGCGCGACGAGGTCGCGCATGTCGTCAAGGCGGTCGCGGAAGAAGGCGTAGGGCGGGCTGCAGAACGCCAGCCAGGGGAGCGTCGATTGAATGGAAGTCGGCAGATCGCGTTTGGCCCACAGGAACGCGCTGGTGACGACGACAGTTGATTGATCTTCGACACCGAGCGCGCGGATGTTCTCCTCAACGACGCGGGCAGTGGGGACGTGCTTTTCAATGAACGTGGCCGATGGACTACCGCGACTGATGGCCTCGAGACCAAGCGCGCCGGTGCCGGCGAAGAGATCGACGGCGTGGCGCCCATCGCAGCCGGTGCTGATGAGGTTGAAGATCGCCTCGCGGGTGCAGTGCTTCATCGGCCGAACGACAGGGTCGCCGTGGTAGTTCAGGCGCCGGCCGCGAAATCGCCCGCCGATGATGCGGACTTCGGCATCGCGGTCGCCGCCGACCGGCGGTTTTTTGGCGGCAGAATGTTTGCGTTTTTGAGCCAAGGCGAGGTTGGGTGCGTAAGGATGTTGATGGGGACAAATTGTGGGCTGCTCGCTCGCGGAGGGCGGACCTCGCGCGGAGCAAGCTGGCGACACTGCGGCCGTATTGGCTGACCGCCGCGGAGCTTTGTGTTATCGTGTGTGAGATGTTCGGCGTCCAGAAGCCTTGAATTCAACGGTTCTTCATCATGCATTCGAGAGTTCGATCTTTGACAGCAACCGCGGTGGTGGCAAGTGTCTTGGTTATGGCTGCGACGGCCAAGGGCCAGGAAACCAGCACATCACCGGCCGCTCCAGCTACGCCGCCCCCTAAAACGGCCGCCGCGCCCAGTGCCGAAGCGCAGCAGGCGAAGCAGGTGTTCGATGCCAAGTTTGAGGAATACAAAACTGCCGTGCGGGAAATCGAGAAAATGCAATCCGAGTTCCAAACGGCCGATGCGGCGACGCGGAAAAAGCTCAATGAGCAAATCACCGGTCAGATAGCCCACACGCAGACAATCGTCAACGGCATGATCGAGGCTGCAGAGGCCGCGTACAAGGCGGCGCCGAACGCCGACAAGCAAATCACTGAGGTGCTGACCGCGGTGGCGAAGCATTATGTCGTGGGCCGACAGATTCGGCCGGGCCATCCGGCGATGTCGAATCCCGATGACGTGTACTACCCAATCGACGGCGGCGACCAGTACGAGCGTGGGTTGCCGATCGTGAAACTCTTGATCGATGGCGGAGCGCCGAACTCGGAGTTGTATGTGTGGGGTTTCTTGTGCGCCTTCATGACGAACGACTACGACCTCGCAGAGACGTATCGCAATAAAGCCAAGGAAGCGGGGGCTTTTGATGCGGTAACGATGGGCGCGGCTCGCAGTGAACAAAATGATACACAAGCCGGGCTAAATAAGAACCTGGCCCGATTAGTGGAGTCGTGCCTAGAAAACTTCGACGAGTATCGTGTGTTATGGCAGAAAGAGGCTGAAATTCGGGCGGCGGAAGCGAAGGCCGATAACTTGCCGCGCGTGAAGCTGACGACGACGAAGGGCGAGATCGTCGTCGAACTGTTTGAGAACGAAGCGCCGCAATCGGTGGCAAACTTTCTGACGCTCGTGAAACAGGGCTGGTACGATGGCAGCCCGTTTCATCGCGTGCTGCCGATGTTCATGGCCCAAGGTGGCGCGAAGACCGACGACGGGCAGGGTGGACCGGGCTACACGATCCGGTGCGAGTGCTACCGGCCGGACTACCGCCGTCATTTCCGCGGTACGCTGAGCATGGCTCACGCAGGCCGCGATACGGGCAATTCGCAGTTCTTCTTGACATTCGTGCCGACAGCGCATTTGAACGGTCGCCACACGGCGTTTGGCCGGGTGATCGAGGGCATGGAAGTGCTCGGCGATCTACAGCATCGGTCAACGATGCACGAGCAGAACGCGCCGAAGGCCGACAAGATCATTAAGGCGGAAGTGCTGCGTGATCGCGGGCATGCATACACATTCGACAAGCTGCCGGGCCGGTAGGCATTTCTGAGAAGGGCGACTCTCACACGCGGAACACATGCTGCTATTGCAGTGCGCGTGAGCTGTAACGCACAGGACGCATCGGCTGCCATATTGCCCGTGACGCGAATTGAGCGGATCTCTAACTCGGGTGAGGTGGAATTCGTCGGACGATTCGCTGCCGCTGCGTGTGTCCATAACGATAATGCACCTGTTGATTCTCTATCTCAATTGGCGGCCGCGGATTAGTGATCGCCTGGATGCCGGGGTGCGGAATGAATTGCCGCCGTGATTTTCTGGGAGATAATTTCGGTTAGTGGGGTTGTGGTAGGCCGTAAACCTAGCTATCGTGTCCTTATTGAAATTGAATCTCAATTACGATAAGAGTAGTTGGACACACCCTAACGGAGTCTACGGTGACCCTTCTAAAGTATTACGGTCGCAAAGGTTTTACGCTCGTTGAGCTCTTGGTAGTGATCGCCATCATCGGCATCCTTGTCGCGTTGCTGCTTCCCTCGATCCAGGCCGCTCGTGAGGCGGCCCGCCGGAGCAGCTGCCAGAACAAAGTGAAGCAGCTGGCGCTTGCAATGCAGAATTATGAGTCGAGTAAGAAGGTATTTCCGCCGTCGCTGTACTTTTTCGCCACGGGCGATGCCCGCAACAGCAGCTGGTCGGCCCAGGCTCGGGTGTTGCCATACTTGGAAGAAGGTGGGTTGGAAGGGGCGATCGACTATCACCAGTCGTACAATGTCGTTCGCATCGGCAGCGACTTGGTTTCCTCGAAGCGGGTGCCGGGTTACAGCTGCCCTTCGGAGCAGCGGGCTGAGCCGCGGACGAACTCGTTGGAAACGGAAATCGCCCATTTTCCGATCAATTACGCTCTGAACTTCGGCGTGTGGTTCGTATTCGATGCGGGAAAGCTGCGCGGTGGCGATGGCATGTTCTTTCCGAACAGTGCGATTGGCTTCCGCCATTGCTCGGATGGCAGCAGCAAGACGTTGTTGGTATCTGAAGTTAAGGCGTACCAGACATTCGATACGGGTTCGGCAAAGGGAACGGCGACCCCCGTCGCGCAACCGACGGACCTTTGTGGGCTCACAACCGGTTCAGCATTCAAGGCCACTGGGCATACAGAATGGGTCGACGGCAAGATTCATGAGACCGGGTTCACTGCGACTTTTCCGCCTAATTCCAGCGTGACTTGTACGAATACAGACATCGACTGGATCAGCAGTTCCGAAGGCAAGACGCTGACGGATTCGACGTACGCGGCCGTGACATCGCGAAGCTTCCATTCGGGTGGTGTTATCAACGCGGCCATGGTGGACGGCTCGGTGCATGGAGTCGCCGGGAATATCGACATCGCTGTGTGGCGGGCGATGGGAACGCGGGGGGCGGGCGACGTGGCGGCCGAATTGCCGTAGTCCAGCGAATTTACCGCGGACGGCGACGGGGAATGGCAAATTGTGATGGCGGGGAAAGTGGCTTAAAATACAGGACTGTTGATTGCGAATCTCAAGAAGGTACACGAACTGATTTTTAACCACGGTCGCGTGGTAGGAAGGTTTCAAGCTCATGAGTTGGACAACGGTGATTCGGACGAGTTTGTTTGCTGTGTTGATTTCAGCATGTGCACTAAGGGCGACTGCCACCGCGCCATATACCGAGAACTTTGCAACCGACGTGGCCAACTGGGGTGACAACCCCGGCAATTTGCTGACGTATGTACCCAGTGGCGGGCCCGATGGCAGCAGTTACGCGTCGACCACGCAAAGCGGCTTCGGGATGGCCGAAGGAACCCGGATCACGTTGTTCCGCGGGCAGAACAATTTCAATTCCAGCAACCATGCGTTTGAGGGCGACTGGCTGACGAGCGGGATCGTGGAGTTCAGCCACTACGTGCGGCACACGGCGCCGATCGCATTGCCATTTTGGGTGCGGTTCGCAACGCCGAACAATTTTCCTGGCGTTGGCGGCGACCTGTTTACGGTGGTGCAGCCAAATACTTGGACCAAGTTAACGTACACGATTTCGGCCTCGCAGATTAACCAGACTTTGTTCCCCGAAGGTCCGCCGTCGTTCTTCGGATCGACGTTTATGAACATTGGTCGAATTCAAATTGGTTATACGATGCCGGCCGGGTTCAGCACCGATCCGAATAGTTACACCTTTGGGATCGACCAGCCGTCGATTGCGACGCCGGAGCCGGCGAGCTGGCTATTGGCGGTGGGCTGTGTGGTGGCGGGGCTCACTGGTCGCCGGTCGCGAAACGGTTAAGGCCGGGGGTTTAACGACAGCGATTGTCGTGTTTCGAATGATGTATAAATCGTTAACAGTATGTTTCGCCGTGGTGGCAGTGGGCGTGGCGTGTTGTCCGTCGCATGCCGCCACGGCAACGTGGGCGAACGCCGACTTGGATATCTGGGTGTACGACAATGCCTCGCAGCCCGGCGCGGCAAACGCGGCTCCCACATGGGTCAACGAGCTCACGATTAACCAGAGCACGGGGCAATTTGAGCCCTTCACGGCCAGCAACCCAGCTCGACTGGGAACGGCGCTGTTTGCATTCAACTCGGCCGCTCAAATCACGCCGGGGTTGGCGACCAGTCGCTATCAAGTCAACTCGGTGACGTTCCGGGCGACGTGCGAGTTTGCCGGCGGTCAGACGGCGAGGTATGAAACAACGCCAGTGAGCCAGGCGCAGTTGCTGGCTGAGTACGCGAGCAACAACGTCAACTGGCAGAAGCCAATGGAGTTGTACGGCGTGGGGCTGCGGGGCGGCTACACGGGGTACGAGTTCACGAATGGGTCGCCCGGTCCGCCGCTGTTGGATGAAGTCGCTCATCCGTATGCGTCGGGCAGTTACGCGGCTTATCCCGTCGTGGGCACGAGTTCACCCGGCGTTTACGAGGATGTGTCGAATAGCGTATCGGGCGGGTTCAGCGCCACGGCGGCGGGGGGTACGACCGCCCCGTTCACTGCGATCCCCTGGGCCATCGGCACCACGAATTTGGCCGTAGGCGACGCGATTCCAAACGATACGACGTTCACCTTTACGCTGGACCTCAATGCCCCAGGCGTTCGGTCGTACGTTCAGCAATCGCTTGCCAATGGGGCATTCGGCGTGAGTTTATCATCGCTGCACGCCACGACAATTGGCGGTGGTTCGGGTGTTTATCCGCGATGGTATACGAGCGAAGCGGGCAGTGGTATTGTTCACGTGCCGCCGGCAAGCCTGCCGCAGCTCGTGATTGACTACACGATTCTGCCCGAAGGCGTGCCGGGCGACTACAACAGTAACGGCGTCGTCGATGCGGCGGATTATGTGTTGTGGCGGAACGGCGGGCCGCTGGCGAATCAAATCGATGACCCGAGCCAGGTGAATGCTCAGGATTACGTCGCCTGGCGAGCGCGGTTTGGCAATACGGCGGGCAATGGAGCGGGTTTGGTCAGCGGTGCCGTGCCGGAGCCGACGGCCTGCGGGTTGTTCTTGGCGGCATTTTTTGGGCTCTTCGCAGGACGTCGAGCCAGCAGGATTTACGGATGAGATCGAAGCGGTTTTCAAATGGGCGGGCGTTGTCAGAGCATATGTCGCTGGCGGCGAACTGCTATTCGCACGGCTTTACGCTGGTCGAGCTGCTGGTCGTGATCGCGATCATCGGCATTCTGGTCGCGCTCATGTTGCCGGCAATTCAGGCGGCCCGCGAGAGTGCGCGGCGGATGGGCTGCCAGAATAACCTCAAACAGATTGGCCTCGCGGCGGAGAATTATTCGCATACGAATCGGCATTTGCCGCCACCGAAGGTGGGTGACGACCAATTCAATCGGTTTGGCAGCACGTTCGTACTGTTGTTGCCCTACCTTGAGGAAGGAAATCGGTTCGCCCGGTACGACTTGAACAAAGTGGTCGATGATCCGGTGAACTTACCGATTACGAGCAAGCCAATCGATGTTTTTCTTTGCCCGTCGATGAACTTGCCCCGCGGGGTGCCTGAGACCGCGTGCGATGAAAAGCTCGGCCCGGGAAGCTATATCATTTCCACGCGAACCGAGTACTTGAAGTTTCAGAGTTTAGATGGCGCGTTCGCCACGCCGAAGCCAGGCAGCAGCTACACACTGAGCATTCAACATATTACGGATGGAATGTCGAAGACGCTGCTGATCGGCGAGACGAACTACGGACATCAACAGATGCTGTGGACGACTTGTGCGTCATTAAACGGACAATCGAAGTGGGGTGACCAAACGTGGGCTAACGGTTATTGGGCTCTTTCGTGGGGCCACATGACCGGCAAGTATCCTAGCCTGTACAACAACTCACGCGATTATTCCTCGCCGGATAGCGATCGCACCTTCCGCAGCGATCATTCGGGCGGCGTTCAGTTTGTGCTGCTCGATGGATCGGTGCATTTTTTGAGCGATGCGCTAGATCCAAGTGTGCGACGAGCGCTCGTTACCCGCGCTGGTGGCGAGGCGGACGCAAGTATCGATTAAGCCCGCAGTTGACTTATTTCGCGAGTCTCGACGGTTCGATGAGCCGTGCGGATAAGGTTCGCAGTACGTACATTCCCGTTTGATTGACCCAGTAAACCTACCGGCCTGCCATGCTTTCCCATCTGCCTCGCAAGCTCGTTTCGCTAGGAATTTCGTTTGCTATTGCCCTGGTGGCGTCGCGCTGCGAGGGGCACTTTTTGTGGGTCAAGGCCGTGACGGTCGACGGGCAGCCGCAGGGCCTGGTGTTTTTTGGGGAGAGCCCGGCCGATGAGACGTATCACTTTCCTGAGAAGCTGGCGAAGACGAAGCTGTTCGCTCGCGGGGCCGATGGGAAGCTGACAGAAGTGGCGACCAAGAGTGTCGATACGGAGGAGCGAGTCGGTTTGATGGGGCCGCTTTCGGAAGGCGCGCCGGCCGTGCTGCAGGCGACGCAGCAGTACGGCGTCTACGGAACCGCACTGTTGCAATATCACGCGAAGCATGTGTGTGGGGCTGGAAGCGAGGCATTTGAGAAGGCAGGTACGTCGAAAGACTTGAAGCTCGAGATCGTGCCGAAACTTAAGGACGACGAGATTGAACTCACGGTGCTGTGGGACGGCAAGCCGCTGGCGGACGTGGATGTGAACGTGCTGGAAGGGAAATCGGAAGCTCAGGATTTCAAGACCGGCGCCGACGGCAAGCTTCGGTTCAAGCCGAAAGAGCAGGGGCCGATTGGCGTGCTCGCCAACACGATGGAGAAGGACAAGGCAGGCGAGCTGGACGGCAAGAAGTATAAAGGCGTGTGGCATTACGCGTCGTTGACATTCGATCTTTCGGGCGGCAGAGAAGACCCCAAGGACGCGAAAGACGAGGCGAACCAGTCGCATGCGAAGACCGCCAAGCCGAAGCACACGTCGAGCGAGGTGCTGCCGCCGCTGCCGGAACCGGTGGCGAGCTTTGGGGCCGTGGTGCTCGATGGCTGGCTGTATGTGTACGGCGGCCACACGGGTGAAGAGCATGAGCATTCGGCCGCGAATTTGTCGGAGCATTTCCGCCGCATTCAACTGGAGGGTGGCAAGGAATGGCAGGAGCTGCCGATGCAGACGCCCGTGCAGGGCTTCCCGCTCGTGGCACACGACGGCAAGGTGTACCGCGTGGGCGGGTTGAATATTCGCAACGCGACGACGAACGACGAAGAAGATCTGCACTCGACCGCTGAATTTGCCGAGTTCGACCCGGCGACGAAACAGTGGAAGGCGCTGGCCTCGCTGCCGGCGGCGCGGTCGAGTCACAATGCGGCCGTGATCGGCGACAAGCTGTATGTCGTAGGCGGTTGGCGGCTGGCTGGCAAGTCGCCCGGCACGTGGGAGCCAGATGCGCTGGTTTACGATTTCACGAAGCCCACAGCCGGTTGGCAGCGGCTGCCAGCGCCGGAGTTCAAGCGGCGGGCGCTTGGCGCGGGCGTGTGGGATGGCAAGCTTGTGGCGCTCGGCGGCATGGACGAAAAGAACAAGGTCTCGATGAACGTCGACATTTTCGACCCGCAAACGGGCAAGTGGTCGCAGGGGCCGAAACTGCCGGGGGCGGGTATGGCGGGCTTTGGTGTGTCGGCGTGGAATCTCAATGGCGATTTATATGAGTGCGGTATGCGGGGCACGCTGTACCGGCTCAATCGCGAGGGGACTGCCTGGGAGGAAGCGGGGCGCGTGGAAACGCCGCGGTTTTTCCATCAGTTGGTGCCCGCGCCGAACGGCGGGTTGATGGTCGTCGGCGGGGCGAGTGAGGAAGGCCATTTGGCGTCGATCGAACGCGTGGAGTTGACGTCTGGCGCGGCGAAGGATCGCAACGCCAAGGCCAACTCGACGGTCGATCAGACATCGCCGCGTTAGAGTTGCGTTCGCGTTCTCGAGATCAAAGACATGTGAGGCATCCCAAGAAGAGCTTGGGGAACGGATTGCAACCTGCGAGAAGGTAGGGCACGGGTGGCTGGGGCAGAGGCTTTGCGATGCCCCAGGAGCGCTTAGACTGGGGCGTCGAAGAACCGGCGTCGACCCTGGCATCTGAGATTCAATACGTCTAGTCCCAGGAGCGCTTAGGACTGGGGCGTCGAAGAACTCCGCCCCAGCCACCCCCGCGTCGATGCTGACAGATTGGATTGAGTGGCGTGTTGCCCCAGGAGCGCCTAGGACTGGGGCGTCGAGGACTCCGCCCCAGCCACCCGATTGATAAACGTAGGGGCGCGCTTGAACTTTGAACCACAATCCCGGCGTCAAGCGGCGGACTTATTGAGCCGGCTGATCAGGAAGCCCCAGGCGATCGGTAGCAGCGAGATGAAGACGATGCCGATGACGACGAACTCGAAATTCTCTTTGACTATCGGCATATTGCCAAAGCCATAGCCGGCGCCCATGCAGAGGCCGACCCAGAGCAAGCCGCCGGCCACGTTGAAGAAGGCGAACTGGGGATAGGACATCGACCCGCAGCCGGCGACGAACGGTACGAACGTGCGGATGATCGGCACGAAGCGGCCGAGCACGATCGCCTTGCCGCCGTGGCGTTCGAAGAAGCGGTGCGCTTCCATCAGGTGATTGCGATTCAGCAGGCGGTGCCAGAAGCTGATGCGATCTTCTGCCCGGAATATTCGCGGGCCCACGAAGTGACCGACGGCGTAGTTCAGGGCGTCTCCACCAATCGCCGCCACCGCCAATAGGGGCAAGGCGAGGCGGATATCGAGGATCCCCGACGCGGCGAGGGCGCCGGTTGCGAACAGGAGCGAATCACCGGGGAGAAACGGTGTCACTACGAAGCCGGTTTCGGCAAAAATGATTAGGAAGAGCAGGGCGTAGACGGCCGGCCCGTATTGCTGGACGAATGCCCCCAAATGGGCATCGAAATGCAGGACAAAATCGAGCAGATAATGCATGTGCCGGCTATTTCTAAGTTGTGCGTCGCCAACGGGTTAATCCACCAATTGTAGCGTTCCAGCGATGTTCGGACCGCAGGTTAATGAGGCGAGTCGAGGAATTTCGTTGGATTTGCCTTCCGAAGGAGCCGGATTTTCGTCGCGGAGAGCCTTCTGCGGGTCCTACTGCGGCTTGACAGCCCAGTTCGAGCTAGCTAATCTACTATTCGGCTTTGTAATCTTAGGATGAACACCTATTCGTATGGCTGATAAAATCTGGGACGGGTTGGGAGGTTCCTAGCGGCAATAAACAATGCATCTCCGGTTCCTCAAGATCTTCTGCGACATTGTCGACATGCGCAGCTTCTCCCGAGCTGCCAAGGCGAACGGTGTTTCTCAATCGAATGCCAGCCAGGTTGTTCATACGCTTGAGGAACGGATGGGCGTTCAGCTGATTGATCGGTCGAAGCGACCGTTCGTGCTGACGCCAGAAGGCAAGCTGTTCCACGAGGGTGCGCGAGTTATCGTGCAGAGGTATGACGATTTGGAACGGGAAGTTCGGTCGCTGCATGAAGCGACCGAGATGCGGCTGACGATCGCGTCGATCTACTCGGTCGGGCTCGCACATATGAGCGGCTGCATGCGTGAGTTCTTGGCCGCCCATCCGAAGGCCGACGTGCGGCTGGAGTATGTCCATCCGCATCGGGTATATGAGGAGGTGGACCAGGGTCAGGCCGATCTGGGGCTAGTGAGTTATCCCGAGGAGTCGGAGAGCCTCAAAGCGTTGCCGTGGCGAAACGAGGCGATGGTGCTGGTGGTGTATCCGCAGCATCCGTTGAACAAGCGTCCCAGCGCGACGCTCGACATGATCGCTGGCGAGCCGTTTGTGGCATTTCAGTCGGGCCTCAAGATTCGGGAAGAGATCGATCAGGCACTCGCGGCCAACAAGGTGCGGGTGCGATCGACGGTGGAGTTCGACAACATCGAGACGATCAAGCGGGCAATTGAGATTGGCGCAGGGATTAGCCTGTTGCCAGAGCCCACGATTTCGCGCGAACTGGAATCGGGCACGCTGGTCCAGATTCCGTTGGAAGGCGTCACCATTGAGCGGCCATTGGGAATTATTCATCGCCGGGACCGCAAGCTGAACGACACGGCCCGGCAGTTCATTGACTTGCTGCAGTCGCAAAGCACGCCGGTGAAGTCGACAGTGGCCGGGCGCGCGGCGGCGGCCGATATGAGCGGCCACACGAACGGTGCGGCGCAAACGGCAACTGCGGCCGCTCCAATTTAATCGGGGCGGCGACAGATCGGTTCGAAGCACACAATTCAACAAGCGGCGCGCAAGGTAGCATTCGGTTTAGCAGAGCCGCGGTGATGGTGAAGAAAATGGAAAAGAACTCAGGCAACATGGTCGCCAAGACTGGCTTTCCTCCCAAGCAGGGTCTGTATGATCCCGCGTTCGAGCACGACTCGTGCGGCGTGGGCTTTGTCGCGCATATCAAGGGCAAGCGCAGCCATCAAATTTTGATTGATGCGGAAGAAGTGCTCCGCAATATGGATCACCGCGGCGCGTGCGGCTGTGAGCCGAACACGGGCGACGGCGCGGGGATTCTCACGGCGTTGCCACACGAGTTCTTGCAGCGCGTGGCGAAGCAGGAATTTGGCGCGACGTTGCCGGCGGCGGGCCAATTTGCGGCGGGGAACGTGTTCTTGCCGCGCGATGCCGCGGAGCGGCGGAAGTGCAAGGACATCGTAGCGGCGATCGTCGCCGAGCAAGGGCAGCAGCTGGTGGGCTGGCGTGTGGTGCCGACGGAATCCGGCCAGGCCGATATTGGCCCGACGGCGAAGGCGGCCGAGCCGCACATCGAACAGTTGTTCATTGCCGCGGGTGACGGACTGGCGGGGGATGCGTTTGAGCGGAAGTTGTATCTCATTCGTAAGCAAGCGAGCCACCGGTTGCGCGGCGACATGTCGCTCAAAGAAGCGAAGATGTTCTATGTATGCTCGCTGTCGACGAAGGTGATCATCTACAAAGGCATGCTCACAACCGAGCAGCTGTTCCGCTACTTCCCCGACCTCGCGGCGCCGGATTACACGAGCCATCTAGCGATGGTGCATTCGCGGTTCTCGACGAACACGTTCCCGTCATGGGATCGGGCTCAACCGCTGCGGTTCATGAGCCACAACGGCGAAATCAACACGCTGCGCGGCAACATGAATTGGATGCAGGCGCGGCAAGGCGTAGTCGCGAGCGAGGCATTCGGCAAAGAGCTGTCGAAGCTGTTTCCCGTGGCGGAGCCGGATTGCAGCGACTCTGGCACGTTTGACAACGTGCTCGAATTCCTGTTGATGAACGGCCGATCGCTGCCGGAGTCGGTCATGATGATGGTGCCCGAGGCGTGGCAGAATCATGAGACAATGGGCGACGACAAGCGGGCGTTCTACGAATATCACTCGTGCCTGATGGAGCCGTGGGACGGCCCCGCGTCGATCGCGTTTACCGATGGCAAGTACATTGGCGCGGTGCTTGATCGCAACGGCCTCAGGCCCTCGCGGTATTATATTACGCACGATGATCGCGTAATTATGGCGAGCGAAGTCGGCGTGCTGCGGATCGAGCCGCAGAACATCAAAGCCAAGGGCCGGCTGCAGCCGGGGCGCATGTTCCTGGTCGATTTCGAACAGGGCCGGTTGATTCCGGATGATGAGCTGAAGACCGATCTGGCGAGGCGGCGACCGTACGCCGAATGGCTAAATGACCAGCGGATCGATCTCAACGATTTAGAAACCGACAAGCAGCCGCACGGCTTCGATGCGAAAACGCTGCTGCAGCGGATGCAGTCGTTCGGCTACACGATCGAAACAATGCAGTTCATGCTGTTGCCGCTGGTGCGTGAGCTGCGCGACCCGGTCGGCTCGATGGGCAACGACGCGGCGCTGGCGTGCCTCTCCGACAAGCCGCGGATGCTGTATGACTATTTCAAGCAGCTGTTCGCGCAAGTGACGAATCCCGCGATCGATTCGATACGCGAGGAGGTGATCATGTCGCTCGAGTGCTACGTCGGGCCGGAGCGTAACTTGCTGGAAACGACCCCGGAGCACGCCAACCGGCTGCGGATTCCGCACCCGATGCTGTCGAACGAGCAGATGGCCGCGCTCAAGCATATGAATTATCGCGGCTGGCGGTCGAAGGTGATCGACATTACGTGGCCGCGGAGCGAAGCGCATGAGGGGATGTACCACGCGCTCGAGCGAATCTGCATTGAAGCGGAAGCCGCGATCAACGACGGCTATTCGCTGATCATTCTTTCCGACCGAGCGGTGGGGCAGGATCGCGTGCCGATCAGTTCGCTGCTGGCGACCGGCGCCGTGCACCATCATTTGGTGCGAAAGGCGAAGCGGACGCGGATTGGCATCATCGTTGAATCGGGCGAGGCCCGCGAAGTGCATCAGCACTGCCTGCTGGTGGGCTTTGGCGCGGATGCGATCAACCCATACCTCGCGTTCGAGTCGCTGTGGCACGCGCGGCGGACGGGCGTTTTGCAGCGGCCGGAAGGCTTAGACAAGAGTGAGCATCATGGCGAGGGGCGCGCTCATCCCGCAATCGATGCCGTGGCGAACGGTGAAGAATATGATCCGGTCACGAAAGAAGATCACGATCTCGTTTACGCGTATCGCAAGGGCGTGGCCAAGGGCATGCTCAAGGTGATGGCGAAGATGGGCATCTCGACGCTGCAAAGCTACAAGGGCGCCCAAATTTTCGAAGCCGTTGGCTTGAAGGACGAAGTCATCGAGAAGTGCTTTGCAGGCACGGCGAGCCGGATTCAGGGCGTCGATTTCAAAGTGCTTGCCGAGGAGGCGCTGCGGCGGCACTCGTTGGGCTATCCCGAACAGTTGGCCGATCGATTCTCGGTACTGCCGAATCCAGGTGAGTTCCATTGGCGGGCCGATGGCGAGCGGCACATGTGGGATCCGCCGGCGATTGCCGATTTGCAGGTGGCAGCGCGGAATAACAATGCCGATGCCTACCGCCGCTTCGCCGACCACGCGAACCGCGACGCGCACACGCGGTGTTCCTTGCGTGGATTGCTGCAACTGAAGCCGGGCGCGAATGGCGGGCCGATTCCGCTGGAAGAGGTGATGCCGGCGAAGGACATCGTGAAGCGGTTCTGTACGGGGGCCATGAGCTTCGGCTCGATTTCGGCCGAGGCACATGAATCCCTCGCGATTGCGATGAACCGCCTCGGCGGCAAGAGCAACACGGGCGAAGGCGGCGAGGACCCCGAGCGGTTCAAACCACTCGCGAACGGCGACTCAAAGCGGTCGGCGATCAAGCAAGTGGCGAGCGGCCGATTCGGCGTGACGATCTGGTATCTGACGAACGCCGACGAGCTGCAGATCAAGATTTCGCAGGGCGCGAAGCCGGGCGAAGGCGGCGAGTTGCCCGGTCGGAAGGTCGACAGCAACATCGCGCGAATTCGGTATTCGACGCCGGGCGTGGGGCTCATCAGCCCGCCGCCGCACCATGATATTTACTCGATCGAAGACCTCAAGCAGCTGATTCACGATTTGAAGAACAGCAATCCTGCGGCACGCGTGAGCGTGAAGCTGGTGTCGGAGGTGGGCGTCGGCACGATCGCGGCCGGCGTGGCCAAGGGATTTGCCGATCACATCCTGATATCGGGCGACTCCGGCGGCACGGGCGCTTCGCCGCTTACGAGCATCAAGCACGCCGGTTTGCCGTGGGAACTGGGCATTGCGGAGACGCATCAGACGCTCGTGCTCAACGACCTGCGGAGTCGCGTGGTGCTGCAAACCGACGGCGGGCTCAAGACCGGCCGCGATGTCGTGATCGCGGCGATACTGGGCGCCGAGGAGTTTGGCTTCGCGACGGCGCCGCTCATCACGATGGGCTGCATCATGATGCGGAAATGCCATCTCAACACGTGCCCCGTCGGCATCGCGACGCAGGACCCGGTGTTGCGGAAGAAATTCGCCGGGAAGCCGGAGCATGTAGTGAATTACCTGTTCATGGTGGCGGAGGACGCGCGCCAGCACATGGCGGAGCTCGGCTTCCGCACGATCGATGAAATGGTGGGACGTGTGGATTGCCTGGAGACGGACGCGGCGATTCGGCATTGGAAAGCCGATGGGCTCGACCTTACCGGCCTGCTGTCGCCGATCAAGAAGCCGCATCCGGAAGTCGGCACATACTGCCAGCGGGGTCAGGATCATGGGCTCGATTTGTCGCTCGACCGCACCACGCTGCTTGAGCTCGCGAAGCCCGCGCTGGAAAGCGGCGCGGCCGTGCGAGCCGAATTGCCGATTATCAACACCAATCGAACGGTGGGCACGATTCTCAGCCACGAGATTGCGAAGAAGTGGGGCGAGAACTGTCTGCCGGATGGCACGATTCACTTCAAGTTCACGGGTTCAGCCGGTCAGAGTTTGGGCGCGTTCCTGGCCCGCGGCGTCACGCTGGAACTAGTCGGCGATGCGAACGACTACGTCGGCAAGGGGCTTTCGGGCGGGCGGGTCATCATTTATCCGCCGGCCGAATCGAGCTTCGTGCCGGAAGACAATATCATCATCGGCAACGTGGCGCTGTATGGCGCGACCAGCGGGGAAGCGTTCTTTCGTGGCCGGGCGGCTGAGCGGTTTGCCGTTCGCAACAGCGGCGCGAGCGCCGTGATCGAAGGTGTGGGCGATCATGGTTGCGAGTACATGACGGGTGGCCGCGTGGTGATTCTGGGGCCAACCGGCCGCAACTTCGCGGCTGGTATGAGCGGCGGGATTGCCTACGTGTACGACCCGAACGACGCGTTTCTCGCGAACTGTAATCTCGGCATGGTGGAGCTCGAGAAGGTGGAAGCCGACGAGGACATTGCCGAGGTGCGGGCGCTCATCGAGAAGCATCGTGACTTTACCGGTTCGACGGTCGCGGCCGACGTGCTCGAACGCTGGGAGGAGACGCTGCGGAAGTTCGTGAAGGTGATGCCGACCGACTACAAGCGCGTTCTCGAAGAGCAAAAACGAGCGGCGCTGCCGCGGGAAGCGGCGGCGGTGGCGTAGGTGAATGACCAATGACCAAGCACCAATGACCAAAGGTTGCCGTGTCGACCGGCAAGGAGATGTCGTGGGTGATGACACGGCTGATCGACCGGCGAAAGAGCGTACGTTCGATCTCGTCGAGCGAACTGCTGTATTTGGCGAATCTGTGATTCGCTTTTCGCGGACCGTGAAACGTGATCCAGTAACGATGCCTTTGATCAGCCAAGTTGTTCGTTCCGCTACGAGTGTGGGTGCCAATTACGTTGAAGCCGATGAGTCGGGAAGTAAGAGAGAGTTTAAGTACCGAATAAGCGTCTGCCGTCGTGAAACGAAAGAAACACAACACTGGTTGCGCATGATTGTGGCCGCCGCGCCAGAAACCAAAGACGGTGCTCGCGGCATGTGGCAAGAAGCGGCGGAGCTAATTCGAATATTTGAGACAATTCACCGCAAGGTATCAGTGCCGCCACGATGATGTTTGGTCATTGGGGCTTGGTCATTGGTCGTTTTCGTAAAATTTGATCGTGGGTACAGGCGTAGTGAGCAATGGGTAAACCAACAGGCTTTAAAGAATTTGAGCGGCAGGTGGTGCCGTATCGAGATCCGCTCGAGCGGATCGGCGACTTCCTCGAGATCTACACGGCGCCGACCGACGTGCATTTGCGCACGCAAGGGGCGCGGTGCATGGATTGCGGCGTGCCGTTTTGCCAGAGCGACTCAGGTTGCCCGATCGACAACATCATTCCCGAGTGGAACGATCTGGTGTATCAGGGCCGCTGGCGCGACGCGCTCGATCGGCTGCACAAGACGAACAATTTCCCGGAGTTTACGGGCCGCACCTGTCCCGCGCCCTGCGAAGGCGCGTGCGTGCTGGGGATCGTCGATCCGCCGGTGACGATCAAGAACATCGAGAACGCGATCATCGATCGCGGCTGGGCAGAAGGTTGGATTACGCCGCAACCGCCGGCCGAGCGGACGGGCAAACGCGTGGCGATCGTGGGCAGCGGGCCGGCCGGGCTGTCGGCGGCGGCGCAGCTCAACAAAGTCGGGCACAAAGTGACTGTTTACGAGCGGGCAGACCGCATCGGCGGACTGCTCATGTACGGCATTCCAAACATGAAGCTCGAAAAGGCGGTGGTGCAGCGGCGGGTCGATATGCTGGCCGAGGAGGGCGTTAGCTTCGTCACATGTACGCACGTAGGTTCGCCCGAGAATTTTCCGCCCGGGCACATGACACGGATTATGCAGGAACGCGGCTGCGAAGTGAAGTTCATCGATCCGCAACAACTCGTTGCCGAGAACGATGCGGTACTGCTGGCGACGGGCGCGACGAAGTCGTTCGACCCCACGGCACGCTGCCCAGGCCGCGACCTCAAAGGCATCTATCTGGCGATGGATTTCCTGACCCGCAATACGAAGAGCTTTTTGGACGACGGGCTCAGCAATGGTCATTATGTATCGGCAAAGGATCTCGACGTCATCGTGATTGGCGGTGGCGATACGGGGGCCGACTGCATCGGCACGTCGCTGCGTCATGGTTGCCGCAGCGTAATTAACTTTGAGCTATTGGATCGGCCTCCAGCGGAACGAGCCAGTAACAACCCCTGGCCGGAGTGGCCGCGGGTGTACCGCATTGATTATTCCCATGCGGAAGCGAAGGCGAAGTTCGGCACTGACCCGCGTGAATATTGCGTTATGACGAAGGAGTTCGTGGGCGAAGAGACGGGCCGCGTAACCGGTGTGAAAACCGTGGTCGTCGATTGGTCGAAACCAGGCGAGAAGGCGCCGTTCACGGAAGTCGCCGATAGCGAGAAAGTGTGGCCCGCCGACCTGGTGCTGTTGGCGACTGGTTTTCTTGGACCTGAGTTGCAGGTCGGCCAAATGCTCGGCGTGGCGACGCAGCGGCCGCGCGGCAACTGGGAAACTTTCGAGGCCGAGCACGGCAAGTTTGCCACGAATATTCCGGGGGTGTTCGCCGCCGGCGATTGTCGGCGCGGTCAGTCACTGGTCGTGTGGGCAATTAATGAGGGCCGTAGTGCTGCTCGAGCGATCGATAAATTTCTTATGGGGGCGAGCACGCTACCGGCCCCCGGAATAACACAAGGCATGATCGCCCGAGCGTAATGCTCTGCGACCATGCCTCGTGTAGACGTCCATGAATCGGGTGGAGATTCGGCCCGTGCTCTGTTCCGCGCTTGCTGCCGCGCTCGTTGCGAACGCAGCACAGGCGGATGCGTATCGTTGGTTACCGTCCCAGCATTTTGGCGACGATGAAGATCAAGATGGCGCCGCCGAGTCCGCCGCCCATCAAGAGGTACAAGAGCGAGTAACCAGCGGCGGCAAAAATCAACGGGGCAAACAACGTTACAGACATGATTCGCTCCTTGTAAGCGTGGTTATGACCGGCATCACGCCGGCTTCGGCACTGCGAGACATTCACAGGGCCGTGACCGACCTGGGGTCGTGCATCAAGCAATTGCAAAGAATGTGCCGTTGCCTGAAACGCCAAAAACGCGGCCGGTTGTAGTGAAAAATGGTATACGCACAGCCGCGCTGGTTGGTCGGGATTCAATCACTTGACGCGATATAGCTAGTTTTTGGCCACGCCGGGCACGATTACGGGCGCTGGCCGTCGCGGCGTGTTATCGTGCACGAGAACACCACGCTCGCCGACGAAGTACGTATTGAACTCGCCGACGATTAAGTTGAATGACTCGTCGTCCGGCACGGACTCGATCGACTCGATAGAAGCCACGCCGCGTGTGCAATGCAGGTTGACGCCGGTCTCCAGTTCTTTTGCCATGCGCCAGCCGGCGCCAGGGACCCAGAACGGATGGCCGACCGAGGCAATAAACTGCTCGTTGGCGAGCTTGATCTTCACAAGCGGACTGGGCGGGCGAACGGTCTTGCCGAGCACAGGCTTGTATTTCAATTCGCCGGTGCTGATGTCTTGCGCGAGCACGAAGTCGCCTAACGCGACGTTCTCGATCGGCACGCGGCCGGATTTAGTCCACACCGGCGTGCCTTTGCCGAAACACTCAAATCCCATTCTCCGACCGATGTTGCTGCCGTCGGAAAGGGTGATGCCGCCGGCCGGGTTTGAAGCTCGGGGAGTCGAGTCGTAAGAGGCATATTGGGGATAGCCGTAATAGTAGTGGTTGTATTCCGAATCGTAATACTGCTCGACCGGCCGCTCGGAAGTGCTGTAACCAGTCTTGTCTTTCCACCAGTCCCACCAGGCCCGCGGTGTTTCGTGCGCGGCGCCGGTCACTTCGTGCAATACATTCATGATCGATGCGTTGCGGATTTCGGTGGACGCGTTGATCGCAGCGACGCTTGACTCGATCGACGCTGCGGAGTTCTCGTATCGTTCGACGAACTGATTCGACTGGCGTTGCCGCCGCTCCTGCTCAGCGGGAGTGGCGCTGACCGGCGGACCGATGGTCGTTGTCCCATTCGCGACGTCGTAGGTAATCAACCTCCCGCCGACATCGTATTGGGCTGCGGAGGCGCGGAAGTCGTGTGCCCAATCGGCTTCCTGCCCTTCGCGATACAAGCTGTGCGTGTATCGAACGCTGCCGTCATCGCTCCGTGAAACGTCGAACGAGGACTCAAGCGGCATCGCCAAACCGCTGAGCAGCATCGGCACGAAGTCGGCCTGGTCGCGTGCCTTGAGCTTTTCAATCGACAGACGGCGGGCCTTAACGCCCGGCGAAAATACGGCATGCCGCACCAACGATTCGGTCGCCAATTGCTGGGGCATTTTTTCCAGTGCATCGATGAACGCGAGGGCGATGTGCAGGCACTCTTCGGCGTGCTTCACATGGTTGGCATCGCGGCCGAGCGTGGCGGCTTCCATCGACGGAATTGCCTCGATTTCGCGGATGGCGCGGATTTCATCGAGGGCCGCGTCATGGGCCTGAACATCGTGCCCGGCGACCGCGCGACGCCACTTGGCGATGATCGGTTCCCACCGCTTGGCCGCACTCTTGGCGGCTTGCGATTGGCGCTTCGGTTCGAAAGTCTTACTGCGATCGACAAGTTGGCCGTCCTTCCAAGTCTTGTCGAGGGCCCGCAGGGCCTCTTTGTTCGTAGGGTCGAGGGACAACACGACTGCCCAGTGGAGCTGGGCCTCATCGGCGAGCGTGTTGTCACGGCACCAGCGGGCGAGTTTGGCCTGAGCGGTGACGTTGCGTTCCACCGCGGCGCGGCGGTGGCGATACTCGGCCTGGACCGGATCTTGGAGTGCCAATACTTGCGCTGCGTCGGCCGAAAGCCATCGGCCGTCAACCTGTACCTCGCCGAGCTGCCAATGTGCCAGTTGGTTTTTGGGCTCCGCTGCAACGGCGTCCTTCAAAAGCCTCTCCGATCGGTCGCCGTCTCCGGCCACTTCTGCTTGAGCCGCAGAAGCGATGAGTTGCTCGGCGGTCTGAGTCGGCGGCGCTTCATTCGCTGCATGGATGGGCCATGCCCATGTCGCGGCGACTGCAATCGCACCAGTTTCGTTAATTTGCGCGCCGACGAGTCTCGAGATTCAAACCGCGAGTCGATTGGCGATTTCATGACAGGTTCCTGCCGGTTCCAGCGTGTGCGACCATAGACTGCAGCACACTGTTCCGCATTTTTCGTCGGTAGTATTCCCAATTTCAAGTAGTTGCCGTGAACTTCTGGCGACGCGAGAAGCCGTATTGACTCTGAACCGCCAAATGGGTTGCAATAAAGTCCACAGCAGGCCAGCAGGCGATAAATTGCGTTGCCGGGGCATAAACCTGGCAGTTTGGGAGGTCAGGATGAATACCAATCAAACGATTTCGAGGGATGAGATTGCCAATCGAGCCTATGCCATTTGGCAGGCACGGGGCTGCCCGCCGGGCGACGGAGCAGAGGATTGGCGAGCGGCGGAAAGGGAGCTGTTGAGTGCCCGCGTGGGGCGCGAGGATTCAACGCGCACGCGGCTGCAAGCGTGGTGGCAGCGCGTGCGTGAGCGGATCGCCGGGTAGGCTTCCTTCGCCGCTCGTTCGATCCGAAGAAATGCCTAGCGCAGCGACCGCGAGCGTTCGGCGACGCGGTTTGTCGCACTGGGGCCCACTGCGATTCCCGCCCAGCCGTCTTCGAGCACCAGCTGCGTGATCATCAGACCGTCGAAAGCGTGGTCGTCTTGGCCATCGAAGTGGACCATCGTCAGCACGCGGTCCGGGGCCAGCACTTGTTGGAAGATGTTGTGGAGCCGGGCGCGTTCGCCGGAGCTGATTTGGCCTTCGATGCCGAGCGTTCCATCGCGCGACAGCTGGGCGCTGAGCCCGTCGACCGACGGTTGATATTTGGCGTGGACGATAATGTTGGTCATGGCTTCGCCGTCGAGCTCGACGCTGTCGAACGCGATGGCGACTTCAAGTCGGCCGTCTTGGATATGAACCTGGACGGCGTTCTGCGGGGCGAATTGAAAAATTGTGTCGCGGCGGATGGCTTGCGGTTCTTCAGTCGCGAGCTTCGGGAACTGTTTGCGGAGCTTGGCCTGTAACTCGGCGCCGCTGAGTCGCTGGCCGTCGAGGCCGAGCGTCGTGGCCAGGTTCGTGATCGCGGTTTCGTGGACCTGCAAGCTGGCGAGACTATCGGCGAGTGCCCGCGGCCGCGGCGTGTTCGAGCCGAGTTGGTCTTCGCCGGCGACGCGCAGCCGCGCGACGAGCCGTTCGGGCGTCGACTTCATTTCGATCGTCGTGAGCTTGATGCCGTATTGGTCGAACCGCTCGGTGAAGCGGGCATACGCGTTTTGGCGGGCGCGCTCCATGGCGTCGTGGGCTTCCCGGTCGAGCGTGTCGCCGGCCTGGGCGGAGACTTTCGATTCCATCTCGGTGCGGACGCGGTTCTGGCGAGCGCGGTACTCCTGCAGGGCGCGGTCGCGAGCGATGCCGCCGACCACAGGCACCCAGTCGTAGTCGGTCGTGACGCCGATCAATCGCGTTTGCGAAGTGGCGTCGATATCGGCGGGTTGCATGTGTACGCCATCCGGGCGGACGACGATCGACTTCGAGCCGGAAAACTCGGTGGCGCCGCGGCTGCGGAAACGCACGGGGCCGGAATTGGCGAGCGTATTCGATTCCACGGTGCCGGTGGTTTCAATGCGGAGTTGCCATTCGTTTTCAGCTGGCGCGAGCTCGACCCGGCTTTGGGAGAACACGTCCGACTGACCGCGAACAAAGGCGCCGCCGATGCGATCACGCACGGGGCGGGTTTCGGAACGCCGCGCGCCGACGATGCGGTTGATTAATTCGCCAGTGATCGCGATGCGCACGTTGGCATTGCGGTAATGTTGCTCGACCGCGTCGGCCAGGGCCCGGTCAAACGAGGCGGGCGATGCAGCCAGAGCCCGCTGTTGTGCGGCGATGTGGTTGCCCAACGCGGGGTCGCGGGTCAGCTCATATCGTTCCAGGTCTTGGCTGAGGGCCGCCGCGTTTGCTGGCGTCGACGGTTCGGCAGGGGCGCTATCGAAGTACGGGCTCAACTGGCCGCGGGCGGCCGTGCGGCCCTGAAAGTGGTAGGCCATCCGCTCTTCGTGTAGGGCGACCCAGCAATCGATGCGGCGGGCGAGCGCCCAGTGAGCGCGCAACAACTCCACACGCAGGCGGCTGTCGCCCGTGGAGTCGGCGAGTTGAAGGGCCTCTTGGGCGGCGTCGCTGAGGTCGGCCAAAATTGGCTGCACATCTTCGCCTTCCAATTGCGGGCGATCGGTAATCGCATGCAGCTGGTTGCCGACATGACTGGCCCAAGGGGCCGAATGCGGATATTGCGAGAGTCTTTGCAGCTGGTCGTACAGCGATTGCGGCACGCACCACGAGACCGCTTGCGGTCGCGCGGGCCGCATTGCCAGCCGGTCGCCGGGGCCGACCAGTTGCAGTTGGCTAGCGGTCGATGACCGCCAACCTGGGGCGGGCGCCGCGTTGAGCGCGTACACTTCACGAGTCACAACCTCTGTCAGCCGGGATACTAGCCGCTTGGCGATAGCGGCCGGCGAATAATCGGCGACGAATTCCCCGACCCTAGCCAGCGAGGTCGTGACGACTTCTGGCGAGTCGACAAGCGATGCCAGGTCGCTGCCGTCGGTTTGCGGGAAGCAATTGACGCCGCCGATCGGTGGCGCCCAGGGCTTCCATAGCAGCGGCTGGTCATACTGCGTGGTCGCCGCAGCGCCGAACCGTCCGTACGTTGTATGGGCGGCGACAAGCTCGTCGATGGTTGGCGAGCCCCATGACACTTGTGATTCACCAGTTTGCGCGTCGGCCATCAGACCGAAATGAATGTTGCCGAAGTCGTACCGCGACGAAGGAAGGGCGAACGGCGCGACCGCCTTTACGCCGTCGCTTCCCGAGACGAACAAGCCACCATCATTGTGGAACATCTCGGCCGTTTGTTGCTTGGCGTGCTCGCAACTCCAGTAATATGGCGCGGCGAGGCAGAACAGCAGCAGCCCAGCGAGCATCAGCACGCAGGGCCAGGGACTCGGTTCACGTTCAACTTGCATCTTGCGATCGGCGCGGGATTCTGGGTGCCGAGGAGGTGTGGGGCGATTATATTCGGACATGGTGGATGGCCCGGAGCGGGGTTGGGCCCATGCCGCTCTCGCAACAACCCCAACGCGACGTTTCGAGTTCGTCGATCGGTTGAGGCCGTCTGCGAGCAAGCACTTACGGCAGGCAGTGGCGGGAACACAAAATCAGGCTATCTGGTAAGATCGGTATGCATTGCCCGATGAATAGAATGAGAATTGCCGCAACCGCGGTGTGGTTGCTAGCGGAGGGGCTGAGTTTTGGAAGCCTTTGCGGGCTTTGAGGAGCGCGGATGAAGACCGAAGGTGAAGTTCACCGGCTGCGAATTTACGTCAATGAGAGCGATCGCTGGCAAGGCCGGCCGCTGTACGAAACGCTGATCCGCACGGCCAAAGAGAAAGGGCTGGCCGGGGCGACGGCGTTGCGCGGCGTGGAAGGCTTTGGCGCCAGCGGCCGAGTGCATTCGGTCAAGGTGTTGCACTTGTCGGAAGATGTGCCGATTGTAGTGGAGATTGTCGATTCGGCGGAGCGGATCGCCATGCTACTCCCAGTGCTCGATACCATGGTGCTGGAAGGAGCCGTAACGATCGAGCGCGTGCACTGCATAATGTACCGACGCGACCAGACAGCACCGGGCGATGTTGAGTTTGAAGATGAATATCAGCTCGACACCGGCGATGAAGCGCCAGCAGCGCCGGCAGGGGCGGTTGGGGAACCACGGGCGGCCGCCAGCGGGCCGGGGTCGCCGAACACCGTTTCGCCGCCGGCACTCGAATTCACTGATCGGGCACACCAGATTCTGACAGCGGCGCGCGAGTCGGCGGGCAAATCGCGGCACTTGTACGCCGATAGCGTCGATGTGTTGCTCGCGATGCTCTGCGAAACGCGCGGCATCGCGCAGAATGTACTCAAGTCGCTCAGTGTCGACTGCAAGATGGTGGAGCGGTCGCTCAATGAATCGGTGATCCGCGATGATGCGGCGGCCGGCTATCTGAAAACGCTCCTTTCACGAAGTAGCGCCGCCGCGCGTTGGTTGGGCGACGAATTCACGGGCGCCGAACATCTCCTGCTTGCGCTCTGCCAGATTCGTCCCAGCGCCGCGACCGATGTTCTCACGCGGTTGGGCGCTCAGCCGCGCGACATCTGCCGAGAAGTGCTTGCCAACATCGGCCACGAAGGCGATTGGCAACGCTGGCTGGCGGATCACCCGGAGTTGTAATGGTTGAATTTCCGCAGACGGCTTGCCATACGCATTAGCCGACCCTATCTGGCAACCGTTCACATATTAAGTCGACGATTTCCTTGAGTGTCGGAAGCAATGCAGCATCAATTTTTCCCGAACTGCTGATGAATGGTATCAGCACACCATATGAGTCTCGACCATCGTCGTCGAAATGATCGGTAAGTTTTGGAAACAGATCGTAAAGCTTGATGGGTTTTGCCGCGGCGGGGTGCCGTTTTCTGCCACCACCAAGGTGGCCGCGATGAAGGATACATACGGATGAACCGGATTGCACAAACCCCCCTTTATAACTCCGATCTATTCCCGACTTGATAATGTTAATCTGAATAGCATCCTTAAGCATCTTCGGTTTTCCCTGACCGAAAAAGTTCAGATATGCCTTCGATCGACCGTCGCTCACTTTTTTTTCGTCATATCGGTAGTAGATATCCCAACTGTTCAGATAATAGGCAGGAAATGTGCGCGGCGGATTCCAGCCACGCGTTCCATACGAACCAGTAAATTGTCTTCCGCGTCGCTGCAGTTCATCTTTCAAAAAGTCTTGATACTTGCTGATTTCTATGCGATTGGTAATAAGTTTGAACACCATATCAGTGTGCTCCTGCAAGTGATATTACTGCATAGTCACTTCCACTCCGGGCGGCGTTTTTCGACGAAGGCGGTGAGGCCTTCTTGAGCGGCTTCGGTGGTGCGGGCGGTCGCGCTCATGGCGGCGCCGACCGATAGCTGTGTGGCAAGTTGTTCGCCAATCGTTTCGTAGAGCAGCCGCTTGGTGAGTTGCATCGATTCGGGCGCGCCGGCCGCGCATTCCTCGCCGAGTTGCGCGCAGCGAGCCCAGAGGCGGGGCTCATCGATGAGTTCGTGGTAGATTCCGAGCCGGAGCGTTTCCCCAGCGGGATAGAGGGCGGATGTCATGAGCAGCCGCGCCGCCACGCTACCGCCGACACGAAAGGCCAACAGCGGCGCGACAACCCCGGCGATCAGCCCCCGGCGCGGTTCGGGTAAGCCGAATTGAGCCGATGGCGTCGCGACGACGATGTCGCACGCGAGCACCAAGCCCGCGCCGCCCGCTACGGCGGGTCCGTTCACCGAGGCGATGATCGGCTTGGGCAGCTGGATCATTTGAGTGACGAGTTCGGCATACGTTTCTGCCGTATCGCCCCATTCCTGGTTCTTGTCGTCTTCGGGGAGCGTGGCGGCAGCGTGCATTTCGTGCACGTCCATGCCGGCGCAGAAGGCCGAGCCCGCGCCAGTGAGGACGACGGCCCGTACGCGTTTTTCCATGTGCAGATCGCGAAATGCCTCGGCCAGTTGCGAGAGCATGGCGCGCGTCAGGGCGTTTCGTCGCTGCGGTCGGTTGAGCACGATCGTACCGACAGCGCCGGTTACTTTCACGTCGATGGCATGGCTGGACATGTACATGAGGAAGGGGTGAGGGGGCAGGGAGCAGGGGAGGGGGTTGCGGACTGCATGCTCGCGAATTCAGCTGCATTACTCTACGGATATCGCTCGGTCGCGACTTGCTTTACCATTAACCGCCGGGCGCTAGCCCGCGGTTGAAATGGCAAAAAACCGCGAGCTAGCGCTCGTCGGCTAGTTTCGATATCGCGTAGTTTGTAACCGATATCATCGCAAGGCTCGGCCAGCTGAATTTCATTCGCCGGAACCTCTTTCGCGTTCGCTACGTAACGATTGTAGGAGTTCGACCATCGAGCGACGAGATTCGCATGTTGTTTCTTGGCAACGGTGTTGACACGCGTTTGATGCAGTAACTCACCAGCCGCCCCGTAAAGTCCGCTGCGGTGTGACTCACTCTCATCTTCAACTCTATTGCCTGTAATCACTTACGCCGCGCTGCACGGCCGCGTCGCGGTGGGTTGGCATCGAGGGTGCATTCTGCGAGTGCACCAAGCCACTTCGATCCGACCACCGTGAGGATTCCGCCCGTGCGACGTGCCCGCCCAAATCAACCGCTGAATGGCAAGGTGAACGGTAAGACCAATGGACATGAGGTGGCCCACGCCAACGGCGCCAAGGGGAAGTCCAACGGCAACTCGAATCACCACATCGATTCGTTTGCGGATGATGAGTTCGCGGTGAACGAAGACGAGCAACCAGACGAAACACTATCGAGCGTTGTCGAACATGAGGATGAGCTCGACCACTTGCCGGAAGAGGGCAGCCTCGAATCGCACATCGACGACCCGATTCGCATGTACCTCATGCAGATGGGCGAGATTCCGATGCTCAACCGGGCTGACGAGATCTCTTCTGCCCGCCGGATCGAACAGACCCGCAAGCGTTTCCGGTACCTCTTGCTGGCCAATGATTTCGTGCTGCAGGGAGCGGTCGAACTTCTCGAAAAGGTGCACTCTGGCGAATTGCGGCTTGATCGCACGATTGAAATTTCGGTCACCAACACCTCGGAAAAGAAGCGCACGCTGAAGCGGCTGGCCCCGAACCTGGCGACGATCAAGCACCTCATGCGGCTCAACCAGGCCGATTTTCGCGTGGCCATCGACAAGCGCCGCACCAAGTCGGAGAAGCACCATGCCTGGCGGCGGCTGGTGGTTCGTCGCGGCAAGATCGTGAGGCTCGTCGAAGAGCTCAACCTGCGGCTCGGCAAGCTGCTGCCCATGATGCAACAGCTGCACAAGATCGGCGAGCGGATGGTCACGATCAAGCAACAATTGAGCGAACCGGAAAAACTCATCAGCGAGCGGCAGCGGGTCGAGCTGCTGCAGGAAATTCGTTACCTGATGCGGATTTCGCTGGAGTCGCCGGCCACGCTGGCCCACCTCGCCGCCCGCACGCTCGAAGAACGCAATAAGTACGATGAGGCCAAGCGGGTGCTCTCGGCCGCGAACCTCCGGCTCGTAGTGTCGATCGCCAAGCGTTATCGTAATCGCGGCCTAAGCTTCCTCGACCTTATCCAGGAAGGCAATACGGGTCTGATGCGGGCAGTCGACAAGTTCGAGTATCAACGCGGCTATAAGTTCTCCACGTACGCCACTTGGTGGATTCGCCAGGCGATTACCCGAGCGATTGCCGACCAAAGCCGGACGATCCGCCTGCCGGTGCACATGATCGACACGATGGGTCGCGTGCGTGCCGTGACTGCCGATTTCGTGCAGGAAGTTGGCCGCGAACCCAACCCGGAAGAAGTGGCCGAGCGGGCGGGGCTCTCGATTGAAGACGCACGTGTGATCATCAAGATGTGCCGTCAGCCGTTATCGCTCGACCAGCCGGTGGGCGATCATGAAGACAACTTCTTCGGCGAGTTTCTTCAGGAAGACCGCGACGACGATCCGCTTCGCGACACGAACAGCGAAATGCTCAAGCAGCGTCTCAACGACGTGATGCACGACCTGACCTATCGCGAACGCGAAATCATTCGCCTGCGGTATGGCTTGGCCGACGGCTACACCTATACGCTGGAAGAAGTGGGCAAGATTTTCCAAGTCACCCGCGAACGCGTCCGCCAAATCGAGTCCAAGGCCGTCCGGAAACTGCAGCAACCCTATCGCACCCGAGCCCTCGCCGGCTTCCTGGATGGCGTCGAAATCCCTCTCGAATCGTAACGAGTAACGGAGAGCAAGTAACGCAGAGCGAGACCCCACCCAAGTTTTCCCTTCCGCCTTCCGACTTCCCCCTTCCGCCCTCCCTCGTGTGCCGCCAGCCTTAATCCCTCCTCAGGCTCGGCGGCACACTTTTTTTGCGCCTTGATTTGCATATAATCGGTGTTTTGTCCCCGGCACCGTTCCTTCTGCTACTGTCATGCTCGCGACCGATGCGCCCGCGCTCCAACTAGGTGACGACTTGCGGCGGATGCTGGGGCCGGATCGGGTGCTCGATGCGCGGTCGGACCTCGCCGTTTACGAATGCGACGCGTTTGTCATTGAAAAGCACTGCCCGAGCGTGGCCGTGTTCCCCCAGACGACGGCCGAAGTCGCTGCGATCGTGAAGTTGTGCAACGAACGCCGAGTGCCGTTCGTGCCCCGCGGGGCGGGCACGAGTCTCTCGGGCGGCGGCCTGCCGGTGGGCGGCGGCGTCATGATCGTGCTCACGCGCATGCGCGACATTGTTGAAGTGAATCTGCGCGATCGGTACGCGGTCGTCGAACCAGGCGTCGTGAACGCGAGTCTGAACAAGCGACTCATCGGCACCGGGTTCCACTATGCGCCGGACCCATCGAGCCAAGGAGCGTGCACGATCGGCGGCAACACGGCCACGAATGCTGGCGGGCCGCACACGCTCAAGTATGGCGTCACGGTGAATCACGTGCTCGGCATCGAGCTGGTAACGGCAGATGGCGAGGTCATGCAAATCGGCGGGCCGGTCGACAGTGTGCCGGGGCCCGATCTCGTTGGCACGATCGTTGGCGGTGAAGGCACGCTCGGCATCGTCACGAAAGTGTGGGTGCGGCTCACCCGCAATCCGCAGAATGTACGCACGATGCTCGGCATCTTTGAATCGGTCGACGATGCCACACAAGCGATCAGCGCCATCATTGGCGCGGGCATCATCCCGGCAGCGCTGGAGATGATGGACCAGGGGATCTTGGTCGCTGTCGAGGAAGCATTTCATTTCGGCTTCCCGCTCGATGCCGAAGCGATTCTGCTCATTGAAGTCGATGGCCTCGAAGTCGGCCTCGATGCCCAGCGCGATCGGATCACTGAAATGTGCCGGCAACACGGCGCCCGCGAAGTTCGCTTCGCGGCAGATGCCAAAGAGCGGCTGCAGCTCTGGAAATGCCGCAAGCAGGCCTTCGGCGCGATCGGCCGACTGAGCCCCAGTTATTGCACGCAGGATGGCGTCGTGCCGCGATCGAAACTGCCGCATATTCTGCAGCGGATTCGCGCGACCGGTGAGAAATTTGGCATCAAGATCGTCAATGTGTTTCACGCGGGCGACGGCAATTTGCACCCGATCCTGCTATTCGATGAGCGGAATCCAGATGAGGTAAGACGGGTTTTGGAAGCAAGCGGCGAGATCTTGACCGAGTGTTTGGACTGTGGCGGCAGCGTGACCGGCGAGCACGGCATCGGACTCGAAAAAATCAGCTTTATGAAGCGAATGTTCACGAGCGACGACTTGGAGGTCATGGAACGGTTGCGCGACGCGCTGAATCCTGGCGGTTTGCTCAGCCCGGGCAAGCTGTTGCCCACGGCCGGAGCCTGTGGCATGGAGCAGGTGCACCCCGGTCGGCGGGCGGCGCTGTGAGCTCGGACTGACTCGAGGATTTGTCAGAGAGATCACCATGAACACCAAGCAGAGTTCAAGCGAGCAATCTTCAAGTTCTCCGAGAGCTCTGTGGCGAAAGAATACAAATGGCCACAATCGTTGAACCAACGTCGAAAGCTGGTCCGACGGCATCGCTGACGCCAGCAGATGTTGCTGACGCCGTGCGCGCAGCATATTCAGCGGATGAGCCACTGTTGCCTGTCGGTGGCGGTACGGCACTCGACTTTGGCGGCGTGTCGTCGAGTGCTGGCCGACGGCTTGAAGTCAGTGGTTTGAATCGGATCGTCGATTACACACCGCGTGATATGACGATCGTCGTCGAGGCCGGCGTGCGGATGGCCGATTTGGCTGTGACTTTGGCGAGCGAGGGGCAGCAATTGCCGATCGATGTGCCGCGAGCGGCCGAGGCAACGATCGGCGGCGTCGTGGCGACGAACTGGTGCGGCTTACGTAGATATGGCCATGGCACGATTCGCGATTATGTCATCGGCATCCGCGCCGTCGATGGCCGTGGCGTGGCGTTCAAAGGCGGTGGTCGAGTAGTTAAGAACGTCGCGGGTTACGATTTCTGCAAATTGCTCACCGGCTCGCTCGGCACGCTCGCCGTCATCATGGAGGTCGTGCTCAAAGTGAAGCCGCAGGCGGAATGTTGCGCGACGATTGTTGCCGAATGCGCTGACCTCGGTATTGCGGAAGCAACTCTGGGGCGATTGGCAATGCTGGAAGCGCCGCCGGTCGCCATCGATCTGCTAGTGGGCGACGGTTGGCGTGGCGCTGCTGAGGCCTCGCCTTCGGCTCGACCCCTGCTATCCGATGGAGATCCTGGCACTGCAAATCGATTGGCCGTCAGGTTAGAAGGAACCGGAATTGAGGTTGATTGGTTGGCAGAACGAGTGCAGAGCGAACTTGCTGCCGCGGGCGCTCACCGCGCCATTCGCCTGGGGAATGGCGATGCTGTATCGTTGTGGAACCGACAAGTCGAATTCGCCGATCGCGGGACGGGCGACGAAACCGACAACTCACCGTTGACACTGCAAATCATCGTGCCGCCGAGTGCCGTGACGAAGACGATTGCTCAACTCGTCGCGTTCGACGCCGATTGCCTGATCCAAGCTCACGCAGCCAGCGGCGTCATCGTGGCTCGGTTCGCGAAGTTCCGGCAAGGCGACCTCACAAGCACGCTGATCGGCAAACTTCGACCAGCGGCAACGCGGTTGGGCGGCAGCGCAGTTGTTGTGCGAACATCACTCGAAGGCCTCACGCCCCATCTCGCCTGGGGCGGCCGATCGGAAACGACCGTACTATTAGAAGGAATCAAGCAAAAGTTTGACCCGAAGGGCATTCTCAATCCCGGCAGGTTTGTCTTTTAACTGAACTACGAAGAACACAAAGAACACGAAGTGGAGGTTGATCAATCCAGCCTCTTGGTGGAGATTTGTCCTTGGTCTAATGCCCCCGCAACGTTCTTTACCTTTGTGTGCTTCGCACCTTTGTGGTTCCCCTATTTCATAAGTGACTGAGACCCCAACCAATTTGGCTTCCAGCAACCCCGGCAACGCGCTCAACTACGAGTTGCTTCTGGATTGCGTCCACTGCGGTCTTTGCACCGCGGCCTGCCCGACGTACGTCGAAACCGGCAATGAGAACGAGAGCCCGCGCGGGCGAATATACCTCATGCGCGGCGTTACCGACGGAAAGCTGGAACTAAACGACCGAGTTCGCGGCCATCTTGAACTGTGCCTTGATTGCCGAGCCTGCGAAACGGCTTGCCCCTCCGGCGTGCAGTACGGCAAGCTCATCGAGCCGTTCCGCGTGGCGATGGACAACGTGAATGGCGAGTCGCCGAAAGACGACTGGTTCCGCCGCTACATTCTGTTCGGGTTATTCCCGTATGCTGCGAAGTTGCGGCGAGCGCTCGTACCTGCCAGAATCGCTCAGCGCACTGGCCTGTTGAAAGTCTTGCAGGCGACCGGTCTCACGCGTGTGCTTCCCGCGCCGCTGCGGCGCATGGTTGATATGCTGCCGCCGCCGCGCCGCGATGAAGGACCGTTGCCGGAGTTCCTGCCCGCGATTGGCCGACGTCGGGCGACCGTCGCGCTTTTCACCGGCTGCATCGGCGACGCGATGTTTCGCCACGTCAATTGGGCCACTGCCCGTGTGCTCCAGCAAAACGGCTGCGATGTGCACGTGCCTCGATCACAGGTTTGCTGCGGTGCGATTCACTTTCACGCCGGTGCGAGCGAACCAGCCCAGAAATTCGCCGATGACAACCTGACCGCGTTTCCGCTCGAGCGGTTCGACGCGATCATCAACAACATCGCTGGCTGCGGCTCGATGCTCAAAGACTACGGGCACCACTGGCATGATGCCCGCCAGGACGAGCGCTCAGCGTGGGCGGCCAAAGTGCGCGACGTGAACGAATTCCTCGACGCGCTGGGCCCCGTGCGGCCGGCTGGAGAAATTCACGCCGTGGCCACGTATCACGACGCCTGCCACTTGATGCACGCCCAGAAGATCGTCGAAGCACCGCGGCGGCTGCTCGCGATGATCCCCGGCCTCGTGCTTCACGATTTGCCCGAAACCGAACTCTGCTGCGGCGCGGCCGGCACCTACAACCTGACGCAGCCGGAGATGTCGTCGCGTCTCAGCCGGCGAAAACTCGACAATATTCGGAAGACGGGCGCTCGCGTCGCGATTACATCCAACGCCGGATGCGCGCTACAGATTGCCCGCGAAGCTCGCGAACAAGGCGAGCGACTCTCGGTCGTACATCCGATGGAGATCTTGGACTGGAGCTATCGGGGCACTACGCCGAAGTGGTGTAATAGCCAATGAAAGTCCGCAAGATACTCGAAAAGATACTGGGCGGTTCGTCAAGCATCGCGTTCCGAGACGTCGTGCGACTGGTCGAGGCGTAAGGATTTCGCCTATCGAGAGTGCGCGGAAGCCATCATATATTCGTTCACGCCGACATTGCCGAGTTGGTCAACCTACAGGATGTCGGAGGCAAGGCGAAACCCTATCAAATTCGGCAGTTCTTGAAGCTCGTTGAAGAGTATCATCTTCAATTGGAGGATGAACGATGAAGGACTACCACATTAACATTTTCTTCAGCGAAGAGGATGCTGGCTACATCGCTGACATACCGGACCTAAAGGCCTGCTCGGCGTTTGGGACGACTGCTGAAGAAGCGCTGAAGGCCGTCGAACAAGCCAAGGCGGCCTGGTTCGAAGCGGCGCGGGTTGAGGGAAAGCCGATTCCAGAGCCGAAGTATCGCCCGCTGATATATCAAGTTTCTTAAGGCGAGACGCTGCCTTGGGTTCGGTGTGGTCGCCGGCGAAAGCTGTCGCACACTTTATTCGTGCGAGTCGCGGAGAACTTACCTACAACAGCGCGAAGCTCTTGATTTCCAGTCGCACCAGTCGCGCAGCCAACTCGCTCGCCGATGCCGGCCGGCGGAGCGGGTCTTTCGCCAGCATCGAGAGGACCAGGTCCGCGACCGCTTCCGGAACCTCAGGCCGCAAGACTCGGATATCGGTCGGCCGGGCTTCGCGATGCAGCGTGGCGAGCTCGGCCGCGTCGTCGGTCTCCCATGGGCGATGCCCCGTGAGCATTTCGTAAAGCGTTACGCCGAGGCTGTAGATATCGCTCCGCGGCCCGGCGGCGAGCGTCGAGGTAATCATTTCGGGCGCCATGTACGCCAGTGTGCCAGCGAGCGGGCGCGTGGCCCAATGGCTCGCTTCGGTCGCGGTTTGCACGAAGCCGAAGTCGATCAGCGTGGTATGGCCGGTGGGGGAAACGAAGATATTCGCGGGCTTCACATCAGTATGAATGACACCGGCCGTTTCGTGCAGCGCGGCGAGGCCGTCGGCCGTTTGGCGAGCGATCCACAGCGCCAGCGGCACTGGGAGTTGCTCCCGATCGGTGATCAATTGCGCGAGCGATGCGCCTTCGAGCTTGGGGGTCACCAGGTAGAACGGCGGTTCCTGCACGCTGGCCGACAGCACGGGCAGCAGGTTGGGATGCGTCACTTTGCTGCCGACCCACGCTTCGCGGCGCTGCATTTCGATGGCCTGAGCATCGCGCCACCAGTCTTTGCGCAGCACTTTCACGACGTACGAGGCCGGTTGATTCGGCGGCCCATCGGCTGGCCGGGCGGCGTACACACGCGTGTAGTTGCCTTCGCCAAGCGGCCGCACGAGTTGCCAAGGACCAATGCGGCCCACCGTTTGAGCCGCGGTGCCGGCCGTTACTTCTTGGCGCGTTGCCGAGTACTCTTGTTCGACAGTAGCCATGCGTGGTGAGGAGTGCCTGCGCGCACGCGCATCGGGGTTCGCGGCGGCAGACTTTAGAGAAAGCGCCTCGCGGCGTGCGGGAACGCCGCGAGGCGAAGCAACTGGGTCTGCGAATGAAATCGGATATGCCGGTCGCGAAAATGCAACCGGCCGCGTGGCGCCGGAATAGCTTGCCAAGTCGTGTGAAAGTGGGCGAAGGCCGCGAACTGTACGGCATTTTTGCGTGCTGAGTTCCACGAATCGCGCACCGCCGCTGGTGCCTAAATTACTCTGCTACGCGCCGATGTAACGTGCTTGCACGGTGCGGGCAGTCGCGATGTCGTTCGTGCCGCCGACGATCGTCCGGCCGTCGGCAAACACGGTGAGAATGTAGTTATTTACATGCAGCCGCACGAGAAACGCATTGCGCTCGATGCGGCCGATGCCGGCCAACCGCGATGCCAGCTCATCGAGCGCGATGCTTATGCCAGGCGACGCGCTGAGCTGCACTGCGTTGCGGCCGCATAGTACGGCCGATGAATCATTGCGCTCGCCGCTGAGCCACACAAACTCACGGTGCTTGCACACGCGGCAGTCGCTCGAGGCTGCCAGCTTGGCAAGATCGACGTGGCGAATCTGGTTGTCCCACAGGTCAATGATCGCCAGCCGGCGGCTGATTGCTTCGCGATGGCCGCTGAGAATCTTCAATGCTTCGGCCGCTTCGATCGAGGCGACGACATTGACGATCGGCCCGATGATTCCGGCCGTGTCGCACGTCGGCGTGGTGCCGGGCGGCGGGGCATCGGCGACCAGGCAGGCCAGGCACGCCGTTTCGCCCGGGAGAATGGTCATCGTTTGGCCTTCGGCGCCAATGCAGCCGCCATAGACCCACGGTTTATGGTGCTTGACGGCGAAGTCGTTCACGAGCAGCCGCGTGCCGAAGTTATCGGTGCCGTCGACGATTGCCTCGACGTCGCCCGCGAGTTTCGCGATGTTCTGGTGCGTGATATCGGCAACGATCGGCTCGATGTCGATCTCGGAATTGATCCGGCGCAGTTTGTTTGCCGCCGCGATGGCCTTTGGCAGGCTGTCGGCCACATCCTGCTCGTCGTACAACACTTGACGCTGCAGATTGTTGAGCTCGACGAAATCGCGATCGACGATCCGCACGAAGCCAACGCCCGCCCGCACGAGTGTTTCGGCCACCACCGAGCCGAGCGCGCCGCAACCGCATACCAACACGCGGGCAGCGGCGAGTCGGCGTTGGCCCTCTTCGCCGAGCGGGGCAAAGCGGGCCTGGCGATCGTACCGAGATGGAATGGCTTCCCGCGTCATGTTGGTATTTTCAACCAGTTCCTGGGGCGAAGTCGACCGGCCGCCGCGGCGCCAAACGCCGCAGTCCGATCGCTGCTTGATGCTCGGCTACGAGGCGATTGCCGTCCATTGCCTGCACTTCGACCTGGTAAACATGCGGCATTTCCGGCGTCCACATGCACGGGTCCGTGATGACAGCTTCAGCGACGTTGCGAGCCAGAGCAGCACTAGGTTCGGTAAAAGGGAAATCGGCCTTCAGCGTTTGAGCGCGCTCGCAAAACGGCCCTCGCAATTTGCCGCACAAGGTGACTGACTCCCGCCCCGTATACCGAGCAATGACATGAGCCTCCACGTCCGTCACGTCGCCAACGGTGATTTCGATTGGATCCGCCACTATTCTATTCAAAGTGCGAGCCGATTTAACTATTAACCACAACGACGCGAAGAACACAAAGTCGAGCACGCTCAGTAGACATATTCTTCGTGTCCTTGGTGTCTTTGTGGTTCAATTCTGTTATTTATCACTGCGCTTTTCACGTGCAAATGCTTCAACTAGGACCCGCCCAGTAATCGATTCTGCGCAAGCTGCGATTTCTTCCGGTGTACCGGCTGCGACTACGCGGCCGCCCGCATCGGCTGCCCCGGGCCCAAGATCGATGATCCAGTCCGCGGCCTTCATGAGCTGCAAATTGTGCTCCACGATAACGAGCGAATGCCCGACTTCGAGCAACGCATCGAAGCAGTCCATCAATTGTACGATGTCGCAGAAGTGCAGGCCCGTGGTCGGCTCATCGAGCAGGAATAGCCCGCGACCGCGGCGCTTGGCGGCGAGATGGGCCGCCAGCTTGAGTCGCTGCGCTTCGCCGCCGGAGAGCGTGGTGGCGGGCTGGCCGAGGCGGAGATAGTCGAGGCCGACGTCGAGCAGGAACTTCAGCTTCGCCTGCACTTTGCGTTGGCCGCGGAAAAACATGAACGCCTCGCGGGCCGTCATTTCGAGCACTTCGGCAATATTGAGGCCGCGGTATTTCACCTCGAGCACGGTTTGCCGGAATCGTTTGCCGCCGCACTCGGGGCACTTCATGTATACGTTCGCCATGAACTGCATGTCGATGGCGAGGTAGCCGTCGCCATGGCAGGTGTCGCAGCGGCCGCCTTCCACATTGAAACTGAAGTGCCCGGCCGTGAGCCCGCGCGTCCGGGCGTCGATCTGCTCGGCAAACAACAAGCGAATCGGATCGAGCGCCTTGATGTACGTAGCGGGATTCGATCGCGGCGACCGGCCAATCGGGCTTTGATCGATGTGCACGACGTCTTCCAACTGACCAGTGCCAAGCACATCGTCGCACTCGAGTGGCAGCGGCAAGTCGGCTGGATCGCCGTCCTTGTTGAGCCGCCGAGCCAGTGCCGGGTACAACGTCTTATCGACGAGCGTACTCTTGCCCGCGCCACTCACGCCGGTGACAAGACACAACACGCCGAGCGGAAACTCCACCGTGAGATTCTGCAGATTGTTGCCGCGCGCGCCGCGCAGCTTGATCCAGCCTTGCGACGTACCCCGCCGCGCAGCGCCGTTCGCGGCGCCGCTGCGGCCGGATAGCCAGTTGCCCGTACGGCTCTCCTTCGAGTTCTCAAGTTGCTTCGAGGTGCCCTGAAACATTACCCTGCCGCCTTCGCTGCCGGCGCCCGGGCCGAACTCCACCACTCGCTGGGCACGACGGATGAGTTCCTCCTCATGTTCAACGACCACCACCGTGTTGCCACGCTGCTGTAGTCGCTCGATAGCCGACGCCAAGGGTGCGACATCCGCCGGGTGCAGTCCCACCGACGGCTCGTCGAGTACGTAAAGCATATCCACGAGATTCGAGCCGAGCGTTGTCGTCAGGGCCACGCGCTGTGCCTCACCGCCGCTGAGTGTGCGAAGCGCTCGGTCCACGGCCAGATAGCCGACGCCGACATCCACAAGGTATGCCAGCCGCGACTCGACATCGGCGAGCAGCGGCCGTGCGATCGGCTGCTGCCACTCGGGCAACTGCAACTCTTTCAGAAACTCTAATGCGTCGCGGATCTTCATTGCACAGAGTTCAGCGAAGTTGCGCCCACCCACGCGAATGGCCAGCACTTCGGGCCGTAACCGAGCGCCGTTGCACGCCGGACACACGCGATACGATCGCCAGCGGCTGAGGAACACTCGTAAATGCATCTTGTACTTGCGACGTTCGAGCCAGCGGAAGAACCCATTAAGCCCGCCGAAATTGCGTTCGGGCACGCCTTCGACGATGAGCTTCCGCTCATATTCCGATAGGTCTGAGTACGGCACATCGACGCGAATCTTGTAGTCCCGAGCGAGCGCCAGCAGCTCTTCCAATTCATGGGCGTACGACGGCGAAGTCCACGGCGCGATCGCTCCATCGCGGAGCGACTTCTGCTGGTCGGGCACCACGCGATCCATGTCGGTCGTCACGATGTTGCCGAAGCCCTCGCACTCTGGGCAAGCGCCGAGCGGGCGATTGAAGTTGAACAGTGGCGGCTCAGGATCGGGGTACTCGATGCCGCAGGTGTTGCAGCGGAGTTCGGTGCTAAAGACCAAACGTCGCCAAGGCCGATCATCGACCATTACCAGGGCGTACTCAGTCGCTTGGTCGGGTGGACACTGCCCACCGGTCTGCGGTGTCGCTCCATCGGCTCCTTCGGCACCGCCTAGGCGGTCATTGGTAGCCGGCGCCCCCCCGGCGGCTTCCGCGAGCACCACACCAGCGCCGCCGCCGGCCTCGAACGCCGTTTCGAGCGAATCGCGGAGCCGTTCCGCGGATTGGTCGCCCGCCGTGAGTCGGTCCAGAATAATCACCAGCCTATCGCCGGCGGTTAGCCGTTTTGCTAGCGCCGGCTCCATCGTCTCGATGCGATCAGCAACAACCGCCCGCACGTACCCCAGGCCAATCAGCTCGCCGAGCCAATGCTCGATCGGTTCTCCAGCGGGAACGTTTGCCTCGAATCCGATCATAAGCCGGCTGCCGGCTGGCAGACCAGCTATTGCCTGCGCTGCACTCTCGGGCGAATCGCGTCGCACGAGTTGGCCACATTGATAGCAGCAAGTCTCTCCGACGCGGGCAAATAGCAGGCTGAGGTACTCATTCACATCGGTCGTGGTGCCGACGGTTGCGCGGTTTGACCGGCTCGGATTTTTATGCGTGACCGCAATTGCTGGCGGAATGTTGTCGATCCGCTCGGCGGCCGGCTTGTCCAGCTGCTCGAGGAACTGCCGCGTGTAGGCCGAGAAGCTTTCGATATACCGCCGCTGGCCCTCAGCATACAGCGTGTCGAGCGCCATGCTCGTCTTGCCGCTGCCCGAGACGCCACAAAACACAATCAGGTGCCCCAACGGCAAATCGAGATCGACCTGCCGCAGGTTGTTGGCTGCAACGCCACGCAGCTCGATCGCACGCTGACCCACGCCGGAGGCTCCTACGCCAGAGAAGTTTACCCTGTCGAATCCCTCATCGTATGCGGGCGTTGGGCTCTCGTCGACAGGCCGCCAATGGTATAATCAACAGACTCGCCATAGGTGTCGCCCGTGCAGACCTCTCGAAAATTCGCCAACCCGTTCTACGGCCTCCTGTTGATTGCCGGCATCGCGTTCGCGATGACGGCGATGTGCTATGGGGTTATGGCATTTCGCGATGCGCGGCCCGCGCCGGTCGCTGCCGAAGGCGACGCGAAAAATGTTCCGGCCGAACATCCGTTGATGATGTGGATGCGGCGGCACGGGGCGGCGGCGCTCATGATCGAACTCGTGTTCCTGGCCATGTTCACGTTTGGCGCAATCGGCACCGATGGCTTTTGGCAGAGCCGAGCCGCCGCACGCAAGAAAGAGTTCGAAGGCGCCGATTTTCCTCTTCCTCTGGAAGAGGGCCGGGCGAGGGTGGCTAAGAATGGTTCACTGGATAGGACTCCTTGACTCGAAATTCAACAACAATTGCGATAACCGTTGAAAGCGACCACATGCAACTCAAGAAACTAACCGAGGTCCCTGCCAACAACGTCACCATGGAAGGGGCAGCCGGCTGCAAAGTGCGCTGGCTTATTGGCGAAGGCGAGAACGCCCCCACGTTCGCGATGCGCGAATTCGAAGTCGAGCCGGGCGGCCACACTCCCAGGCATTTCCATGACTACGAGCACGAAGTGTACGTGCTTGCCGGGCAGGGCAAGATCGTCGACGGCGACCGCGAGCTGCCGCTTGCGGCCGGCGACGTCGTGTTCGTCGCGCCGAACGATATCCACCAATTTCGCAACACCGGCACGGAGCCGATGCGGTTTTTGTGCCTGATTCCCAATTCGGCCACGGGCAAGAACGTGAGCGTCGTGCCGGAGTGCGGCCTCGAGCCAGCCGTGGCGAAGTAAGTTTTAAGATCTCACGCAGAGGCCCAGAGACCGTAGAGTGATTGCCGCGCGGAGAGCCTCGAGCTTCTACCCCGCGTCCTCAGCGCCTCTGCGAGAAGTGATTTTCTTTTATTCTGGTTTTGATCGGACGTAAGTCTCTACGCTTGAGTGTTGATCGCTCGTGACCAAGCAATCGATTGAACAACAGATCGAACGCCTGCGCGACGAGATTCGCGAGCACGACCGGCGATACTACGTCGAAGCCGCGCCGTCGATCACCGATCGCGAGTACGACCAGCTCCTGGACCGCCTCGAAGAGCTGGAGGCCGCCCATCCGAATCTAATCACGCGCGACAGCCCGACTCAACGCGTCGGCGGCGAGCCACTTATCGAGCTCGACCACGTGCGCCACCGCGTGCCGATGTTGTCGATGGACAACACGTACAACATCGAAGAGCTGAATCGCTTCGGCGAGCGCGCGGCCAAGCAACTGCCGGGCGAAGAGATCGCTTGGGACGTCGAACTCAAGATCGACGGCGTCGCCATCGCTCTCACTTACGAAAACGGCCTGTTCAAACAAGGCGCCACGCGGGGCGACGGCCAGGTGGGCGACGACATTACGCACAACATGCGCACCGTGCGCGGTGTGCCGCTTCGCTTGCACGGTAAGAATATCCCGCCGGTCGTGGAAATCCGCGGTGAAGTTTACATGACGAACACCGACCTGGCGGATATCAACGCCCGCCGGCAGGCCGAAGGGCTCGTCCTCTACGCCAACACGCGCAACACCGCAGCAGGCGGCATCAAGCTCCTCGACCCCCGGCAATGTGCCGAGCGGCGACTGCGCTTCTTCTGCCACGGCGTTGGTTATGTTGAAGGGCTCGACGCCGACAACCACTGGGATTTTCTCACGCAGGTGCGCCAATGGGGCATCCCGGCGACCCCACTCGCGAAACGCTTTGACAACTTCGCCGCGGCCGTCGAGCATTGTCAAATTGTCATTGGTCAACTGCATGCATTCGATTTCGAAGTCGATGGCCTGGTGTTGAAAGTCGACCGCTTCGACCAACGCGAGCGACTCGGCGCCACCAGCAAGGCGCCGCGTTGGCTGGTGGCATACAAGTTCGAAAAGTATGAAGCGACGACGCGCGTGAACGACATCATAATCACGGTCGGGAAAAGCGGTGCGCTGACTCCCACGGCTGAACTTGAACCAGTGCAAATCGCCGGCACGACCGTGAGCCGGGTCGGCTTGCACAATGTTGAGGAGATTGCCCGCAAGGATATCCGCGTCGGCGACACGATTGTCGTCGAGAAGGCCGGCAAAATCATTCCGCATGTCGTGCGCGTCGAGAAGCACCTGCGGCCGGAGGGCACGAGCGAGTTCGTTTATCCCACGCATTGCCCGGCCTGCGGCACAAAGCTTGAAAAAGATGAAGGCGGCGTTTACATTCGCTGCCCGAATTTCACCTGCCCCGCCCAACTTGGCGAGCGGCTGCTCTATTTCGCCAGCCGTTCGGCAATGGATATCGAAGGCCTCGGCGAGAAACTCGCTTATCAGCTGGTCGAAAGCGGGCTCGTGCACGACTTCGCCGACTTGTACAGTCTCACCGTCGAGCGGCTGACGAAGCTCGAACGCATGGGGCAGAAGTCAGCCGAGAAGCTCGTCGCGAATATCGCCGACAGCAAATCCCGCGGCCTCGCCCGCTTGCTCAACGCGCTGTGTATCCGCCACGTCGGCGCCCGCGTGGCAACCGTGTTGGCGGAACATTTCGGTTCGATGGATGAGTTACAGGCTTCATCCGAGGAAGATCTCAGCAATGTGCTCGAAGTCGGTCCGGTGATCGCCGAAAGTGTCTATCGGTTTCTCCATAGCGAACAAGGCGAGATGGCTGTCGAAAAATTGCGCGTTGCCGGGCTCGACATGACGTCGCCAAAGAAGCTCGTGGCTGAGGTGGCGGGTGGAGTCCTCGCCGGCAAAACGCTCGTCGTCACCGGCACGCTTAGCAAGTACACGCGTGAGCAGATCGAGGAGCTAATCGTCCAACATGGCGGTCGCGCGGCCAGCAGCGTGTCGAAGAAGACAGACTTTCTCATCGCTGGCGAGAAGGCGGGCAGCAAGCTCGAAAAAGCCCAAAAGCTCGGCGTAACAATCCTCACGGAAGACGATTTCGATAAGTTACTAACTCCTGGCGGTTAGGATGTTGAAGCGGCCAACGATCGCGCCGCGAGGAAATCGCCGGCACTTAAGGCGAAAGTGCTTACGACTCGCGCGCGGCAATATCTCTCTTTCGGTCCAGGCGACTTAGGGCTCTGCTCCGCGCCTTCGTCTTCCGAACTCGGCCTCCCTCGTGGAGCGGTCACGTCGACAACTTGTCGCCCCGTGTGGCCTCTCCTCGGCACGTGAAGTGCGGAATGTGGGCTAGCAATGTGGCTGAACAGAACTTAGATCTTTTCCAGGAGCAATAAGATGAGACGGTACTTAACTTTCACCGTCACGCTGGCGGCAGCGTTAGGATTCGCGACGGTTGGTTGGACACAATCCGGCGGCGGTGGTGGCGGTGCCGGTTCATCGGGGAGCGCGGGTGCAGGGGCATCTGGTAGCGCGGGCGCTGGCGGTTCGGGTAGCGCAGCCGCCGGAGCGAATGGCACCGCGGGCACGGCGGGCAGCGGAATCGGTACTGCGGGTACCGGCCTAGGCGGCACGGGCAGTCCCGGCACGGGGGTGACGGGAAACGCCGCGACCGGCGCTAGCGGAGCTACCGGGAGTGGAATTGGCACCTCTGGGACTGGGCTCGGCGGTACGGGAACCGGCTCTGCTTCTGCAGGTACATCGGGTGCAGCGACCGGCGCTGGCTCTGCCGGAAATGCAACTGCGGCCGGAACGTCTGGCTCCGCAGGTACCAGCGGCACGACCGGCACAGCGACCGGCGTCGGCGGAACTGCAGCGGCCAGCACGCGCGGCGGCATAGGCAGCGGCAATATCAGCCAGTCGCCGTTTTTCTCCGATCGCGGCGTTCGTCAGCAGTTGAACTTGAACGATAATCAGTTCAACACGTTGAATCGGGCGTACCAAGATGCCTATGGCACTTACAGCCAGGGCGTGAATAACCTGAACTCGAATCTGACCCCGCAGCAGCGGGCGGCTCAGATGCAAAATCTCGAAAACAGTTTTAATAACAGCTTCAATCGTTCACTAGATTCAACAATCACAGACCCGCAAGCGCGGAATCGATTTAGCCAGTTGAACCGCCAGTTCATGGGTTTCAATGCTTTCAACGATCCGGCGCTCCAGCGGCAATTGAATTTGACACCGCAGCAGCAAACGCAGATTCGTCAGCTGGCGTCTCAGTGGCGGCAGCAAATCCAGAAAGCCACTCAGGGAACTGGTACCGGCACGAACAACGCCAACCTATCGCAGGATCAGTGGAACACCCTAATGTCCGGCTACTACCAACAATTAAACGGTTTGCTCACGCCGCAACAGCAGCAAACATGGTCGCAACTAACTGGCCAGCAGTACAACTTTCCGGCGAGTCTGTACCTAAATCAAACGGCAGCTGCTGCCGGGGCGGGGCAGAACGGCGTAAACACCGTTCGTCCCAATCAGCCGTCGGCCAATGCAGTTCTAAAAAATGGCACGGCTGGGGGCAATTCGACTGCTCTTCGGTCTGGCAGCACCGCGAACGGCGGCGCGGCCGCGACCGGGGGAACCACGCGAAGCGGTAGCACAACGCGCTAACTTGCCGTGATCTTCAACCTCTCCTGCGGGGCGACGATTTAGCGAAGGTCGTCGGCCACCGGAGCAGGAGAGCTGGGAGGGTGGTGGGCGGCGTTCCTTTAACAGGGAACGCCGTCTTTTTTTGCGCGCCGCAGAAAATCTCGCTATGATAGGCTCCTGCGACGGCAGCCAATTGCTGGCGGCCGAGCGATTCTAAAATCGATCAAACAACAGCGGACGTTCGATGGCAAAAAAAGAAAAAGGGACCAAGAAAGGTACAAAACTGGAGAGTTCATCGAACAACACGGAAGTGGCAGTCCCCAAGCAAACTGCCGGTGCCGTGACGGGAGCCGTGATGGGCGGCGTGCTCGCCGGGCCGCTTGGTGCGCTGGCCGGAGGCGCTGTCGGGGCGATCGTGGGCGATGCCTCGGCCAAGGGGAAGAAACCGATCAAGCGAGCAGCAGAGGCGATTCGCGACGAAATCACGAGCGGGCGTGCCAAGGAAGCGATCAAGAAAATCGGCAAGAAGATTGGCGCGTTGCGGCCGAAGCTCAAAGCCAAGAAAAAGAGAAGTGCATCTACCGCTGCAGGGAGGAAAAAAGGCGCCGCTGCGGCGACGAAGAAGAAAACCGTTACGCCGAAACGTGGCAAGAAGGCGAAGCATTAGAGTTTTTTGTGGGGCCAACCGTCGTGTCCTATTCCGCTTCACTCACAGTCTTAATGGTCCTTACTACGCCAGTCCTGCTGCCCGCCGCCGCGACCGCTGAGCGTTACGACCCCCTGCAACAGTCTGAGGCGAAACGTCCGCGGCCTCTCGAATTGACGATTCGAGACGAGAAACGTTCTCGCAGTATTCCGGTGCGGGTGTTCCTGCCTTCTGCTAAGCTGGCGGCTCCCGTAGTGCTCTTCAGCCACGGCCTCGGCGGCACGCGCGAGGGCTCGTCCTACTTGGGCGAGCATTGGTCGGCCCGGGGTTATGTCGTCATCTATCTGCAGCATGCCGGCAGCGACGATGCGGTGTGGCGCGGCAAGCGCATGGCCGAACGATTGGCCGCCATGCGCGAAGCGGCAAACTTCGAAAACTTCATGCTCCGCGCGCAAGACGTGTCGATGGTGCTAGACGCACTCGAGCCATGGAACAAGTCGAAAGACCACCAACTTGCCGGCCGGCTGGATCTGGACCACGTGGGGATGAGCGGCCATTCGTTCGGCGCTGTGACTACCCAAGCCGTCAGTGGCCAACGTTATCCTGCCGGCGGCCGGTCGCTGACCGATAAACGCATCCGAGCCGCCATCGCCTTCAGCCCCAGTGGCCCCCGCGGCGGTGTCGATCCCAAACAAGCGTTCGGCGAGGTCTCGATTCCGTGGATGCTCATGACCGGCACCAACGATACGTCTCCCGTCAGCGAGACCGATGTCAAATCGCGCCGCAGCGTGTTTGCCGGCCTGCCGCCTGGCGGCAAGTATGAACTTGTGCTGGATAATGCCGAGCACTCGGCATTCACCGAGCGCGCTCTCCCCGGCGATCGCCAGCCGCGAAATCCCAATCATCACCGCGTGATTCTCGCGCTTAGCACCGCCTTCTGGGACGCCTATTTGCGGAACGACGAAGCTGCCAAAGTCTGGCTCAATGGCGATGGACCGCAGAGCGTGCTCGAAAAAGGCGATGAGTGGCAGAAGAAATGAAACTTGTCGACATGCGATGTCCCTGTTGGGCGCTCGCCTCTCTCACGCCGTCAAAAGTCGCTCGCGTAACAGGAACACGATCGTTCCACTCAAATACACGCCCGTCAATAATGCCAGCGTCGCCCAAGTGCCAGTGCCGAGCAGCAGCACCCAACCCGTGAGCGCCAACAGGCTCGGCAGCGGATACAGCCACATGCGAAATGGCAGCGGTGTCGTTCCGCGTCGGTGTAGCGTGTGGAGCGCGAAAATCTGCCCGATGAATTGAATCACGATCCGCACGATCACGGCGCCTTCGATCACCGTTCTCAATTGAACGAAGCAGAAAACGGCCGTTAAGCCGCTCAGGAGTGCGAGCGCCGCCCAGGGATAGCTGCGCGTCGGATGCAGCTTCGCGAAGTAAGAAAAGAAGTCGCCATTCTTCGCAGCCGCGTACAAGATTCGCGAATAGCCGAGCGTCATCGCGAACAGTCCGGCCAGGCACGTCCAAATGATTAGCCCGGTGAACAGCGTGGCCGCGCGCTCGCCGCAGAGCCGCGTCATAAATGCGCCCGCAATGTTTTCATTCGCCTGCGTTCCCGGGGTGATCGCTTCTTGCCACGGTACGACGCCCATGAAGGCCAGGTTCATGAGAACATAGATGGCGGCCACAACCGCAATCGAGAGCAAGATGCTCCGCGGAATGGTTCGGGCCGGCGTTTGCACTTCTTCGCCCAAGTGGCAAATGTTGTTATAGCCCAGGTAGTCATAAACGGCGACACTTGTCGCCGCTCCCAAACCAAACACAAACTCGCGATCGACACGAAAGCTGCCTGCGGGGAAGGTCAGCAAGCTGGCATTAAAATGGCGCATGCCGAGCACAATTATCGTGACGACCGCCGCCAGCACTCCGGCAACGAGCAAAATCATCAACCGGCCAAGTGAGCCAATTCGCTGCCGCAGCAAGAGGTAGACGAGCGCCACCATGATGATCGCCGGAATAGCATCGACAACATTTTCCGGCAACTGCCGCTCTTCGAGCCAGTGCTTTGCCGCTGGCGTAAGCGAGAGTACAAAGTGCGACGCTCCGATATAGCCCGATGCTACCTCCAGCGTGCCGCTCACCAGGAATTGCCAAATGAAAAGGAACGGCAAGAAGCGTCCCCAGAATGAGCCCCGATAGATTTCGCGAAAGTAATGGTACGTCCCGCCGCTGCCGGGCAGGGCCGCGCCTAATTCTGCCCACACCAGGCCGTCGCACATGACGATGAGCATTGCTACCGGCCAGCCCAGCATGCTCTGCGGCCCGCGCATTGCCGCCAGCAGCACGGGAATTGTGATAAACGGACCGGCCCCCAGCATGTTCGCCACGTTGAGCGACGTGGCGTGCCATAGATTAAGTTCCCGCTTCAGTAGTGGCGTAGATTCGTCTGGCATGGCGAGGCAGAGTGCGGTTCGAACGCCCGTACCGTGCTGACCGCGGCAACGGCCGGCATAGTATCAGGCTTTCTCACGATCATCGCAACGGCCGCGGTGTTGCTCGCAAATCGCCGCGGGTTCGTTTACATTATTTCCGTCGAGCAGTATTGCCCTACGCGCGGAGTGCCAACAGATCCGTTTCCCCAGCAATTACAAAAGGTCCGAATCCTTGTTGCCTATCAAGCCGCCCATGGTGCAGATCGCTCTCGATTTTGCCACGATCGAGGAGGCCCTCGAAGTTGCCCGTATCGGCGTCGAAGCCGGCGTGGATTGGTTGGAAATCGGCACGCCGCTGATCATTTCGCAAGGTTTATCGCCCATCGGCGACATGGTCCGCGCCTTTCCCGGCTACCCCGTACTCGCCGATTACAAGACGATGGACTCGGGCGGCAAGAATGTCCATCGCACCAAAGCCCAAGGCGGGCATGTAATGACCGTTTGTGCAGGCGCGCCGGATGAAACGATTCAGGCCGCGGTCGCTGCTTCAAAAGATACGGACGTGATGGTCGTCGTCGACACGATTGGCGTCAAGCGGCAGGCCGAGCGCGCCCGGCAGTGCGCGGGCTGGGGCGTGCATATGATCTACTTGCACTATGGAGCCGACCAGCGACATGCCGATGGGTCGCAGGACTCCGTACAATGGCTCGCCGAAATGCTCGACGCAGTCGATATTCCAATCGGCGTCGGGACGTTCGGCATTGAGGATGCTGTTCGCGCGGTGGACCAGGGCGCGGAACTCGTCGCTATTGGGCATCCGCTCATCAGTGGGCCGAACGCCGCTGCCGAGTTACAGCAATACGTGCGCGAGGTCCGCGCAAGTTATCGCCCACGTCGACGGAAATGACTTCCTGCCAGAGCCGCCGCTTGTTTGCACGCTTGAATCATTGATGGGAGCCAGCTGTGACCGGTTTCAAATACTGTTTTAACACCAGCACAATCCGCGGCCAGAAGCTCTCGCTGCCTGAGGAAATCGACATCGTCGCGCAGGCCGGCTATCACGCGATCGAGCCTTGGATCGGCGAGATCGAAGCGTATGTCCAGCAGGGCGGGTCGCTCGCCGATCTCAAGAAGCGAATCGCCGATGTGGGCTTAACGGTCGAAAGTTCAATCGGCTTTGCGGAATGGATCGTCGACGATGAAGCCCGCCGCACCAAGGGACTTGAACAAGCCCGCCGGGATTTTGAATTGGTTCAACAGATTGGCGGCAAACGTATGGCAGCGCCGGCGGCCGGCGCGACCGAGGTCGAGAACATCGACTATCTTAAGGTGGCCGAACGCTACCACGCCCTCTTGATTCTCGGCGACCACTTCGGCGTCGTGCCACAGGTGGAAGTGTGGGGTTTTTCGAAAGTGCTGACCCGCTTGGGTCAGGCCGCTTTCGTGGCAATCGAAAGCGGCCATTCGCAAGCGTGCGTGCTGCCCGATGTGTACCATCTCTACAAAGGCGGTTCCAATTTCGCCGGTTTGGGTTTGCTCAACGGCAACCGCATTCACGTCTTCCACGTCAACGATTACCCAGACACTCCGCCTCGCGCAGCCATTAAAGACAGCGACCGCGTGTACCCCGGCGACGGCGTCGCCCCGCTGCCAGAGATTCTGGCCATGCTGAAGCAGATCGGATTTCACGGCCATCTCTCGGTCGAGCTTTTCAATCAAAAGTACTGGCATCAAGATCCTCTGCTCGTGGCCAAAACGGCTCTCGAAAAGCTCAGGTCAGTGGCGGAGCGTGTGAAGTAAGCAGGCGATTTACTCCTCGGCAAGTGATGGCTGCGTATCATGCCTTCGTTTCATTCAACCGTCGCGAAGAAGTCGTACACGTTCGAAAACCTGGCGTCGCTGCTGGCGAAGGCCACGCCGGCGCGCAGCGGCGACGTGCTCGCGGGCATCGCCGCCGCCGATGACGAGGAACGCGTCGCGGCCCAGCTTGCTTTGGCCGATGTGCCGCTCACGCAATTCCTCGACGATCCATTGATCGCGTACGAGGACGATGAAGTCACGCGTTTGATTATCGACTCGCACGATCGCGAGGCCTGCGCCCGCATCTCGCATTACACTGTCGGTGAGTTTCGCGATTGGCTGCTCCGCTACGAAACGACCGGCGCAGAACTCGCCTCGCTCTCTCGCGGCCTGACTCCCGAAATGGTCGCCGCCGTCAGCAAGCTGATGCGCAATCAGGACCTCATCCTGGTCGCCAGCAAACGTCGCGTCGTCACGCGCTTTCGCAACACGATCGGCCTGGCCGGACGGCTCTCGATTCGGCTGCAGCCGAACCACCCGACCGACGACCCAGCGGGCATTGCGGCTTCGATTATCGACGGCCTTCTCTACGGTTGCGGCGACGCCGTCCTCGGCATCAATCCGGCGACCGACTCCGTCGCAGCGGTCGTCACGCTGCTCAAAATGTTGGACGAGCTTATCGAGCGTTACGAAATTCCCACGCAAAGCTGCGTGCTCGCGCACGTTACCACGCAGCTGGCAGCGATCGAACGCGGCGCACCGATCGATCTCGTCTTCCAGTCGATTGCCGGAACCGAGGCGGCCAACCGCAGCTTTGGCATTAATCTAAAGATCCTGAACGAAGCCAATGAAGCCGCTCGCGCCCTCGGTCGCGGCGCGCTCGGCAACAACGTGATGTACTTCGAAACCGGCCAAGGATCGTGCCTTTCGGCCGCTGCCCACCACGGCATCGATCAACAAACGCTCGAAGCCCGCGCTTACGCTGTGGCCCGCCGCTTCGAGCCGCTGCTCGTAAACACGGTCGTCGGTTTTATCGGGCCGGAATACCTATACGACGGCAAGCAAATCATTCGGGCAGGGCTGGAAGACCATTTTTGCGGAAAGTTGCTCGGTGTGCCGATGGGCTGCGACGTGTGCTACACAAACCATGCCGAGGCCGACCAGGACGATATGGACAACCTGCTCACGCTCCTCGCCGCCGCCGGCTGCAATTACTTCATGGGCGTGCCGGGCGCCGACGATATCATGCTGAACTACCAATCCACGTCATTTCACGACAGCCACTACGTCCGCCAATTATTCGGCCTCCGCCCCGCCCCCGAATTCGAAGAATGGCTGGTAAAAATGCGAATTGCGTCCGATAACGGCCGACTCCTAACACCGCCACCGGAAAACAAACTCCTCACCGCTGCCGGCCAATTGCCGTAGGACGGACAATTCTGTCCGTCCGTGTGTGCGAGTTGCGAGAGCAGACTGATGAATACAGTTTGATGGAAAAACAGTTGCCGGCCGGGAAGGCAGAATTGCCCGGCCTACACGACGATCACAAGCCCATGCCCGACCGCCACGAAATCGAGCCCGTTACTTCCGATGCTTGGCACTCCCTGCGCCGCGTCACCGCAGCAAGGGTCGCCCTCGGCCGCGCCGGCGGGAGCTTGCCCACGCGCGAATGGTTGAACTTCAAAGCCGATCATGCGGCCGCCCGCGATGCCGTTCACGATGTATTCGACGCCGAACGACTGGCGGACGAACTGCGTTCGCTGGAGTCGGAAGTGCTGATTGTCGATACCGCCGCTTCTGACCGTCGCAGCTACCTTGAACGACCCGACTGTGGACGTCAGCTGGCCGAACATTCTCGGGCCGAACTTGAGCAGCGACGCCCGCCCGCGCCGGTCGACCTCGCCCTCATCGTCAGCGATGGTCTGTCAGCAATCGCGGCGCAGCGCCACGCCCAGCCATTGAGTATGTGCCTGCTGCCACGGCTGAAAGACCGCGGTTGGACGCTCGCGCCGATCGTCGTCGCCCGTTTCGGCCGCGTGGCCTTGCAGGACCAAATCGGCGACTTGCTCCACGCACGCATATCACTAATTCTGCTCGGCGAACGCCCCGGTTTAGCCTCGCCCGACAGCCTCGGCGCCTACCTCGTCTTCGCGCCGCGGGCCGGGAACACCGATGCGAATCGCAATTGCGTGTCGAACATCCGCCCGGAAGGGCTGCCGTACGAAGCTGCCGCTGAAACGTTGTTGTACCTGCTCTCCGAGTCGCGACGCCGCAGATTCAGCGGCGTGGCGCTTAAAGATGAACGCCTGTCGTCGCCCAAGCTCAGCGCGACCTAGCGATCGTGATTGTGCAGGCTCAGCCGGTGGCCGTCGACTTCGTAGTCCCGCACTTCCAATCCCGTGGCGCTCAGAATCTTCGCTGACCACGTCGGCCAAGGCGACCAGGTCGAACGCCGCGAAGCATCCGGATTCACGGGCAGCCAAATCAAGCAGCAGAAGAGCCCACAAATCGCAACCAGCCGCGGGGCCCCAGTGCTTTGGGTCGGCATTTCGGCGGATTCGACGTAGTCGCCAAGCAATTGTGCCCGCTGCTTCAGCAACGAAGCACTGCCCATGAAACCAATTCCGGCCGGTAGTCGCGCCGGCTGGTGCAGCTTCGACTCAATGAGCCGCAACAAACTGCGCAAGTAGTCGACCACTTCGCCGCGCGACCGCACGGAATCCCGGTCGCAGCGAAATTCCCGGGCGGCCGCGGCCTGTTTTGAGGCCCACCACACTGCCGGATGGAACCAATAGATCGCCTCCACCATCCGCTGCAAAAACAAATGCAACGGATGTTGCCGGCACAGATGCGCTTGCTCATGCCGCAATATCGCGACCTGCTCGGCACGCGGAAAATGCCGAACCCGTTCGGGCAGCACGATCACCGGCCGATGAAACTGCCAGCAAAACGGGCTTACGTCATCGGGCGACACACGTGTTTCGACGAAACCCGTTTGTGGCAACTCCGCCTGAGAAATATCGAGTCCTTCCTGCCGAATTTGGGCAATTCGGTGATCCACGCTTGCGCGTCGCACCAACGAAGTCGCTCGCAGCATGCCGCCGCAACACAACAGCGACACGGCTATGACGCCCGCTAGCCAGACCCAGCTGACCGCGCCGCCGACCAGCATCATCACACCGTCGGCAGAAATCGGTCTTTCGCTGGAGGTGAGGCCAACCCAGGTAATCCACCGCACGTGCGGCAGGAAGAAGGCCGCCGCTGTCAACAACAAAATGCACACGTGAGCGACCGACCAGCACGCGTCCGCATCACTGCGAAGGCGGGGATGACGCGTAATCCAGGCCGTCAGCCCAATCAGCACACTAACCTGCACGAACAGCGAAGCCAGCACTTCGAAAATACTCAAGTAGTTCACGGCTCACCCTGTTGCTCGACCTTGTCGATGGCCGCCTTCAACGCCTGTACGTCTTCCTGCGAAAAGCTGCCGTCTTCCAATAATCCCAGCACGAGCTGCGGCAGCTGATCGGCAAACAACACCGACCGCAAATCGCTCAGAACGGCCCGGCTCACGTCATCGCGCGAGACCAGCGGCTGATACACGTGCGCTCGCCCGCGCTTGACTCGCTTGAGCACTTTCTTCTTGCTGTGCAGCACGCCGAGTGTCGTCATCACCGTGGTGTACGCGAGCGGGCGCTTCAGCTCGTCGCAAACCGCCTGCACCGTGGCTTCCCCTTTTTGCCACAGCACGTCCATTAATTCCAACTCACAACGCGTGAGACGAGGTGTTTTCATACTTAACATTTCAGAGTTCAAATTCGAAACCACCGGCAACTTATCGTGCAAACGCTCGGTTCGATTCAGCGGCGTCGCCGTCCCCATTGCCACGTTCGTGGTCGTGGCTCGTGTCAACTTCTTCGCGCGCACTCTTGCTGGCATGATCGCCAATCGCTCGTGGCCCATCCTTCGTAACTGCTCGGTCACGTGCCGACTGCTGTTACCTACCGATACTTTGCCTCGTCCTGATAAACCTTCCGGTCCACATCATTCGCAATGCTCGCAACGTGCCCGTCGGCACATACGAAATTCACATGCCCAATATGTCGGCTATCGAATTCGCATTCGTCCGCATCCTCGCGATTCGGGCCCAGATCGGCGTATCCCGTGATTCGTCCTTCCGCATCTTCTCCGGCGACCATGAAGCCGAGCCAGGTCGAGGGCAGTTTGCGCTTCGTCCGCTCACCAACTACGAGCACGTGGCTTAATCCGCGCGTGATTTCATCGAACCGGCGCTCCCTGCGCTCGACAAACACCCCATCGCCGGAAGGGCCCGGCACGTCGTCTGGGTCCGTCGTCCCGAACACACCCACGTAATTCGCCTCGGGCAGCGATGTCAGAATGGTTGTTGATTCCTGGGCATTTTCGCCATGGCCGCCCAACTCAGCGTACATCGTAAAAGTCGGATACCCGAAATCGGATGGACACAGATACATCGCCGGCGTCGTTGACCGCAGCCGCTGCGACTGCTGGTCGAGCGGTCGCGATCGTTCAATGAGCGACTCCACCGGCCGTTGTTCGGCATCGTCCAAAATGCACGTTGCCCAACCAAACGCCGACCGCATGCTCGGTTCGATCTTCCATCCGCACGGCAATGCACGATGAGCATTATGGTGCTCATGCAGCGCCAGCCCAATCTGCCGCAAATTATTCGTGCATTCCAAGTTTCTGGCGCTCTCTCGAGCCGTATGCACGGCCGGCAGCAGCAGAGCCGCCAGCGCCGCGAGCGACGAGATGACGATCAACAACTCGAGAATCGTGATCGCCGCCCGACCGCCGGGAGCGTTGCCGTGCCCACGTTCCGTAGGCCGAACTGCCACCGGCAGAGCCAGGCAGCGAACCGGTCGACGCGTTATGGATCGCACACGCATTGTCATCAATATCATCCAAATGGAAACCGCGGCGGGTGATGGCTCGCTGCCGAGTCCTTTTCGGAATTGCTAGCCTACCAGTTCCCAAGGGCAAAATGCTAACAAAAACGAAAGTTCCATACAACGAGGCTTTGCGGCGCCAACCAACGTAAAACGGCCCTCTGCAACAGCCGTCAGTTTGCTGAAGTTATGGAATGCAATGCAATAAGCACGTGACCGTAGCTCGCCAGAATATCGAAAAATCCGAAGACTGCCAGTCGATCGCCTTCACCATTGCGTTACGTCGCGCGGCGAATGCCGTTGCCCGCCGCGAAGCTCACTAAACCAAAGTTCTGGCACGTCGACCAAGCCGCCGCGTGCCGTCGGCTGTACGAAAGGCATCCATCGCGGCCGCCGAAGGTGCATGAGATCGCCTCTTTTCTCGCGGCGGCCGCGTTCCAGAACGTTGGCATGCTCTTTGCTTTAACCGGCCGATACGAATTACGGAATTCAAACCACGGAGCAACTCATGGAACTTGAATCATTACGCGACCTGTATGTTGAAGAGCTTAAAGACCTCTACAGCGCCGAGTCGCAACTCATCAAGGCGCTTCCCAAAATGGCGAAGGCGGCTACCTCGAAGGCGCTCAAGGCAGGCTTCGAAAAGCATCTTAAGGAAACGAAAGTACACGCCGAGCGGCTCGAAGCCATTTTCAAGAAACTTGGCGTTTCGCCCGGCGGAAAGAAGTGCAAGGCCATGCAGGGCCTCATTGAAGAAGGTGACGAGGTCATCAGCGAAGACGCCGAAGCGGAAGTCAAGGACGCTGCCCTCATCGCGGCCGCCCAGCGGGTCGAACATTACGAAATGGCTGGCTATGGTTGCGTTCGCACGTACGCCGAACTCATGGGCGAAAAACAGGCTGCCAAAGTGCTGCAAAAAACGTTGGACGAAGAAGGCGCGACCGACAAGCGACTCACCGGGCTCGCCGAACGGATCAACGTCACGGCCAAAACGCCGACGAAGTCGAAGGCCGCAGGAAAGAACGGCCGGGCCACGCGTTCAAAGACGATGACTTCCCGCATCATGGAAGCCGTCGGCATGGAATCCTAATACTTTTCAACACGACATAGAAGTTCTTCGCGCAGCTTACAACCGCCTGTGGTTCACGAACGACAGGCGGTTGTTCATTCCTGCTTGGGTCGCGACCGCCGGACCGTGGTCGGGAAAATCGCGCGACGGCTGCTCCCTCGCGCTGCAATTGTACGCCAGCCCACATTCCGTGCTCGAAGCACGTCTGACCGTTCAATTCGGCTCAGCGGCTCTTCTTCCGCCCGCCCTTTTTGCGTCCACCCTTGCGAGCCGCGCGTTTCTTCCCCGCCTTCTTGCCACCTTTCTTGCCGCCCTTTTTCCCACCTTTTTTCGCCGAAGCCTTCTTCGTCTTCTTGCCACGGCCACCGCCCGACTTCTTGCCGCCGCCGCTGCTCTTGTTCACCGTCGCCCACGCTCGGCGTTCCGCTTCGTCCTTGCTCGCGCCCCGTTTTTCATAACCCTCTTCGATGTGCTCTGCCTGCCGCTTCTGTTTGCTCGAGTACTTCTTCTTAGAACCCTTTGCCATGGCATGCTCCCAAAGTGGTGTCGGAGAAAATCATGGATTGCCGCTAGCAAAGAACATGCCGTCCGTTGTCGTGCTAACTGCTACGCCGCCTCTGAAACAGTGAACTGGCAATTCCAAAGCACACGTCGTCAGACTCGGGGCCACCGTCACCCGCCGAAGGTGCCATCGCCGATAGCAACTGGTGGCCATCCGCTTATTCCGCCATCGTTCTGATCTCGACACGCTGCTCCTAGCTTGCTAATAGTTCGGCCCGCGAATGCGGCTAAGTGCCGCGGTGCGTTTGTCGTCCTTAGGTTGCCGGACTATGAACCGCAAGTCTCGATATTTTTGCGTTGTGTCGATCATCATTTGCGCGTTGGCGATTTACGTCTACCCGCTGACGCTCTCCACGCCGTTGCTCGATCCAGATGAAGGCATCCACGCCCGTATTGCCCAAGAGATGGCCAACTCGGGCGACTACTTCGTGCCGCGGCTCAACGGTAAGCCGTTCCGCGATAAGCCCGCGTTGTTCTCCGCCGCTCAAGCGCTGTCACTGCGTGCCTTCGGCGAAAGTGAATCTGCAATCCGCCTTCCGGGGATGATTTTCGCGTTGCTCGGGTCGCTCACCACCGTGATCCTCGCACGCCGCTTATTCGATGTCGAAACCAGTCTCCATACCGCCTTTGCATCGCTCACACTCGCGCTGCCGGGCATACTTGCCCAATCGCCCGCGCACGACATTGCGCTCGTGCCCTGGACGAACCTGATTGTGCTCGCCTATTGGGAGCAAATGCACGCCACGAGCGCCCGAAAACGCTGGGGCTATTGCCTGGCAATGGCTTTCTGCATCGCGCTGGCGTTGCTCACTAAAGGCCTGATCGGCGTGGCCATCATCGCCGCTGGCCTCGGCTTGTATTCAATCGTGTCGCGAACGCTTTCCAAGGCGCTGATTCTGCGTTGCTCGATCGCGCTATTGCTGGGCGCGGCCATCGCTAGCCCTTGGTACCTCCTGATGGAGCACGTAAGCCCCGGCTATTTGTTCTACTACTTCATCGATCGCCATGTGCTCGGCTATGTTACTGAAGGCCAGGAGCATGGCACCGAGCCGATCTACTATTACTTCGGCCCCGTGCTCGGCGGCTCGATGCCCTGGCTTATCTTCGCCGCCGCGGCCGTCCTGCAATTGCGCTATGACGTCTCCCAGCGAATTAAGCAGCCGACCTTGTTGCTCGCCTGCTGGTTCGTGGGCGGCTTCCTCTTCCTCTCAGCCGCGAATTCCAAGCTCCTAACGTATTCGCTGCCGATTTTCCCGCCGATCGCCATCCTGGCCGGGCTGGGCTTCCGCCGCATGTTTCATGGCGAACTCGCTGACCCAGTTCGCAAACTATTCATCGCCAATTTTCGCGTGACCGCCTTCTTCGGTGTCGTGTCCCCGATCATCGCTCTCCTCGTTCTGCGGCGATTTCTCCACGCCTATTCACCGATCGCCGCCTTCTGCTTTGCCATCGTTGCCATGAGCGTCATGGGCATCGAATGGTGGCAATTCGAACGCCGCGGTGGCCGCAGCGCTCCCGCCATCGGCATGCTCTGGTTCCCAATCGTTTTCGTCGGTCTCATGACCTGGCCCGTGCAACCGCTCGCCGAACGCCACTCCCAACGCGCTCTAGCACACATGCTGAACGAATCCGAAGTCTTGCCGGATAAGATCGTGCTCTTCGGCCAGCGTGTCGGCTCCGTGCTCTTCTATTTGACGCCTGAGAAACGCGCCCTATGCGACGAAACGCGCATTCGTGAAGCCTTGATCACAGAAGTGCCAAAGCTCGTGCCGCCGCCCGCCGGCACGTTGGTCGCCGTAACGAACAAAGAGCTGCGGCGGTCGCAGTGGAAGAAGTCCCTCCGCGACCTCAGCCCCCGCAAGGCCGGGCTGTTCAACGTGCTCACCAACGAAGCCGACGTAATTCACGTTGCCAATCAGCCCACGATAAAGAGCCAATGACCCCGCCAATCGAAGTCTCCGTAATCATCCCCACGCTGCGCGAACGTGCCAGCCTTGCGAATTTGCTGCCGCGCTTGTTTGCAGTTTTGGATGCCGCCGCCATCGAGGCCGAAGTCCTCATCGTCGATGACAACAGCGGTGACGGCACCGTCGAACTCTGCGCCGAATTTGCCGCGCAACATTCGTTGCGCGCCATCGTTCGCACTCAAGAGCGCGGACTGGCCTCCGCTGTTCTCACCGGGCTGCGCGAAGCCGCGGGCGAAATTTGCGTCGTGATGGATGCCGACGGCTCGCATCCGCCCAAAGCTGTGCCCGCACTCGTCCAAGCCGTTCGCTTTCCTTTCTGCGACGTCGCGATCGGCAGCCGCTATACGCGCGGCGGCTCAGTCAGCGACGATTGGAATTGGTTCCGCCGCTTAAACTCGACGGTCGCCACACTCCTGGCCGCCGGCCTCACCCGCGCCCGCGACCCGCTCGCCGGATTCTTCGCGATCCGCCGCTCGACGGTAATCGAAAAATTGGAAACGTTGCAGCCGCTCGGCTATAAGATCCTGCTCGAACTCATCGTCCGCTGCGATTGCCGCCGCATCATCGAGGTGCCAATCCACTTCGAGGAGCGAGCCGCCGGACAGAGCAAGCTCTCGTTCAAGCAGCAGTGGCTCTACCTCAAGCACTTGAGCCGCCTGTACGCCGCTCGCTTCGCACCAGCCCGCACAACCACCGAACCGGCGACATTGAAGCCTGCACCGGCAGCGCCGCACCGCCGAGCGGCCTGACCAACCTCGGTCAAGTCTTCAAGCGCCGCGCAATGTCTCGGCCAGCGGCAACTGCGCGCATCGATACGCCGGCCACGCGGCTCCGATGATCGCGATTCCCACCGCGACACCCGCGCCCTCGGCGATTGCCTGCATCGAAATGTCGCCCTGAATCAGCCCAGAGGTGCGATGCCAGTGCGCGAGCACCGCCGTCACGCCGATTCCCAAGAGCGTGCCCAACGCGATTCCAGCCACTGCCACGAACATCGCCTCACCCACGACGAGCCGCATCACGCGCAGCGTCCGCCAGCCCATCGCCCGCAGCGTCGCAATCTCGCCCCGCCGCTCATACACGGTCATGGCCATCGTGTTGAGCATGCCGATGGCGCCGATCACGATCGCGAACAGCGCCGTGAACCACGACATATTCCGCGTGATCTTCATCTGGCTCAGCGAGTTTACGAACTCTGCGCAGGGCGTCGCCGCAATCGCCGGATCGAGCTTTTCAATCTCCGCTTGAATCTTGCGCACTGAATCTGGGCTGCGGTCCTTGCATTCGATGGCGAACCCTGTGACCTCGCCCGGCCGGTCCATCTGCCGCTGCAATTCATCGAGCATCATGAACACCGCGCCATTCTCATAGACGCTAAAACTTTCAAAGACGCCGACGACCTTGAATGTTTGCCCGTAAATCTGCAACTCATCGCCCACCTGTTTGCCGAGATTGGCCGCCAGGATCCGCCCCAACATGACAACCCGTCCGTCGCCCGCCACCAGCCGCCGCCCGCTCAAGAGTTTCACGCGATACAGCACCGGGCATTCCGGCTCCCAGCCATTGACGATCACCATGAACAAATCGCGGTCCTCAAAGCTCACGAGGTCCATCAGTCCGGCGATGACGATGTTCACACCGGGTATTTTCCGCAGGCGATCGCCGAGCTTGACATCAATTCCCTTGGAAATCTGCACGGCCCCTCCGCGCCGCTGCACCACGAGATCGGTGCCGCGCTTCATATACAAGTCGAGAAACGACGATTCCAGCGACTCGCTGACGCCAACCAGTGCGACGATGGCCGACACCGACACCGCCAGTCCGATCGCCGTAAGCCCCGACCGAATCGGCCTCCGCCATAGATTCTTTCGCGCAATATCCCAACTCTGCATGGTGGCCGACCAATCCCTGTCAACTCTGGAGGCGTCCGTCGCGAATCCATACCGTCCGCTCGGCCCGCGCGGCAACCTGGTCATCGTGCGTAATGACCACCAGCGTCAGCCCGCGCTCGCGATGCAGCCGGTCAAACAGATCCAGCACAATGTTCCCCGACGGCGTGTCCAAATTCCCAGTGGGTTCATCCGCCAGCAGCAGTTTGGGGTCGTTCGCCAAAGCCCGCGCGATTGCCACCCGCTGCCGTTCGCCGACCGACAGCTTCGTCGGCAAATGATTGCTGCGATGCGACATACTCACGAGCGCCAGCAGGTCCGCCGCCTTTGCCGCCCGTGCGCGCGCCCCCAGCGCCGATTCGAACATCGGAATCTGCACGTTCTCGAGCGCCGTTAATGTCGGCAGCAAGTAGAACGATTGGAAAACAAACCCCAGTGTCGACGCGCGAAAACGATCGACATCGTGGAGCTCATGAATCGGCCGCCCTTCGAACACAATATCGCCGCTCGTCGGCTGGTCGAGCGTGCCCAAGAGATTGAGCAGCGTTGATTTTCCGCTGCCGCTCGGCCCCATGATGGCCAGATACTCGCCGCGCTCGATCGTGAGCGACACATCGCGCAGCGCTTGCACGCTGCCGTCGTCATACGTGCGGCACACGCCGACAACCCTCAGCAGTGGCGCATCCGCCCCGCCGCCGGCGCTGCCATTGCGATCGCTGCTTGGTGTCGATTCACTCATGCTTACTCATGCCGCAACGACTCAACCGGCGGCACGCTGCCCGCCCGGATTGCCGGATACATCGAACCAACCACCGCTGCCGCCACTGCACCCGACATTCCCAGGCACAACGCAACGACATCCACATTCGCCGGCACAAACAAACTCGTACGCGACCACAGTGCCAGCACTTTCACGAGCACTGCCGCTGCCGCGATCCCGCCCAATGCGCCCCCCAGTCCTAACAGAACGCTCTCGCCGAGAATCATCCGCACCAGCCGCCGCGGCCGCCAGCCGATCGCCCGCAGCACGCCCAGCTCGCGCATGCGCTCGCTGACCGACATTAACATCGTATTGAGCATGCCCACCAGCGACAACGCGAAAACAATTGCCGTCACTGCCCACGCCAGTGAAGTGCCCAGCTGAGCCTCGGTCGCGCCGTTCACAAATTGCCGCGTGGGCTGGGCCTTGAGTCCTAGTGGTTCGCCAGCCGTGTCGCGTAACGCTTCAATCATGCGGCATTTCTCTCGCAGGGCCGTTTCATCGCGCACCGCCGGCTCGACTTGCACCTGCACTTCAGAAACCACGCCCGCGCTGCCCATTAAGTCCTGTACTTCCGCCAGCGGCGCAACCAGGCTGTTGGAGTCAAACGGGTTGCTCGGCTCGATGATTCCCTTCACGCGAAAATCTTGATCCTCGACATGAATCGTGTCGCCCGTCTTCGTGCCAAGTGCGTCGGCAATGCCCCGGCCAATGAGTACGAGTCGCTTATCGCCCGCCGCGAGTGGTTCGCCAGCGCCGAGCGATAGTTGCCGAATCGTGAACCCGTCGCTCTTGAGCCCGCGCAGCGGAATCCCGATCAGATCGGCATCGCCCAGCGTGACCATGTCGGTAAGCGAAACGTCCACATCCGCGACCCCGGGCACCTCACGCAACCGCGCGGCGAGTTCCGCGTTCAGTCGACTCGTGAGCCGGTTCGCCACGCCGGCGCGGACCACGACAATGTCGATCCCTCGCTTCGCGTAGAAGTCACTCGCCGATGCCGCGTAGCCCCAGGCAATACTCCACAGCGCAGTCATCGCCATTACGGCAACGGCCAGTCCTAGCATGGTGAGCAGCGTTCTCACTGGCCGCCGCCCCAAATTCTTGAAGATGATCTCGACGAAGTGCATTCCCGATTATTCACCATTACGCCCATCGCGAGAACCTCGCTTGTCGCCGTTGTCACGCGCCCACAACCGAAGGGCGGTGTTGCATAGCCGGGCGCTAGCCCGCGGTTCTACACACTCCACAGCCATGCCGAACACCTACACGGAACACCCCCCGTATAACGGCGCACGTTGGTTGGCGCGCCCCCCGTTGCTCAGGCCCCAGACGAACGACTGCGACTCCTGGCGCAGCCCGCATGCTATTGACTCTCACCGCCGTCTTCTGGTCAAAATACATCTTCTACGATACTCATAGTAATGCGCCAAGGGAGCAGGCCTTGAGCTTTCTGTCGTGCCGCGATCGCCAGCCAGAGTTGATGGACCAACCAGGGCTCGACGCCTCGGTCCATCGCCATGCCCTTGCGGGCCTCGGTAAAGCGAACGCGCTCAGCCGCGTTGCGCAGCAAATCTGGCGAGCGATAACGAAAGATAAGATTCAACGCGTCAACGGCAGCCCGCTGCGCGTGCTCGATATCGCCTCCGGCGGTGGTGACGTCGCGATCCGCATCGCCGCGCTCGCGCACCGCGATGGCGTGCCCATCGAAATCTGCGGCTGCGACATCAGTGCCACGGCCATCGCCTACGCGCGGTTTGCCGCCGAGCAGGCCGGTTTTTCGAACATTACCTTCCGACAACTGAACGCACTCACCGATCCGCTGGAAGAATACGACGTCGTCATGAACACCCTGTTCCTGCACCACCTAGGGGACGAGGAGGCGCGGGAGTTGCTGCGTCGTATGGCCGTAGCCGCGCGGCACCTAGCCATCGTCGATGACCTGCAGCGAACTGGCTTGGGATATTTTTACGCCTGGGCTGGCGTCCGGCTGCTTACTGGGTCTCAAATCGTGCACACCGATGGTCCGCTGTCGGTACGCGCAGCGTTTACCAGGCACGAAGCCGCCGCGCTCGCCCGCGACGCGGGTTGGCGCGATATTCGCATTCAAGCCCATTGGCCGCAGCGTTTTCTCATGTCATGGAAAAAGCTATGAGCACCGCTGAAGCAACAATCGAACGGCCCCGCAGCCGCATTCCCACACAATGGGATGTCATCGTGATCGGCGGAGGCTCTGCCGGCTCGCTCGTGTCACGTCAGCTTGCGCGCGCTGGCGCCCGCGCGCTGCTCGTTGAAAGCAAGCACTTCCCCCGCGAAAAAGTTTGCGGCGGCTACCTTAATAATCGTGCCATCCAAGTCCTCAATCAAACCGGCTTGTATGGCACGCTCGTCAGCGACCGCCAGCCCGAACCGCAAATGCTGGAAGTCATCGCCGGCCGACAGCGCGCCCGCTTTTCGCTACCGCCCGCGACGATTGTCTGCCGACCCGAGTTCGATGAGCGACTGCTGCACGCCGCGGAAGACGCCGGCGTTACCGTCGTCACCGGCGCTCAGGCGATCGTCGAGCCGGCGGCTAATCCCCAGGCTCGCGCAGTGACTGTCATTCGCCACAACACCCGCGAGCTGCATCGGTCACAAGTAGTCATCTGCGCCGACGGCCTCTCCCGCACCAGTATTCGCCACTTGCCCGAATTCAACGTGACGACGCAGGCCGCATCCCGCGTCGGTATCGGCGCTGTCGTTCCAGATGACATTGCCCCAGGCTCGCCTCGCCAGATCACGATGATCGTCACATCCCGCGGCTACATTGGCATCTCCCGGATTGACGACCATCGCTTGAACATCGCAGCCGCGGTCGAACCCGCGTTGCTGGCCCACAGAGCACCTGCCGATTTGGCTTCTTCCATGCTGACCGCCGCCGGCATAGCGGTGCCTCCGCAACTGGCTACCGCGCCTTGGCGCGGCACGCCCCCGCTTACGAGTTGTGCGGCCCGGGTAGCCGCTCAGCGAGTCTTTCTCGTGGGCGACGCCGCCGGCTACGTTGAACCGTTCACCGGCGAAGGCATGGCCGCCGCGTTCGAATCGGCTATTGCCATCACGCCGATTGCACTGCGCGCGATCGAATGCTGGACGTTGGCAGTCGAACAAGCGTGGCAATCGTCGCACCGAGAACTAGTTCGCAATCGGCAATTCACTTGCCGACGCCTGGCTTGGATCGTTCGCCACCCTTGGGCGACGCAGGCCACACTCACCACTTGCCGCCTCGTGCCGCGTATTGCATCCCGCATGATCGCCAACACCACGCGACCCGCGCCGAGTGCTCCATCCCCACTGGCAGCTCGACTATGACCTTCTGCATCCAGGGAGCCGGCTACGCCGTCCCCACGAACTTGATCACCCAAGACGACGCCGCTCGGTTAGCAATTGAGCTCGCCGGACCGACCTGCGCGAACCCTACGGCGATCCAATCGCTCTACATCAAAACTGGCGTCCGGAAACGCCACAGCACCGTGATCACGTGCTCGACCAATGGGCGCCCCGCAACGCAGTCGTTCTTCCCTGTCGCCCTCGATGACAACTATCGCGGCCCCACGACCCGCACGCGAATGGACCGCTATGAAGCTGCCGCCTTGCAGCTCGCCACACGGGCTGCGGAGAGCGCACTGGCCGAAAGTCGCACGGCGCCGCTCGATATCACTCAGCTCGTGACAGTCTCGTGTACGGGCTTTGCCGCTCCGGGCGTCGATATCGGCCTGGTCGAGCGCCTCAGCCTTAATCGCAGCGTGTCGCGCACGCATATCGGTTTTATGGGCTGCCACGGCGCACTCAACGGCCTCCGGGTTGCCGCGGCACTCAGTCAGGCTACTACTGGCACGGTCTTGCTCTGCTGTGTCGAGCTCTGCAGCCTGCATCATCAATATGCTGCTGATGCTCAGCAAACCGTCGCCAATGCACTGTTCAGCGATGGCGCCGCCGCAATCGTCGGCGCGTGCGCCCAGCAGCCGAGCGGTTCCACTCGGTGGCGCATCGCTAGTCATTTCTCGTGTCTACTGCCAAATTCAGTAGACCTCATGTCGTGGCGCATCGGTGACAACGGCTTTGAAATGCAGCTGTCGTCACAAGTACCGAGCATCATCCGCCAGGCGCTGAGGCCATGGCTCAGTGCTCAGCTCGCCGCTCACCACCTTTCGATTGCCGACATCCGCGGTTGGGCCATTCATCCAGGGGGGCCAAAAATACTCAGTGCCTGTGCCGAGGCACTCGGCCTCGAGCCGCACTGCATCCACGCGTCGCAGCGCGTCCTTGAGGAGTACGGAAACATGTCCTCGCCCACTGTGCTCTTTGTAATCGACGAACTCTGCCAGCGCGGCGATTGGCTCCCCTGCGTCGCGCTCGCTTTTGGCCCCGGTCTCTCCATCGAAGCAGCGCTGCTAGTGTAGCCCCGTCGCTAGTGCTAGGCCGCCTTCTTCGCTACCACCGGCCGCTCCCACTTCGCGAGCGGCCCCGCGACCATTCCCGGATACCCCGGCACCCGGCTCGCATAGTCGCGATACGTATCGCCCAAGTAGTAAACCAGCCGCCGATCCTTCAAGAAGCTGCCCAGGAAGATGTACGCGGTCCACACGCCGGTGAGCACCACGTGATCGGCCGTCATCCGCGGCGTGAACCAAATCAGCCCGAGAAAACTGAGATACACAGGATGCCGCAGCCAACGATACGCGCCTCGTTCCACGAACGGCCGCCGTGGCAGCGCCTCGCGCCGCACCCAATGCAGCCACTGTGTCCAACCGGTTTGATAGCCGAAACCTGTCAGTCGCAGGCTTAGGAGCAGCGATATCCACGAGCTGTAGAACCCGGTCAGCACGGCCGTTTGCGCCCAGCCGGTCGCATCCCACACCACGCTCGTCGACACCTGCCAATATGCAAACACTAACCAGAGCCCGATGCACGTGGCGACACAAAACAAATTGCCATACAACTGGCTCGGCACGAACTTGTTGATTAGCGCCCTGCTTGAGGGCAATAGAATCAGACTATGCACAATGGCGAACTGTAGCGCGAGCACGGTGTCGACTGTAAGCCAGTTTTCCGATTCGTGGCTGCCGCCGTAGCGGAGGTAGAGGAAGAGGAACACAACGGTCACTGCAAAACACAGTTGCGTGCCAATGCCAATCGCATACCCAGTCACCCGCCACAGCGGCGTATCCCAACGCAATTTCGCGTCCATGCCTCGCCTCGATCAAACCGTGCCTGGCTTCTGCGCCACAAAGCACCCATACTGCATCGCCCCGCTGCGATACGCGCCCAGAATCGTCTCGAATCGGTCCAGAAACAACACGGAGTCATAGCCCGCCACGTGAGCGACCCAGCGAACGCGTGTCAAACGCACGCGGTCCGCACAAATTTCCCACGTCCGCATCACGCGCGACGTCCAATCCAAATTGGCTTCCATGCGCAGGCCCGCGCGTTCCATCCATTGCTGGTAATCGGCCGCAGTGCCGAGTGAGGGGCAGAAGAAGCCTTCGCACACGTCGTGCACTTGTCTCGCCCGGACCAGATCGCTCGTGTCACCCGCGAGCCACGCGCAAATCGCCACGCGGCCGCCCGGCTTGAGCCATCTCGCCGCTCGTTCGAAGAACCGCTGTTTGTCGAACAGGTGTTCCGTGCATTCGATGCTCCACACCACGTCTTGCGACTCAGGCGGGATTTCGATTTGCTCCGCATCCGCGCGTTCGAACGTCACCTTGTGTTGCACGCCGTGCCAGCGGGCAGATGCCGTCGCCCACGCCCGCTGCAGCGGACTGATCGTGATGCCGTGCGACGTGCAGTTGCGCGTCTTCGCGAGATGGATTGACGAGCCGCCCATACCGCAGCCGACATCGACCATCTGTGTGCCATCCGAGATGCCGGCCAGCGTCGCCAAGCGTTCGGTCAGTTGCAGCTGGGCTTGCCGCGGCGACTCATCGGCTTCCCACAACCCGTGGTGAATATGCGGTCCCCACAGCAGGCGATAGAACGGCGTCGACACATCGTAATGGCCGCGGATGACGCGCTTCTGAACACTGGGGCAGCTTAACATCCCATCCTCGACTGGTTCGCTTACGCTTCGATTAACGCGTTGTCATCGTCCGCTGCGCCACTTGCCGCTGCTTTGAGATCCACAGATCACCGTACACATTCAGCTGGTCGGCAACGCCGACGGCTCCAAAGGCCTTCGTAAAGGGCGTCATGCCGAAGTTGGTCTGGAGCATTGTGAATCCGCCGCGAAGGTGCAGCCACAGGCCCTGGTCCTCAGCGTCGGCCACCACTTGAATCGGCTTTGTCACGCCGTGCAGCGTGAAGTCGCCCGTAAGTTGATACTGCGGCAATCCGCGCTGACTCGGCTTATCGAGCTTCGCAATTTGCTTGACGACGAACGTGGCAGTCGGGAACTTCGTGACACTGAGAACCGCGTCGCCGCGCATGTTTTCATTCACTTGCTGCTGGGTCGTCGCATCGGTCGCGCCCTCCAAGCCAACGTACTTGCGGGCGTCCGGCGTATCGGCCGAGAACGAAGCCATGTCGAACACCAGGCTGCCGGCATTGCGGGCGGCGTTCAAGTCGATGCGGCCCTGTTTGATAAGCCCCACGACGCCATGCTCGTGCCCCAGTCCTTTCTTTTCCACGCGAATGTACACGCGACTTCCAGGTAGAAAAACATCACCTGCTTCGATGACCGTTGGGTCAGGCGTAATAGCCGGTGCCGCGACCGCGCCGTTCTGTAACTGGGCTGGTGCGGCCGGCACCTGCGCTGTCGCGTCCGTCGTTACCTGCGCGCTACTTCGATTCGCGATCAGGGCAATGCATGTCGCACTCAGAACCAGCGCCATCAGTTCGCACCTGGCGCCTGGCAAGCAGATACCTTCCATGACTTGTTCGCCGTCAGTCGTTGGCAGCGCCTTCGGGTTGGTTGCAACCTGAGCCCGGGAAATGGCGGATAGTCTATCAACGATGAACATAGTAGAAAATACCAGTCTTTACGAACCGTTGGGGGGGTGTCATCACAACCATATCTTGTGCGAAACCCTGCGAACCACCTGTTCGCGCTCTACAGTTTGGGTTAGGTTACGCGGAGTGGCTCGACCCATTTCAAGGAACTGATTTCTGGCGGAGTAAGGACCGTGGATTTCCGAAGCGTGTTCGTGGCGGTCGTCATCGCGGCCGGTCTCATCGTGGCGGCGTTTGCCGTGAATAGTTTTCGGCCCAAGGTGGAAAACTCGCAGCCGTCGGTCACGCTGGCTCGCAGCGTGGGCAAGTGCGCTGAGTGTCATCGCCGCGAAACGGCGGCTGTCGTGCACGAGTTCGACTTGAGTAAGCACGCCGAAAAGGGCATCACTTGCCTCGACTGCCATCATCCGGTGAAGGGGCAGAAGGGCGTCGATCATCGCGGCTTCGAGATTGCCGAGCATCTGACGGCCGCGAACTGTGCCGAGTGTCATAAAACCGAATACGAACAATACGCCCGCAGTCGCCACGCCGCACCGGCGTGGGCCGCGGTCGCCGGGCAGAACGAGTTCACTCCCGAGCAGGTTGCCGCCGCGGAGAAGTTCCATCCCGGTGCGGTCAAGCGTGATCCGAACGCACTTGCCATGACGGAAGGCCCGGCCGCCATCAACAAGGGCTGCTACAAGTGCCATGAGGTGGGCCGGCCGAATGCGGATGGTTCCATCGGCACCTGCACCGCGTGCCACGCACGGCATTCGTCGTCGGTCGAGTTGGCCCGCACTCCCGAAACTTGCGGCCAATGCCACATGGGCCCCGATCATTCGCAGATCGAAATCTACCACGAGTCGAAGCACGGCGTGCTGTTCAACGCTCAGCGTGCTCATTTCAATTTGCAAGCGGAGCCGGCGAAACTGTCGACGGCCGATATGCCGGTGCCCACGTGCGCCACGTGCCACATGAGCGGGATCGACAATCTCAATGTGACGCACGACACCACGCAGCGGCTTTCGAAATTCCTCTTTGCCGCGGTGACGACTGACCGCCCGGCCGCGGCCCAAGGTGAAGTGAACATGCAGGAGACGTGCCTCAAGTGCCACACGAAGCCGACCGTGGACAAGTTCTACAACGAGGCCGCAACCGTCGTGCAGTCGACGAACAAGATCATCACCGAGGCCGACGCGATCATGAAAGGCTTGCAGGCTGAGGGTCTGCTCACGCCGACGCCGTTTGATGAGCCGATCGAGTACGAGTACTTCGATATGTGGCACTACTTTGGCCGCACCGCGAAACATGGCGCGTATATGGGGGGGGCTGACTTCGTGCAGTGGCATGGGTTCTATGAACTCGTCCACAAGCTCACGGAGATCCGCCACCATGCCGACGAGTTGCGCGCGAAGGCGGGGCGGCCCGCTGCGTCGCCATCTGCGCCACCAGGCGGTGCAAGTTGAGCGGATTGGGGACAGCATTCGATATGGAATCAAACCGTTCATTCGGGCAGTTCGTTACCGATCCCGTGGTGCTGACGGAGTTGTTCGCGATTGGGAACTTATCGTTCCTGGCGGTCGATATTTACGTTGCTCATTCAATGAACCAGTTCGAGCACTGGGCGGAGTGGATTCCGCTGACGTTTTCCTGTCTGGCGCCGGTGTTGTTGATTGGCGCGATTGCCGTGGCCCGCTCCTTGCGGCCGGCAGTGCCGCGGCCGGATATGCGGATGACCGCGGCTCAGAAACTGAGCCGCGATATGGGGATGGCGGTCGGGTTTGCCTCGGTGGCAGTTGGCGTGGCGGGGCTGGTGTGGCACCTCAATAGTCAATTTTTCGCTGAACAGACGCTAAAAAACCTGGTGTTTGCGGCGCCGTTCGTCGCGCCGCTGGCGTATAGCGGCATCGGGTTCCTGCTGTTGCTCAATCGTATGGTGCCGGCGGAGTCGGCCGATTGGCCGCGATGGGTGATTCTGCTTGCGCTCGGCGGCTGGGTCGGCAACTTTGTGCTGAGCCTGGCCGATCATGCTCAGAATTCGTTCTTCTATTGGCCCGAGTGGGTGCCGGTGATTGCCAGCGCGGTCGCGATCGGTGCGCTGGTGGCGGCATTTGCGGATTACCGCAACCGCGGCTTCTTGTTGCTATGCATGTTGCTGATGGTAGTCGAAATCGGCGTCGGTATTGCGGGGTGGCTGCTCCATTTGCGAGCGGTGAGTGAGAGCTCGATGGAGTCGCTGTGGGACAAGGTCGTCTACAGCGCGCCGGCATTTGCGCCGATGTTGTTCGCGGACCTCGCGATTCTGGCGTTGGTCGGTCTGGCGACGCTGGCGCATCGGTCGGCGCCCAAGTCATGGGAGCGGATCGGTTTTGCGCCGACAGCGTGAGGGCTGCGCCCGGCGAAATGCGTTTTCAAAACCGCGGCCTAGCGCCCGGCGGCTAATTGCAGTCGCCACATCGAGACGAAGTTGCGGCGCTGCACTGTGCTACGCGTCCGGTCCGGCCTGTCGACGTCGTTCCACAGTCTCCACGGCTTCGATGGCCAGCGCCAACAAGTAATCGAGCGGGCAGGGGCAGCACGGGGCGTTTTGTTTGTCGCAGTACGCACAGATCTTCCCGTGCAGCTGATCGATATATGGATCGATCCGCGCGCTGTCGGTCGTACGGCAGAGTTCGACTAACTCGGCAAGGTGCGACTCGATACCGCAACCGCCGCCGGCGTCGCCGCATTGGGGAACATGGGAACTGCGTTCAATGCACCGGCTGCAAACATCGGCCCGGAGCTGAGCCCGATAGTCAGCCAAATCTTCCTGAACAAGCGTGTTCATGACGAGGGCCCTCGCGATGGATGCGTTCGGCAACTTCGCTGCGACGGCAGTTGGCGGGCGACCGCCATCGGAATGAACGGCAAAAAGGATGCCGCTGGGGGGCGCGCGGTGCGCCGAAAGGCGTAAGTGCGAACGCATTTTCAATAATCGGCTGGATTGTTCGGCCAATCGACTGCGACGGCGCCCGCGCCGTCTATCAGTGCAGACCGGATTAAACGGCGTTAGTCACAATCGCGGGTGTGCCAAGGGGGCACAGTTGCGCATCGTTGGGTTACAGTTGGCGCGCGGTGCCGGATGGCGGGTGTGGCGGATACGGGTGGCGTCTCCTGGTGAGCGGACTGATGGCAACCCGGAAGGCTGGGCTATGTGGTTGGGAATTTTGCCACGCAAGTGAAAGTGCATTTTTAATTGCAAAACTGTTGAGCAGCGCGCGTGGGTTGCGACGTTGACGGCAATCGGTAGCGCGGCCGAAGTTGTTTGCCGGCCTTCGCTTAGGGTGATGGTCATGGCAATATTGCGACGCTAAGTGGCCAGAGTCATTTGGGAATTTACTCAATGGGGCCGTGTCAAAATGGTGCGTGCTGAGAGGCCCCGGTCGTGAGCGGAAGTACCTCGCTGGGTCTACGCGCAGCGGTAGCGTGAGTGCGGCGTGGGCCGTTGGCTATTTGGTTTCAGTTGTCAAAGAACGCGTGTTGCGTGGGGCAACATGGCGGTGAGTATAACATGTTTTATACATTTGTCCAGAATTATTTGTAGCCACTTATTGATGGTGAATTAACCACTACGCGCGACCAGCACGACGAAGCATCGCATCTATGTCGATCGAGATTGGCGATGAAAAGCCGTTCGTGCCGCTGTACGAATTGCTTGGCGAGTTCGCGGCTTTGCGTGGTGGTGTTTTTCGGCGCGAAGACCAAACGCTCACTGCGATGCGCAATAGACGACGATGCCGAGTGCTGCGGCGACGAGCGTCGTTATGAGGAGCATGGTGCGGAGGGTGAAGCCGCGTTTGCGGCGGTAGAAGTGGAAGTACGTAGGCGGCGAATGCGCCGATGGAGGCGAAGGTGATCCAGTCGAGGAGGCCATAGCGGGTGATGTCGGCGATGACTTGGCGTTGATTTGCCAGGGTGCAGCGCGGCATGTTGGTAAGATGGGCGCGGCTGCAAGCTCGATGATTTTGGTATCCACCCCCGAGGGCTGGGCTATGTTAGCAGATCCTGGGTAGAGGGGCGCCGACGGGTTCGTCGAGGGGGATTTGGCGGAAGGAGCCGCGGAGGACGATGACGGGGGCGAGGCTGCGAGTCTCGACGCAGCCGATAAGGGTGGCCTGGGCGGTTTCGGGAACCATTCGTAGTGCGGCGAGTGCTTGGTCGGCCGTGCCGGCGGGGACGGCGAGCAGCATCGTGCCTTCGTTGGCGACGTGGATGGGGTCGAGGCCCAACAGCTCACACGCGCCGCGGACTTCAGGCAGGATCGGCAGTTTTTGGTCGTCGACGGTGAGCGTGTGGCCACTGGCTTCGGCCCATTCGTGGAGGACGGCGCCGAGGCCGCCGCGAGTGGCGTCGCGCATCGCGCGGAGCGGGGCGTTTGCGGTTTGCAGGGCGACGACGGCGGCGACGAGCGGCGCGCTGTCGCTGGTGGGGGCCGGGTCGAAATCAAATCCTTCGCGGGCGGCCATGACGGCCATGCCGTGGCGGGCGATCGGTCCGGAGACGATGAGCTCATCGCCGAGTTCGAGGTGCTGCGGGCCCGGCGGCGGCGGAGTGACGAACTCGCCGATGCCGGTGGTGTTGATGAAGAGCTTGTCGGCAGCGCCGCGGGGAACGACTTTGGTATCGCCGGTGACGACTTGCACGCCGACGCGTTCGGCGGCGGTGGCGATGCTCTTCAGGATGCAGGTGAGCTCGGCGATTTCGAGGCCTTCTTCGAGGATGAGCGCGAGGCTGATCCAGCGGGGGCGGGCGCCCGCCATGGCGAGGTCGTTCACGGTGCCAAAGACGGCGAGTGAGCCGATGTCGCCGCCGGGGAAGAACAGTGGCGAGACGACGAAGCTGTCGGTGGTCATCGCGATTCGGCCCGGGAGGGCGGGCAGGGCGGCGGCGTCGCCGGCGAGGCGGAGGAATTCGTTTTCGACCGCCGGCACGATTTGGCGTTGGATGAGTCGCCGCATCAGACGGCCGCCTTCACCGTGGGCCAGCATGATGCGGTCGGTGGAAGCGGAGGGGACCGGGCAGGCGAGGTTGGTGAGGGAGGGGGAGGGCATGGCGGAGAGTGGGAGAGTGGGAGAGTGGGAGAGTGGGAGAGTGGGAGAGTGGGAGAGTGGGAGAGTGGGAGAGTGGGAGAGTGGGAGAGTGGGAGAGTGCGCCGGCGTCCTTATTCGTTTGTTCACTTTCTCATTTACTCACGATGTCTTCACCTCTGCAGTGGTGCCGGTTCTCGGGGCGTAGCGGTAGTAGGCGGCGCAGGCGCCTTCGGCGGAGACCATGGGGGCGCCCATCGGGGCGTCGGGGGTGCAGCGGGTGCCGAAGTGTTCGCATTCGGTCGGGCGGATGCGACCGATGAGGACTTCGCCGCTGCGACAGTCGCACGACTGTTCGATGATCGGCAGTCGGCGGCCGAAGCGGGCTTCGGCATCGAACTGGGCGTATTTGTTTTGCAAGCGGAAGCCGCCGTTCGGGATCGTGCCGAGGCCGCGCCAGGGGCGGTCGCAGATTTCGTACACATCTTCCAGCAGGGCGAGCGCTTCGTGGTTGCCGGCGGCGGAGACCGAGCGGCCGTAGCAGTTGGCGACTTTCGGTTCGCCCTGTTCAAGCTGGCGGACGCATTCGAGGATGCCGCTCAAGAGGTCGACGGGTTCGAAACCGGTGACAACGACGGGCATGCGGTACTTGGCGACGAATTGTTCGTAGCAGTTGAAACCGGCGACGGTGCATACGTGACCGGCGGCGAGGAAGCCTTCGACGGAGCTGTCGTCGCACTCGGCGAGCATTTCCATCGCAGGTTGCACGCGGACGTGCGAGACGAGGAGCGAGAAATTCTTGAGGCCGCGTTTGGCGGCCTGGCTGACGGCGAGCGCCGTGGCGGGGGCGGTGGTTTCGAAGCCGACGGCGAAGAAGACGACGTCGCGGTCGGGATTGCGTTCGGCGAAGCGGACGGCATCGAGCGGCGAGTAGACGATTTGCACGTTGCCGCCGGCGGCGCGGGCTTGCAGCAGGCTTTCGTCGCTGCCGGGCACGCGAAGCATGTCGCCGAAGCTGGTGATCGTGACGTTCGGGCGTTTGGAGAGTTCGATCGCCTGGTCGATCGCCTCGAGCGGCGTGACGCAGACTGGGCAACCCGGGCCGTGGATCAAACGGACTTGGCCTTCGAGTGCTGAATCGATGCCGTAGCGGAGGAGGCCGTGGGTTTGGCCGCCGCAGACTTCCATGATCGTCCACGGCTCGGTGACGGTATGGCGAATCTCTTCGAGCAGGCGTTCGCAGTGCTCAGGGCGGCGGTATTCGTCGACGTATTTCATGGGGGAGAAGAAGGTGTCGGGTTTCCGGTGTCAGGTGCCGGGTCAGAATGCTCCGTTGCGGCGAGCCTTCGCGTCGCGGTTAAACGGTTGGGTGTGCGTTGGGTTTCGCCAGTTTGGCTACTGCTCTGCTGTTCTTCTGCTCTACTCCACTACTCCACTACTGCTCTCTTCTTCCTCTTCATCAAGAAGTTCCATTTCTTCAAGGGCCTTGAGGACTTTTTCGGCCTCTTCGGCGTTGATGCGGCTGATGGCGAGGCCGGCGTGGACGAGGACGTAGTCGCCGGGCGTGGCGTCGGGGACGCAGGCGAGGCTGACATTACGGCGGACGCCGGCGAATTCCACCAGGCCGGTGGCGAAGGTGGGGTCATCGGCGAGGACTTCGACGACTAAACCTGGAACGGCTAGGCACATGGGTGGGTCCTCGACGTGGGGAATTGCGGCCAAACGAGATGTCGTGATTGAGGGAACTGTCGCCCCTTTGGGGCTTTTCATTTCCGATGTTGCTTCACCAGCGGCATACGCCGCTGGCTATTGAGTTGCGCCGCTTTGCGGCTGGTTGTTGTTGCGAAGTCTTTCGCAAGTGGCGTCACCCCTCCCTAACCCTCCCCGTCGAGGGGAGGGGACCGGAAGAGTCTTTTCAACTTCGATCGTTCTTCCGTTGTACTATCTTTGTTGAGTTTGTTTTTGTTTCAGAGCTGCGACGACGAGTTGGCCGGCGGCGAGGCCGCCGTCGTTGGGTGGGATGAGGCCGGGGAGGCCGAGTGGTTGGGTGTTGCGGGCCATCATCTCGGCAACGAGCTCGGTGAGTAGTTTATTTTGAAACACGCCGCCCGAGAGCACCACGGGTAATTTGTTCCAGCGGCGGCACAAATTGACGATGCCGTTGGCGAGGCTGCGGTGAAACTTCATCGCGAGGGTGCCGGGGTCGGC
>JAXMBH010000017.1:0-103691 GCA_046349975.1 Pirellulales bacterium
TCGCTTTCGTCGTGTCGCGGGCGGCCCACTTTTTCCAGACGCCGTCGTCGTAAAGCATTCGCATGAACACGCCGCCGACGACCGGCCGGGCGGTGAAGCCCTCCTTCCTGGCACTATCGGTTCGATACCAGTCGCCCATCGGCGCGCGATCGGGCGTTTCATTGAGGAACCGATAAACGGGTCCAATGAGTGCGCGGAAGTCGTCGTCCTTTTGCGTAAGCGTTGCCGACCAGAGGATCCAGTCGAGCTTGGTATAGGCCTTGCGATTATCAAGCGGCAGGCCGTAGCGGTTTTGCCGATGGCGATAGAACGCCATTTCCTTTTCGGCGACCGCCGGCGGGAACAGGTTCAGGCCCAGCACGCGATCCCAGACTAAGTTGTACTTTTGGCTCCAACTGCCGGGTTTGTCGAACGCGAGGCGGAAGTGGTCGCCGTCAGCCGCTTCGGTGATCCAGCGTTGGGCGAATTGCTCGGCGACCTCGCGATACTGACGAGCTTCCTCCGGCTTGCCCCGGAGTTCACACAATTGGGCGTACGCGCCGAGGCCGCAGATCGCTTTCACGGAGAGATTCACATTGTGAGCGAGGTGACCGGCGAAATCGTCGGTGCAGAGTTGGTTCTCGGGATCGAAGCCTTTCTCTTTGAGATAGGCGGCCCACTTCTCGAGCTGCGGCCAATACTGTTCGGCGAACGAAGCATTGCCTTCCACCTTGGCAACCGCGGCCATGAGGAGCATGAGGTTGCCGGTCTCTTCGACGGGCATTTGATTGCGCTCGTTGCTTTCGCCGCCGCCATAGACCTGCCCGTTCGCCTTCGGATAGGTGCCGAGATCGTGTGGAGCGAACGGGAACTTCCAGCGATCGCTCGCAGCGTAGTTCATAAACGGAACGATGAACGACTTGGCGAGCGAGGGGCCGAGCAGCAGGAATTGTGGGGCCATCGGGTAGAACACGTCCGAGGTGCCGATGCAGCCATTGGAGTGGTTTTCTTTGCAGAATTGCAGCGGCTGGCCATTGGCGTCGGCAACGAACTTGCCTGCGGCGAAGCATTGGCGATACGCGAGCGCACAGATTTGGGCGTATTCCGGGCCGCCGGCATGTGCGAGATCGGCCATGAGCTCCTTGTCGAACTTATCGCAGCGTTCGAGGAGCGACTTGTAGTCGCGGGCCGCTTCGCTGAGCAGGCCCTTCGCATCGAGGCCGTTGCGGCGCCAGTACGGACGCAGCGGCTCATGCATATATTCAATCGAGTACAGGTCATCGTACGCGAGAATGCAGGCGCGCGTGACGGGTTGCTCCTGCAGGCTGACGGCGTCGAACGTGATCGCAGCCGCCAAATCACCGGCGTGCGCGGCCGACGATTCGACTTTCTTTACATCCTTGCCGCTGAGAAATGCGGCTCGCATCGCCTGCGGAGCTCCGATTGCCGTGGAATCGATCGCATCCTTGGCGGCTGCCAGATAGAAGTAGCCCCAATCAATGCGAACGTCGTCGCCGCGGCGGCCGAGCACTGCTTGTTCTTGCGAACCGAGCTTGAGCGCTGTGAGCTTGCCATCTTGTTCGACCGCGGCGGTGACGGCTTGATCGGGCGTGTTGACGGCGAGTTCGGCCGAGGCTTCGAAATACAACCGCACGTCGTGCTTCTTGCCGTCTGTCGCACTCACGACGTAGGTGACGTACGTAATTGGCCGCGAGAGCAGATCGATGTCTTCCGGCAGCGACGGCGTGGTGAACGTGAGCGCGAGCTCGATGTTTCCGCCCGCGAACTTGTACTTCGTTTGCGTGGGTGTGATGGCGACGGACTTCTGTTCCAGCGGCGGCACATTGGCCGGCTCGTGCCCCATGATGCGGAATGGCTTGCCGTCGATCGTGACGAGACTGGTGAGGCGGTGCGGCTTGCCGGTCCAGTGCGCGGTGTCGGCGTCGGTGAGCTTCGTGGCGGGCGACCAGATGCTGAAGTACGGATCGCAGGCCACGAGCGGAACGGCGGGGGCGCGAAACTCGGCGGCGTCCTTCGAGCCTGGGGCTTCAGCGGCGGTCGCCGTGCTCCACGCGGCACAGCCGAGGCTCAAACACAAAGTCATCCAACCCAACCGCCGAGAAAAACTGCTGCCCACGTTGATACCTCGCCTGTGAGAGTGATCGAAGCTGATTGCGGAAATGCCGGTGTATGCCGGCACGTCGTGGCGTACGCGACGCGCGCAAATCAACAGTAATAAATGCCAGCAAGTGCGCGCAGGTAACGTGCCAATTACCGCACGCTTCTGCGTTTATGTCGTTATTCGAACGCCGACGCGAACTCCTGAAAGGGGAGTCGTTTTGGCCAGTCGTGCTTACCCGTCATTCACCGCCCGCCTGCGTGCCGGTGTTCGCGGCGGCTGATTGAACGCCGTCGTGCTGTTGCCGCTCTTGGGCAACCTCGTGACGCCACGTGGCGAGGTCGCCGACTAGCGTATTGAGCACATCCGGCTTCTCACCGGAAATGTCGTGGGTCTCGCCCGGATCAGCGTCCATGTTGAACAGCTCCCAGCCGCGACCTTCCAATTTCGAAGCCTTCCACTGTTTGTGGCGTACGCCGCGCCCTTGGACATGTGCGAAGAACAGCGTGCGGTCGGTGTCCAGCGACAGGCCGGCGAACACCGGTGCGAGGCTGACGCCGTCCATCTTGAATTCGCCATCCGCAGAGACGCCAGCGACGTCGAGAAAGGTCGGCGTGAGATCGATGACGTGGCCGATATCGCGCGTGATCGAGCCGGCAGGGCGTTTCAAACCCGCCGGCCAATGAACCACCAGCGGCGTACGGCAACCGCCATCGTATGATTCCATCTTCCAGTATCGCAGCGGCGTGTTGACGGCGCTCGCCCACTCCGGGCCAATGCCAGTGTAGCTTTCTTCCGTGCCGAGCTTGTTGCGGTTTTCGGGTAACTGCAATTGAAGATCGCGGAGTGCCGTGCGGCCATCGCGCGTGCCGCTGTTGCGATCATATCCGGGGCCACCAGGAATTTCGGGCGAGGCGCCGTTGTCGCTCAGGAAAACAATGAGCGTGTTGTCGAGTTGGTTGGCGGCCCTCAGGCTTTCCACAATCTTACCGATCCCCTGATCGACGCGATCGACCATCGCCGCGTGCACTTCCATCGTGGCGGCGAGATACTCTTGCTTGTTAGCTGGAAGTTTTCGCCAGGCAGGGCCCTTGTTGATGACGTCGCCCAGCGGCGTCGATTTCTCGAACAACCCTTGTTCGACTTGCCGCTTGAATCGCTGGCTGCGCAGTTCGTCCCAGCCGGCTTTGTATTTGCCTTTGTATTTGGCGATGTCTTCAGGCCGCGCTTGGATCGGCCAGTGCGGCGATTCGTATGCGACGTACAAGAAGAACGGCTTGTTTGCCGCCGAAGCTTCTTTCACATACTCCACCGAATGTTCGGTGATGGCGTCTGCCAGGTAGAAGTCTTTTGGCACGCTGGCGACCGGCGTTTCGTTCTCGGTCAGACTGAACGGATCAAAGTGGTCGACCACGCCCCACACGATGCCATAGAACTTGTCAAAACCGCGGCGCGTGGGCAGGCTGGCCGCGGGCGCGAAGGGCACAGGCAGCTGGATGCGATGATCGAGCCACTTGATTCGCTCCGCACCGGCGGGCGCGGTTGGCAGTTCCGACAGATGCCACTTGCCCATGAGCGCGGTTTGATAGCCGCCTGTCTTGAGGCGCTCGGCGACAGTTGGCACGTCGAGATCCATCGTGCGGCCGAATTCGTGCATGCCGACTCGCTGCGCGTACGCGCCGGTGAGTAAGCTCGCGCGTGTTTGGCAACATCGCGAGCAGTTGTAGAACTGTGTGAAGCGCAGGCCGTGGGCGGCGAGGGCGTCGATGTTGGGCGTGTGAATTTCGCCGCCGAAGCAGCCAGGGTCGGAATAGCCCATGTCATCGGTCATGATGACGACAATGTTGGGCTGCTTTTTGGCGGCCGAACTGTTGGCGTCGGCAACGCAATACCCCGCTATCCCAAAGAATGCCCCAGCGATTCCCAGAACCGAAACGAATCGCATCCATTTACCTCTCTGTTCGCAATGTCACCTGCGAGGTGGCCGTATGATCGGTAACGATGCCGTACTTCTTGCCAAGCCAAGCAGAGACCGATTGGCACTCAGCCGGCGCGAGCGCGCCGTCGTACACCAGCACTTCGGCAATGTCACCCGTAAATCCAAACCCTGAGCGATCGTAGTGCGAGCCGATGTACCGCGACGCGTAGGTGCCGTCGAGCTGCTTGGGCACATCGGTGGTTTCGGCCACCGACTCGCCGTCGACAAACAGTCGCGCCGTAGTGTTTATCGTATCAAACGTGTAGGCGACGATATGCGGTTTGTTGTCGAGTTCCTTGGTAGTGAAGACGCGACCTTTGTCGACAGGAGACGTTTTGTCGGGGACATACCCCAAATGGACGCGAGCTTCCAGCGACAAGTTGCCGTTCACTTGCAGCACCGAGTGGGGCGGGCCGTTGAGATTGAGCAACTGCACACCGAGTTCACGATATTCGGTGCGGTCCTCCACAAGCTCTCGCGCCACTTCGCGGTCGACACGAAACACGACGAGCGACGTTTGGTTCGTCCCGAGCTTCATCGGCTCGGTCACGAGGCTCTTGTAGCCATCGAATCGCAGTGCCGGTTTGCCGCCGATCGATTGGGGAATGAATTTGGGACGCTTCTCTTCGGATACTTGCCAGGCATTCTCGTGCTGCACATTCGCCCCGACCACATTGTCGCCCCACTCGGAAACGCCGCCCGTTCCATCGACCTGCACCTCGCCATCGGCGGAATACCACAACGCCAGCGCGCGATCGATCGGGGGTGGCGGCAGTTTCTTAGGCTCGTCGTTGTGCAGCGGCAGCAAGAACTTCTCGGGCTGCGCGGCCAAGTGCTCGACTTCGCCGGCTGGCGAGCGCGACCAGGCCTCGTTGGTCTTCAGCGAGGTTTTTTCCACCGCTTTTCCCTGGCCAGCTGGCGACTGCGCTTCGACTTCGCCCTTGAACACGTGTGTCTGGACTTCGCCGTCTTCGGAAACCAGCAGGCCGAACTCGGTGCCCAAGTCAACGAAATCCCCGGCATGCGTTTCGATGCGGAAGCCGTGCGCCGGCGGCGGCACACGGGCGCTCAGTTCACCTTTGACGAGCTTAGCGCCCATCTCGGAGATGGCCACCAGGGTGGCCGGCCCGTTGAGCGTGACTTCCGCGCCCGACTTGAATTCGAGCACGAGCAGGCCCTTGTTGAGCGTGATCAACTGGCCGGGCCGCACGCGTCCGGAGCTGGCGGCCTGCCACCGGTCGTCGGACCAGTCGCAATCGATCTTGCGCTTCACGCGGGCAATGGCATCATCGCCAAATTCGGCTGGCTGATTGGCCGGCGCTGCCGCGCGCGGCAACTCTCTGTTCTGGCCCCATAGCGACCACACCGAAACCGCAATCAGCGCGGTGGCGGCGATCGAGAAGGCGGTCATCCAACGGCGAGCCGCGGTTTGGCCGTCGCTCGCCTTCGCGGCGTTTGTGGCCGCCGCCGCGAGCGAGGCGTCGAATCGCTTGTCGACCGCGTCAATCGCGCGCAGCTCCTCGAGCGAGAACGCCCGGACCGGCGCTTCGCGTTCGGCAAGAGCGAAGTGAATCTGCAGCAAGCGCGCCAACGCATCGGCCGCTGCGGCATCGGTTCGCAGCTTCTCGTCCAACTCGCACGCCTGCTCCGAAGTGAGCTCCTGCTCGACGGCGTGGTGGAACAACTTGGCGATTCTGGCGTCCATGAAACGATCTCTTAACGCTCACGTCCAACGGGCGGATTCAGTTCGACACGTGTTACCAATAGCCAGCATCGGCGCGATCGCCGTCGCGGCGGCATCTGCCCCGTGCCGCCGCGCGGACGATCGCTAACGACTTTCGCACGACCACGCGCCTCATCAACGCCACGGTCGTGTGAAACCTACCACTCTTACCAATTCGTTCTAAACCGCCTGTTCTTCAGCGTGCAGCGTTCGTTCAACGCATTCGGCCAGCACCCGTCGAATGCGGCTGAGCGATTGCGACACACTGTTCACGGTGCGCTCAGCTCGCTCGGCCATCGCCGTGACCGAGGCACCGGGCCGATAGCGTGCGAGGATCAGCTCGCGATCCGCGTCGGCCAGCTTCTGCAAACATTGGTCGAGCGCCTGCCGCCGGCGATCCTCGACTTGCTGCGGCGTCGCGTCGGCGAATCGATCGGCCAGTTCATCGAGCACTTGCGGATCGAGCATCACGATACGGCCCGCGTTGACCTGTCGATACCGCAGCACGGCCAAGCGGGCAATTTCGCGAGCCCAGGCAAAGAAGTTCGTGCCCGACTCGTACTGATCGAACTTCCGCCACAGCACGATATTCACTTCTTGCAGCAAGTCGGCCGCGGTGTTGGCATCGTATACCAGCGCCAGGATGTACGCGTGGATGCGCCGCTGCGCCTGGGCGAACAGGCGCAGGAACTCTTCCCCGCGGTCTTGGACTCCTAGCGTCTCGAGGGTCATCGCACCACCCATGCTGTGGCAAGGCGCACCGCACCCGCGGTAATCCCGGCCTCCTAGCCAAATAACATGGCGAACTTAACAAATCTGAGCCGGAAATTTTAGAGATCGGAGTTTTTTGAACACAACCACATTTTTGCCGCGGTTTGTGCACGCTGGGTTCCACGGCGCCGAACAATCCAAACGAAAATTTCCGTTTTTTGACTCAGATACCCCGACGGTCGCATGTTTATTTCCAGAGGCTGACTGCGTCCCTGCGCGTTCGAAGTACTAGCTCGAAGCAGGCTTATGCAGTTGCGGGACAGGTGGCGGCAAGAATATTGCCGTTCGATGGGCTTTCAAGTTAGGCGGTCTCCAATGGCTGGTGGAGCGAAGGGTGGTCCGATGCGTGGGCATTGGGCGACGGCAGTACTGGCGGGTACTGCGGTCGCGTTGTTTCTTGCTGCGCCGCTGCCGGCAATTGCCGCGGGCGATCGGCCGAACATCCTCGTGATTCTCGCGGATGATCTGGGCTACACCGATACGTCGCCCTTTGGCGGCGAAATGGCCACGCCCAATCTGCAGTCGATCGCCAACAACGGCGTGCGGCTGAGCAATTTTTACGTTTGCCCGCGGTGCTCAAACACGCGCGCCAGCTTGCTGACCGGCTTGCAGTCGCACACAGTCGGCCTGCCGAATTTGGCTGGCGATGGCACGCTGCTGTCAAGGAACAACGTATTCATTCCCGAAGTGCTGCAGGCCAACGGCTACCACACCTATATGACCGGCAAGTGGCACCTGGGGAGCACGACGAACTTCGGTTCGATCCCCGGTAGCACGGGCGTCGCCCGGGACCCACGGGTGCGCGGGTTCGACTCGTACTGGGGATATACGGAAGGTCACAGCCAGGATACGTTTCAGGGCAATTATCATTTGCTGTCGAACGATGTGCCGGAACGCAGCTATACGACGAGTTCCGGCAATGGCCAGCCGGGCACGTTCTATCAGACCGACGCCATTGGCGATTACACGCTCGACTTCCTGGCGAACAACCGGCAGCGCAACGCTGCCGCGGGGACCAATTCCCCCTTCTTCAGCTATGTGGCATTCGGCGCGCCGCACTTCCCATTGCAGGCGCGCGATGAGTGGGTTGACCCGCTCGTGAGTCGCTACCAAGTGGGGTGGGATCAAATCCGCAGCGATCGCTTTGCACGGATGAAGTCGCTGGGTCTCATCCCGCAAAATGTGCAGCTCCCGCCGCTTAGCGACATTGCCAACACCGGCCACGGTGAAGCTACGCATGAAATCCGGAATTGGAACGAGCTCGATGCGGCTCGCCAGGGCGACCTTGCCCGCCGCATGGCCATCTATGCGGCGATGGTCGAGCGGATGGATTACAACATCGGCCGCATCTTGAACGACCTCGAAACGCACGGCGAGCTTGATAACACGATCGTCATGTTCATGTCCGACAACGGCGCCGATGGCGAGTGGCATGAGTACGGTTTCAACGCGACCGATGCCCCGCGCACCGGCGCGGCGCTCGACAGCATGGGCACGACGACGAATTCGGTCGACAAGTCGATCTTCTACGGTTCCGGATGGGCGAGTGCTGGCACGACGCCGTATCGCAACTTCAAGCACTACACGCACGAAGGCGGCATCAAGTCGTCGGCGATGATTCAATGGCCAGCCGGGATGAGCCAGTCGCTCGTGGGCTCAATTGGCACTCAGGTCGCCGACGTGCGCGACGTCATGCCGACCGTGCTCGATCTGGCCGGCATTGATTACCCGTCGCAGTGGACCGATCGCTCGGGCGAAAAGTACAACACGCGCAGCCTGCTGGGGAGCAGTCTGGCTGACTACTTAAAGACGGGCGTTGCCATCGGCGATCGCGAGATGGGCTGGGAACATGAGGGCAACCGCGCCTACCGCATCGGCGACTGGAAGATTGTGTCGAGCAATTTCGTTGGAACCGATGGGAAACCGGCGAATAAATGGGAACTCTACAATCTCGCTGCGGACCCGACCGAGGTGAGCGATCTCGCCGCGGATTCCCAGCAGTCGGCGCGGCTGGCGCTCATGATCCAAGCCTACGATCGCTGGGCCTATTGGACGAGCGTGAGCGGTACGATGCCGTGGTCGGCAGCCGATTTTAACCGCGACGGCGTGCTGAGCCAGGCTGACATCCAGGTGTTTGTCAGCGGTTGGCGGCAAACGGCTACCTTTGGCGACGCATCGACATTCGCTCGGGGCGATGTGAATCTCGACGGCACGACGGACCTCAACGATTTCGTGCTGCTGCGGAAAGCCTTCACGATGGTTGGCCAGGGCAGCCTGCTGGCCGGCATTGAGGACGCATTGCCGTTGCCGGAACCAACGCTCATCGGCACGGGAGTGTTGCCGCTCATCGTGTTTGGATCTAGTCGAAGCTGGCGAAGGAGGCGCGACTCGCGCGCAAGCGGCGCTGCGAGTGGTGGAGGTCGGATGTCTCGCGATTGAAACGAAGGATGAACCATCCATGAACTCAATTTCACGCTGCTCAATTCGATTCGCATCGGTCGCCATCGCGATCGGTCTGGCATTTACTGCGACATCAGCCACGGCCCGTTATCCAGACCGCTGGTACCGCATGGGTGACGATCCGGGGCAAGGCGTTAGCGCCGGGCCGGTCGAGCTTTCCGGCAACGGCGACACGTACGACAGCGTCGGCACAGGAGGGCAGGGTAACCTGCAAGATCTGACGCCACGCAACTCACCGGTGTATGTGAACATCGCGGCCAGCCGGCCCGTGCCAGGTGTTACGACGAACAATTGGGCAATCCAATTCGATGGCGTCGATGACTATCTGATCGGACAGAATCTGAACATCCCTTCCGAGTCGTATGCGGCGGTGTATGGCGGTGAGAACTACGCTGGGATCAGCGACCGTGGCTATCAACTGTGGGTGAAACCGACCGCGTTGCCCGGCGCCACGTTTGCTTCCCGCGTGCTCGATGACGGCGAGCAACACGAGTTTCGGTTTACTTCCGATGGCCTATGGTCGCCCGAAACTCGCAACGATGTGGTGAATTCGACGGCGACCGTCACGCTAAATCAGTGGACCCACTTGGCCCAGGTCCGACCGAACGGCGTTGCCGGCGGCAGCCTGGCGTGGGTCAACGGCGTCGCTGTGGTATCCCAAACAGGTGATTATCCGACGTCGCTCGCGGGCCTCGTGATCGGCGCTAATTCCGCTCCAGATGGCCTGGGTGGCACAACGGAACCGCCGGCGGCAGGTTCGTACTTCAAGGGCCTCGTCGACGAGATCGACATGTTCGTACTCGGCGGTACGTACGGCGCATTCAAATACACGTCGGACAACGGTTACTTCACCGACGTGTTCCTGCCGTCGAAGAGCGCGACATACGCATATGTCGACGTTACCGGACCGCGCGGCACGGCCGATGGCCACAACGATAAGGTGTGGGTCAACGGCGATATCAATTTCGATGGCGTCCGCACTCAGGCCGATGTGAACGCGTTCGTCGCCGGCTGGCGTTCGTCGAATGCGAGCACGATTCAGGGCGCCGGGCCGAAGTTCGGTGATTATGTCACGCTCGGCAAGGGCGATCTCGATCTCGATGGCGACACCGATATCGACGATTGGGTCCGCCTGCGTGCGTATTTTGCCGGCTCTGGCGCCTCGCTGCCCTCCCTGGAGTCGCTGGGCGGCGTGCCCGAGCCCGGCACGTTGGCGCTGGCGATCTTCGCGTGGGGTTTCGCCACCCTGAGGCGCGGCAAACGCGGCGCCACGATCCTGGGCCAACGATCGATTCCTTCCTGCTGAGAGTTGACACCGCTTTTCCTGGAGAATGTCTAATGAAGTGCACCATTCGTACGCTGGCAATCGTGGCTGTTGGCCTGTTGACGTTTGCCTTGCAAATGTCGACTGCACACGCGGCCGTGATTTTCTCCGATTCCTTCGATCGCGACAACAACAACGACATCGACGCAGTGACCACCGGTATCACCAACAACACGGGCACCAGCTTCGCCGCGAGTGCGGTTTATAACTCGCCCTGGATCGACCCGAACAATGCTGCCGGCACCGACACGAACGCCACCAACGGCGGCCTGCAACGCGTGAAAAACAACATGCTCGAAAAGTACAACGCGGGCACGGTGAACATGTTTGTCGAACACAATTTCGTGAACCCGGAAATTACCGCGGCGGGCGGCTTCTCCGTGTCGCTGGATGTGAACGGCATCAGCCAAGCCACCAGCGGCCAAGGCGCCACGGTCGCGATTGGCATGTCGCGCACCGAAGCGCTGTCTGGTCGCGATGCTAACGACGGCGGCGCCGCAGCAGCGATCACGCCGATTGCCAAGTTCACGAATGCCTTCCAAGATGCGCCCTTCACCACGGGCACGGTGCTGGCTGACTTCTACTTTGCCATGCGTGCGGATAAGACGGTCGCCTGGGGCGTCGGCGGCACGCAACCGAGCGTCGCGGCTCCGAGCAAAGCCACTGTCGCCGCCAAGACCGGCACGATCAAAGCCACGTTCAGCTTCCCCGACTTTAACGCCGGTTCGCCGGTCAATTACACGGTGTATTACAACGGCGTCGCCCAGGGCTCCGGCTCCTTCGCGTGGTCGGGCACCAACGAGAATTACATCGGCATCGACGCTCGCGACAGCACCCTCGTGCAGATGGACAACTTCAATATTCAAACCGTTCCCGAACCGACCACATTCGGATTGATTGCCATGACGCTCGCGTGCGCCGCCGGTTTCCGGCGGCCTGGGCGGGACGTCGCCTCCAAATAAACAGGATGCAACACCTTCGAGTAGGACCATGATCATGCAACGCTTTTCTCGCATTGGTTTAATCTGCCTGGTCGCCGCCAGTGCGGTCGTTACAAGCCCGCGGGCTCACGCGATCACTTTGTTCGCCGATTCGTTCGATCGCGCAAATGCGAATGATATCGACGCCGACACGACGGGAATCACGAACAATACGGGAACCGTCTTCGGCTCAAGCGCCGTGTATAGTTCGCCCTGGATCGATCCGGCGAATAATACGACCGGTCCCGATACCGTCGCCACTAACGGCGGCGGGCAGCGGATTAACAACAATGTGCTGGAAAAGTACAACGCCGGCACGGTGAATATGTTCGTGAATCACAATTTCACGAACGCGTCGATTCTCTCGGCCGGCGGGTTCTCGGTATCGCTCGATGTGAATGGAATCAGCCAGGCGACGTTCGGCCAAGGCGCCACGGTCGCGATCGGCATGACCCTCGCTGAAGCGCAAGCCGGCCACGATGCCAACGATGGCGGCACGGCCGCGGGCCTCACGCCCAACGCCAAGTACACCAATGCGTTTCAAAATGGCGTGTACACCGCCGGGACGGTGCTTTCCGACTTCTATTTCGCACTGCGGGCCGATAACACGCTGGCCTGGGGCGTCGGCGGCACGACCAACGTTCCGGCTCCCACTGCCGTTAACGTGGGCGCGAAGACCGGCACGATTTCCGCCAACTTCGGCGTCACCAGCTTCAACGCCGGTTCCCCGGTGACATACGAAGTGTTTTACAACGGCGTCTCCAAAGGCACTGGCACGTTCAACTGGTCGGGTACAAACGCCAATTACATCGGTATCGATGCCCGCGACAGTGCGCTCGTGCAGATGGACAACTTCAAGGTCGACACGGTCGCGCCGCCGCCGAAGCCAACGCTCGTCGTAAATCGCGACACCGGCAACGTCACGATCAAGAATCTAACCAGCTCGGGGCTGTCGATTACATCGTACTCGATCATCACCGCGCAAGGCGGTTTCAACCAGGCGAATTGGTCCAAGATTCAAAGCCAGGGCATCGATACAAACGACACCTGGATTACTCTGACCGCGCCCACGAGCACGACCGATCTCGCCGAAGGCACGCTCGGTGAATACACGATTCCGGCGACGACTGGTTCGATCAACCTGGGTAACGCCTGGCGGCGCAGTCCGTTTGAAGATCTCGCGTTCGAGCTGCGGAATCCCGCCGGCGACGATATTCCGATCCTCGTGCAGTACACAGGCAACGGCGGTAGCCCGTTCAAGGTCGGCGACTTCAGTCTGAACGGCGCACTTGATGCCGCCGACTGGGTCGTGCTTCGCAACCACCTCACGTCGAGTGTGTCGGCGCTATCGCAAATCGACCGCTATTTCGCGGGCGACCTCAATAACGATGGCTTCGTGAACCAAACGGATTTCCATCAATTCAAAGCGCTCTTCACGGCGGGCAATGGCGCGGGCAGTTTTGAAGCAATGTTGGCCTCGATTCCCGAACCGGCCGCCGCAACGCTGTGCATCGTCGCTGGCGTACTGGTCGGCGGCACGCTGCGTCGGCGCTCAAGCCTGCGGCGTGTGATCGCCTGTGGAGCGGTAGTGCTGTTGGCTTTGTCAGCAGGCGGCCGCGCACCTGCTGCCGATTTATTCGTCGATACGTTCGATCGGCCGGATAGCCTCGACATCGACGCGGTTACGACGGGTATTACCAATAACACGGGCACGACATTCGGACCAAGCGCCGTGTATACCTCGCCCTGGGTCGATCCGGCTACGACGGCGACAGCCGTCCCGCCTTTCGGCGCTCCCGATGCCGATCCCGCCAATGGCGGTGGTCAACAGGTGCTGAGCAATCAACTGCAGTTGAAGTATCAGGTTGGCACCGCCAACGCGTTCGTCAATCACAACTTCACGAACAGTGCGATTACCGCGGCCAAGGGCTTCTCGGTTTCGCTCGACCTGGCAAACTACACCCAAACTGCGAGCGGCCAAGGCGCCGCGATTGCCATCGGGATGTCGCACGCTGAAGCCATGATGGGTCACGACGCCCTCGGCGGCGTGTCGAGTGTCGACAGCACGGTTGCCAAATACACGAACGCCTTCCAAGACACGGCGTTTACCGGAGGCACTGTGCTCGCCGATTTCTATATCGCCCTGCGCGGCAATAACACGGTTGCGTGGGGTGTGGGAACCGGTAGCGGCACCAGTGCTCCCGCGCCAACAATGACCACGGTTGCCGCGAAGACCGGCACGATCACGGCACAGTTTTACGTGAATGATTTCAATGCCGGCAGCACGGTCGGCTATCAAGTGTTCTACAACGGCGCATCCCAAGGCTACGGTGTGTTCAAGTGGTCGGGCACGAACGAAAACTACATTGGGCTCGATGGCCGCGATAGCACCGTGATGGTGGTCGACAACTTCAAAGTGCAGACCGTCACCGGCTTAGCCCCGCAAACGCTGCGCCTGCAGGTCAACACCTCCACGGGCGCGGCATCGATTCTCGGCGGGGGCTCGGCAAACGCGCTTGATTTCTATGAAATCACGAGCGCTGCGGGCGGCCTCATCGCCGGCAATTTCAACGGCATCCGCGGCGACGCCGGCCTGCCCGCCGGCAACGGCACGGGCAATGGCTGGGAACTCGGCGGCACGAACTCGGCGAACTCGCTAACGGAAGCGTACTTGCTCGGCCAATCGACGATCGCAGCCAACACGGCCGCGATTCCGCTTGGCACAATTTACAGCACCGGCGCGAATACGCACGATGTCCAGTTCACGTACTATACGTCGGACAACGTTGCCCATCTCGGCTTCGTCGAATACGTAGCTGCCGTGCTGCCAGATTTCAACGGCAATGGCGTGGTCGACGCGGCCGACTACGTCGTATGGCGGAACAACAACGGCCTCACGGGCGGTGCCACGCTGTCGCAAGGCGACGCCAACGGCGACGGCAACGTCAACAGCGCTGACTACTCACTGTGGCGTGCCAACTTCGGCCTCACTGCCGGTTCCGGCTCCGGTTCATTGGCAGCTGCCGGTGTGCCGGAACCATCGTGCGGCGTGTTGGCGTTCGTCTTGCTGGCGGGCGCGAGCGCTATCAGCCGCCGCCGCCGGCGCTCCGCAAGTTTCGGTGGACCTGTTCGCACCTAATCTCCGCATTTCCCAAGGTGATCGCATGGAAAGAAAACGAACTCATGGCTGGGCTCGTGCAGCCTTTACACTCGTCGAACTGCTGGTGGTGATTGCGATCATCGGAATTTTGGTCGCGCTGTTGTTGCCGGCCATTCAAGCTGCCCGCGAGGCGGCACGTCGAGCGCAGTGCAGCAACAACTTGAAGCAACTCGCCTTGGGAATGCTGAATTACGAGTCGTCGACGAAGACGTTTCCTCCCGGTTGCGAAGTGTACCAAAGCCCGACAACCGGCAAACCGACCCGTCCGGCCAATGATTCCGCATTCGTCGACCTGGTGCGCACCTGGTCGATCGCGATTTTGCCGAACATGGAGGACCAGCAACTTCAGCAATCGTTCGATTACAAAAAACCGCTGAGCGACGCCTACAATGCGGCGCTGATCGTAAAGGAGCTGCCCGCGTTTCTTTGTCCGAGCGACCCAGGGCCAGAAGGCTATGCCCGCAATCCCTTCGCGCGTTCGTCGTACGTGGGAATCAGCGGCGCTGCCGCGGGTACCACGACGTGGGGCCGCGTGCTCGACGTGATTACCGATGCCGGCGCCACCACCTCGCTGCCTTCGAGCGATATCGGCAAACAACGCCGCGGCATTCTCACCGTGGTCTACAAACCGGCGGGCGTGAATCCTGTGAAAATCAGCATGGTCGCTGACGGCACATCGAACACGGTGGCCGTCGCCGAGCGGCACGTGCGGCGATCCTATCCGATTTCGAACCCCTCGACGACCAGCTTTTACGCCGGCTGGGGTTCCTGGCGAGCCTATGCCAGCGAGGCAGCGGCATTCGTGCGTGATGATCACCACGCCGCCATGTTCGGCCTGCCCGACTACACCACCTGCAGCCAGTTGAATATCAACCCGACCTGGCTGTGTGAGCTTGGCGTGGCGTCGCTGCATTCGGGCGGGCTTATTCAGTGCGTGTATGCCGATGGGCATGTCGATGCGCTGAGCCCTGAGACCGATCGGCTCGTGTGGCAAGCATTAGCAACGATCAACGGCGGCGAAGTTGGCGCGGCAACGCCCGACGTCATCACGCGGTAATCGCGGCAAACATAGGATGGCCGATTCAGGTTCGGCGGCGCCACGATGACATGGAATAACATCAATACAGCGGCTCTTCAGCTCGGCGTTCTCTGCCTGTGTACGCTGCCCTGGTTCAGCGGCTGCAATCGCGGCGAACTTCGCTATGCGCCGGCCGCCGGCATCGTGACGCTCGATGGCAAGCCCATCCATCGAGCCGAAGTCGTGCTGCTGTGCGATGACGTGACCGTGAAACCGCGGCCCACCTCGCGTGGCGTCACCGACCGCTCCGGCCGCTTTGAGATGAAGTCGCTCACTCCCGACAAGCGCTTGGTTGACGGCGCCGTGGTCGGTAAGCACCACGTCGCCGTCACGACACGAATTCTAGAACTCGACGCCCATGGCGCGGCTCATGTCGTCCGCGAGGAGGCTCTCGGTAAAGAGTACACCAACGGCGAGTTACTCACGGTCGAAATTCCAGCCGAAGGGGCTACTGAGTTGCGATTCGATGTCAAAAGCGGAAAGGCGGTCGCGTTGAATTCGCAAAGTCGGTAGCAGAGCACGAAAAACGGGGCGGTTGGCCGCTGTTCGCGGTCCTCCGTGAAACGCCGATCGCTCGTTTACGTCACTTCTTCTGTGGCCCTGACGCGTTATCTTCGAATGCCAGGCGCGGAGCGTCCAGGCTTCCCCCTCTGAGGTCGATTGAGATCCAGTCGCCCGCGACCGTCCAATTCGTCGACCGCCGCTCGCGCTCGATGTTATCGCCACTTGCGGCGACTCCGCCGGCGAAAGCGGTGCCCAAAATGGGCGCTAGCTTCGAGGAGATTACCGGGTTGCTCGCTAGCTTCATTAACATGCTGCGATTAACACGCACCGCCAATTGTGTTGCGTCATCTAATGGAAAGGACTGCATCGGCTGAGCCAATTCCTGGCGGTCGCACAGCGCCAGTTCCACATAGTCCTTGCTCGACCGTGACCGAATCACCAGCGGCTGGGCCGCACTATCGGCTTTCAGCGATGCCAGTTGGCTCTTTAAGTTCGTTTGGATCGCGGCCACCGACTCATCAATCTTCCGATCGAGATCGTGGCGAATGTCGCGGGCGGTGTGGTCGGCGACTTCGGCTGTCGCTTGAGCCAGCGATTCATTTACACGCCGTCGGGCGATGCGCTGGCCGATCCTGCCACGTAGGCCGGGCAGGTTCGTGCGAATGCTCGTGGGCCGCAGCTCGGTCGGAGCTTCCACCACCGCTGGCGTTGTGACTAACCCCGATTCACTTACCAGCAGCCGCTTGTGAGCACGGAACGTGGAGTGAGAATCGTAATCCATGACAGCCGGGCCATTATGACCTGTTGTCAGGGCATCGACATGTCCTTCGAACACAATGTCGGCCACAGCGTTGCTATCATTCGGCACGAGGCTGAGCCGCACATCGCCACGCGTGTGCGATTCGCCGACGATCGGCGTGCCGACGATCGTATCGCGAACCGGTTTCTTGCGATTCACACTGCGTTCGATGTAATCGGCCAGGCGTTCCCGGGAAATGTGCACCCACACGGCAGTGCCTGTTGTGACCGACGCTTCGTCCGCGATTGGCGTCGTGCCGCTGTCACTGGCGACCGATGGCGTTTGATCCGGCTTCGTGGCCATCGCGCTCAGCGCGGAGAATTTACTGGAAACTTGTTGCAGCAAGCCGCCGTTTGTCGTCGGTTCTGTCGCAATCTTGTTCGCGGTAGACTGGTCTGGCGGTCGTGTCGTCACAGTGTGGCGCTGTAGAGGCTCAGCAATTTCGGCTATTATTAGGACCGCCAGGCAAACATGAATATTCATGGTTCACACCTGTAACCGCGCAAAAGTTGCGAGTGCAAAAATGTCATGGGGTTGGAATAAGCAAACACCGTGCCTTGTCGTATGTGACGACGTGTTTGCATGACAGGGCAGATAGATTTGATTCAGATGAGTACTCCGGACGAAACGACGCTGTTCGCAGGCAAACACATCTCGGTCCTCGGGCGCGGTCGGTGGGAATATGTCACCCGGCGAGTACGCCGTCCAGCCGTTGCGATCGTCGCGATCACGGACGATGATCGCCTCGTGCTCGTTGAGCAATATCGCGTGCCAGTCGGTGTGCCCGTTGTGGAGCTTCCGGCCGGTTTGACGGGTGACACCGCCGGCTTGGAACGCGAGCCGTTGCTGGACTCGGCCCGCCGCGAGCTCGCAGAGGAAACCGGCTACACGGCAGCCCGCTGGACCGAGCTGATGACAGGATATTCGTCCGCTGGCCTGAGCGACGAAGAGGTCATCATCTTTCTGGCGGAGGGGTTATCGCGAAGCGGCGCTGGAGGCGGTGTGGAACATGAGGAGATCACCGTTCACGAGGTGCCGCTCAACGACGTAACACGTTGGCTCAAAGAACGCGGCGCGAAGACCGACTTCAAGATCTTCGCCGGTTTGTTCGCCGTCGCGCAGCTGCGCGGCAACCGCTCGTAGTTCGTATGGCAGGACCAAGAATCGCTGGCGGCGGAATTGATTACTGATTTTGCGAGTTCTGTTAGGCAATGTGTCCGGCGGTCGCGAGCCGATACGTCTCCGCAGCGATCGCTCCTTCTTCATCTGTCGGGATCACGAGCAGCTTGACTTGGGAATTGTCAGCGCTCACGCGAGATTCGTGGCCGCTCGCCGCCAGGTTGGCCTGCGCTTCAATCGTGATTCCAAGCGGTTCCAGCCCCGCGCAAACCTGCTCGCGAATCGCCGCCGCGTTCTCGCCAATGCCGCCGGTGAAGACGATCGCATCGACGCGCCCCAAACTGGCCCAGTATGCGCCGATGTACTTCTTGAGGCGATAGCAGAACAGCCCGATCGCGAGCCGCGCCCGCTCATTGCCATTTTCCGCAGCTTCGACGAGTGACCGCATATCGTTCGACAAGCCAGACACGCCCAACAGACCGCTTTTCTTGTTGCAGAGTTCGTTGAGCTCTTGGACGTCGTAACCGTTGTCGGCAAGGTAAAACAAAATCGCAGGATCGATGTCACCGCACCGGGTTCCCATGACGAGCCCTTCCAGCGGCGTGAGACCCATCGACGTGTCGACCGACTGCCCATTTCGAATGGCAGTGACCGAACAGCCGTTGCCGAGATGGCACGTGATGCAGTTGAGCTTCGCTTCATCGATGCCGAGCATGGCGCCGGCCCGCTGCATGACATAGTGGTGCGAGATGCCGTGGAAACCATACCGCCGCACGCCGAACCGCTCGTACAACTCGTAGGGCAGGGCGTACATGTGAGCGACTTGAGGAATCGTGGCGTGAAAAGCCGTGTCGAAGCAAGCGACCTGCGGAGCATTCGGCAGCACTTGCCGGGCGCCAAGAATGCCGGCGACGTTGGGCGGATTGTGCAGCGGCGCGATTCGCGACACCTTTTCGATCGCCGCGAGCACCGAATCGTCGATGACTACCGCCGCGCGAAACTCCTCGCCGCCGTGAACCACGCGATGGCCGACAGCCGCAATTGCCGGCTGGCCACTATTGCCCAAACGACTGCCCGACACCAATCGGTCAAGAATCGCGGCAATGCCGTCGTCGTGATTCGCGGCGCGAATGTTTTCCTGGTGCTTTCCTCGCTCATCCTCAAAGACGATATCCGCCTGGCCTTCGCCGATGCGCTCGATAAGCCCCTTGGCCAACCGCGTGCGCGCTGGCATTTCGAACAATTGGTACTTGATCGAGGAGCTGCCGCAGTTTAGGACGAGAATGTTCACGGCGACTCCTCTTGTTTATGCGCTGCCTTGACTAGCGGCGTGTGCCGCTTCGCTCACGTCGGCGGCGCACCGGGTTTCTTTTTCATGACCCAGTCATAGTAGTCGCGCATCTTGAGCTGGCTGGCGGCGTCTTCATCGAGGTAAACTCTAGCCGACGGATGCATCTGCAGCGCGCTCGCCGTGATCATCGAGCTTACCGGCCCCTCGACCATCTGCGCCACGGCATGAGCTTTGTTCTTGCCATTGGCCAGCAGCACCAGCGACCGCGCTTCGAGAATCGTGCCGACGCCCATCGTAATCGCGTAAATCGGCACATCTTCTTTGCGCTCGAAGAACCGGGCGTTGTCCTCAATCGTGGGCCGGGCGAGCGTTTTGAGCCGCGTGCGCGATGACAACGAACTGCCGGGCTCATTGAACGCGATGTGACCATCTGAGCCAATGCCCAGCAGTTGCAGGTCGATGCCACCGCAATCTTCGATCCGCTTCTCGTACCACTCGCAGAACGCGCGGTAGTTGCTCGTGGTGCCCGACGGAATGTAGATGTTGCCGGGAGCGATGTTCACGTGCCGGAAGAAGTTCTCCTGCATGAAGTGATGAAAGCTCTGCGTGTTCGTCGTCGGCAGGCCCACGTACTCATCGAGGTTGAATGTCGTGACTTGGCAAAATCGAGCCGGCCTTCCTTGTGCAACCGCACCAGCTCCTTGTACACGCCCACCGGCGTCGAACCCGTCGCCATGCCCAGCACGGCATTGGGTTTGGCATTGAGCAGCGCCGCGATTTCTTCAGCCGCGGCTCGGCTCATTGCGTCGTAATCCGGAAAAACAACAACTTCCATCACACGCCTTTCAACAACACCACGCTGCCATCCGCTGAAGCATGCCGAGGACTTCTACAAGTAAGGAAGAACGCGTGCCGCAGCAGTGGTCAATCCGGATTATCGGCACCGCATGACTGAATGCAAGGGCGCGGAGCCTGCACTTATGGCGGCCCACCGCCGCCGCCGAATTCATGTGAATTCGGCTAGAAGCAGTTTCGAAATCGCGAGCCAGCGCTCCAGCGGCTTATTAAATTAGCCGCTGGGTACCCTCGTTGTGGTTAGCGCCCGCTTCGCATTCCTCGTATTGAAACCGCTTCCGGGCTGTGGGGAAGCTGCGCCCGATCGGTCTAATAGCTTTGCTCGTGCAGTTCCACTTTACCGCGGAAACTCCAGTAGACCACGCTCGTATAGGCCAGCACGAACGGCATGCCGATGCACGCGATCACCGTCATGATCACGAGCGTCTTGTGCGACGACGCCGAGTTATAGATCGTGAGGCTGTTCTCGATCGTGGGCTGCGACGTCACCAGGTTGGGGAATAGCGCCACCCCAAACAGGCACACCAGCGCCGCGATCGTGCAGCTCGACGAAATAAACGCGTAGGCCGGCCGCTGCTGCGAAATGGCCCGCGGAATGTTCGCAATCGCGAGTACGTTGAGCACCACAACTGCCCACGCCCACGGATAATGCTCGAAGTTCTGCGTCGCCCGGGGGATTTGCACCAGTGTGACGATCGTCACGAGCACGTAGGTCACCAGAAAGAAGCCGAAGCCGCGCCACATCCAGCCGTGAATCCGCTCCTGCAACTCGCCTTCCGTCTTCAGGTATAAATAAATCGCGCCATGCATTACGAACATCGCGACGGTCATCACGCCCACGAGCAGCGAATAGAGTGTCAGTTGATCGATGAACCGGCCGACGAAAATGCCGCGGCTGTCGAGTGGCACGCCCTTCATCGCCGCCCCCACGGCCACGCCAAAGAGCAGCGATGCGAGCAAACTCGAAATGAAAAAGCCCGTGTCCCAAAACTTCTTCCACCGTGGCGACGCGATCTTGCTGCGGAACTCGATCGACACAGCCCGCAGAATGAGCGCGAACAAAATCAGCATGAACGCGATGTAAAAGCCCGAGAACACCGTGGCGTACACTTCGCCGAACGCGGCAAACATGGCTCCGCCGAACGTTACGAGCCACACTTCGTTGCCATCCCAAATCGGGCCGATCGAATTGAGCACGATGCGGCGCTCTTCATCGGTCTTCGCCACCGGCTGCAACATGCCGACGCCGAGGTCGAAGCCATCGAGGATCGCGTAACCCGCGAGCAGCACGCCCAGCAGGATAAACCATAAAATATTCAGGTCCATCAGCGGCGGTCCTCACGTTTCTCTTTAGCCTCAGTCATGGAAGCGCGGTGATCCGGTCGCCGCGAAGCAGCCTCCAGTACACTGCCCGCCGTCGTAAAGTCGGGCGCCATCACCGGTTCAGGGCCGTGTTGAATTTTGTTGTTGAGCAGGAACACCCAGATCGCAAACAGCAGCAAGTACATGACGCTGAACATGATGATCGACCCGAGCACATGCTCCGGGCCAATGGCTTCCGACACCGCGTCACTCGTACGCAGCCCGCCCGCCAGCGCGCCGTTCACCATCGTGGGATAAACGATCCACGGCTGGCGGCCAACTTCCGCCGTGACCCAGCCGACTTCGTTCGCCACAATCGCCAGGACCACCGCGAACACGAAGTACCACAACAACCAACGTTTTTCGAACAGCGTGCCGCGCCACCGCAGAAAGCTCGCCACCAGCGTCGTAACAATGAACAGCATGCCGATCGCGATCATCAAATGATAGGACTGAAATGTCAGCCACACCGGCGGCGAGCCGTAGTTCGCCTCGAGGTCGTTGAGACCCGTCACTGGCTTCGCTGCATCGAAGTGCACCAGCCAGCTGAGCATGCCGGGAATCGCCACCGAGTATTTGACGGTCTTCGTCGCTTCATCCGGCCAACCGAAGATGTGCATCGGCGCGTGCGTTTCGGTTTCGAACAGCCCTTCCATCGCCGCGAGCTTGGCCGGCTGATATTCCGATACACCCATCGCCTGAAAGTGTCCCGAACTTAGCTGCAGCAGCGAGCAGATCGTGGCCAGCATCAACCCGCCCGTGAACGACCGTTTGGCGAACTCGATATGCCGGTGCTTGAGCAAGTACCACGCGGAAATGCTCATCACAAAGAACGCGCCCAGGATGAAAGCGCCCAGCCACACGTGTACGAGTCGATTGACCGAAGAGGGATTGAACACCATTGCCCAGAAATCCGTGATTTCGGCTCGCTGGAACACGTGGCCATTGATTACATGATCGCGCAGTGCATGGCCGGCTGGCGTTTGCTGCCACGAGTTCGCGACTGTGATCCACACCGAGGAGAAAATGCCACCGATTGCGACCATCAGTGTCGCGAAGAAGTGCATCTTCGGCCCGACCTTGTCCCACCCGAACAGCAGAATCGCCAGAAAGCCCGATTCGAGGAAGAACGCAAAAATTCCTTCCGCCGCGAGGGCCGAGCCGAACACATCGCCTACGAACCGCGAATACACGGCCCAGTTCGTGCCGAACTCGAACTCCATCACGATGCCGGAGACCACGCCGATGGCGAAGTTGAGGCCGAAGATTCGCGTCCAAAACTTCGCTGCCGTTTCGTACAGCGGATCTTTCGTGCGGAGGTACATGCCCTCTAGGTACACCAGCACCACCCCCATCCCGATCGTGAGGGGTGGGAAGATATAGTGAAACATGATCGTGAGCGCAAACTGCACCCGCGATAGCGTCACGACATCCACAGCAAACTCCCGTAGCTAAAAACAATGGGAGCAGGGACGCAATCGACCTGCAAGTATCGTGGATTGTAGCGGTAAAGCCCCAGGCCGTTGAACGCCAGCAAGTGGGATCGTCGAAAAATCGATCAGGGGGCCGGCAATCTGACCGGATGAGCCCCCTTTGCAGCAGGCACGCTCTGTCGTGCCGTCGCCGCCTAAGTTGGGCCGCTCGCCTGTTCTCGCGGACTGTGTGTTGCGCGTTGCGGCACACGTTAGGTATCCGCTACAGGATCTACGCCACAACGTGAAGCTTGCCCATTTGTCGAAACCCATCGCCGCCCAGTATTATGGTGGAATGGCCAACCCTGCCCCCGATCGCCGAACGCCCCGCTTCCTGCAATGGACAGGCCCGGGGCGATTCGTCGTCTTCGCGCTCTCGGCCACGTCGATCTGGTGCTTGCTCGCCGAGATGTACAACCTGTTGGACATGCGGACGTTCTTCTACGCGATCCTGCTGCCCGCGACCGTACTACTATATAGCATCGCCGTCCTCGATCGCGCGCGCGGCGACGGCCGGCTCTGGCGGGCGGTCGTCATTGGCACGATCGGCGGGTTAGTCGGTGCGATTGCCTACGATCTCTTCCGGCTGCCGTTCGTGTACTCCGAAGTCTGGGGCCTGCAGCGGTTCGGCATCCCGCAGATGCCGCTATTCAAAGTGTTCCCGCGGTTCGGTGCGTTGATTCTCGGCGAGCCAGTGGAGCAGCCCACGTACTCGCTGGCAGCGCAACTGCTCGGCTGGGCCTACCATTTTTCCAACGGCGCTACGTTCGGCGTAATGTTTGCAACCGTGTACTCGGGCGCTCGCGAAGCAATTGGTGCTACCGCCGGCCGCTCTTGGTCCGCCGTTCCATGGGCGGCGCTGATGGCCGTGGGAATTGAGCTTTGTTTGCTGGCGTCGCCATACGCCGGTTTTTTCGGAATCCGTTTGACGCCGCAGTTCGTCATCGTGACGATGGTGGCACACATTATCTTTGGTCTGGGGCTGGGTGCCTACTTTGCCTGGCACGCGTCGCGGTGGCGACTGCCGGCTTCGAATACCAGTTTCGCTTGAGTTAGGAGGAATGATGAATCGTATTTCCCGCAACCGTTTCGGATGGATCGTCGCCTTTGCTGCGTTTGCGATCCTCAACGTCCCGAGCATGGCGCTCGCGCACGTGGGTCAGGGGCCCGTTCACGACTTGTCACACGGCTTTGAGAGCCCATTTGCCACGGTGATCTGTCTGTTTGCGGTTGTTGGCGCTGTCATTTGGGCCGTTCGTCGCCGCGGCGGTGCGATCTGGAAAGCACCGCTCCGCCTGCTTGAAGTCCTCTTCGCCCGCAACGGCAAGTAATCGCTTCATTTTGCAGATTCTGGTTGGGCAATCTTCCTGGGGCAGCCGCTCGGCGCTGCCCCAGCTTGTTTCGTCTTCCCCTCGCTCTCGGCTGGGCGGTTGACTTCATCATCGGATTCGCAAGACTTGATGAACCGCAGGCGCGTGGCGTCAACGACGGTGTTGCGAATTTAGTTCGCCGCTTGCCGCCGCGCGGACGTTCGTACTGGTTGCAGAGTATCTGGTGGAACTTTCGCATCAACTGCCGATTTTAGATGGCGGTTCGGCGCCGGCCGAACCCGCGGTTGATGTCGCGATCGACCCCATTTGCGGTATGAAGGTCGACCGAGGTTCGGCCAAACACACCCTCCTCCACAACAGCAAGACGTACTACTTCTGCAGCCGATCCTGCCACGATAAGTTCGCGGCCAACCCCGCCAAATACCTCGACGCTGCACACAGCGGCACGGCCGCCGAGCCGCACGCTTGCTGCGAACATCACCAGGACCACGGCACAGCGGCAGCGTCGTCGCGGCCTACGCAGCCCGGCGCGACTTACACCTGCCCGATGCACCCCGAAGTCGAGCAGGTCGGCCCGGGCACTTGCCCGAAGTGCGGCATGGCGCTGGAGCCCAAATCGCCGCAGCTTGCGACCGAGCGAGTTGAGTACACCTGTCCGATGCATCCGGAAGTCGTTCGCGATGCCCCGGGCAGCTGCCCGAAGTGCGGCATGGCGCTCGAACCTCGCACAGTCAGTGTCGCCGCAGAGAATCCCGAACTGGTCGACATGATGCGCCGCTTCTCGGTGAGCCTGATCTTCACCGTGCCGCTGTTCCTGCTGGCGATGGGGCACATGCTGTTCGCCAACTCCTGGCCGCATTGGCTCATGGGCCGCAACTTGGCCCTTGTCGAATTTGCACTCGCCACGCCCGTCGTCCTCTGGGGCGGCTGGCCATTTTTCGTGCGGATGTGGCAATCGCTCGTGAACCGTTATCCCAACATGTTCACGCTGATCGGCATCGGTACCGGCACGGCGTACATCTTCAGCGTTGTCGCCACGTTCCTGCCCGCGGTGTTTCCCGCTTCCTTCCGCAGCGAGCATGGTTCAGTGGATCTCTACTACGAGTCTGCGGCCGTCATTGTCACGCTCGTCCTCATGGGGCAGGTGCTCGAACTCCGCGCTCGCGGCCGCACCGGCGCCGCCATTCGCTCGCTGGTGGGACTGGCGCCAAAGACAGCCCGCCGCCTCAGCGCCGACGGGAGCGAGACCGATATCCCACTCGACCAGGTCGCCGTCGGCGACCATCTCCGTGTTCGTCCTGGCGAAAAGGTGCCGGTCGACGGCATCGTCGCCGACGGCAGCAGCTATGTCGACGAATCCATGATCTCCGGCGAACCAACGCCCGTCGAGAAAAAGCCGGGCGATCGGCTCATTGGCGGCACCGTGAACGGCAATGGCAGCCTCGTGCTGCGCGCCGAACGTGTCGGCAGCGACACCGTCCTGGCCCAAATCGTCCGGATGGTCGCCGACGCGCAACGCAGCCGCGCGCCCATCCAACGCCTCGCCGATCAAGTCGCCACGTACTTCGTTCCCGCCGTCGTGGCGGTCGCCTTGATCACATTTATCGCCTGGGCCACGCTCGGCCCCGAGCCGCGTTTCGCCTACGCTCTGATCAACGCGGTAGCCGTACTCATCATCGCCTGCCCGTGCGCCCTCGGCCTCGCCACACCCATGTCGATCATGGTGGGGGTCGGTCGCGGTGCGGCGGCTGGTGTGCTCGTAAAGAACGCCGAATCGCTCGAAGTGATGGAGCGCGTCAACACGCTCGTCGTCGATAAAACTGGCACACTGACTGAGGGCAAGCCACGTCTTGTTGCGGTCGAGCCAACGAACGAATCATTGGAGCACGACCTGTTGCGCCTTGCCGCCAGTGTGGAGCGGGCTAGCGAACACCCGCTCGCCGCCGCCATCACACAAGCCGCCACCGACCGCGGCCTGCAATGGTCCGAAGCCACCAACTTCGAGTCGATCACCGGCAACGGCGTTCGCGCCCAAGTCGACGGCAAGTCAATTGCCATCGGCAATCAACGCTTCATCGAAGAAATTACTAAGACTAACATTCTCACCTCTCAGCCGCCTGAGACCCAGGCCCCAGCCGCTCGCGGCCTACCGCCCATTCCCACTGCCCAAACCACCGTTTTCATCGCCATCAACAACCGGCTCGCGGGCGCGCTCACGATTGCCGACCCCATCAAAGCCACCACGCCCGAGGCCCTGCAAGCGCTTCGAGATGAAGGCGTCGATATCGTCATCGCGACCGGCGACAGCCGCACCACCGCCGCAGCCGTGGCCGCACAGCTTGGCGTCAAGTCCGTCGAAGCCGAAGTCCTGCCCGCACAGAAACTTCAAATCATCGAGCGGCTCAAATCGCAAGCCAAGCGCGTCGCTATGGCGGGCGATGGCATCAACGATGCCCCCGCTCTCGCCGCCGCGGATGTCGGCATCGCCATGGGCGCCGGCACCGATGTCGCCATGCACAGCGCCGGCGCAACGCTCATCCACGGCGACCTCCGCGCGATCGTCCGCTTCCGCCGCCTCAGTGAAGGCGTCATGCGCAATATCCGCCAAAATCTCTTTTTCGCCTTCATCTACAACATCCTCGGCGTGCCGATCGCGGCGGGCATCCTGTACCCGTTCTTCGGCCTCTTGCTCAACCCCATGATCGCCGCCGCCGCCATGAGCTTCAGCAGCGTCTCGGTCATCGCCAACGCCCTCCGCCTCCGCAATCTCAAACTTTAACCACGACCCGCGTGGGGGCAGACATTCCCGTCTGCCCGTGTGCATATCGCTCGCCCGTCGTCTTCATCGTTGCGTGCGATCGGAGCAATTCAGCTTGGCATAAGCCTACAGAGAACACAGATTTCACACAGAGTCCTTCGTTGTCAGAAAAAGTATGCGGGTACCCGGGCCACCGCGTTACGAATCGTCGAAACAGGAGACTCGCTCCAGCCTCCGGCCAATGTTCCGGGAGCGTGCGCGATGCGATCAAGTAATCTTGCCGTTGTAACGCTCGTCATCACCGTCTCCCGACCCTTCGATGTTCCCGCCAAAAAGGTCTTCGCTGCTTGGCTCGATGCCAAAGCCATCGGCAACCCGCTCTTCGCAAGGTTTATTCTTCTGCCGGTTGAATCAGCCTGTGCAGCAAGCGAAAATTAAACGCCTGAGCTAGAACGAGAGCGTGCGATGAGCGATTCCCCGGCAGCAGCTGCGCGAGCAAAGGTTGATGAACTCTACCGCACCGATTCGCGGCGCGTGTTCGCCACGCTTTTGCGCCTCCTCGGCGATTTTGACCTGGCCGAGGAGGCGCTGCACGACGCCTTTGCCGCCGCGCTGCGCCAATGGCCTGCCGAAGGCGTACCGCAAAACCCGCGGGCATGGCTCGTCTCGGCGGGACGCTTCCAAGCTATCGATGGGATGCGCCGCCGCGCCCGCTTCGATGCCTCGCTCGGCGCGCTCGCTGAGCGCCTCGACGCCCGCGCAAATTCCGTCAGCACGCATTCCACCGCTGAAGCCGACGCTGTCGAAGACGACCGCCTGCGCCTGATTTTCACCTGCTGCCATCCAGCCCTCGCACCGGAAGCCCAAGTCGCGCTTACGCTGCGCGAAGTGTGCGGCCTGACCACAGAAGCCATCGCCAGCGCCTTTCTCATCTCGCCGTCGACACTTGCCCAGCGCATCGTTCGGGCCAAGTCCAAGATCCGCGACGCGGGCATTCCCTACCAGGTGCCCTCGCGCGAGGACCTGCCCGCCCGCATCGAAACCATGCTGCAGGTCGTGTATCTCGTATTCAACGAAGGCTACTCGGCGTCCTCCGGCGATTCACTCACGCGCCCGGACCTTTCAGGCGAAGCCATTCGCCTGGGCCGGCTGCTTGTCGAATTGCTGCCCGAGTCGGAAGTCGTCGGCCTCTTGGCGCTCATGCTGCTGCACGAGTCGCGCCGCGAGGCCCGCACGTCGCCCACTGGCGAACTCATTCTGCTCGACCATCAGGATCGTTCGTTGTGGAACCGCGACCAAATTACGGAAGGCTCAATGCTCGCACGGCGCGCAATGGCCGCTCCACAAGTCGGGCCCTACGTCATTCAAGCCGCCATTGCCGCAGTGCACGCGCAAGCCGCCACACCGGATGCCACTGATTGGGCGCAGATCGTCGCACTCTACGATCTGTTGCTGCAAACCGTGCCATCGCCGGTCGTCGAACTCAATCGCGCGGTCGCGCTGGCAATGTACGAGGGGCCCGAAGCCGGCCTCTCCGCCATCGACGCCATCTTCGCTCGCGGCGAGTTACAGCAATATCACCTCGCTTATGCCGCCCGCGCCGATCTGTGCCGGCGACTACGCCGAGTGGCCGAAGCCCAGGCCGGCTATCAGCAAGCACTTGACCTCGTCCAGCAAGAGCCCGAGCGACGGTTTCTCGAACGCCGCCTAGCCGAACTTAGGTAACCTGGCTCCGTATCCGCCGCCGCTACGCGAAAACCGTATAAAGTTGCCGGAATCGGCAAAGCCTCTGCAGAATCCGCCGGCAAAAAAATTTTTCGAACGGCTGTCGATTCGCGCTCGGCCCATACGACTATAGGGTGATACGAACCGCGGCGAACAATCCAATACGACATTTGCGACATTCGAATAGAAAGATTCAAGTCCTGCGATTCATGGTCATCGTTAACGCCATGGAAGACTCCGAAACCGCCATAATGCCGAGCGAAGAGCTGCTCACCGCCATGGGAAAGTTCAATGAAGAACTGGGAAAGGCCGGCGTCATGCTCTCGGGCAAAGGCCTGCTCGAAGGGCACCCGCGTGCTGTCTTGAAATGCAGCAATCCAAAGCTTTAGCCACAGAGCACACAGAGTACAACAGAGTGAGCACAAAAGACGGAGTGTGTGTGCAATCGATTCTGTGCTTCCCTGTGTCCTCTGTGGTGAAAAATTCGCAGCCCCATTCATTGATCGCCTACCATCATCATCAACGCGGGAACTACCCCATGCTAAATCCACAACCGCAGTCCGAACACGAATGGCTCCAGCAACTCGTCGGCGAGTGGACATTCGAGGCCGAGTCTTCAATGTGCGCCGATCGACCCACGATAAAGACCACTGGGACGGAATGCGTGCGGTCGCTCGGTGGCCTGTGGACCATCGGCGAAGGCCAAGGCGGCATGCCGGGCGGCGGCATCGGCTACACCATCATGACGCTCGGCTTCGATCCGACAACTGGCCGCTTCGTCGGCACGTTCATCGGCTCGATGATGACGCATTTCTGGATCTATAACGGCACGCTCGATGAATCGCGTAAGATTCTCGCGCTCGACACCCAAGGCCCCGACTTCTCCGGCGCCCCGGGCCTTGTCGATTACCAGGACCGCCTCGAAATCATTTCGCCCGATCATCGCAAGCTCTCTGCCTACCTGCGCGGCAGCGACGGCCAGTGGCAACAGTTCATGGAGTCGCATTACCATCGCCAGAAGTAGTCGCTCCATCTCAACGCCCTAACCGCCCGCTACGACAACGAACATCAACGACGGAGAACTCGATATGAAATACATGCTACTCATTTACGCCGACGAAAACGCTTGGACCGACGAAGAACGCCAAAGCTGCTACGCCGAGTCGCTCGAACTGACGCACGAACTCAACACGCGTGGCCAATACCTTGCCGCGAGCCCGTTGCAGCCCGTGATGACGGCGACGAGTGTCCGCGTGCGTGAAGGCAGGCGGCTCGTCACCGACGGTCCCTTCGCCGAAACCCGCGAGCAGCTCGGCGGCTATTTCCTCGTCGATGCGACCGACCTCAACGAGGCGATCAGCATCGCCGCTCGCATCCCCGGCGCTCGCAAAGGCACCGTCGAAGTTCGGCCCGTGGTCGAACTCCCCGGCCTGCCGCAACACCGCGCCGCTAGCGCCGCGGCCCATTAGCCACTGCGGCGCCAGCTCGCGGTTTCCAATGCCAAAGCTTCGGCCTGTTCGCCGACAAGTTCCGCATCCTCTGGATGGTCATCGCCTGCTAGCCCCCGCTAACCGCGGCTAACGCTTGTTCGGAAACGGCTTCAAAGTGTGGGGCAGGCATCTTGTCTGCCCGTTAACATTAAGTTTCCCGGTAGACAGGTTTTCTGAAACCGCCTTCTGCTACCTCCATGCCGAACCTAAACTAGAACCCGCGCATCAAAATCCGCCCGATCGTCCCACGACTTAACAGAGAACAATGTATGCCATCCGCTCCCGCCAACGACGACGCCCAACGAACTCCCGGCTGCTCCAAATGCTGCTGCAGCGTGAGAGGCGTTCTGAAGTCCAGCGCCCTGATTGTGGTCGCAGCTATTGCCATCGTGTTGATCGCCGCCGCCACGCGCCCGGACATGATGAACGTCTCCCGCTCGGCCACGATGGCCGCCACGCCCGCCGCCGTTTTCGAACAGGTTAACGACTTCCACAAGTGGGAAGCCTGGTCGCCGTGGGTCAAGATCGACCCGCACGCCCAGACCAGCTTTGAAGGCCCGACCAGCGGCGAGGGCGCCAAGTTTCACTGGGCCGGCAACAACGAAGTCGGCGAAGGCAGCATGACGATCACCGAAAGTAAATCGCCTGAGCACGTTCGCATCCGGCTCGACTTCGTCAAACCCATGGCCGGCACCAGCGACGTACTCATGCAGATCGAGCCGCAAGGCGAGCAGACTAAGCTCACCTGGAGCATGTCCGGCAAGATGAGCTATATGGCCAAGATCATGAGTCTCTTCATGGATTGCGACAAGATGGTCGGCGACTACTACGAAAAAGGCCTCGCCAACATGAAGTCCATCGTCGAAGCTAAGCCCGAACAACCGAGCGGCGCGTAACACTCTCAAAACCGAACACGTAAACCACTCCTCCGATTCCCCTCCCTTTTAGGGAGGGGTTAGGGGAGGGTTCCCTCACGCCATCTGCTCACAATCCGCCACACTCCAGCAGGACCACATCCATGCCCACCGAACCCCAACTCCGTACCACCCCCAAAGCCATGTATTGGACCGGCTGGGTAATGAGCGTGCTGGTTTGCCTGCCGTTCTTGCCCAGCGCGATGTTCAAAATTATGCAGCACGAAGAATACGTGATTAAGGGCTTTACGCAAATGGGCTGGCCGTTGAACACGGCAGTTCCCTTGGGAATCATTGAACTCGCGTGCGTCGTCTTGTACTTGATCCCGCAAACAGCCGTACTCGGTGCAATCTTGCTGACGGGTTACCTGGGCGGCGCGATCTCGGTCCATGTCCATCATAGTCAGCCATTTTGGATGCCCGCCGTGATGGGCGTCCTCGTGTGGCTCGGTTTGTATCTGCGCGATGCCCGCGTTCGCGAGCTTGCTCCGTTGCGAAAGTTGTAGCGCCGGAAGACTTCGACGCCTGGACTTATTGCTGCCCCGTTCTCGAGAGAATCGTTTTATGACCAACGTCCGCGTTCTCGTCGGCACGCGCAAAGGCGCGTTCATCCTCACCTCCAATGGCAACCGTCAGAAGTGGGACGTCAGTGGCCCGCATTTCGCCGGCTGGGAGATCTACCATTTGAAAGCGTCGCCGGTCGACCCCGATCGCATCTACGCCTCGCAATCGAGCGGCTGGTTCGGCCAGATCATCCAGCGTTCCGACGACGGCGGCCGAACGTGGCATCAACCCGGCACTCCCGCCGGCGAATCCATGACCACGCCCGAAGGCTTTCCGATGGGCGAGAGCAATAAGTTCGTCTACGACTCGTCGCCCGCAACCGGCAAGCCGCTCACTACGCACCAATGGTACGACGGCACCCAGCACCCCTGGGAATTCAAACGCGTGTGGCACCTCGAACCGTCACTCACCGATCCCAACACCGTGTACGCCGGTGTCGAAGATGCCGCCCTCTTCCGCTCCACCGACGGCGGCCAATCGTGGCACGAGCTCGCCGGCCTCCGCGGTCACGGCACCGGCCCGCAATGGATGCCCGGCGCCGGCGGCATGGGCCTGCACACGATTCTCATCGATCCCAAAAATCACAAACGCATGTTCATCGCTATCTCATCGGCCGGCGCGTTCCGTACCGTAGACGGCGGCCAAACCTGGCAGCCCATCAACCGCGGCCTCCGCTCGCCATACATTCCCGATCCCGATGCCGAGGTTGGCCACTGCGTCCATCGCATCGCGCTGCATCCCGCGCGGCCAGATGTGCTCTTCATGCAGAAGCACTGGGATGTGATGCGCAGCGATGACGGCGGCAACCAATGGTACGAAGTCAGCGGCGACCTGCCGACCGATTTTGGCTTCCCCATCGAAGTGCACGCTCACGAACCCAACACAGTGTACGTCGTGCCGATCACGAGCGATTCGCTCCACTATCCGCCGGAGGGCAAACTCCGCGTCTACCGCAGCCGCACCGGCGGCAATGATTGGGAACCGCTCAAGAACGGCCTGCCGCAACAACACTGCTACGTGAACGTCCTTCGCGATGCCACGTGCGTCGACTCGCTCGATCCCTGCGGCGTGTACTTCGGCACCACCGGCGGCCAGGTCTACGCCTCTGCCGACGGCGGCGACCACTGGAACGCCATCGTCCGCGACCTGCCAGCGGTCGTCGCGGTCGAAGTGCAGGTATTGAAGTAGAAAAGGTTATCTTTCAATAAAGAATGGCTCGGAGCACGCAGCGCAAGCAAGTGCAATGGACGTCGCCCTGCCACGGGCAATTCACTTGCTCGCGCTGCGTGCTCCAAGCCATCGAATCTCTCGCGTGTGACGTCATGAACAACATCGGCAACGTCCTCGCCTACTTCCTCACCTGGACGACTTACGGCACATGGCTCCCCGGCGACAAGCGCGGTTGGATCAAGTACGCACACGCCGGCGTGCAATCGCCCAGCTGGAAACTCGAAGAAGAAGTACGGGAGCGCATGGTAGAATCGTCTGTGCTGTTATCTGACAAGCAGCGCAATCTGATTGAGAAGACGATTCAAAGGCACTGCGGAATTCGTCGTTGGCATCTTCACGCTACAAACGCCCGCACAAACCACGTGCATGTCGTCATCACGTCGAACCGCAATCCAGAGGATACAATGAACCAACTGAAGGCCTATTGTTCGCGCGCTCTATCCGACGACGCGGGCCTAATAGAGAAGGTCGCACATAAGGCGGGCCGGCGTCGCTGGTTTACAGAAGGCGGTGACAAAGAGTTGATTCACGATGAAGACCACTTGCGCAGCGTCATTCGTTACGTTCTCGAAGGCCAATAGCACCATTTACCCAGTGATCGAAGCACGCAGCGCAAGCAATGGACGTCGCCCTGCCACGGGCGAACCACTTGCTCGCGCTGCGTGCTCCAATCAAGAGATCACCCAACAAGTCGCCATGCTCCGCATTGTCATCCCCTACCACCTGAAGATGCTCGCCCAGATCAGCGGTGAGGTCGAGCTCGATGTCGCCGCGCCTGTCTCGTTGCGCCGCGCACTGGACGCTCTCGAAGCCCGCTACCCGATGCTCTGTGGCACCATCCGCGACCAAACCACGGGCGTCCGCCGGCCGATGATCCGCTTTTACGCCTGCGAGCAGGACTTCTCGAACGATCCGCCGGAAGTGGAATTGCCGGCAGCCGTCGCGAGCGGCGCCGAGCCATTGCTCATCATCGGCGCGATCGCCGGCGGCTAGCCATGTTCAGCTATCCGCCCTGGCGATGGTCTCATGCAGTCGCTGATGATCGACCGGCTTCACCAGGTGATCGTCGAACCCGGCTTCCCGAGCCGCCCGGCGATCGTCATCCTGCCCCCAACCGGTAATTGCCACAATGCGAACGCCGTGTCCCCACGGTTGTTGGCGAATCGTGCGGCACACATCGTAGCCACTCATGCCAGGCAGGCCGATGTCGAGCAAAATAATCTCCGGCTGGAACTGCTCGGCCACACGCAGCGCGCTGGCTCCGTCGTTGGCCACCTCGATCTGGTGGCCGTTAAACTTTAGCACCATCGCCAGGCTGCGGGCCGCGTCCTCGTTGTCATCCGTAATGAGAATCCGTTTGGGAGCCACACCATCGAGCGTCGCTGGCGAAGAGCGCGTGGCCGGTGCTCGTGTATCGCTCGATTCAGGCAGATAAATCGTGAACCGGCTGCCTCGCCCGAGCCCCTCGCTTTCCGCCACGATTCGCCCGCCATGCAGTTCCACGAGTCGCTTCACGAGCGTCAGGCCGATGCCGAGCCCGCTGCGCGTGCGTTCGAGCGTCTTATCGACCTGCGAGAACATCTCAAAGATGCTTCCCAGCTTATCCGGCGCAATGCCGATGCCGTTGTCGGCGACCGTCACGGCCACTTCACCGCCGAGCCGCTGGGCCGCGACTTGAATCACGCCGCCCACATCCGTGAATTTGCACGCGTTGTTGAGCAAGTTGCTCAGCGCCTGCGTGAGCCGCACGGGATCCCCACAGAGCCAGATCGACTCAGCCGGCAATCGCACGCTGATTTTGTGCCCACCCACTTCTGCCCACGGTTGACTGACTTCGACCGCCTGCTGAACGAGTGACGCTAGCTCCACCGGCTGTGGCCGCAGTTCGAGTTTGTCGCGCGTGATGCGACTCACATCGAGCAGGTCGTCGACTAATCGCACCATCTGCCCGAACTGACGTTCCATCGTGTCGCGGGCGATGTGCAGCACCTCGGCGTCGCCTTCGGCATGCTTGATGATCTCAAGTGCATTGCCAATCGGCGCGAGCGGGTTTCGCAGCTCGTGGGCCAGCGTGGCCAGGAACTCGTCCTTGCGACGATCGGCCTCCTTCGCCGCCTGTTCTGCGAGCTTCGGTTCCGTCACGTCCATGCATGTGCCGATGTACCCAGCAAACCCGCCGCCGACATCGTACCGCGGAATGCCGTCGTCGCGAATCCAGCGATACTCGCCGTCGTGCCGACGCAGGCGATACGTCATCGAAAACCGCTGCCGCGCGCTAAAGGCCGTGATGTACGTGTCGAGGCAAGACGCGAGATCCTCCGGATGAATATGCCGAGTCCAACCCTCGCCCAACTCGGCTTCCAGAGGCTGTCCCACGAACTCCAGCCATTGCGTATTGAACCACGTCGTCGCGCGATCGGGCCCGCTCATCCAAATGAGCGCCGGCGCCGCATCGGCCATCGTGCGAAATCGCTGCTCGCTCTCCCGCAGCGCTCGCTCGGCCGCCCGGGCGATTTGCGCCTGCCGGCTCAGCCCATCGGCCGTCCAGCAAACGATGAAGCCCAACAGGGCAATCTCGATGATCGTTCGCACCGCGGTGCCGAACGCTGTGTCATAAAGATTCGCGTCTTGCCCGATAATGCGCACCCACCCCAACAGCAGCGGGATGCCGATGATCGGAATGAGCAGCCGCCGCGCGAGGATGCCGCCGACGTCATCGCGACGCAAGATCGCCACCACACCGAACTCGGGAATCGCCGCAATGAGCCCGGCGCCAAGGGCTCCGAGCATTGTGCTCGTCTGCCAGGCTATGCCCGTGTACTTCGGTACGATATAGAGTTGATCGGCGCCGTACCAATAACCGATAAGCGACAGCGACGCGATGCCGACCACCGCCAATGCGAGCATGCTTGCGATCCGCCGCGCATAGGACCCACGGGTGGCCAGGAAGACACCGACTCCCAGAGCCAAATACGATGAGCAGGCCGGCAAACCCATCCGCATCGGCGCGGCGCTGGCGCGTTGCCCCCACTGGTGAGCGAACAGCAGTGTGTCGATTCCGAGATTGATATGCAGCGCATGTTCGAAGAGCGTCGCTCCACCAATCAAGGCCACCACGATTGCCAATAGTCGCGGCGTGATGCTGCGGGCGCGCTTGAATTGCCGCCCCCCGAGCATCACGATTGCAATCCCGCACAGCACGGCGCACACGGCCGTGTTCGGGAACATCGAAATGCCGTCGCCGCTCCAGTCGGTGAGCCGCACGATCTCAAACGTCCACCCGACGAGCGTTACCGTGCCGCCCAGGACGGCATAGAGCCCGAGCGTGCGGCTCACGGCACGAGCCACGCGTCGTGAGTATTCAAGGGCCCGAGGCCGCAGTTGAGTATCGAGGTATGGCACGCTGCCAATCAAAGAAGAGCCAGGCGGGAGCAAAGCGGCCCAGCCAATTCGCCGGCGCCACGGACGTAGAAAGAGTAGTGTACCAACACCCAGCGACGGCCGCACGACCACTGGTTCGACCCCCCAGCGAATCGGCAGCCCAATCGATCGGCCGGGCAATCGACGGCATTTGGTGTCCTGGGGCTCCGAACCAAACTAATCGATGTGTTCTTCCGTGTGCCCCCCCGTATGCCTGACGCAACGCCAACCGCCGATCGCGAGGCCGTGGGGGGTGTGGCTGCCGCTGCGCAGTATTGTCGGAGCCAGTTCTATCGCGCATGGAGCGCAGAAGCTGTTCGGCGCCTTCGATAGGCCAGCGCTCTTGAACAGCAACAACTAGACGAGCGCGCCGCTCGGCCACCTCTTGGCCATCGGCGACTTCTTTGGCGGCATCGGGTTGATCTTCGGCATCCTCGCGCCCTGGGTGGCCGCTGCGCTCGTCGTCATCATGCGTGGCGCGATCCTGACGGGGCCCGGCAAGAACGGGTTCTTCTTGCAGAGTGGCAGGTCCCGAATGCAACGTCGCGCTGATCGGCCTCCAGCTGCCGATCCTTTTTGCGGTCCGGGAAAATTCGCCGACGGCCGGTGGTTTCTGCCAAAATCCGCGAAAACAGGCCGACCGGTTGTGGTGCTCGAATAAGCCAACGATAATCGCAGCATCTTCGCTGCCGCCGGTTGGGCGGCAGCACTTCTCAGGCAGAAAGGCGTTCGATGCGGTGCTCTTGGCAACGTAATCTCAAGGCGGTTGTCGCCATCTTCGTTCTCACGCAAGTCTCTCGGGCGGCCGAAGAGGCGCCGTTCCACATTCAAGCCCACCGCGGCGCGGGCCTCGCCATGCCCGAGAACACGCTCGAATCGTTCGAGTGGGCCTGGGCCCATGGCATCACGCCGGAGGCCGATCTCCGGGTGACGAAGGATAGCCAGATCGTCTGCTTCCACGACAACGATTTCAAACGCGTGCCGAAGAACGCCGACAAGGCGACAAAGAAACTCGGCGTCGAACAGGTCACGCTCGCCGAGCTCAAGAAGCTCGATGTCGGCTCGTTCCGCGGCGACCAATACGCGGGGGAGCGCATTCCGACCCTGGAATCGGTGCTCGCGCAAATGCATGGCAAACCCGAGCGGCTGCTGTATCTTGACATCAAGCACGTCAACCTCGATCGCCTCGCCGAACTGGTGCATCAATACGGCGTGGAACGGCAATGCATTTTCACTTCGACACATTACAAGCTGCTGCAGGATTGGAAGAGCCGAATCGCCGAGTCGCCCACCCTGCTGTGGAACGGCGGCACGCAGGAAGAGCTGACGAAGAAGATGGACGAGCTTCGCAAGAGCGATTTTAGAGGAATTACCTATCTGCAAATTCACGTGCACATCGGCGACCTCGCGAGCGACGAGCCGTTCGATCCCAAAAGTGACTTCCTGAAGTCGCTCGGTGCGGAGTTGAAGTCGCGCGGCATCGTGTTTCAGGTGCTGCCGTGGGAGTGCTCCGACCAGCGGGCCTATGAACAGCTGCTCGCGCTCGGAGCCGCGTCTTTCGCGACCGACTACCCAGAAGTTACACTCGCGGCAGTAAAGCATTTTCGAGAGAAGCAGGGCGGCAAGTAGCGGAATTCGTAAGAATTCCTGAGGTCATTCCAACCTGAATTCTGGCGAATTCAGCTACCGGCGGAATCTGATGACTGAAGACGAACAAATCATGCACTCGGCACTGCGCCGGGCGCGCGACACACGCAAACTTATCGTGGCAGCTGGCGCCCGGCGGCTGGTGCCCGAAGTGTTTGCCGAACTGTTTGGCGACGCGGCTTGCCTCATCGTTGCCGACGAGAACACATTCGCCGCGGCTGGCCGCGATGTGTACGACGCCCTGCGCGCCAGCGGCCGCACGTGCCGCGAGCCGCTCGTGATGGAGGCCCAGGGCCTGTATGCCGAGTACGGCTACGTCACGCGCATCCAGAGTGCGCTGGCCGATCACGCCGCCATTCCGGTGGCGGTCGGTTCGGGTTCGATCAACGATCTCACGAAGCTCGCGTCGCATTTGAGCGGCCGCCAATATCTCTCGGTCGCCACCGCGGCGTCGATGGATGGCTACACGGCGTTCGGTGCGTCGATCACGTTCGAGGGCTCGAAGCAAACGTTCGATTGCCCCGCGCCGCTCGGCGTGGTGGCCGACCTTGAAGTGATCGCGGCCGCGCCGGAAGGACTCAACGCCTCGGGGTATGCCGATCTCGTCACGAAGGTGCCGGCCGGGCTCGATTGGCTCTTGGCCGACAGCCTCGGCATCGACGCGGTCGACCCCGATATCTGGACGATGGTGCAGTCGCGGCTCGATGTGTGGATGAGCGACGCCGATGGCGTTCGCCGCCGCGACCTCGAGGTCACCCGCCGGCTCATCACCGCGCTCATGATCACCGGCTTCGCGATGCAGGCGGCATGTTCCAGCCGGCCGGTCTCTGGCGCCGAGCATCAGTTCAGTCATTTGTGGGACATGGAGCATCATACGTATCGCGGCGTCGCGCCATCCCACGGTTTCAAGGTCGGGATCGGCTCGCTGTGCTCGCTCGGGTTGTACGAAGCCATTCTTTCCCGCAATTTCGAACAGCTCGATGTCGAAGCCGCCGTGGCCGCGTGGCCGACAGCGGAGCGAAACGAAGCCGAGATCAATGAGCTGTTCGAGACTCCCGAACTGCGCGGCAAGGCAGTGCTCGAGAGCTCGACGAAGTACACCGACCACGATGGCCTGCGTGCCCAGCTCACGCGGCTGAAGCGTGACTGGCCGCGGATCCGCGAGCGGCTTGCCGAGCGAATGGTGTCGCAAGCCGCGCTCCGCGACATGCTTGCGGCGGCTGGCTGCCCGGTGAAGGCGGCCGACATCGGCATCTCGCCCGAGCGGCTCCGCGTAAGCTTCCGCCGGGCGTACCACATTCGCCGGCGATTCACGATCTTCGATTTCGTTCGCCGCACAAATTTGTGGAATGAGTGTGTCGAACAAGCACTCCGTGGCGAGGCGAGTCCTCTATGAGCGCGGATGACGAGACCGCCCACGCCGACAGCGAAACTTCGTCCAACGGTCGTGCGACGACACTCGGGTCGCGGGAGCGGCGGCGTTCGTTCCGGTATTGGCAATGGCGGATCCTCCTCTCGGCGCTCGTCGGCTATGCCCTCTTCTACTTTGTGCGAAAAAACCTCAGTGCTGCCGCGCCGGCCATGTACGGCAAGCTCGGCTTCACCAAAGAACAGTTCGGCCTGTTCCTGACATTGCATGGCGTGTTGTACGGCGTGTCGAAGTTTGTCAACGGCGTGCTGGGCGATCGGCTCAATGCCCGCTGGTTCATGCCGTTCGGTTTGGTGTGTTGTGCGGTGCTCAACATCGCGTTTGGTTTCAGTACATCGATGGTTGCGCTGGGCGTGCTATGGACGCTCAACGGCTGGTTTCAGGGCATCGGTTTCCCGCCCTGCGCGCGGCTGATGACGCATTGGTTCTCGCCCCGCGAGTTCGCGACCAAGATGGCCATTTGGAACAGCTCGCATTCGATCGGCGCCGGCCTGGTCTTCATCTTGTGCGCCTTGCTGGCGCCGTACGACTGGCGATTGTGCTTCTTTGTGCCGGCCGGCATTGTGCTGTGTGGCGCCGTGTGCCTGGTGTTCACCTTGCGCGATACGCCAGAATCGCTCGGCTTTCCGCCGGTTGAAGGAACCGCCGATCATTCGCAGGATGAGGAGCAATTCAGCGGCGCGGTCATGCGGTTGGTGTTTCGTAATCCATATATCTGGTTGCTTTCGATTGCTAACTTCTTTGTGTATGCGGTGCGTTATGGAATCCTCGATTGGGCTCCCACCTTTCTGAAGGAAGCCCGTGGCATTAAGCTCGCTGACGCCAATTACATCACGGCAGCCTATGAAGCTGCCGGATTGCTCGGCATGATCTACGGCGGCTGGATCACTGACCGTTTGTTTGGCGGGCGCGCGGCTCGCGCGTCGTTTTTCTACATGATCGGTTGCACGGTCTCACTGCTGTTGTTCTGGAAATTGCCGAATCAAACGTGGGTGTCGAGCACCATCTTGCTTTGTCTTGTCGGGTTCTCCATTTATGGGCCGCAAAGCCTTATCGGCACGGCAACCGCAAAGCTCGCCACGAAGCGGGCGGCCGCGACAGCGATTGGTCTAAACAGCATTTTCGGTTATGCGAGCACGACGCTTTCGGGTTGGGGCATCGGCCGGATCGCGCAACAAAACGGTTGGGATGCCGGGTTCTTGGTGTTTGTGGTGTGCAGTGCGATGGGAGTGCTGTTGTTCGCAGTTTGCTGGGGAGCGAAAGCCCATGGCTATGCCGAAGTTGAAGATGCCAATGCCTAGGGGTGGCTGGGGGTCGAGCCGGAGGCGAGCCCCCAGTGACATTCCAGTTGACGTGACGCATTGAAGTATTCTAGGGGTGGCTGGGGTCGAGCCGAAGGCGAGCCCCCAGTGCCGGGCCACGGTTGTTGACCGTTTACTGGGGGCTCGCTGCGCTCGACCCCAGGCACCCCATGCAAGCGCGGCCGGGATTGCATCTAATGATCTGCTCCTAGCCAGATGATGTCGTTGAAGCGGTCGACGGGTTCGTGGGCTGTCCAGGCGATGCCGCGAAAGACGAGCAGGCGGTAGAGCGGGTCGTCGAGTGTCCACGAGTAGTGGCCGGGGATGCACACGAACACGCGGCCGCCGTTGGGCTCAGTCGTCCACAGTTGCGGTTGTGGAGCGCCGTCTTCGGTCGAGCTGGCGAGCACGCGGCTGGCGGGCAACGTGCCGCTGAGCTTCCAATAGGCTTCATCGACGAGGTTGAGCTTGTCGAAGTTGCGGGCGATCGGGTGGTTCGTCGAGCGGTTGAACGCGAGGGTCAACGGGCCGTGCCGATAGGCGATCGGGTTTGCCTTGGCAAGGCCGATGCGCTGGGCGAAGTCTTGACCGTGTTCGCGGCCGTCGAGCGACCAGTGAATGTACACGATGCCGCCGCCGCGTTTGAGGAAGGCGTCGGTATCGGCGGCCCGCTGGTCGTTCCATTCGCCATGCTGATGAATGACCATGACATCGATGTCTTTGAGCTCGTCGACCTTCGGCCAGATCCAGGCCTTGGAGACTTTTACATTCTTCGCTTCACCGAGCAACGACGCCCAAACATTCTGCCAAGTCGGGTAGTCGTGCTCGCCGATGCCGTGATCCTTCGGGCCGGCGAGGAGTAGGATTCGCAGCGGCCTCGCCTTTTCGGCGGACGAGGGTGCACCGGCCAGCACGGCATTCACTTCCGCTGCGGTGCGCGGTTGAGGGCGTGGGCCGGGGTGATCATGCGGCATGCTCATCGCCGCTGTGGCGGGTGGAGCTGGTTCATTGGCGCTGACTGTGGCGCTCGGAAGCCAGGCGGCGAGTACCCAGCTCAGCACGATGAGCAGCGCGAGTGTGGGGCGAGTTGATTGCGATGAATGATGCATCTTGTTCTCCGCGGGATGGTGGTGCGGCTTCATTGTAGCATCGGCGACGCGTATCTCCGGCGAGGCCGTGCTGAAGGAATGATGGGATGTGCGATTGTGTGTCATAATATGTGAGCGACAGTTCACCGGGGGCTCGCCTGCGGCTCGACCCCAGGCACTCCCGAGGTGCGCGCTGGCGTTCGCTGCACGCGATGCCAGGCGACCCCACGACGCCTGGCAGGTTGTTGTTATGGTGATTACGGCACGCCGAGCGTGCCTACTACATTTGGGGGCTGGTGACTGTGGCGATTGTGAGTGACAACGGCTAGAGTGAAATCTGCCTCTGGAGATTGTGTTGCCATGATGTTGAATTCGGTGCGGCGTGCGGTTCTGGTGGCGTTGGTATGTGCCTTGACGATTGGCGGCCCGGCAATGGCTGCCGCTGAGTCGGTTGATATTGTCGTCTACGGCGGCACGTCGTCGGGCATCGTGGCGGCGATTGAGGCGAAGCGGCTGGGTAAGTCGGTGGCGCTCATTGAGCCGTCGAAGCACCTGGGTGGTTTGACGACCGGCGGGCTGGGGGCGACCGACATCGGCAACAAGCAGGTGATCGGCGGGCTCGCGCGTGACTTCTATCATCGCGTGTGGAAGTACTATCAGGACGATGCAGTGTGGGTGCATGGCACTCGCGATGCGTACAGCGCTGAAAACGCTCGCTACAACCCGAATGACGACACGATGTGGACCTTCGAGCCGCACGTGGCAGGGAAGATTTATGACGACATGCTCGGCGAAGCGAATCTTCGCCCGATGGTGGGCGAGCGGCTGGATCGGGTCCATGGCGTTAAGAAGGAGGGCGGGCGAATCACTGCGATCACGATGGAATCGGGTCGCACGTACGCGGGCACTGTGTTCATCGATGCGACGTATGAAGGCGATCTCATGGCGGCGGCGGGTGTGTCGTATCATGTTGGTCGCGAGGCGAACGATGTGTATGGCGAAACGCTTAACGGCGTCGAGCCGGAGCAGAACACCAAGAATCATCGATTTCCGAAGGCGGTTGATCCTTATGTAAAGCCGGGCGAACCGGCGTCGGGGTTGTTGCCGGGCGTGCAGGTGACGAAGCTGCCGCCGAGCGGTTCGGGCGATCGGCTCGTGCAGGCGTACTGCTTCCGGTTGTGCACGACCGATGTGCCGAAGAACCGGGTGGCGTGGCCGAAGCCAGCGGATTACGACGACGCGCGGTATGAGCTGTTGTTCCGCAATTTCGAAGCGGGCGACGTGCGGGCGCCGTGGAATCCCTTGTTCATGCCGAACCGCAAGACAGATACGAACAACAACGGAGCGTTCTCGACTGACTACATCGGCGGGAACTATGAGTATCCCGACGCGGATTACGCGATGCGCGAGAAGATCATTGCCGATCATCGTTCGTATCAGCAGGGGCTCTTGTGGGCGCTGGCGAATCATCCACGAGTGCCGGCGAAAGTGCGGGCTGAGTTTCAGCGGCTGGGCATGGCGAAAGACGAGTTCGTGGAGAATGCGAACTGGCCGACGCAGCTGTATGTGCGCGAGGCACGGCGGATGATCGGTCCGTATGTGATGACCGAGCACAATTGCCGGGGCAGCCAGGTGGCGGAGGACTCGGTCGGCATGGGCGCGTACGGCATGGATAGCCACAACATTCAACGATATGTGACGCCGGAGGGCCACGTACAGAATGAAGGCGACGTGCAGGTCCACGGGTTCAAGCCGTACCCGATCGGCTATCGGTCGCTCACGCCGAAGGCGGGTGAGTGCGAGAACCTGCTGGTGCCGGTTTGCTTATCGAGTTCGCACATTGCGTACGGGTCGATCCGCATGGAGCCGGTGTTCATGATCCTGGGGCAGTCGGCAGCGAACGCGGCGGCGCTGGCGATCGACGGGAAGACGAGCGTGCAGGCGGTGCCGTATGAGCGGCTGCGGGAGCGGCTGCTGGCCGAGGAGCAAGTGCTGGGGACGAAGGCCGCTGCGCGATAGATGATCGCGTTTTTGTGTAGATGCGCAAAACTCTTCCCCTGGATTGTGCGCATCTTGAAGCCACAGCGCGGCTCGGTTGGCGTCACGCTGAGCGCGCAGCGGTGGCGGTCTTCGTTCAGTCTGCGGCCAGGTGCGCGAAGTGACGAGCCGCCGGCCAGGCGGTCGTTCCGGTTCGAGATGTCAAAGAGCAGTCGCTGGGTGTTGCGCTGATTGCTGGTCGCCATCCTAGAACAGATACGGTACGGATGTCCACAATAAAAAGTAGCCACCGTGTGTGTTTCCAGTGGTAGTTGCCGGAATGTGAAAGTCCGTGGTGGGCGGGGGCGTGCAACGGCCAAAGCCTCAGCGGCGAGAAGCCCCGTGAACGGGGCTGTGCGGAAATGGTTGGGGGGCGACAACCCGCCGTGAACGGCGGGGCTAGTATCGTTGCGCGAGGAAGGGCGGTGAAACCGCCCTGGTTGGGACGGGGGCGTTTGTCGCCCGGCCGTTGGGGATTGCCGTTGGCTGTCGAAGGTCGTAGTTCGGACGTTGGTGGTGGGAGTAGTGTGCGTGTCGTCACATATTCGTCGTGCGATAGTGAGCAATGGCCAATGTATCGACGCAGCTGTCAATTGCCTTGCAGTATCGCGGTCGGGGTAACATCGACGTTGCTTCTCTGAGAGCGTTGCCCGAGGGCAGCGCCCGATTGATGCGCATCGACGCCTTGGCATCGCAACTTCCATGCACTTGCTTGCGCTGCGTGCTTCGGACACTGGGTTACACTGTGAACGAAAAAACCGGGCCGACTCGGGGGAGTCGGCCCGGTGTGGGTTTCGGAGGTGTGGCGTAGTCGAGGCTAGTTCACGTTGAGGGCCGGTCTCGGAACCGGGGGCTAGCGCCCTGCGGCTGATGAGGTCGGACCCTCTAGTGATCGTGCCTAACTACTTCGACGACTCGGTTTTGGCTTCTGGTTTCTCGGCTTGGTTGTCGTTGCCGAGACGTTTTTGGAGTTCTTCGAGGCGTTGTTCCATGCGTTCGAGGCGGTCTTGCAGGCGACCGTCGTCGAAGCCGGGGCCGAGGTTGCGATGCTCGAAGCGGGGGAAGTTCACCATGCCTTGGCCGTGGAGCATGCGCTCAACGTGCGGACGGATGTCTTCGGGCAGCTTCTTGAGGGCTTCGGCATCGTCGCCGGTGACGGTCCAGGTTTCGTCGCCGCGCTTGACGGTGACTTGCGTTGGCTGGCCGTCTTGCTTCTGAACGCTGATGGAGACGCCGTTGGGCAGGTTGTCCATGCCGCCGCCACCGCCGACGATCACGCCGTTGCCGAAGTTGCGGAACTCGAGCGGCAGATCGCGGAAGATGCCTTCAGGGCGAGGCATGTTGCCGGGACCGACTTCAAGGGACGGTTGCGGCAAGGCGGCGTTGGCCGGGCGCTCTTCGGGCTTGATCGCGACGGTCTCGCCCTTGTTGTGGCGGAGCACGTCGAGCTTGATTTCGCCCTTGTTCGGGGCTTCGGAGATGACGAGCTCTTGCAGATCGCTCATTTCGTGGAGGTCTTTGCCGTTGGCCTTGAGCAGGATGTCGTGTTGCTTGAGGCCGGCTTTGGCGGCCGGGCTATCGGGGACAACGTTCACGACGATGAGACCGCTGTTCTCGGGCAGATCGAGTTGAGCGCGGAGCGGATTGTCGGGCGTGATCGGGCCGCCGAGGATGCCGATCCAATACTTCGGCAACTGCGCAGGCGCGTGGTCGTCGGAGCCGTCGTTTGGCGGCGGAAGGTTCGGGCTGTCCTGTCCGTTGGAGCGGCCGATCTTCACGACCTTGCCGTCGGCATCGTCGCTGTTGGAACTGTTGGCGGCGTTGGCGAGGGCGCCGCCGCCGAGGACGAGCGCTACCATGAGCGCCCAGTTCGCTGCGCTGCGCAGAAATTGTGTTGACATGATCATTCTCCTTTGTGTTGGTTGCGAGTTACAGTTCAGGAATTAACAAGCGTTGCAGATCGATAATAAGGATGCATCAAGACTATGCATGGCCTCAGGTCTCTACGGGAATATACAGCTGTAAGTGTGTAACGCTTTCAGCGTAAGGTGGCGAACACTTTCTGAGATAACCCAGCGTGCGCTCGCAGAGCCGAGCGACGCTGGGCTCTGGAGTTCAACGCCGTTGGCGTAGGCGAACGCTCCGCGGCTAATACACTTTGTTGCTGACGGGTACGATCTTCGTATCTTCCACCGGCACGATCATCGGCCGGCCGTTTTCGAGCCACATCGGCGCGAACTTGCGTTGCGATTTCACCGCATAGCCTTGCTGCTGCAATTGGTTACGAACGTCGTCGGGGACGCCGGTTTGGAATTGCAGGCCGAGGTCGGGGTCGAGTGCGTTGGCGTCGACGAGCGGCACCCGCACGCGGCGAAGCTGGCCTGAGTCGTCGCGGACCCACAAGTTCAACGCATCACTGGGGTTTTTCGGCACGCGATTGACTTGTGGCGCCGGCGGGCTGTTCGGTGGTGTGGTGGCTACTTGGTGGTCATTAGGCGTGGCACCTGCGACTTGGTTCGTGTTACCGCGTTGCATGGAGCCAACGCGGAATGCGACCAGCAGCGCGGCCGCGATGGCGAGCCATGCGCTGGCCGACTTTATCGATATACGCTGGTCGGTGGTGGTTGGTGCGGGAGATTCTTTGTCGGCATCGACAGTTTGTACAGATTGTGATGCTGGTGCAGCGGGTTGTGGTTCTGCGAGGATTGCGCGGGAGTGTTCGCGCCAGGATTGGGCTTCGAGGAAGGCGAGCGCGCATTTGCGCCAGCCGTCGCGACGCGCGTCGAGCGATGCGAGCAACGTGCGACGTTCGGCGGAAGTGAGTTCGCCGTCGACGAGGCGGTCGAAGAGGATGTCGTCGTTGGTGTTCATGGTCGTGTGATGATTAACCGCTAATGGACGCTAATAATTCACTAATGGTTTTTGTAGCTGGATTCGCGAGAATTCAGTTTGTTGAAAATGGACGTCTTGTGGCGGGGCGACTGAATTCTTGCGAATTCAGCTACGGGTTTGATTAGCGTGTTAGCGTCTATTAGCGGTGTGCTGTTGGTGATTTCAAACTGGGGTCGAGGCGGTGGAGGGCAGTGCGCATTTTTTGGCGGGCGCGGTGGAGGCGGGCTTCCACGGCGCTAATGCTGAGCCCCAGGTGTGCGGCGAGTTGCTGGTAGGACCAATCCTCTGTGTACTTGAGCAACATGATTTCGGCGTCGCGCGGGTGGAGGTCAGCGAGTGCCTGCCGGACGAGCGTTTTGCGTTCGTCGGCGAGGAGCCAGCTCAGCGGATCGGTTGTCGTTGCGGCGCCATCGGTGGATGGTTGCCGATCGGCGTAGCGATCGAGCAGTTTGCGTCGTCGGCCTTGTCGACGGCGGTACTGCAGTGCCCCGACCACGGCTAGGCGGTAGAGCCAGCCCGCGACCCGCGCCGGGTCGCGAAGCTGATGCCCTTTCTCGATGGCCGCGATGGACACTTCCTGCAGCACGTCGTCGGCCGCGGCGGCGTCGCCGAGGCGCGCGAGCGCGACGGTCCGCAACCAGCGGCCGTGTCGATCGAGTTCGGCTGGCCAATCGATTGCATTGGCCGGCGGCTGCTTAGGCCGCGCGGTCGAGTCATCGTTGGGCATGGCTGGAGAGATAGTTGCCGCGGGGTGGGGGTGGCTTGCGGGAAAATTTTGGGGGAAAGCAGGTTTATGCACTGAAGGTGACGGATGCGAATGTGGGCCGAGAAATTAGCTTTAATCTCTGTTTGGTTTCCGCCCCTTGATGGGGAGGGTTAGGGAGGGGTGAAGTTCGGCGTATGCGTAGGAGCCCCCTCCCCATCCCTCCCCGCGGCGGGGGAGGGGGCCGGAAGCAAATTTTGAAGTAAATTGCGACGCTATTTTGTCGCCAGTGGCCACTTTACGCCGCGGGGTTGGCGGGAGAGGTACCACCAGATGCCGAGGCCGGCGGCGAGCAGGGCGACGCTGATGTTTTGGGAGATGCTGAGGCCAGTGCCGAAGACGGCGGGCTCATCGGTGCGGATGATTTCGAGGAGGAAGCGGGTGATGGGGTGGATGGTGAGGAGCAGGGCGATGAGTTCGCCGTCGCGGCGGCGGAAGGGGAAGTACGCCCACAGGAGCCAGCCGAGGAGGCCGCCGTCGATGGCACTATATAGTTGTGCGGGATGCACGGGGCGGCTGCGGTCGGGAGGCGGTACGGCGGCGAGGTGAAGCGTTCGGCCGGTCTTCAGTTCTAGTTGAAGCGGCTGCCGAGAGAGGAATAGCTCGAACAACTGCCCGCGGGCGCTGGAGGCGCTCGTTATGCGTACGCCGTTGATCGCGGTGATTTCGTCGTTCACTCGCAGGCCGGCGTTCATGGCTGGCGAGTCGACGTCGACGCGTGTGACGACGGCTGGCGAGTCGCCGACTTCGTCCATGCGGAAGCCGTGCATCTCGCCGCGCGAGGCCTGGTCGGCGTAGGGCGGGCTGAAGCGCTGGCCATCAGCTTCTTTGCCGACTTCGTATGGCGAGCTGAGCTTGGGGAAGGCGACGTGCCAGGGCAGATCGGTTTGGCCGCCGTAGCAGCAGCCATTGAGAAAGCAGCCGATGCGGCCGAAGGCGAGGCCGATGGCCATGCTGGGCGCGATGAGGTCGGCCATCGCGAGCGCGGGCAGGCGTTGTTTGCGGACGAACGTGACGAAGCCGAGCATCGCGCCGATGAAGCCGCCGAAGATGACGAGGCCGCCTTCGGGGATATTGATGATTTCGAGAAGCGTGTCGCGCAAGTTGCGGCCGGCGAAGTTTTGGTGCCAGTATTCGATGACGTAGAACAGCCGGGCGCCGATGACGCCGGTAACGACCATCCAGATGGCGAGCGACATGATGAGCTCGGGGTCGAGGCCACCTTGGCGGGCGCGGTACATGGCGAGGCCGACGCCAGAGGTGATGCCGATGAGGAGCATCACGCCGTAGCCGCGAACGGGGAGGCCAGCGGGAAAGACGCGCGGGAGGAACACGATCGCGGCGCCGAGGAGCAGCAGGACGGGCAGCGCGCTGAGCGTTTCGCTGTTGAGGCCGTTCTTGCGAATCAAGCTGACGAGTGTTCCGACGGCGACGACGGCCCAGATTGCAAGCAGTACGCCGATGCCGAAGATGGGCACGCCTCCCCAGGTGTACGGAATGCGGAAGAGTTCGCTGCACATGGCTGGGGAAGGGGAGAGGGGACGGGATACGGGGACAGGGAACCAAGGCAACTGGTTCCCATGCTCTGCGTGGGAGCCGGTGGTGCACGGTGAAGGGTTTAGATGCGGGCGTGCCACCCGTTGGTTAGTTGGGAGTCAAAAGCAGGTTGTCGATCAGGCGGGTTTTACCCACGGTGGTGGCCAGGGCGACGGTGGTGGGGCCGGTGATTTGTTCGACTGGGATTACGGTGCCGTCGGCGACGAAGGCGATGTACTGGATGTCGATGCCGCCGGCGTCGTTGATTTCGCGCTCCATGAGCGAGCGGAGCTTGGCAACGTCGCGCTCGCCTTCGTTCACCAGGCGTTCGGCTAATCGCAATGAGCGCGCGAGCACGAGGGCGCGGCGACGTTCGTCGGGCGAAAGGTACGCGTTGCGGGAGCTCATGGCGAGGCCGTCGGGTTCGCGAATGATCGGGCACACGCGGATGTCGATCGGCACGTTGAGGTCGGCGACCATTTGGCGGACGACGATGGTTTGCTGATAGTCTTTGCGGCCGAAGTAGGCGCGGTCGGCGGATGCTAGCATGAACAGTTTGAGGACGATCGTGGCAACGCCGCGGAAGTGGGTGGGGCGAAATTCGCCTTCGAGCACTTTGCCAAGTTCGCCGACTTCGACGAACGTGCTATGACCGGGGGCGTACATGGCGGCGTCGGTGGGCGCGAACACCAGGTCACAGCCGCCCCGGCCGAGCATGGCGACGTCGCGGTCGAGGTCGCGCGGGTATTTGCGGAAGTCTTCGGTCGGGCCGAACTGCGTGGGGTTCACGAAGATGGTTACGACCGAGACATCGCACTCGGTGCGGGCCCGCTCGAGCAGGCTGAGATGGCCTTCGTGGAGGGCGCCCATGGTGGGCACGAGGCCGACGCTTTTTCCGGCTGTGCGAGCCGCGAGCACGGCTTGGCGGATAGTTTCGGGATCAGTGATGAGTTGCGGCGTCGGTCGGCCGCGCTCCAGCGGGTCGCGGCGCTCGGCGAGTCGTGATGGGGACATGGCGGGCCGCAACGTTTTGAACGGCAGGGCAGGGCGGCGACGCAATGTGCGTCCGCCCGGATCCATAGATCAACTACGGTATTTTAGGCGAATGCGGAGGGGGTGGCCTAGAGCAAGGTGGGTGCAACAGGCACCCCGAATACACTCGGGGTAGTGCTGTTGCCGTCGGCCCTGGGTTACGGCACCACCCAGAGAGTACCCGGTGTGCCTACAACAATCACGCCCATACCGCGTCGACAGCGGCCAGCACTTCGGCGGTGAGTTCGTTGGGGTCGGTAGTTTGCAGGCGGAGTGTGGGGCCGCGACCGGGCTGGCGGACGAGCGTGGACCACTGGAGCTTGGTAGCACCGCGGTGGGCGATGTCGGCGTCGACGAGGACACTCAATTTGGGAAATGCTGCGGCGGCATACGAGAGGCCGCCGGGCGAGGGCCGCTCCGTTGCCGGCGGGACGGCCGTTGATCGTGGAGATATGCGAAGCCATTCGGTCCAATGTGGCGGCCAGTGGTGGTCGGCAGTTTCGAAGCGAGGTCGCTGCATTGGTTCGGTGCTGCGCGCGCGAGAGACGAGATCGACAAGCTCGGTGCGCAAAGCGTCGCTGGGTGAGACGATGGCAATGAGGTCGCTGGCGAGCTGCAGGTGCATGAGCAATCGTTCGACGGGCCAGCCGATGACGGGGTGCAGCATTTTCGGCGCGATCTCGGCCGCGGGTTCGAGCACGAAGCGGCGGAAGGTCATGCGCGGGTGCGGCAGGACGAGCAGCGGCGTTTCGCTCACGTCGTTGCCGTAGAGCAGGATGTCGATATCGAGCGTGCGCGGGCCCCAGCGCTCGTCGCGAGTGCGGCCATGGCGGGTTTCGATTTGTTGCAGTTCGGCGAGCAGCGAGAGCGGCGCGATGGTGGTTTCGATGAGCACGGCCCCGTTGACGTAGTCCGACTGATCGGCCGGTCCGCCGACGGGCGGCGTGCGGAGCCACGTGCTCGTGCGAGCGACGTGGACGTTCGGCAGCGTGCGGATTTCAGAAACGGCTGCGCGGAGAATGGCTTCGCTGTTGCCGACGTTGGAACCCAGGCCTAACAGGCAATTCTGCATCGTTGCGATGAATCAACTTGCGGATTCGGAATTGGAACCACGAAGACACGAAGAACACGAAGAGGCACACGGAGAATGCAGAATGCGAAATGTTCAACGACAAATGCAAAGTGAAGGCGGCCAGCGAAGCCAGGTTCGTTTGTTATTCAGCATTTGGTTGGTCTTGGTGTCCTTTGTGTCTTCGTGGTGAATACTACTCATTGCGAGTTGCAAAGCCATTGCCGTGGCGGTGAACGGCCACATGGGCGCATAAAAAAGCAGGACAAGCTGTGCTCGCCCTGCAATGTCGTTGAGGCAGGCATTCGCGCAAAAAACGGGAGGGACATCCAGGTACGCGACCAAAGTCGCCAGCGTTCGGTCCGTCGGTCGCGGCCTCCCGGTATGTTCGCTTATGTCCGGCCCATGGTTGTGTTGTGGAATTGCCCCGTTCAGTCGACCGCGCCGCGTGGGGCGGCGCGACGACCGTTCAGCTGTGCATCCGTGCCACCGGCGACGAGTCGCGTACGCGCGCAGCGCGAACCCGTCAACCGAACAAGTCATTGTCTGCGTTGTCGCTTCTCGACAGCGGGCCCTCGTGCCCCGCTTGGATGCGACCATCCCGCCACGACGACGGGTGTTCCCCTACAGACACCACAGGAGTCGACGCTTCTTGCATCAACATGCACGCCATTGTCGGCGGCTGGCGATTAATGTCAAGCGCATTTTTTTGCGTCTACATTTTGTAGCGCACGAACACTTGCACGATTCGCTGCGCGGTGCTCCGAATATGCGCTGCGCATGAAAATTTTCGCGCCGAAATGCGGCGCCGCGGCGCGGTGGTTGACTATCTCGGCGCGATGTTTGTGCGTAGCATGGGAAGGCTGATTAACGTTTGGGATTCCTCACGCTACGGCGCGAAGAGTTGAAGCACGGATTTATGGCGAAGGCAACAAGTTGTTGATTTCGAACGCTGCGAGTCGTGCTGGATGAAGCCGGGATCAGTGCGCGCAGTTCATGAGAGCGCTTTCTTTGCGGCTTAGCGCCTTGTGAGGCATCTACCAAAAATACCTATTCAATCGACTTAGCATCAAATCGCCGTGAGTTCAAATACGCCTAGTTTTGCAGGGCTGCGCGTGGCTTCGTTCGAAAGTCGCCGGGCGGCCGACATGGAGCGGATGATCGAGCGCTTCGGCGGCGTGCCGCTGGTGAGCCCATCGATGCGCGAGGTCTCCGTCGGCCATAATCGTGCGGCGATTGACTTCGCGAATCGGCTGATCACGGGCGAGATCGACATCGTGATCTTTCTCACGGGCGTCGGCACGCGCATTCTTGTGGAGCAGATCGAACGCCATGTCGATCGCGCGCAGTTTCTCGCAGCGGTGAGTGATGCGAAGTCGGTGGTGCGCGGGCCGAAGCCGCTCGCGGTGCTGAAAGAGCTCGGCATTATGCCGACGATTGTGGTGCCGGAGCCGAACACGTGGCGTGACTTGTTGGCGACACTCGATGCGAAGCTTCCCGTGGCAAACCACGTAGTGGGCCTCCAAGAATACGGCGTGACGAATCGCAGTTTGATCGCGGGGCTCGAGGCGCGCGGCGCGACGGTGGAATCCGTGCACGTGTACGACTGGGCGCTGCCCGAGGATTGCGGGCCTTTCGAAGAGAATATTCGTCGGATCGCGGCGGGGGAGATCGATGTGGCGATGTTCACGTCGGGCAACCAGGTGCTGAATCTGTTGAAGCTGGCCGACAAGTTGGGCCTAGTTGATGAGGTGCGCGGCGGTTTTCGCAAGCTCGTGGTTGCGTCGATTGGGCCGACGACGAGCGAAATGCTGCGCAACGAAGACCTCCCCGTGGATATGGAGCCGTCGCACCCCAAGATGGGTCATTTGGTGACCGAGACGGCAGAGAAGGCGGGCGAGTTGCTGGCGCGGAAGCGGGCGATTGCGAGCGAGGTGTCCGATTTCGGATTTCGGATTTCGGATTGCAGATTGGCAGCCGATGTAATCCGCAATCCGCAATCCGCAATCCGCAATCAGATTGGCGATGAGCTGTTCAACTCGCAGTTCCTGCGTGCGTGCCGGCGCGAGGCCACCGACTTCACGCCCATCTGGCTCATGCGTCAGGCGGGGCGGTACATGCCGGAGTATCGCCGCATTCGCGCGGAGCATACGTTTCTGGAGCTGTGCCGTAATCCGCAGTTGTGCAGTGAGATCATGTGCACGGCTGTGGAGTTCTTGGGCGTTGATGCGGCGATTGTGTTTTCCGATTTGCTGCCGATTCTCGAACCGATGGGCATGGATTTGGAGTTTGCGCAGGGCGAAGGGCCGCAGATTCATAATCCGGTGCGGGAGTCGGGCGATGTGGAGCGCGTGTTGGAACTCGAGAGTGCCGATGCGCTGCATTTCGTGATGGAAGCCGTGCGGCAGACACGGGCCGACTTGCCGGGCAACATCCCGCTCATCGGTTTTGCCGGGGCGCCGTTTACGCTGGCGAGTTACGCGATCGAAGGCGGGGCGAGTCGCGATTTTTTGCACACGAAGACGCTGATGCTGCGCGATCCGGGAGCGTGGAATGCGCTGATGAGCCGGTTGGCGCGGGCGATCGTGGTCTATCTCAACGCACAGATTGCCGCCGGTGCGCAGGCCGTGCAGATTTTCGACAGTTGGGTGGGCACGCTGGGGCCGGAGGATTATCGCACGCACGTGTTGCCTCATGTGAGGACGGTCATCGACGGCCTCACGCCGGGGGTGCCGGTGATTAGTTTTGCGACAGGTAACCCGCAGCTCTTGCCGCTGCTGGCCGAGGGCGGCGCGGCGGTCGTCAGCGTCGACTGGCGCGTGCGGCTGGACGACGCCTGGCAGATGATCGGGCACGACCGCGCGATTCAGGGCAATCTTGACCCCATGTCGCTACTAGCGGATACGACCGAGTTGCGCCGGCGGGCGCAGGATGTTCTCACGCAAGCCGCCGGGCGGCCGGGGCACATCTTCAATCTTGGCCACGGCGTGGTGCAACAGACGCCGCCGGATCATGCGCGGGCGCTGGTGGATATTGTGCATGAGTTGAGTGCTCGGTAGGCGGAGCTTGATGGAGACTGATGGGAACTCGCAACGAGAGCCAGACCTAATTCAATCGCCGTTTAGCTACAATGTTCGCGTTTGCTTGCGTTTCGTGCTCCGATCCAGAAGGGTGGGTTGGACGACAACCGTTCTGAACAAGTCGTCACGGTTGAAACTCGTGGTTGCATTCGGCAAAGCTGTGAGAATTCATCAATCAATCATTGGGTTAGCTTGCATCATTATGCCGGGCGCAGTTTGCTCGGCTCAGCGGCAAGAGTTGGCGCCGCCGGTGGTGGAAGGGCGGTGGGTTCGGCCGTCGGCGGAGGCTCCGGCGCAGCCCGTGTGGGGGCATGCTGAAGGGCTGCGGGTTGGGCTATATCCGCTGCGTGGTCCGCGTGGCTTGTTGCGGATTTATGCGCCCTATCTCAAGCTGCCCGAGAATCATGTGATTAACTTCATCGCGGTCGAGCCGACGGTCGTCGGACAGGAAGGCCGCGGTCTGTCGGAGTTGGAAGCCAGTCGGCTAGACCACGTCGCGGGAAAGCGATTCTGGAGTGGTGACACCGTGGATACTGCAATCCACGAACCTGAACAACCAGCCCGCGGTTGGATTGAGCGGGCGGATGGTGTGGAGAAATTGTGTGTGTTTGTGTTTGTGGAACGCTTCGCGAACGGGGCGCACGTTTATCTGCGGTTAACGTTTCGAGCGGACCGGCCGCGCGAAGTGGGCCTTGCGACGTTTACTCATGCCGATTCGCAGCCGTTGAGCTATTGCATCGTCACGGCGACGATGGGGAATTTCGCGCGGCTGCGCCGGCTGCATTTGGCCGAGCGAACGGTGTTGGCGCGCGAACTGTGGCCGGCATACGACGGCGTGGGTTTCACACCACATGCCTGCTTTGGAGTTGAGGAACTCGCTCGTAACGCGGCGGGGCAGGCGGTCGTCGCCGCGACACCCGAGGAAGCGGAGCCGCAGAAGGCGCAATACGCGCAGGGCACGATGCGAGGCTGGCGCTATCAGGGCGAGTTGGCGAGCCAGGGGTGGCGTGCTGAGAAGCCGACGAAACAACTGGCGGTGCAAGTGAACGGCCGCCGCGTTTATTGGAACAGCACGGCGCCGATTCCAGGCGGCGTCGCCTACGAGAATTTCGAATTGGTCGAGCCGTTTCAGCAAGGCCAAGAGTACTGGTTCGGTGTGCAGCCGGGCGGATCGCCTGAGATTGGTGCGTGGTGAAGTGAGGGGGGGAATGGGACGGGTAGGACGGACAGAATTGTCCGTCCTACAGATGTCTTTGTTCCGCCCGAGCGGCAGTTGCTTACGCTGCGTGCTCAGAGCGTCTGGCTTAGTTGTTGGCGTCGGCGATGGTGGGCGCCAAGCGGGCGGTGCGGTCGCCGGGTTTGGCGCCGAGGGCGCGTTGTTCGTAGATGACGAGGGAGTGCAGCGAGTGGCCCATGGCGCCGCGGTGGAGCGAAGTGCCTTGTTTGCCGTCGAGCGTCGTGGCGATGAAATCGATGGCTCGCTCAAACTTCGAGTCGTGCAGCTGGTCTTCGGGCAGCGAGTTCGCGAGCCATTCGAGCACGTGGCCGCTGGTGGTGAGGCGGCGGGTGACGTCGCTGCGCTGTTCGCTGCGGTCGAGCCAAGCGGTGCTGAAGCTGCCATCGGCGTTTTGCAGCTCGAAGGCGCGGCGTTGGTAGCGGTGGGCTTTTTCGCGGGCGGCTTGCCAATCGCCGGTGAGCGGCTGGCCCTCTGCTTCGCGGCAATCGGCGGCGTAGCTGATGGCGAACAAGCGGTGCAAACCGCCGCAGGTTTCGTAGGCATTGATTGGTTGGTTGAGTTCTTCGTGCAGCAGCCGGGCGACCGACCATTCTTCGCCGCGGTTATTTTTCCACTTGGCGTCGGTGCCTTCGTAATGACAGAGGGCGATGAGCTTGAACGTGAGCTCGATGCCGGTGCGGCAACTTTGTTTTTCGTATTCGATGAGGTCGGCGACGGTGAGGTCGCGTTTGCCGAGGCGGAAGATGTAGTCGCTCTTTACGCGCGATTGAGCGAGCGCGCCGAGGAACTGGCCGTCGTGGCCTTGGACGCCCGGGGCGATGGGCAGTTCGAACGAGCTGCCGCGATCGGCGACAAGCTGCTGACCGTTGCAGGGATTGTTGACGCATAGCCAGCCGATGGCCGAGGCGCGGCCCGAGGGCGTGACACTCGTCTTCAACTCGGCATCGACGCCAAATGCGATGATCCAATGGACGATGGACCACGGCGTTTCGGTGCGGGCGTCGAGCGGATGCGTGAAGTAGTTATCCAGGACGCGGCGGACCTTGGCGGCGAGAGGATTGTCGGTCGGTTGTGCTGCCGCGGGGGCGGCGTCAGCTGCCGGGGCGGCCGCATGGATTGTGGTGACGTTTGTTAGAAAGATCAGCGAGCTGACGGAGAGTGCGGATAGGATAAAGCGAGAAATATCGTTGATCATCGTTGTGCATCGTTAAGAGAGAGCGCCTGTCGCAATGATAAAATCGACGGTTTGTCTATTCAGTTCAAGGTGAACAAAGATTGCTCTCAGGTTACTGCGAAAGTCGACCGATAACTGCCCCTCTTACGGAGTGTGCGCGCGATGATATTGTGGGAAGAGCGTCGATCGTTTCGAGCTGGTGCGAAGGTCATTCAGCGTTCTGCGCTCATTCTGAAGGCCGGCTTGCGTTTATTGCCCAATTAAATGCTGATCGTGGGGCAAGGGCACGTTTGTAGAAACTTTGCAATGCGATCAAATGGTGACGTGCGATGAAATATCATTGACCTCACGATCGCGCGCTAGTTGCGCAACAAAACAGCCCTCGGCGAAAGCCGAGGGCTATTTGGCAGTGCGAAAGGCGCTTCGGCACTGCTATGGGTTAACGCGGGTCGTGCGGTTGAGTGATGAGGATGCGACGAGGCCGAGGCGTCATCACTTCGGATACGATCGAACCCTCCCCTGACCCCTCCCTAAAAGGGAGGGGGATCTAATTGAACAACTTCTGCACATCGCTGGCCGTTTTGAGGGGCTTGCCGAAGTTGTTGTGGTGGTCGTTGTCATCGTGGTTGTCGTGACCATTGGGGAAGCCAGCGTTCTTCGGGGACCCGCCGTTCTGTTTGAAGTAGTTCGTCGGCGTGTCGTAGGAGATGTAGGTGTCGCGGAAGTACACGTTGCCGGTGCGGTAATCGCGGATCTTGAGGCGGAGGTAATTGTTGTTGTACAAGGCCCGCGAGAGGGCGTCGTTCCACGAGCCGTGGTACGTGAGCTTGTAACCGTTGAGACTGAGGATCACATCGCCTGGTTCGAGGCCGAGGTTATATGCGCGGCCGCCCGGGCGAACGAACTCGACCCGCTCGCCAAAGCCGGAGATCGTGCTGCTCGAAAAACCGAATTTGGGCAGGCCGTAAGGTTCGCCGGGAGCGAACAGGAGTTTTGTTTTGGGCGGGTCGGCTTGGGCGGTTAGCGCCGTGGAAGCGACGGTCACGGCGGCGAGGCCGAGAAGTAATAGGGCGAAGCGGCGCGTGCGGGCGTTCATGGGAATCTCCAAATGCGTATGGGTGGTTCGGCTTTGCACCTGATCGTTGTCAGGCGTTGTAAAGGCTCTAACGCAGGAGGCGTGCCGGTGTTACAGGCGATTCGAATCATTTTGACGACGCGAGAGAAAAGGCCGGCAAAAGCGGGGCCTGGGCGGCACGAGCTAAAATTGGCCGGCCGCGTGGTGGCGTGCCGATGTCGTCAAGCTGACGACGGCGGTTTCAGAATGAGATAGATAGCCGAGCCGTTCCGGCTCGACGTGGCTGGGTGGCTGGGGTGGAGTCTTGACGCCCCAGTCTTGTGTTCTGGGGCATCGCAGAGCCTCTGCCCCAGGCACCCGCACGCAAAAAGAAAACCCAGCCGAGACGGCTGGGCTATGTGGCGTCGTTGATCGTGTTGATGAGTTGGCGGAGGCGGCCGAGGCTGCGGCGGTTGAAGTGGAAGGTGAGGCGAGCCGTGCCGGCACCGCCGTTGAGCGATTCGACTTCGTGGCGGAAATCGCCGTCGTTAAGGATATCGGTAAATTCGCGCTGAATGCGGTCCTGCTTCGCGGCCGCGAGCGGCTCTTTGAGGTGCAGCACGAGCCGGTTATTCACGTACTCCATATCGTCGAACACGCGGTAGAACCGCAGGATCTCGTCGACGGTCGCTGGCACGCTGTCGGTCACCAGGAACAGCGACATGTCTTCCGGCGAGACCATGCCGCCATCGAGCAGGTGGCGTCGGACGTACGCGAGCCAGTCTTTCCAATACGCGCCGCCGGGGGCATCAAGGAATACCAGCGGCATCAGCTCGCGCTTGCCGGTTTGCATGAGTGTGAGCACTTCGAACGCTTCGTCGAGTGTGCCAAAGCCGCCGGGCAGGCAGACCACGGCATCGCACTCCTTCACGAACATGAGTTTGCGCGTGAAGAAGTATTTCATCGTGACGAGCTTGGCATCGTCGCGGATGATTTCATTGGCCGCCTGCTCGAACGGGAGCATGATATTGATGCCCATCGAGCGGTCACGGCCGGCGCCGCGGTGGCCGGCTTCCATGATGCCGGTCGAGGCGCCAGTGACGACGAACCAGCCGTTGTGGGCGAGCGCGGCGCCGAGTTGTTCGGCGGCTTGGTAGGTGGCCGCTTCGCGCGGCGTGCGGGCGGAGCCGAAGATCGTCGCTTTGCGCTGCGAACGATACGGCGCGAACACGGTGAACGCGCGCCGTAGTTCGCGCAGCGTTTGGCTAAGGATTTTCAGGTCCTCGCGCGGCGTCGTATCGAGTGGCAAATGGTCGGCGGCCCCGCGCAACCGCCGAATGAGGTCGGCCATTTGCTGCCGATTGGTTGGCAAGGCGCCGTCGCCGTGGAGCAGCGGTTCGAAGCCGTTGTCGCTCACGAGTCGTCCGTGCTTGTGGGCATGCGCATGTAGCTATCGCCTGGCGCGGGGCAACCCAGCCCAGAGGGCTGGGCTATTTGGTGCAGCGTATCTGCTAACTACGCCGCCGGGTGGCGATAGTATTGGTACGCCAGCAGCACTTCGTACAAGTCGGATGAAATGGTGATCTGGTCGTCGGCGAAGTCGCCCAGCCAAGTGCGGCGGCTGGCGGCGGCGTCGGCCAAGAGCGGCAGCACTTCGCTCACGTCGACGGTGACCGTCGCCGGGCGGGCGGTGCTAGCGGTGCGGACAGGCGTTTGATTGTCCTCGGGACCGCGATAGATGCGCAAGTTGGTGCGAGCCATGGATGCATCCTTACATGCCAGTGGGGGGAATCTAGCGTGCGCGCAGCAGCATCGTGCCGGCTGGCCGGAGTCTCATGTGAGAATCCGGAGTCGCATCGTGGTTTATCGGCGCAGCGGAGGGAGCGAATTGACTTTATTTGCGGCCAACTCCCGACTTTTGCGGGGGGCGGCCTTGCGCGACAGCAATGAAGTGGTGGAAAACGCCGGGAAATGGCACAATAAGCCTGTTGCAGGTTAGATAGTCGATGCGCGATACTGGATGGCCGCTGCTAGCTCGATGAGTTTGCATGCTGCCATGAGTCGGGGTGGCCGGGGTCGAGCAGACCATCGCGCCGCGATGGTGCTCGCGAGCCCCCAGTGGAAGTCGCAGTTGATGTTGCGCACTGGGGGCTCGCGAGCGCTCGACCCCAGTCACCCACGATGATGGCTAAGCGGTTTAGAGGTGCATCCGGTATCTAAGGTAGTGAGCATCTGGCATTTTGATACAGGCCCCGGTCAGCTTCTTCATGTCCTCTGCGAATGCGATTGATTACGCCCGGCTGACGCGCGAGCTTGGCATCGACCAAGATAAGGTCGCCCGCACTGTCGCGCTCTTGGACGACGGCAACACGGTGCCGTTCATTACGCGGTATCGGCGTGACCAAACGGGCGGTCTCGATGAAGAGCAGATCGGCCGCATTCGCGAGGCGGTCACGAAGCTGCGGCTGCTCGATGACCGCAAGCAAACAATTCTGCGATCGATCGAATCGCAGCACGCGCTGACGCCCGAGCTGCGGGAGCAGATTGAGCGGGCCGACAGCGTGAAGCGGCTCGAAGATTTGTACTTGCCGTATCGGCCGAAGAAGCAGACGCTCGCCACGAAGGCGCACGAGCAGGGGCTGGGTCCGCTGGCGGATGAGATTCATCGGCAAGATAAAGCGTGCGCCGATCTCGATGCGCGGGCGGCCGACTTCGTGAACACCGATAAGGGTATTCCCGACGGGGCGACGGCGCTGCTCGGCGCGGGCCACATCCTGGCCGAGCGATTCAGCGAAGATGCCGAGGTGCGGCAAAAGATTCGCAAGCTCTACCGCAAGACCGGCAAGCTGGTGAGTGCGAAGGTTGAAGACAACCCGAAGAAGAATCAGCAGTTCCACGATTACCTCGACTTTCGCGAACCGCTGAGCCGGATCCCGCCGCATCGCGTGCTGGCGATTAACCGCGGCGAGCGGGCGAAGGTGCTGCGGGTGGCGGTGGAGGCCGACAGCGCGGCGATCGAGCAGTTGGGCATCGAGCTGCTCGTGCCGCAGGATCATGCGCACAAGGATTTTCTCACGGGCTGCGTACGCGATGCGCTCACGCGGCTGATTCTGCCGAGCTTGGAGCGCGAGGCCCGCCGGGAACTGACGGAAAAGGCCGAGACGCACGCGGTCGAGGTGTTCGCTCGCAATTTGCGGAACCTGTTGCTGCAGCCGCCGCTACCCGGTCGTCGCGTGTTAGCGGTTGACCCAGGCTACAAGAACGGTTGCAAGCTGGCGGTGCTCGATGAGTTCGGCAAGCTGCTCGCGCACGACGTGATATACGTCGTCGGCAGCGATGAACAGAAAGCAGCTGGCCGAGCGAAGCTGGTGGAGATGATCAACGAGCACAATCTCAGCGTGATCGCCATTGGCAACGGGACGGCGTGCCGGCAGACCGAGCAACTTGTTGCCGAGATTCTCAGCGGCGAGCTCGCGGAGAAAGACGTTCATTACGTCGTTGTCAACGAAGCGGGCGCGAGCGTTTATTCGACGAGCGAAGTTGGCCGCGAGGAATTTCCCGAGTGCGATGCCATCCAGCGGAGCGCGATTTCGATTGGCCGGCGGTTGCAGGACCCGCTGAGCGAACTCGTGAAGATCGATCCGGCGAGCATCGGCGTGGGATTATACCAGCACGACGCCCGGGCAAAGCACCTGCGCGATTCGCTCGATGACGTGGTGCAGTCGTGCGTAAGCTTTGTGGGTGTGGAGCTCAACTCGGCGAGTACGCCGCTGTTGCGGTATGTATCCGGCATGAATCAGCTCACGGCGCGGCGGGTGTACGAACATCGCACGCAGAACGGGCCGTTCCGCAATCGGCAGCAACTCTTGGAAGTGAGTGGTCTGGGCAACGCCACGTTCGTGCAAGCGGCCGGGTTTTTGAAGATCGTCGGCGGCGACCAGCCGCTGGATGCGACGTGGATTCATCCGGAAAACTACGCCGCGGCGAAGAAGCTGCTTGAGAAGCTGGGCATCGAGCCGACAGAAGTGGCTGGCGGCACGAGTGCGGCCCGAATTCGCGAGTTAGTCGCGCCGCTCGATCGCGCGGCGCTGGCGGCGGAACTTGAAATCGGTCAGCTCGCGCTCGATGACATGATTGAAGCGTTGTGCCGACCCGGACGCGACCCGCGCGAAGACCTGCCGCCGCCGATTTTCCGCAAAGATGTAGTGAAGTTCGAGGACCTGCAGGCCGGCCTGGAGCTGCGCGGCACCGTGCTCAACGTGGTCGACTTCGGCGCGTTTGTCGATGTTGGCCTTTCGGACAGCGGCCTCATTCACATCAGCCAATTGAGCGCGGGATACGTGCGTGATCCGCACGACGTGGTGGCTGTCGGCGACCAGGTGCGGGTGTGGGTTTCGGCGATCGACCAGCAGCGGCGACGCGTGGCGCTCACGATGATTCCGCCGGGCACCGAGAAACCGCAGCCCAAGCAGCAGCGGCGTGGCGGCGGCGGGCGGCGTCGGCAGGATGGCCCCCAACAGCAACGGCCGGCCGCCGCTCAGGCAGCTCAGCCCGCAGAAGGCGGGCCGGCAACGACAGATCGACCGCCACGGCCGCAACGGCGCGATGGCGGCAAGCCGCGGCGCGATCGGCGGGGTCCGCCGCAGCGGCAGCCGCGCACCGGTTCTTACGAGAAGCGGGCGCCGAAGCAGCTCACCCCGATCACCAAGGAAATGGAGGCCGGCAAGGAGTACCTGCGATCATTCGGCGACTTGCTGCAGTTCACGCAAAAGAAGAAGGAGCACGAAGCCGAGGCCGCGAAGCCCGCGGCCGAAGCGCCTGAACCGAACGCGGCCAACGGCGCCAACGGAGCGGCAGAAACTCAGCCGAACGAGACGGCCGTAGAATAGAGTAGAGGGCGGACCGGCCCTGAACGCGACCCTCAACTTTGACCGTCCCATGAGCTTTCGAGAACGCCTGCAACGTGCGACCGAACGCGGCAAGCAAGCCCGCGCCGCCCAGCTCAACGAAGCGGCCGCCAAGGCGCTCAGCGAAGAAGAGTGCCGGCGGCTGCACTCACAGTATCGGCTCACGCTGACCGACCACATCGAGAAGTGCCTGAGCGATCTGGCCGACAACTTCCCCGGCTTCCGCATGGAGACGATCGTCGACGAAGCCGGCTGGGGCGCGGCCGTGGCGCGCGATGATTTAGCGCTCGTTGGTGGGAAGCGGGGCACGTTTTTCAGTCGGATGCGGATCGTGGTGAGCCCGTACAACCAATACCACGTGCTCGACATCGCGGCCAAGGGCACCGTGCGCAACAAGGAAGCGCTCAGCCGCACGTATTACCAGCGCCTGGCCGATGTTGATCTGCAAACCTTCCGCGAACTCATTGAAACCTGGGCCCTGGAGTACGCGGAACTCTATTCGGCAGCGGTCTAGCGTTGATTGCTCGCCAGTTTGCGCCCGGGCACGGTGCGCTCCGCGCTCGCAATGAGCATGCTGCTTCGTTGCCACGGCAATAATTTCTGAAGCCATGTGGGCAGCGTCGATGTGGATTGGACTGAGAGCGTGATGGAAAAGCGGTCGCCGTCGCTGGCGTGCAGTTGTGACGCGATGGGTTGGCCGTTGCGGAGGAGGGTGAGTTGGAGGTGGCTTTGGAGGCCCGGGTAGTCGGTGAGGCGGCGCTCGATGGCCGCGGCGACGCTTTGGTAGGTGGCGCGCGGCAGGATGGCCTCCGTGGCGCCGGCGCGGGCGGCGACGGAGAGGGCGTGTTCGGCGGCGCAGGTGTAAGCGAATTCGAGGAGGATCGTGGCGGCGACTAGCAGGATGGCGACGGCGGCGGCGCGTTGAAGGAGCCAGATGGCCGTCTTTTGGTTCGAGCGCGCTGGGGCTTCGCTGCGCTCAGCCCCAGGCACCCGGCGCTCAGTTCCAGGCACCCGGCGCTCAGCCCCAGGCACGCGGGGCGCGATACGCTCGTCCCCACGCACCCGATCGTCGTCGCTGCGCTCGATGGTTGACACGCGCAGGGCAGCGTCGCTGCGGCCGACGTTCGCCAACTTAGGGCGGTCGAAGTGGGCGAGGAGGTCGTGGGAAGTATGGTCTGGGTCCATACTTCCAGGCTAATTGGGGGCGGAGAAACCGCAAATTTCGATCAATTCCCGCAGTTTGGAGCACGCGGCGCGAGCCAGTGCCGGCCCGGGGCGAGGCAGCGTCCATCGCACTTGCTTGCGCTGCGTGCTCCGATCGGGATGCCTGTTAAGCGCCGTTGTTCGCGACGCAGCGCGTCGTCGGCAGAGCGTTCCCGCTCAGAGCGCGGGCATGAGTTGCGCGTTACTCGTCGAATTCGACTTCGAGTTTGGGGATCGCCTGTTGGAGTTTGGCAACGCCCTTCTTGCTGACGGCGGTGAGGCGGAGCTCGAGTTTCTTGAGCGACTTGCAGGCGCTGAGCGTTTCTAGTCCGTCGTCGGTGACGCCGGTTTGGTTCAGCGTGAGTGTGCCGAGCTCGGGCAGCGTGGCCACGGCCTTGAGGCCTTCGTCGTCGACCGTCGTGTTGTCGAGGTTGAGGAATTTCAGCTTCTTGAGCTTAGCGACATGTTCCATGCCGTCGTTGCCGACGGCCGTGTTCCACAGGTTCAGCCACACGAGCTCCTGCATGCCGGTGAGGCTGGCGAGGCCGTTGTCGTCGGTGCGCGTTTCGCTGAGATCGAGTTTGCGCACCTGTGTGAGGTCGCTCAGGTTGGCGAGGCCGTCGCCGCTGAGGTACGTGGCGCGGAGGAACAGAATGCGCAGTTTCGTGAGGCCTTTGAGGTGCGTGAGGCCTTCGTCGCTGATCGGCACGCGCATGAGGTCGAGGTCGTCGAGCTCAGTGAGGCCAGCGAGGTTGGCCATGCCGGCGTCAGAGATCTTGGCGTCTTCGAGGGCGAGCGTGCGGAGCTTCTTCATGCCTTTGAGGTGGGCGATGCCGGCATCGGTGACGCCGGGCGAGCGAATCTTGAGCGCCGCGAGGCCGGTGAGCGGGGCCAGGTGTTTCAGGCCTTCATCGGTCACGATGCAGCCGCGGAGGTCGAGCAGCCGCAGCTTCTTGGCTTGCGAGAGATGGGCGAGCCCGGGGTCGGTGATCTTGGTGTAGAGCAGCGTGAGGTAGGCGAGCTCGGGCAACCGGGCGACGTCGGCCATGCCGTCGTTCGAGATGCCGGTATCGCGCTGCAGGTTGAGCCCTTTGAGTTTCTTGATGCCGTGGAGCTGCTTGAGGCCGGCGTCGGTGATTTGGGTGTTGATGAGGCCGACGTCGGTGAGGTTCGTAAGCGGCAAGAGGTGGGCGATGCCGGCATCGGTGATGCCCGAGCCCCACACGACGATTTTCTGCAGGCTCGGCGCGGCTGCGAGCAGTTTGAGGTCGGCGTCCATGACGGGCCGGTCTTCGAGATTGATTTCGATGATTTCGCCGGCAGCGTTGCGTTTGATTTGGCCGGCGAGTTTTTCAACTCGATCGACGAGCGCTTTTTGATCAGAGCTGGCGGCGAGCGCGGAGGCGCTCCCAGCAGCAATCAGCAAGACGACGCTCATCATCCACAGTTTTTTCTGCCCCTGCATCGAACAAATCCTCGCGGTCTGCATAGTTAAAATGGAGCGGCCCCTCGGCTTTCGCTCTCTTCGATAGCGTAATTTCCCCGGCGGTAGTTAGCAAACGTGCCGGTGCGTGCCGCGGCGCCCAGCCGTGTTGTCTACTGCTCAGGCCGTGGTCGGGTGAACGTGTTTACATGCGAGCAGGTTGGCGAGAGGCCGGCCAACGCGCAGCAAGTGAATAGCGGCGAGGACGCGGGTCGTAACTGTCGTGGAATTCAGGAGTTTATGTCGGGGAGAGGCCTTACCCGCGTGCGGCGGGGGGTGTTTGATTCCCGCGGGACCCATCGTTATGCTGTTAGCGGATGTACTTCAGGCTCGCTAGCCTGATGGGGCAGATTCTTTCGGGCGGTTGAGTGCCTGAGTTACTTCGTTGTTGGAGACTCTCTCGATGTCATTCTCTGGTAATCGGCGTAGGTTTCTTCAGTCCACGGCGGCTGCCGGCGTGGGCTTCTGGGTAGCGGGCGGCGTGGAGGCGGCGGCGAGCAAATCGCCGAATGAAAAGGTCCAGGTCGGCTGCATCGGCGTCGGCGGCAAGGGCAAGAGCGATGTCGACAACATGTCGAAGCTCGGCAAGATCTACGCGCTGTGCGATGTCGACGCCACCACGCTCGAGGGCATGGTCAAAGCCTACAAGACCGAGCATAACTTCTCCGACTTCCGCGAAATGCTCGACAAGATGGGTGACAAGATCGACGCGGTGACGGTGAGCATTCCCGATCACAACCACGCCGTGGCGGCGTGTAAGGCGATGAAGCTCGGTAAGCATGTGTATTGCCAGAAGCCGCTGACGCATTCGATTTGGGAAGCGCGCCGCATGGGCGAAATCGCTCGCGAGGCCGGCGTGGCCACGCAGATGGGCAACCAATGGACGGCCTACAACCCGATGCGCAAAGCCGCGTATCAAATTCGCGAAGGCCAGCTCGGCAACGTCAAGGAAGTGCATGTGTGGACCGATCGGCCGATTTGGCCCCAAGGCGAAAAGCGGGCCGCCTCGAAGCCGGTTCCTTCGACCTTGAACTGGGAAGCGTGGATTGGCCCAGCGGCGTTCCGGCCGTATGCGGAAGGTTATCACCCGTTCAAGTGGCGTGGGTGGTGGGATTTCGGTACTGGCGCCCTGGGCGACATGGCGTGCCATACTTGCAACCTGCCGTTCATGGCCCTCAACATGCGCGATCCGTCGTCGGTGGAAGCCGAATGCCCGGAGCACGATCGTGACAGCTACCCACCCCGTTCGAAGATCAAGTTCGAGTTCCCCAAGCTCGGCGATCGCGCGGCCTTCACCATGTACTGGTATGATGGCGGCAACCTGCCCGATCGCGAGTTGTTCAAAGGCGTGAACTCACGCAAAAAGGCGACGACGGCAAGGAAGTTCCGCCGCCGCACCAAAGCGGTGTGCTGCTCGTCGGCGATAAGGCCACGATGTACGCGGCCGGCGACTATGCCGAGCGCGGCGTCGAGATCGTGGGCGACGTGAAGGAGTTGGATGTCGATTACCCGCGCAGCCCGGGCCACGAGAAGGAGTGGTTCAACGCGATGCGCGACCCGAAGAAGAAGCCGGCGACCTCGAACTTCCCAGACTACGCCGGCCCGCTGACCGAGACGATCCTGCTCGGCAACCTGGCCGTGTACAAGCGCGGCAAGGTCGAATGGGACCCGGTCAACCTCAAGCCGCTGAACGACCCGTCGCTCGAGAAGATCGTGCACCCGACGTTCCGCGAAGGTTATGAGATCTAGTTCGGGCGTCGGTTTGAATGACAATGTGAACACGCGGCGGGCTTCAATGGGCCCGCCGCTTTTTTTGCGCGGTGCGGCTGTGATGCGCATCGTGGGGTGGCTGGGGTCGAGCTTGACCATCGCAGCGATGGTGCCCGTGAGCCGCCGGTGACATCAACTGCCGCGTCACTGGGGCTCGCCTTCAGCTCGACCCCAGCCACCCCTGATGCGGTTTGGGAACGTGGCGCAGCTTGATTCGGTCCGCCGTGCTGCACTCCAATTACCCGGTGCGCTGGTGCCCGTGAGCCACCAGTGAATCAGTGTGAACTGTTGCGCACTGGGGGCTCGCCTTCGGCTTGACCCCAGCCACCCCCTAATGCGGTTTGGGGACGTGGCGCAGCTTGATTCGGTCCGCCGTGCTGCACTCCAATTACCCCGTGCGCAGCGCTGGTGCCTGCGAGCCGCCGGTGAATCAGTGTGAACTGTTGCGCACTGGGGGCTCGCCTTCGGCTCGACCCCAGCCACCCCCTAATGCGGTTTGGGAACGTGGCGCCGCTTGATTCGGTCCGCCGTGCTGCACTCCAATTACCCCGTGCGCAGCGCTGGTGCCCGTGAGCCGCCAGTGAATCAGCGTGAACTGTTGCACACTGGGGGCTCGCCTTCGGCTCGACCCCAGCCACCCCCTAATGCGGTTTGGGGACGTGGCGCCGCTTGATTCGGTCGGCCGTGTTGCACTCAAATTACCCGTGCGCAGCGAGGGTGCCCGTGAGTCGCCAGTGAATCAGTGTGAACTGTTGCACACTGGGGGCTCGCCTTCAGCTCGACCCCAGCCACCCCGACGGCCCCCTTGTCAGACCGCTGCTTGGTTTTTCGCTGGATTGCGCGGCGGTGGCGGTGGCGGCTGTTCCGGGGGCCCCGGCGGTGATCCGTCGTTAGGGCCACGGCGGGGACCATCGGGTCGGCCGCCTTCGCGGCGGTCGTCGCGCCGGCCACGGAAACGTTCCGGCGGAATCGGTCGACCGTCGCGATCGAGCGGTGGACCGTCTTGCGGGCCGGGAGGACCGAAGCCTTCGCCGCGCGGCGGACCGCCGGGGCCGAAGTCGGGTCCGCGGTCACGCGGCCGCCCGGGATCGCCGGGTCCGCGTAGTCCGCGGATGTCGAATTCCCGCCACTGCGGCAGGCGATTGTCGACGCCCGCTTCGGAGCCCAGGTACAGTTTCTCCAACTCGCTGCGCATCTCGGGGCGTGGCAAATCGAGCAGTCGAGCACGCGTTGGTCATTCGACAAGCTCGGATTGTTTTCGTCACTGAAGAATTTTTCGAATTCGGCCGGTCCCCATTGAGGTCTCAAGGCGTCGTGGAACCAGACGTACATCTGCTCGAAGCGTTCGCGGCGATCTTTCGCCACCTTTTGCCATCGCTTTTGAGCCGCCGTACTCAGTTGGCTGACTAGTTCGTTGCTGGTGGCAGTGCTGTGCTCGTTGTTCGCGAGCGCCATTTTCACGATCAGTAGTTGCGGTCCGGGCTTGCTGACATCCCAACCGGCGATTCGATCGTGCAACTCGCCGTTAGGGAACTTCTGCAGAAGCTCGGCTTGTTTTTCTTTCACCAGTTTGGCGATGGCCGCCTTAAGAATCGCGGCGTCGGCGTCGTCAAGATGCTGGGCGACCTGTTCGTTTTCGCTGTCGACCAGCGACTGGATCATCCGAATCCGTTCACCGGAGGAGGCTTTGAACAAGTCACTCCGCAGCTTCTCTTGCTCCCCGGAGGTGTGGCGGGCAAGCCATTGGCCGTAGGCGACGAGCGTGGATTTCAGTTGTGAGCTATCGGTTGCCTGCGCGATCTCGGCTGCCAGATCGCGGATGCGCTTCTTTTCCTCAGGATTGCTGCGCAGCTCATCGAACGCGCGGGCGGCGGCGGCAAGATTGGCCTTTTTCTCCGTATTCAGGGATTCGATCCACTGGCGGCGATCCGCGAGCAGCGGCGCGCTGGCCTTGGTGAAGTTGTCGAGATTCTCCTTGTAAGCGGCCGTATCGTGGACGAAATCTTCCGGCTTCACGGTTGCCGCGAGTTTCCGCAGGAATTCGATGTTGGGCACATGTGTAAGCGTGTTCGCCTGATCAATGACCGGCAGATCGGCAAGTTGCACGTTCGTGCGATGCGCCATGAATGCCCGCACCATGATGAACGCCACGAGCGCCGCGGCGACGCCGCCCGCGAGCCACCAGCGCAATCGGCTGCGGTCTTCGCTGGAGGCGAGCGATTTGCGCTGCGAGAGATCGTCTTGGGCGGCGACGCAGGCAAGTTCGATCGTCGTTTTGGCGAAGCCGTCATCCACCGTGGCAGCGGGCAGCACGTTGAGCGCTTCCCAGGCCTGATCGAGATCGCGTAGCTGCTGGCGGTATTCTTCGTCGTTCGCGAGGCGATCTTCGATCGCGCGGCAATCTTCGGGCGGCAACTCGCCGTCGAGATACGCGACCAGCTCTTCGGGAAGCGGCGAATCGGGTTGATGTTGGCTCGTGGATGACATGTGCGCCGAACCGGGGGCTAGCGCCCCGCGGCTAATCAATTAGCCCGCGGGCGCCCGTTGGGTGACTAGCGTCCGGTTTTTTGGTTTATGTTGTTTCGGTCGGCGTGGGTTGGCTCTCGGTCGGCGACTCCAGCGGCAGGCCGGGGACTGGGGCCCCGCGTTCGATATAAGGCTGCAGCGCGTCGCGCAGGTTCGTGCGTGCTCGCGACAACAACGACTTCACGGCTTGCGGCGACATATCCATCACGGCGCCGATATCGGCGTAGCTAAAATGTTCGAACTTCGCGAGCAGCACGGCCATCCGCTGCCGGTCGCTCAGCGCGCTCACGGCTTGTTGCACCGCGCCGCAGAGCTCGGCCTTGTCGAGCTGTCGCGTGGGCATCAAGCCGCTCGCCGCCAGGGCGACTGCTTCCAATGACTGCGGCTGCGAATCGTTGGGGTTCGGCGCGAGGTGCACCTCCTTGCGGCGGGCCTTCGTGCGGAGCGCGTTCGAGGCCACGTTGCCGGCGATTGTGAACAGCCAGGTGGAAAACTTCGCGCCGGGCACGTACCTCTTGCGCGCCCGGTATACGCGCAGGAAAACTTCCTGCGCCAAGTCTTCGGCCAGGCTGCGATCGCCCACCAAGTGGGCGAGTAGCGACAGCACGCGGTTCTGGTAGCGGAGCATCAATTCTTCGAACGCGAGCGCGTCGTTATCGCGCACCCGTAGCATCAGCCGGACGTCGGGGTCGGCCAGCGTGTATCTTTCGGCAGTCGAGTCGCTAACCGACAACGGTCGCTCGCGGGTGTGGAGGAGGTTCGTCGCCCTCTTCCAGCTTACAGTTGGCCGGAGCGATCGGCGAGCCGCAGCACCGCTATCACGCCCGAGTCCCCAAAAGAGTTAACCCCGCACGGGGCGGCGGGTTTCGATGGGAAGGGACTCAGACGCACCGAAATGGTCGCTGAGGACGCGAGGGCTGGCTGGGGTCGAGCCGACCATCGCGCAGCGATGGTGCCCGCGAGCCCCCAGTGCGTCACGGTGAACTCAGGTGCACTGGGGCTCGCCTTCGGCTCGACCCCAGCCACCCCACGGGATTTTGACGACGATCGAATTAAAATCAGACACCGGCGATTCGCCGCTTATATTCGGCCAGGGCGGCATCGAGCCGATCGTGGGCCGTGGTGTCGCCCGGCACGTTGTGCGACGGGTGAATGTAGAGCTTCACGCCGCGATCGGCCAGAATTTCGGCCACCGTGCAAACGGTCATCCACACGAGCGAGACGAAGGCCATTGTTGAGACGGGGCCGACGTTGTCCTGATGGTTTTTGAGTGGCACCGAGGAGTCGCCGCCCGGCGCGCAGGAGTCGACCACGAGGTCGGCAATTTGGAAGATCGTCTTGCCGCACGAGTGCCGCGTTGTTTTGCCTTCTGCGGCCGCTGCCGAGCCGAACGCAATCACTTTCATGCCGCGTTTCTTGGCTTCGAGGGCGACATCGATATTCACGTTGTTGATGCCCGTGTGGGAGAAGATCCACATCGTGTCGCGCGGGTCGAACGCGTGGGCCTTCATAATGGCGACACCATAACCTTCGGCACGTTCGAGAAACAAGAACTGGTGTACGCCCATTTCACCGACAATGCGCGTAAAGAACGTCATCGGCAGCTCGACCATGGGGTGGAACCCGACGAAGCCGCCGATGCGCGGATACATTTCTTCCACGGGGATCGTGGCGTGGCCGCAGCCGAACACGTGCACCCACCGCTCGGCTTGAATCGAGTCGGCCATGATCTCCGCCGCCTTGCGGATGTTCTCCATTTGCGTTTGCTCGATGCGATCCATCACCGCGCGAGCATTGTTGAGCCATTGAATTGCGAGAGAGGTCATGTCGAAGTTCCGTATGAATTCTTGATTGTTCGGGTAAATTCTAATGTTTTGATAAGAACCGATAATGTTGCTAAGCTAAACATAGCCGTTCCCTGGAGCGTTCGCCATGAATCACTCGCTGCCCACCGATATACAACAGCGGATCAATGCCCAAATCGCAACTGGCGCATTCACCTCTGACGATGATGTTTTGCGCGATGCCCTTGATGCGCTTGAGCGCCGACAAAACGGCTTGGCGAAGTTGAGATCGATGGTAGCCGAGGCTGAAGAGGATGTGGCGGCAGGTAGGACCGGTTCGTTTGACCGCGCTGCGATTAAGCGCGACGTGCGCGAGCAACTTGCCAAGCGCGGCATGGTGGAATAAATGCCGCTGGTCCTCCGAACGGCCGCTGCCGACAGCGATCTGAACGAGATCGCGATTCGAATTGGCGTTGAGAGCGGCCGTCCGATAGCGGCAGATCGGCTCGTTGATGAAATCATCGATTGCTGCGAGGACCTCGCAGCTCGATCCAACGTTGCATCGATTGGAACCGCGGCGCCGGAGTTGGGCACTGGCGTTCGACTTCTCAGTCATCGTCGCTGGGTGATTATTTTCCGTTACATCGACGAAGGCGTACTTGTCCTTCGTATCGCGGATGGTCGACAAGATTATCTTTCGTGGAAATTATGAAACGCTCGTTTAATCGCGACTCACGTAACTGTAAAGCACGTGCAGCAACACCGCCGCCGCGAACACGAGCACTAGCAGCACTTTGGGGTACTGCACAACGCCATATTCGTGGGCGATATAGCCGAACGATTTGTTGATCGTCATATTGCCGGCGAGCGCCACCACGAAGATCGTGCTGAACGCCGTTCCCGATTGTTGCGGATAGCGGTCGCCGACGAAACCCAGCACGACGGGAAACATGGCCGCCAGCCCTGCGCCAATGCCGAGAGGGCCCAACAACGCGACGGTGGGGGAATTGCCTGGCAATGCGACCAACAGCGCGGCGCCCGCGGCAATGGTGACCAGGCTCGCCAGCAATACTGCTCGCGGGCCGATGTACATCAACAAGCCGGCCAACACCAGGCGAGTGGCCATCATCGCGCCGGTGAGCGCAACCAAGCTCAGCTGTACGATGCGTTCGTTGTCGTCACCGGCGAGTACGACGTTTTTGAAGTAGCGAGTCATCCAGTCGTTCGACAGACCTTCCATGCCGCTCTGCATCGCGCAGGCGAGGCACGCTACGAGGAGAAACGGGTCGGCGAGTCGGGCGAACATCTGGCCCATTGAAGTGCGATCGGATTGCAGTTTCGCGGGCGGCAGGGCAATGGCGAGGCAGTAAACAGCGGGGAGAAACGAGAGCGCCCCGATGCCGGAAACGATTTGATGCAGCTCGAAGCGGTGCGACAGCGCGGCCAACGTGCTCGGCATGGCGAGCGCGCCGATGCCGAAGAACACCCCCAGCAGACTGAGCTTCGCGCCGCGTTTGCCTTCGCTCACGTCGGCCGCTAAGGCGTTAGTCGCGCCATTAAGAATGCCGCCGCCGAAGCCAATCGCGAATACGCACCATTGCACGAGCGTCAACGTTTGGGCGAACGCCATGCCTTCGAGCGCTCCGCCGACGATGAGCGACGCTGTGACCAATAGGCCGCGGTAGCCGAAGCGGTCGACGACCGGACCGAACACGAGCGAGCCAATGAGAATGCCGAACGGCAAGAGGGCGGTGAGCGTGCCGATCGCGCTGTTATCCAGCTGGAACCGTTCGGCAAGCATGTTGTTCACCGACCCGAGCGACAAGAACACGATGCCGAACAGCAACATCCCCAAACAGGCTGCGGCGAAGGCGAGGTTTTTGTTGACCATGGAATGGTTGCGGGTCAAGGGTGGCTGGTTGAGAGTCTAAGATGTGGCGGCCGTGCATAGAAGCCTGATCGCGCGTGATGTGTGGTTTTCCACTCGCAGGCGTGACTCTCCCGGCTTGGCAAACAACCGAATTCTTCGAATCGCGTTCGCGATGATCGTTTTGACGTAGCTGATTGCGCACGAGCTCGCTTTGTGCATTCATGGGGTGGCTGGAGTCGAGCCGAAGGCGAGCCCCCAGTGCGCCAGAGTTCACGCTGATTCACTGGGGTCTCGCGGGCACCATCGCTGCGCGATGGTCGGCTCGCCCCCAGCCACCTCATGAAGCTCGGAGCTGAGCTCGCCAGAGTTCAGTGCAGCGGTGAGTCACTGAATTCTGGCGAATTCAGCTACGAGGCGTGAGTAGTCACTTCGCCTGCATGGCCAAATACGCTGTGCCCGTGAGGGCGGCGTCGCCGTGGAGTTGGGAAGGCAGGAATTGAGTCTGCTGGAACGCGACGGGTTGTGCCCAGCGTCCGGCCTCAGTGCGGATGTCATCGATGAATTTCGTGGCCGGGCCGAATACGCCGCCGCCGAAGACGAGCTTTTCGGGATTGAACAAGCTGATGAGGTTCGCGCTGGCCATGCCCCAGTATTCGATGGCTTGGGCAATGACATCGCGGGCGATTTCGTCGCCGGCGTCGTAAGCAGTGAACACATCGTGGGCGGTCAGTTCGGGCGCCGTCGACAGCGGGCCTGCATATTCAGGGCGTTGAGCGAGCAGTTGCCGGGCGACCTTGGCGAGGCCGTTGCCCGAGGCATGGCTTTCGAAATTGCCGCAACCGACGTATTCCTGCCGAAACGGTCGGCTGAGCGCCAGCCAGCCAATCGCGCCGGCGATGCCGGTTGAACCGTCGAGCACGCGGCCATCGGCGAAGATGCCGGCGCCAATTCCGGTGCCGACCGCCAGAAAGATCGCGTGGCGGCAGCCTTGGGCGGCCCCGCGCCATACTTCGCCGAGAATCGAAGCGGCGCGGTCGGTGGTCACAACGACTTTCATCCGCTCGCCGCCGACAACGCCGCGAATTTCGTCTTGGAGCGGGTAATCGTCCCAGCCCGCGATATTCGGCGCCCACACGCGACCCGTTTGCGGCCGGACGATACCGGGCACACAAACGCCAGCGGCTGATAGTTCGATCGGTTGATCGGCCGCGAGTTGCCGCAATCGGCGGATTTCGTTGGCGATGAACGCGCCAACGGCTTGACCGGTGCGATCGCCAAGCGGGATGTTGCTCTTGCCGAGCACGTCGCCCGCCGGGCTGAAGATGGCCGATGCCAATTTCGTACCGCCAAGATCCAGCGCGATGACGCCCGACCTGTGCGGCGAAGTTGACATGCCACGAACACCGCCGTGATGCGGCCCAAGTGAAGAAATCCAATCGCTCCCGGCACAACGGAACTCTAAATGAGTTCAGCTACCAAGTCCACGGGGTGGCTGGGGTCGAGCCGAAGGCGAGCCCCCAGTGCGCCCGAGTTCACTGTGGCGCACTGGGGGCTCGCGGGCACCATCGCTGCGCGATGGTCGGCTCGACCCCAGCCACCCCTTCATGCGTTTTCAATCTTTACAACAAGCTCTCCAGCAGCAGCCGCATCTTGCGCATTTCGGCGCGGTGATCGAAGCCTTCCAGCGGCGCCATGTGCACCGAGAGTGCGCGGTCGTAGCCCACCTTTTCGAGCTGCTGAATGAGTTTGCCGTAGTCGATTTCGCCCTGGCCGACACGCACGTACAGCTTCTGCTTCGTCGAGTCGCGCAGGTGTACGTGCTGCACGTACTTCATGACTTTATCGATCGGGCCGCCTTGGAATGGGCCGGCAATGTAATGGCTCGGGTCGAGCGCGAGCCGCAGCCCCTTCACGTTGTCGCAAAGCACCACAGCAGTATCAGGATCTTGCGACATACAGCCAATTTGTGTCTTCAGTGCGACAACAGCGCTTTCCAGTGAGGCGATCTCGACCAGCTTTCGCAGCCGTTCGATTTCTTCATTGAATGGCGTGCCGAGCTCGGAGCAGGGCACCACGAGCGTGACAACTTTGATCAGCTTCGCCAGCTTGCAGCACGACGTAAAATGGTTGTAGTAATCGGGCCCTGGAGCCAGCTCGATGCTCAATGCGGCAATATCGAGCCGGTGCGTATCGCGGCAGAATCGGGCCGACCGCTCCAGGTCGGCATGCACTTCGGAGGGCTTGAGGCCGCGGCCGGTTTCGTGAAGCGGGATTTCAACGGCCGTGAACTGCAGGTCACCCAAAACTTCGAGTGCTTCGGGCGGCGACAAATCGGGAAAACATTCAGTCGAGGCGGAAACAAACACGCGTACGCTCCTTCTGGAATAAGCGTCCACTTTAGCGGCCAGCGGCCGATTCTGGCAACCCGCGTAATTGCAGAGGGGGAGACACGGAGAGGGGGAGGCGAGGAGATTGGCGGTGCACACGTTAACTGGCAGTGTTGCAGCCCTTTCGGTCTTTTCTCTCACCACCTCTTACTCTCACGTTCTCCCCCTCTACATCGGCAGTCGATGCTGTTTGTCACAGCCACTGCGTGGCTTAGAATGAGCTACCCACTCGCGGTGCAAATCGACCGCTAGCACCGTGTTCGTACGAAGGAGAAACCCATGGCCGAGGCCGAAATCCGCACCACGACGCCCCCGCAGCAGATCATCATTCAGCAGCCTCCCACCGCGTTCGGCCGCTACGGCAAATGGCTCGTTGGGTTGTTGGTGCTGGCGGTGATGTTCATCATCTCGCTGTACAGCCGGTATCACAGTTACTTCAGCCCGGCCAATGCGCCGCAGGAAAAATACCACTCGCTGGCGAAGCTCGCCACGAAGAAGATCGCCATCATCGAGGTCAGCGGCGCGATCATGGAAGGCGAAGACAGCTTCGCCATGAAGCAAATTAAAGCGGTCGAAGATGACGATGAGGTCGTCGGCATCGTGCTGCGGGTCAATTCGCCGGGTGGTACGGTCACGGGCAGCGACTACGTCTATCACCATTTGCGCGAGCTGCTCGAGAAAAAGAAAATTCCCATGGTCGTAAGCATGGGCAGCGTGTGCGCGAGCGGGGGGTACTACGTCGCAATGGCGGTCGGCAGCCAGGCAGATGCGATCTTTGCCGAGCCGACCACGTGGACCGGCTCGATCGGCGTCATTATTCCGCACTTCGACCTCTCGGGCGGTCTTTCGAAGCTGGGTATTTCGGAAGACTCAATCGCCAGTGGCCCGCTCAAGAAAATGGGCTCGCCCACTCGCCCCATGAGCGAAGAAGAACGCAACGTGATGCAGGAACTGGTGAACGCCAGCTTCAAGGGCTTCAAGCAGATCGTCATGGACGGCCGGCCCAAGTTCAAGAGCGACGAAGCGGCGCTGAACGCCGTGGCGACCGGACAAATCTTCACGGCCCAACAAGCACTCGACAAGGGACTGGTCGACAAGATCGGCTTCATTGAAGCGGCGATTGCCCGCGCGACCGCACTGGCCGGCGAAACCTCCGACACAGTCCGCTGCGTAAAATACGAGAAGCAGCCGACGATTTTCGGCGAACTGATGGGCGCCGAATCGGTCGCGCCGGCCCGCGGCAGCGTCGATGTGTCGGCACTGATCGATCTGGCATCGCCACGGGCGTATTACCTGTGGTCGTGGCTGCCGGCGGCGATGTCGAATTCGAAGTAAATGCCGAAACTCAGAGCACAGCAATTCACCACAGAGGCCACGGAGTGCACAGAGTAAGTGGTAGAGATTTCTGCAAACGCAGCTGAATTCACAAGCCTTCAGAGGACTGGAAGAATCCACTGAGTTCTTTCGAATTCAGCTACGATCGCTGGACGATTCTCTGGTAAGTCGGTGACCCTCTGTGGTGAATTTAATTGACTTGCGAATCACTCGGTTCTCAGCCGTGCCACATCTGCTCAACAAGATTGACAACCAGCTCACCCCGTGGATGAAATCCCGCGGCCAGGGCGGATACCGCGCGGGCCAGGTGCGACGGTGGCTGTTCGCGCGGCGCGCCCAAAGCTTCGCGGAGATGACCGACCTGCCACAGAAGCTGCGCGAGGAACTGGCCGCCGAGTTCTCGCTGTGGAGCACCTCGATCGCCCGGCACACAAAAGCCGACGACGGCACGGAGAAATTGCTGCTCACGCTCGCCGACGGCGGGCAAATTGAGTGCGTCTTGCTGCGCGATGAACTCCGCCGCACGATTTGCATCAGCACGCAAGTCGGCTGTGGCATGGGGTGCGTATTTTGCGCCAGCGGTCTCGAGGGTCTGCAGCGGAATCTCACGAGCGGCGAAATCGTCGAACAAATGCTGCGGCTGCAACTGTTGCTCGAGGCCCAAGAGCGACTGAGCCACATTGTGGTGATGGGCATGGGCGAGCCGCTCGCAAATCTCGATGGGCTGCTGCCGGCGCTCGACGAAGCCACACGCGAGGATGGCCTCGGCATTAGCGCCCGCCGTATCACGATTTCAACCGTTGGCCTTACGAAAGCGATGCGCCGGCTGACCGAGACGAACCCGCGCTATCGCCTCGCCGTTTCGCTCCACGCCCCGAACGACGCCCTGCGGCAGAAAATCGTGCCCGTCTCCGACAAGTTTCCGCTCGCCGATGTAGTCGCCGAAGCCGACAATTACTTCGAACGCTCCGGCCGGCAGCTCACATTCGAATACGTGCTGCTCGCCGGGCTCAATGACAGCCCTGCCCACGCGGCCGAGCTCGCCGATTTACTGCGCGGGCGAGAAGCGATGCTCAATGTCATTCCGTACAACCCGGTCGCGGGGCTGCCCTATGAAACGCCGTCGGCGGCCGCGCAGCGCGCCTTTCGGCAAACGCTCGAATCGCGTGGTCTCAACGTGCACTTCCGCCATCGCAAGGGCGACGCCATCGACGCGGCATGCGGCCAACTGCGCCGCCGCTCACAAGCAGAAAACCTGGTGTCACTGGCACGGCCTTAGCGGAAGTCGTGGCTGCCGGAGTCGGGCCGCACACCCCGCTTGCGAATTCAAGTACCAACTTCGCCGCTGCAATTGGCGCGTTACCGCAGCACAAGCTGATAGAACCCGACTTCCTTCACCGGAGCATCGGTCAGCACCTTGTTCACGACCTCTTCGATGCGGGAGCGGAGCTTTGCCAAATCGGGTTCCGTGAGTTCATCGCGCGTGCTCATCCGTAAGGCCGTGAGCGTTTCATGGCGCACTCGATAAGAATCGATTGCCATCTGCTTCTCCACTTCGGAGAGTTTCGCTCGCGGCACGGTGCAGAAGATGCGCATCTCGAGCGACGTGAATGCTCCCGTCGTCGAGTCGCGGGGCAGTGTTGTCCTGTATTCACCCAAATCGATTTCGGCAAGCGTCGTGTTTAGCGCCGCCGCCTGTGCCTGCTCCCGCAGGGCGTTGCCGTCGTAGCAACCGGCGACGCCTCCGAGCATCAGGGCCAAGACAAGCGTCGACACTGCTGTGAGCTGGTAAGACATTTCGATTGCGACCGTTCGAGAAAACGAAACTTGCCTGCCGTCGTCCGCACAATCGGCATGACCAGACCCGGCGCCGCGTGACGAACGATCGGCCATTACGAAGTTTACGTCGAAAAATGTGTCGCGGCGCGACGTAGATTTATGCAGAGACCGAACATGAATTCCAGATTCCACAATTGGCTGCGGTGGTGTTTCCTGGCCGTGGGGTGCTGCGCGCTGTGGGGATGCCAGTCCAAGTCGGCCTTTGAGTTCGATCAAATGGACATGCTCCTGGGCGAGGAAGATCTCGCCGAGTTTCCGCTTGGCGAATACAGGATTCCGATTCCACTCGTAGATAACCGGGCGGCTGGCCCGGTGGTGCGCACCAATCGACTCGAACTCGATTTCCATTTGTACGCGCTGGTTTCGCCCAAGGAAGAAGCCGAAATGGAAGAAGCCTGGAACCGCCACGAAGGTGTCATTCGCGATCAAGTGATCAGCATTTGTCGACGGGCAACCGTTGAGGAACTGCAGGAACCGGAACTCGTCACCCTCAAGGCTCGGCTTACCGACGTGCTGGCGGCGCAGCTTGGTGAAAAGCGGTTGCGGCAACTATTGATCGCCGATGTCGTCAGCCAACAACTCTAATGCGGCGGTGTTCCAACTCGATGTCACCCTTCCTAAAAGTTCTCGGCCTATTGCTATGCGGCACCGCGCTGGTGGCGTGCGTGCCGGGCTCGTGCTTCGCCAGCAAAGAACCCGCCGGCAAACCGGAAGGCAAAAAGGAAGCGAAGTCCGAAAGCAAAAAGGAAGAGGGCAAGAAGGAAGCAGGGAAGGAGAAAGAGGGCAAGAAGGAGGCACGGGAGGCGGCGGAAATCGAACTTCCTCCGCCTGGACCCGATGAAATCCGCGGCATTGAACTTGGCAGGTTCAAAATTCGTTCCGACTATCCCGCCGAAGCTCAGAAGAGCACGGTGCAGTTCACGATTTACCTGTCGGTAAAGGGCGATCGCCTGGCAGCTACAACCACGCTTGTCGAAGAGCACCGCCAAAAGTTGCGCGACGAAGTGATCATCGCCACGCGACTGACACCGCTCGCCGTGTTCGAGGAACCCGACCTGAAAACCTTCCGTCGCCGAGTTCTCATGCGGCTGCACCGCACGTTGCCGCAACTAGCCGTTGAAGAGCTGTACGTGACGGACTTCAGCTTGCTGGTAAAGAGCCTGTAGCGTGCCGAGGCGCGCCGTCGCGGCGCCGATCACTTCGTAAACACGTTTTGGATCCGCCCGGCCATGGTGGCGGCCGTCTCTTTCAGCGCGGGCAGGTCGAGTTCAGACTTTTCGGCTGGTTCTTTCGCCGCGCCAGCGGGCGGGGCGCCGCCGGCAACCGCGTCTGTCGAGTCGTGCGGATCGGGCGCCAATAGCGCGGCGAGCTGCACCCAATCTTCATTGGAGATAGACATCGTGTCGCCCAGCTGGGCATTCTCCGGCGCCGGCTTGAAGAGAGCGCGTGTTCTGGGCGATTGCACGATTTCGCCGCCGTCGCTCGTGTTGTCGCCCGCTGAAATGCAATCGCAGCACGACGCGTCGACCACCTCCCAATGGTACCAGCAGATTTTCTTCTCGGCCTGATACTTGGTGAGGACCTTGATATTCCGCGGCGTCGTGCAGCCGCAGGCAAACCAATCGCGCCAGCAGAATTCAAACTTCGGCGCCGTCGTTTCGCAGTTCGAGCACGGGTCGTTGGTTTTGCATTCGCCGCAGACGGTCATGCAGTGCTTACAGCCTGGTCGGCTCGGCGCGGGCAGGCAGATCGCCTTGCACTCGTTGCCATAGCCCACGTCGACAAGTTTGCGTGTTTCGCATACGAGCTTGCACACTTTGCCGCACGCGGGCCGCACCATGGCGAGCGGCCGGTCCTGGGCTGTTCCGATGGTGTGCATTACGCTCCACGCGACGACCACGCTGGCAGCGGCTTCCAACAAACGCGATCGTGTGCTCATGAGGATGATCGAAAAATCGGCGATGGTGGAAAGGGGAAAGCGCACGTCTCTTTGCGGGGTTACCAATCGACTTGCCACCGCGCACCAAAGATACTGGCCGTCGAGCTCGGCACGCCGGAGTCGACAAAATCGACCAGTTCTAGTTCGTAGTCGAATAACACGCGTGACCAGGCGTTCTGGTACCAGTTGAGGCCGATGACGAAATCTTGGTTAAAGCCGCGCCGCCGGTTCAAAGCTGTAGCCGGCGTCGTGGCAATGATGTCGTGCCCATCTTCGAGGTCGACCCAGGTGTAACCGCACGTGAGTTCCCAGGCGCCCCAGCCGCAGCTCGCGCCCTGGCAGGTATCGACAAGGAAGAATGGCTCGAGTGGCTGCGTGCGGTCCATCACCTTGAGATCTTTGCGGTAGCCGCGACTTTCGCCGGTGAGGAAATAGCCGAAGATCACGTACCCGCCGCTGAACTGCTCACCACTGTTCATGAGCACTTGGAAGTACTCGCTTTGGACGCTGGCCGGGCCCCAAATCTGCAGAAATTCACCGTTGATTTGATTCCACTCGTCGCTATCGGCCTCGGCGCCGAAGCCGATCGGCCCCTGCGTGCCGACCCACGACCTAGTGCTGAACTCTGCGAGTCCATTAAGCGTGTTGTACGGCACATTCTGGTTGTAGGTGGCTGTTGGTGTGAGCGCACCAACCTTTCGATGGCTGTAGCTGGAACCCACATGAGTGAGATAACGGCCGTTCGACGGCTCGTCGTAATACGGCAGCCAAGCCACGCGGGTGTCGAGGCACCAGTCGTCGTTGTCGCTGCGCCACATTGCGGTGTTGGTTGGTGAATCGGGCGAATCGGCGCGGAACACCCCGGCAAACCACGTGGCATCCTGGCACTCGTCGAAAGTGTTCCAGGCCATCACGCCGAAGTTACGCGACGGGGCAAAAGCTTGCGTGGCGGGCGTCTTTTCCATGAACGTAAGGAACAGGTCGCTCTCGTCTTCTTCCAGGCCGATCGGCTCTTTGAAATGACCCGCGCGAAATTGGCCAATCGCCGGTAGTTGCTGCTGCTCCATGAAGATATCGCGGAGCGCCACGGAACTGTTGGTGCCGCGGAACTCGACTTCCATCGAGTAAGCCAGGTTCTCGTAAATATTGCCGCGGCCGCCGATGCGGAACGTGCGGAAGCCGAATTCGTTGTCGCGATCGGTGTTGAAGAAGTCGACCGTGTCCTGATCGTCGTCATAGCTCACGCCGTCGAAATAGAAGCGGCCGGTCGGCGTGAATGTGGGCCGCGCGATGATGTCGACTTTCTTCGGCGTGCCGTTGTCCGCTTTGTCTTCGGCTTTCTTGCTCTTATCACCAGCCGCCTGGTCTTTGGCGGTTTTGTCGTCTTTCTTTTCGCCCTTGGGCGCTGGCAGAGCCTCAGCAGCGCCGGCCGCCTTCAACGCGCGAAGCTCGCGCTCCAGCGCTTCCACGCGCTTGGCCAACTCCGTTTGACTGACGCCCGCTGGACCGATCGCCGGGCCAGTGCCGCCCGGTTCGTGCGGTTCTGGTGGGTAGGGCGACGTGGCTTCGACTGCCGCCGGCGTTGGAGCGGCGGGATCTAGGGCGTTACTGGGAAGCGCGATGGCGGGCGGCGTTGCGTCTGCGGTTGTCGTCGACGTCGCCACCACGTCGTTGCCCCACACGTTCTTGTCGGCGAGTGTGCTGTTGTCGGCCAGCGACTGCGCATGAGCCGCCGCGGTCAGGCAACTCGCCGTGAAGCACACGACAAATGTCCAACGTAATTGCATACCAATGTGGCGGCGAGTGCTTTGACGGTTGAATATCATGCAGCGGCTATGAGTGCGACCCAGCACCAAGTGCGTCGGCGCGTCGGCTCGTGAAAGCCATGCGTGCGCGACGGAGATCGCAATGGACCACCGACCGGCGACGAACCAAGCTACCGAGCCAAGCCGTCGGGGCGGCGCCGTGGACTTTCAGAAAGCGAATCGACCTCGCCGCGGGCTGGCAATCAATACAACCGGCCCAAAACTCATTGCTGGCACAATCGGGCGGGCATACAGGCCGAAAAGGCGGCAAAGTTTGCCAAGGCGGGCGACAGACGCCAGAAGGAAGCGTCAAAAACCTTGTCCGGTCGCGACAAAAGACGTGATGCAGCCGGCGCCGCTGGCCGAGAGCGAACGCGCGCCAATATCATCGCAGTGAGTTTACGCCAATCGCCGCCTCACGATCGTGGCGGCCGGCTACTGACATGCCGGCGGATCCACGAGCCCGCCCAAAACACCGACGCGCCGCGCGATTTCCCGCCGCCAGCTCAGCACAAGGGAGTGAAATTCCCGCTGCGAACAATGCAGCCGTTCCAGCCCGGCTTTGCATTCGATCACGCTGCGCTTGTAGTTTTCGGCCAGCCGCTCGTATTCAAGAAACAGACTGGCTTCGCCGTTTTCCACATCCATCGCCATCGCTGACTCCTTTCAAGCAAGTGTTGTCAGTCATCTGGCAACGCATGTTGTTTGATATCAGCCTCATCGTATGCCGGCGGGGGGCATAAAGCCAGCGCGGCGACCGGGTTTTATGTCATCCAGTCCGCTACACACGGTCGACAACGCAACGCACAGGGCGCTGCGCCGCACGATGTGTAGCAAATGCCTCGGCATCCGGGCAATCCACCGCCGAGTACAATGCCGGCGGAAGAGGATAGGAAGATGGCCGTCAATACGAAGTGCGACTGCTGTGGGCGCGACGCCTTTCGCCAGTACGTTGAAGTGATTGGCCCCGACGATTCCGTAAGCCGCTGGATTACGCTCATCGAATGCATGCACTGCGGAACGCATGCGACCAACGACGCCGACCAACAGGCGTTTGATCGCCTGAAACAGGCATCCAGGCGAACTTGGCTGCGACCGCTCATGCTGATTGGGCCGCTGGCGCTCTTGCAACTATGATCGTCGAACGGGCACGCGCGAACTCCTGCTGCCCATTACCGTAAGCCTACGCCACCGATTTCCGCAGCCGCGGCGGCGCTGCGTCTTCATCAAACTGGGCGTGGAGACTATCCCAGTCGATGATCAATCGACCGCCGGTTGCCTCGTGCTGCTTCGCCCAATTCATGAGCAAATCGAAGCAGGCATGATCGATGTAATTGAGTCGTTCCAGGTCGACGTGCAGCTCCGCATTCGCCGGCACGCGCTCCAGCGCCGATGCCAACAGCGGCAGCCGCAGGAATGTGGCGGCGCCGTTGAGCTTCAGCTGGCAGCGATTGCGACTCGGGTCTGCTTCCACTTCGGCGTGCAAGTGCGCGAACGTGTACAGCAGCTTCGCCGCCGACAGGCCGATGCCCACGACCACACCGGTGAGCAAATCGGTTGCCACGATCGTGGCCATCGTCGTTAGATAAATGCCGACTTCGCTCCAGCCATACTTCCGCAGTTCGCCGATGTGTTTGAGGTCGACGAGCTTGTAACCCGTGTACACGAGCACTGCCGCGAGTCCGGCCACGGGAATGGTCCGCAGCACCGGCGTGAGAAAGGCCACGAACACCAGCAACCAAATGCCGTGCAGCACCGCCGATTTGCGAGTCTTCGCCCCGGCCTGAACGTTCGCAGCACTGCGCACGATGACGCCCGTCATCGGCAGCGCACCTACCAACCCGCACAGTGAATTGCCGAGGCCTTGGGCCATGAGCTCGCGATCATAGTTGGTACGCTGGCCGCCGTGCATTTTGTCGACAGCTGTTGCGCACAGCAGCGTTTCCGCACTGGCGATAAGCGCCATTACAAGAATGCTTTCCAGAATCGCAACGAGGTTTCCGTTCTGCAGCACCGCGAGCGAAGGCAGGCGAATCGCCGAAAACAGGTTATCCGGCGCCTCCACATACAACACGGGCAGGCTCCACAGAAACGCCGCCACGGCAGCAACCGTCACCGCCACCAGCGGCCCGGGAACGACTTTCCAGCGCCGCGGAATTGCCAACTGCCAGAACACCAGCACGCAGATGGTAAGCATGCCGACTTTCGCCGCCCATTGGTGGTTTTTCAAACCCGCGAGCAGCGACTCCAGGCTCTTCACCGCCCGTCTTTGCGCGTCTTCGTCGATCTGCTCGCTGCCCGTTTGCAGCGCGGCGAGGGCTTTTTGACTCTCGCTCACGGCTGCGGTTACGGCTTCCTTCGTAGAAGGTCCATTCGCTAACGCCTCCTGATTGTTCTCGATGCGCTGGGCCACCTGGCGCAAGCCTTCAGTGATCGCCGCTTGCTGCTTCGCATACTCGGCCGCGGCCTGGGCCGCTTCCGCCGGCTCGGCGGCAGCCATCGAATCGCGCAGCGACACCTGCCGCGTGTGCAATGAACCCACATCCTTGAGCAACTCGGTGCGAATGGCCCGTTGTTCCGCCGTCGAGGCGGCCGGCAGCGGCAAACCCTTCGCGACCGCTTGCGGAATCGTCATCAGATTGCGAATGCCGTTCTCCTTCGGCTTGTCGTCGACCATCACATGGAACTGGCTGGCGAAAATGAGAATGCCGATGCCGCCCAGCATGCCATGAATCACGGCCGGCGATACCGCCCGAAACCACTGCCCCAGGCGGAACAGGCCGGCGGCAATCTGCAGCAATCCCGCACCGAGCACGATAAGGCTCAGCGCCGCCACACCCTGGCCGTTGACGATTTCATACACCACCACCGTGAGCCCCGCCGCCGGGCCGCTCACCTGCAGCGGCGAACCGGCCAACGTGCCGACGACGATGCCGCCGATGATGCCCGTGAGCAAGCCGGCCGCCACGGGCAACCCCGAGGCAATCGCAATGCCCATGCACAACGGCAGCGCGACCAAGAACACCGCGATCGAGGCCGGGAAGTCAAATTTCAACGACGACAAGAAACTTTGTTCCGCAGGTTCCTGAACGGTACTCATGGTCAATCTCCCCAGCTTCACTTAAATCCGTGCCTAGATCTGAATACGCGAATACTCTTGGCTTTACCCAGTTGTTGCGAGTTACCAAGTTGCCGCCACTGCGGAACCGACCACTTCATCGATCGAAACGAACGTGCGTCGCGATTCATCGAGCACGGTCACTTCGCCGGTTTCGAAGCGATAGAAGCAGCCATGCAACCGCAACTCGCCCTCTGCCTCTTTCGCGGCAATCGCCTCATACGTGCGCAAGTGGTGAAGCTGCACGAGCACATTCGTTTTCACGCCGGTCGTGAGCAGATCATCACCGGCTGCCGGCGAGAGCGACTCTTCAGCGATCTCGCGGCGGACCTGCTCGGCGTGCTTGAGCCAGTGCTCCACCAACGGCAAGCCTGCGAGCGATTCGGGGCGCAACAGGCCCGATACCGCGCCGCAATGCGAATGCCCGCACACAATGATGTCTTGCACCTTGAGCACCTGCACGGCGTACTCGATGGTTGCCGCTTCGCCGCTCGGCATCGCACTGCAGGGCGGCACGATATTGCCCGCGTTCCGCAGAATGAACAACTCGCCGGGCTCAGTTTGCGTGAGCATCTGCGGCACGATCCGCGAGTCGCTGCACGTAATGAACAGCGTCGACGGCTGCTGGCCGAACGCCAGTTCTTCAAACTGCGCCTGGCGCGACGGAAAGACATCTGAACGAAATCTACGAATCCCGGAAATCAGCCGATGCATGGATAAACTCTCCTCGAATACACCGCAACGCACTGCGGAACAGCGGTTGCGATGGTGAATCCAGGTAGTCGTCGGTCGCGATCGAAGCTGCGCGACTGGCCCCAACCGAGCAGGTCAAGGAACCAGCCAGAAACAGCATCCCCGCAGCGAGCCCGAAACTACCGAAGATAGCGCCTGAAAGAATACTTACGCACAAGAACGATTCGCCCGCGGCGAATCAGCACGTAAGCGGCGCGAGCAGGCCATTCGAGAGTCGATGGCCACTAGGAGCGAGCAACAACACGGCGTTTTGCGTGTGGCCCAGATGGTTGGAAGCCGGCGTCGGGACCTCAAAGACGATCGCGAGCCGGCGCGATTCAAGTTTGATCTGCCGCACGACATCCGATCGGCCGGATGTCGTGAACTCCTCCTGGCGTTCGCCGGAAGTTGCATCTTCCTGCGCCGTGCCCAGCCGGGTTTCGTCCAACGCGATCAGCGGACCACCCATGCCGACCAGCCCCAGCACAAGCATTGCCGAATGCAACGCCGGCCGCAGACCGGAGACCGCTTTTCGCATTCGCTGGTGCATGGCGATGAAACGAGTCGCTGAATTCAATGTAGGCGTCTCGCTCCGCGAGATGCATCGTCTCTCACGGAGCGAGAGACCTACACTCTTTCAATCCAAAGTTGTAAACGCAGTATGAGGTTAGATCGACCAATTAGGTCGGTCAAGTGATTTATTCACCTCAGACCGACCATCGTCGATCCTCGCGAGCGAACCATGCGGACTATTGCCCGATAGGTCGTAACCTATTTTCAGCAAGCAAGTTACCGCACGTTTGGCGCAGCTCGCCCCGCCAGGTTCGGCTCGGGAGCGCCCATTAAATACGCAAACAGATCCCCGATTTGTTCGAGGGAAAGTTTATTCGCCAGCCCCTCGGGCATCGTGGAGGTTTTACACGGCTGAATTTCCTCGATGTCGTCTTTTTTCAGCTCGACTTTTTGCCCGTCGGATTGCAGCACCACGGCGCCGCCGTCGGCGGTCGGCGCCACAATGCCCATGTACGTCTTGCCGTCGGCGACGACCGTCTTGCTCGCGTATTGATCCGAGACCACTTGGCTCGGGTACACGATCGACTCCAGGATTTCTTTCCGCTGGAACCGCTGGGCAACCGTCGTCAAATCCGGCCCAATGCCCTCGCCTTTGCCGCTGTAGCGGTGGCAGTTGATGCACTGGGCCTCCTTGAACACCTGCGCTCCGCGCGCCGCACTGCCCACTTTGCCTTCCGGGCTCTCCAGGTAGGCCAGCAGCTCTTCGTAGCTCCACTTGTTCGGTTGGGATTCCTTCGGCAGCTCGGCCGGCCGCTCGTTGGGGAATGTCGTCGCGTACCATTGCTGCCACGTGGCGAGTTGTTTATCCCATTCAGCGTTGTCAGCGTATGGTTGTTGACCAACCCATTTCGCCATCAGCTGCGCGGTCAAGTCGCCGCCGTTTTCCTTCAGCCGCAGACCCAAAACGATTGCATTGCGATACGGTTCCGACGTATCGGGCTGGCGGTTTACTTTCAGCAGTGCCGCCACGACCTCGCGGGCCGGCTCACCTTCGATCGTTCGCAGCGAATCAACCAGGATGGCCCAGTTCTCGCCTTCCGGATGTTGCGTGAGGCTCATGGCGACCGGCGCGCGGCGCTCCGGTTGCTTCGTATACACATCGCGCAGATACCGCTGCGATTCTTCGTCGCCAGCGCGGCCGAGCACCGCCACGATGCCGACGCGTAGCCGCGCGATTGGTTCGCCAGTCTTGCCTTCCACGCGCTTGTCGAGCGCGCGAATCTCGGCGAGCACATCGGCGCCCGGATTCTCCGGCAGTCCCGCGAGCACGCTGAGCACCGACGAGGGATAGTCTTCACCGACCGCAATGAGCTGCCGCCGATCAGCCAGCGTGAGCTGCGCGAAGAAGTCGCGCGCAAAGTATTCGATATAACCGTTGAGGCTGTGCCCGCCTTCGAGGCCGCGCACGGTTTCCATGTACCGCAGCATGAGCAGCTTATCCGGCGTTTCCCAACCCGTCGCGATGCGCGCGGCGTAGGCCGCCACGTGCAGCTTCTCAACATCCGGAATCGGCGTCTCCAACTGGTGCGTCAGCTTATGAGCCGCGCCCGGCGGCTGCAAATACGCCAGTAGCCGCACGAGCTCGCGATTCATCGTGGCGTCGCGCGTCGGATATTCCTTGAGCAATTGCTGCGCGAGCGACGGCACATCTGCCGGCTGAACCTTGCCGCGAATGATCGCCAGCTGCACGACCCGCAACAAATCAACGAACGCCGAGTCGCTCAGCTGCGGCGGTTTCTGGCCCGCTTCATTCGCTTGGCCGCGCATCATCGACTCACATCGCGCGATGATCGATTTCGCCAGACCAGGCGACGGGTTGACCACCAATAATCCCACGGCGCCGTAGGAAAATGGCCGCGGCGCCTCGAATGCCAACACCTGCTCCTCCCACTGCTTCACCGGCACACGCTTCAGCGCTCGCCGGGCGGCAAATGCCACGAAACGGTCGTCGTCGGCAAGCAATTTCAACAACTGCGGCACGGGCGATTCCATGCCGCGATGCGTCACCGCTTCGCACGCCACGCGGCGCACCCAAGCGTCGTTGTCGCTGAGCGCCTGCAGCAACTTATCGCCGAACTCGCCATCGGTGCGATTGCCCATCAGCCGCACCACTCGTGCCCGGACCGCTGGGTCTCTATCTGACGCCACCTGCAACAGCATCTGCGTCGACGGGGCGGGGCCGAAAAACGTCAGCAGCTCGATCGCCCGCAGCCGGTCGTGTTGCGGGCTCTCGGCATCGGTCACGATGCGTTCGAGCTCCGACTGCCATCGCTCACCCAAGTTTCGCCGCACCGCGGCAATGCGCGCCCGCGCCCAATCGCTCTGCAGCTGCGGCTGATCGAGCGCCGCGCGAATGCCCTGGCCAAAATTAATGTTCTGCGGCGGCGCGGTGCCCGTCCACCGAATGCGATACACGCCGCCGTCGGTCCCGCGGCCACCCGTGCAGAAGTACAACGAACCGTCCGGGCCAACATCGAGCCCGGTCACATTCAGCGGCCGCCCTTTCAAGAACGTCGAGGCCGTCGCTTTGTACGTCGCCCCGTTCCGTTCCAGCTTCACCGCGTGAATCTGCCCCAGTGCCCAGTCAGCCACGAACAGCGTGTTCTGCAGCCGCGGCGGATAGGCCGTGTGCTCGTAATACACCACGCCCGTCGGCGAGCCTTGGCCCATATCCGCGGTCGGCGGCAGGCTATCGAGGTAATATGCCGGCCACTTCGCCCAGCCGCTCCGCCAGCCGTAATCGCCGCCCGGCGTCACGTGTACGATCCGCGTCGGCCGATACCACGGCGCGCCGATGTCCCACTCCATGTCGGCATCGTACGTGAACATTTCGCCGTCGGCGTTGAATGTGAAGTCGTACGGGTTGCGAAAGCCGCCCGCGACCATTTCCACAAAGCTCGCGTTCGTATCGGTGCGAATAAACGAACCACCCGGCGCTGGCACCCCTACTGCATGACCGTTCGGGTCTTCATACTTCGGCTGCACGAGGTCGCCTTCATAGGTCGTGACATACGGGCTGCGCGGATCGATCGAGGTGGCGATCTGGGCGAAGTTTCCTGAGAGCACGTACAGCAACCCATCCGGCCCGAGCCGCACCGTATGCGGGCCGTGCTCGCCAATCACGCCGCGATACTTCACGAGCGCGACAATCTTCTCGCACTTCCCGTCGCCGTCGGCATCGGTAAGTTGGTACAGCGCCCCGCCTTCCGGCCCATCGCCGACCGCGTACACACGGTTGCCGAGCGACAGGATGCCCTGCACGTTCTTCACATCGCCGCAGAATTGTGCGACGGTGTCGAACTTGCCGTCCTTGTCTTTGTCGCGAATGAGCTCCAGCCCGCCGCCTTCGCGCGACACGATGAGGTCGCCCACCGCGTTGAACGTCATCGCGATCAGTGAGCCCGCCTGTTCGTCAGTAATGAGCCGATCGACGACAAACTCCGGATCGGTCATGAACCGCGAACCCTCCTCGGCGATCACAATCTCATCGCCCCACGGCAATACGCCGCCGAGCGGGCCGTACACCTTGGCCGCGAGCCAATCGGTGTCGCGAATGCGAATCTGCACCCAATTCTCGAACGGCTTCACGCTCGTTTTCCAGCTGTCGTTGGTCGAAAAACTTTCGTACGTGCCACCTTTTTCTTTGACGATCACACGAGCCACGAGGCCGGCCGCCCCGGCATCGGTGTTCGTCGCCTTGACCGCGATCACATTCGTGCCCCCGACCAGAAATTTGGTGATGTCATGCACGTCCATCTTCCGCCAGTCGCCGCCTTGGCCCACCAACCGGCCATTCACGTACAGTTCGTACTGGTTGTCGGCCGCAATGTGCACCTGCCCGAAATCGGCTTGCGTCAACTCGAACGTTTTGCGGAAATAGCAGTCGCCCACCGGCACTTCGTCTTTCTTATGCGCGGGTGACCAGATCCAGTTCGCGCCGATGAGCTTCAGAAATTCTTCGCGCTGCTGGGGGGCGAGCTTTTGTCCGCCCGTTGTGCCCGCGGTGGCTGCGGAAGCTGCCGCTGCCGCGCCGCCGCCTTGGGCCTTATCGCTCACTACCGTGCCGCCATCGGCCTGGGGCTTCACCTTCGTCGCCGGTGCAGATTGCGATGCGGTCGTAGTGCCCTTGTTGCTCGCAGAGACATTCTGCGTGCGCGGCGCTGTCCGCACCGGCTGCTGTTGCGATTGCCGCGGCGTAGCCTGCTGGCTCTGGCCCGAAGTTTGAGGTTTCGAACTCGGCGCGGTCCGCTGCTTCGATGAGGCCGCATTGTTGTACCGCTGCATCTGCTGCGAGTACGTGTTGCGCTGGTTCGACGAGCCGGTGGTTTGCCCGGCTGCTGGCTCCGCGCGCAGGCCAACGAACATTGCCAGGACCGCCAAAAGCGCGAGCTGCGTGCGCTGCATCGCCATACTTGCCTCAACCGTGGTAGGATCGCGTGTCGAAACGGGGCGGCACTTTAGCAGCCCCACCACGGAAGTGACAACAGGTTTTCAATGACCCTTCGCGCTGCTAGCAGCGTAACATTAATCGTCAGCCCTCGGCTCTGCCGGGGGTATCCCCTAGACTCATCCACAACGCTCCATCAAACCCCCGGCAGAGCCGGGGGCTGACGGTCGATGGATACCATCGAATCAGAGCGCCGAATTCGGTCGCCGGTTGACCGTCGTTGACGCGATGTAAATCATTCTGTAGCGTACATTTCCGTCAAACTGCTGGCGGCTTGCGTCGGCCGCGACCACGCTTTTAAAAACATCCATCGCCGCCCTCGCCAATTGCTCTCCCGTCCCTCGATCCGTCAGCCTTCGGTTCACTCATGACACAAACATCCCGCCGCACCGCGAGTTGGATTGGTCTTATCGCATTGTTGCTGGTCGTCGGTTGCAGTTCGAGAAAAGAATCTAAACCGCAATCCACCGACCAAGCGCCGGCCGCGAAGGAAAACGCCTCCGCCGCCTCCGCCGCCTCCGCCGCGCCCGAACCGGCCAAAGCGGACGCGAAAGAGAACACCGACCAACCAGCCAAGCCTTTTAAACTCGGCGACCTCATCGAACCCTTCACGCCGCCGCCGCTCGCAGAACTCGACAACACGGCCGAGTGGACTGATTCGCCCGTGGTCGACGCCATGGACCGCCTCCGCGAAGCCAAGGCGAAAGAGCCGCCGCTCGTCACCGTGCCTGAGGCGCTCGCCATGAAGAATGATTCACCGGAGGCCAATCAAAAGATTCTGAGCGCGCTCTCCGAACTTTCCCCAGCCGACGGCAGTGGCGTCAACTACGAAGCTCCGTTTAATCGCGCACTGCTGCTCGATATCAGCGCCATGAATCCGCTGCTAGCGAGCAGCGTCTCGGAAATGGAAATCGTCGGCCTTACGTCGTTCAATCTGTGGGGCTTCGACTGGAACATGATCCCGTTCGCTGTGAAAGAGCACGTCAAATCGTGGCAGACCAGCAAGGATCATATGGTCGATAAGGTCATCATGCGCGACGACCTCACGTGGTCCGACGGCAAACCCATCACCGCTCACGATGTCGCATTTTCGTACCAGCTGATTATGACCTCGGCCGTTCCGGTTCCGGCTCAGCGCACCGGCACCGACGAACTGAAGTGGGTCGAAGCATACGATGACCACACCCTCGTGTATTTTCACAAGCATCCTGGGCCGACGAACATCTGGAACATGAACTTCCAGGTCGTGCCTAAGCATATCTACGAAAAGTCCGCCGCCGAGGATCCCACGCTCCGCACGAGCGAATATCATCGGAACCTCGAACTCCACCCGATCTCCGGCGGGGCTTACGAGATCGAGCGTTGGACTCGCGGCTCCGAGATCATCCTCAAACGACGCGACAGCTATTACATGTTCCACGGCAAGCAGGTCCGCCCGAAGACTAAGTTCGCCCAGATGCGGTTTCGCATCATCGAAGACGCCAACACCCGGCTGCTCGCCCTCAAATCTGGCGACATCGAAGAAGGCGAACTCGAAACCGAGCAATGGCAGACGCAAACCAACAGCGACGACTACTACCGCGAGAACACGAAGGTCGCCGGTTCCGAGTGGCTTTATCTTTACATTGGCTGGAACCTCGATACTAACAAGGTGCCGTTCTTCGGCGACCCGCGCGTGCGTAAGGCGATGGCCTACGCCTTCAACGAAAAGCAAATGCTCGACGACCTCTGCTTCGGCCTGTACGACCAATGCAATGGCATCTTTCACCCCGATGCCTGGATGTATCCCAAAGACGGTGTTCAAGCGATCCACCAGGATCTCGATAAGGCCGAAAACCTGCTCGATGAAGCCGGCTGGGTCGATACCGATAACGACGGCATCCGCGATAAAGAAATCAACGGCAAGCGCGTGAAGTTCGAGTTCACGCTCCTCGTCAGCCAGAAGCCCGACCGCATCGCGATTTGCAACTTGCTCCGCGAGAACCTAGAGAGCATCGGCGTGCTCTGCAACGTGCGGCCCATGGAGGCCGCCGCGTTCCAGGAGCGCATCTTCAAGAAGAACTACGAAGCCGAGTGCTCCGGCTGGGGCTCTGGCGCCGACCCTTACCTTGAAAAGAACATCTTCGGCACGGGCGAGGCCCGCAACTTCGGTAACTACTCCAATCCAAAAGTCGATGAGCTGCTCAAGCAGGCCGAGAACGAATTCGACCGCGAAAAACGAGCGGCCCTCTACGGTGAAATCCACAAAATCATTTACGAGGACCAGCCCTACCTGTTCCTTTACAACCGCAAGTCGCTGTATGGCTTCAGCAAGAAGTTGCGCGGCTACCGCTTCAGCCCGCGCGGCCCCTTCCACTACGCACCCGGTATCGATTCGTTCTGGACGCCGACCAACCCCGGCGTCGCGGCTTCGTTCTAAGTCGGCGGAGTCGCCATGGCCAATTACTTCATCCGGCGACTGCTGCTCGCGCTGCTGACGCTGCTGCTGATCACGTTCGTGATCTACGGCCTGATCCGCTTGATGCCCGGCGACCCGATTCTCATGAAGCTCGAGGCCGCCAGCCCGGACCGGCCGATCCGCATCGCCGAAGTCGAGAAGATGCGCGAAGCCTTCGGCCTCACGAAGCCCTGGTACACCGCCTATTGGCAGTGGCTCGGCAACCTCCTGCGGGGTGATTTGGGCGACTCGGTCACGCGGCCAGCGCGGGTGGCCGATGTCATCGGCCAGCGCATCGGCCCTACGCTCATCCTCGAACTCACCTCGCTGTTCATTACGTATCTGCTCTCCATTCCCATCGGGCTGTACGCGACCGCGCGCAGCGGCCGCCTCGATGAACGCGTTACCAGCACCGTTCTCTACATGCTTTACTCGCTGCCCGTTTTCGTTGCAGCGCTCTTCCTGCAGGTGTTCTTTGCGGTGAAACTCCGCGGCACGGCATTCGAATTGCCGCTGTTCGGCATGAAGGGCGACGATTTCGATCAGCTCTCCACCATCGGCCAGGTGCTCGATATCAGCCGCCACGCCTTTCTGCCCGTCGTTTGTTATACCTATGGCAGCCTCGCGTATTACAGCCGGTTCATCCACGCGAATATGCAGGAAGTCATCCGCCAGGATTACATTCGCACCGCCCGCGCAAAAGGCGTCGGCCCGTATCGCGTGCTCGTTCATCACGCGTTTCGCAACACGCTCATTCCGCTCGTCACGATGATTGGCCTCACGTTGCCTTACCTCTTGAGCGGCTCGATCATCCTCGAATACATCTTCAGCTGGCCCGGCATGGGCAAACTGTTTTTCGAATCCATCCGCGAGCGTGATTATCCCACGATGATGGGCCTCATGCTTATGTTTTCTGTACTAACGCTCCTCGGACAAATGCTCGCCGATTTCCTCTACGCCGTCGTCGACCCCCGAGTCACGTACCAATAGTTAGCGATGCGGTTTCCTGACACCCGACACCTGACACCCGACACCCTCCGCTCTTCATGAGCACCGTCCCCGCCCAACCCGAACCCGCCGTCGAGATTATCTCGCCACCGCCGATCGAAATCGGCGCTGCGCAAGGCTTCTGGCGCGAAACCTGGCGCCGCTTCCGCCACAGCCGACTCGCGACACTCGCCCTCATTTACGTCGCGTGCATGGCCGTCATCGCGATCTTCTCACCGGCGATCGCTGGCACGCGGCCGATCATCTGCAAATACAAAGGCTCGATCTATTTCCCGGCGATGTACTACTTCGACCGCAGCTGGGAAAACCCCATCTTTCGCAAAGACCGCTTCCGCAACAAATACTACGACAGTCTGAAGAAGAACGATCCCGATAGTTGGGCCATCTGGCCGCTCGTGTATCAAGACCCCAATCGGCAAGTGCAGGCCGAGGAGTACCCGAACCAGCCCAAGAACCCGGCCCGCGATGAAGGCCGCCCCAACCGATTCAACCTCTTCGGCACCGATCAGGCCGGCATCGATGTGTTCGCTCAAATGGTCCACGGCGCGCGAACCGCGCTCCTGGTCGGCTTCGTCTCGATGGGCATCGCCGGCACGATCGGCGTCGTCGTCGGCGCGCTCGCCGGTTACTTCGGCGGCTGGATCGACATCCTCCTCAGTCGACTCATTGAACTCGTGATGAGCATTCCGGCGCTCGTACTCATCCTCGCCCTCCTGGCCGTGGTGAACAAACCCACGATCTGGCATCTCATGGCCGTGCTCGGCTGCACCAGCTGGACCAGCATCGCCCGCCTCACTCGCGGCGAGTTTCTCCGCTTGCGCGAAATGGATTTCGTCACCGCCGCCCGTGCAATGGGCTCCGGCCAACTGCGTATCATGTTCCTGCACATTTTTCGCAACGCGCTCGCACCTGTGCTCGTGCCGGTCACGTTCGGAATTGCCTCCGCCATCCTCACCGAAAGCGCCCTCAGCTTCCTCGGCTTCGGCGCCCCGCCGCCAAACCCAAGCTGGGGCGGCCTCCTCGAATCCGGCCGCAGCAATTTCCAAATGTGGTGGCTCATCCTCTTCCCCGGCCTCGCCATCTTCCTTACCGTCCTCGCCTACAACCTCATCGGCGAAGGCCTTCAAGAAGCAACCGACCCGCGCCTCCGTCAGCCTACTAACTAAGATTCAAAATTAACCACAAAGGCACGAAGAACACTAAGAGCTTGATTGAGACAATAAGTGAGACGGATTTCGTTGTTCTCTTCTTCGTGCTCTTCGTGTCTTCGTGGTTAAATAAGAAGCCATGTCCCAAGCAGTTCTCGAAGTTCACGGCCTCCGCACTTTCTTCCACACCGACGAAGGCATCGTCCGCGCCGTCGATGATCTCACGTTCCGCCTCGGCAAGGGCCGCACGCTCGGCATCGTTGGCGAGAGCGGTTCCGGCAAGAGCGTTACATCGCTTTCGATCATGCGGCTGCTCTCGTCGAACGCCCGCATCGAGACCGGCCGCATCGCGTTTCTCGGCCAAGATCTCGTCGGCCTGCCGGAGCGCGAAATGCAATCCATCCGCGGCCGCGACATCAGCATGATCTTCCAGGAGCCGATGACCTCGCTCAATCCGGTCTTCACCGTCGGCGCCCAGATCATCGAAGCCATCGTCCTGCACCAGCGCGTGAGTAAAGCCGAGGCTCGCAAACGCACGATCGACCTGCTCCAAGAAGTCGGCATCAAGAACCCCGAGCAGCGCGTCGACGCCTACCCGCACCAAATGTCTGGCGGGCAGAAGCAGCGCGTCATGATCGCGATGGCCCTGTCGTGCAACCCGCAGCTGCTCATCGCCGATGAACCGACGACCGCCCTCGACGTCACCATCCAAGCTCAGATCCTCGAAATCCTCCGCAAGCTCCGCGACACCCGCGGCATGGCGATCATCTTCATCACGCACGACCTCGGCGTGATCGCCGAAATCGCCGATGATGTGCTTGTCATGTACCGCGGCGAAGAAGTCGAGTACGCCGCAGTGCTCGATATCTTCGCCAACCCCAAGCACCCCTATACAAAGGGCCTCCTCGCCTGCCGCCCGCGCCTCGAAACGAAGTATCGTCGCCTCCCCACTGTCGACGACTTCATGGAAACCATTTCCGTCGATTCGTCATCGCAACCGCCCATAGCCTCGGCGGCAACGCCGAATCACCCGCCACAAATCTCATCCAGTCCCACGCCCAGCCCCACCAAAAAAACCATCCCCCCGACCACGCTGGGCCCCGCTCCCACGTTCCGCATCGTTGAAAAGCGGCTGACCCCCGAGCGCCTCCATCACCTCGAAACCGCCGGTCGCGGCCGCCTGCTGCACCCCAAGACCGAACTTTCCTGGATCGGCCACCCCTGGGAAGAAGGTCACCACGCGCCTGAAACGCAAGCCGTCGCCGAAGGCACGAAGCCGCTGCTCGCCGTCAACAACTTCAAGGTGTACTTCCCCGTCCGCCGTGGCATCCTCGCCCGTACGGTCGACCACATCCGCGCCGTCGACGACGTGAGCTTCAACGTCTACCGCGGGCAAACGCTCGGCCTCGTCGGCGAAAGCGGCTGCGGCAAAACCACCACCGGCCGCGCGATTCTCCGCCTCATCGAACCGACCAGTGGCGTCGTCGTGTACGACGGCAAAGTGCTCGCCGATCTCAATAGCGCCGAACTCCGCGCCCTGCGCGGCAAAATGCAAATCATCTTCCAAGACCCTTACGGCTCGCTGAACCCGCGCATGACAATCGAGTCGGCCATCACCGAGCCGATGGTCATCCAACGCCTCGGCACAAGCCGTGCCGACCGCCGCGACCGCGCCGCCGCGCTCCTTAAAGAAGTCGGCCTCAGCTCAAATCTGCTCCGCCGCTATCCCCACGAGTTCAGCGGCGGCCAGCGCCAGCGTATCTGCATCGCCCGCGCGCTCGCCGCCAATCCCGAATTCATCATTTGCGACGAATCGGTCTCTTCGCTCGATGTGAGCGTGCAGGCCCAGGTGCTCAACCTGCTCAAAGAGCTGCAAGACAAACGCGGCCTCACCTACGTCTTCATCAGCCACGATCTGAGCGTCGTGAAATTCATGGCCGATATGATGGCCGTCATGAACAATGGCAAGATCGTAGAGTTCGGTCCCAGTGAGAATATCTACAAGAACCCCAAAGAGGCCTATACCCGCCGCCTCATCGACGCCACGCCGAAAGACGACCTCGACCTCATCCGCAAACGCGTGGCCGAACGCCAGGCAGCGAGCACGGCCAATTAGAACACACGTTTCATCCAACAACGCACAACCTCGCTCCTCGCTCCTCATTTCTCGTTTCTCTATGTCCATCCACGCCCGCGCTTTCGACCACGTCACGATCATCTGCGCCGACCTCGCCGCCACCCGCCGCTTCTACGTCGACTTCCTCGGCATGGCCGAAGTCGCACGACCAGCCTTCCCATTCCCCGGCCTCTGGTTCCAACTTGGGCCAGTGCAAATTCACGCTACCGAACAAAGCCCGGAAGCCGGCCGCGCCGGCTGGGCCAGCCAAGGCAATACGCGCATCCCTCGCGGCCACCACTTCGCCTTCGCCGTCGACGACGTCGCCAAAACTCTCGACACCGTCGCCGCCCACAACATCCGCATCGCCTCTCCACTCCAAACCCGCCCCGACGGCTTCAAGCAGCTCTACCTCTACGACCCCGATGGCCATTTGGTGGAATTGGTGTCGCAATAGTCTTTGGGCGTTAGGCGTTAGGCGTTAGGCGTTAGTCCGTAGTCCGTAGTCCGTAGTCCGTAGTCCGTAGTCCGTAGTCCTCCGTCATTCGTCCTCCGTCATTCGTCCTCCGTCATTCGTCCTCCGTCATTCGTCCTCCGTCATTCGTCCTCCGTCATTCGTCATTCGTCACTCGTCATTCGTCATTCGTCATTCACTTCCACCTTTCTTCCCGGTCCCCCGTCCCCTCACTCCTGTCCCCTCCCCATGCGTTCCTTCGACTCCCTTACCGAACAAGAAATCCTTGCCCTCGCCATCTCGCAGGAAGAGGAGGACGCCCGCATCTACGCCGACCTCGCTGAGAATCTCAAGGCCGAGTATCCCGCCACCTCTGAAATCTTCCGCAGCATGATCGCCGAAGAGGAGGGCCATCGCCGCCGGCTGATCGAGATCTATCGCGCCCGCTTCGGCGAACACATCCCGCTCATTCGCAAGCAAGACGTCCGCGGCTTCATCCGCCGCCGGCCGCTCTGGCTCAGCCGCAACCTCGGCATCGATCGCGTTCGCAAGCTTGCCGAGTCGATGGAAATGGAAACTCGCCAGTTCTATGAAGCGGCCATGCGCCGCACGACCGACGCCGGCGTCCGTGAGTTGCTCGGCGACCTCGCCGCTGAAGAGCGCAACCACACGCACATTGCTGAAGAACTCGGACGCGAACAACTTACGCCCGATGCCCGCGAACAAGAAGACGCTGCCCGTCGCCGGCTATTCGTACTGCAAGTCGTGCAGCCCGGTCTCGCCGGCCTCATGGACGGCAGTGTCAGCACGCTCGCGCCGCTCTTTGCCGCCGCCTTCGCCACGCACGTGCCCGCTGATGCCTTCCGCGTCGGCCTCGCCGCTTCAATCGGCGCCGGCATCAGCATGGGCTTCGCCGAAGCCCTCTCCGACGACGGCACCCTCACCGGACGCGGCCACCCGTGGATTCGCGGCATCGTCTGCGGACTCATGACCACCCTCGGCGGCATCGGCCACACGCTGCCGTACCTCATCCCCGATTTCTATACCGCCACCACGCTCGCCATCGTCGTCGTCATCATCGAACTCGCCGCCATCTCCTACATCCGCAACCACTACATGGACACGCCGTTCCTCTCCGCCGCCTTCCAAGTAGTAGTCGGCGGCCTCCTCGTTTTCCTCAGCGGCATCCTCATCGGCAGCGCGTAACACGCCACTCCATATTCCCCACTCCCCACTGCTCGTTCCTCGCTCCTCGCTCCTCACTAATACAACACCGGCACCGGATCCAACACCCGCCACATATACCACGTCCCCAGCGACCGATACGGCCGCCACGCTTCCCCCACCGCCATCACTTCCGCCTTGCCGAGCTTCTCGCCGCCGTTGTACAGCCGATAGATGCCCTTCAGCAGCCCGAGGTCATCCAGCGGAAACACATCCGGCCGCCCCAGCCCGAAAATCAGAAACATCTCCGCCGTCCACCGGCCGATGCCTTTGATCGTCGTCAGCTCGGCGATGATCGCCTCATCATCCATCCGCGGCCATTGCCGAATCTGCCGCGTGTTCTCCAGAAAATGATTCGCCAGCGAGTGCAGGTACAACACCTTCGCGTTGGAGAGCCCGCACGGCCGCAGCACTTCATACGGCGCATTGGCAACGCGGTTCGGCGTCACGCGCACCACCGTCTTATTTAATCGCCGCCAGATGCTGTCGGCCGCCTTCACGGAAATCTGCTGGCCGACGATCGCCCGCGCGAGCGTCTGAAATCCCTTCCCGCGCAGGCGCAAGCCTTCGCCGCGATACGCGCGAATGACTTTCGCCAGCACCGGATCGCGCCGCGCGAGCGCACGTTTGGCCTTGTCCCAATATTCGGGCGTCATGCTCCGCTCGCTTTCCTCACGACACCCAACTCCATCTACGTCTTCGACGCCTCGAAGATACTCTTAATTGAAGCATCGAGCGCCGCATCGAACTCCGCCTCCGATTGGTGCGCTGTGAGCCCCTCGACCAGCGCCCGCGAGAAGCTCGCCACCACACCGTGATTCCGCCGCAGCCGCTCGTTCGCCTCATCGCGGGTGTAACCGCCCGAGAGTGCGACCACGCGGAGGATCTTCGGATGACGCACGAACTCCGCATAAAAATCATCCTGCTCCGGCAACGTGAGTTTGAGCATCACGAGCTCATCCTCAGCCAGCGTGCCGAGCTTCTCGTGAATCCCCGCCTTGAGCAAATCCTCAGCCCTCGCCTTCTCCGGGCAATGAATATCGACCTCCGGCTCAATGATCGGCACCAGCCCCGCCGCCATAATCTGCCCGGCCACTTCGAACTGCTGGTTGATAATCTCCCGCACGCCCGCCGCGTCGGCCTGCTTGATCACCGACCGCATCTTCGTCCCAAACATCCGCTTCGCCTTCGCCTTCTCCAACAGCGCCGCCAGCCCCGGCATCGGCTTCATCAGCTGCACGCCGTTCTTCTCCGCCGCGAGCCCCTGGTCGACTTTCAAAATCGGCACGACGCGCTTCACATTCCACAGGTAATCGCCTGTCGGCTGCCCATGGATGTCGCGGTCCATCGTGTTCTCGAACAAGATCGCCGCCAGAATCCGCTCGCCGTTAAAACTTGGACTTGTGATAATCCGCGTCCGCATCGCGTGTACGACCCCAAACATCTCCTCTTCGTTCGACCAAGCGTCTTCACTAATCCCATACTGCTTCAGCGCCTTTGGCGTACTGCCGCCGCTCTGATCGAGCGCCGCAATAAACCCCGGCGCACTCTTCATCTTCTGTAGCTGTTCTGCGTTCAGTTCGAGTTTGCTCATCATGTCTCCTTCAGGTCATTGCGACGTAGTTGGTTCGATGAAGTTTCGCAGTCCACCACCAAGCGACCGCTCCGCAGTAACTCGTTTACCAAGCACGCTACGAGCCATCGAAGAGCCGACCGCTACATAATAGCCCTCAACCTGGTTCGCGGCCGCACATCCGACCACGGAAAACAGCATCGCGGTGGATTTTCCTTGAACTGCCGAGTTTCGCCACTGCCTTTTATGCTGGCGCCGCTGGACAATAACCCCGCCTTGCGAGCATTTTCCGGGTGTCCGCAACCCCTCATCGTTGGTATACTACTACTAGTTGGATTGACGACGCGATCGTAGCACGCACGCTTTCTGTTTGTAGACCGGCCTGCTTCTTTCTCTTTCGCCGGCCCGCTTGGTGGACCACCACTTGGTCTCTTTCGTTTCGACCCGGGAAGTTCTGTTGGGTCGGCTTGGTCCTGAGTTAGGACGGTTTGTAGGAGTTTGTGCAGTGGGTAAGAAGCTTTATGTCGGCAATTTGAGTTACAGCGTCGACAACACACAGCTGGAAGAAATGTTCTCGAAATACGGCGAGGTTCGCAGCGCCGAAGTCATCCAAGACCGCGACACCGGCCGCAGCAAGGGTTTCGGCTTCGTCGAGATGAGCGACGACAACGCTGCTCGCGAGGCGACCGAAGCTCTCAACGGCCGCGACCAAGACGGCCGCACGTTGACCGTCAATGAAGCGCGCCCCAAGGAGCCCCGCAGCGGTGGCGGCGGCTACGGCGGAGGCCGCGGTCGCAGCAGCGGCGCCTACGGCCGACGCTAAGCCGTCAACACGAATATGAAACAATACTGGCCGCAGGCACCTCACCTCGCGGCCAGTTTTTTTGCGATGCGCGCAGCGAAGCCGCATCGTCGCTCGGTGCACCGGAGGTCCACGCACTTTTAACCCTCGAGAAGCAACATGAGCGAAAAGTCCATCGTCATCCCCAGCCCCACGCCCAAGCACCTGTGCCCCGTCTGCGGCACGCCCTCGTATTCCCGCGGTGGCATTCATCCGCAATGCGCTCTCCAACAGGCCGACGCCCCGCGACTCGACAAACTGCGCGCCGACCGCGCCGCCGAACCGAAAATCAAGAAACCCGTCCGCCAGTCGTGGCAAAAGAAATGTCCCGAGTGCGGTCTACAGTCTCACGTTCGCCTCAAAGTGTGCAACTGCGGATACAAGTTCCCGTAACATCTCCGAGTGCCGCAAGAACCCCACTGAACCGCCTGCCGACGATCTCGCTGCTCCAAAGGAACCCTCATGGGAAGAAATCCCAACACCTTGCAAAAGCGACTCCGCGAAACCGATAAGAAGCGCAAAGCCGAAGACAAACGCAAACGCCGCCAAGCCCAAAAGAACGCTGCTGCAACCAACAAGGCCGCAACTTCAGGCAACGAGGCCGCACCGCCCGCCTCCGAATCGTAAGTTTAATCCTCTCCAACTCATGCCCGCGATAGCGGAGCATCACGTCATGAACACCGAACAACTCCGCGATACAATTTGGGAACAACTGTTCCAAAGCAAAGACTCAAAATCTGTCCACGAACTCGCCATGCTCAATGGCTGCGATATGGGCGACATTCTGCACGCCGTCTCGCATGAGTGGTTCTCGATCGAAAACGAGCGAATTGGCATTGCGTATGCAAAGCCTGTAATTGCTCGATATCGCTGATACAATGACTCCCCTGGGCATGCGGCCCTCAACTTCTCGGCCTCGGCGCTCAGACACACTGCCGATCCGACGGATCTACCTTGCAGGATCACCCCGCTAACACCGCTGCGGCTTCGCATCAGCGCGCCAGCACCCGGCGCCAACGCTCGGCAAAGTGCGACACCGCACTTCCCGCCGATTCAGCACAAGTCGCCGGCAGCTGGCAGTTGCTGGTCCAGCATCAATACGAACACGCCTATTGGCAGCCGCACGATCGCTGGGATTTCGTTCGCGTCGCCTTGGATGGTAGATCGTACTGCCGCCTCCTACGTGTGCTACAATGGTTCACCGGCAATATCGGCTTTCGCCACATCCATTACGTGCAAAGCCGCATTCCCAACTACAACTTGGCTCCCTGTTACGCTGCCGTGCCTGAGCTTCGCCAAGCAGTGACGCTTGGCCTCCGCGACAGCCTCAAATGTGCGCGTCTGAAACTTTGGGACGAGCAACTCCAGCGCATGGTTACTTTCAACGAGGTGCACCGTGGACGAACGTGATGTCTTGAACGCCTGGC
>JAXMBH010000018.1:0-95734 GCA_046349975.1 Pirellulales bacterium
CAACAGCTCGAAATTGTCCGGCTGAGCGTGACGCCAGCGCCCGAGCCCGTGCCGGCACTGCGGCATCGCTTCGTCACGCGCGATGTCGATCTCAAGTCCGGCAACGCCGTGCCGTACTACTATCGCGCGTTTATGGAGTCCCGATCCACTGTAAAACAAATGCGTGAGAAGTTCGACGATGAAAAGCAGCTGGGCCTCTGGAACACCACCGGCGAAGATGCCACGCCGATCGCGAAACTGCCGCTCGACAAAGTCCGCGAAGCGAGCCGTATGTTCGACTCGATTTATTCCAATCATTTGCGATCCGCTTTCGAGCGCAGCGACTGTGAATGGGAACTCGGCGTCGAGGACATCCGCGGCATCGATATCATCAGCTTCCTGCTGCCCGAATTTCAGGATAGCCGCGAGGTCGCTCGCATGATGGCGCTGCGTACACGGCTGGCCATCGCCGAGCATCGCTACGACGACGCGATCGAAACGATGCGACATCAATACCGGCTGGGCAGTGATGTGGCGAAGGTTCCGTTCCTGGTGTGCGGGCTCATCGGCATCGCGATCGATAGCATCGGCAACGGCACCGCTGTCGACCTGATCGCCAATCCCGACTCGCCCAACTTGTATTGGGCACTCACCGAATTGCCGCAGCCTGCCATCGACCTCCGCCGTGCCGCGCGGTTTGAAATGGGGTTCGGCCCGCGGATGTTCCCGTTCATCGACCACGCCGACACCGCCGAGCACTCACCGCAGGAATGGAATTGGCTCTACACAAAGGCGCTAGGCGATCTGACCAACGTGACAGGACAACTTCCCATTGCCAACCAACCTGACGTCTCACCGCAGGTGAAGGATACCCAGGTCGGCCTGGCAGCGACCGGCCTCGCGCTGCTCGGCTACACGCATGCCAAGGCGCGACTCGTCGCGCAGGGCATGGATCCGCAGCGTGTCGAGCAGATGTCTGTCGGACAGGTGATGGCCGTGTACTCTGAGCGGGTCTACCGCAAGTATTCCGACGAGTTCGAAAAGAGCTGGTACCTGCCGTTCACCGATATGCGTTTCTCGGGCCAGGAGCTCGAGCGACGCGTCATCGAAGCCATGCCATTCGGCACAGGCGAAGATCGGGAAGTGCTGCCGATCGTGTCATTCTTGCTGCCGGCCATGTATTCGGCGCGAAGCGCCCAGGTGCGGCTCGAGCGCGATATCGCGGCCCTGCGTGTTATCGAAGCACTCAGAATGTACGCCGCCGAACATAATCGCCAACTGCCGGCTTCGCTCGACGACATCAAGGCGGTACCGGTACCGCTCAATCCTGCGACGGCTCAGCCGTTCGCCTACCACTTGAACGGCGGGACCGCTGTGTTGGAGCTGCCGGCATCCGACGGCATCATCAACGGCAATCGGCGGTATGAAATTCAGATTGCCACGGACAAGAAGTAAGCTTGTGCCAATGCAATTGAAAGTCCGCAGATCGCGCAGATGAACGCAGATAAAGCAACACAGCGGTCATTGCTGTGGAGCGGCTTTCAGCTGCGGACATCTGCGTCATCTGCGGACTGGGAAAGAACCAAAGATCAGATCAACGAATCGAGGATTGTATGTCTCGCAACAGCACATCTGCGCTCATGTTCATCGTCAACCTCGTTCTCGCAGCGTTTTCGCACCATGCCGCGGCTGCGGGCGTAACGGAGCAAGCCAAGATCTTGGCGCCCTATGTGAACAACGACACGTTCGCGGCGGCGTACATCAACTTAGGCGCCGCGAACGTGGTTCAACTATCCGGCGACCTGCTGAAGTACCTGCCCGCAAACGCTGAGGTTGCCGGGCCGTGGATGGCCGGCACCGCCGTGGCCGACGGCCTCGTGCGCCAATTTCAGCAAGCCGGCGGCGCTGGCGCATATCTGGTGGCTGGCCTGTCCGATGTGCGCCAGAGCGGCGGGCCATTGGCCATCATTACGGCAAAGCCGGGCCAATCGATCGATAAAGTGGAAAAAGTCGTCCAGGATTTGTTGAGACAGTTCGACGTTCGCGATGTCGCTGCCCAGCGCCAGGGTGATGTCGTCATCATCGGTTCGAAATTGAACGTCGAGCGGTATGGCAAGCTGCAATCAACCAAACGTGCCGACCTCGTCGAACCGCTCGGCAAGCTCGCTGACGAGAAGACGCTCCTGGCGGCGGTTTTCTGCCCCGGCCCTGACTTCCGCCGCGTGGTTCGCGAACTCTGGCCGCAGCTGCCCGGTGTGCTCGCGGAAATGAAGGGCGAACTGGCCGACCGCTGGCTGCGGGTGGAGCTCGCGATCAATCAATCGCCCGAGGCCCAACCTCGCCTGGCTTTGGTGGCCAGTGATGCGGCTTCAGCCGAACAGTTCGCCAAACTGTGGCACGAACTTCCCACTGCCACAACCCAGTTCGATGGCAACCAGGCTTCCAAAGAGCTGGCGAAGAGTTACGCGCAGCTGCTGGTCGACTCGGTGCCCGCCAAGGTGGATGGCACGACCGTCACACTGAGAATTCCGACCGACGAAAATCAGCTCGCCAAGCTGAAGACAATGTTTAGCGAAGCGGCCGACAAATCGATGGAATCAAGCCGCCGTGCTCAGCGGGCGAATCAGTTCAAGCAATTACTCCTTGGGATGCTGAATTACTACGATGTCAACAAACGCTTGCCGCCCGCTGCCATTTGTGATGCCGATGGAAAACCGCTCCTCAGCTGGCGCGTAGCAATCTTGCCGTATTTGGACGAAGACGGTTTGTACAAGCAATTCCACCTTGATGAACCGTGGGACAGTCAACACAATCGTCTGCTGCTTCAGAAAATGCCGGCGCTATTTGCCGATCCAGATCCTAAGTTGAATCAACTTACTCAAGCTGGAAAAACGACATACCAGGTTCCAGTGAATGAACGTACGGCCTTTCACGGACGTGAAGGCAGCAGCTTTCGCGAAATGGCTGACGGCACTTCCAACACCATACTCCTCGTCGAAGTGAGTCCGAGCCACGCGGTGGAATGGTCGAAACCTGCCGACTGGCAAGTTGATCTCGATCATCCACGCGAAGGCCTGCAACGAGATGGCAGAACGCACGTTACCTTCGGTTTCGCCGATGGTCATGTTCAAATCGATGATCTCCAAAACGCTGCTGATAAGACGCTACGTGCTTACTTAACCTCAGCCGGCGGCGAGACCATTGATCGACCGTAAATCTTGCGTTGTTGCCGTTTGCTATTCACCGAACCGAAACGGTTCGGCTAGATAAGCCCAGCCATCTTAGCTGGGCCCTTTTGTGTACACTTCGCGCTGCTAGCATGCGTCACACATTCGGATTGGCAGGCCGCGCCGCATTTGTTAATTTGCGGGCCTCACTAATGGCGGGGAGCAAGGAGCTTGGAGCAGGGAGTTCCGAACGCTTTGCTCCATCCTCCCAGCCCCTCGCACCCAGCTACATCGGCCGACATGGAAGGAGGCCCTGCATGACCGTCGACCATCAGGCGCAGCTTCGAGTTCACATTCGCTGGATGATCCGGCGCGACATGCCCGAGGTACTCGATATCGAACGCCACGCGTTTGAATTCCCGTGGTTCGAAGAAGAATTCATCCGCTGCTTGCGTCAACGCAATTGCATCGGCATGGTCGCTGAGCATGCCGAGCGCGTCGTCGGCTTCATGATCTACGAACTGCACAAGACCCGGCTGCACATTCTGAATTTCGCCGTGTCGAGCGATTGCCGCCGCCGCGGTGTCGGCCAGCAGATGATCGAGAAGCTCGTCGGCAAACTCTCGAGCCAGCGCCGCACGCGCATTTCGCTCGAAGTTCGCGAAACAAACCTCGCCGCGCAAGTGTTTTTCCGCGCCGCCGGCTTCCGGGCCACGAACGTGCTGCACGAGTTCTACGACGACTCGCCGGAAGACGCTTACCTCATGCAGTATTGCTGCCACGACGACGCCGGCATGATCCTGCCGATGAACCGCATCGACCGCCTGGCGGGCTAATGCAGAAGGGGAGAGTGGGAGAAGGGGAGAGTGGGAGACGCGGTCGCATATTGTCTTTCCAAATCTCCCCCTCTCCCCCCTCTCCTTGTCTCCCACTCTTTCAGAGCTTAATGAGCATCGCCTCCACCGCAGGCAGCTCGACAATCGCAATTGAATGCGGGTCCGCTCGATAGATCGCGCCAGGATTCACGATCACCGTCTCACCGCGTTGATCGATCGCCGCCACGTGCGTGTGGCCATAGCACACGAGCCGATACTCGCCGCCGTCGATCGTTTCGCGGAATCGCCGCCGGTCGTGACTGTGCAATAGCGCCACGCGCACGCCGTCGAACTCCAAATCGCCAAACAAGCCATGGCACTGCTGCCCAGCCCGCTCGATCTCGGCCGCAAATTCTTCGGCGTCCTCATCGCAATTGCCGAACACGAAGTGCGTCGGCCATTGCTTGAACAATTCTACAACCTCGATCGTGCCGATATCGCCGCAGTGCAGCACGGCGTCGACTTCGAGACTTTCCAACATTCGCACCGCCGGACGGGTATTTTCCACATGGCCGTGGGTGTCGCTGATGATTCCTAGTCGCACGATGCGTTCTCCTCGGCTCTCGACTCAACCTGGATCGTAAACGATCGCTTCCAGTTCAATCACCCGGTGGCGCAACCGGCCCTCCACGTCATTCGTCGTGGCGCCGTCGGCAAAGACCGTGCAAATCGGCCGCCCCGCTTCGATCGGCGTGCCGGCCGGCGACACATCGGCGAGCGCCGGCCACGGCGTTCGCAGCGCTTCCGCCATAGCATAGTCGAAAAACCGCTGCGAGACTTGCAGCCCACGGCGGGCGAACAGAATCGCTTTGCCGTGAGCCCGCGAACTTGAGCGCACCGAGGCGTCCGCGCTCGCGTCCGGGGCCGAGGACGGCCCAGCTCGCTGTGTTTCGCCGCTAAAACTGCAGGCGGCTGCGTGCAGCGCGATCGCCCTCACTCCACTAAACCGCTCGACCACCTCGACCGACGCCGTGTACCGAGGATTCACCTCCACGGTCCATACCTCTTCGCCTGCCAGCATGAAATCGACGCCAAATAAACCCACTAACTCAAACTCAGCGGCCAATACATCGCCGAGCTTCGCGAGTATCAATTGCGTCGCCGCACCCAAGGGCAGAGGGCCAACCGACCCCGCATACTGAAATCCAAGCGCCCCCAACCAAGCCTCACCGATAAGCTGCCGCGTCACCCCGAGCAGCCGCGCCGTGCCATCCGCCGCCACAAACACAGCGGCACACGGCGCACCATCAATCCGCCGCTGAAAGCAGCGAGATTCCTCTCGCTCCTCGCTCCTCGCTCCTCCCTCCTCCCTCCTCGCTCCTCGCTCCTCGCTCCTCGCTCCTCGTTCCTCGCTCCTCGTTCCTCGTTCCTCGCTCCTCGTTCCTCGTTCCTCATTCCACGCGCGCACGCCGCTGCCGCTAGCGCCTTGGTACGACTTTGCCAGCCATGCCCCATCCAGCGGCAAGCCTTCGGACGACTCGCGCGTTTCCGGAAACAGCAGTCCAGCACTAGTAAGAACGCTCGACAACTCCCACGGCGACCGCACGCGCTCTAGCACGTCTCCGGGATTGCCCCACAACGGCGCGATCCACGCCATTTCGTCGACCAGCCCAGGATGGTTTTCGAGCGCGCCCGTGTACATCCAAGCCGGCGGCTCGATGGCTCGCAGCCAATCGGCCAAGCCCTCGGGATACGGCGAGATCCGCGTCGCCGTCGCGATTTGTCGCAAATCGGCATCCGCAAACAAATCCGCCGCGATCGGCTGAAACCCGGCCCGCACCGCCGACGCCGCCGCCGACCGCGTACTCGCACCCACAATCGCCAGCGGCTGTTTCACACGCGTACGGTGGGCACCGCCCACCATGCATTGTTGATTAGATGAACGATTCAAGACCGGTGGGCGGTGCCCACCCTACATTGGATTCGACAACGGCTACTTCTTCGGCCGCTCGTATCGCCCGCGATACTTTTCCGCCGGATACTTCTGGGCGTTCTTCACCATCTTCGCTCGAATCGCGCTCGATACATCGAGGCCCAACTCATTCGCAAGCGCGAACGAGTAGCCGATTACATCCGCCAGCTCCTCGCCCACCGCGGCCAGCTTCTCGGGATCATCGGCCAAGTGGCGCGAGGCCTCGGTCGTGAGCCACTGAAAATGCTCCATCAACTCCGCGGCCTCGATCGCCAGCGCCATCGACACGTTCTTCGGCGCATGGAACTGCGACCAATCGCGCTCCGCCACGAAATCGGCAATGACCTTACGCAGCTCGGCAACAGTAGTCGTAGCGTCGGACATACTCTATTTAGCCCAGCCCTCTGGGCTGGGCGCACTTCGCAAGGAAATGAACGACGAATGGGCCGCACCGAGCCGAAACGACTCGGCTATTTAGAACCCCGGCAAATCCAGCTGCCGGGCGGTGCGATGCTCGTCATGGTACCGTCGGCGGTACCCGTCGGCCAGATGGGCCATAATTTCGAGCACCAACAGGTCGGCCCGCGTCATTACATGCCGCGCGCTGCGATTGCCGAGCGAACCAATCAATTCTTCGAGCACATGCACGTGCAATTGCATCGTCCGCTGCGCCGAGACATCTGCTTCGGTCAGCATCACCGCCAACTTCGACATTTCTTCCGCAAGATTCCCGGCGCCCATGACGACATACGCCCGCAGCAGCTCGCGATAGTGCGCGACGAGCCGCTCAGGCAGGTCGGCCGAGGCCAGAGGGGGAGACACGGAGAGGGGGAGAGGGGGAGACGTTTGGGCCAATGTTGTTTCGACATCTCCCCCTCTCCCCATCTCCCCCTCTCCCCCTCGCGCAATTTCCTCATCGCCGATTTTTGAATAACGAATCAGCTCCAACTCCGCAATCAGCGCCCGCTGCTCCGCCAACAGCCGTTCCGCCTCTTTGTGCTCTTGCGCCAGTCGCTGCTGCTCGACCTGCACCAGCCGCCGATGCTCGCGAATCAACTGCCAGCGCTCGATCGCACGGGCGAACGTCCACAGCAGCGACCGAGTCGTTGTTTCCGCCACGCAGCAGTAAGCGTCGGCGCCAACTTCGTGACTGACCGCCGACATCTGGGCAGAAGGCGCCGCTCCAAGGACGATCATCGGTTCATCGTTGCCGCCGGCCCGCAGGCCTTCGACGAGGTCGAGTGCATCGAGCACGCCCGGCTCGTGGCTCACCAGCACCGCGTCAAAAACTTCCTCGCGCAAATGCGATAGGCCGGCCGTCACGCCGACTGTCTCCACGAGCAGCACTTCGGCCGCACAGTCCGACCGAAACGCTTCGGCAAGCCAACCACCCGTGCGGTGCAACGTCGTGATGTATAGCACCTTCATCCGCGTCGGCATCTGCCCCCAAATCTTGGGCACAGTCCGCTTCAGCGAAATTTCAGGGACCGTTTGCGTGGCACTCATGGCAGCAGGCAGGGCAGGGCGCGGAATTACGCGGCCAGACTGTAGCAGTGCGCGCACCAGCGGTCAACGCCATGCGGCGATAGCATGCAATCACTATCGTGCGTAGAATCAAACTCTTGCCACTGTTCACGGGTGGCTGGGGCAGAGTCTTCGATGCCCCAGACGTGGTCTAACCTGGGGCATCGCAATGCCTCTGCCCCAGCCACCCATCGTCGGATATGTCCATTGCAAACTGACGCCGCAGTTTGTCGCTAGCAACCATGCGAATCGCCTATCTCGATTGTGCCAGCGGAATCAGCGGCGACATGACGCTCGGCGCGCTCGTCGACGCCGGCGCCGACCTCGCCGCGATCCAAGCCGGCATCGATTCGCTACACTTGCCGAGCTGCCAGCTCGTTCGCAGCGAAGTGAACAAGAACGGCTTCCGCGCGACGCAGATCGTCGTCGAGCACCAGCCCGAGCACAGTCATCGCCACCTGCACCACATCACGGCGATGATCGACGCCAGCACGCTCACCGTGCGCCAAAAAGACATCGCTACGCGCATCTTCCACAAGCTGGCTGAAGCCGAAGCGAAAGTGCACGGCACAACGATCGAAAAAGTCCACTTCCATGAAGTCGGCGCAGTCGACTCAATCGCCGATATCGTGGGCGCAGCCATCGGCTTCGACCTGCTCGGTATCGAGCGCGTGATTTGCTCGCCGATCCCCACTGGCCACGGCGCCATCCAAATCGCTCACGGCCGCTGCTCGATCCCCGCGCCCGCGACCGCCGAACTCCTCCGCGGCATCCCGCTCGCCGCGCTCGACGTTGAGGGCGAACTCACAACTCCCACCGGGGCTGCAATCGTCGCCACACTCGCCCACGATTTCGGCCCCATCCCGGCTATGACGATCGAACACATCGGCTACGGCGCAGGCCAAAAAGACTTCCCCCAACCCAACATCCTCCGCCTGCTGCTCGGGGACCTCGCGTCCTCCGGAGTGGTCGCTTCAGCGACCAGTTCCCTCACCCGACCCCGCACCGAATCCATCCTCCTCCTCGAAACCAACCTCGACAACGCCACCGGCGAAACCATCGCCCACGCCGTCGATGCCCTCTGGACCGCCGGCGCTCTCGACGTCGCCCTCACGCCGATTCAAATGAAGAAAGGCCGCCCCGGCCTCTCGATCAGCGTGCAATGCCGGCCGGCCGATGCCGCCGCTCTGGAAGCGATCCTCTTCCGCGAAACGCCCACGCTGGGCATCCGCCGTTCAATCGTCGAGCGCACCGTGCTCGCGCGCGAAGAACGCATCGTCGAAACCCGCTGGGGTAAAGTCGCCGGCAAAGTGGCGTTCCTGCCCGACGGCTCCGAACGCTTCGCACCGGAATATGAATCCTGCCGGCAACTGGCCGAGCAAGAAGGCGTCCCAATTTCTTGGGTGTTTGACGCGGCAAGAGCTGCCTGGTCGCCTAGCCCGAAGGGCTAGGCGACATAGCCGAGCCCTCTGGGCTCGGTTTACAGAGCCTCCACCGCTGCCTCAATCGCCGCCAATCCCACCGCCGGCTGCTGGCAGGCAAAATCCTGGCATACATATAACACCGGCGTCCCGTCGCACGATTGCTTGCCGGCGAATATCTTATCGAGAGCCTTCGAATGCGGCACCCCAAGTGTTGAATGGTCCGAATCGCGAATCGCCAAAACGCTTCGCGGCAAGAATCTCTCATAAATCGCGCCCCAGGCATCAAGCGCTTCCTCTTTGGAAAAATCGCCGATCAGCACAAGTTGGTGCGAGGGGCCCAAATAGCGATCCAGCGTTATCAACGTTTGGCCGGCTGCCGTGGGCGATCGCTGCAAAATCGGCAGTGCGGCCGCCAGAATGCGCTCGGCAGCATCCAAGTAGTCGTTTCGTCCCAAAAGTTGACCAAGTCGCAAAAACACGGTCGAAGCAAGGGCATTCCCGCTAGGCGTACTGCTGTCGGTAAGTTCAATGGTGCGAGCGATCAATTGCTCATGGTCGTTTGACGTGTAGAAAAAGGCACCAGTAACGGGGTCTGCAAACTTCTCTAACACGATATCCAGTAGCCCGACCGCCTCATCGATCCAGCGTTCGTTTGTCGTCAATTCGTAAAGGCTTACGAGCGAATTTGCAAACGCAGCGTAGTCGTCGAGGTATGCGTCAAGCTTCGCCTTGCCGGCCCGATAGGTGCGAAGCAGTCGACCATCCGTGCGTCGCATCGTATTAAGAATAAAGTCTGCCGCGCGAACCGCAGTGGATCTATATTTGCTTGTATCCAATGCGGCATCCGCTCGCGCCATTGCGTCGATCATCAGCCCATTCCACGACACGATCACTTTATCGTCTCGGCTGGGCCGCACGCGCTTCTCCCGGGCCATGAACAGCCTCTCGCGGCTCTCGGCCAACTCTCGCGCCAACTCTTGCGGCTCGCGATTGAGAATCTTCGCGCATTGTTCGAGCGTCTTCGGCAGGTTAAGAATGCTGCGGCCTTCAAAATTGCCCGCATCGCTCACATCGTACACGCGGCCAAAGGTGGCCCCGCGCTCGGCGCCGAGCACCGCTTCAATCTCTTCAGGCGTCCACGTATAAAACAGTCCCTCGTGGCCTTCGCTGTCGGCATCTTCGGTGCTGTAGAACCCGCCCGCTGGGTCGGTCATGTCGCGAATGATGTAGTCCAGCGTCTCGCGCACGATGCGCGAGTAGTTTTCGTCGCGCGTCATCAGGTACGCATCAAGATATGCATTCGTCAGCAGCGCATTGTCATACAGCATCTTCTCGAAATGCGGCACGAGCCATCGCGCGTCGACCGAGTACCGCGCGAACCCGCCGCCAAGATGATCATAGATGCCGCCCGCCGCCATGCGGTCGAGCGTGAGACGCACCATATCCAGCGGGCCTTGTTGACCCGTGCGTTGCGCTATGCGCACCAGCAACTGCAGATCCATCGGGTGCGGAAACTTTGGCGCTTGACCAAAACCGCCCCATTGGCTGTCGAATGCCCGCCGCAGTTGCGCAGCCGCCGATTCGATCAACTCCAACGTAAGCCCATCGGCTTCGCCGCCGCCCATGGCGCCCACATTCTGCAACTCCGCCGTCACCTGATCGGCCGCCGTCAGCGCCTGCTCACGCCGATTCTTCCAAGCGTCGATAACGGCCGCCAGAATCTGATCGAACCCGGGCATCCCCCGCGACTGATGCGGCGGCCAGTACGTGCCGCCATAAAACGGCTTCAAGTCGGGCGTCAGAAATACGCTCATCGGCCAGCCGCCATGGCCCGTGAGCATCTGCACCGCGTTCATGTAGATCTGATCGAGATCCGGCCGCTCCTCGCGATCGACCTTAATCGGCACGAAGTTGGCATTGAGCACGCGGGCAATCGCCTCGCTCTCAAAACTCTCGTGCTCCATCACATGACACCAATGACACGCCGAGTACCCAATCGACAAGAAGATCGGCCGGTCCTCGCTCCGCGCTTTCTCCAGCGCTTCGGCCCCCCAAGGAAACCAATCCACCGGATTGTTCTGGTGCTGCAAAAGATACGGACTCGTTTCGTGGGCTAGGCGGTTAGGCATGACAGAATGGTCGAGTGTCGAGCGCCGAGGGTCAAGGGCCGATCACGCATGAATGTATGGCCGGTCGGCTCGCAGTAACGCCTTCCTGCTGGCCCTCGACACCCGACCCTCGACGCTATTCGATCCAACCACCGCCAAACACGCGTGTGTTGTTTTCCGCGTCATAGCACACCACCGCTTGCCCCGGCGTCACCGCAAATTGCGGCTTATCGAAAACAACCCGCAGCCGATTGGTCTCTAACACCGTCATCGTGGCCGGCTGCGCCGGAGCGTTGTAGCGGATTTGGCCAAAGCAGCGCCGAGGTTCACCGATTGCTGACTCCACTTCCGCATCTAGCCAGTTGCATCGCGCCGCCGTCAACTCGCGGCGATCCAAGTCGCCGCGATCGCCGATCACAACGCGGCTCGACTCCGGCTCAATCCGCACGACGAACTTGCGATCGCCAAGTGCGACACCCAGCCCTTTGCGTTGCCCGACCGTAAACCCTTCAATGCCGCTGTGCTCGCCAACAACACTCCCGTCTGTCGTCACCAGCTCACCAGCCACACCACCCGCCCCGCGCCCGCGCACGAACTCGTCGTACCGGCCACGCGTCACGAAGCAAATCTCCTGGCTATCCTTCTTCTCCGCGACACGCATCCCCAACCCAGCCGCGATGCTGCGAATCGCCGGCTTCTCGTATCCGCCCACCGGCAGCATCATCCGTCCGAGCAACTCACGGCGAATTCCAAACAGCACGTACGATTGATCCTTCGTGGAGTCGACGCCGCGCACCAAGGCGACTTCACCACCATCAGCGCCAGCTCGTCGCTCAATCCGCGCGTAATGCCCGGTGGCAACGAACTCCGCATTCACGCTGTCGGCGTAATCGAACAGCTTGCCGAACTTGATCCAATTATTGCACTGCACACACGGATTCGGCGTTCGTCCGGCCGTGTACTCGCCGATGAAGTAATCGATGATCTGCCCAAACTCGGCCTGCAAGTTGAGCGCGTAAAACGCGATGCCGAGCTTATCCGCCACCCGCCGCGCGTCCTCGGCATCACTCGCCGTGCAGCAGCCTTGCTTGTGATGCAGCGGCGAGGAACGAGGAGCTAGTAGCGAGCCACTTCCTCCTTCTCGCCCCTCACTCCTCGCTCCTCGGTCCTCGATCCTCGCTCCTCGATCCTCGATCCTCGCACCTCGTTCCTCGCTCCTCGCTCCTCGCTCCTCGCCGCACGCCGGCGACTGCTCTCCATGACGCATGAACACGCCGATCACCTCGTGCCCCTGCTCCAGCAGCAAATGGGCCGCGACGCTCGAATCCACCCCACCACTCATGGCCAGCACAACACGCGACATGCCCAAATTGTAGCAGGCATGCTCCGCATGCCGTAGCAGACGTGCGATACCAGCTTGCCTGGCCGCTTTATCCAAACGCCGTAACGGCACGCGGAGCGTGCCTACTACGCTGCCCTCGTCTAACCGCCCTTCGCCCCCTATAATTCGCCCATGGAAAAAGAATTTGTCGATCGTGCCAAGGCCATCCGCGAGGGGATCCTGCAACTGCGGGACTCTCTTTGACTGGGACAAAAAACGCGCCCGCATCAAAGAGATCGACACCCTCATGGCCGCCGCCGACTTTTGGAACAACCAGGAGAAGGCCCAGGCGATCGTCGAAGAGCGCAAGTCGCTCGCCAGCGTCGTCACGCCGCTCGATAACGCGATCAAAGCCAGCGACGATCTCGCCGCCATGATCGAAATGGCCGAGGAAGATGACTCCTTCGCCGCGGAAGTGCCGGCCGAAGTCGCCCGCCTCGAGCAAGTCGTCGACGAGCTCAAGCTGAAGGCCCTGCTCAACGGCCCGCACGACAGCGTCGGCGCCATCCTTTCGATCAACGCCCGCGACGGCGGCACCGACGCCAACGACTGGGCCGACATGCTCCTCCGCATGTACACGCTGTGGGCCCAAAAAAATGGCTACTCGGTCGAACTGCTCGAACGGCAAGACAGCGAGCAGGCCGGCATCAGTCACGCCGCCATCGCCATTCGTGGACCGATGGCCTACGGCTATCTCAAAGGTGAAACTGGCATGCACCGGCTGGTGCGGATCAGCCCGTTCAACGCCGAAGGCAAACGCCAGACCAGCTTCGCCGCGGTCGACGTCTCACCGGAAGTTTCCGACTCGGTCGAAATCGAGATCGACCCCGAGGACGTCCGCGAAGACACCTTCCGCGCGAGCGGAGCCGGCGGCCAGCACGTCAACAAAACCTCCAGCGCGATCCGCCTCACGCACTTGCCGTCGAACACGGTCGTGCAGTGCCAGAGCGAACGCTCGCAGCACAAGAACCGGGCAACCGCGTGGAAAATGCTCCGCGCCCGCATGGCCCGCGCAGAAGAGGAGAAACGCGAAGCGGCCGAAGCGGCCAAGTATCAACAGCAGGCCAAGGTCGGCTTCGGCTCGCAGATTCGCAACTACTTCCTGCACCCCGACCAACGCGTGAAAGACGCCCGCACCAAATACCAAATGGGCAACTTCCACGCCGTCATGGACGGCGACATCCAGGGCTTCCTGGATTCCGTCCTCCGCTGGCGCGCCGGCCAACCGGTCGTCGACGATGATGAGTAACGTTCCATTCCACGACAAAGGGTGGCTGGGGTCGAGCGCAGCGAGCCCCCAGTGAACGCCCTTGTTTGTGACAGCGCCCTGGGGGCTCACTTCGTTCGACCCCAGCCACCCCCGCGACGTAGCTGAACTCGCAAGAATTCAGTGCGCTACTGCAGATCTCTGAACTCTTGCGAATTCAGCTACCGAAGAGCCCAAATTAATATTTGCTAAACTTCGGCCTCTTCACCGGCGTATCCTTACCGGTCGCATCGTCGTGCAAATACGGCTCGCGCTCCCGCTTGCCTTCGATCGGCTTGATCTCCCGCACCCAAATGTTGCGGTACTTCACCGGGTTGCCGTGATTCTGCAAATGAATCGGCAGCTTGCCGTGCTTCTCATAGTGCGGCACCTGCGTGAACGGCGTCATACCCTGTAACGGAAAGTGATTGAGCGTCAGCACGCCGTTGTGAATCACGGTCACGTAGCCCGGCTCATCGACCTCGCCGTCTTCCTTGAACGTCGGGTTGTTCCAAATGATGTCGTACGTATTCCACTCACCCGGTGGCCGCGTGGCATTCACCATCGGCGGCGTCTGCTTGTAGATCGCGCTCGCCTGGCCGTCAAAGTACGTTTCGTTCTTGTACGAATCGAGCACCTGCACTTCATATTGATCAGCCAGGAACACGCCGCTATTCCCGCGACCTTGCCCGTGGCCCTCGGCCGGCACCGGCGCCGACCATTCGACATGCAGCTGGCAATCGCCAAAGCTCTGCTTCGTGCGGATGTCGGTATCCTTCACGATCGCCACGCCGTCCTTCACGATCCACTTGTCGCCGTTCTCCCACGCCGACAGGTCCTTGCCATCGAACAGCACGATCGCATCCGACGGCGGATCCGAGTCATGCTTCCCCGGCTTCACCACGGGCGGTTCCTGCCACTTGATGCCGTTGAGATACTCCTCTGCCACGCCGCTTGCCGCCGCCGCGAACGTTGCCCCAACCACAACCAACGCCGTCCGAATCCAAATCTTCCGCATCGCCGCTGTACCTCAAGCCATTGCCAACTGAATTTGCAGCCCACGACTCCACAAACGCTGCCAACGAATCCGCCGGCCAGCGCCCCTGATTATGCGTCCGGCCCGCGCCGCCAGCAACGCCCCACCGTAGGCGAGTCTCTCCGAGACTCGCACCAAGAACCGTCGCGGCGCTTGCGCGCCCACACCTTGCCCGCCCCCATCTTTTGGACCAAAATAACCGATCCCCCGCACCTTTTCTGGGAGATCGAACTCGCGATGTTTGCCGACCAAATCGAGAAAATGAAGCGCGACTACACCGACAAATTCGTGGTGGTCGACGCCAACCGCCCCGAGCTGGCCCGCTTCCGCGACGTCGTCGGCCGCGTAAAGACAGTGAACATGAGTGGCCGGGCGCTCGTGGAGTTCGCAGACTACCACCTCAACGTCGGCTGGTACGATATCGACCCCGAATTCCTGAAGGTCGTCGACCAACCCCCACCCAAAGCCCCGAAAGCCGAAGCCAAAAAAGCCGCCGCCAAAGCCCCCGCTGGCGAGCCCGCGCGTGGCGAGGCCGCTTCAGCGGCCGGGAAACCCAAGCCCGCTGCCCCCGCGAAAACCGGAAAACTCTCCGTCGCCGAAATGCTCGCCGCCGCCAAATCTGGCGGCGCCGCCAAAGCCGGCGCTACCCCCGCCAAACCCGCCGCTGCAAAGCCCACACCCGGCGAGGTCGCCGCGGCGAACGGGCCCCTCATCGCAAAACCCGACCGCTCCAAAATGAGCGTCGCCGAAATGCTTGCCGCCGCCCGCGCCGGCGGCAAGCCTGGCGCTACACCGGCTGCCCCGCCAGCAAAAGCCGCCCCGCCCGCTGCCGCCGAACAAGCCGAGCTCGAGCATTCGCCCGCCCCCGAAACGCCGCAGGCACTCAAAGAAGCCGCTCCCACACCTCCGCCAGCAGCAAAGGCGCAAGCGGCCGCCGCGAAGTCCACCGAACGCATTGACAAATCCAAAATGTCGATCGACGACATGCTCGCCTGGTGCCGCCAGCACGACACCAAGTAGCGCGCTGGGTGGCTGGGGTCGAGCCGCAGGCGAGCCCCCAGAGAACTGCCATGGGCGCAGAAAGCACGGAATCGCCCTTCGGACATCCAAGCGAAGCGACTGCATCGTACACCGGCAGCGCACTGGCGCTGGGTGCCTGGGGTCGAGCCAAAGGCGAGCCCCCAGAGATCTACTACAGGCGCAGATATTAGTGTCGTCTTTGAAGACGTGCCGTAGAGTAAACCAAAATCCGCCGGCAGCGCACTGGGGCCTCGCTCCGCTCGACCCCAGCCACCCGCCAGCCATTGAAAATCACGCAATCGCTGCGCTACACCCGCGACTTTGACACTTCCTTCGCGTCACCTTCCGCGCGCTCGGCACCATTGGCGTGCCCATTCGTGGCGGCCGCTGTGGCCGCACCATCCTCCCCCGCCAGCTTCGCCAAGCTCGCCGGAATCTCCACACCGCCGATATCCTTCATCACCTGCAGCATCGGCGGCAGCGAGCCGGCCATCTTGTGGAGAAAATCGGCCGTGTTCGAGCGGCCGTTCGCACCGCCGTTCTCCCACACGATCACCTTGTCGAACTTGATATTGCTGATCGCCTTCGCGCTCGTCTCGGCGAGCTTATCGAGATGCTCGAGCATCATCAGCTGAAACGCCTGCTGCGCCCCGCCGCACGCTTCGACGATCTGCTTCAAACCCTCGCCCTTCTTCGCCAGAATTTCGTAATGACCGCGGGCCTCGGCTTCGAGCTTGGCATAAATCGCCGCCGCTTCGCCTTGTGCTTCGAGCTTCAATCGCTCCGCCGCCGCTTCGGCTTCGACCACGACCCGTGCCTTCTGGGCCTTGGCGGGCGCTTCGAGCTTCGCCCGTTGCTCGGCCTCCACGCGCTCGGCCTCGGCCAGCGCCGCCTTCGCCATCGCTCGGTTTTGCACTTCGATCACCGCTGCCTCGGCCTCGCGCTTGCGGCCTTCACCGCGCTCATACGCCTCGGCCTTCTGCTCCAGCAAGGTCGCTTGCGACTGCGCGATTTTCGCATCGGCAATGTTTTCGCCATCGACCGCCTTCGCATTCGCCTCGGCCACCGCCACACGTTTCGCCTGCTCAGCCTGCTTAACGGACACGTCACGCTGAAACGCGGCCGTTTGCTCGCCGACCGTCTGCTCTCTTTCGAGTTCCGCGACCCGCACCGCCTGTTCGCGGCTCGCCGCGCGCGTGCCAATTTCTCGCTCCTTCGTGGCATTGGCGACCTGCACGACCTTATCGCGCTCAGCCCCAGCCACCCGAATCTCACCCTGCTTCACTTCGTCGGCCACGTCCGCACGCGCCTGCTGAATCGCTTGCGACGCCGCCTTCTGGCCGATCGCGTCAATGTACCCGCTCTCGTCCTGAATATCTGTGATATTGACGTTGATCAGAACAAGGCCGATCTTTTTGAGCTCGGGCTCGACCGAATTCTGAATGTGCTGCAGGAACGTGTCGCGGTCGCGGTTGATGTCCTCGATCCGCATCGAGGCGATTACCTGCCGCAGCTGGCCGAAAATAATTTCTTCGGCTTGCTTGCGAATTTCATCTGTCGTCAATTGCAGCAAACGAATGGCCGCATTCGTCATCACATCCGGTTGCGTGCCGATCGCCACCGTGAATACGCTCGGCACGTTCACGCGGATGTTCTCCATCGAGAGCGCGCCACGCAGCGGAATCTCAATTTGAATCGGCTCCAAGCTGAGATAGCTGTAATCCTGAATCAGCGGCCACACGAACGCCGCCCCACCATGTATCGTCTTCGCCGCCTGTCCCTTGCTGGTGCGGCCGAAAATCACCAAGATCTGGTTACTGGAGCAGCGCTTGTAGTTCGACTTCAACACAATGAGCAGCGTGAAAAACGCCATCGCGACGAAAATCGCGAGTACACCGCCGCCGACTTCCAAGGGCGTGAGAGCAAAGTTGTTCGCCGCCAAGATCATTTGAGACATCTTCACATCTCCAAAGAGCCGCCGCTGCTACCGCGACGGCAGACGCGTCTTTCGACGCAGTTTAGATTTCAATTTTCATAGCTGGATTCGAAAGCAGCTGGCGTCCTGAATTCTAAGGTGAGAATGCAACCATCCAACTTGATTTGTTTCTAGTCCGCAGATGACGCAGATTAGCGCAGATGAAGGCACACCATCGCATTGTCACATAAGCTCAGCTCTAGTCCATTTGAGTTATGAGCAATCTATCTGCGTTCATCTGCGTCATCTGCGGACTGATTTCCGATCGTCTTTGCGTCAAAATCCCAGTAGCTGGATTCGCAAGAATTCAGCTGCGTTATCGACATGTTGGGATATCAATTGTCCGTCGATTCGCATCGACGATTGGTGTCTCTTATTTGAGTCCGCAGATGACGCAGACTAGCGCAGATGAATACACTCAATGCACTATCTTGCCAGCCACCGCTCCAGTCCGTTGGACTCACCGTTAAATCTATCTGCGTTCATCTGCGTCATCTGCGGACTATCTTCCGATTGCCTTGCGCGTTCTCTGAACTCTAGCGAATTTAGCTGCAATCTAACACGCCGCTGGCGCTGCTTCGGCTTCCATTTCCGCCACGGTCGCCGGTCGCCGCACGGCCACCGTATCACTATTCTTGATGCCGACGACCTCGACTTTTTCCCCAGTTTTCAGCGGCTCCGCTTCATCCGTCACCGCTTGATATTCTACGATGCGTTCCTGCATCGAAAGCTGCACCTTGCCTCGCCCACTGCCGCCCGCGGGGATCGGCACATACACGGTCGCCTCCACGCCCATCGCATTGCCGATCCGCTCGTTACCGGCCGAACCCAGGCTCGCGATCAATCGCAATAACCCGTACATCCCGTACATCGCGACCGCACCCGCGATCGCCGCCAGCACGAATGAAGTTGTCGCCGGCACGCCGCCGTTGAGCGTCGATAATCCCGTCACGCCAAAGAAGGCCGAAGCCGCCACCACCGTGCGGAACGAAATGACCGCGAACAAGTGCGAACTATCGGAGTGCGTTCCAGCATCGGCGTGTGCATCGCCTTGGAGATCGCTGCCATGATCGAACTGCCCGCTGCCGCCCAAGTGCGAATCGCCATGCAGGCCGCCGCCCGCATCGTGCGAGAAATCGCCGCCGCCATCATGCCCGAGCCCAATCAGCGCGAGCACAAACTGGCACACGAGAATCGTCCCGCCCACCACGGCGGCGACGAGATACAGCCCATTCAAAGCATTGAGAAACATACGCTCGCCCCCGCGCGTTTCACGATGTATCGAGTGTCACCCCATGCCGTCTATTGTAACCCCTGCGCTCCAGCCCCGCGAAGCAGCTGACCGTAGGGCCGGCATTCTGCCCGCCGGACGAAAAAAGCCGCCGAATTTAAGAGCAATTCGTCCGCGGCGGGCAAATCTTGCCAAAAAATCAGCGCAGCCAACTGCTGGAACAAGCGTGACTGGTCTTGAATAAGGGTGGCTGGGGTCGAGCCGCAGGCGAGCCCCCAGACCGCTCCATTCCAATCAACGTCCGAAGCACAACGCAGCGCTCGGACCTCGCCACCTCGCTATACTGCTCCCATGCCCCGCGCCACTCGCCCACGCCGCCGCAACTTCAACATCACAGGCCACGCGCACGTCCTCACCTTCTCGTGCTTCCACGGATTCAAATTCCTCCGAGCCGAACGCACCTGCCAATGGCTCGCCGGCGCCATCGCTGCCGCGCAGAATAAACACGAGTTCGACCTCTGGGCCTACGTGTTCATGCCAGAGCACGCGCACTTGATTATCCATCCAAAACGCGAAGCCTACGACATTGCGCGCATCCGCCACGCCATCAAACACCCGGTCGGAGAGATAGCAATCCGCCACTTAGAAGCATTTGCCCCGGATGGCTTCCGCGCATCACGCGCCGGCGCGGTGCGAAAACCGAGCGCCTCTTCTGGCAAACCGGCGGCGGCTACGATCGCAACATCGAGACTACCGCGGCACTCGTTCAAGAGATCGACTACATCCACTTGAACCCGTTACGCAAAGGGCTCGCCGAGCGTGCGGCAGACTGGAAGTGGTCGAGCGCGGGCTGGTATGCAGGTGCCCAGCCCAATTCATTGAAGCCTGATCCGATTCCGGCGGATTGGATCGATTAATGGCAGCGCGCTGGGGGCTCGCTGCGCTCGACCCCAGCCACCCCTTGACCATGCTTGAATTCGCTACTCGTCGTCCGACTCCGCCCCACCCTCTTCCTCCGGCGTCCCCACATCCACCTGTGACCAGTCGATGTCGGCATTCTCCGCCTGCACCTTCTCCAAGATCTCCATCGCGCGCTGCCGGTCCTTTTCGGCCACGTAGACTTCGACCCAGCCAGGCGTCGCCACGCGGAAGTCGGCCGTGTTCTCTCCGGCCATCGTCGCTTTGATGCCTTCATCTTCAAGCGCAGATACGATCACGCCCGCGCCCCACTCATGCGGCGCCGAAGTCAGAAGTACCGGTTCCAGTGGATCGCTCATGTTCGTCGCTCTCACTACGCAAACAAATCCTGAATGACATGCCCGCCGCCGGCAATCTTCATCGGCCGGCCGTTCTTGGCAGTGTACGTCGTCTGCAGCGAAATGCCCAGGGCATGGCACACCGTCGCCATCAGATCCTCCGAAGAAAACGGATCGCTCTCCACGCCCGTGCCGTCGGCATTCGTCTTCCCGATCGCCCGACCGCCCTGAATGCCGGCCCCGCCCAGCACCACGCTCCAGGCCCGGGCAAAGTGATCGCGGCCCGAATTGCCGTTGATCCGCGGCGTCCGCCCGAACTCGCCCATGCACAGCACCACCGTGCTCTCCAACAGCCCACGCTGCTTCAAATCGTCGATGAGCGCCGCAAACGCCTTGTCCAACTCCGGCAGCTTGTTCTTCAGCGACGTAAAGCATCCCTGGTGCAAATCCCAGCCGCCCGAGTTCACCTCGACAAACGGCACGCCCACTTCCACCAGCCGCCGCGCCATCAGGCAGCCCCGGCCAAAATTGTTGTCGCCGTACTTCTCCACCATCTCCTTCGGCTCGCTGTTCACTTGAAACGCCTTCATCTGCTGGCTCGTGAGCAAGTCGTGCGTCTTCTTGAGCACCTTCGCGTGTTCCTCGGACGCCGAGCCACGCCGCTCGTCGATGAACCGCGTCTCCAGCGCGCCGAGCAGCCGCATGCGGTCGGCCATCCGCTGCGCCTGCACGCTCATTTCGACATCTTTGATCCGACCGTTCGCATCCACCTGAAATGGCGCATACGCCATGCCCAAAAACCCCGGCCCTTCGCTCGCCCCGCCCACCGACACAAACGGCGGAATCTCCAGCTCCGTCAAATGCTTGGCCGATTCCATCTCGCGCGCGACGACCGCCCCATAACTCGGATGCTCCACGCTCGGGTTCGGCACATAGCCCGTATGCATGTAATACCGCCCGCGCTCATGATCGGCCTCGCGCGTGCTCATCGACCGCACGACACTCAGATGCTTCCCCTGCTGCGCTAGCTGCGGCAACAGCTCGCAAATCTGAAAGTCGCCCGTCGTCGAAATCGGCTTGTATTCGCCCGCCGTCGCCGCCCCCGGCTTCATATCCCACATATCGATCGACGGCGGCCCGCCACCGAGCCACAGCAAGATCGCCGACTTGTGGTCCTTCGCGAGCGCCTTGGCATTCGCCCGCAGCGTCCCCGTCAGCGCCATCGCCGGCCCCACCAGCGCCGAAGCCCCCGCCATATGCCGCATAAAATGCCGCCGACTCATGCCGGATGGAACATCACAACAACCCATCGCCATGCTCCAGTGTCATTGTCCGTAGTCCGTTGTCAGTCGTCCGTTGCATCACACCCTACGATCAGTTTGCAACGGACCACGGACAAAGGACAACGGACCAATCAGTGATTCAAAATAAATTCATTCGTATTCAGCACCGCCCACCAAATATCCTGCAGCGCCGCCCCGACGTTCCCCTTTCGCGCCACGAGCAACTCGTTGCTGATTGCCAATTCCTGCCGCGTCGGCACGCGCGCGAGCCCGGCCAAATACAGGTAACGAATCTTCGCCGCGTTATCCATCTTCGTGTCGCCCGCCACTCGCGCGAGCATACTGCCCGGTTCGTTGCCCGTCGCCCGCCGCATGAGCTCGCCGTTCATTAGCGCGAGAGCCTGTGGAATCGAGCCGTTGAACGTCGTCGCTTCGTCGTTTTCATCGGTGCCGAAGGCCGTCGCGAACTGTTTGAGCCACTTGTCCTTCATCTCCGCAGCCCGCTCGCTCGCATACGTGTTGTCCGCCGCCGTCGCCACCAGCAGTGACTCGTACAACTGCTCCGCCTCCATCTGCCGCAAATAAAACCGGCTGAACATCGGCTTCGCCCCCAGCGCCGGGTCATCTTCCTCGTTCCGCGCGATGATCTGACTACTCAACCCGTACGCCTCTGAGAGCACAATCCACCGCATCAGCTTCTTGAGATCGAAGCCCGCCTCGCGAAACTTGCTGCCGAGCGCCTCGAGCAGCTCCGGATTCGACGGCGGATTATGCGGCCCGATGTCATCCAGCGGCTTCGTGAACCCATAGCCCAGGAAGTGCGACCACATGCGGTTCACCATCGCCCGCTCGAACTCGCGCGACGCCAGCATCAGCTTCGCCAACTCCTCGCGGCGATTCACATCGGCCACCGCCCCATGGTCGCCAAAGTCCTCGCCCTTCGCCGCGTACAGCGATGCGAGCGACGTCCCGTCCACAAACACCGGGTACGCCACTTTCAGCTTGCCGTTCCGCAACTCGTAATAGATCTCGGCCTTCTGCGGGTTTCCGCCCTCGCCGCGAAAATCGCGGTTCACCAGCTTCCCCACAAACCGCTGCCGATCCTCGCCCCGCTCCAGCCGCTCCACCTCCAGCTGCCGAAAGAACGCGTTCATCTCCCAGAACTGGTTCTGCTTAAACTCATTGAACGGATGGTTGTGACACTGCGTGCACTGCACGGCCATGCCGAGAAAAATCTGCGCCGTCTTCGCCGTCGCCTGCACGCCGTTGTCGGCCATCTTATCGACGAGGAAATTCGCCGCCCCATTGAAATCCGCGTCGCCCGGCCGGCAACTCCCCACCGCCGTGATCAGCTCCCGCGCCATCTCATCGTATGGCTTGTTGTACTTGAGCGTGTCGCCGAGATACTTGTGCATCCCCTCGCGATCGGAGAGCGACCGCCGGTCGGTGCCGCCCGTCCGCCCGATGAGCACGTTCGTCCACACCGTCGTCCAGTTCCGCACATACTCGTCGTTGTACTCCTCGCCCAACAGCCGGTCGACGAGCGCCACCCGCTTGTCGCGCTTCTTCTCGGCCAGATACGCGCTCAACTCCTTCACCGTGGGCACGCGGCCAATCAGATCGAGATACACCCGCCGACACCACTCGCCATCTGTCGCCGGCTTCGAAGGCGCAAGCCCATGATCGGCCCAGCCCTTGCGAATCGCGTCGTTGATGAGCGCGACCTCCGCTACTCCAAAGTCGCTCGCCTTCTTCGCGACAACGCCCGACGGTTTCAACTTCTCCGTCGATGCCTCCGCGCCATCGACCACCGCTGCCCCGCGCGTCCCCTCGCCAGCCGTTTGCGGTTTAGTCACCGCCCCCGAGTCCACCGCCAGCGCCCGCGTCGCAAATAACAACGCGTCAACGGCGCAAAACACCAACACAATTAATACTCCACCAACTCGACGGGCTGGTCGCTTCAGCGGCCAGGAACCCCGCGCACAATAGTCACGCCACCACCGCACGACCATCGCGATCTCCAACAGAAAAGACCTCGTCGCTACCACCCCACCGTATTCTAACCCCACCACCCAACCAGAGTTCGCCGCACCACCAAGTTTTTAATCCGCAACCAACAATGAAACACTCATTTAGCCCGGGGCGAGTCGCCCCGGGGAAATAGCAGCCAATGAAACGACGACGTCCGCCGATGACGCAGATTCCCGTAGAATAAGAACAACCATACCCCGCGCGCGACGACTCGGCGAAGCCTCAATCGCATACAAGAGCGCCCGTCAAACCACTGTCAATTTCCGCCGCACCGATCTACGCCCATCTGCGTCATCTGCAGACTAAAAGCACGACCCGCTGCCACGAATACGTCCAGCGAATCCCATCAGCGACCATTAGTGCGAATTAGCGGTGCTCCTCCCTCGAAGGATTTTGCAAAATTTTTTCGGCCGACCGTGCTCACACCCATCGGCAGCCCAAAATGAGCCGAAAATGCTGTATCATTCCGCAACACTGTTCAATTTTGCAACACACCAAAAAAGATGGGCGAACCCGGGACCCATGTCCCGGATTCGCCCTTAACGCGTGTGGAATCACCTAGCTAACGAGTCTCTGTGGGAGGTGGGCAGATCTCGCTAACTTCTGTTCTAACAGGCGATTACGTCCACGTGCTGTTGTGCCTCTTCGCCCTACCGGCCCCTCTTGTCTGTTCCGGCCCCGAGTCGGGTGCCATGCCTCTCGCATGGTCACTACTCAGTTCCCAAAAGGCCCCGTTCAGGCGACGACCACTTATATGCACTTGCCATACCAATAGCGGGTAGTGGTCAATTAAGTGTGCGGCGCGCGGAGTACGCAGGGGGTGCTGAAATGGTGTGCGAGTTACGTATTTTGGCATGCGTTATGTCAGGGCGAAAATCGCCGTCGGCAGTAATTGCCGCCGAGATTAGCCCACTTGTCCCATTTAAGACGCCGATTCTCGGGATTCTGTCGCTACGACAATCACTTGTGGTGTTCCCGTGGCTAGCATGGGGGAAGCGAGCCGATACGGTGCGCTGCGCTCGCATCGCCCATCAAAGCCGGGGCATTGAAAATGCTCACCGATGCCGAGATACAGACGCTTCTCTCGGACCCCAAACGCCTGCCGAAGAACGCGCTACAGAAGCTATCGGACCCAAAGAAACTGGTAAGCCGATCCCTTCGCGCGGTTGTGAAGTGCAAGGGGGAGTCAGGCAAGCAGTACAGCATTCTCGCTTCGCTTGGCCCCGGCACGAAGTATTCGATCCACATACGCTACCACCCCTCAGGACGGAGGAAGCCGGTAACGTTGATTCGGTGCAACTCACCGCATGCCCCTCACAGAAATACGCTGGAACGTACGGTCATCAAGGGAGGCGTTTGTCACGTTCATCATTTAACGGAGCGTTACCAGCGAAACGCACCGCCACGAAAGGCTCTGAGCTACGCGGAAGAAACTGGTCGGTACAAGTGCTTCAGGTCCGCAATTGAGCATGTTTGCTATTCATACGGGTTTTTCTTCAAGTCACACAAGTACAAGGATCGGTTTCCGCTATTCCCGGACAAAGACCCATGATTGCCATTGATCTAGCAAATCAGATTCGCGAGCGGATTGCCGCCGACATCCAAGTGGAGAACGCTGAAAACGGCCAGCTAGTCGTCTACATGCCATTTATTTATGACGATGGAGACCAGTTCAGTGTATTTGTTTCACAAAACCGGAAACAAGAATGGGTTCTCTCCGACGATGGCGACGTTTTGAAGCGTGCCGGTGAGCTGGGCTTCGACGCCAACAAGGCGGCGAACGGCGAACGCCTACAAGCCCTGATCGACTTCTATGGGGTTGTCGATGGCAACGGCGTTCTCAGCATCACGTCAACCGACGACAGGCTGGTAGATTCACTATTCACGCTAACACAAACGTGCCTTGAGGCAACTTGGCTTGCCAAAACGCCGAAAGTACCGACGAAAGCGGAGCGAGAGCACTTCCCGCTCAAATTCGAGCGGCTTGTGAAGAAAGCTATTCCGAACATCCAGCTTGACCACGACTGGCATGATAACGTTTTTGACCCGGAGCGCATCTATCCGGTTGATATTCGCGTTCCTGCGCGAACCAAACAGCTTTTTCTGTTTGGAGTATCGAATCAAGCGTCGTGCATGCGGGCGACAATTACTTGCCAACACTACCGGATTGCAGGGGCAGATTTTAGGGCAGTGGCAGTTTACGACCACGAAGAACAACTTCCAGTGCGGTATACCAAACAGCTAAATGAGGTTGTGGATAAGCGATTCCCTCGGATTAATGAGCGACAAATTATCATCCAATTTCTTAAATCTGCTGCGGCGTAGCGAACCTTGTCCGGATTCTATGTTCTTAGCTCGCATGAACCCTGATATTTACCAGCAACAGCACTCTCTATCTCCGGAGAGTTGCCGCGCCCTGGGGGCGTAGCGGCCTTATAAGCCTGATTGGTGCGGTTTTTGCCGCAGGGTTCGACTCCCAAACTCTCCGCTACGTGCCACGCTTCCTTAGAAGCTTCTCGGCAGCGTCTAACAGCACCCCCCGCGCCCAGCCGGCTAATTCCTCGCCCGCGATTGCTTCCGCAATGCGGGCCTTCTCGTCGGCTGTGACGGGAATCCGTAGATCGGCGTTTCTCACCAATCCGGCCGGTTTAGGCGGTCGGCCGGGGCCGCGTTTTGACTGTTTTTTTACCATGCCATTAGTGTAGTAAATATTTTCCTAATTAGTCAAGCCAGCCTATTGCGATGTAGGATTATTATTACTACACTAATGACAGATGAATAAACCCCAATGCAGCCTTGGCGGGCCGCATCGGGGCAGAAACAACCGGCTTTCGCCAATCGTCCCTAAGCACTTCGATTGTAAGCGAAAGCCCCAAACCGGGGAAATCGCTGTGATACTGGCCACTTGCGAGCACAAGAATAAACGCACCAACGGAACCACCAAGAGCGGCGCTACCCGGTACCGCTGCAAGGATTGTGGGAAATCCTGGACGGAATCGACCGCGACTCTCGGCGGGATGCGGATTCGCCTCGACAAAGCCGCGCAAGTGATCGAGCTGCTGTGCGAAGGTACGAGCGTGAGCGCCACGGCCCGAATCAGTGGAATCAGCAAGCCGACGATCCTGGAGCTGCTGGTCTACTTCGGCCAGCAATGCGAATCGTACATGCAAGAGCACATCCGGGGCGTGTTCGTCGATAACGTCCAGGTGGATGAAATCTGGTCCTACGTTTTCTGTAAGGCTGCCACGGCTGAAAAGAAAAACTATGTCGGCGGCTGTGGCGACGTGTACTGCTTTACGGGGATTGAGCGGACGACGAAGCTAATCGTGTGCTGGCACATGGGCCGGCGCAATGAACAGCACACCGATGCCTTTATCAGCAAGCTAGAGCGGGCCACCACGGGCCACTTCCACCTGAGTAGCGACGGCTGGAAATCCTATCCCTCGACCATCAAGCGCAACCTCGGTCACCGCGTCGACCACGGGGTAATGACGAAGGTTTACGGGCGTCCGATCAACTACCCAATTAGCGCCTACTCACCGGCGCGTATAATAGAAGCGCACCGCACCCCGATGCATGGCGACGTGTACCAGCAAGACAAGATATGCACGAGCCACGTAGAACGGCACAACGGGTCAATTCGGCTCTTTATTAAGCGGCTGAATCGTTTGACCTACTGCTTCTCCAAGAAATGGGATAACCACCGCGCAGCGCTCGGCATGTTCTTCATGCACTACAACTACTGCCGCAAGCACGAGGCTTTGAAGGGCCACACGCCCGCGATGGCGCACGGATTGGCAACCGAAGTGTGGAGCGTTCGCAAGATGCTGGAAATGGTCACTGCCTAAAAGTCGCACACACTAAATTTGCCTTGCACACTTACTTGACCACCACCCAATAGCGGGTCGTGGTCAATTAAGGTAGCGCTGGATTAAGTGTGCGGCGCGCAGAGTAGGCAGGGGGTGCTGAAGGGGTGGTCGGGACGGCGCTACTTCTGGGAATCTGTCTTCCAGGCCAAATACCAACGCAATGAGAAGTAGCAGCCAGCCGCGATTAGGCCGCCCCCGATTGCTAGGAGCGTCCGGTTCCCATCACGCCAACCGTCAGCGGCCGCAGCGACACCGATGCCGAGGCAAAAAATGATCGTCCCCTGAGTGGCGTTTCGTAGCTTATCGCCGTGGTCGTAATTCATGGGCGGTGGTCTGTGGGAATAGGACTACTATGGTGCCGTAACCACCGATCGTACAGTTGGCAGCCCCAGCACTCTGTCGAATTGCATTCCAGCCAGCACTCAAGCTTGCCGCATCTTCTTCCCTTGATGCCCAGGTCGCTAGAGGATCTTTCCGGCTCGTGTTACGGCTTTCGCATTATCCGGTCGGCTTGGTACGCCCGCAAGAAATGTCATCCGTGGGGCCGCCCCCAAAGGTTCATGCATTACAATAACGGCCGTGAGCACTCGACCTTGAATGTCCACACTCCGGCGGTGGCGCACATCTCGGCAACCAACTTCTCGTGAGTTCGCAAGATGCTTGAAATAGTCGCTGATTAATGGGCTAGTGAATTAATGAGACTTTATAAACTCTCATGGTGCTTGTGGATTGCAGGCGCTTCGATCATCGCACTCAGTTGGGTTGATATCGTCACCCACAAAGTGGGATGGATTGGATTCTGGATTGCAATGACCGGTACTGGCCTATCGTTCATCCCGCACTTGCAGACGCCGCAACCACCGCCGCCGGTAGATGAAGATGACGATCTGATAAACGACAATGCCTAAAAGTCGCGCACACCAATTCTTACATGCACACTGAAAAACCCACCACCTGCTGTAAGCACCAATTTGAAGGGCCACACAACCGCGATGGCGCATGGACTGGCGACCGACGGCGGAGCATCCGAAAAATGATTGAAATGATTACTGGAGCACGTTGATATGTCCAAAAGACTAAGGGACTCTAACAAAACCTCTATAGGAGCAAGCAGTCAGTAGGAGTTAGCTTTTCAGTATTCATGGAGGAGCACAAATGGCTAAACCACTGCTGGCAGACGAATTGTGGGAACGAATCGCATCATTGCTGCCGCCAGACCGCGCCAAACCCAAGGGAGGGCGGCCGCGCATCTCCGACCGACAGACGCTGACAGGCATCTTGTTCGTGCTGCGTACTGGTTGTCCTTGGGAGTATCTGCCCCAGGAGCTGGGATGCGGTTCGGGGATGACGTGTTGGCGTCGCTTGCGCGACTGGCACACAGCCGGTATATGGGAAAGGATTTGGCGCGTACTACTCGACGAGCTTGGCTTAGTCGACAACATCGACTGGTCGAAGGTGGCGATCGACAGCTGCTCGGTGCGAGCGCTTTTTGGGGGGCGCACACCGGCCCCAATCCCACGGATCGCGGCAAAAATGGCTCGAAGCGGCATATTGCCTGCGATGGCCAAGGGACGCCCCTGGCCATCACGCACACCGCTGCCAATGTCCACGATTCGCAAGCCGCGATCCCGTTGATCGACGCGATTCCGCCTATCAAACGTCCGGGCGGTGGCCGCCGCAAGCGGCCCGACGCGGCGTTCGCCGACCGCGCCTATGACGCCGAAGAAAAAATCCGAGCACCACTGCGCCAGCGCGGCATCAAGCCGTTCATCGCTAAACGGGGCACAGAACATGGTAGTGGGCTGGGCGTTCATCGTTGTGTCGTCGAGTGGACTTTCAGTTGGTTGTTCAAATTCCGCCGACTCCGCGTACGCTACGAAAAACGAGCCGACATCCACACCGCCTTCCTGATAATCGGATGCCTGCTAATCTGCTGGAATAAATTGAAAGGGTTTTGTTAGAGTTCCTAAAGCCGGCCTGCCGCGACTTCCTTATCGCAGTTGCAATGTGCTCGTGCGTCTTTGGAGCGTACGGCGCGTGGTCTGGTGTCGATGCGCCGAAAGCGTCGATTCCCAAAGACTATGAGGGTGAGGGGTTCGTCTATCGAACCCGCCAGCAAGTAATAGTCGACTACGCGATTGGCGGCGTTATTGGCGGCGCGATCTTTGGCGCTGTCGCCGGCAGTATGATCGCCTGTCGTCGGCTAAGCGTTACTGCCTAGAAGTCGCGCGCTGAATTTCACATGTAACCCTAACGGTAATTTCCGCTCGGCAGCGACGACTGGCAATCCTACCGACTCGATCATCTAGCCAAGCCTCCACCACTGCTGGACCATGGCGTCGTGATCAAAGCATACTCCCGGCCAATCAACTACCCCATCAGCGCCCACTTGAGCGGATGAACCGCCTCACGTACTGCTTCAGCAAACGACGGGATAATCACAGGGCGGCCCCCGCCACCTTATTCATGCACTACAACTACTGCCGTAAGCACTCGGCATTGAAGCGACTCACGCCAACGATGTCGCACGGTCTCAGCACCGAAGTCTGGTCGGTGCGGAAGATGATTGAAACAGTCACGGCCTAATTCGATGAAACGACTAGCAAGCTTTACAGTTTGTGCATTATGGAGCGCTGCACTATGCGCAGCTGGCTGTTACGTCCTTCGACAAGGACAATTCTCTGTACACGGTAAAATCCATACCCGCGAGGCGGAGCCATTCGCGTTTTGGTTTCAAGTCGTCATGTGGTTCGGTCTCGCAACGGCCTTGCTTGGGTACGGGGCCTATTTGCTGCTGCGGAAAGAGCGGACAGTCACCAACACATAATACACACGACCCAAAAGCCGGTGGCAGGTCGCCAAGTATGTGGCCAATTAGCGAAGGCACGGCGGTCCTAAGTTCGGGCGTTCTTGGCCGAGAGCCACCATCGCAAACTAAACCAGCACGAAATTGCGGAATCACGCTATCCTCTGCTCAAGCCCCGCTCCGCCGGCGGCTCACCCGGCGGTCCACTCTTGGTCAGCTCGCTGAGCTTGAAGTTGATGAGCGTATCGTGCGAACCGCCGAACGGTGACACGAGCGCCGTGCCTTGCACAATGTTCACAATCGTGCCGCGCAGCCCGGCTGCCGTTTGCACGCGGTCGCCGATCGTAAAGCCAGAAGGAGAGGAGGGGCCGGACATTGGCCGCATTTTACCGCCGAATGTCCACTCTTGTATTAGAGCGATCGCGGGTGCACCGCTACGCACCGGCCGTAACTTGCGATTCGTAACACAGAATACCGCAGACGCGACAATCCCCATGGGCTCGCGCCTCGGGACTTTGGCGATTCAGGGCGAGCTGGGCTGCAAAGCACTTGCGTAGCGTGCTCCTCTACAGACAGATCTCTACTACTGCAGTACTATTCATCATCTTCCAACACCGAACCTGTTGCCGAAGCCAAGGGGCTGACAACACCTTCCTTGAAAGGGGTCAGCCATGGCGACAGGCCATTCTTATCCTACTTGTCTGGAAAACTATCGGCGGGCTGTCATCGAATATCGCCAGAGTGTGGATCAGTGTCACTCGGCCATGCACGAGCTCAAGGCATTGCAACGAGAGCTGCGGAGCCTGGCGACCGCTTGGCGAAGTCAACTCGACGACCACCGCGCAGAACTTGCCGACATCATCGGCCGCAACCCGGTCGACGAGAACCTGCCGCATGTGCGAGCCAGCATATAGCCGGCGTTCGACACGCGTGCCTCACACTCGCCAGAGTCGGCGGGCACAGTGCGTACCTCACCGCGTGGCCGCCACTTCGTAGCCGGCTGCGACAACCGGCACACGCCGCACAATCCGCCCCCAAAACTGACCTATATTTGTAATGGCACTAATTTCCGCCAGGGGGACGAACATGTTCGCTACTCTGCGCACACTCGCTCGAAAGACCGTAGGCTTCCTGTTGGTCGTGCTGGCAGTCGCCCTGTGTGTGCCGTCTCTGCGCACGCTGCCGCAGGGCTCCTCGGCGTTCCTCGCTGGCTATTTCTGCAGCACGGTTGTGCTGCCGCTCGCCCTTGGCTACATCGGCGTGAAGCTAATGCTCCGCGACGATCCGCCCGCCAATGCGACCGCTGCCAGCACCGAACCGTAGCGACCGATCGAAGAGACGGCAGACGTGCAGAATCTGCCAGCCAATCAATCGCCATGCCTGCTCGTGTTCGTAGCACCGCCGCGCGCACCTGTGGCCGATACCCCGCACCGAGCAATACTGCAAAGCCATCGACAAACCCGAACATCGCCCCCAGCAATCGCAGTCGTATCCCGAATTTTCTGGCGAACTTTCAAATTCGTACCGGTTGCCTGCCGCCGCCAAAAACTCGCATTGAATTTCCTTTTCGCACGGGTAAATTGATTCTATTGGCGGATCACTCTCTCTTCTCGTTTTTCGTTGGGCCCAAAACGATGAACACCTGCCACTGTTGCGCCGGCACCGGCCTGCGCACCGGCCAACTCACGATCGACTGCGCCGCCTGTGAAGGCACCGGTCAGATCCTCGGCGCCCCCTGCTACGTCTGCGGCGGCGACCGCGTGCAAACCACCACGACCGACGTGCCCTGCCCAGAATGCGACGGCAGCGGCCGGCTATCTTCGCTCACGCCGAAACGAGTCGCCGTCCTGCGTTCCACGCACACGCAGCTCATGTGTGTCGCCCCCGCCGCCCAAGGTTGAAACAAGCGCCCGCCGCATCGGCACCGACGCCGCTGGCACAACACGGCTGGCGCCGTTGTCCCATTCGACGTCGCCAAAGATCCGCTGCTGCTTCAGCCTTTCGTGACTCGCCTCGATTAGTTTCGAATACTCCGCGAGTACCTCCCAGTATTGGGCCGCCACGTCGCGCCATATCTCGTATGGCACATGCAGCTTCTCGAAGTGAAGTTCGCGTTCACGATGCTTCTGGCGGGCGCGGTCATATTCAAACTGCGCCACGGCCATGCGGGCGCGGACCCGCCTCAGCCGCTCTCGCACCTCGGCGACCGTCACTCGCTCAGCTTGAACGCCGTCGCCGTGCGACATCCGGCAATTCCCGCAACTTTCCTCATTTCAAATCGTCGGGCATTATTATAGCTGGAAATGGTTATCTCCACCCTCGCCGTCGCCGATTTTTCGGTCACTGATCGCGCTAGCATTTACCGCCACATTACGCTCTAAAAGCACGAGCCAATTCTTAGTAGCGAACGAACCGTAAATCTGCGCAACCGGAGCTCCCATGAAGAGCGTTGTTGCTCAGCAGAATCCACACGCTGCAGCGAACAGCAGCGTCCGCTAGCGGCGAACGCCAGCGCGTGCGGTTCGACAATTCTCCCGTCTCCCTTTGAGAGAGGTTTGGATGAGGATGAACTGCCAGAAACCAAGACGCCTTCATCCTGCCGCCTGCCGCAGGGAGAGGGCAACTGCCTCAAGCTCAAACCACGCTCTAAGAAACACAAACGTTACTCGACCCTCTCAACCAGACCGCACCATGAAAAGCTATCTCTGCCTCGCCGTCGCCATCGTCGCCGAAGTCATCGCCACGAGCGCCCTCAAAAAGACCGAGCAGTTCACGCGTCTTTGGCCGTCGCTCATCGTCGTCGCCGGCTACGTCATCTCGTTCTACTTTCTCACGTACGCCCTCAACACGATTCCCGTCGGCGCGGCCTATGCTATCTGGTCCGGCCTCGGCATCGTCCTCGTCACGATCGCCGGCATCCTTCTCTACAACCAGGTCCCCGACGCGCCCGCCGCCCTTGGCATGACCCTCATCATCGCCGGCGTCGTCGTCATGAACCTCTACTCGAAGACAGTGCCACACTAGTCGAATGGATTCGTCCTCTACTGCGTCGATACGTTGCAGCCCCCAACATCGCCACGATCGCAACCGTTGCACAAGCTGGCTCTGGCACGGCAGCGCCACCAGCCGCCGCCCCGAACAAAGCCACGTTGCCAAACGTCAGCCGCCACAGCGTGTAGTCCTCGGCATCAACGGCCGCACTGCCATCGCCGTCCCCGTTGAGCGTCAGGCCAGTCTGACCATAGGTGTGCCGCCAGACCACATAATCCGCCGCGTCGACGGTGCCATTGCCGTTGTAATCGCCCGGCGTCTTCTGCACGACTGTGACCGGATAATAATTTCCAGTGTCGTCGACGATCTGAAGCCCAGACAACTCTGGAATTGGATTCCCGTTGGCGTCGCCGATGTAAATCGGAGGCAAGAACGCCGTGCTGAAGAAATCGGCGATGCTCTCGTCGCCACGCGCATGCGCACCTGCCGATGTTGTTAACGTGATTTCGAAGTACAGCCCGTCCACGATAAACGATAACAACGGACGCAGTTGGATACTGCCATGCTGCTCCGCAAGTTGGCCTTGGGCGGTAAACTCTTTCGTTTGATATAGTTCAAGACCCGCGAAATCTGTCATATAGCCGGTGAGCATCGCGCTGCTGTCACCCAACAAATCGCCATGCGCCACCGGTTCAAAGTAGGCACTCGCGACCACGCCCGCGGGAACATTCGCTAATACAGCCGGGTTCTGAACATGATACGTCTTGCCCCATGTCGCGAGGGCATTCGCATACGCGCCTTCGCCGCCCTCGGGCGCTTCTGTGAATTTCGCGCGGGCGTACGCCCGCAGTTGGTCGACATGGACCTGCGCCACGGCTTGAAACTCGTCTCCCGAATCGTCGAATAAGTTGAGGTCGCTCGTTTCAGCGTCGTGCGATCCAGTTACCGTTTCGCCATCACCCACCGTTTCACCAAAATGGCCCAAAGCACGGGCCAGCGCATCAGCCCGGGCAGTTGCTCCAACCACCGACGCAATGGCCGTCATCAATACAACTCGAATCAGCCAGTTCATCATAGATTCACTGCCTCGATGCACACCAGCTCGCAGTTAACCAACGTTTCGATGCTCACTTGTTCAACGCCAGGATTATAATTGGCCCCCGACCGCTGGACCAACTTGACCCGCCCAAAAATCGACTTTCATGACGCTTGAGCGATCAACAAATCGTCGCATGCTCCGCCCGACCTGGCGCGCACACACTTGACCGCCGCGCCAGCGTTCGCTTTCCAATGCTAATTCCACCGATTCGCGCAGCAGAAAGCCCGGCCAGCTCCGACTCTCAGCGCACCGTTCATGCTGAGCTGCATGCATCAAGGCGCCAATGTCGCGGGCCGGAATCCTGCCTCCACCAACTCCTCGAAGCCCGGCTCCAGCGGCCGAACCTCATACCCGAGCCGCCTCAGCACCATCGCCGCCGCCTTCGCCCGCATCCCCACGCGGCAATGCGTGTACAGCACTTTTCCCGCCGGCAACACGTTGGCGAGCGCCACCGGATCGCAATCTTCCACGAGCGACATCACTGGCAAAAAAATCGCCCCCTCCACATGCCCCTCCGCCCACTCCTCGTCGCTGCGCACATCCACTAACAGCGCCTTCCCCTCAGCAATCTCGCGAAGAACTTCTGCCAACGGCTCCCGCGCAAATTCCACCTCACTCGGATCAAAATAAAACGCCATCCAATGAACCTCTCAAACTCTCGTAGGCGAAAATGTTGCCATCATCTCAACCGCAGCGTCGTTGATATTTATCGCGTCCATGCCTTCTATCTGCGGCTATCTGCGTCATCTGCGGACTATACCTACATGACGTCCTGCCAATTTCTGAAAACGGGCCGAAAATCACCACAAAGCCTCTATATTTTGGCCACCAAATCTGTTAAGCATTACTATACGCATGTATACAATCCGCAAGGGGTCACGGCAACCAAACGCCAACGATTCCTATCCAGCACCATTCGATGGACCTGCCGGCTCCGCGGCTTGAACCACAATCCACGACCACCGAACTCGCTGCGATAGATATCGACAGCTCGCGCCCCCGTTGCGCGTCCAACGCCGCTCAATAGAACGCACCGCTCACATCGCGACTGCACCAAACTTCATCCGAATTGCTGATCCCGAACCCCCATGCCATTCTCAAAACTCGCCCTCTTGCCACTTCGCACATCCCGCGCAAATCGTGATACTGCACGGAGTACCAACCAGCACGCGCTCGCCCGACCCGCCGAATTTTGCAATAGAAAATCGCTTTGACCGCGAGTATCAAAATTCAAAAACCAAGCCGACCATGAGCGAAGAATCTTCCTACACCAAAATCGCCCAGCTAAAGACCGTCGACGCCTTCCGCGCTCGCCTCGCCGAGCTCGGCCTCTCGCTGCCGGTCGATGATGCGATCCTCTCCGCCGCCGAGGGTTCGCCGCTCGCCCAGCCCTTCACCATCGCCGGCATCGAAGTCGGCAACCGCTGGTGCATCCATCCCATGGAAGGCTGGGACGCCAACCGCGACGGCTCACCAAGCCCCCACACGCTCCGCCGCTGGCAAAACTTCGGCCGCAGCGGCGCGAAGCTCATCTGGGGCGGCGAGGCGGCCGCCGTTCGCCCCGATGGCCGCGCAAATCCCAATCAAACGCTCGCCACCGAATCCAATCGCCGCGGCCTCTCCGCGCTCCTCTTCGCCCTCACCGATGCTCACCAGGCCGCGTTCGGCTCGCTCGACGGCCTCCTCGTCGGGCTGCAGCTCACCCACTCCGGGCGCTTCTGCAAACCCGATGACCACCACAAAATGGCGCCCCGCATCGCATACCACCATCCGCTGCTCGACGAGAAATTCAAAATCGACCCGCGCGACGACTCGATCGTGTGGACCGATGATGAGCTCGAACAGCTCATCGACGACTATGTCGCCGCCGCCCGCCTCGCCCACGAAGTCGGCTTTCACTTCGTCGATGTGAAGGCCTGCCACGGCTACCTGCTGCACGAGTTCTTAAGCGCTCGCCACCGTCCCGGCCGCTTCGGCGGCGACCTCGCCGGCCGCACCCGCGTGCTGATGACGATCATCGACCGCATCCACAACGAGATCCCCGGCCTCGCCGTCGGCGTGCGCCTGAGCATCTTCGACTCGGTGCCGTATCAAACCAGCCGCGAAGTCGGCCAGCCCATGGCGTTCGATTCGTACCTACCGTACGAATTTGGCTTTGGCGCAAATCCGCACAACCCGCTCGAGTTCGATCTGACCGAACCCATCGAGCTGCTGCGCATGCTCGTCGACCGCGGCATCGTCGCGATCAACCTCTCCTGCGGCAGCCCGTACTACAACCCGCACTTGCAGCGGCCCGCGATCTTCCCACCATTCGACGGCTACCGCCCGCCCGAAGACCCACTCGTCGGCGTCGCCCGCCAAATCGAAGCCACGCGCCAATGCAAGGCCGCCCTTTCGACAACCCCCGCCACGCCCCCGCACACGTCAGTCCCCGGCTCTGCCGGGGGTTCTGTTTCAGTGCCCTCCGCCATCCCCATCGTCGGCACCGGATACACGTACTTGCAGGACTACTTACCCCACGTCGCGCAAGCCGTCGTCCGCGCCGGTTGGACCGACTTCGTCGGTCTCGGCCGCATGGTCCTCTCCTACCCCGAGCTCCCGGCCGACACTCTCGCCGGCCGCCCGCTCCAGCGCAAGGCCGTGTGTCGCACATTCAGCGACTGCACGACCGCGCCGCGGAATGGCTTGGTGTCTGGTTGTTATCCGCTCGACTCGTACTACAAAGACCTTCCCGAACGCAACGAGCTGCTCGCCATCAAACAACGCTGGCAGAGCTAACTCGTTGGCAGCCCATTGTTTCGGTTCACACCGAACTTTTTTCGCATGTCGTTGCGACCGCTTCCGTCTGGTGGCATTACCTTTGGCACGCCGGCTGCATACCTATCCGGTTGCTCGGGCGGAGTGAGACCGTACTTACATTTCCCGGCAGAGTTCCACGAAACGCACCTCGTTTCCGGAGGCAATCATGTTCAAACGCATCGCACTGACACTAGCATTTTTGGCCACCTTCGCCACCGTCGGCCTGAGCCTGCCCACAAAGGCCCAAGCTTGGCGCAATTGGGGCGGCGGCCCGTATCGCAGTTACTACTATGGCCCGCCGCGGGCATATTACGGCGGCTACTACGCCCGCCCGTACCGCTCGTATTACTACGGCCCGCCACGCGTCTACGCTCCGTACACCGCGTACTATGGCCCTGGATACTATTACGGCGGCCCCGGCGTTTCAATCGGCGTCGGCTTCTAACGCCGCGCACGTGCGCCGAATCCAAACCGATACGAAGCGCCGTCAACTCGACGGCGCTTTTTCATTGCGCCCAGCCGGGCGATTATGCCGGCAAACAACGCAACTCTCGCCGCGACTCGCACTTAAGAACTCCTGCCCGCAGTTCGGCACACCTCATGCGATTGCTCTCCTGTGACAAAACAAGCCCGCACTTTCGCGGGCTTCACATCAACCGTGGAGTCGGGACGCCTCGTCCCAGGAGAGACACATGTTCAAGCGAAGTCTGTTGGCTGTCACGTTCATCGGCGCTCTGGCACTACTCAGCCTCGGCGCCACCCCCATCACCGCACACGGCTGCGATTACGGCTACGGCGGCTACGGTGGTTACTATCCGAATTACACCACCGCCTACTACGGCGCCGGCTTCGGCCCTCGCGTGGCGTACTACCCACGCGTGTACCCGGTCTACCCCACGTACTACCGCGGCTACGACGGCGGCCATCACCATCATCGCCACCACGACCACGACGGAATCCGCATCTCCTTTGGGTTCTAAGTCGCAACACAGCATAGTCAACGCACCCAGCCATCGAGCGACCACGAGTCACTCGATGGCTGTTCTTTTTTCACTCACCGTCGCGCGCAACTCACCTCCAATAGCCGCGGTGCTACGCACCGCCGGTCCCGGCGATGCGTAGCATCGCGGCTACTTCTTTTGTCATTTCGCGAAGAAAAGCCTTGCGTTTTACTTGATAACGTGTACATATGTTACCAATCGATCCCAGTCCACATAGGTGGCCACGCCATGCCCTGTTACCTCTTCACGTACCACGCCTACGGCTCATGGTTGCCCGACCATGTGCGCGGATACGTGCATCGAGGGCAAGGAGTACTCGCGCCCGACAAGCATATGGCGGAGCTATATCGCGCGAATTTGAAGCAACACGTCGTATGCTTTCCGGCTGCGCTGCAAAGAACAATCATCGAAGCCGCATTGGAAGCCTGCGCCTGCCAACAACTTCGTTGCCACTCCATTGCCACGGAATCAACGCACGTGCATATCTTGGCGAGCTGGAATTCAAGCCGCACCTGGGTCGTCGCTCGCAAACAAATCCGCAAAATCACCGAGCGGCTCAATCACGCGTAGCCTCGGCGGCATTGGTTCTCGAAAAGCCCCAGCCGAAAGCGAGTGCAAGATCGAACGCATTTCGAGTACCTGATCTCGACCTACCTGCCAAGGCACTCCGGGTGGAAGTGGTCGGAAACGCGTGGCCTGTTTCGATAGGTCTGCCGGCGGTGCGTAGCACCGCGGCAAGACGGCGTGTAACACGAGTTGCACGTCAATTGGAGCGGAGAGTGCGGTCATAACGCGCGATTTTAGCGGTCCTGCCGCCGTCGTTCGCCCCGCTGCTAGCAGTCAATTATACTTGGGCAGGTCTATCGAGAATCCATCGGTCGGGTCATCATGCGCGTTCAACAGCTGCTCGAACATCACGGCATCGCGGTCAATCCATTCGCTGAGGAAGACGCCCAGTCGGATCCCGTTTTCAAGGAACGCTGCCGCGACCTCACGTATCACCCGGCCTGGGACAAGGTCTACGGCAACCCCTCCGACCCGGCCACGTCGATCGTCTTCGGCGAAAAGGGCGCCGGCAAAACAGCCATGCGAATGCAGATGGTCGGCCGCATCGCGCTGCACAACGCCCAGCCCGGCACCGGCCGGCTGTTCGTCGTCGAGTACGATGACTTCAATCCGTACCTCGACCACTTCGCCGATCGGCTCAGCGCCCGCAAACAACGCGACCCGGCCAAGGTGCTCGGTGAGTTCAAACTGTGGGATCACATGGATGCGATCCTCTCGCTCGGCGTCACCAGCCTCGTCGACCGCCTGCTTGGCGTGCCGCAACCCACCGGGCCCGACGCGAACTACGTGAGCGCCGACCGGCTGCGGTCGCTCGATCGCCACCAAAAGCGCGACCTGCTCGTACTTGTTGCTTGCTACGACAACTCCACGCGCGAGAACGTCGTCTCCCGCTGGAACCGGCTCCGCCGCAAGCTCGGCTATCAGACGTGGACCTCGTGGTGGGACCGCGTGATCGGCGTCGCCGTGACTGCCGCCGTCATCGCCACGACGTTGTACTCCGAGCGCTGGGACTGGCTCGTCACACCTTGGCCGTACCTTATCGTGCTGCTCGGCTGGCTGCCGTTCCTCGCCCGGCTGTGGAAATGGTCCTGGGTCGGCCGGCGGATCGCCCACAACGTGCGCGTGCTCAAGCCGCACATCGGCGCGCTGCGCCGCTTGCTGATGCGATTCCCGAAGCGCGACATCGATGGCCAGCCACTGCCCGAGACCCAGCGCACCGACGACCGTTTCGAGCTCCTCGCAAAGCTTCAGGGCGTGCTGAAGTCGCTTGGCAATGAGGGCATCGTCGTGCTGGTCGATCGCGTCGATGAGCCGCACCTCATCACCGGCTCGGTCGATCGCATGCGGGCGTTCGTCTGGTCGATGCTCGACAACAAGTTCCTCAAACAGCCGGGCCTCGGTCTCAAGCTGCTCCTGCCGCGCGAGCTGGTCGACTTCATGCAACGCGAGGACCGCGACTTCTACCAACGCGCCCGGCTCGACAAGCAAAATATGGTGCCGTCGCTCGAATGGACCGGGCAAGCCCTGTACGACCTCGCCAACGCCCGCGTGCGGAGCTGCGGCGTAAACGGCAAACAGCCCACGCTCCGCTCGCTGCTCGACGAATCGATCACCGACGCCCGGCTGATCGACGCCTTCCGCGCCCTCCGGGTGCCGCGGCACCTATTCAAGTTCCTCTACCGCCTGCTGGTGGCCCACTGCAACGCTCACACCGACGACCGACCCGAGTGGCAGATTTCGAACGAGACGTTCGAGGCCACGCTCGCTGTCTACAGCCGCGACCAAGACGCCGTCGACCGCGGCCTGCAGGCCGGGTAAACGTGCTCGTGTGAGTCGCCGCCTTAACCTGTTAAATGCTAGCGTCCTGCTGTTTTCGCATTCTGCTGTCGTTACCTATTCGAATGAACAAGCGATCGCGGTTGACCGTTTTGAACGGTTTTGACAGACTCCGCCCCGCATCGCCGCCGGCACATTGGACGGGGCAAACTGCGCTCACGGCCAATGCACCTCGCGGCACGTTTCTGAAAATTCGATTGGGAGAATCCGCAATGGATTGCATCAAGCGATTGGGCATCGTCACGATATGGGGACTGGGAATTCTGGCTGGCTGCAATAAGAGCACCGCGCCAAATGACGCGGCTGTTAGCACGGCGAGCGGTACGAGCACCGCGAGTACCAGTGCAGAGACGCCGGTCATTGCACAACAGACCGATCCAAACTCGAGCCCCATCGCCAAGGCGACGCACGACTTCTTGGATGCCGTGCTTAAGGGCGACACCCAGCGGGCAAGCGCCCGGCTCACGCCGCAGGCCATGCAGCGGATTGTACAGAGTGGCAAAGGCTTCTCGCCGCCCGGCCTCGAGACGGCCACGTTCAAGATCGGCGAGATCCGCACACCGACGCAGGATCAGGCTATCGCACAGTGCCTATTGACGGATTCCGCGGAAGGTCAATCGCACAGCGAAGAGATGTGCTGCTTGCTCCGCAAAGTGGAGAACGATTGGCGAGTGTCTGGCATCGCCTACGGCACGGCACCCGATAAGCCATGGACGCTCTCCGACTTCGAGTCGGGACAAAACATGGCGATTCCGCGACCGGGACAACCGATGGGCGGTATGGCGAACAACGCGGCCGGGGGCAATCAGCAATCGAACGGGGCGATGCAGGCCGGCGCGACGACGCCGGCACCAGTCGGAATGCCGCCGGTCGCTGGCCCGACCAACACGCAACAAGTGCCGAACACGGCCGGATTAGGAATGCCGACAGTGGGCGGACAGAACCAAGCTACGCCAACGAACCAGTATCAATCGCCGTACACGGCGCAGCAGCCGCAAGGCGCCGATCGCCGCTAGCTGCGACGCCGCGCTGGCCCGCTGTGGACACCACGGGAGTTGAAACAACCCAGCCGATTGGCTGGGTTTTTTCGTCGATTCAGAGAAGAACATCCCATGCAACGCAGCCTTCCCATTTTACAGATCCCCCACTATTGAGTGTGCCTGTAGTAGTGAATGCCACAATAGTCAGAAATTATTATGCTGCTGGGAGTTATAACGATCGCCGGGTGGTCAATGAACGCTCGCAAGCAGGCCGACAGGTTGGTAAAGCGCAAATGCCTATTTATCCAATTCTTCTTTATTTTCCCAGTCGCGAAATTTTATTTCTCCGGCACGACTTGGGTGGCTTGTGGAACTCAACATCATCGGTTTAGATATTGGGCACCCTACGCCTAGCGTGAACTTTTAACGATCGCGGGTTCTAGGAGATTTGCGACGATTCGGAGCGTGTCACGCAGCCCCTCGTAGGGGAGCGACACTCGCGGACCGGAGCGGAGGTACAGTCAGTCTCGTTTCGCTTCGGAGCGTCACGATGGCCGCTTGCATGGTTCGTCGAAACACAACCGTTTTGGAATTCAGGTTGACCGTTCCACTTTTGTCCGACGTATTGGAGGTATTTTGATGAAGAATGTCATTCGTTTGACGCTCGGGTTGGCCGCGGTGGCTGCGCTCATGGTCGCCATGGAAAGCAATGCCAACGCGTTTGGTCATCACCGCTGCAGAAAGAGCTGCTGCGAGCAGACCTGCTGTGCACAAGAGAAGTCTTGCTGCGCCGAGCAGAGCTGCTGTGAAGCGCCGAAGTGCGAAACATCTTGCTGTGCGCAAGAGAAGAGCTGCTGCGCCGAGCAGAGCTGCTGCGAAACCAAGTGCTGCAAGCAGCGTCATCATCGCCGTCACCGCTGCTGCGAGTCGAGCTGCGGTGGTTGTGAGTCGAGCTGCGGTGGCTGTGAGTCGAGCTGCGGTGGCTGTGAAAGCAGCTGCGGTGGTGGTGAAAGCAGCTGCGGTTGCGGCGGCACGGTAGTCGAGTCGTCGGCCGCGGCGCCTGCGGCTGCCCCGGCTGCACCGGCCGAAGCCCCAAAGGCTGAAGAGAAGAAGTAAGGTTTCGCACCTTGCGAGTTTACCCGTGGAGTCTGCCGGGCTGGTGTCTTCCATCGATGGACTGCACTAGATACCGGGCATTAGTCCGGCAGACGACACGAACCGTTCTAGCCGGGCCTCTTGGTTGAGACCCGGCTGGTTTTTTGCGCCGCGGGCGATGAGGCAGACGAGCTGGCGTGGTCGGGAACGCGGACAGGACCATTGCGCTGCTAGCACTGCTGCGTTTGGTTAGGCGCACTCCGGATCGCGTGGCGATCCGGCTATTACGCGGGTATCGCGATAGTGCGGGTCGGCACTGCTGTCGTCGATTGGGGGCGGGCGTGCTACAGTGCGCGGCATGAACTTCCGCGTCGATTTGGATCTGTTTCGCGGGCCGCTCGACCTGCTGCTCTATCTCGTGAAGAAGCACGAGCTGGATGTGATCGACATTCGCATCGCGGCAGTGACAGAGCAGTATCTCGGGTACATTGCCGTGCTGGAGCAGATCGACGTCGATGCCGTCGGCGATTTCCTCGATATGGCGAGCCTGCTCATCGAGATGAAGTCGCGGGCCGCGCTGCCGAGTGAAGAGGAGGTCGTCGAGGCGGAACTGGAAGACCCGCGGCAAGAGCTGGTGCGACGACTGCTCGAATACAAGCAATATCGCGATGCGGCGAGCATGCTGGAAGAGCGCGGCCGCGAGTGGCGCGAGCGGTTCACACGTTCGGCGAATGACCTGCCCGATCGGCGCGTTAAACCTGAAGACCAGCCAATTCAAGAGGTCGAGTTGTGGGACCTAGTGAGCGCATTCGGCCGCGTGCTGAAGGCGAAGAACGCCGTCGTGGGGCCGGCGAATATTCGCTACGACGACACGCCGATTCACGTGTACATGCAGCGGATCGACGGTCGGTTGCGGCGCGACGGGCGCGTAGCGTTCACGGCCTTCTTCGAATCCAGCGTACACAAGTCGAAACTCGTGGGCATGTTCCTGGCGGTGCTGGAGTTGGTGCGGCATCAGCATGCCCGGGCCGCACAGCCGGCGCTGTTCAGCGAGATTTGGCTGGAGCCGGGCGAGAAGCCGCTGCCGACGGTGCTCGCCGCGGTGTCGGACTATGAGCACGGGGCGAAGGTCGAAAGTTGAGAGTTGGGAGTGTAGTCATCTCGGCTCCGCGAGATGAAGCGAGTCTCGAAGAGCGAGACGGCTACATTGTGCCTCGACCATGTGGGCCGGCACGATCTACAATGGCGTCTTTCGCGAACCGTTTGCCGCACCTGGTGTCTCGCCGTTTCGATGATCAACAACCTGCCGGTCAAGACGCTCAAACACGGCGATTTCACGATTGAGGGCTATTCGCGGGCGGCTGTCCAAACGTACTGGCGGATTCCGGAGCTGAAGCTCGGCTTCGATCTCGGCGCCCAGCCCTGGTCGTTCATGGGCACGGAGACATGGTTTGTCACGCACGGGCACCTCGACCACATCGTGGCTCTCCCGGTGTACGTGGCGCGGCGGCGGATGATGAAGATGACGCCGCCCGTCATCTACATGCCGACCGAGACGATCGAGCCGATGCAGCGGATTCTGCGGATGTTCACCAAGCTCGACCGCGGGCGATTGCCGTGCGAGCTGCGGCCGGTGGAACCGGGCGATGAGATCGAGTTGTCGCGGGAGCTGGTCGTCACCGCGGTGCCGACGAAGCACACGGTGCCATCCGTGGGATTCATCGTGTGGGACCGGCGGCGGAAGCTCAAGCCTGAGTACCAGGAATTAAGCGGCGAGCAGATTCGCGACATTCGGATGGCAGGCACCGAAGTGAGCGCCGAAGTGCGACGGCCGCTCATCGCGTATGTGGGCGACAGCGCTCCGGCAGGGCTCGACGACAACCCGGCCATGTACGAAGCCAAGGTGCTCATTTGCGAGCTGACGTTCGTGGCGCCTGATCACCGGCGGGATAAGATCCACAAATTTGGCCATATGCACCTGGATGACCTGGTGGAGAGGCGCGACAAGTTCCAGAACGAGCTGGTGATCGCGGCGCATCTCAGCACGCGGTATCACTCCAAAACGGTGCGGGCGCTCGTGACGAAGGCGCTGCCTGACATGCTGGATGGGCGCATGCAGTTGTGGATCTGATAGTGGCGGGCGTTATATGGTTCGACTCGCCAGAATCTCGGCATTCCTGTGCCATCGCTGTGTTCTTTTTCGAGTCCGCAGATGACGCAGATTCGCGCAGATGAAGATCTGTTGCACAGAAACGTATTGTGGGAGTGCCACGTGCGATTGCCCCACCAACAAATAGTTCTGCGTTTATCTGCGACAACTGCGGACTATATCCCTGCCGCAAGCGGCGAGCGATCGCCGCGTTGTATCTGAATTTGCAGGAACCCGGTGAGGTCGTTTGGCGCAGCTGACCTACGCTTGGGCGGAGCGCAGGACGTCGCGGACCCATTCAGGTGTTTCGGCGACGTATTCTTCGACGTGGCGGCGGCGCGAGAAATAGTAGAGGGCCGTGCCCCCTTGGAACAGGACGCTCAGGCCGATAACCGCGCCGTAGAAGATGACGACGAACTGTTTATAGAATGCGGCCAGGCCGCCGCTTGAAGCGAACACTGCATCGAGGTCGCCGCCCACCGCTTTGATTTCTTCAACCGCAGCGCTGGATCCTTGCACGCCGGTGTACATCATCCACAAGCAGTAGACCGTGATCATTGCCAGGAAGCCGACCTGGTTCCAACCGAGGAGCGTCGGGCCGCTCGGTTCGAAGTTAAGCAGTCGCTTGCGGCCGCGAAATTCGTTGAAGGCCACGAGCGCGATGCCGGCGGTGACCGCGAGGCCGACGAGGCTTGTCAATGAGAACGGCGTGGAGAGGGCGGCGATGATCGCGGTGGTCCAGCCGTTGAAGGAAGCGACGCGGGCCGTCTTGCGAATCACGCGCGCGCGGTCGCGCGCTAGCGCGAGCTCGCGGCGATGCTCCGCCGACAGCGGGTTATTGAGCGAGCGTTCATCGAACTTGCCAAAGGGCAGGGCGGCGACGGTCATGGGAATTGTCCGGTTTGCAGCGTGCGCGGAGTGGCAACTCTTAAATCGTAGGTCACGATTATACGCGGGTAAACGCGCAGCGGATGCTACAAAACGCGCATGGCAAGGATCCGATCGTGGGCCTTGCCCGGGGGTCGCGGAAGCAAGGAAATCCCGGCGATGTGTACGGCTTTTATCGGCATAATCGCCCAAGATCGTGGGATCTCAGCGGTTACGTTTGCCCAGGCCGCACGAGCCGAAATCGGCCAGCGTTTTTCTATCGTTTTTTGGCGGCCAGCTGGTTTCATTGCCGCATGGCAATTGTTAGCGTGAATGATTGCGTGGCAGCAATGTGACCTTCGACTCGCCTAACAACTGCGTATGAGTGTTGTTCCCCACAACTTCGAAGAGCTGCAGCAGCACCCAGTGTGGCAACGCACAGAGACTGACGAACTCATCAACACGGTGACGCACGGCCTCGGGTTTTTGCTGGCTCTGTGCGGCGGGCTCGTGATGCTGTGGAGCGTATTGCGGCACGGCGATGCATGGCGCGTGGCCGGCTGCGGCATCTTTGCGGCAAGTCTGGTCGCGGTGTACGCGGCCTCGACCCTTTCGCACAGCGTGACGAGCGTGCGGTGGAAGTGCTTCTTCCGGCAACTCGACCAGGGTTGCATCTACTTTCTCATCGTGGCGACGTACACGCCGTTTGGCTTGGCGTATTGGCGCACGGGCGCCGGGTGGGCGCTGTTGGCTGGCCTGTGGGCGACGGCATTCCTGGGGTTCTTTTCGAAGGTGGTGCTCGCGCATCGCGTACACAACATTTCGATGTGGACGTACATCGCGCTCGGTTGGTTGCCGTGGATCGCCGCCCCGGTGCTGCGGCAAACGGTGCCGGTCGACAGCACGTGGCTGATGGTCAGCGGCGGCGTGTGTTACCTGCTCGGCACGTTCTTTTTGTTCTACGACGCGCGCGTGCGGCACTTCCACGCGATTTGGCATGTGCTCGTGATTGCCGGCAGCGTGTGCCACTTCCTCGGCATCATGCATTCGGTGGCGTGGGCGCGGTGAGGAGCGAGGAGCGAGGAGCGAGGAGCGAGGAGCGAGGAGCGAGGAACGAGGAGCGGGGAACGAGGAACGAGGAGCGGGGAACTAGGAGCGAGAATTTGGAGGCGCAATGCGGCGGAAGTTCGTAGCCAGGGGTGTGAACCCCTGGGGTATACGAAGAGATACATGCAATATCGGCGCGGATTCCCAGCGGCTTCTGCCACTGGCTATTTACTGCCGGCCCGTTGGGCCTGGGTCACGGAAAGTAGCACGCGCGACAGATGACTGAAGTCATTGTCGTGAATTGGCCACGCCCTTACAGGGCGTCCACCTGGCGCTTCAGACGTGCTCATTACTTCCGGCTGAAGCGGTTGCGCCAGAGTTTGTCTTTGAGCCCGAGGATGCCGGAGGTTGTCATGATCCAGGCGCCGGCCAGCGTGCCGGCGAGTGGGAACGGGATGCCGACGAGAAAACCGGCGAGCAGACTTTTCGCCAGCGCGGCGGCTTTGGTATCGAGGCCAAATTTGCGTTGGAGGTGGTACGTGCCGAGGCTGCCGGCCAGGAAACCTACGACCGACGTAAACGGAATCGCGAGGCCGAGCGTGGCGGCTTCCTCCGAGAAGAACAGCCAGTCCAGGCCCATGATCAAGAGCCCGGTGGCGGGCAGCATGAACCGCTTCGGCAACGGGTCAGTGAGCCAATCGAGCCAGCCATTGAGGCCGACAGGTTCCTGCGACAGCGGCGGAAGGAGTTCTTGCTTTGAATGCGTGGTCATGGCCCCTCTTGCTCCGTTCAAATGCGAGTGATGCGGCGGCGTTGAGGCACCGCGACATCATGCGGTTATTGTTCCCTAATGGCTAGTGCCATTACGCGAATTGTAGGCAGTGAGTTCATGCAGGGAAGAACGGAATTTGGAGCTGGTAAAGATGACTTGCGGACGTACTACGCAATTGCGTCGCGGCCGAACGGGCTGGGCTTTGGAGCATGCGCAAGGGTGGCTGGGGTCGAGCGCAGCGAGCCCCCAGGGAACTTTGATTGCACGCTGACCCGCCGGGACTCGTGCCATGGCACTCTCGACCTCATTCGTCCGAAAGGCCTGTGAAAAAGTCTAGTTCACTGTCATGCACTGGGGGCTCGCCTGCGGCTCGACCCCAGCCACCCCACGCTCAGGAAAAGGTTTGGTTCACTGTCATGCACTGGGGGCTCGCCTACGGCTCGACCCCAGCCACCCCACGCTCAAGAAAAGGTTTAGTTCACTGTCATGCACTGGGGGCTCGCCTGCGGCTCGATCCCAGCTACCCCACGCTCAAGAAAAGGTTTAGTTCACTGTCATGCACTGGGGGCTCGCCTGCGGCTCGACCCCAGCCACCCCACGCTCAAGAAAAGGTTTGGTTCGCTGTCATGCACTGGGGGCTCGCCTGCGGCTCGACCCCAGCCACCCCACGAATCAGTTTACTGGGCGGCGAGGTGAGTGACCGGCGGGCTGTCGGGCGATGGTGTTTTGAGCGGCTCGAGGCCGAGGAGTTCGCGGACTTGGGCGTGAACGACTTCGCCGCGGGTGGCGGCGAGCGTGGCGCGCACGACCTCATCATCGAGGTTCAAATGGAATTCGGTGCCGCGGGTCACGAGCTTGGCGAAATTCGTGAGATTTTTGGCCAGCATCTGGCTGGCATGAGTGGGCACTTCGCTCGGCAGGTTCGTGGGGCCAAAAATCGTGACGCCGTTCTCGACGACGATCTGATCGGCTTTCGTAAGCTCGCAATTGCCGCCGCGTTCGGCGGCAAGGTCGACGATCACCGAGCCGGGCGCCATGCCGCGAACGGCTTCGGCGGTGATGATCCGCGGCGACGGCTTGCCGGGGATCGCGGCGGTGGTGATGCACACGTCGCTCGCGGCCACGGTGCGGGCCATGAGCTCACGCTGCTTCTGGTAAAACTCTTCGCCGAGCTGTTTGGCGTAGCCGCCGGCCGTTTCGGCGCCGGTTGTTTCGAGCGGCACTTCGACGAACTTCGCGCCGAGGCTTTCGACTTGCTCCTTCACCGCCGGGCGAACATCGTAGCCTTGCACGACGGCGCCGAGACGTTTCGACGAGGCGATTGCCTGCAGCCCCGCGACGCCGGCGCCGATGACGAACACTTTCGCGGGCGTGAGCGTGCCGGCGGCGGTCATCATGAGCGGGAACATTTTGGGCAGGTTGCTCGCGGCGAGCAGCACGGCTTTGTAGCCGGCGATCGTGGCCATCGAGGAGAGCACATCCATGCTCTGAGCGCGGGTGATGCGCGGGATGAGCTCCATCGCGAACAGCGTGACGCCGCGCTCCGCGAGCTGCTTCACGGCAGCGGGGTTGCCGAGTGGATCGCTCGGTGCGAGGATCACAAGGCCTTCGCGCATGAGGTCGAGGTCGGCCGCGCCGGCTTGGGGGTTCGCGCCGAGGCCGCGGACCTGTAAGACCATGTCGGCCGACTGAAATAGTTGCCGGCGGTCGCCGACGATTTCCGCACCGGCGTCGCGATAGGCTTCGTCGGTGAAGCCGGCAGCCAGGCCTGCCCCGGCTTCGATCTGCACTTTCGAGCCGCTCTTCACGAGCGGTCGAACGCTATCGGGGACGAGGGCGACGCGGTGTTCGCCGGGGTAGGTTTCTTTGGGTACGGAAATAATCATGGCGGCCAGTGACGTTGGTGGGATGCCCGGCGGGCGAATTGCGTTTTCGCCTATCCTACGTACTGCGAGGGGCAGGGACCAGTCCGCCGAGTGGTGGCTGGCCGAGGAATGGCCGAGTGGCGGCGCGGGGGCGTGGAAACCCACGAGCGATCGCGTGGCGAATCTTGCTGGGCGTCGCAACGCCGAGCGTGACAGCGCGGCAAAGACTCGCCTTCGTTATTGCAGCGGGACGACGCGGGCGGCGTAGATCGCTTGGGCGGCAGTGCCGGTGTAACCCGGAACGTTCTCGGCGGGCTTGTTCACAATCCAGCCGATGACGGCGACCGGCGCGGCGGAGCCTTGGAGCGAATCGGCAGTGGCGGCCGACATGATCACAGGCAGCGACTGGCCATTGCCGAGGTCGACATTGCACTCGGTGACGCTGCCCTTCGCTTCGTGGCCGACGACGCTGCCGGCGAAGAACACGCCGGCGTGCTTGCGGTTGGGCGAGGCCATCCACTTCGGCAGGATCTGGGCGACCTCTTCCCGCGCGTGGGGCGTGGTGAGCGTTTCGCGGTAGACGGCGTCGGCTTCTTGCTGCAGCTGGGCGGCATCGGCGGCCGCCCTGTCGACGAACGTCGTCTTCTGCGCGAGGTCGGCGAGGATCGAATAGCTGAGGCCCTTCGTGCGAGCGACGTCGCGGTTATCGGTGAGGTTGCCGGTCACGAGGCCGGCCTCGGCGCCTTTGCCGGCGGCAATGGCGGCGGTGAGATCGGCGGCGCTGAAGGTTGGCGCGCCGGTGATGCGGATCGGCTCCGGCGCGGCGGCCGGGGCAGCTTTCATTGGTTCGGCGGGCGGCGTGTCGAGCGTTGCTGGCTCGGCGGGTTTATTCGTCGTCACGGCGTAACGATCGCCTTCTGGCGGGTTGGTCGCGGCGGCTGGTTCCGTGAACGCGGTCTGCTTCTCGGCGGGTGCAGAGTCGGTTGGAGTTGTGGCGGCAGCTGTTTTCACGCCTTCGTTGTCCGGCTTGGTTGCTTCGTCTGCTGATTTAGCCGGTTCTTCATCGGTCTTCGCGACGGCATCGGCGTTCGGCTCGGGTTCGTTCGCCACCGGTTCCGATGGGGCCGGCATCGTGGGCTTGATGGGGCCAGAAACCATCAAGCGTGAAGTCTTGCCGAACGACGACGGCAGAATGGCCTTCGGCAGCGTGCTGGACCAATTCAGATAATCGGCCTGCGGGCCGCCGATCCACAGCAACACGTAGTAGCCGAGCGCGAGGCCCATGACGCCGCCGATCGTCGTCATGGCGAACGTGCGGACGAACGACTTCTGGCGGCGCGGCTTGCCGCCATTAGGCGTGACCGAGACGGCTTCATCCGGCGTCCACGCGGCCGCGTGTTTGGCCATGCTGTTCTCGGCGTGTGGCTCTTCGGCGTCTGCAGCGCCGGTGGCGGCAACGGGTTCGGCGAGCTCCAGTTCGTCGTGTGGTTTCTCGCCGAGATCGGCGAGCAGTTCGTCCATGTGCTGTGAATTGTCCCATGCGGGCAGGTGCTGGGGGTCGTCGGCACTCTGGGAGTCGAGTTCAAAGTCTTCGTTCATGTGGAGGGTGTCGAGATTTTCGCTGCCGAAATCGACGGTGGCGTTAGCCGCGGCGGACGAAATCGGCGCCGGAGTTTGCGGCGGGTGCTGTGCGGAGTATTCGACGTGCGGGTCTTCCGGCGCGGGGACGTCGCCGAGTGCCGGCACGTCGGCGAGAGTCTTGGCCGACTTGAACCAGGCATCGATTCGCTGGGCGGCCGCTTCCGGTGTTTCGATGGGCGTTTCAACTGGAGCGGCCGCGGACTTTGGTTCGTCGAAGTCGAGATCGAGTGCCCCGTCGTCCTCGGCAGCGGCGTTCGACTGCGGTGCGACCGGCGGTTGCGGCGTGCTGGGCGAAGTGTCAGCGTCGCCGAGCATGACATGGAGGTCGTCGAAGCTGAGTTCTGCTTCGGCGTTCGAGCTGCTGAGTTCCAGTTCGTCGGCAGGCTCGCGATGGGTGTTCTTCGTTTTGTCGAACGCGACGGGCAACCACTCGTCGGCGCTTTCGAGTTCGTCGTGTGTTTCGCCTTCGTGAGCAATGCCGCTGGTGGGAAGGGCGAGTTCATCGGCGGGTGAAATCGGCGCTATCTCGCGGGCGGCGAAATCGATATCGTCGGCGTCGTGGCTGGAAGTTTCGACGACCTCGACGGTCGGCAACTCGCGCGACTTGGCTTCGCTCGCTGCAAACGACGCCTGACAACTCGGGCAGCGGACCCGTGCGTCTTCAGCGCCATCGGGTACGAACATTTCGTGATCGCATTGCGGACAAGTTGCCAAGTGAGCCATGGGAATGAACTCCGTTGAACGGCCACGCGTGACCAAGCGCGACAAGCCGAAAACATTGCGGCCGGATAAGCGTTACGACAGTCTACCATTGCCTAAGCGCTCGCAACACTATGCAGCACGCCGCAAAAAGCCGAGGAAAACGCCGCGATTCGCACGCGCGGTCGGGCAATCGGCATAACCGGCAAAGTCACGCGCAGGCTGCCTGAATGACTGTGCGACGAGGGCGAGTTCGCGGAACTCGCGTACAACGTTGTTCTACGCAGGGCCGCTTAGCGGAGGTCGTACAGCGGGGCGAATTTCGTGCGGAGGTGGCGGATGAGCGCGTCGTGCGATAGCGGAGCGCCGGTGACGCGGCGGCCTAACTCGGCGGCGGGGTATTTTCGGCCTTGCGCGTGGATGTTCGTCCGCAGCCATTCGCGCAGCGGTTGAAACTCACCGCGGCCGAACATTTCGTGCAGATTGCCCAAATCCTTGACAGCCTGTTCGAAGAACTGGGCGGCGTACAGGTTGCCGAGTGAGTAGGTTGGAAAGTAGCCGAACGCGCCGGAACTCCAATGCACGTCTTGCAGCACGCCGTCGGAATCGGTCGGCGATTGGATACCCAGGTACTCGCGATACTTCGCGTGCCAGGCCTCGGGCAGGTCGGCGACGGCGAGTTCATTGTTGATGAGCGCGAGCTCCAGCTCGAAGCGGATCAAGATGTGGAGGTTGTACGTGACTTCATCCGACTCGGTGCGGATGAGCGATGGCCGCACGTCGTTGATGGCGAAGTAGAAGTCGTCGAGCGGCACTTTGCCGAGGGTGTCGCCGAAAGTTTGCTGAGCGATGGGGTAGAAGAACTCCCAAAATGCGTGGCTGCGGGCGACGAGGTTCTCCCACATGCGCGATTGCGATTCGTGAATGCCGAGCGACACGGCTTCGCCGGTGGGCAGGCCGTAACGCTCTTCGCGGAGGCCTTGCTCGTAGATGCCGTGGCCGGCTTCGTGGAGCGTGCTGAACAGCGAGCCGGCGAGCGAGTCTTCGTCGTAGCGCGTGGTGAGGCGGACGTCGCAGGGGCCCATCGTGGAACAGAACGGGTGGTTGGTGACGTCGAGCCGGCCCTGGTTGAAGTTGAAGCCGATCGCGCTCGCGCAGCGGCGGCCGAACTCTTCTTGCTTGGCGACGGGATAGTGGCCCGTGAGGGCGTCGAGGTTGGGCTTATGACTGCTGGCGCCAATGGCGGCCACCAGCGGCACGAGTTGATCGCGCAGGCCGGCGAGTGCTTGGGCGACTTCGGCGGTTTTTGCACCGGGCTCGAATTCATCGAGCAGGGCGTCGTAGGGTTGGTCGTCGTAGCCGATGGCCGCCGCCTCCTGCCGCTTGAGCTCGAGCGTGCGTTCGAGCAGTGGGCGGAAACGGCCGTAGTCATTCTCTTTGCGGGCTTCGACCCACAGCTGCTGGCCGAGCACCGCGAGCTTTGCCAGTTCTTCGACGAGCGCTTGGGGGAGTTTGGTTTTGCGATCGTAGTCGCGCTTGAGGTTGACGATGTCGGCGCCGGTGTCGCTGTGCGGGTCGGCAGCGAGTTCGCTGTCGGCCAGTTCTGCCAGCCACTCGCCGACTTCGGGCGCCGTTTGCTTCTGGTGAATGAGGCCGGCGAGATAGCTCATTTGCTCGGCGCGATACTCGCCGCCGGCGGGCGGAAGCTTCGTGCGTTCGTCCCAACCGAGGAGCGATTGCGTGGAGCTGAGAATCGCCGCTTCACGGGCATGGGTGCAGAGGCGGTCGTACGTGCTAAGAGCTTGGTCGTTCGTCATGTGAGTTGCTTGCGAAGATAGCGCAGCCCTTTGGGCTGGATCGGCTGAATCACTGAATTGCGTTCGTGCTACATCACCGCTTGATGTTCAATTAGCCGCCGGGCGCTAGCCCGCGGTTGGAATGGCAAGAAACCGCGGGCTAGCGCCCGGCGGCTGATCACTGGAACTAACTCTGTTAGTGGCAGAACAGCACGAGTGCGATCCTGCTGCCAATTGAACATCGAACCCAAGGGCTCGGCTATGTAGCTGCCATTAGAACCGATTGGCGGCGGGTTTAGAACGGGCTCTTCACCGTGGCATCGGGCTTGTCGAGGCGGCGGTCGATGTCGGCGGCGCGTTCGTCGCGGTACTTGGAGAAGTCCCACGTTTCCTTGTCGAACATCGCGCAGCCGCCGGTGGCGAAGAGCGGCAAGGCGATGGCTGCCAACAGGGTCGCACGACGGGTAAAATGGATGAGTCGCCCGATCACGGCCGAATGCGCTGCGTTGGAGGAACGGTGAAGGGCAGGGTGCCCGGTTTGAAGCGGCGAAGTTTGGCAAATTGGAGCTAAACGGGCAAGCGTGAATTCGACGGCCCTTCGAGCACTAGCATTGGCGGCAATGACTTCCTTCCGCACTCCCCCTTCCCCCTTTTCATACCATGCTCGACATCCTGGTAATTGCCCCGCACCCTGACGACGCCGAACTGGGCATGGCGGGCGCCATTTTGAAATTCAAGAAGGAAGGCCGACGGGTGGGAATCCTGGACCTCACGAGCGGCGAGCCGACACCGCACGGCACGCCGGAGCTGCGGAAGCGCGAGACGGCGGCGGCGACGGCGATCTTGGGCGTCGATTGGCGCGAGAACCTTGGGCTGCCGAACCGCTCGCTGGAGGCGACGATCGAGAATCGCGCGAAGCTCGCCGCCGTATTCCGGCAGCAGAAGCCGCGGTGGTTGTTTGCGCCGTATTGGGTCGATGCGCACCCAGATCACGTGGCGGCCACGCAGCTCATCGAGGCCGCGCGGTTCTGGTCGAAGCTCACGAAGACCGACTTGCCGGGCGAGCCGCATCATCCGCAGCGGATTTACAATTACTACTGCGTGCACTTGAAGATGGCGCCGCAGCCGGCGTTCATTCTCGATATCACGGCCGAGTGGGAGCAGAAGCTCGCGGCCATTCGGTGTTACGAGAGCCAATTCATCACCGGCCGGCCGACGACGCCGCCGGTATTCATTGATGCCCTCCGCGATGAAGCGGCGTACTGGGGCAAGGCGATCGGCACTGCGTACGGCGAGCCGTTTACGTGCCGCGAGCCGATAGGTGTGAGCACGCTGGACGGGTTGATTTAGCGAACCAGTTCGAAAGCTAGCTTGAGAATGTAGTAGGCACGCTCCGCGTGCCGTAACTGAATCTGCAACGAGCGTTGTTCGGCGTCGCCAGCCGCGGCACGCGGAGCGTGCCTCCTACATTGCCCTCGACGCAGCTATTGATCCATGGATTCCCGGCCAAATCGTGACAGGTTTGAAAATGACGCCCCACATTCGACCCCGTGGCGTGGTATTCAGTTCTCGGTGCGCGACCTGCTCGTCACGATGACGATCGTTTCGATCTGCCTCGCTGTTGGCGTGCACTTCGTGGGGTTCATGTTCGTGGTGATCGTGATGGCCGGCGTACAAGTCTCGACGCTCTTGGCGGGCGATTGGCTGATTCGTCCGCAGAATCGCCGTGTGCTCGCGTTCGTGACGGCCGGCTCTTGGACCACGCTCGGCAGCGGGCTCTTGGTGCTCGCCATCCGCGCGATGCTCAATGCAATCTACGAACGCACAAACTCACCCGACAAAGCAGAAGCCGCCACTATGCTCGCCATTCTGCTAGTCGTCGGCGCTGCGTTCTGTTACTTGTTTGCGGCATTTCGCTGGCGACAGCTGACGGAGCGAAGTTAGTATCGAGCAAGCTCGGAGCCTGCCTCTGCTGCGAGCGCCCCATTTCGGATAACTCGAAGTACGATCGAAACATGCTATAATGACCGCATGATCGACCCAGATCGCCAGGTTGAACGTCTCTCGAAGCTTGGGGAAGAAGGTCCAGACGACGACCTTCGGAATTGCACCCCGAACGAACGCTTAAATATGGTATGGTCCTTAACGGTTAGCGCTTGGGCCATGAAAGGCGTCAACGTTGCTGAACAAGAATTTCAAAGACATGTTGAACGCCTTGAACGACTCGGGCGTTGAATATCTGTTGGTCGGCGCACATGCGATAGCGTTCTATGCAGCGCCACGCGCAACAGGCGACATCGATATTTGGATCCGCCCCACAAGAGAGAACGCAGCGCGGGTTTGGGATGCGCTCGCCAGATTTGGAGCACCGCGCCGCAAGTTGAAACTTGACGACTTGTGCACAGCGGATAATGTCTATCAAATCGGCGTCGCGCCAAATCGCATCGACATTCTTACATCAATCAGTGGTGTCGAATTTGAAGCGGCGTGGGCAAGCAAGACGCCAAGCCAACTGGACGACGTCCCGGTGAATATCATTGGTCGCAACGAATTGTTGCAGAATAAACGTGCGTGTGGCCGTCCCAAGGACCTCGCTGACATCGCTTCACTGGAGCATCGCGATCACCTAAAGGGCGGCAGCAACTAATTTGCCGACTTAGCGCGGCCTCTCTACATTCACAACTTCTTTAGGGAAGTCCTGCTCCGGCACCACTTTTCTTGCAGGGCTCAATTGCCGCGCGCCGATATCCGTAGCGCTCACGTATCTGCGTGCGCACTCGTCTTGCTAGCAGGGGGGCTGGGTAGGCGTTCGCTATCCGGCCGATGTTGCGCGGGTTCACAAGTTTCGGCAGCAAATGCTGGCGCTGGCTAGGTAGCCCAGCCGTCTCGGCTTGGCGGACTGCCGCGCGCGGTGCTGCGTCGATCGAGTCCAAACCCGCTGGCTGCGCGAAAATGAGGGCGTCGAGCCCGGAGGGCTCGGCTATCTGGGCGTGCCGCAACGTCGCCATACTAATGCTGGCATTCGTTGTGTTCACCGGCACATCGGGCTGCTCGCTCATCTTTCCGGACGTCAGCCATGAGCCGGTGATTCATAATCCGTTTCCGCAACTCAGCCGCATCGCGGTTGCACCGTTCTTCAACCAGAGCGATGACCGCACGGTCGACGGCCGCAAGTTCGCGTTGGCGTATTTCGCTGAATTGCAGGCGGTGCCAGGGTACGAAGTTGTGCCGCTTGGCGTGGTTGAGCAGGCGATCATCGACAATCGCGTCGATCTTTCGCAGCCGAGCGAAGCGCGGCGGTTAGCGACGCTTCTGGGCGTCGATGCTGTGGTGGTCGGATCGGTGACCGATTACTCGCCGTACTACCCGCCGCGGTGCGGTTTGCGCGTGGAGTGGTATGCGGCGAACCCTGGTTTTCACGAAATTCCGCCGGGTTACGGCCTGCCGTGGGGTACGCCGGAGGAAGAGTACATCCCGATGCCGCTCGTGTTCGAGTCGGAGTTCGCTCTCGCGAAAGCGCAACTTGCCACGCAGACGCCGACATGCGGCGTGCAGCCCACCGACTTGCCAGCAGCTGCGAATGCCGAACCAGAGGCCACGTCCGACGGGCCCTATGGGCCGTATGACACGCCGGGCGCGACGGGGAGCAGTGACAAACTCGATGGCACCGAAAATAGTGATGGCGCCGGCCCGGGAAAAGCCGGGCGCAGCGGCGCGAGCAAGAAGCCGGCTGGCTCGAACTCGTCTGATAGCGTTGGCCATTCGTCCACGCTGACCGTCAAAGGTAAACAGCCGAATGAGATTCACCACGCCATCATCCAGGCTGACCATGAAGAGCCTGCGCAAGCGGAGGAATTGCCGTTGAACGCCAGCACTGCGAGTACGCCTGCATCACCGGTACAACCGAACGCCGTTGCCGGCGGCGATACGACCGGCGCGATCGGCGCACCCGTCATGTTGCCTCCAGGCTGGCCGGACGAGCGCGGGTTTATTCCGCCGCCGCCGAGCCCGGAGCGGCCCGCTTGCTGCCCCACGAATCGTCCGGTTATGACGCACACGAAGATTTATCACGGTAATGACGGCGAATTCACCGAGGCGCTCGCCAGCTACTATCACTTTCGCGACGATGCTCGCTTCGGCGGTTGGCAAAACTACCTAATGCGCAGCGATGATTTCATTCGGTTTTGCTGTCACATGCACATCTCCGAAATGCTCTCGGCACGCGGTGGCGCGAGTGAAACACGAGTAGTGTGGAGCTGGTCGGATTGCCGATAAAACGTCGTAGAGTTCGCCGCGTGGCGGAGTTAGAAAACGGATTTCTTACGACCGCGCACCGCGACTCGCCCCCCACCACACAGGCCCTCAGCCCCCAGCAACTGACGGCACTTCCCCCCGCCCGCTGCCGAACGGAGTCTTGGCTCGTGAACGACGACATCAACGTGCTCGCCCTGATCAAAGGCAAGGAACGATACATCTTCCTGTACGATGACTCCCAGCGCGCCGAAGCGCTGCGGATGCTCGGGCGACATGCGTCGAACCCGGAGCTAAGTTTCAGTTGGTACGACGCGGCCGTTCTCAGCCAGAAGATTCGCCAAGAGGAACGGCAACAACGCTCGCGGCTCAGCATGCCACAAGTGACGGATACGGAAGAGCTGTTCTAGCGAGGTCGAGGGCGGAGGGTCGAGCGTCGAGGGCCAGCGAGCCGGGGCGTCCCCACCCCCGACAGTTCTGGCTCTCGACCCTCGACCCTAAACACTCGACCTTCTCATGCGTCCTCAGATCGGCCAGTTCTTGCAGTACTTGCGGGTGGAGCGGGGCGCTTCGCCGCATACGCTCAAGGGATACCGCGAGGACTTGCACGCGCTGGCCGAGTATCTCGCCGACGAGCAAGGCAATAGCCCCGCGCCGGGCAGTATCACGACGAACGAGCTGCGCGGCTTCCTCGCGGCGCTGCACGAAGCCGGCTACGCCAAGACATCGATCTCGCGGCGCTTGGCGTCGGTGCGCAGCTTCCTGAAGTTTGGGCAGCGCGAAGGGTGGGCCAAGGCGAATCCCGCGAAGGCGCTACGCAATCCGCGGAAGAGTCGCAAGCTGCCGCACTTTCTCACGAGCGACGAGATCGGCAAGCTGCTCGACGCACCTAAAGGCAATACGCCGGCGGCCCTGCGCGATCGGGCGATTCTCGAAACACTGTACTCGGCCGGCCTGCGCGTAAGCGAGCTCGTCGGCCTCACGGATGGGGACCTCGATTTCGCCGCCGGCATTGCCCGCATTCGCGGGAAAGGCAAGAAGGAGCGACTTTCGCCGATCGGTTCGTATGCCGCTCGGGCACTCAAACGCTGGTTAGAAGTTCGCAAGCTCTCGGAGCGTGAGAAGCAAGGCCGCGAGGCCCCGGTCTTCACGAACAAATTCGGCACCCGGCTAACCACCCGTAGCGTCGCCCGGATGCTCGAGAAATACTTGCAGGAAACCGGCCTCGACCAGCGGACCTCACCCCACACGCTCCGCCATAGCTTCGCGACGCACCTCTTAGACCGCGGCGCCGACATCCGCAGCGTGCAGGAGCTCTTGGGGCATAAGAGCCTCGTTACGACGCAAATCTACACGCACGTGAGCACGGCGAACCTGCGGGCCGCGTATGAGAAGGCGCACCCGCGGGCGCGGTAATATCAAACGAAGTCGTTCGCGTATTCAAAATCAAGATTGCCCAGATCCGTCCGTCAAGCCCGCGAAAAAACGAGCAATCGTCACTTCCGCAAACTCCTTTGTCTTAGTCGCACTCTCGTCGGTATATCCCCAAACGATTGTGTAGCCGGCGTAGATGAGTGCCGTTGCCGTGGCAAGTTCAGCATGCCATTGCTCCGATTCGCTAAGTCCCAACGAACTGACCTTTTGACCTAATGATTCAAGAGTCTCGCGAACGGTCGTATCGATATACGAATTCCATTTCGGATCAATCCCGAATCCATTTCCGTTTCCACTTGCCATAGTTCACCTTCTGACGAAGCAGTCATATCGCATCGCGCGTCTCAGTGTCTGATGAGCTGATTATATTCCTCATGGGAGCCGATCCACACCCATAGCAAATCGTTACCCTCTTGGATCGCAACGGCACGATAATGGCGGCCGATTCGAACAGACCAGCGATCTTGCACCTTCTTAAGGTGCAGTGATGGATGCCGCGGATTGGTGCACATCAACAGATAGTTGCGATCTGCCAAACGCCGAATGTCCTCTGGCAGGCGTCTATAGCATGCCCAAAAACGTGGACTGGCACGATGCGTCATCGGTCCGTGCAGCGGCCTTCTCGCAGATCGCTGCGGGCTTCAGCAGCCAACCAATCCAATCGACCGGCCGAAACGTCATTTTCGAACTGCCGATCCCATTTACCTGCATCAAAGTGGGCATACCACTCGCGGAACATTTCCGCATGCTCAACTGGCCGATCGGACCTTGCCGCAGTTTCGAATCCGGCGTACCACATCCGGTAATTCGCACGTTCTTCCGGCTGTGAGCGGTCAAGCATTTCAGTTTCAGGATTGAGGTCCATAATTAAAGAATACGCGACTTATGACGTAATACAATCTGGCTTCGCAAAATTGGGGATCACTTTTCGCAACTATCTGCAGGTCCCGCAACTACTGACGCACGTGGATTCCTTGCCAGATTTCTTGTTGAGAACGACCGACCGCGGGATCAAGCATCTCTTCACGCCGGCGCGCTGCCTCTCGGATCGCCCACTCGGGTAACGGAATTGGCGCTTTCGACTGGCCAAGGTCGTCCCACAAGTGTTCCACAAGGCGGAGCTTCTCGGAATCGGGAAGTGTAAGCAGTGAATTAAAGTCAAGAGACATTCGTGAAACTCGATGATGGATTGATTCCGCTCTGCAGCTTATCCTTCGTCTTCGAATTCTATCGTGCTCGACCATTCAGTGCAAAAAATGAGATGGCAACCACCTCGCTGCTCGAACCACGCGATTACACCTCCGGATTTCCAGCTGCCCCACGGCTCGCCGCCGTTCCCCACGTTTGCGTGTTATGAGCTGTGCTACCACCGGGCGGAATGGTGAGCCACTGCCATTCGCCGCTGTGCACGAGGCGGGCGAGCAGCATGATTTGTCCCACGTGATATGCCGTGTGGGTGAGCGACCGCTCGATCGCCTGCGGCACCGTGTGCTGTTCGCCACGAATGGTCACGGTTTTTGTGAGATCCTCGGCCGTGAGCGATTCAATGCTCTGCCGGCACGTTTGCCAGCCTTTGTCGAAGAAGGCCATGAGCGACGCTCGGTCCTCGGACCAATCCTCGAATTCACCATCGCGGTTGCGAGCGGGCTTCTCGCCGTCGGTCGTCAGAAAGTCGGTCCAGCGGCTCAGCAAATTGCCGCCCAAGTGCCGCAGGATCACGGCGATGCTGTTGATGCCCTCGGCGGGACGGCGGGCAAGTTCCTCATCGGTAAGCTGCTGCAATGCCCCGTCCAAGAGACGTCGGTGACTGTCGAGGGTTTCCAAGACGGCAGCTAGCCACGGATGATCGGTGTTCTTGGTCATTTAGATCTTCCTCGAATCATAAGCCCAGTGCAGCAGCGCTTGGCGTTGCCGGCGGCGGCAGTTGAGGTCGCCGCGTTTGCAGTGCTTGCGAATTTGGGCGATGTGCCGTTTCACGGCTTTCCAGCGTTTGATCTGCCGTTCATCGTCCTGGCAGCGGCGGCCCATGTAATAGCGGCAGTACCATTGGAACCAGCCGCGCGGATCCTCTTCGTACAGCCAACCTTTTTCGCGCCAGACCGCGAGCGGTTGCGAGGCGTTTACGCCGAAGTGGTTGAGCCGGGGGTCGTGCCGCTCGGCGCACAATTTGGCGTCATCGAACCAGTCGGCAGGGAACTCCTTTGCGCAATCAGTCATGTACTTGCCGCCGAAGACGCCGAGTTCGAGCATCTGTTTCGGCGTGAGCTGCGGCTTGAACTCGGGATGAAAGTTCTTGCCCACCGGCTCCGTGCGGTGGTAAACGTACTTGCGCTGCATTTTGTCGCTGACGACGACGCGAATCGGCTTCACGGCAACGGGCCTCCTGTGCCCGACAATATACCAAACGACACGGTGCTACCGCACGACCGTCGCATCGCGATACCGGCGTCCGCCCCCCGGGGGTTTGCCCAACAAATGTCATTGCGCAACGAAAACCCCCGGCGGAGCCGGGGGCTGACGGTGATTCGCAACCGACGTTGAGACATTAATCAACGCGTCAAATGAACTTCGCTATGAGTCCCGTCACGTTTTGCGTGCGGCCTTTGTTCTTGGCGTAGGTATTCTGCGTGCTCGCCGTGCCGGTGCCGCCGGTACTGAGGTCGGTGTAATCAAACGCGCTCAAGTTGCCAGCGTTGTTGTTCTTGCTGTTGTTCTTCGTGAGCGTGTTGCCGCTCGAATTCGCGTCGACAAAGATGCCGTTCCGGTCGTTGTCGCGCAGCTTGTTGTCGGTGAGCGTGTTGTTGTCGGCATTTTCGAGGCTGATGCCGTTGCCGGTCGTCGCGGTCTGTGCCGACGAGCTCGTGCTGCCGGAAATCTTGTTCTTTTCAATCGTGTTCGACGAGGAATCGCGAATGACGAGGCCGCTGGAACCGCTGTCGACAATGTGATTTTTGCGAATGACATTGTTCTGGTTGCCACCAAGCCCACCGCGATCGCTCAAGATGATGCCGAACACATTCTGCGTGCCGGCCTGGCGAACATCGTTGTGCGAGATCGTCACCCGCTGGTTGCCGCCGTTGAGCTGGATGCCGCTGAGCGCGATGTTTGTGAGGTCGTTGTCATCGATCTTCGAGTCGACGACCTTCTCGAAGTACACACCGCCGCCGCTGAGATTGGCGAAGTCGTTATCTTCGATTGTAATGCCCGATTGCACCGTCGCCGGCAAACCAGTGGTCCCCCCGCCGCTGCCAACGATTCGAATCCCGGTCGATGAGTTCGCGCCGGTAAAGTCATTGTCCTCGATCTTCGCGTTCTGCAGGCCCAGATCAGAGAAGATTCCGTTGCCGGAGTTGGCGCCGGTGCGATTGTTATCGCGTATGAGATTGTCTTCCACCTTGGTCCGTGCCGGCGTGGTGGTGGTGGAGGTCGATGAATTCAAGTACACGCCAATCGTGTTCTTCTCAATGACATTGTCTTCGATCGTGTAGCCGGCGTGGGTGGCCGCGGTGCGGATGCCGATCGTGCCGTCCGCATCGGTGTTCGAATCGAACTCGCCGATCGTAAAGCCTTCGATCTTGATGCCGTCGGCCTGCAGATCGAAGGCGATTGCGGCGCTGCCGGCCGTCGAGTTATTCACGGGGTCGACGATCGAGGCCTTCGTCGGGTCGAGATAGTTCTTGAGCTTCGCGTCGGCGCCTTTGATCGTGAGCTGCTTGTTGACGACGACGTTTTCCTCATACGTGCCGGCCCGCACTTTGATTTTGTCGCCGGCGGTGGCCGCGTTGACGGCCGCTTGAATGGTCGTGAAGTGCCCCGCGGCGGCGTCGTCGGCTGCGAAGTCGTCATCGACGACGATCACGGCGAGCATCCGCCGCTCTTCCAACGATTCCAACTGCAACCGCCGCCCCGTCTTCCGTTTTCTATTCATCGTTGCGCCCTCGAGAGCAAAACATCTTTGAGCACTCGCCTGCTTCGCGAGCGTTCGCGTCGCGTGTTCGGTCCATTATAGCCACGTGGCAAACCCGGCCCAAAAAACAACTCTTTAGCGGCCCTCGTGATTGCCCCAAACGAAGCACATCGCAAAACCGCGAAAGCGACCTTTCCACGTGGCCGGAATGTCGGGCGATTGTCACTCCACACGCCGCCCATGTCGCCCGAAAACCGCCACAACCGGCATGGTCGGACCAGCCGCCGTCGCCCCGTTCCACATTCGTTGACCGGCCACCACCCGTAACGTAGATATTTGGCGACGCAACTGCGCTGGGGTTGCCGAAACGGCGAACCGTGGGAACGCGGCTGTTGAGTATTGGAAACTGTTTTCACCGCATGAAGCTGCAGTCTTAATCCCCCCCTCACAAGCCATGAACAAATCGCAACTTCTGCTGGTAGATGACGACCGACACGTGTGCGAGTCGATGACCGATTGGCTCCGCGCCCAGAATTACCAGGTCGACCCTACGACGAGCTACACCGAAGCGCTCGAGCGGCTGCGGAACAAGACGTACGACCTCGTGCTGGCCGATGTCCGCCTGCGCGACGGCGATGGCTTCGACCTGCTGGAGCAATGCCGCCGCAATTGGCCCACCGCGCAAGTGGTGCTGATGACTGGCTACGGCACGCCGGACGGCGCGATCGAGGCCATTCGCGCCGGTGCCTTCGATTATGTCACCAAGCCGCTCATCGACAACGAGCTGTTGATGACGATCGAGCGGGCGATCTCGCAACGCAGCGTGAAGCAAGAAAACGACAACCTCCGCGCACAGCTCGATCGCCACTACGGCATGGACAACATCGTGGGCCGCGACCCGCGGATGCTGAAGGTCTTCGAGATGATCGGCAGCGTCGCCGACACGCGGGCCACGGTGCTTGTCACCGGCGAAAGCGGCACCGGCAAGAGCATGATTGCGCGGGCGATTCATCGCCGCAGCGGCCGAGTGAAGGGGCCGTTCGTTGAAGTCGCCTGCGGGGCGTTGCCGGAAACGCTGCTGGAAAGCGAGCTGTTCGGCCACGTCGCGGGCGCCTTTACGGGCGCGGCTGGCGAAAAGATGGGCAAGTTCCTGCAGGCCGACGGCGGCACGATCTTCCTCGACGAAATCGGCACCGCCAGCCCGGCCATGCAGGTGAAGCTGCTCCGGGTGCTGCAAGAGCTCAAGTTCGAGCAAGTCGGCGGCACGAAGACGTTCGAAGTCGATGTTCGCATCGTGCTCGCCACGAACGAAGATCTTTCGCGGGCGGTGGCCGAAGGCCGCTTTCGCCAGGACTTGTACTATCGCGTCAACGTTATCAACATCGAGCTGCCGCCGCTGCGCAGCCGCGTGAGCGACATCCCGATGCTGGCCCACAGCTTCCTCGAGCAAGTGCGTGAAGACTCACGCCGCCAAGTCACCGGTTTCGCTGATGACGCGATGACGATGCTCGAGCGGTACCACTGGCCGGGCAACGTGCGCGAGCTGCAGAACGTGATCGAACGGGCCGTGCTGCTCGGCAAAGGCCCGGTGATCACGGTCGCCGACCTGCCGCCGGAAGTCCGCGGCACTGGCGGGGTGATCATGACGTCGACCGTCGGCCACAAGACGCTCAAAGAAGCGCTCGAAGGCCCGGAACGCCAGATCATTCGCGAAGTGCTCGAATCCAACGGCTGGAACCGCAACGCCACGGCCGACCAGCTCGGCATCAATCGCACGACGCTCTACAAGAAGATGAAAAAGCTCGGCCTCGAAGACGGCCGCCTCGGTGTGATGTAGCGCGGATACCGCCACCATTTGCCCGGACAGCATAGCCCACCCGCAGGACGCACAAATCTGTCCGACCATCACGCCAGCGTTTAAACAGAAACGCCAGCAGCACGCTGCTGCCGGCGCGAGTGAACTGTGAACTGACTTGTCATGGGCGGGCCGAGCCACCCTACTCCGATTTCGGCGTCGCGGCCGGACTTGCGGCCGCTGGCTCCGTCTTCGCAGCATCGCTCTCTGCCGCCGGAGTGGCTTCTTTAGCTGGGGTGCTTTCTTCTTCCTTCTTCGCCGCGGACTCGCTGGGCATCTTCGCCGTCGATGCTGCCTCGGCCGCCTTCTCAGCATTCAACTTGCCGTACACGGCAGCGAGCGCTTTATCAACTTCCGGCAAAAAGTCTCGTGCGAACCGCACACACACGCTGTTGTCGGCCGTCTCCTGAGGATCGCGCATTTCGGCCGTGAAGTACATCTTATAGAGGGCGCGGGCATTGCCGAAATGCCACCGCGCGTTGCTGGGCGCTTCCCAAGTAATCGCGCTTTCTTCCTCGCCGACCTTCGGGTTATACCAAGCCCAGAACACGCGAATCAGTCGCCGGCCGCTGACATCTTCTTTGAAAAACGTGTTGGTCCACATCGGCGTATTCGGCAGACCTTGCACGACGAGCGGATAGAGAGCATTCTCTTTGCCGCGGGCCTCGAAGCCGGAGCCCGGATAGCACACGTCCGGCGTGTGGAACGAAACATCGCGCGAATGGCCGACGATCAACCACAGGTCGACGCGTTCGCCGGTTCGCGTGTTGCGATACTCGCGCGAAATGTAACCAATGGCACCGGCCGCCTTTCGCACCACTTCGTCGACCGGCTTGTCGGAGCCTTGCCAATCGCCGAAGTCCTTCGGCACGAGCCGCAACAACTCGGCGCGTTGCTCGGCGCTCACATTCGTGCCCGAGAGCCGGTCGGTCATGATGACCTGCGGAATCGTCAAACCAACGATCAACAACGCGCCACAAACGAGCGGAATGTAACGATTCACAGTCAAAACCTCCGGCTGCCAACGCAAACCACGGTTTGCTACCAAGCCCACCAGGAAAAGAAGCACTCGCCGAGCGCGGGTGGGAGAGCACACGCACTAGTACGCCGCGAAATCGCTCGCGGTTCAACGCTGCCGCTCGCAAACGAGCCGCGGCCGCCAACTCAATTCACGGTAGGCTCATGCCCCAGCTGTGTCAAGCAAACGCCGCGGTCGCAGCCGGGCAATCGGCACGATCGACAAAGCCTGAACGTGCCCCAAGATGACAACAATTCCGCCAACGAAGAAAGGCCCGTGCCGCAAGGGGCACGGGCCTTCCAAATCGTTAATCTCTAAAGCCAGACCCGGTCGTGGATCGGCCGTTGCGAAAACTCAACGACGTCAATTTCCCAACCCGGCCAGCGTACCCGGCAGGGCCGGCGGCGGGTCATCGCTTTTCAAATTGACACCGGTCGCTTGCGGCGGCACTAACTTCGGCGCCGCGCTCGGTGCAACCGGAATGCCCGGCGGAACATGTGCAGGCTGCGCCGTTTGCATCGGGATCGGGCCGAACGGCAATGCCGGCGGGGGATCAACTTCACCCGTTGGACTCCGCCCATTGAGCGAGCTTCCGCCCGGGTTCGACTGCGGCGTGTACGGTGGCAGCGTGCGACGTGGCCCGGTCGGCTCGTTGTCTGCCGGTGGCCGAACCGGTGTCGTGGGCCCATTACTTCCGCTGGGACCGGCCGGGCCGCCCTCGCCCGCCGGCGTTGTGGCGTTCGGTCCGCCAGCGCTCGGCGCGCGCGAACCGGCGTTCGTTTCTTCCCGCGGCGTGGTCGGCGGCGGCGCCTTGCGATCTTCTTCGACCGCCGGCGGCAGCACGAATGGTGGCACTTCCTGCTGCACCTTCTCCGGATTGAACTGCTGATTCGAAGTCGGCGACACCGGCTCGACCGGCCAGGTTCGCCACCGCGTTGGATAGTATCCGTACAACGGACTCGCAAAGCACTTGCCATCCGCACAGCAGGGCGGCGGCGTCGGCCGGTCGATGCAGGGCGCGCAGGACGGTCCCTGGCCCAGTGAAGTACCGCTCAGCCCCAGCAGCAGCGACCCGGCTGCGATGGCATGTTTCAACTTCATATCAACGTCCTCCCCTCTCACCCAACGATCTTCTGCACGCGATTTGAATCAACGATTTCAGCATCATCGAACTCGACGTTTCGAACCTCTCGCCTCTCTCCTCCGGCCCCTGGCGTTACAACGAGCCTAAACCGAAACGTCGGAGCTGATTCGCCATGCCCGTGCCCAAGGACACGAAGCCAAACAGTCGTTCAAATGGTTGCGTGTACTTGAAGATCAAAGCATTGAACTTGATGTACGGATCTTCGGCGATATACAAGCGATCGCGCGGCATGAGCTGATAGTTCGTCGCCGTCGAGCCGCCTTTGCTGATCTCTTCCCAGTTCACCGGAAGAATTTGCTCGCAACCCACGCCGTTGGGCGCAGGGCGGGCGATAAAGATGCGGGTCGACGACAGCTGCGACAGACCGCCGAGCTGCGCGATTGCGTCCAGCACCGTTTCGTTGCCCGTGATCGGGAATTCAGCGACGTCGTCACCGTTGCCGGCGCCTTGGGTGATGACGTAATACGTTTTGCTGTTGTAGGCGAACACATCGACCGCGACTTGCGGATCTTCCAAGTAATTTGACAAGTGCTTCTGAATGACGTCACGTGCCTGGTCGAGCGTCAGCCCGGCGACACGCACCGAACCGTACGTGGACAGATTCACGCGGCCGTCGGGGCCGACCAGGTGTTCACCCGAAATCTGCTGCGCACCACTCGAGGCGGCGAGCGACACCGACACCTGCGGGTCTTCAATGAGCTGCGACAAGTGCCGGCGGATTTCCGCTTGGGCTTCGTCCGTCGTCAGACCCACGACCTTCACGCGGCCGTACGCCGGGCCCAGATCAACGGTCCCTTCCGGATCGATGAAAAAAGCCTCGGCAATGGGCTGGTCGGCAAACGCATTCGACACGCGAATGAGCAGCGCATCGAATGGCTCCAATTTATGGGGCGGCTTCGGCACGATCTTTACCGCTTGAATGAACAGAATATCGGGCGGCTCGATCGTGTACGCCGGCAGCGACATCATTTCCAATTCGCGGGGCACCGGGCTCGCTGGCGAGGGTTCCGGCGGCGTGACCGGGTACGGCTCCCGTGGTTCGAGGAAGGCTGTGCAGCCCCCGCTGGACAACAGCAGCACCACGGGCAAATACATCGCACGAAGGGCGTTCAGTCTTAGGCGGGGGAACATAGCGTTTCTCGAACTAAGGGGGTGACTATGTGCTCGGCTGCCGCCAAGCTAGCTGCGCCTGCGCCAAGCGCCCGCGCAACCGGAATTTCCGGCACGGTCTCTGTAATCGGAAAAGTTCCCCACCAACTTTGAGTGCGAGCTGGAAAACACCCACTAATTTTCCCAAGCTCCAGTCAGGCGCGTCACAATGCGGCACCTGCGCGGGATAGAAGCCACGGCCCCTGGGGATCTGCCCGCATGCAATGACCGCAGCCTGCGTGAGCGGGAGCGTCGCGCATGATCCTCGGCTTTGCATCTCGATCGACCCGATTGCGGAATCGCGGTCTGCGGAGCGCTGTCGCAACCGCGCGGCCACGAATTTTCCACATCTATCGATCAGCCGAGAACAATCGCACTGCCCACGGCGTAGCAGCACGAGTCGGCCATACAATCTGCAAATTGGGCGAGAGCGGCAGGGGCGGCACGACCGTTTGTCGCGCCGGGTCGTTTCCGGGCTTGGGCAACTCTTCCACCTGGGCAAGATGGTGTGCGCACTGCGGCTATTTTGCCGCTCAAACGCAGGCCAAATCACGAGTTGCGTTTCGTCACCAACGTTTGACAGATTTTTGCCACGCGCGTATTCTCGAATCTTAGATACACCAGCTGTGCAGGTTTATTGAGGCGGCATGAGTGTCGCCGCGAAATGTTCGATGAGCGGCTAAAGGACGCCTGTTGCAGGACGACAGCCGCCACTTTTCACCGGGTTTCGCGACGGCAGGCTGCCGGGCGTCAATCCCAGAACAGAGAGTCCAATGGCCCCGTCGTCGTCTTGGCCGCGGCGGGCATTTTTTCGCGACTATTAGCACTTCGCTGCGATAATTCGCACAGTGATATTCGCGCCGGCGTGTGCACCGAAATGTCGCTTTTTTCAGTCGTTTGCTAGCCGCTTTGAGGTTTACCGTTCGATGAGCGTTCCGCCAATCAACAATCCCCAACGCCCCACTACTCCGAGCCGCGGCGACACGCTGCGCACGCCGGCCGCCCCCACGGCTCGAGCCGTGGCCATGCCGATCGAGCAGCCGTCCTGGACCGAGCCTTCGCAGCTGATTCCGATCATCCTGCTGTTCATCCTGACGGCGATGCTCATCGTTGCGTACCTTGATATGTTCGATGTCGTGGCCACTGCCTGGATGGATAGCGGCATTTATTCGCAAGGCTGGGTGATCCCCGTGTTTGCGCTCGGTTTGCTGTGGCTGCGCTGGCAACCTTTCACCGAAGTGCCGGCCGGAGAACGGTGGCTGGGCGTCGCCCTGATTGCGGGCGGATTGCTGTTCCGCTTGGTGGCTGCCAAGTACTTCGTCAACGTGTTCGATCGTTTGTCATTCATGCCCTGCATTTTCGGCATATTCCTGCTGGTCGGGGGTTTCCGCACAATCCAGTGGGCGTGGCCGGCGCTGGGCTTCCTCATTTTCATGTTCCCGCTGCCGACGCTCTTCGAGGTTCGCGTGTTGGGCTTCCTGCAGAAGATCGCGAGCGTTTCCAGCACGTTCGTGCTGCAGGTTCTGGGTGTGGCCGCGTTCCGCGAAGGTAATCTGATTAGTATCCCCGGTATGGACACGCCGCTTACCGTGGCCGATGCCTGCAGCGGCCTGAAGATGGCGACCATCTTCGGCGCACTCGCCGTCGCGATGGTGTTCGTCATCGAGCGACCGTGGTGGGATAAGTTCGTCATTCTCCTCAGTGCCATTCCAATCGCGCTGATCGTCAACATCGTTCGCATCACGGTCACCGGCCTGCTGTACATGGTGGCTGGTCCGAAGAACGTCGCCGTTCAGAAGATCTGCCACGACTACGCCGGCATCCTGATCATGATGCCGCTGGCTATGGCTCTGCTGTGGCTGGAGCTGCAAATCCTCGAGCGGATCACAATCCCGGTGGAAACCGTGCAGTTGCGGCCCGTGGGCGGCCTGCGCGGCGTTGCCAACGTTCCGACCCGCTGAGTCTCCGACACCCATTGTGGAAAAAATACGACTCCCGTTGAAAAAACGCCTCCTGCGGCTGATCCGTCGCCCGGCCGCTTTTTACGCAACTCTCTCACCCCTCGCACTTTAGGAACATCGCGGTTGGCTTTGCTCGCTTTGGCGTATGAGTTGCGTTCGCTAGCTGAACGCACTTTTCGCCTTGCAACTTGTCAACCGACGCGGCATCTCGCCGGAACTCACCCGTACCCATTCGAGATCTACCATGGCGTATCGCGAAGACTCTTCTCACGCTCCGAATGAGCAGCACGCACTCGTCAGCGGTCAGCATCATCCAGGCGATGCTTTGATGGTGCAGTCCAACGGTGCACCCTCGACAGCGATCTCCATTCCCATGGCGCCCATTGCCGGCGGCCAAGATGTGCTCCGCGGCGCGATGGACGCCAACACGTTCTTGCACGCCCTGCGGCGGCGCTGGATTCTGGCCCTCTGCATGGGCTCGGTCGCGGCGGTTGCTGCGGCCATCGCCCTGTGGTTCGCCTTCCCAGAGTCGTCCTCCGCGACGGCCTTGTTCCAAGTCTCGAGCCAGCAGGACACGATTTTCGATGTCAGCCGTCAAAACCAGCAAACCTATGAAACGCTGAAAAAAACGCAGCTGGCCAAGTTGAAGAGTAATTACGTGCTCACTTCGGCAATCCGCAACCCTAGCGTTGCCGGCTTGAGTGCTCTGGCGGGCGAGAGCGACCCGGTCGAATGGCTGCAAGACAAATTGATGGTCGACTTCCCGCAAAACGGTGAAGTACTCAGCATCACGCTCTCTGGCGACGAGCTGCCGGAAGAATTGGTGACCCTCGTTGACGCCGTTGTGAAGGCTTACAAGCAGGAAGTCGTGGACGCCTTGCGGCAACGCCGGCTGGCGAACCGCGACTTGTTGGCCCGCAGCCTGGAAAAACTCAACGGCGAAATCAAGGGCAAGCTCGAAACCTATCTCGCCATCGCTCGCGAATCGGGTCGGCCGGAAGGCGGCGTCCGCGATGCCGAAACCGACCTGTTGGTGCGCGACATCGCCGAAGCGCAAAAGAAGAAAGACGAACTCACGTCGCAGCTGTATCAAACGCAGGCCGACTTCGTGATCATGAAAAGCGAAGTTGAAGACCCTGCTTTGTTGGACGCTCAAATCGACGAAGCACTCGAAAAAGACATGCAGGTCATGATGCTTCGCGAGCAAATCGGCGAGCTGCAAATGCAGCTGTCGGAGCAGAATTCGCGGAGAGGCCGCCGAGCCAGCGCCCAGGCGAGCGGCCAGCTTCAGCAGCTCAATGCCAAGCTGGAAGCGTATCGCGCCTCACAAAAAGCCAAGATGCTGCATGAGATTCAATCCAAGCCGAACGTTGCCTTGCAACAGCTCATGATGCGTTACAAAACCAACATGGGTCTTCTGCAACGTCAGCTCGCAACGATCTCGAAGGGACTCGAAGCCAACTTCGAAAAGCTCAAGAACCGCATGGAGAAGTCGGCGGATCTGGAAACCCGTCAGAACGAACTTGAGCAATTGCAGCAAATCGCGGCCGACATGAGCGTGAAGCTCGAGAGCCTGGATATCGACGCCAACGCTCCGGAGCAAATCACGATGCTGCAGCCGGCCGTTGCGGTTAAGAACATCAACGCCACGCAGCACTACGCGATCGTCGGTGTCGGCGGCATTGCCGGCTTCGGCCTCACCTGCCTCGCGATTGGCTACCTTGAGTTCCGCAATCGCCGCCTCAATGGCCCGCACGAAGTGGATGAAGGCCTCGGTATCCGCGTCGTCGGTACGCTGCCCGGCCTTTCCAGCCGCAAGGCTCTGGACCCGACTCATCCGGTGGTCGCCCAGCTGACCGAGTCGATCGACGGCGTCCGCACGATCCTCATGCACGATGCCTCGGGCAAGCGCCGGCAGGTGGTGCTCGTGACCAGTGCCGCGACGATGGAAGGCCGCACCACGGTGGCTAGCCAGCTGGCCGCCAGCCTGGCCCGCGCCGGCCGCCGCACGCTGCTCATCGATGGCGACTTACGACGCCCCGCGCTGCACGCCCTGTTCGATATGCCGCTCGAAGACGGCTTGTGCGAAGTGCTTCGTGCGGAAGTCGATGTTGCCGACGTCATTCGCCCGACCCATGCCGAAAGCCTCTGGCTCCTCACGGCCGGTTATTGCGATATCGACGCCATCCATGCCCTCGCCACCGAGCAGATGCAACCGGTGTTCGACAAACTCCGCGCCGAATATGATTTCATTATCATCGACGGGGCCCCGGTGCTGGGCATGTCCGACGCCTTGATCTTCGGCCAATACAGCGATGGCACCATCCTTTCGGTTCGCCGCGATCAAAGCCAGATGCCCAAGATTCACCAGGCGGCCGAATTGCTCCGCGGCGTCGGCATCCGCATCATCGGTGCGGTGGTGAACGGCGTGCAAGCCAAGGCCGACGATCGCATCGTCCAGATGCGCCTCATGGCCCCCAAGAGCGAACGCGAACTCCAACCGACGGCGTAACAGCCGCCAACGGTTCCAATCAAGAAGCGCCAACCATTTAGCCCCCGGTCACTGACCGGGGGCTTTTTTTGCGCGCACACTCCCAATATCAATTTCCCATCAACCTCCCACACCGGGTCGTATCCAACCCCAAACCGATCCGTTATCATGGCCGATCAAGGCGGTCACTCTGATCGATGGCCTTCGGTGCATGAGTTGACCGTCGTTCTTCGCGGCGAGTGCCTGAGTTCGTGCGACAGCGGCGTCTAATCGGCACCGCAACTGGTCGGCACGCTCACCTGCTCACCACTTTACCTTCCCTAGCATCGGAGACTTCGGATCATGGCCGCTCTGACCCCTCAATCGGTCCTGGCGATGTGTCGCGAACGCGATATCAAAGCAATCGACTTGCGCTTCATGGATTTCCCCGGCATCTGGCAACATTTCACGATCCCCGTCTCCAAGCTCGATGAAGAAGTGTTCGAAGACGGCCTCGGCTTCGACGGCTCGAGCATCCGCGGCTGGCAGGCGATCAACGAGAGCGACATGCTCCTCATGCCCCAGGCCGACACCGCGTTCGTCGACCCCTTCACTGAGATCCCAACGCTCTGCATGATTTGCAACGTGCAGGATCCGATCACGCGTGAAGACTACACCCGCGACCCACGCAACGTCGCCCGCAAGGCCGTGAATTACTTGAAGAGCACCGGCGTGGCCGACACGTGCTTCATCGGTCCCGAAGCTGAGTTCTTTATCTTCGACGATGTCCGCTTCGACCAAACGCCCAACAGCGGCTTCTTCTATCTCGATAGCGAAGAAGGCCAGTGGAACCGCGGCAAGGATTACACGCTCGAAGGCCGCACGAACCTCGGCTACAAGCTGCGTCACAAGGAAGGCTACTTCCCCGTGCCGCCGGCCGACGCCCTGATGGACATCCGCAACGAAATGATGGTCACGATGATCGAGTGCGGCCTCGATGTCGAAGCTCAGCACCACGAAGTCGCCACCGCCGGCCAAAGCGAAATCGATCTGCGCTTCAATGAGCTGGTGAAAATGGGCGACAACATGTGCTTGTACAAGTACATCATCAAGAACGTCGCCAAGCGGTACAACAAGACCGTCACGTTCATGCCCAAGCCGCTCTTCAGCGACAACGGCTCCGGCATGCACACGCACATCTCGCTGTGGAAGGGCGGCCAGCCGCTGTTCGCCGGCAACGGTTACGCCGGCCTGTCGGAAATGGGACTGTTCGCCATCGGCGGCCTGTTGAAGCACGCCCCGGCCATCCTCGCCTTCACCAACCCGACCACCAACAGCTACAAGCGCTTGGTGCCGGGCTACGAAGCGCCGGTGAACCTCGCGTACTCGCAACGGAACCGCTCGGCCTCCTGCCGCATTCCGATGTACAGCCCGAGCCCGAAGGCCAAGCGCGTCGAGTTCCGCTGCCCGGACCCGAGTTCGAATCCGTACCTCGCGTTCGCCACCGTGATGATGGCCGCGCTCGACGGCATTCAGAATAAGATCCATCCGGGCGAACCGCTGGATAAGGACATCTACGACCTGGCGCCGGAAGAACTGGCCGAAGTGCCGAAAACCCCGGGCTCGCTCGGTGAGGCTCTCAACGCACTGGCGAAGGACCATGAGTTCTTGCTCCGCGGCGACGTGTTCACCGAAGACGTGATCCACACCTGGATCAGCTACAAGCAGAAGAACGAAGTCGATGCCATGGCCCTCCGCCCGCATCCGTACGAGTTCTGCTTGTACTATGACATGTAACAGCGAGCCGGAGCGTCCCTGCCCCCGTTCAGCAAGTTTACAGCTTAAGAAACATGATAGCGGCGGAGCAAACTCCGCCGCTATTTTTATGCGCGGACGAGCCGTGCGAGCGTAGTCGCAGGTGGTGCGCCTGCGAGTGTGTAACAGGCGAGCCGCCCGTCGCTACGTGGTTATTCGCGCCTTACTGCTTCGGAAACCGAAACGCCGCCGGCTGCTTTCCATCCACATCCGTAAACCCATAGTCCCGCGCCAAATCGCCGACGGTGAACAGCTCGCCGGATCGCCGCATCACATCGGCATCTTCCGCGAGCGCGCGCACACCGCGGCCCAAGTATTCCGGTGACTCCGTCCAACTCAAATCGAACGGATGGGCCGCGTGCGCTGCCAGAATCCGCTCAGTGCGCATGAAGCCCGGCGCGAGTGCGACCGCCGCCACCCCATGGGGCTTGAGATCATGCGCCATGCCGCGAACCATGCGAATCACGGCCGCCTTCGCCACGTCGTAATACAAATTGCGCAGGTACTCGTCATACGCCCACGCTACCGTACACACCATGAGGCCCCCGCCCGCACTTCCGCTCCCTCGTAGGGAGGGGCTGGGGGAGGGTTCGCTCGCTGCCGACCGCGAATTGTCATTCCCAATCATTAGCGGCGCCGCCAACTGGCTCGTCACCATCGCCGCCCGCACGCCGGCGACGAACATGCTCTGCCACTGCTCTCGCGGCTGCTCCCAGAATGGCTTCATCGGAATGCCCATTGTCTGCCCTTCGTAGCCGCCCCACGCGTTGTTCACCAGCAGATCAAGCTGGCCACACTCCGTCCGCACGCGATCGAACAGCGCCGCGACTTCGATATCTTTCGTGTGATCGCATCGCACCGCGATGCCGCGGCCCCCGCGGGCCGTCACCTCGTCAGCCGTGTCATCGACCGTGCCCGGCAGATTGTCGACGGCCGCGACTCCGCGCACCGTTCTGCCCGTGACATAGACGGTCGCCCCCGCTTCGCCGAGCACCACCGCGATCGCCCGGCCCGCGCCGCGACTTGCGCCCGTCACCATCGCCACCTTGCCACTTAACGTTTGCATCGCTCTCGCGCCTCGCAACTCGCCCCTTCGAAACTCGCTGGCACACGAGTTGCTAATATACATTCGTATAGAGAACACGCAATCCCCTGTTTGTGTTCCTGTTCATTCGTGTCACGGAGCCAAGCCATGACGAATCCTAAAGCGAATCCCGATCCCAACAGCAATCAACAGAAAGATCCAGACGACTGGGTCACCGGCGAGGAACCGATGACTGGTGCTCAGGCGTCGTACCTCAAGACGCTGAGCGAGGAAGCCGGCGAAGAGTTTGACGACCAGCTCACCAAGGCCGAAGCGTCGAAACGCATCGACGAGCTGCAGCACAAGACGGGCCGCGGTGCTTAGTACTCCGCGCTAAGTAAAAGTTTTCCAAGACGTGTAGCCGCTGAGGTCGCAGAGAACAAACTAGGAGAGCTTGTTTTCAATCGTGCCTCCGTGAACTTTGTGTCCTCTGTAGCGGCGTATCAAAGTGACCCGCGCGCTAAGAGGGCCGCCGCACGAGCAGCGTTCCGCATGAGACGCCCCTATTCTCAAGCCCGCCGGGTTGCCGCGGGTTAGTTGCAAATACCTCTTGGACGCTGTGGACAGAACTTCTTCTATAACAATGGCTCCGTTGGGAAGCGAAGAATGGGCGGGCGGGCCGCCCGACCGCCACCAAGCCTGGTAGGTATTTCCCCGACGTCGAATACTGCTACTGCATGTTTTACTTACAGCTGCCGAGGGCTGCGAAGCGAACCTTTCGGCACTGGCGCGTCCCAGCAGCGGAAACGGGAACTTTGCTGGCAAAATCGTCGTCAAAATGCTCATCCCACGATCCATATACAGATTCCCGACCTCCAATTCATTCTTATTGCAGAAAACGATTGAAACTATGGCGCCGCAGACCCGTCGTACCCTCGGCTTACTCTTGTTATGCCTTTTTGCCGCGACTGCTCATGGCGAAGGTCGTGGCGAGGGCGAGCGATCTATTTCGGATGCACAGGCCGTGTTCACCATCTATACGCGGGCCAGTGCACTCGCTGTCGAACACCCGGCGGAAAATCGTTTGATCTTCGCCGCTTGGCCCCACGGCCGGATCGTATTTTCAGAAAACGCAAAGCGGGGCGGCGAGCCGTACCGCATCGGCCGGGTCGATCCGAAACGCATCGAAGCGACGCTCGCGAGCGCGAAGCGCAGCGGTCTGTTCGAGAACAAACTGTTTGCAGAGCCCCAATTCGGGCCCGACGCGCAGACAACGGTCATCGAAGTGAAGACCGGCGACAACGAAGTGAAGCTGGAGTCGTGGCACGAGTTGTATGAGTCCGGCAGCACTGCAAACGTAGTCGCAACGGATAAGGGTCTTGGATCGCTCGGCGATAAGACGCGCCTGGCGGCGCTTGGCGAAGCATCGCGCGAGTATTTGCTGTACCGGCTCGCCTGGACGGAACTGCGCCTCGCAGCTGCAGAGTTAGTGCCCATCGAAAGCCAGCCGACGAACGGCCAGCTTGAACTTCGGCAACGCAGCGCGATTTGGCTCGGGCGATAGACGTGGCGGTTCATTTCCGGGCCCATATCACCGGCGGCTTCGTGCCTTGCTGTGTTTGGCGGACGGACTGATAGGTCCGTGCTACTGGCAGTTGCGGTGGATGGCCATACTCAAGCTCGCGCGTGTTGGGAAATTGAACTGGTGATCCCAAGGCCCGAGCGGGCGATCGCCAAAGGAATTCATCCGCCACCGTCTCAGTTAGTTCTGGGAACGCCTATCCGTGACCATCCGCCGCTGGTCATTGCTCGGAGGGGGTGCCTGTCCTGGCCCACGCTACATAGCAATATCCTACCGCGCCGCGGAGGGCGCATCCTGCTAACTTTCTCAGTTCGAAATGCGGCATTTTTAGACTGCAAACCGCTGTCAAGCGGCGATGGACCATGCCCGCGTGCGAAATCGCATATACACCGGATGGGTGATTGAAAGTCCGTTTTGCCGGGCTACAGAATATGGGCAGCAACTACTTATCTAGTAGGTCTGCGTTGCGGCTGCGGTCGATTGGCCCAGCCGCTAATGCGCGATTAGCGGAAACACGCGAAAGGAGCGGATTCTAATGCGAAGAAACCAATTGGGCGTGCTAATCAGTGGGATTGCGTTGCTGTCGGCATTGATGCCATCGCTCAGCAGCGCCGCGATTCTTGGCTTCCTCGGAAACTTCGACGTCATCAACGACACCGGCCAACCGTGCTACGGTTTCGAAATCGAACTCGAAGGCATTCATGCGGCGGAAGTAACGGATGTGTTCGGCGGCCCCGGGCGCGGTTTCCCAACCGGCCGCGGATACGATCCAGCAACAAGCGTCGAGCGGTACGGTTCGCCGTCGATCACCGAGTACAACAATGGTGTCACGTTCGGCACCAAGGTGACGTACGCTGCCCTCTACGACGGCATGAACTGGGACTTCAGCACGCCAAGCGGCACGTTTGTGACGCCCGGCGACAACTGTTGGTCGGGCGGCGGCGTGGGATACGGGCCGAGCACGCCGTGCGATCACTTCGGCGTGGGCACGAGCGCGACGCCAACCAAGACCACGTACAGTTGGCTGCATGAGTCGTCGCCCGGTGTGCTCACGAACGCGAACGGCGTGGTGAATCTGCCAGCGCCGGTGTGGCAGGTAATTCCTCCGCCGCCGAATCAACCGCTCGCGCCGCCGCAGGTCGTCGCGAAGGTCGAAGCGCCGGAGCCGCAAGGATTCGAGTTCGGCGACGCGCTCTGGGTCAAGGTTTTCACGACCGAGTTTGAAGACGGCATCGAGTTGGAGGAACTTGTCGGCGACAACCAGCACGTGCAACAAGCGGAAACGGAAATCGAGTGGCAGCTATTGCAGAAGGACATTGGCAATCCGAATTCTGGCCAGCTCGAGAGCGGCCTGGGCGTGCCGGTGGGCCCGAACGCGGCATCGATCCTGCGGCGTTACGAATTCTATGAGTTCAGCGGCGAATATGACAACGAGACTCACGAGGCCAAGTTCGCCCATGGCTTTGGTGACTCGAACCCCGGGCCCGGCGATGTGGGCACCTACCTGGGCTCGCAAAACGCGGCCGTGAATTTGGATGTGGTGCCGGAGCCGACGTGCCTGGCTCTCGTGGGTGCAGCGATCGGCGTGCTGACCACACTACGACGACGGGTGCCGTGAATCGAATAAACCTGAGTCTCGGCGATATTGGTTGCGCTACGCGGCGAAACCAATTGACCGCTCAATCTGCGTACGACCCCGGGGCGGCTCGCCCCGGGGCTAAATAAATGGCGCGGTCGCGTTCGTGCCGCTTTACGGCGTATATTTCTAGGGCCGGAAACCCGGCCCCGAGTGGGGCGTTTTGTCACTTGCTTGCGCTGCGTGCTCCGGTCGATACTCTGTTCGCATTCACCCCGAGTGCTGCACCGCATGGCCGCTCCGATTACATCGACGAGTTCCGCCGCTCCCGGGGCCCGCATTGCCGCCATTGACGTAGGCTCGAACAGCATTCGGCTGGTCGTGGCCGAGGTGCTGCCCTCTGGCGGGTATCGCGTGCTCGATGAAGAGCGCGAGAACACGCGGCTGGCGGCAGCGCTCGCGAAAACGGGGCGGCTCGATCCGAAAACGGCGGACGCTTCGGTCACCGTGCTGCGGAGCTTTCTTTCGATCGCCCAAGGTTACGGCGTGAATCAGCTGCGGGCCATCGGCACAAGCGCACTGCGCGATGCCGAGGACGGACCGGAGTTCTGCGATCGCGTGCGGAAAGATCTCAAGCTGTCGATCGAAGTGATCTCCGCAAATGAGGAAGCGCGACTCGCGTTTTTGAGCGTCGCGCGAGCGTTTGATATTTCCGGTCGCAAAGTAGCGGTCGCCGATATCGGCGGCGGCAGCACGGAGATTGTACTCGCTTCGAGCGGGCTCGTGGACCAGGTATATGAAACGCGGCTTGGCGCGGTGCGCGTTTCCGAGCGCTGTGGTACGCTCGGCAAAGTGAGCGATAAGCGCGTGGGCGAACTGCGCGACTTTGTCGACCATGAGCTCAAGGAGAAAATCGGCAAGCCGCCGTTCGTGCCGGATATGCTCTTCGGCACCGGCGGCACGTTCACCGCCTTGGCGTCGATCATCATGGCGCAGCAGGGCATTGCCGGGCAGCCCATGTGGGGCTTTCGCGTAAGCCGTGCGCAAATTCGGCATCTCGTGGCCGACCTCGCAAATATGACCCTCGCCCAGCGCTGCAAGGTGCCGGGGCTCTCGCCACAGCGGGCTGACATCATCGTGGCGGGCCTCGCCATCATCGAGCGGATCATGCGGCAATTGAGCGTGAACGTGGTGCAGGTCCATACCCGGGGCGTGCGCGACGGCCTATTGCTCACGATGGTGCAGCAATTGCCGACGCCGCCGGCAGTGCCGGCCGAAGACCGGCGGGCGGCGGTCGAAGAATTCGCGAAGAACTGCGGCGTTGATCTCTCGCACGCGCGGCACGTGGCGCACATCGCGGGATCACTGTGGAAGCAGTTGAGCATGCCCCTCGGTTTGAAGGCCGACGATCGCGAGCTGATTGAAGCGGCAGCCGTGATTGCCAACGTCGGCTACCTCATCAATTTCGAAGGGCACCACAAACACAGTTACCATTTGATCGTAAACAGCGAGCTCCCCGGCTTCGAGCGGCGGCAGCTGCAAATTCTGGCAAACGTGGCGCGCTACCATCGCGGGGCAGCGCCCAAAAAGAAGCACCATCATTTTGCCGACCTCTCGGTGGAAGACCAGGACCGCGTGCGGAAGCTGGCAGCCATTCTGCGGCTGGCGCTGGCGCTCGATCGTACGCATCAGCAAATCGTCGGCGACGTGCGCGCCCGCGTCCGCGATGAAGTCGTCCGCATCGTCATCCATTCGCAAGGTGATGCCGAGGTCGACGTGTGGGCGGCCGAGCGCAAGGTCGAACTGTTCGAAAGCGTCTTCGGCCGGCAAGTGCGATTCATCAATCGCACAGCGACCAGCCGACCAATTGTGAAGAGCCAACGCGTGCGGCGCGATCGCGACTCGCGGACTTGATTCGCTACGCTGTGCATTCAGCGTCGGCTGGCGAGTTTGTCCGCCGTTAACGCAGATAAACGCAGATGAAATCTCTTTGACCACGCGATGTTCTGCAGCCTTGCCATTGCCTGAATTTCTCTATCTGCGATTATCTGCGAGGGGTGGCTGGGGTCGAGCCGAAGGCGAGCCCCCAGTGCGCTACGTCTCTGGGGGCTCGCTGCGCTCGACCCCAGCCACCCCCGCTTCGCCGGTTTCGAACCATCGAGCCCCTCAGTGCGTACACACACTTTGGCCGCCCCTGCATCGTTCTGTCGGCCCATGTATCCCTAGTTCCGGTTAGGAGAGTCTGCGATGAAGTCGTACCTTGGCATCACGCTTGCGCTGGCAGCTTGCTTTGCTTTCACAACACTCGCGGCCGCGGCGCCGGGCACGGGACGCTCTAAGTCGACGCCGAAGCACAGTCTCTCCAGCAAATCGATCAACGACATCAAGCAAAAGGTGACGCTCGAGATCGTCGGCGCCGACAGCTCGAAGGCCGACGGCATCAACAAAGCCCTCGCCGACCACAGCTTCAAGGCCAAGCTGCACGAGGGAAAGGGCAAGAACAAACAGCTGCACCTGACGGCCGAGCTCGACCGCGGCGCGGACTTAAGCCAGTGGTCGAAAGTGGTCGCCGAGGGCGTGGCCGCGCCGAAGGGCCAGCCAGGGCCGCTGCTGCAACTGGTGATTTACGCGCCGCTGACGAAAGAGAACTCCACGCAAGCGATGGCGGAACTCGAAAAGGTGAAGGGCGTCGACATCAAGCACACAACGGCCGACGTGAAGAACGGCGAGCTACGCGTTGGTCTCTCGGGCACCGAATCGGTGACCGCCGAACAGATTTCCACGGCAGTGCAGGCCGCCGGCGTAACGGGGCACTTGACGAAGGCCAAGGCGCCGAAGACGACCTAACGAGTTTTGGTACCGAGGCCGCGGCTTTTAGCACGGGGTGGCTGGGGTCGAGCGCAGCGAGCCCCCAGTGCACTGCGGTTGACGAAGCGTCACTGTGGGCTCGCCTTCGGCTCGACCCCAGGCACCCCTCGTAAACGTTATTATTTGCTTACTTCGAACTATCTTTGTCCCGCAGCAGCCATACGGCCATTTCGCCGGGCTCGCGGTTCGCCCAGGCGTAGTACGGAATGGCAGTGAAGTGCGTGGAGGATGCTTTACCTTCCGCCGGCTTCGCGGGCGTGTGCGTCGCTTCGCCTTCGATCACCTGTACGCCGCCCAGTAGGTCGCTGCGGAACTTCGTGGTGAGTTCGGCATCATCGGCGAGCGCGAGGTCGAGCACCTTACCACCTTCCACTTCCGGCCACTCGACGCAGTACACGATCGGGCCACGCATGAGGGCCACGCGGCCGCGGTCGGCTTCCACGTTGTCGTTCGCGATCACGCGCCGGACCGGCATCGGGATGTCGAGCCTAATCGTATCGCCGGCGTCCCAGGCGCGGTCGACTACGACACAGTCTTGCTCAGTCAAGGCGCTCGGCGTACCGCTCTTACCGTCCACGCCAATGGAAAACCCCCACGCGGGTCCCGTTTCGGACGCGTCGACTGCGCCATCGACGTATGAATACAGGTTGCTGGCAAACGCCCGACCTTGCGCCCACCCGGGGATGCGGATCTTCACGGCCATCTGCTGGCCGGCCGTTTGCGGCGTGACCTTGAACACCACGTGGCCGTCCCACGGGTACTTCGTTTCCTGCTCGATCGTGACCTTGCCGTCTTTAAGTTCAAGTTCTGCTTTGCCGGCCACGAACAGGTTCACATACAGTGTGTTGTCGCGGGTGGCATACGCGTAGCCCGGCACTGAGGGAATAAACCGGCAGATGTTGGTCGGGCAGCACGCGCAGTCGAACCATTTGCTGCGGGCGTATTTGCCGCTGGAGGCCAGCGGGTTCGGGTAGAAGAACGACTTGCCGTCGAGCGACACGCCCGAGACCACGCCGTTGTACAGCGAGCGTTCCAGCATGTCGATGTACTTGGCTTCGCCGTGGAGCAGGAACATGCGATAGTTCCATAGGCAGGTTGCCAAGTTCGCACACGTTTCGGCGTAGGCCGATTCGTTCGGCAATTCATAGTTCTTGCCGAAGGCTTCACCGTTCGCGGTGGCGCCGATCGCGCCAGTAAGGTATGTCTTCTTTTCGAAGACGCTCTTCCACAACCGATCGACCGCGGCTTGAAGTGCTGCATCGCCGGTGAGCGCGGCGACATCGGTCGCCCCGGCATAGAGATACATCGCGCGCACGGCGTGCCCCACCGCCTCATTCTGATCCACGAGCGGGGCCTGATCTTGCGTGTATTCACCCCACAGTTGCGGGCGGTCATCACTGGGCCGACCACGCACGTTGAGGAAGAACTTCGCGAGGTTGAGATAGCGCTCGTCGCCCGTGGCCCGGTAAAGTTTCACCAATCCCAGCTCGAGCTCCGGATGACCGGTCGGCATCTCCAATTTGCCGGGGCCGAATGTCTTATCGAGCAGGTCGGCGCTCTTCGTCGCCACCTCGAGAAAACCCTTATCCCCGGTGGCTTCCCAATGCGCGACCGCGGCTTCATACATGTGGCCCAGGTTGTAGAGCTCGTGGCTGTCGCGCTCGCTCATCCATTGCCGATCGTCACTCGGCACGCAACATTTAATCGCCTTGCGATCGGCGATGCGATCGCGGGCCGACCACTCGGTGTAGAGATAGCCGTCCTTTTCCTGCGCCTGGGCGATCCAGCTGAGCACGCTGTTGAGATACGCCTGGAGCTTCGCATCAGGGTGCGTCATCAACGAGTACGCGGCGCCTTCCATGACCTTGTACACGTCGCTGTCGTTGAATCCAAAGCCGCCGGTCCACTTGCCGTCGGAAAGATGGGCGGCAACTTTGAAATTCTCAATGCGGCCGGTCTCCTCGCACAATTGGAACGAGGCGGGAATCGTCGCCGTGCGATTCACTTCGAGCCGCGGCCACCAGAACGTGTCTTGGAAGTGGACTTTGTGCGCGGGCACGGGACGAATGGGGTAATCCTGCGCGGGTTCGACCGCGACCGCCATATTTGCATTGCAAAGAAGGAGACTAAGAACCGCCGCCGCGTGAATTCGTTTCAACATGGATCGTCATCTCCAACGGAATTGAAATGAGGATAGCGGTAATGCCGGGTGGCACGCTCTGAAAGGGCGTGATGAATTCTGTTGATCTGCGACCACGTCCTTCGCAAAGCCTCAGGGCGTGCCACCCTGGTCGCATATGGAGTTTCCGGCATTGAATCCTCGCTAAATCATAATCAAAACAGCGCATCCCATGCGAGAATCGCCAACATGATCGCCCCGGCGGCGAGTTTGCCGACAGTGCCCCAAATGCGGCCGGCGAACGCACCCTTGCCAATCGCGATGCGGTGCTCCTCCGGCCGGCCCTTCCAAGTCTCTCCAAGATACGCACCCAAGAATGCCCCGCCCGCCCCGCCAATGAGGGCCATCACGAATGAGCCGATGACCGGCACCGGCGTACCGACCATCAGGCCGAGCACGCTGCCGACGATTGCACCGACCATCGACAGCGCAATCCCGCGCTTGCTCGCACCTTGTTTGGCAGCGCCCGCCGCGCTCGCGCCGAATTCGATCACTTCACCAATAATGGCGAGGCCAAGCAACACCAGGACGGCCGTCCAAGAAATGCCGCGGCCGTTGCCAGCCGGAATCAACCACGCGAACAGCGCCGCGAGGCCCACGATGAACCAGTTGCCCGGCAGCGTGACAAGCGTCGTGAGCCATGCAATGCAACTCGCCACAATCAGCAGCACGGCCCACAGGTAGTACGCCCAAGGTTGCATCGAACTATTCTAGCCTGTTTTGGTCAGTTGCCCCATTAACAAAATCCCCTTGAGCGACACAATAGACACTATCGCAGCGAGCGCTAAAATTCGGTTGGAAGCTGGTAATGGCAAATAAGCGATGGCGTGTAATCGATTTGGCGAATGAGGCCGGCGTTACTGCGGACGAGGCGTTATTACTCCTCTGGGGAAGCGATTTTGACGTCACGCTTGTTACTGATTCGATCCACCCGAAGGATATCTCGAGAGCGCGCAAGTCGTTAGGGCTACCATCGCGACGCGAAATCAACGCTGTCGCGTATTGGTCGAAGTTGTTTGGACTAAACCGTGATGAGTTTGACAGCCTTTTGATTAAGCTGGGGTTTGAAGTCCGGCCCGGAAAACTCACGCTACCAAAGGGGGCAGTCCGAAAACTGTCGGCTGAACGTCGTTCCCGACATCTCACAGGACATGTCCAGACAATCCAGCAATCAGCTGAGAACGAAACCTCGCAACCGCCAGCGTTCTACTGGTATCAGGTTGGTCACGAGACACCACTCCAGATGTTGACGTGTGAGGACGTCCTAAACATTCATAACACCCTGGTCGCTGATCTTCGGAGTGAAGAAGATCCCGTCGAGCCGTCTGGCGTACGAAATATGCATCTACTCCAATCTGCCGTGTATCGTCCGCAGACACAGCTTGGAGCAGATCGGAAATATCGCACGGTTGAAATGGCAGCCGCTGCGCTCTTACATTCCTTAGTTTTGAGCCATCCATTTCATAATGGGAATAAGCGTACCGGGCTCGTCGCCATGTTGGTTTTCTTGGATAAGAACGGATTCTTGCTCAATTGTCCTGAGGAAGAACTCTTTAAGCTTGTGTTAAAAGTAGCTCAGCATAGCATTGTTGACAGCCATCCGCACAATCTTGCGGACAGAGAAGTTATTGCAATAGCGGAATGGATACACGGCTGGTGCCGCATGATTGAAAAAGGCGAGGTTCCGATTCCATTCCGAACTCTGCGCCGAATCCTAGCCATGTTCAATTGTCAAATTACTACAATTCCAGGAAGCCGCGTTGACATTAAGCGTGTCTTACCGCAAAGTTCTGGATTCCTACGGCGCGCGCGCGACACGGAACTTGTGGTGCAAATTGCCTATTACGGGGAGGGGCGCGAGGTGCCGAGAAATACTCTGCGCCGAATCCGAGCTGAACTGCATCTCGATGAAGAAAACAATGTCGATTCGAAGTCTTTTTATCAGGGCGACTTGCTGTCGGCGGATGACTTTATCGCCGCATACAGAAAGACTCTGCGTCGTCTTGCTCGGCTTTAGATGCGCAAGGTGAAGCTTATAAGCGACGAACAGTGGCCTTACTCAGCAAGGCGTCGCAACGCTGCATTATACCTGTCATTTGTCGATTCGATTGCGTTTGCAATGTTCTGCACTTGCGGTCCAACCACGTGTGGTCGGATAACGATAGCGTGCTCTACAATGAGAATCTCAAGTTCTGTATCAGCGTTGATACCGACTTTATCTAGAAGCGATTTGTCAAGCGGAATAAAGACGCTATCGCCCTGGTAAACTGGGTTGGTAAACATACTAACTGCTTCCTCATCGCACCTCGTGATTGTAGCCAATGATACGCCTCAAGCACACTATTTGGCCACTTGCATTGTTTCTCACGTTTGATTTATTTGTCGCTCACGCCGCCGAGCACCCCAACGTGCTTCTCATCATGTCCGACGACCTCAACATGAACGTCGGCTGCTATGGCAATACGCCGGTGAAGACACCGAACATCGATCGGCTCGCTGCCCGTGGCGTGCGGTTCGATCGCGCGTATTGCCAGTTCCCGCTCTGCAACCCCAGCCGGGCGTCGATGTTCACCGGCCTGCGGCCCGACACGATCAAAGTGTACGACCTGCAGAAAAACTTCCGTAGCGAGCGACCACGCATCACCACGCTGCCACAACTGTTCAAGAACAACGGCTTCTTCTCGGCCCGCGTCGGCAAGATGTACCACTACGGCGTGCCGCGGCAGATCGGTTCCGGCGGCATGGATGACCCCGACTCGTGGGACCTCGCGATCAATCCCCGCGGGCGCGACAAGGATGAAGAAGACAAAATCCACGTGCTCACGCGTGGCACCGGCTCGACGCTCGGCTTCTCGATGAGCTGGCTCGACATGGACGGCGCCGACGAAGAACAAACCGACGGCCAAGGCGCGACCGAAAGCATCCGCCTGCTCGAACGGTTCGCCCGCGAGCATCGGCCCTTCTTCCTGGGCTGCGGCTTCTACCGCCCGCACACGCCGTACGTGGCGCCGAAGAAGTGGTTTGAACTGTATCCGAAAGATTCGATCGAGCTGGTGCCATTTCGTGAGGGCGAACTGAAAGACGTGCCCGAGCCGGCGCTCACGATTCGGCCGCCGAACTATGGTATGCCCGAGAGCGAACTAAAAGACTGCAAACGCGCGTATTTCGCGTCGATCAGCTTCATGGACGCACAAGTTGGCAGGCTTCTCGATGCGCTCGAACGACTGAAACTTGCCGACAACACCGTCATCGTCTTCGTGAGCGATCACGGCTACCTGCTCGGCGAGCACGGCCAGTGGCAGAAACAGCTCATGTTCGACGAGTCGAATCGCGTGCCGCTGATCTTCGCCGGGCCGGGCGTGACGGGCCGCGGAACATCGCCGCGCACCGTCGAGATGCTCGACATTTACCCCACGCTCGTCGACCTATGCGGCATGCCCAAGCCGAAGCACAAGCTCGAAGGCAAAAGCCTCGTGCCGCTACTCACCAAACCCGCAGCACAGTGGGATCGCCCCGCTTACTTCCAAGTGCAGCGCGGCACCGACCAAACGCCGCCGGGCCCGCCCATCATGGGCCGCAGCGTGCGTACCGAACGCTGGCGGTACACTGAATGGGACGGCGGCAAACTCGGCAGCGAGTTGTACGATCACGAAAACGATCCGCAGGAGTACAAGAACCTGGCGAAAGACAGCGCGCACGCCGAAACGGTAGCCAAGATGAAGAAGCTCTTGGACCGCGTGAAGCCGGGCGAGTGAATGTGCGAATTGCGGATTCTCCGCAGCTGAATTCGCAGCAATTCAGATCATGTGACATTGACTGAACTCCTGCAACGTTTAACTAAGCGGAGCGAAGCCGAGCGCGCCGCGCGAGCATTCCCGTTGCTTCGTAGGGAAGGCTAGGTCGTGTGAACTCGCGGTGGCCAGGCGAAGGTGCGCGCCAGCCTGCATCCCCCATGCTTCAAACCACGGCTCCTGCTGCGTCCAGGTGCTTGTCTGCGTGCAAGCCCATGGTGCACCCCCGGTCGCCGCGCGCCGCAGGCCTGGCAGGTCCCAAATGCCGTTTTTGCCGTAAATGTCGCGGTGCAACGCATTTGCCGGGCTGCGAAGTACAATGGAAGTATGAGTACCAATCCCCAATTACTGCGTGCGGGCGCCATGCTACTCGTGCTCGCGTTGGTTCCGAACCTGTTCGCAGCCACTTCGAAACGCAAGCCGAAGACCAAGGTCACCGACGCCACGGCCGAGCAGGCGGCCGACGAGGCGACGCCGGACCAGAACGACCCGACCGCGCCGAAGCTCGGCCCGCCGCAGACGATCCGATTTCGCGTGGGTGCGGAGATCACGGCCAGCCGCGGCGCCTGCCGGGGAATCGTCGCGATGGTGACGGTGCCGCTCGATTGCCCCGAGCAGAAGGTGACGGTCGTCGAAGAGGATTTCTCGCCGGAGGTGGCCGAGGTAACGTATCGGCCGCTGGTCGGCGGCGAAGTGAAGCAGATGCTCATCTCGGTGCCGCGGCTCAACGAAGGCGCTACCGCCCATGCGATTCTCACGTGCGACGTAACGACGCGCACCATCCTGCCGCCGGAGAAAACCGACGAGCTCAAGATTCCGAAGAAGCTGACACCGAAGATCAAGATGTTCACGAACGCCAGCCCGTACATCGAGGTGAATCATCAGAAGATTCACGCGTTCGACAAAGAGATCAGCGACACGCTCGAGGAGAAGGCGACCGATTGGGAGAAGATCGAAGCCATTTACGACGCCGTGCTGAAGAAGATCGACTATGTGGAAGGACCGGATAAGGGCGCGGTCGAAGCGCTCAGCGACAAGCAGGCCGATTGCCAGGGCCGCTCGGCCGTGTTCATCGCGCTGTGCAGGGCGAACAAGATTCCAGCCCGCATGGTGTGGGTCCACGGGCATTGCTACCCCGAGTTCTACTTGGAACATGCCGAGGGTGAAGGTTATTGGTACCCGTGCGAGTCGGCGGGCACGCGGGCCTTCGGCGAAATGCCGCTGGCGCGGACGATCCTGCAGAAAGGCGATAACTTCCGCGTGCCGGAGCGGAAGGAAAAGCTACGCTATGCGTCGGACTTTGTCGTCGGTCTGCCGACGCCCGGCGGCGGCAAGCCGCAGGTGAAATACATTCGCGAGATTGCGCCACAGGGCGTGGGCGGCGTTCCGGCGGCAGCGAACGTGAATCAGTGACGGCGGCAAGCTTGCCACCCCAAATTGCGCACCACCGCCACTTGAACTTGTGCCACACCGTGGGGTGGCTGGGGCCGAACGCAGTGAGCCCCCAGTGCGCTGCCAGTCAACTGCGACGCACCGCAAGCCCGCCTGTAGCTCAACCCCACTCACCCCCGCCGCTTCAACTTGTGCCACACCGTGGGGTGGCTGGGGTCGAACGCAGTGAGCCCCCAGTGCGCTGCCAGTCAACTGCGGCGCACCGCGGGCCCGCCTGTAGCTCAACCCACTCACCGCCGCCGCTTCAACTTGTGCCACACCATAGGGTGGCTGGGGTCGAAGGCAGTGAGCCCCCAGTGCGCTGCCAGTCAACTGCGGCGCACTGGGGGCTCGCCTTCGGCTCGACCCCAGCCACCCCTTGGTGAGGATTGGCCCTCGACCCTCAACCCTCAACCCTCGACCTTCGTCACTTCGCCAGCAGCGGCACGAGGTACTCTTCGATGCCATCCAGGCTATGGCCGCCCCAGATGCTCTTGCCTGTGCGATCGTAGAGCACGTACGTGGGAATGCCGCCGACGTTCATCATTTCGAACGTGCCGGCGGCGCCGTAGGCGATCGGCCAATCCATGCCGGGGCGAGTGTCGATCACGTTTTTCACCAGCTGCAGATTCGGGCCGTCTTCGCCCGTGAAGCCGACGACCACGACGCCGACATCGCGATAGCGTTTGCGGAACTCGATGAGGTCAGGCAGGCCCTGCAGGCACGGCTTGCACCAAGACGCCCAGTAGTCGACCAGCACGAGCTTGCCTTCGAGGTCGGCCGTGGTGAGCGGCTTCTCCGTGTTGAGCCAGCCGGCCACGGCGAGCGGCGGCAGCGGCTGGCCGGCGTATGGATTGGCCGCTTTGGGCCGGCGGGCTTGGATCGTAACGAGAATCGCCGCGGCGGTCCCGATGATGATCAGCATCATCCAAAACGAGCCGCCGAAGGAGTCCTGCGGCGGCTCTGCGCCGCGCTGGGGATTGGGAGCAGCGGCGGATGGTTCGGAGGTGGGCTCCATGAATGCGGCAATGGTCCATCTGTTACGTGGAACGAAATACCCGGCAGTTGAATTCTTGCGAATCGAGTGCCGATTGGGTAGGGCAGGATAGGACTGAACGGCGGAGGACTCGCGCGTGCGCGAGGTGATCGTTGGCACGCGATGCAAACCGCGGGCTAACGCCCGGCGGCTGATCGGACGGCCGTCGAAGCACGGAGCAGGTTATTCAATGCGGCGGCGGAGGCGGATGGTTTTCTCCACGTTGAGGTCTTCGCCGGGTTTGAAACCGACGGCCTCGGTGCGGTCGATGATGTAGAACCCGCGCGGCCGCTTCACATCGCCCGTGTCGCTGCCGACCTCGCGGCCGAGCGCGTAACCTTCGGGGTACACGCGGTTGTACATGGCGAGGGCTGCTTGAGTGGCGGGCGAATTGGCCGAACCGTCGCCGCCGAAACGTGCCTGTACTGCCGGATCACTCCAACTCGGTGCCGGCTCGACTTCAAAATACCCGACCGTAATCCACACGGCGTACACGCCCGAACGGTCGGTCACAAGGTTGCCGAGCCGCGTCGTGGGTTGGTACATCATGTACGGGTTGCGATTCGTGTCGGAGTACACGGTATTGCGCGCTTCGGTAAAGAGCGGGAGGATGTCGCGTTTTGGGTCCTCACTTGGGATGCCTCCAGCACCGCGAACAGATAAGGTTGATGCACCAAATCCGGCATCGCGGGAGTCGCCGAAATTCATGGGTGAACTCCACGGCTGACGCACTTCCGATACTCTTGGACGGTCGTAGGGATGCTTTCGCAGGAATGTGGCATCCACGCCGAACTGCATCATTTGGGGCAACGGAACTAAGTCACCTGCATCGGACGAACGAAATGGATTGGCGAACATTGTCGGGAACGCGTTATTCAATCCGAATTCGTAGACGTCTGGGGACGTGCTCGGTTTGTCGACCGATGAATTGTCGGCATTAAGCTGCGCGTAGCCGCGGCGGCTCAGCACGACATCGCGCCAGGCAGGGCCGGGTTGGGCCAGGACGCCGGGGCTGGGATTCGCATCGCGACTGCGGTGCATAATGCCGTCGTACACGTCCGACCAAATATTCGGCACACCGTTCACAACTTGCCGGCGGCCGGTGACCGTGTTGAGGTTCACCTTCCCCGGGTCGCGCTGACGCGAAACTTTGTTGAACGGCGGTTGGAACAAGTAGCGAGGATCGTTTGGCGTGACGATGTCATTGCCGACCGGGTCGTTAAACGTTTCGGCATTGAGCATCGTATCGGTGCCGACGTAACGCGACGGCACTTGGACGTAATCGAGGATGCGGTAGAAGTTCGGTGCACCGTAAACCATTTTCAGTGCGCCGCTGCTGGGGTCGGTGGTGTACCCTGCGGCCGTGGCGGAAGCCGCCATCATGTTCATCAGGTTGCCAAACGGCGCCTGCATCACAGCCCAACGAATTTTTGGATCGGAGACCGCTGCGGTACCAAGCGAGCCCAACCCATACGGATTCGCCTGCTTGTCGGCGGCCTTACTCGGGTCGATCGTCGCATACGCGCGCAGCATTTCGGCCTGCGACGCGGCAGGTACGTTGAGCAGTTCGTTGGCGCTTACGTACGGGCGGTTGTCCCATTCGAGCCAGGGGAACGTATTGCTTACCGTCGTCGCATCGTCGACTTTCCCATCCGGGTCTACATTCCGCGGGTACACATACCGACACGGCGCGGGCGCACCGATAGCACTCACCGTTGGCCTTAGAGACGACGCCGGACCAGTTCCCACGGGCACGTTTGGCTGCTTCGCGCCGACCTTGTCGTACAGCAGGCCGAAGCTCTGATTGCCGAAGCCCAGCGAATGGTCGAGAACCATATTGATGAAGTTGTCTTCGCCAAGCGGGCTTTGATTGTCCTTCACCGAGCGCGGAATTTCATTGAGGTAACGCCGGGTGAGTTGGCGACCGGGCACAAGGTCGAGAATGACCTTCGAGTTCTTCGGATTCTTGAGGAACACGTTCGCCGGTTCTTGAGCCCACAGCACACGTTGCGGGGGATCGCCCGTGGCGCTGGCGGCCACGTTCATGCGAGACCAGAAGCCGCGCTCCTGCGAACGGAAGACCCACACCTGCTTATCGGCATAGTAGTTGTCGAGATAGTCATTGATATCGACCATGTTGCCCGGATCCGTCTTGAGCTGTTCCTTCGGCTTGTCGAGGTCGTGCTCGCCATCGCTCGCGCCGTTGAAGGCGGTAAGATTTACGCTGGCCGAGTCGACCGTGAGATACGGATTGACCGGGGCGTTGTCACGATGTTCGGGATTAACCGTAGTGCCATCGGCCATGAGGCGGGGCGGATTCCACGGCAACAGCGGGTTCGCGAGCCGTTGCAGGTGAATGACGCGATAGTTCGCCGTCGTGCCGGTGCGCACCAATTCGGGCGCCGTATCGAGCGGCTTGTCAAACGAGTCGGCCGTTGCCGACAGCGAACGGAAATAGCGGCCTTCCTTATGATCGGAAGTATGACGGAACTTGAGGTCGACGTTCGCGCTCAAGCCCTTCGTTTTGCGAATGGCGTTCTCTTCGGCGGCAGCCTCTTCTTCCCGCGGACCGTAACCCCAGGCAGGTTCGCTCACATTCATGCCGTCGATCGGGATCGTGACGCAAGGAAGGTAGTAGCGGTCCGTGGGCTTGCCGGTAATCGTTGCATCATTGCCCGGCTTAGCGTCGTAGATATTCTTGACCGTGCCCTGATCGCTGATCATCTCGTTGTCGCGGCCGATTTCGGCGGCATAAGGATCATACGTCGGTGGAGTCCCGTATTGAACTTCATCCTTCGGGTCGCCGCCATTGCTTCCAACGAGCAGTTGCTGCGTGGGGTTCAGCAGCTTGTTCAAATTCGTGAGATCGACGCCCGGCGACATCTGAATGCGGCGGATCGAATTCTTTCGCAACGACGCTTCATGGAACGCATCGGTCTGATTCGTGTTGCCTTCGGTCTTCTGGCGGCCGATCGTGTTTGTCCACGTCTGCTTGTTCGGATCGGGCGTCGGCTTGGCGGCGCCGCTGGTGGCCTCGGGGTTCACGTCGTAGTTGGTGCCGGCCGAGCCGACGACTGCGTAGTGACCCGGCAGGATCGGCGAGATTACCGGCTCATTCGGCTTCGAATGCTCGAGCGACCAGGGCACGAACCGCTGCGTTTCGGCAATCGTACCTACGGAGGTCAGCCCGCCGAGCTTGATCGACCGGTTGGGAATCCGCAGCTTAAACTTCGCGCGGTTTTTCGTGAGGTCGAGTTCCCATTCGCGGCTCTCGGTGTTGAGGCGGATATCCGACTTGTCGGTCGTGAAATACCACTCGCGCTCGATGTACGGATAGGAAATGTAGAAGTGGTTGCCGCCTTTTTGTTTCGGCGTGTTTCTCTGGATGTTCTGCCCGACGATGTACGTCTGCGAGATATCGCCAGTCGCCGACACTTGCTGGCGCATGTCGGAGCCGAACGTGAGATCGAAGTCGGGATTGGTCGGTACCCACGGCGGCGGGCCGGCATCGGGCATCGTGCTCCAGTTCGCCCGCCAGCCATCGAGCGTCTTCTGCACGTCGGCGTACGCTTTAGGTTCTTGCAGCGGCCGCCCGGTCGAATCGGTCGGCAGTTCGAGATCGGTGCGGTTGCCGGGCAGCTTGTCGCCGGTGTTCTTGGCATTCGGCCATTCCTCGACGACGATCATCCGCCACACAGGCGAACGGCGGATGCCCGACGTCGGATCGGACGCAGCGGTCGTGAGGCCGCCGTTGTTTTCATCCCAGGCCAAATTGCTAAGGCGAGTCAAATCGACGCCGACAGCCGGCAAGCTCGGGTTGTACTGGTAGTTGGTCGTGCCATCGAGTCGGCTATACAGCTCGGCCGGATACTGGGCCTGCTGCGGCCAGGGATTGTACACCTCGGCGTATGCAGAACCCTTCGGCCGCAGGCCTTGGTCGAGATCTGGGTCGATGTAGTTCTTCGTGCCCGGCGGGTCGGTCGAGCCGGCAGAACGTTTTTTGGTTTCGCCGTGGCCGCCGTTGGCGTCTTGCGAGATGAGGTTCTCGGTTTGGCGATCGTGGAAGGCGAGCGTCTCGGTGATCAACAGCTCGGGCCGCTCCGCGCCCCACACGATGCCGCGGGTTTGGTTCAGGACCGTCGGCAAATCGGCATTGGCCAGCGTTTTGATCTTCTTGGAATTGGCGTTGGGACCATTCGGCACCTCGGCCCAGTCGATCAACTCGCCCTTGTTTTCATCGGTCGTCGAATCGCCATCGAGCGGAATGAAGTTGCCTTTCGCATCAGGCATACCCCAACCGTCCCACGGATTTTCGTCATACTCGAATGGCGTCATGATAACGTCGGAGTCGCGCTTGTCGACGCAGTTGATGGCCCATTGGGCAATCGTGCGGCAGGTGAGCTTGCGCTTGACGATCACTTCAGCCTGAGACTTGGCCTGTTGGGCAGAGAGATTGTACGGAGCCGCCGTGAGCGCCGTTTCAATCGCCTTCGCCGTTTTCTCCATCCAGGCGGTGATTTGCGGATCGCTGTCGTTCCACGGTGCGATGTAATTTTCGTCGACCAGGAGCAGCATGAGGCAGTAGAGTTGCCGGGCGTAGAGTTGGCGGCCTTCGGAATCGAGATTCTTGACGCCGCCGGCGATGTTCATGCCGTACACGGGTTCGGAGCGGCCGTTGGTGTAGTCGAAGGCCATTTGCTCGCTGACAAGACCCTGCCAGAGCGCAGTGTCGAGCGGCGGGGTATAGGCTTTATTGCCGTCCGTATCGATGAACGGTTCCCCACTACTCCACTTGCCGTTGCCATCGACATCGAGAAACGGATCGCCGGCTTCGAGCGAGTCGTCGACGACGCCATTGCCGTTGTTGTCTTTGCCATCGCCGAACGGGCGATTGAGGTCCATCTTCGTACCGGCGACGACATCGGGGGCCAGCTCCTGGAACGCGAGCGGGCCGATGATTCGGCCGAGCATCGCCTGTTCGGCCGGGACTTGCGTGTTGAATGCCCCGCCCATATTTGTTGAGCTGTACATGCCAAAGTTGGCGAGCCGCTGCGATTGCACGCGGTAAGTCAGCAGGTCGACGATTTTCCCCTTGCTAAACTCGACGCCGGTGAGCAACCGGAACACATCCTCAGCGGTCGCGGTGGTCGGCAACGGCTTGGCGGCCGTCACGGGATTGGCGGTGAGGTTGGGGAGAAAATTAGCGGCAGACTCGCGCACCCATTCTGGCAACGGCGCGGCGGCGACCGGCAGGTCGTAGCTATCGGTGGTGACGAGGCGGCGATTGATGCCGGCGATTTGCTGCGCCGCGGCGAGCATTTCCGCCGTACCCGTGGCATTGAACGCAGCCCTCGCTATCGACTCCACGCGGTACGGATCGCCGTACTGTTGAGCGAGTGGCCGATTGGGGTCGTAGAGCTTGAGCGGATCGAACGCGCTCACGCAGTCCCACAACCGGCTCGGCAATGTGCCGACATCGGCATCCCAGCCACGGAGAACCTTTTCGAGATCGGTCGGCGAGAACGGCGCGTCGTCGTTTTGTTGCAGGCTAAGATTGAAGCCGGTCGCGCTGTCGGCAACGAGCGAGTTCGCGCCCGAAAGCCATTGGTCACGCCGCTGTGTGCTGGCGAGATTAAGCTCGTAGGGCGACTTCGCGAGGAGGTTGAAGGCTAGCCACTGATTCTGCGGAAGGAGCGCCGTATTCGGGTTCACATCTTTAAAAACTTCGCGTACTGGCTGGCCGCGGTAATCCAAGCCGAGCGCGTAACGGGCCTTCAAATCGGGCGGGGTAAGAAATGCCGAGGCCTGATTGATCGACCAGGGATAGTCAAAGAACTTTAGCTGCGCCATGAGGCTCGGCACGGCCACTTCGCCAGTGGCCAAGCGAGGCGAGCCAGCAGGCTCACTTCCTGGGAT
>JAXMBH010000019.1:0-94972 GCA_046349975.1 Pirellulales bacterium
GGGCGAGGCCCTGTACTATCAAATCAACTATCGCACGTACGACAAGGACGTGAAGGTCGAGCCGTTCACGATGGCGTCGTTGGAGAAGTATCGCAGCGCGATTGATCGCGTGCAGAAGAAGTTGCTCAACCCCGAGCCGGCCGAGGGGAAAAACGCTAAATCGGAAAAGGCCGATGGCACACTCGATCCAGGCGACTCGCACGATACAGAAATCGACGGGCCTGCGGCCATCACCGAGCTTTCGCTGGCGATCGAGGCAGATGATATAGATCAAGCGCTGCGTTCGACCATCATTGAAATGACCTGCGACGGCGAGCGCACCGTGTGGGCTCCGGTCGGCGATTTCTTTGGGCTCGGCCACAAAATGGCGCCGTGCAAAACCTGGTACACCCAGGTGACGGAAGATGGAAAGATGTCGTGCTTCTGGGTGATGCCGTTTGCGGAATCGTGCAAGATCACGCTGCACAATCTTGGCAATCAGCCAGTGACGGTGCGCGAAGGCGAGGCTAAGTACAACGATTGGAAGTGGGACGATCGCTCGATGCACTTCCATTCGACATGGCATCAATACAGCGACGTGAAGACGCAAACGAACAAAGGCGCCGAGGCGGGGGCCTTCGATGCGAATTATGTAAACGTCGAAGGGCGCGGGGTGTACGTGGGCGACACGCTCACGATTTTCAACGGGCATCCGAGCTGGTGGGGCGAAGGTGACGAGAAGGTGTACGTCGACGGCGAGGACTTCCCCTCGCACTTCGGCACGGGAACGGAGGATTATTACGGTTACGCGTGGAGCAATCCGAACGTGTTTTCGTCGCCATTCCATGCTCAGCCCTATGGAAAGGGCGCGAACAAGATCGACATGGCGGCGAACTCGCGGTATCGCGCGCTCGATGCGATTCCGTTCGAGAAGTCGCTTCACTTCGACATGGAGATTTGGCATTCGCACGAGACGGTAATCGACTTCGCTCCGACGACATACTTCTATGCGAGGCCGGGGGCAAAGGTGAATATCGAGCCGGATCCGGATGATGCGAAATTGCCGGTGAAGCATGGGCAGACGACTGCCCATGTTCCGGGGGCGATCGAAGGCGAATCGCTAAAGGTAGTCGAGAAGACCGGCGGCGAGACGGAGATTCAAGAGGTCTCCGACTGGAACTGGAGCGGCGGCGGGCAGTTGTGGTGGATGGACGGCAAGCCCGGCGACAAGCTCACGCTCGAGTTCAACGCGCCACAGGAGGGCAAGTTCAAGGTCGTGGCCGAGCTCACGAAGGCGAGCGACTATGCCATCGTCGCGGCGAGCGTGAATGGGAAAAAATCGAAGGAGAAGATCGATCGGTATTTCGCGTCGGTGAAGCACGATCCGGTAGAGTTGGGCACGTTCGAACTCAAGAAGGGCGCGAACCAGCTCGAGGTGGAGATCGTCGGGGCGAACGAGAAGGCGATCGAACGGCATATGTTCGGGCTGGATTTTCTGAAGCTTGAGGCGGCGAAGTAGTACGATTGTGTTGCGCTTGGGCGGCCGGATTGGCCGGAATTCAGTTTCTGGGCGTCGTGGCTGAATTATGGCGAATTCAGCCACGTGGAACTCTAGTTGCGCGAATCTGTGGCGATATGTTTGGCGGATTGACGCTGCGCAGTTTCGTTTGTGAGGGTTTGTGATATGGCGTCGGCAAAAGAAGGTGTGCGTTCCGGATCGGCGTTGCCCACGACGTTAAATGAGGTTGTTAGTGGCGGTACTAGCGCCTGTGGCTGTGGTGCGGGGGGATGTGGTCCCGCAGCGGGCGGCATGAATCGGCGCGATTTCGTGCAAGCGGTCGGCGCGGGTTTCGGGCTTGCGGCGTGGGGCTCGGGAGCCGGCGCGATGGCGGGGCCATTTGAGGCGAAGGATACGAGCGATCACTTCGTACCGTTGGATAAGAAGCTCTCCGCGGAGTGGATACGCTCGTTGTTTGAACGCGGCGAGCGCACGTGGTACGCGGGCAATGAGTTGGCGACGATTGGCATGCCCATCGGCGGGGTGTGTGCAGGGCAGGTGTATTTGAGCGGCGACGGCCGGCTCGTGTATTGGGATGTGTTCAACAGCAATCACAACACGGGCTACGGCGGGATCAACTACAAGGAAGGCCGGAAGTCGACGGACGTGGTGACGGACGGCCGGTTCACGCCGGCGCTTGATGTAGCGCAGGGTGTCGCGATTCAGGTAAAGTCGGGCGGCCGTGCGGTGACGCGGTCGCTCGATTCCGCTGGCTTCAAAACGGTTCGATTCAGCGGCGAGTACCCGCTGGGGTTTGTTGAGTATCAGGATTCGGAAGTGCCGATTGAGGTGCGTCTCGAAGCGTTTTCACCGTTCATTCCGCTCAACGCGGCTGACTCGGCGCTGCCGGTGACGGTGCTCAACTACACGGTGAAGAACACGGGTGATAAACCGGCGGAAGTTGCGCTCGCGGGCTGGTTGCAGAATGCGGTGCTTAGGGAAGGCGGAACTCCGGCGGCGGGCGCGGCCGTGCGCGTGAACGAAGTCGTGCGGGACGAGGGGATGACGGCAGTTGTTGGCCGGGCGAAGGCGTTGCCACAGAAAAAGGATGCGGTTCGCGAGCCGATCGTGTTTGCCGATTTCGAGGCCGATGGGTATGGCGACTGGATAGCGGAAGGCGAGGCGTTCGGAACATCGCCGGTGAAAGGCACGTTGCCGGGGCAGCAAAGTGTTTCGGGCTATCGCGGCGAGAAGTTCGTAAACAGTTTCGTCGGCGGAGATGATGCCAAGGGGAAGTTGGTTTCGCCGGCATTCAAGATTGAGCGGCCGTGGATTGGGTTTCTCATCGGCGGCGGCCAGCATGCGGAGCGGGCGTGTATTAACTTGGTGATTGATGGAAGGAAAATGCGCACGGCGACGGGGCTCAATCGCGAGCAACTCGAGCCGCAGAGTTGGGACGTGCGCGAGTTTCTGGGCAAGACGGCGCGGATTGAAATCGTCGATGCGCAAAGTGGCGGTTGGGGGCATATCAACATCGATCAAATTGAGTTTCGCGACGAGCCGATGGGCGACCAGGTGCCACTGAGGCGGCGGCCGGATTTCGGCAGTATGGCGATTGCGGTGCTGGGCGATAACCGCACGTTTGCTACTGCGGCTTTGCCGAAGAGTGACGAAAAACTAGCGGAGGCTATCTTCGCAGCGCAGGCTACAGGCAAAGATGATGATCGCAGTCCCGCAGAAAAGCCTCTCGACGAAGCACTAATGGGCGTCGCGGGCCGAAGCTTCTCGCTCAAGCCTGGTGAGGAGAAAACGGCGACGTTCCTGGTCGGTTGGCATTTGCCCAACAACTACCGCGAGAAGCAGTGGGTGGGCAACTACTACTCGAAGCGGTTCAAGGATGCAGGTGAAGTCGTTCGGTATGTCGCGACGAACGTCGACCGGTTGGTGGGCGAGACGCGCAAATGGCATCGCACCTATTATGATTCGACGCTGCCGCAGTGGTTGCTCGATCGTGTGGGAGCGTCGACGTGCAATCTGGCGACCGGCACCTGCCAATGGTGGCGGAATGGGCGATTCTGGGCGTGGGAAGGCGTGGGCTGTTGCCACGGCACGTGCGGGCATGTGTGGAACTACGAGCACGCGTTGGCGCGGTTGTTCCCAGAACTGGAAAGGTCGGTGCGGACGATGCAGGACTTCGTGCCCGGCATTGGGCTTGATGCCGCGACGGGCTCGATCGGCTTTCGTGGCGAAGGTTGGACGCTGTGGGCGGGCGACGCGCAGGGCGGCTACATTTTGAAGGCGTACCGCGAGCACTTGTGCAGCGCCGACGACGAGTTTCTGAACGCGAACTGGCCGAATATTCGCAAAGCGGTCGAGTTCTTGTTTAGCCAAGATAAGAACGACGACGGGCTGATCGAAGGCCAGCAGCATCAAACGTATGACGAGAACTATTTTGGCGCGAATACATTCGTCGGCGCGTTGTATCTCGGCGCTCTGCGGGCGGCGGAGCAAATGGCCAATTGCGTGGGTGATGCGGCGTTTGCGCGGCGTTGCCGTAAGGTCTTCGAAGCTGGACGTGATAATTCGGTGAAGCGGCTGTTCAATGGCGAGTATTATACGCAGTCGGTCGATCTCAAAGCGCATCCCGATTTTCAGTATGCAGATGGCTGCTTGGCCGACCATATGTTCGGGCAGGGGTGGGCTCACCAGGTTGGGCTGGGCTATTTGTACCCGCCGGAGACGGTGAACAAGGCGCTCCTATCGATTTGGAAATACAACTGGGCACCGGATATCGCGCTGCAGAACAAGCATCACGACCCCGAGCGGTGGTTTGCGATGCCGGGCGAGGCGGGCCTGTTCATGTGCACGTGGCCAAAGGGGAAGCACTTGGGGCCGAAGTCGACGCGGTATCGCGATGAGGTGTGGACCGGCACCGAATATCAAGTAGCAAGTCACCTGGCGTGGGAGGGCATGGTCACGGAGTGCCTGGCGATGTGCCGGGCAGTGCACGAGCGATATCATCCGGCGAAGCGAAACCCATTCAACGAAATCGAGTGCGGCGATCATTACGCGCGGGCAATGGCGAGCTGGGGCGTGCTCATCGGGCTGGTGGCGTTTGCGTACGACGGGCCGCGCGGGCACATAGGCTTCGCGCCGCGGATGACGCCAGAGAATTTCAAGGCTGTGTTCACGGCGGCGGAAGGATGGGGCAGTTTTGAGCAGCGCATTGAGGGCGGGAAGTTGACGGCGCGGGTTGAGCCGCGGTGGGGGCATGTGCGGCTAGCGTCGCTAAGTTTGGATTTACCGCCGAACAAGCAGTTGAAGTCGGCGAAGCTGAGAATTGGCGAAAGCGTGGTGGCGGCCAAGCCAGCTCAGGCAGGCGCGACGGTCCGGCTCGAGTTTCCGACCGACGTGTTATTGGACGAAGCGAATCCGCTCGTTTGCGAGCTGCAGTTTGCTTGAATGCCGGGTTGTGGACACGGCAAGAGCCATCTGTGACACGAACGCGTCTTTGTCGTGCGCACCCGCGGACGTGGCGGGCCACGTCCGCCGACGGGGCTGTGCGGGTCGTTTTGATACGGTTGCTGTGCCGTTCTGGCACGCTTGCGGTTGGCACTTTCAACGGATCGCTTGTGTAGCTAAGAATAGCTCGACGGGTCGGCTATGCCGTGCGACAATCGACACAGGAGCAGATGACTGTTCTACAGCGTGGAATGTGCAAACGGGGTGACCTCATGAAGTTGAAATTGGCGATTGTTTTTTTCAGCGCGATTCTTGCGGTACAACCGCTGCGTGCGCGGGCGGCGATGTACATTACCGAGTGGGCCTACAACGCCGCGTATCAAGGGACAACCAACGGTGAGTTTGTTGAATTCACGAACATTGGCGACACGCCGATCGACATGACGGGTTGGAGTTTCGACGACATCTCGCAGGTGCCGGGATCGACGAACTTGAGCGCATTTGGGGTGGTCGCGCCGTATGAATCGGTCATTCTCACGGATGTGCCAGCTGCCGGATTTCGTACGGAGTGGGGATTGCCGAGTTCGGTGAAGGTGATTGGCGACAATACGCAGAACCTGAGCCGCGCGGATGAAATCAATTTGTACAATGGCGCGACGCGCGTGGATTGGCTGACGTACGACGACCAAACGCTTGGTGGACCGCGGACGAACGCGGCCAGCGGCAATCCAAAGACGCTCGCGGCTGTGGGCGCTCACAATCCGACGCAGTGGATCTTATCGACGGCGGGCGACGCATTCGGATCGCACGTGTCGGTCGGCGGCACGATCGGAAATCCGGGCGTGTTTACGCTGGTGCCGGAACCGAGCGTTGGGGGCTTGCTGGCGCTAGTGCTGGCGGCCTGGGGATTGCGTCCGCAGATTTCACGTGGACACTATTGCTGAAGTTCCACTAAGAAGTGTGTATTACAACTGCGATTGCAGTTCTTCGGTAGCGACCAATGCGGCGAGTTCGTCGTTGCATTGGCCGAGCCATTCGTAATCATCTAACGCGGAGTCGATCGTTTGCTGACGATCGGCTTCGTGCGACAATGTCATTTTCGGCTGTGACGCAAGCGTCGTGAGCAGCAGCGAATCGACGTTTGCGGGCGATAGTTCCAGCACCTGCGCCGTACTTGCCGGCGACTTCGGCTGCAAGGTCGCCGCAACGAATGGCAAGGCAAAGAGCGTGGATTGTGTTGTCGGCGTTTCCGCGTCGTCGTTCACTGCGAGGACGGTACTCGTGGCGGGCATTTCGAGCTGGGCTGATTGCTGAGCCGCTGGCGTGGGTAGGGCTGCGACCGCGGCGGCGGCAGCGGATTCATTCGCGGCGTTGACGTCGGTGCTAGCGCCGAACGACACCGATGTGCCGAGATTCTTGCGCCACAGGATGAAGTCGGCCGCGTCAACTTCGCCGCTGCCACTGCCGTCGGCGGCAAGGGATGTCGTCGAGCCGAAGTTCGCGCGCCAGATATCGTAGTCGGCCGAGTTTACATTGCCGTTGCCGTTGAAGTCGCCAGGGACGACGAACGTGGTGAACGTGGCCTGGATGATTCCGGACCATTGGCCGCTGGGATTGCGGATACGGGCCATGACGGTCATGGGGCCGGTGATGGGCACACTGCCGGCGTAGGTCTTTACTTGGGGCGAGGTGTTGACGCCGCCGCCGATCGAGCGGGGATCGGTAAGGCCGTCGGTGGTGTAGTAGATGGTGCCGAGGCCGCCGGACATGTTTAGCGAATAGTTGACCGGCACCGAGCCGCCATACTTGCTGAAGGCGGGCGCGCTGAATGTCGACAGCAGGCCGTCATTGCGGAGTTGGGTAATGACGTAATTGGTGCGAAGCGGGAAGTACGAATTGACGAGCCAGTCGATTTCCGCTTGCCAGTTGGCCTTATTGAACGGCGTCGTGACCTTGGAATCGCCCCAGCGGGCGGCTTCGGCGATGATGGCCGGACTGACCTGGGTGACGCGTTCCATCAAGCGGGCAGCGTTGACAGCCGGTGTCATAGCGCCGCCGTTGAACAACAATTGTTGTGCTTTGTCGATGAAGCGCTGCTTGTACTCGGGACTGGCGAGCAGGTCCTGGTGCAAATACTGCGGATTAAACTGCGCGAAATTGCTTTGATTGCCGTTGTTGAAGGGGCCGGTGCGATCGATCGTGAGCGTCGAGTGGGCCGGGTTGCCCGCTCCGAGCGAGTGTTCGTTATCGTGAATGAAGAACTGGAACCCAGCGTCGGCGGAAACGCGATCGTAGACGCCGAACCAATTGTTGGCTTGGTTATCGCCCAAGAATGCCGAGAGGCCGGTGTCGTAGCCGCCAGTGTAGAAGATGATCATCATGTAGTTGATGAGGTTATCGACATCCAGTAGCACCGGCAGCGATGCGTTGCGGGAGCCATCGGGATTGAGGCCCTGCATCGTCCAATACACGTTGGCGTTCGTAGTCGGATTGGCGGCGAGGGCCTCGCCATAGTTGAAGAGCTGTCGCCAAGCGGCATCATTACCGGCTGAGACTTCGGTGCCGCCGATATCGCCGAGGCCGGACTTCACGACATCGTAGTCTTCCTCGTTGCCACCGAAATAGGATTCGGCGTAGAACTCTTCGACGCGTTCCTGTGACTCATACAATCCCCAGTACTGGCCGTCGATATAGAGATGGTAATAGCGAGTGCGGGTGTAGGCGTCGCCAAGGTCGCCCTGCAGGTCGCGGGCGAACTCTTCGCGAACGAACGTATTTTGCGAGTTGCCCTCGCCCGACCAGGAATAGTTCTGGGCCGTGCGCAGGTCGAGCACATCGAACACGTCGACGCCTTCGTTGCCGAAGAGCGGATAGTTGAGTTTGGAATCGCCGTACTCACTGCGAAAATACAGCCGGAAGGCATGCTTGGGGTTGTAGTCATTACGGCTATAGCCACCGCGGATGCGGAGGCCGGCGTTCACGGTAAATCCATTGGACCCATCGGGATTGATGAGTTCCACGGTCGAAGCGCGTTCCCACGAGCTCCCGCGGTTATTGGCGTTGACGTAGATGCCAGTGTTGGGGTCAAAGAGGTTGGCGAGATCGGTGGTGATAGAAATCGACGGGATGGCAGTGAGCGAATTTTTGACTGCTTCGGCACCGTAAAGATTGATGATGTCGGGATCGATGCCGTAGTCGAGTGTTTGGCCATTGACGCCGTTCACGCCCCAGCCGGCTGGCGTTTGACCAGTTGGGGATTGGTTGATAACGTCGTTGAGGAATACGTAGCTGCCGGCGGTGACGAACGACGAGCGGAAGTTAGCCTTGAAAGCGATGGCGCGGATGGTCGTGGTGCTCGAGACGTTGATCGGCCCAGTGTAGAGCGTGCCGTTGGTCACGGTCAGGTTGGCGTTGACTGTGGGGGTCGAGCCGTTCGTGGTGTAGACGATGATGGCGCCGGGCGTGGTGGTCGCGAGGCTCACGGTTTGGGTCGTGGTGTAGAATCCATGCGGCACTGAGAAGGTGACGTCTTCGACGAAGCCAGCGAAGTTGGCGGCGCCGTTGCCGTGACCGGGCGACGGCGTGAGGAAATAGCCGAATTGATCGGGCACAATCAGAGTGGCTTGATAGGCTACCAACTCGGGCAGCATCAGCATGTCGGAACTGGAAGCGAGATTTAGCGCTGAATCGCGAGTACATTGTTGCCGACTTGCAGATGTTGGATGACGTTGCTGATATCGAAATCTTGGAATACCTTGGCAGCGGCGTCATCGCGCCCGGCGGAGGCCTGGGAATTCCACTGCACGGTTTCCGGCGCGTTGACGTTGGCAACTTTGTAGCCGTTGATGTAAGCCACAAAGCCGTCGTCGTACTTCATGCGCAAAATGAGCTGATCGATGCCCGCGAGCGACGTGAGGTTGAAGTTGATGCGTGTATAAACGGATCCGGTGCCTGAGGGGACCGAAGTCTTGATCTCGTTCGTGAAGTTAATGGCGTCACCAGGATTGTTTTCGTAGCCGATGCCGGTCTGCCCGGTGATGGTGAAGACGGAGTCGTTGAAGGTGGTCGACTTCCAGGTGGTGTCGTAAATGCTGCTGGTGGGAATGAGCGACTTCGACGGCGCATTGCTGGCGACGAGCACGGTGGAAGCGCCGGTGGGGTTCATGGCGCGACCGTAAGAGATGTCTTCGAACTGCGCAGGGAACTTGGGGAAGTATTGGTCGATGACCGTGACGCCGTCGACGTCGATGAGGCCGAGGTACTCGCCATCGGCACTCATGGCGAAGTTCGTGTGAAGCTCGCCGTTGGGTTTCACCGTGTTCTTGTTCGAGGCGAACACGATTTGATATCCGCCGCCTGGCAGCATCGTATTGGCGGGGAAAGTCCACTTGGTTTTGTTGCCCGCACTATCGGTCAGATGCATGCCGCCGAGATTGACTGTATCGGCGCCGGAGTTGTAGATCTCAAGCCAGTCAGAGGATGCGCCGTCGTAATCGAGCAGGCTATGATCATTCGAGGCGACGAGCTCGGTGATGCGGAGCATCGAGGCATCGAGCGCTAGGCGGGGTTCGAGAACTTCAAACTGCAGATTGACGGAAGAATAACGGCTAGTTGCCGCACGACCCGAACGCTTGCGCCACATCGAAATCCACCTGTCCGAAGGTGAGCGCGGCGCGGGTACGCGGCGAGGAAGTGTCACCGCCGGAACATATTTGTCTAACCCGCCCCGGCCCGAAAAAAGTTGAGCCTCTCCGAGTCTTGATCGTAGCATGGGAAAGCGAAAACCACTACTGCGGGCTGCGGCACGGGCGGGCGGGGATGGCTTTCCGGCGGTTCGTTGCGGCGCGCCCGATGGCGTGCAGCGAACCGAAAACGGCGCATTGCTCGGGGTCGTGCCGGCACTGATTCTTGCCGTTCGATTCGGCATCGAACGTGACGGTAGGCGGGATCTGGCTTGGTCGGGCGGTAAAGAGATGGGCCGCCGTCGTGCTGATTCTCGCTTATTCCCAAGGTGTGGGGGCGCGCGAAAACGGATCACTAATGGTGGCGTGGTCTCGTTGCCGTGGTCAAACCGTGGAAAGCCGCAGTGTATGGCAACGGTCGATCGAGCCGCGTGGGCTGTTGCGGGCAGGCATGCGCCACGAGTCGATCGACCGAGGCTGTCCCAGTTTTCGATTTCCGATCGGCGGCGTCTCGTTGAGGAATGCAGGAGTCAACTCTGCGGATACTGAATCGGACAATCAAGCGCGACGGAATGCGGACCGACTGTTCAAGGGGCACCGCTCTCGAAACGCGCTTCTGCGCACGGAATTCTTCACGAATCGAATGTCGGACGGGTTGGTGGTGGTCGCGGTCGGCGGAGCCTCGTTCATTGTGCGAAAAGGCGAGATTCACGGCAAAAGCCATAGGGATTTGAAGGCTAATTTTCACCTCTCTGGTAAGATAAGAGCGGAGGCGGAACAGGGACCGCCGCTCGCGGAATGCGGCTTGCGCAGATAGAGGATGGAATGCAGCTGAATTGTTCTTGTTGGCGACCGGCACGCGCACGCGTGGCCGGAATGGTTATTGTTTTGGCCAGCATTGTCTTTGGGGCAGCGCGAGTGACGATGGCTCAGCGTGTGTTTGGGCTCGATACGTCCTCGGCCGCCAATACCAATGTGAGCCAAGCCCAGTGGAATGCCGCGTACAACTCCGGCTGGGCGGCGGCCGGAATTCCCTCGTTTAAGTTTGCCTTCGTGCGCTCCAATCATGGTATTCCGGCAACCGGGGGCACGGACGACTCTCAGTTCTACAACAACATTTCCCGTGGCACGACCGCAGGCCTGTTGGTGGGTTCTTACAACTATATTGAGGCGGGCGCCAACACGGCCGTTGCCGAAGCAAACCATTATCTCGACCGAGCCGGTATGTACATGAAGCCGGGCTACCTGCTGCCGGTGTTTGATTTGGAAGGCTCTGGCTCCGCGAGTCTGTCTCAAGCAGCGCTGACTCAGTGGTCGCTCGACTATATCAATACCATTTTCGTTGCGAAGGGCATCAATCCGATCGTTTACACCAATAGTGCTTTTAACAACGATGAGGTGACGCCAGCTGTGGCGTTTACGAACATCGGCAGCACGCCGCACACGGGCGAACGCACGTATCAGTGGCTTGCGAGGCCGTCGGGCAGCCTGACCACCGGAGAGCCCGGGGCCGCGACGAATTACCCGAATCCATACGGCGGTTGGGATCCGAACTTCGTTACGCGCACCAACAGCCGCGATCCGGCCATCAATCCATGGGCGTTTTGGCAAAATGGCAGCGCCCATATCGATCCGAGCGGTGCGTCGGGCCAACAATTCCTCGTCGATTTCAATGCCGCCAATGGCAATATCGAATTCGTTAAGGACTTTCTGGTGCCGGCGTTGTGGACGAACGCAGGCAGCGGCGATTGGGCAAACGTTGCCAACTGGAATAGTGACAACCCGACCTACAATGGGACAATCCAAAGCGGTCCAGCGCCGCGATTGCCGAACAATTCCAATTTGGATTGGGTCAAGCTGCAGAATACAGGTGGCGGGACCGTCACGATTTCGAGCGGCACGCAGACTGTGCGGAAGTTTTACACGCAACAGCCGCTGAATATTGCCGGCGGATTATTGGCCGTGAGCTATTTGCCGGGGAGTGGCGGCAAATGGGATGTGCCGTCGGAGTTCAACTCGGCGGTGACGTTGGCGGGCGGAGAGTACATTGCCCATACAACGCTGGTTGATGGCGGCGGCGGAGTTTTCATTCTCAATGGGGGGAGCGTGAAGTTCTCCAGCCTGCAACTGGCGTCGCACGCCTCGAACGCCGGCAAGATCGTAATTGGCGGCAATGTAACGTTTGCCCAAACGGGCGGCGCGGGTACTTCGACGATCAGGTCGACGGGCACACTGGCGCAAGCGGGCAGTATTTCGTTGTCGACCGGCAACCGCACCGTGACGGTATTTGATGGTGCGGCAAGTGTCGAATTGAATGTTCGCGTGAGTGTTGGCGGCGCGGGCCGGCTTATAAAGGCTGGAGATGGAACACTGCATTTAGCGACTGCGAATTCGTACAGCGGTGGCACCTCGGTTATGAACGGCGTACTGCAGGTAGCTGATGACAATCGCCTGGGAACGGTGCCCGGCAGCGCGCAGGCGGACAACATCATTCTCGATGGCGGTGTCTTGCGAACAGGAGCGCAGATTAACTCGGTGAGTCTCGCTAACGCGGGTACAGGATACACGAGTTTTCCGACATTAACGATCGGCGGCGCTGGCGCGAGTGCCATGGCGGCTTCGGCGAACGTGCTGGCCGGCATTCAATCGATTGCCGTCAGTAGCGGCGGCAGCGGTTACATAAGTCAACTGGCAGCGCCGGCGGCGAATAGCCCGGGTACTTTTGTTGACATCGTTGGCGGCGGCGGGACCGGCGCTACCGCATTTGCCACGGTTGTAGGTGGCGTGGTCACTGGTATTACGGTTACCAACCCAGGGACGGGCTATACCACGATGCCGACGATTCACATTTCATCGACGATCACCAGCGGTTTTGGCGGCAGCGGCGCCGTCGCCAGCGTAAACGGCATCACGCTGCAGGGCATCGCACTCAATGACGGCGGGTTCGACTATACGATGCCAATGATCACGCTGACCGGTGGCGGTGGCTCAGGGGCCGCGGTGAGCGCGACATCGTCTCCGAACCTTGCGCTGAATGCGAATCGAGGCATTTCACTTACGGCGAGCGGCGGTAGGTTATTCCAAACGGCCGGAACAACGCTGACGGTGGCGGGGATCATTAGTTCGACTGGTAGCGGCACGCTAACCAAGAGTGGGCCTGGCACTCTCGCATTGACGGGAGCGAATACTTACGCGGGCGCGACGACCGTTATGTCGGGCGTGCTCGCGGTGAATGGCGCCACCGCCAAATTGGGGAACGGTGACGTAGCAGTGCAGGGGGCCGTCGCTGGCACATCGTTGACCATTGCGACTGGCGTTGCGAATGCAATTGCTGATGGCGCCGCATTGAAGCTGGCGGGCGGCGGCGTCGCCGGCGTTGCCGATCAGGGGTTTGCCAACCTCGAACCCGGGGTGAATGAAATTGTCCAGAGTTTGGTACTCAACGGCAGCATGCAGGGTCCTGGAACGTACGGTAGCTCGCAAAGTGCGGCAACCTTCAGGCTTGATGAGTATTTTTCCGGCAGTGGTATCGTGACCGTTACAGGTGCCATTCCCGAACCTGGCCTGATATCGCTTACGATGGCTGTCTTGGGCGGTCTTGTCACAGTGCTTCGTCGGCGATGAAACCAGAGCCGCATAACGCGCAACGTTCAGCAATGTGGGGGACGCGGCGGGCCGCCAAAATTGGCCTCCTGAGATAGCTTTCGCCGGCGCACGGCATTATTATGGCCCTTGGCAGACGTGCTGTTATTGGCGCTGATCCCGGTAGGGCCATCGGGTGGACGAAGTCACCATTGTTGTTGTGGTGCTGCTGATCGTCTTGGGAATCGTGACCGTGGTTGGTCACGGCATCTGGGTCCTCATCGCGCGCATTTTCGGCGGCGCAACTTCTAATCAACATTCACAGCACGCGCGGGGCGACGACTTTGATCGAGGGCCATCGGAGTGCCCGCGGTGTCATTCGCCGCTGGAATTGTTTCAGCGAGAATGCACGATTTGCGGTTGGCCACGAGCGGCCTGGAGCCCTGCGGGCGACTTGGCGTCGCTGAGAGCACTTCGCCGGCAGGTAGAACTGCTGGGGCAACGCGGCGCGCTCGATGCAGAGGCACGGGCGGAGTTGTACCGGGTTCTCCAAGAGCAAGAAGAACGCTTGCGTGCGCAGAATGCGGCGGCGGTTGAGTCGGTGCCGAGCGATGTTGTGGAACTGACGCCGGCTGAGTCGCTTGAATCGCCAGTGTTATGTGAGCCGCCTATGGCGGCGACTGAAGCTGTGCCGCCGCCTGTTGAAACAACACCGGCGCACGTTGCGGCGCCGCTTGGTGAGCGGGCGCGGAAATTCGCGGCCAGCCGCGCAACCATGACGGTTGGTGTAGAGCCTGAGGAACTCGCGGCGCCACTGGTCGAGCCGCCGCGGCGCGAGGCGTTTTCGCGGTTGTTGGCAGCGTTCATGGAGGAGAAGAACATTCGCTGGGGCGAACTGGTTGGCGGTTTGCTTATTGTGGGATGTTCGATCGCGCTGGTGATCAGCTTTTGGTCGCAAATTGCGGCGCGACCGGTGCTTAAGTTTGTGTTGTTCAACGGTGTGACGGCGGCGTTGTTTGGCGTGGGCATGTACACCGATCGGCGGTGGAAGATTCACACGACGAGTCACGGCCTGCTGGCCATCGCGACGCTGCTGGTGCCGCTCAACTTTCTGGCGATTGCGGCATTCACGCAGGCGTCGCCGCCGACGGATGTGCTATCGCTCGCAGGCGAAGGGCTGACGCTCGTGGTATTCGCGCTGCTGGTCTATTTTGCAGGGCGGATTCTCGTGCCCGACGAGCCGGTGGTGCTGGCAGTCGGCGTAATCGTGCCGTGTTTGATGCAGTTGCTGGTGCGGCGCTTTGCCCACGAGCAAACACCACTTGCCGAAACGTATGTGCTGGCAGGTGTGCCGGTTGTGAGTTATTTGCTGGCTGCCGGCTACGTGATTTACAGGCGATGGCAGCCGGCAAGCAGCTGCGATAATCCAGCTGCCGATGGCGATGAGCGGATGGCGGTGGCGGAACGCGACAACGCACTCACGGAGGTCGATGCTAACCGGACGCTGTTGTTTCTAGGGCTGGTGAGTGCGGCCACGATCATGCCGCTGGCGCTGTTGTTGCACCACATACCGCCGCTGATGACGGCGCTGCATTGGCTCGCGCCGCTGGCGACGGCGTGCGGCCTGCCGGCATTGCTGACGGGTCTGTTGTTCTGGCGGCGGCTGACCGATCTTGAGCACTCCACGCTGCAAACCAGCGGCGTAGGCGTCGGAGTGTTGGGCGCTCTCATTATGGTTGGCGCCGTGGTGGTGGCATGGCCGGATCCGGCGACGCTGGCGCCGACGGCGCTAGTAACGGCAGCGGTAATGATCGCGGTGGCGATCCTGTTTGGAATTCCAGCGGCACACATTCCAGCGGGCATCGCGCTGAGCGCAGCGTGGCTTACGATTTTCTATGTGCTTCGCGGTCGCGTGGATTGGGTCGTTGACGATGCGGCGACGGTGCGCACGCTGTTCCTTTCGGCCACCAGCGGGCATGCGCTCGTGCCGGTGGTCGCGGTATGTGGGGTTGTTGCGGTCGTGCTGTCTCGGATCAGAAGGCGGGACGCGGCGCGCATGTATGGGATCGTTGCGGCGTTCGCGATGGTTGTGAGCCTGGCGCTCGTCGTGGCGTTCGGGTTTGCGCGGATCGGTGATCCGCAGAACGCGACGTGGACGCTCGCGATTTACACAGTGGCTGCGCTTCTCGCTGCGCTGGTGCTCCAGCGCCAGGATGCCGCGTACGCGGCGTCGTCGCTGCTACTGGCAACACTCGCGCAGGCGATCGTCTATCGTTTCAATCCGACCTGGCATTTGGTGCAGCCGTTGGGAATTGTCTTGCTGCTGCATGCATTCTTTGTGGTGTCGCTATGTGCGATTCTGCAATTTGTGCGAACGAAACAGCTGGATGAGTCGCCATACGATGGGGCGCTGCGGGTGGAGGTGCTCCGTGCGCTATCGCTCACGACGCATGTTACGGCGTTTGCCGCGGCGGCGTGGATGATGGCGACGTGTGCGGTAACGCCGGTGCTGGTGCTGAGTATTCGGTTAGCGGTGCTGGGCCTGGTCTGGTTGATGTTGGCGGTGCTCAATGAGTCGGCGGTGTTTTTTACGGCGTCGCAGCTGGGGCTTGTGCTGGCGATTTTCTGCGGGGTGACCGCGGTGGTTGAAAAGCGCGAGTGGTATGCGATGTCACCGCGGCCGTGGTTGGATCCGTGGTTTATAGAAGTGCAAGGTATCGCACTGGCGTTCTATTGCCTGTTGCGAAGCGGCATGAGCCGGTGGTTGGAGCGCGGTCTGCATGATCGCAACGGCGACGTTCTCGCAACGCCGCCGCCGCGGTGGCGAAGAGTGGCGCTGCGGATGATTCAACCGCCGTGGCCCGCGGTAGACGATTGTGCGGCGATGGTAGTTGCCGTGCTGCTTTTGATCATTGCCGTATATGCGGTGCTGCCGGGGGCAGCTCAGGAGTTGTCGCCCACGCAGACTGTGGGGAGTCGTGTCGTAGCAGCGATCGGGAACTTTGAGATTGCGGGAATTCCACATGCGCACGCCGCCGGCGTTGGGGCATGGTTATTGTTGACGGCCGTTGCGATGGCGCTCGCGCCGCGGCTGGCACGTTTAGTTCCAGATTGGATGCACTTGGTCGCTGCGGCAGTGGGCATGCTGGCCTGCATGCTGTTGGCGGCGCGGTTGGATGCTCAAGTGGCGGTAGCTTCGGGGTTAAGATGGTATGCCGCCGCGTTATTGGCAATTGGCACGGTTGCGGCGTGGCTCGTCGAGAGCAAGCTAAAGACTTCTGCGATTGGTTCGGCAGGCAATGCGTTGCTGGCGTCGGACCGCGCTAGTTTTGCACTTCCATCGGGCGCCTCGCCGCGTGACTTGTTAGTTGCATTCAACTTGCTCGTATATGTGGTGATGGGGGTTTACGTTGCCCAAGCGGCGCTGTGGCAAGAGGTGAACTCTTCGGCTGGGGCGTCGCGGGGCGCCTGGTTGTTTTGCGTATCGTGGGCCATCGTAGGTGGAATCGTGGCGGCGTTGCTGTTCTTGGCGAACGCGGGAAAGCTACAACGCGAAAATGCTGCAAAGCATCCGTTTGTCAACGTCGAAGCGTGGGCGGGGCAAGTGCGGTGGGTGGCGCTGTTGGCGGCGATCGCGCCGCTGGGCATCGTGCTGATGTTCACGGTGGCAAAGGTGCTCGATGCTCTGCCGCTGGTCGGGCCGGATCCTGCGAGCTGGTTCCGACGAATTGGCTTTGAGTGGAATTATGGCGTGCCGCTCGCGCTCATCGCGGTGACATTCGTCGGCTTTGCCGTGCGTGATCGATCGGCGGGATACGGTTTTGCCGCAGGGCTGTTGTTCAACCTCGTGGCCACGATTGTGGTTTTATTGCGACTCGCGCGTGGTGGCGGTGTGTTGGATGCAACGGCCTGGATTGTCGTGGCACAAGTGAACACCCTTGTCGCAGGGATCGTAGCGGCCGTGTGGATGGCAGGCGACCAATGGCAGGTATTGCGTTCGCGCGTTGCGCCAGTGAGGCCGCGCGAGTTACCGCTGTTGCTGATTGTTCAGGTGGCGCTAGCCGGGGCATTGTGCGCGTCGTACATGGCTCCCACGACGGTGCGACTCGCGATTGCGGGCCTTGTGCCGGGCTGGGTGGCCGAGGGCGGGACGGCTGCGGGATGGTGCGGGCTCGTTCTGGCGATCGCAACGGCGGGTTGGTTGCGACGTGAGCGAGGGGTGAGCCAGTGGTTTGTGGCTGCGGCAGCGGCGGGACTCATCGGAGCCGTTGGCGTCACAATATTGGGGCGAGGCTGGAGCTATCCGCCGCATGCGCTGTTGGCGGGATGCTGCGTCGCGGCGTGGATTACGCCAACGATCACGTGGTTCGTGAATGAGCTGCTGCTTCGCAAAGCGAGTGGCTTCGATGCGAGCGCGATCGTTGGTTTCGACTACGGCTGGGCAGCGCCGCCGGTGCGACTCTTCGATATGGCGGCGGCAGCGCTTGCCGTGTGGGAGTTGTGGACGGTCGCGTCGTGGTGGATTGTCGCGGCGCTGGTGGCAATCGCTGCGCGGAATCTGGTTGTGGCGTGGCGAGAAGGCCGGCGTGGCAGCGTGTGGCTCGCGGCCGTGCTGAGCGCCGTTGCGGTGAGCGTGTGGTGGCTCAGCTTGCGCCGGATGTGGGCCACAATGTTCGGTCCAGGTGAGTTTTGGGCTTTTCTGTGGGTCCATGTTTTGGCGGCGGGCGCTATCGCGCTGGCGAGCGTGCTCATCGAGCGGCGACATGCAGGGGGTCTGCATGCGAGTGAAAGTGTTCGGCAAAGGTGGGGCATAGCGTTTCATCGGTTCGCGGCCTGGGCGATGGTTGCGGTGTTTATTTTCACGGTCGGCACTGGCTTGGTCGCCGATTTGTGGAACCAGCCGCTTTCGGTCAACCTGAATTTGGCGTGGGCAGCCTGGCTGGCCACGGCCATTGTGGCGGCCGCTTGCACGTGGGATCCGGCGATTCGCTGGCCGATTCCGTGCCTGTACTGCGTGGGGCTCGTGGCGGTTGCGTTGTATCTCGACGGGCTCGACTTGCAGGCGCCGCTGTTTCATTGGGCGCTCGCGAATGCGCTCGCATCGTATTCGGTGATAACGAGCGGATTGTGGTGCGAGCGTGAACGGTTGCGCGGGCTGTTCACCCGGCTGCGCATACCCCTCGAATCGGCCACGGCGATGGAAGGTTACCACGTAGCCGACGTTCGTGCCGGGCACAGTTGGCTGGTGACGGCGAATCTGCTGGTGGGCATCGGCGTGTTGTTGCTTGTATTTTGGATCGAGCAGGTAATGCCGAGTTTTGTGCAACGCATGGTGGCGGCGTACGCGGTTGGCGGGCAGGCCGTGGCGATCGGACTGCTCGCCCGGGGGGCAGCACGCACGAAGCTGCAATACACGACACTTGTATGGGGCGTATTGTTTGCTATGGCGTTTGGCTGGGCTTGGGTGCCGCCAGATTTTGCCGTGCCATGGCTGCATCGATTCGTGGTGACGATTGCGGCGCTGGCGGCAATGGTCGTCGTGTATGGATTCGGGTTGGTCAAGTTGTGGCGCCGCGAAAATGAGTGGACGCAGGCGGCGCAGCGGTTGGTGCCGGCGCTCGCGCTATTGGCGACGGCATTTGTGTTTGTGGTGCTGGCTACTGAAATCCTGGCATACATCCAACATGGCGAGGTGCCGATCGCGCCGGCCGCACTTGTTACGGTGATTGTGGCGCTGGCTGGGCTCGCGGTGGCGTCGCTGACGGCGGCGCTGGTGCCGGGGCGCGATCCGCTGGGGCTGAGCGAACGGGGGCGCACGGCGTACGTCTACGCGGCTGAAGTGCTGGGCAGCTTGTTGTTCGTGCACATTCGCGTGACGATGCCGTGGCTGTTTAGCGGCTGGTTCATGCGATTTTGGCCGCTGATCGTGATGGCGCTCGCTTTCTTGGGCGTGGGATTGGGTGAGGTGTTTCAGCGTCGCAAGCAGCGGGTGCTTTCGGAGCCATTGGAGACGAGCGGCGCGATTTTGCCGCTGTTGCCGGCGCTGGGCTTCTGGGTGAAGTCGAGCGCGGTTGATTACTCGCTGCTGCTCCTCTCGATCGGCGTATTGTATGCGGGGCTCGGCATTCTGCGGCGGTCGTTTTCGTATGGCGTGCTTGCGGCGGTGGCGGCGAACGGCAGCTTGTGGTACTTCCTGCATCGGCAGAACGGGCTCGATTTCACGGAGCATCCGCAACTGTGGCTGATTCCGCCGGCGCTCTGTGCGCTGGCGGCTGGGTATATCAATCGGACGCGGCTCAGCGATCAGCAGGCTGCCACCTTGCGGTATGGCGCGGCGATTGTAATTTATGTGTCGTCGACGGCGGACATCTTTATTAGCGGCGTGACGGAGGCTCCGTGGCTACCCGGCGTGCTCGCGGGCATATCAATTGTTGGGGTATTGGCCGGCATTATGCTGCGTGTGCGGGCATTTCTGTATCTCGGAACGGCGTTCCTGGTCGTCGCGATCATGACGATCATTTGGCACGCCGCGGAAGAGCACACGTGGATTTGGTGGCTCGCGGGGATTATCACCGGAGTGCTCATCATTGCGCTGTTCGGCGTGTTTGAGAAGCGGCGCGAGGATGTGCTGCGCATGGTGGAAGAGCTCAAACATTGGCAGTCGTAGTGCGAAGCGCGCTGTGACGATAGCTGGACCGCCCCGCGGTCCGGAGGGCGTGGCCCTCCGGCTATTGATCCCTTGCGAGTTGTTGTGGTCTGGGATTCTCTGTGCGACTGTCGTTACAGGAATCGAATCGTGCCCTGCTTCTGATGCTTCGATTCGAGTGCAGTGAGGATGCGGCGGATGACGTTGCGGCGGAGATCGAGCTCGACCGGCACGTTCGGGTCTTGATGGGCGTCGTTGATGCGTGTGCCGACGACGAAGTCAATGATGTCGGCTTCGAGCATGAGGGCGGCGAGCTTGTCGGCCGCGTTGGGACGTGGCACTTGGTGCGGGCGGCCTTTGTCGAGCAGCTCAGCGGTGCGAGCGAGGGTGAGGAAGCCTTCTGTCACGAGATCGACGCCGTCCATCATCGACAGGGGAGGAATCTCGGGATCGAGGTGCGAGAGGTCCATCGTCACTTCGGCGTCGAGTTCGCGGGCGAGGATGTTCGCGGTTGTGCCGCCGCAGATCACACGCTTGCCTTTGGCGGTGCGGATGGATTCGGCCAACTCTGAATCTCGAACGCGGTCAAACGGCGGACCGGTGACGACGAGCAAGTGCTTTGGCGGGCGAATCGTGATGACGGCGCACGTCACGTCATCCATGGCCTCGTGGCCGTCGTTGGCGATGGCTTCGTTCACGAGCGATTCGGCAAGCTGCCGCGAAGTGATTTGCGGGCTTTCGGTGACGAGCCGCTGCACGCGCGCGACCACAGCTTTTTCACCCCAGCCGAGTGGGCGGGCGTCGGTGCCCATGCCCGACTGGGTAACGCCGTCGCTGAAGAAGACGAGTCGGTCGCCGTCGGTCACGCGAAAGCACGAATGGTAGATTGTGCGGTCCCGCCACTGTTCGAGCGTAAAGGAGTTCTTCTCAACTTGCTCAATCTTGTGGCGGCGCAGCAAGATAAAGGGGGGATTGCCGTGCTCGGTGACGCGGGTTTCGCCGTCGTCGTTCATGTCGACGATGGTGAATGTGGAGTAGCTGATCTGGCGGACCTCGCAGATCGGTAGCGTGTCCATGATGGTCTGGGCGCTGCGGCGTGGGTCGACGTACGCCTCGGTGTATTGCAGCGCCATGGTGGCGGTCATGTTCGCGAGGACTGAAGCTTTGACGCCGCTGCCGAGGCCGTCGGAGAGCACGGCCATCACGCGGCCTTCATCGCGAATTTTGCGCGACATGAACACGTCGCCCGCCACGAACTGGCCGCGCTTAGGCTGCTGGCAACAATCAACGTCGATAATGTTGTCGCCAATCATTCAAGGATTCGCCTTCGGGGGCAGGTGGAGTCGGTTCAGCGGGCTGCGGGTCGTCGACTTTTTCGACCGGGCCGGAGGAGAACGAATCGATGATCGTGTTGAGCGTGATTTCCGATTCGCTGGCGTTCTCGCCGAGCAGGAACGCGATCTTTTGCACGGTTTCGAGGTTTTTGCGAATGACCTCCTTGGCCTTCTTCTTGACTTGTTCCTTTTGCACGGATGGTTTCGTGACATCCTGCAGAATGCCGCCAACGAGGCAGTGTTTTTCGATATTGAAGATCGACAGGTGGAGGATCGTGTCGCGGTAGCGAACGTCGCGATCCAGAATGTCTTCGCCGCTGCGGAGGACGCTTGCGAACAGGCGGTGGAACGGCACGACATTGGGCAGGGCCGCGCCTTCGAAGGTTGTCAATGACGGTGGGGTCGGCGCGAGTTGCTTGGGTGTTGTCTGGCCGACGAGCTGTACGAACGCGAGGTTGTGTTCGACGATCTTGAGGCTCTGGTCGACGATTACGACGGCGGCCGGCATCTTCTGGATGAGGGCATTCGCCTTCTTGTGCGCGAGTTGCCGCATGTACGTAACGCACTGCGATTGCTCAGCTTTGCCAGCCAGCAGGGCCTCGCCGAAATCGAAGCAGGAGTCGTAGCCGCAGCCGCCACAGTTGAGCTCGTCATCGCGCGACTGCTTGCCGACGAGGCGGAGGACTTCGCGGACTTGTTCGGGCGTGGCACGAGGACGCGGTGGCGCCGGTGTGGCGATAGTCAATTCGGCGGAGTCTGGAGGCGGCATTATGGGCACTCGCGGCACTTGGGCCGGTTCGTACACGCTGCGGCGGAGGACTTCGTAGCGTTTAGTGACGGTGGAAGCTTTCCGCCCGAGCCGCGGGCCGTTCACGCAGCCGCCTTCGCAGGCGAGCAGCTCTAAGAGCACGCTGCCATCGGGGTGCAAGTCTTCGAGGCCGGCGAGCGCGCTTTGCACGCTGGTCATGCCGGAGAACGACATGAGCGTCCAATCGGTAACCGGGGCATTGCCGCGCACGCCGGCGATCATGCCGCCGTCGATCGCGTAGATCGCACCGTCGGAAGCGCGCTCGGGGACGAACACATCATCCGGCATCGCGAGCCGCGAGTGGAAATCGATCTTGTCAGTCTTCGCCCATTCACGGAGGTCGTCGAACGTGAGGGCGGCCTCAATGAGGTCGGGGTGGGCATCGGCTTCGAGCTTCTTCGCGATGCACGGTCCGATGAACACGACGGCTGCGGACGAACCGTACTTGTTCTTGAGCATTTGGGCGTGCGTGAGCATCGGCGACAAGAGCGGTGTGAGACGCGACATGTGCTCGGGGCGATGCCGCTGGATATAGGCGACAATCGCGGGGCAGGCCGACGAGATCATCACTCGCGGCGGATCGGCCTTCATCATTTCCGCCACATGGGCGGAAACTTCCTGAGCACCGAGGGCGGTTTCCGACACGCCGGCGAAGCCGAGCGACTTCAGGGAGTGCACCATTTGAGCGGAGGTGACATCGGGAAACGCACTCAAATACGATGGGGCAATTGAGCAGTACACCGGCCGGCGGCCGGCCACGATGCGGCGAGCACGGATGAGGTCGTCGCGGACACGCTTCGCATTGTGCGGGCAAACATTGACACAGTTGCCGCAGAAAATGCAGCCTTCGGGCATCACGGTCGCGCAGCCGTGCTCGATCTTGATCGTTTTCACCATGCAATTGCGGACGCATTTATAGCAGTCCTGGCACTGCGTTTTCTCGGTGTAGATCGGGCTGAGAAAGTTCATGGCGATTGCTCGCGCGGTGACGGAGTGGCGTTACTCGGGTGCGGTGTTTTCCAAACTCCACAGCAAGCCCAGCAGGGTGACCGGGTCGACGTCGTGATACTCCCTTCCTTCGACGGCCACGTTGGGGCCGTGGTTGCAGTCGTTGCGGCAGCGGTGACCTTTGAGTTCGCACGGCAGCTTGCCCATAACGGATTCGATAAAGTCGCGAATGACTTCGACGTTGCGATTGTTGCCGCGGCAGAAGCAGCTGCTGCCGAGGCAGATGTCGATGACCAATTGCCTGTCGATATTCTCAGACATTGGCGCACTCGATTTCGCTGAGGTGTTGACCGCGGCCGCCGGGACCGACGCCGACCTCGCGGCCGATGTGAGCGATACGACCGCGGAGGCACTGGTCGCACTTTTGGCCGGTTTCGGTGACGCACGTTTTGCCGGGATAGATTTCGTACAGCTGGCGGTATTCGAGCGGCGTGAAGTTCGGCATCACGACGTTCGCGCCGCGCATGAGCGCTAGCTCGCGGCCGTTCTTGGGGTTGATGCTGGCCAGGGCGGTTGTGGCGGGGATATTGGCATCCGGCCGCACAAGCCGGGCAAGGGCGACGACCTTGTAGACCATCAGCTCGTTTGAGGGCGCTTGCTTGTCGGCGTCGATCTCGCGGGGCAAGCGGCCTTGGCCGAGCGGAGTTTGCGGATGCGGGATGAATGGCCCGACGCCAATCATGTCGAGGTCCCATTCGGCGAACGTGGCGATATCATTGGCGAGCGATTCGTATGTTTGGCCCGGGATGCCGATCATGACACCACCGCCGATTTCATAGCCGATGTTGCGGAGGCGGGTGAGTTGAGCGAGGCGATCGCTCGTGCGGCCGCCGCGCGGCGGGTGGATGCGGTCGAACAGCGCGCGATCGGAAGTTTCAAACCGTAGCAGATAGCGGTCGGCGCCGGCATCGCGCCAGGCGGCGAGTTCTTCGTCGGTCCGTTCGCCGAGACTCAGCGTGACGGCGAGCGACGTGTTGGCTTTCACGTAACGAACGAGGCCGGCGATGCGGTTGGCGGTGAGTTCATCATCCTCGCCGGCTTGGAGGACGAGCGTGCCGTAACCGCGGTCAGCAATTTGGCGGGCACATGCGAGCACCTCGTCGTCGGTCATGCGATAGCGCGGCAAGTCGCGGTTCGCGGCGCGGAGGCCGCAGTACGTGCAGCCGCGGGTGCAGTAGTTCGAGAGTTCAACGAGACCGCGGAGATGAACCTGTGGGCCGACGGTGCGCGATCGCACGAGGTCGGCGGCCGACCAGAGTTGGGCGAGGCGGTCGGCGTCGTCTTCGCGCAGCCACTTGTAGATTTGCGTTCGAGTGAGCATGGGAACGATCATGCGAGCACCGCCTTTCGGTCGGTGCGGCGAGCGCGCCGGCGGCGAAACGCGTCGAGGGCCGCGGGGAAGGGGCTTAGCGCGCGCTCGACGATGCCGAGGCTGAAGGCGATGGTGAGGCCGTAGTTGGTGATGGGCACGCCGGCCGCTTCGCAGCGCGCGATGCGGGACAGCACTTCGCGGCGGTTCATCGTGCAAGCGCCGCAGTGGATCACGAGTTTGTAGGTATCGAGATCGGCGGGGAAGTCGTGGCCTTGCGCGTGCACGAAGTCGAGCTTGCCGCCGACGTACTGGCCGAGCCAGCGCGGGATTTTCACGCGGCCGATGTCCTCGCCGATGGGGTGATGGCTGCAAGCCTCGGCAATGAGCACGCGGTCGCCGGCGCGGAGGTCGTCGATCGTGCAAGAACCTTCGACTTGGCGGATGAGGTCGCCTTTGAAGCGGCTCATGAGGATCGAGAAGCTGGTGAGCGGGACGTGTGCGGGGGTATCGGCGGCGACTTTGAGGAATGCTTGCGAGTCGGTGACGACGAGCTTCGGCGGCCGGGCGAGGGAGTCGATCGCTTGTCGCAGCTCACGTTCTTTAACGACCAGGCACATGGCGTCGCTGTCGAGCAGATCACGAATCGCCTGCACCTGCGGCATGATAAGCCGGCCCTTTGGGGCTTCTTTGTCGAGCGGTACGACAAGGATCGCAAGTTCGCCAGGGCCGACGAGGTCGCCGACGAGCGTGGGGTCGGCGATGCGGCCGTGGGGGACGGCATCGAGCAGGGCTTCGCGAAGTTGAAGAAGGCCGCTGCAGCGGTGGGCGGAAGTTTGTACGATGCGGGCACCGCCGATGGCAAGTTCGGATTCCGGCAGCAGGTCGGTTTTGGATTCGACGATGATTGTGTGGATGTTGCGTGTGCGCAGTTCGTTGAACAGCCGTTCTTCGAACGGGCCCCAAGTGCCGGCTTCGGTGATGAGCAGCGCGACATCGGTGCGATCGAGCACTTGGCGAGTTTTATTGACGCGGAGGTCGCCAAGGGCACCTTCGTCGTCGATGCCGGCGGTGTCGATGAACAACACCGGACCGAGCGGCAAGAGCTCCATTGGCTTTTCGACGGGGTCGGTCGTGGTACCCGGCGCTGAGGAGACGATCGAAACCTGTTGCTGCGTGAGGGCATTGAGCAGCGACGACTTGCCGACGTTGCGGCGTCCGAAGAGGCCGATGTGTACGCGCAGTGATTTGGGGGCGGATTGCATCATGCAGCTCCTGCTGGCGCGGCGTTGGGCTGCTGTGCGGCAGCGTCTGAAACTGGTTGCGGCGGCGACAGTGGCGGCCCCCCCAAGCGACACACGGCTTCCGGCGAAGTGAGTGCGTTGATCTCGGCCGCGGTCAACAGGCCGAGTTCAATCACAACATGCCGCAATGTTTTTCCAGAGCGCTTGGCTTCTTGAATCACGTGGACACATTGGTCGTAGCCGAGCGCCGGCAGTAGCGCGGTGGCGAAGGCAGTTGACGATTCAACGTATTTGCGGCAGCGGTCTTCGTCGGCTTCGATGCCATCGACGCACAGCCGGGCGAGAATGTCATTCGCGTTGGCGAGGATTTCCAATGATTCGAGCAAACTCGCGGCGATGAGCGGGAGAAAGGCATTGAGTTCCAGGTTGCCCGCGGCGCACGCCATGCTGATGGCAACATCGTTGCCGATGACGCGCATGGCCGCTTGGGTAGCGGCTTCGGGAATCACGGGGTTCACTTTGCCGGGCATTATCGAGCTGCCAGCCTGGCGTGCGGGCAAGCGGATTTCGCCGAGGCCCGCTTCGGGGCCGCTGCTAAGCATGCGCAAGTCAGTGCAAATTTTGATGAGTGTCGTGGCGTGCGCTTTGATGATGCCGGAGACTTCGGCGAAGACATCGGCGTTCTGTGTGGTGTCGATGAGGTTTTCACCACGGGCGAAGCCGATGCTGGTGAGTTGGCGAAGCGTTTCGACGACGCGGAAGACGTATTCGCGCGGGGCGGCGAGGCCGGTGCCAATCGCGGTGCCGCCGAGGTTCACGACGCGGAGGCGTTCTTCGCACTTGTAGATGCGCCAGCGGTCGCGGCTGAGCGCATCGGCATAGGCGCTCAGCTCGCGGCCGAGCGTGGTGAGGACCGCATCCTGCATCTGCGTGCGACCGACCTTCACGATGTGGGCCAAGCGTTTTTCGGCGGCTTGAAACGATTCCTGCAGCTCGATGACGCGCTGTTCGAGCGCGCGGAGCTGTCGGATCGCGGCGAGTTTGAGCGCGGTGGGATAGACGTCGTTGGTCGACTGGTGGCGGTTGACGTCATCGAGCGGGTGGACGCGATCGTAGTCGCCGTGCGGCCGGCCGAGTAACTCGAGGGCGCGGTTCGCGAGCACCTCATTCACGTTCATGTTGGTGCTCGTGCCCGCGCCCCCTTGCAGGAGATCGACGATAATGTGTTCGTCTAGCTGGCCCTCAGCCAGTTCGTGGCAAGCTCGTTCGATGGCGTCGGCCTTGGCGGGGTCGTCGTTCCAGCAGCTGATGGCGCGGTTGGTTTGAGCGGCCGCAAGTTTTACGGTGCCGACCGCGCGGATCAGCGAAGTTGGCACGCGCTGCGATGTGACCGGGAAGTTTTCGACCGCTCGCGCGGTGTGGATGCCAAACAGAGCCGCGGCGGGGAGTTGTCGTTCTCCCAAGCTATCCCACTCTGTCCGCAGGGCGTTCATGTTCACACTTTGGTTGGGCACGGGTTACGAAAAGTCGCTCATTGGTACACGTCGCGATGGCCTTTGTGCAGCATCTGCAGCAAGCAGTTCGAGTTGTTGCAGCACTCGTTGTCCATCTCGGCGAGCACTTTCTTCACTAGCTTTTCGGCCACGACTTTTGTTTCGTTCGACGCGTAGTCGAGCACGTATTCGTAAAAACTCGCCAGCGCGTTGGGGCCGCAGTACTGTTTGATGAGGCCGGGCTTCGCGAGGTCCATGAAGTCGGCGCCGGTGCGGCCGGTGCGGTAGCAAGCGGTGCAGAAGCTGGGGATATAGCCCATTTCGGCACAGTCACGGACCACTTCGTCGAGCGAGCGATGATCGCCGAGGCTGAATTGCGATTCGTCGAAGTGGTCGCCCGACTCGCTGTAGCCGCCGGGGTTGGTGCGGCTGCCTGCGGAGATTTGCGACACGCCGAGCGCGAACGTTTGGCGACGCACCTCGGCCGTTTCGCGGGTCGACATGATCATGCCGGTGTACGGCACGGCGAGGCGGATAATCGCGCAGATCTTGCGAAAGTCGGCGTCACTGACGCGGTACGGCGGCGCTTCGGCAAGCGACGATCCGCAAGCGGGTTCGAGGCGCGGCACGCTGATGGTGTGCGGACCGACGCCGAAGCGGGCTTCGAGATGGCGGATGTGTTGCATCATCGCCAGCAGCTCGAATTTCCAGTCATACAGGCCGAACAGCACGCCGATGCCGACGTCGTCGATATCGGCTTGCATCGCGCGATCGGGGGCGGTGATTCGCCAATCGTAATCGGTCTTCATGCCGGCAAGGTGAACCTGCCGGTAGGTGTCGCGATGGTAGGTTTCCTGGAAGATCTGGTACGTGCCGATCTCGGTCTTTTTGAGCCGTTTGAACTCGTGGAGCGCCAGCGGGGCGATGTTGACGTTGAGGCGGCGGATCTCGCCTTTGCCGCTCTTCACGGAGTAGATCGTTTCGATCGACTTGAGGATGTAATCGAAGCCGCCGAGGCGGGCCGGGTACGATTCGCCGGCGACCATCAGCACGCGCTTATGCCCTTGGTCGACGAGGTGTTTTACTTCCGAGGCGATCTCTTCCTGCGTGAGGGCCCGACGTTTGAGCAGCTTGTTGCTGCGACGGAACGCACAGTATTCGCACTCGTTGCGGCAGTAGTTGGAGATATAGAGCGGGGCGAACAGCACGAGCCGCGAGCCGTAGATTTCGTCCTTGATCCACGAGCCGGTGTCGTAGATGTCCTGCAACAGCGCGGGTTCGGTGACGTTCATTAACGCCGCGATGTCGTCGAAGTCGAGGCCTTCGAGCAAGCGGGCCTTGGCGATGACATCGCGAACTTGCCGCGGGTCGCTGGGGGTGGACCGTTTCAATACATCATAAATTTTGGCCTCGTCGATGAAGTCAGCGGTGTCATTCTGTGCCTGGGTGGCAATCATGGGACTAGCCTTGCTTTGCGTTGCCATTTGTTCCGTTGTCGTCGTTGAGTTTTGCTTTGAGCGTTTTGATTGCACAGTCGGCGCTGCAATGACTCAGCACGGTGTCGCCGACTTGCACCGTCGGGCCGTGCTCGCAGCGTTCGAAGCAGAATGAACCTGTGACGCGGACCGTTTCTTCGAGGCCGTGCTCTTCGACATGTTCAAGCAATGATTGCAGCGTCGATTGTGAGCCTTTCACGAAACAGTTTGTGCCGACGCACACGGCGACCTTTGTGGTTTCCTGGCCAGTTGTGGTTGGCTCGACGAGCGAGATCGGGTCGATTGCGACGCGGCGGCGACTCGAATACTCGGTGTGCAGCAGTTCGTGGGCGCGGTGGCCGCCGATTTCGCCAGCGAAGAGCGTACGGTAGCACTCGGTGACGAAGTGGTTTTCCTGGCTCTTGTGCAGGTCGAGCATTTTGTCGACCTGGTAGAGTGCCTTTGCACGGTTGCGGCGGGTTTCGAGTCCGTTTCGGGTGATTGGCTGGCCGGCGCCACCGATGCAGCCGCCGGGGCAGGCCATGACTTCGATGAGATCGTAGTCGGCTTCGCCGTTGAGCACTTTTTGGCAGACCTCGTGAGCGTTGCGGAGGCCGTGGACGACGGCGAGCTTTAGTTCGGTGTCGCCGAGCGTGAGTGTCGCTTTTCGTAAGCCACCTTCGCCGCGGACTTGCGGGAAGTCGGCCCCATCGAGCTTGTGGCCGACGATTTTTTCCGACGCGTATCGGAGCACGGCTTCGGCCACGCCGCCGCTGTTGCCGAAGATCATGCCGGCGCCGGTTTTGAAGCCCATCGGCATGTCGAAGCTTTCGGGCTCCAGCTTCGGGAACTTGATGCCGGCCTCTTCGATCATGCGGGCGAGCTCTTGCGTGGTGAGCACGTGATCGACATCCGGCACGCCGTTACGATAGAACTCGGGCCGCTTGGCTTCGAACTTCTTCGCCGTGCACGGCATGATCGACACGACGACGATGTCTTTCGGCGCCACGGGGCGTTCGAGCGGCAGCGATTCTTTGATCAACGAGCCGAGCATTTGCTGGGGGCTCTTGCAGGTCGAGAGATTTGGCAGCAGTTGCGGATAGAACTGCTCGACGAACTTCACCCAACCTGGGCAGCAGCTGGTGAACTGCGGCAGCTTCTCACCGTTCGCCTTACGGCCGAGGAACTCGGTGGCTTCTTCGACGACGGTGACATCGGCCGAGAAGGAAGTGTCATAGATGACGTCAAAGCCGACGCGACGCAGCGCGGCGACGATCTGCCCGGTCGTGGCAATCGCCGTGTCGATGCCGAATTGTTCGCCAATAGCCACGCGGACGGCGGGCGCGATTTGAGCGACGACGGTCTTGGTGGGGTCGTGCAGCGCGGTCCACACTTCGTCGACTTCGCTGCGTGGCGCCAGGGCACCGGTCGGGCAGACGGCGGCGCACTGGCCGCAGTTGATGCATTCGACGTCACCCATGCCTTGGTTGAATGCTGGCATGACTTCGGTCTGGTGGCCGCGGAATGCGAAATCGATCGCGCCGATGCCTTGCACTTCGGAGCAGAATCGCACGCAGTCGCCGCACAGCACGCACTTATTGGGGTCGCGCACCAGCGACGGCGATGACTTATCCTTCTCGCGGGTCTTGAGCACTGACTTGAAGCGGATTTCCTCGATGCCGAGGCGGCGGGCGATATCCTGCAATTGGCAGTTCGCGGTGCGGGCGCAAGTGGGGCACGAATAATCGTGGTTTGCGAGCAATAGCTCGATCGAAATTTTGCGGATGTCGCGGAGTTCAGCCGTTTGCGTGCGAATATTGAGACCAGGTTCGGGGGGCGTGGAGCACGCGGCCTGGATGCCGCGGCCTTCGATATCGACGAGGCACAGCCGGCACGCGCCGTACACGCTAAGGTCGCTGTGGTAGCAAAACGTCGGCAGGTCGATATCGGCTTTGCGAATGAGCTCGAGCAGGTTGCGCTCGGAGGCGATCGGCACCGAGAGCCCGTCGATGTTGAGCGTTTTGGTGGCAGTCATGGTCGTCATTTGTTCGTCCTTAATTGAATCCGATCACCGCGTCGAGCTTGCAGACTTCGCCGCACACGCCGCAACGAATGCATTTTTCGAGTTCGATCACATGCGGCTTCTTGGGTTTGCCAGTGACCGCGCCAGTCGGGCACTTGCGGAGGCATGCGCCGCAGCCCTTGCACTTAAGGGGGTCAATTTCGGGCTTGCGTAATGCCTTGCACTGATTGCAGGGGCAGGTCTTGTCGACGACGTGGGCCAGGTACTCGTCTTTGAAGTACCGCATCGTGGAGAGCACCGGGTTCGGCGCTGTTTTGCCGAGGCCGCAGAGCGAGCCCTTCTGCACGGCAGAAGCGAGTTTCTGCAGCAGCTCGAGCGTTTGCAGCGTGGCGGTCCCGTCGATGACTTCATCAAGCAGGGCCAGCATTTGCTTCGTGCCTTCGCGGCAGAGCACGCATTTACCGCAACTTTCACGCTGCGTGAATTCCATGAAGAACCGGGCGACGCTGACCATGCAGGTTTGCTTGTTGATCACGACGAGGCCGCCAGAGCCGACCATTGCGCCGGCTCCGCGGAGGCTGTCGTAATCAAGCGGCAGGTCGAGGTGCTCTTCGGTGAGGCAGCCGCCGGAGGGACCGCCGATTTGCACGGCCTTGAAGAGGTCATCGGTGAGCTCGCCGGTTGCGTTGGTGACGCCGCCGCCGATGTTGAGGACCACTTCGCGGAGCGTGGTGCCAAACGGAACTTCGATAAGGCCGGTGTTGGCAACGTGGCCGGTTAGGGCGAATGTCTTGGTACCGGGCGAGCCGGGCGTGCCGAGTTTGCGAAAGTTTTCACCGCCGTCGCGGATGACCCGTACCACGTGGGCCAGTGTTTCGACGTTGTTGATGATCGTGGGTTTACCCCACAAACCAGACTGGGCCGGGAAGGGCGGCTTCGGCGACGGCATGCCGCGGCGGCCTTCAATTGATGCGATCATCGCGGTTTCTTCACCGCATACGAAGGCGCCGGCGCCTTCCATCACTTCGATCTTCACGTTGAGGCCGGAGCCAAAGACGTTTTCACCCAAGATGCCGGCAGCGGTGGCGTCGACGACCGCCTTCTTCATGCGCTGGACCGCAAATGGATATTCGGTTCGCACGTAGATGAAGCACTCATCGGCGCCGATCGCGCGGGCGGCGATGATGAGGCCTTCAATCACGCTGTGCGGGTCGCCTTCCATCACTGAGCGATTCATGAACGCGCCGGGATCGCCTTCGTCGGCGTTGCAGATGACGTATTTTTTCTTGCTGGTCTGCGTGCGGGCCGCTTCCCATTTGCGGCCGGTCGGGAAACCGCCGCCGCCGCGGCCGCGCAGACCGCTCTTGGTGACTTCCTGGCAGATGTGTTCGGGCGTCATGTCGACATAGGCTTTGCGGGCCGCTTTGTAACCGCCGTGCTGGACGTATTCGTCGATGCTCTCGGGGTCAATCGTGCCGCATTCGCCGAGCACGAACCGCTGTTGGCGTTGGTAGAACGGAATCTGCTCGACGCCGATGCAATGTTCGTGGGTGCGCGGATCGACGTACAGCAGCCGATCGACCACTTCGCCGTGCTCGATCGTGCGCTGGACGATCTCGGGAACGTCGTCGAGTTTTACCTTGCAGTAGAGGATGTCTTGCGGGAGGATCGAGACGAGGGGGCCCATCTGGCAGAAGCCGCGACAGCCGCTTTTGTTGAGGCGGAGGCGGTTGTTGTGGGCCACCTTTTCCTCGCGGAATTCGACGGTCGCAGTAATGCCGGCCTCGGCAAGTTTCGCGACAAAGGCGTCGTACACATCGTATGCGCCGTTTGCTACGCAACCGGTGCCTGCACAGATGACAATGCGAGAAGCCGTTGGCACGGTCGCCGCGCCGTTGGTCGCGTGTAGTTCGTTGCCTGAATACATGATTTAGGTTTCCTGCTGAGCTGATCGACTACGCTGCCGGGGCAGCGGCTTCTTTGGCTTGAATGTCTGCGACGAGTTTCACCGCCGAATCGGGCGTCACCTGGCCGTGCACTTGCTCGTTAATGACCATGACCGGGGCCAAGGCACAAGCGCCGAGGCACGCCACGGTTTCAACCGTGAAGAGCATATCGGGCGTCGTTTTCTTCTCTTCCGTCAGATTGAGCAGTTTGCGCACGGCATCGAGAATCGGGATCGAGTTCTTCACATGGCAGGCGGTACCGTCGCAGAGCCGAACGACGTACTTGCCTTTCGCTTCGAGAGCGAAGTGAGCGTAGAACGTGGCGACGCCGAAGACACGTGCCGGCGGGATGCCCAAGCTGACGGCGACGTAATTCAGCACGTCGGGCGGGAGAAAGCGGTATTCATCTTGCACCGCTTGCAGAATAGGAATCAAACGCGACGGCCGGCGGCCATGCCGATCAAGGGCACGGCACACGGCCTCGAACTTCTGGGCCTCATTCGGTACGGGATTCGTGGGTTCCATGTTGTGGTCCTTGCTGGCCGCCGCGTTGGAGCTGCGCATCGCGCCGCAGCACGACTTCCAGCTTTTGCGAAAGCGTGGCCAACGAAACGTAAAGGTCCTCGTTGTGAACGATGACGTTGGCCGGCACGTTCAATCGCACCGGCGCGAAATTCCAAATAGCGAGAATGCCGGCCGCGACGAGGCGATCGGCAACGGCTTGAGCCGCTTCTTCGGGCACTGTAATGATGCCGATGTGCACGTGCATGCGCTCGGCGAGTTGGCCAAGCTTATCCATGGGCAGCACGAGTTTGCCGCGAATGCGCGTGCCGATTTTTTCGGGGGCCTCATCGAATGCGGCCACGATCGTGAGTCCTTGCGACTCAAACTTCATGTAGCCGAGCAATGCAGAGCCGAGGCTGCCGGCGCCGACGAGGAACGCGTCTTTGGCGTTGTCGAAGCCCATGAACTGTTCGAGGTGATGAATCAGTTCGCTGAGCACATAGCCGACTCGGGGGCGGCCAGTGGCGCCGGTGGCTTCCAGATCTTTGCGAACCTGCGTGGGGTCGAGGCCCAAGGCGAGTCCAATTGCGGGGCAGGAGACAGCCAAGTCGCCGGCCGAAGAGCGTTGTTTCAGCCAGCGATGGTAGAGCGGTAACCGACGAAGTGTCGCTTCGGGAAGGTCTCGCAATGGAAAGCTAACTAGTTGGCGGACAAGGGCTTGCATTGATAAACGGCATTACGCTGGCAATCGAGAAAACTTTATCGAGAAAGGTTTCTCTATAAATCCTACCTTAGAATCGGCAGAATTCACTGTCAACAACAGAAGTTTGCGAACTTGGAAATTCGGCTGTGGTAAATACGAGCCGCGTGCCTGCGGTGGTTTACGATGTCCGCATTAGAACACGATCTTCCGACCAGGCGGTCTGTTCGTATTCGTGCTGAGAGCGCTGCACGCGCGCAAAACTCCGGCGCCGGGCTGTTTACTTTTGGGTGGCTGCGCGCTGACAATCGTTGGTGAAGCGAGGCGGATTCATCTGGAAGCGTGGCGTGGGTTTGCGCGGCTTCTTATTTTCGCTCGAATCCGATTGCGCGGGCGATCGGCAACGACGTTCAACGTGAAGTGGGCAGCAAGATGATTGATCGACGGATGTGGCGAGTTGCTTTTAGCGCGACGTATTTGCTTTGTGTGGGTGTAGCCGTGCCGTGGGCGAGCGCGACCGAGGAATGGGACGATCTGGTGGTGTTGCACGTGAACACCGAGCTGCCGCGAACGACGGTGGTGAAATATCCGGCCTCGGAACTCGCCGAGCGGGGCGGCTTGCGGTGGCAGAATTCGCCGTGGTATCGCTCGCTGAATGGCGTGTGGAAATTTCACGGCAGCCGGAATCCGGCAGCGCGGCCGGTGAAGTTTTTTGAAACGAACTTCGATGATGGGGCATGGCGCACGATGCCGGTGCCGTCGAATTGGCAAATGCAGGGTTTTGATTTCCCGATCTACACGAACATCCCGTATCCATTTCCAAAGAATCCGCCGCGGGCGCCGCGGGAGTTCAATCCGGTCGGTTCGTACCGGCGGCATTTTGAGTTGCCGAAGGACTGGGATGGCAAGGCGGTGTACCTGCACTTTGCCGGCGTGGAGTCGGCGTTTTATGTATGGGTCAATGGCGAGAAAGTGGGCTACAGCGAGGATAGCCGCACACCGGCCGAGTTCAATGTGACAAAGCTCCTACATGGCGGCGACAATCAGGTAGCAGTGGAAGTATATCGCTGGAGCAATGGCAGCTATCTCGAAGATCAGGATTTCTGGCGGATGTCGGGGATCTTCCGCGATGTGTTTCTGCGGTGTGAAGGGCCGCTGGCGATCGACGATCTTCACGTGCAATCGCCGTTGGATGCCAACTACCGTGACGGCAAGTTGCTGGTGCAGGGCCGGGTCGCAAATCATGGTGATAAATCTGCCGAGATACAACTGGTCGCACGCTTAGCCGACGGCCAACAGAAGCTGGTCCTGCAAGATCTGCAGAAGGCGGTATCGATCGAGGCCGGCAAGACGGTCGACATTGGGTTGACGGCAGACGTGAAAACGCCATTGCAATGGTCGGCGGAGTTGCCGAATTTGTATCATTTGACGGTCGAGTTGAAAGATGCGCAAGGCAATGTCGTCGAGGCGATTCCGCTGCGCGTGGGATTCCGGACGACCGAAATCAAGAACGGGTTGTTCCTGGTCAATGGGAAGGCGATCAAATTCAAGGGCACGAATCGTCACGAGCATCATCCAGAACGCGGTCATTATGTAACTCGCGAGGACATGCTGCGCGATTTGCTGCAAATGAAGCGGCACAACATCAATGCGGTGCGGACATCGCACTACCCGAATGCCACGGAATGGTACGACCTGTGCGATGAGTACGGCATTTACTTGTGGGATGAAGCGAACATCGAGTCGCACGACATGGGCTACGGGCCGGAATCGCTCGCGAAGCAACCGGAGTGGAAAGAGGCGCATCTCGATCGCGTGGTGCGGATGGTGGGGCGAGACAAGAATCATCCGTCGATTATCGCCTGGTCGATGGGCAACGAAGCCGGCGACGGTGTGTGCTTTGATGCATGTGCTGACTGGCTGCGGGCAAACGCGAACGACCGGCCGGTGCACTATGAGCGGGCCCGTGAAAACGGGACGCGGAACACGGATATCGTAAGTTGGATGTACGCGCGACCTTGGGAGGTTGCCGATTATGTGAAGAAGCACCAGCCGAAGCCGTTTATTCTGTGCGAATATGCGCATTCGATGGGCAACAGCGACGGGAATCTCAAAGAGTATTGGGACATTTTTTACAAGAACGAGCAGGCACAGGGCGGCTTTATTTGGGATTGGCGTGACCAGGGTTTGGCAATCCCAGTGCCTGAGACATACAAGGGCAAGAAGGTGCCCGTCGAGAATCTTGGCAAACTGCTGTACGCGTACGGCGGGTGGGGAGAAGGCGCGAAGCTGCACAATGACGACAACTTCTGCTGCAACGGGTTGGTGGATGCTATTTGCCAGCCGCATCCTGGTTTGCTCGCTTTGAAGAAGGAGATTCAAGAGATCCATGTCGAGCCGGTGGACTTGGAAGCGGGGCGATTTCGTTTAACAAATCGATTTTATTTCCGCTCGCTTAAGGACTTTGTGCGCGGAAAGTGGCGGCTCTTGGCTGATGGCGAACCCGTGGCCGCAGGCGAGATCAAACTGGACGGGGCTAAAGATGCCGCGCTCGACGTTGGTCCTGGGGAGTCCAAGGATTTTCAACTGGTACCTGATAAGGCGCTCACTGCGGCCTCGCGCGAGTATGTTTTGGATATGCGGTTTGTGCTTGCCGATGCGACGCCTTGGGCCGAAGCAGGTCATGAGCTGGCGTGGGAACAGTTTGTGCTGCCGGCGAAGCATGATGCGAAGCTGGCGGCCGGGGCGGCGGAACGCGCGGCTGGTTTCCCGGCGGCAGTCAAAAACGCCGACGATCTTCCGCTCTCAGTAAATGACAACAAAGAGCGTGTCGTCGTTGCCGGCCGGGATTTCTCGGTCACGGTCGATAGAGCCAGCGGTCGAATTGGATCGTACAAATGGCGCGGCATGGAGCTGCTCGACGCGCCGGCGGCGCCTGATTTCTGGCGCGCTCATACCGACAATGATGATGGCAATCACTTGGCGGATAAATCGGCAGTGTGGCGCGATGCGGGCCGGGATTGGCGCGTGACCGAGGTCAAGGTTAATGCCGATGGTCTGAAGAAATTGCCGAAGACGGTGACGATTGCGGCGAGCGGCAAACTTCCCGCGGTGGGCGATGCGCCGTATACGGCAACGTATACCGTCAGTCCCAGCGGAGAAATTGCCGTCGATGTTCGTTACCAGGTAACTGAACCGGAGAAAGGCAGCGGAAAAGGCTCCCGCAAAGAACAAAAAGTTCCGCTGTTGCCGCGGTTTGGAATGTTGTGGACGCTGGCTGGACAACTGGACCAGGTCACATGGTACGGACGCGGGCCGGAGCCGAGCTACAGCGACCGCCGCGAGGTTCCGCTTGGTGTGTTTAGCGGTGCGGTGGCCGATCAATACGTGAGCTATTCACGTCCACAAGAGAATACGAATTGGGTCGACGTGCGGTGGGTCGCCGTCACGAGCACGAGCGGCACGGGGCTGTTGGCGACGATGATGCCGCCTGCGGATGATGCGAAGTCAGATGGAGCGTTGGCACGTGATGGCCTCAGTGTGGGTGTCTCTCGTGTTAGTAAGGCTCAAATGGCCGATGCGGAATATGACTTCCAGTTGCAGCCGGAGAATCGAACGTATCTAAACCTCGACGGCGCCCAGATGGGAGTCGGCGGCAACGATAGTTGGGGTGCGCTGCCGATGGACGATTATTTGTTGCGGAATCGGGACTACCACTATCGGTACACGATCCGCGGGATCGACCAACCGCCGGTGATAGTGAAGTGACCAGAGCGTCGGATTGTCGCTCCATCTGATCGCCGCATTCGTGTTCGCAGCAACGCCAAGCAGGAACATGCTGGAACATCTCGTCGGCTTCAGTGATACTGAAGAAGTGGCAATTTGGTCTACGGACGGCAGAGGCGAATGGGCAACGTGCTGCGGTGCATGGGAGCAGGTCGAGCTTGGGTGTCGCTCGGTGCTGCGCTGTGGTGGGCCACTTGTGTTCCCGTAGCTTGCGGGCAAATGAGCCTGAGCGCGCTTCAAGGCTGGGGAACCGGCACTTATTACGAAATCGATCGAACGCTGCGCGTTCCTGGCACGAGTCTGTACGCGGAGGCAGCCGCGCTCAACGGCACGCGATCGGGCGGTTTCAATGGGCGAGCGTATGTGTGGCCCGAAAGCACGCAGTTTCGCATGCTGAATGCGCTCGTGAAGTCGGACCCGACTGCCTATACAGCGGGACTGCGGCAATTTTCCGACGAGTTGCACGCGGCCTATTGGAACAATGGCTACCGCTCGGGCGCGGGCGGCGGCGACCGGTTCTACGACGACAACGCCCATGTCGTCGTGGCGCTGGTGGAAGCCTATCGATTGACCAACGATCCGGTGTACCTCAGCCGCGCTGTCAGTACGCAGTCGTTTGTCATGCAGGGCGAGGATTTGGCGGGCGGCGGCGGCATCTATTTCCAGCAAAACAACTTCACGTCGAAAGATGCGATTTCGACGCTGCAGGGCGCGCGGGGCGCGGCCATGCTGTATCAGGCGACTGGGCAGCAAAGTTATCTCGACGATGCCGCGCGACTGTTAAGTTGGGCCAATTCGCATATTCAGCAGTCGGATGGGTTGTTCTATCAGGGGTATGTCATTTCCACGAGCACTCCTTCTGGTGTCGCGATCGTAAACTCCGCCGGCATTGGTATTTCGACCAATCTGGAATTGTACGATGCCACGGGCAACGCAAGTTATTTGAATGAAGCCAAGCGAATTGCCAATCGCTCGCTCACGCGGTATTTTGACGCGACGACCGGTGCGATCGGCGATGAAGGCTATTGGGCGTACGAACTGGTTGATGCGTTCGACAACTTGTACGTGCACACGCGTAATGCATTGTGGCTCAACAAGGTGAAAACAGCGCTCGAATGGCTGCATAACAACAAGCAAGACCCGAACGGACATTACGGCACATTCTGGGGGCGCAACGGGCCGCAGGTTGCTGCGCTCAGTTCATGGAATCTGAATGAGCAAGCGGCGGTGGCGCGGGCGTATTTGTATACATCGAACGCGGTGTTGCCGGGAGACGTGAACCAGGACGGCGTGTTGACGACGGCCGATGTGCAGGCATTTGTTGCTGGTTGGCGGTCGGATACTTCGGGATTGAATAACCTCGCGAGAATGCGGGCTGGCGATCTCAATATCGATGGCGTGACCAATTTAGCCGATTTTGTGTTGCTGCGGCAGGCGCTCAATCAAGCGGGCGTTGTGATTCCGCACGGTGCACTCGAGTCATTGGGTGTTGCTCTTCCAGAGCCGAGCGCTGGCGTGATTGTTGTGAGCAGTTGGGCATTTGCTGTGGTGCGTCGCGCTAGACGGAAATGACTTGGCTGCTGGCTCGGGGCGGAGATTCCAAATTGCAGCAGCCGACGGCCGACCGCCGGGTGGCTCGCGTCGCATCGCCGATGCGAGCACGTTGTACGTCGAGCCAAAACGGCTCGGCTATCTGGCTCGGCCGTTCAGACGGCGACTAGGTTGCGTAGCCGCTGAGTTGCAGCAGCCGCATTAGCCAGTAGGCGATCATGGCCGTGACGGGGATGGTGAGCAGCCAGGCCCAGGCCATTCTTTCCACGATCGTCCATTTGAGGGCGTTGAAACGCTTCGCAGCGCCAACGCCCATGATCGAAGCAGAGATGTTGTGCGTTGTCGAAACGGGGATGCCGTAGTGAGAAGCGACACCGATAACGAGCGCTGAACTAGTTTCGGCGGCAAAGCCGTTGACTGGTTGCAGGTGGACCATGCGGTGACCGAGGGTCTTGATGATTCGCCAGCCGCCGCCGGCCGTGCCCGCGGCCATGACGAGGGCGCACATCACCTTAATCCAGAGGGCGATGGTCAAGTTTTGGCCAGGCTGCGGTGGCGCGACATGCAGGAATGATAGCCATCCCGGCAGATTTGCAAGATAGCCTTTCGCTTCGCCGGCGGCCAATGCGAGCGCAACAATGCCCATTGTTTTCTGCGCGTCGTTGGTGCCGTGCATGAGGCCCATGCTCATCGCACTCGCAAGCTGCGCCTTATTGAACAGCGCATTGACCTGGCGCGGCTTCCAATTGCGGAGCAGGGCGTAGAGGGTTCCCATGATGAGGAACCCGAGAGCAAAGCCCAATAGAGGCGAGGCGAACATCGGAATGATGACTTTCCACAGCAGGCCTTTGCTCGGATACCAGTGCACGTGATCGGGCTGCGACCAGATGACGACGCTCCAGCTTCGGGCAGCGGCCACGGCTGCCCCCACAAGCCCGCCCACGAGGGCGTGGCTCGAACTGCTGGGCAGGCCGGCGTACCAAGTGATCAAGTTCCAGGCGATCGCGCCCATGAGTGCGCAGATCAGCACCTCTTGCGAGGCGATGCGGCTGTCGATGATACCCGAAGCAATCGTGGTGGCGACGGCGGTGCCGTACAAAGCACCGATCAAGTTGGTGCAGGCGGCCATGACGACCGCCTGCCGCGGCGAAAGTACGCGAGTGGCGACGACGGTAGCGATCGAGTTTGCGGTATCGTGAAATCCGTTGACATACTCGAAGGCGAGCGCCATGAAGATCACGACGAAAATCAACGTCATGGTTCACGCTCGCGGATCACGAATTCTTGAAAACGATGTGGGAGATCGCATTGCCGCAATCGCGGCAGCGGTCGATCGCTTTTTCGAGCAAATCATAGAGGTCGCGGACCAGCATCGCCTGGAGGGGCTCGAACTTGCCGTTGTAGGCTTCGCGGAGGAGGTCGAGCATCACGTCGTCGGCCTCGCCTTCGATGATCTGCAGCCGGTCGTTCATTTCCTTGATAGTCTCGAGCGGCGGCATCTTGCGAAGCAGCCGGACCATGCCACTGAGCGTTTCAGCCGCTTGCCGCATAAGTTCCACTTGGCGGGTAAAATCGACCACGGCCAATTGCTGCGGTGCGAGATTGTACCGCTCGGCGAATTTTTCAATCGTCTTGCAGAGGCGATACATCGAAAACGATAGTGTCTCGATATCTTCCCGCTCGAGGCCCGTGACGAACGTGTTGACCAGTTCTTGGCTGATTTGATCGGTGATGTATTTGTCTTTGCCGCGCGCCAGGGCGAACTCGTGCAGCGGATGCGGATGGCTGCCGTTCTTGAGCAGGTCAACGAGCAGTCGCGTCAACTCCTGGGTTTCGTCGGCGCTGGCCTCCAGGAGGTCAAAAAACTTTGCATCGTGACTGAAGTACTTTTGAAGGGAGAACATCGCTGTGGGTCAGGTCAGGCAGGCAGTCATTGCGCAAATGCGGGTTACTTAAACAGTGATCTTCCCTGAAATACGGGCGCGTCGCAAGGTGGCGATTTCGACTGGGAAATTAAGAGGTTGCGAAGAGCTACGGATTGCGTGGAAGATACGGTGGAATTCTGTGTACAAGGCGGCATGGCACCGCAATCGCGAAGAAAATGGGCCTATCGGAGAAAGCTTTCTCACTCGTTGGAATTGGCCTCGCGATATGGCGGTCGGAAACGCAATTCCGACGAAAGCCCACGATCCGCGGTCTCGAAGTCTCCAAGTGACAGTACAATAGGGCCCGCCTGGAAGAAGGAAGTAGGACCTGCTATGGCGGTGTGGGGGGGCCGATGTGTGGTGCCTGCGCACTGATGGAGTGCTCACTGAATGCGAGTCACGCATCGGATACGGAAAGCGATGCCCCATCTTTCCCCAAACTCCTCGTGAAACGCCATCGGTTGAGGATCAGCTATGAATGTGCCGCAACGAATCCTCGCGTTGAGTTACGAGATTGTTCTGTTGGCATTCGCCGGCGCCGTGCAGCCCGCGGAGTTGAAGGCGGTCGAAGTCGAACCTTTGCGGCATGCGCACGCACATAATGACTATTGGCACAAGCGGCCGCTTGTGGACGCGCTCGAGCAAGGATTCACGAGCGTCGAAGCGGATGTGTACCTTGTCGATGGGACACTTTTGGTCGGGCACGACCGCAAAGAGCTGCATGCCGACCGCAATCTTGAGTCGTTGTACCTTGCACCGCTTGCCGAACGCGTGCGTCGGTACCAAGGACGCGTGATGCCGGGTTGCGATCAATTCATTTTACTGATCGATTTTAAGAGCGAGTCGCAGCTATCGTGTGAAGCGCTATCGGCATTGCTGGAACGCTATCGTGAGATGTTGGCTGTCGTGGAACATGATCGAGTGATTGACGGTCCAGTGCACGTGATCGTTACGGGCAATCGCCCCGCGGTTGACGCGGACAAACAGGAACGGACGTATTTTGGATTGGATGGTCGGATTGGGGACTTGGATGCCCGTGTGTCGGCCGCGCGAATGCCGATGATCAGCGACAATTGGCAGAATCATTTTGCATGGCGAGGCGACGGCGCGATGCCGGCAGCGGAGCGCCAGAAGCTGAAGGGGTTGGCAGACAAAGCACACGCTGCAGGTCGCGTCTTAAGATTCTGGGCGACACCTGAGAAAGAGACCGTATGGGCAGAGCTTCGTGGCGCCGGCGTGGATTTGGTGGGAAGCGACGACTTGCAGCGCCTCGCGAAATTTTTCCGTGAGAAAGATCCATCGGCGGCGGAAGCGGAAAACAACCGGAAATGACTGCTGCACGAGCGCGGGGTTCGATTTTGCCGGATGCCACCACTTGTTGCGGAGTTTATTGCGGCGTTTTGCGCACATTTGCCGCACTTCTGCTGACCATGCTTGGCTGAGTCTGCTGACCTAGGCATAATCATCTGGTGCTCCTCTCAGGCGATTGCCGGCGGCCATGGCGTGCTGCTGCGGTAATTCAACGTTCATCAGAACCGCTTCTCTTAACGTGATGACGTCATCCCTATCTACTCCGGCTGCGGGCGAAGGTGATGTGAATTCTTCGCCGCGGCGGTCGGCTTGGTCTGCTCAGTATGTCGCTGAAAACAGCCGGGCCTTGATCGAGCGCGATGCGCGGGTGTTTCTGCGGCAGTCCGTATCGACGCCGTGCTTGTCGGCGGTGAAGAAGGTTGAGGGTGTGTGGCTGGAGGATGCGGATGGCCGGCGCTACCTGGATTTTCATGGCAACAGCGTTCACCACATCGGACACGCGCACCCGAAGCTGATTCGGGAAATTACCGCGCAGCTAGGCGAGTTGACGTTTGCACCGCGGCGGTTTACATGTGAGCGGTCAGTGGAGCTGGCGGAGAGGCTCACGACGCTTGCGCCTGGTGATTTAAATCGCGTGCTTTTCGCGCCGAGCGGTTCAGATGCTATCGAGATCGCAATCGCGTATGCGCGCGCCGCCACCGGGCGATTCAAAACGATTTCTTTTTGGGATTCGTTCCACGGCTCCGGCTTCGCAGCTCGGTCGATCGGCGGCGAGCAAATGTTTCGCAGTGCACCCATCGGCCCGCTGCTTCCCGGCGCTCAACTGGTGCCACCCTTTGGCGATTACCGCAATGTGTGGGGAGTGCGCGAAGGCAGTGGTGAGTTGTGTGCCCGCATGATTCGCTACGTGCTCGAGAAAGAGGGAGATGTTGCCGCGGTGATTGCAGAACCGATGCGGGCTGTGCCCTATGTTGCGCCCCCCAGTTTTTGGAAGCAGGTTCGCAAGGCGTGCGATGATCACGGAGCGTTGTTGATTTTCGATGAGATACCAACAGGTCTCGGGAAGACGGGACGCATGTTTGCCTGCGAGCACGAGGAAGTGGTTCCTGATATTCTGGTGCTTGGAAAATCGCTGGGAGGCGGCATATTGCCGGTTGCAGCTGTGCTGACGCGCGAGACGCTCGATGTGTGCAATCATGTGTCGTATGGGCATTACACACATGAGAAGAATCCGGTGACGGCGCGGGCGGCACTGGCGACGCTCGACATCATTGAAGAGGAACAGCTGGTTGCGAACGCGGCCGCAATGGGCGAATACGCACTTAAGCATTTACGCGAGTTGCAGGCGTCGCATCCATTGATTGGCGACGTGCGTGGACGTGGTTGTCTATTAGGAGTGGAACTTGTCGTTGAAAGGGAATCGAGGGAGCCGGCGGGTGACGCGGCGGATGCAGTGCTGTATGGTGCTCTTGCGCGCGGGTTGAGCTTCAAGATTTCGCTGGGCAACGTGCTGACATTGGCGCCGCCACTGATTGTTCAGAGGAACCAGTGGGACCAGGCAATCTCGATTCTAGATGAGAGCCTTGCCGAGGCGGAGCGGAGTCTGTAACAGCAACAAGTGCATGAGGTTGCACGAGCGTGAATGGCAGTTTCTGGCTGCCTGAACTTATTGCGGTAGCGAGTGGACGACGCTTATAGAGGTTTGATTTGATACAATCGCATCGGCCGCCGCGGGGCACTTTGAGGAGAGCCGCTTAATGGGGCGACGCGCACAAATTGCGCTCTTGATCGAAACATCGACCACGTGGGGTTCCGGCCTCATCGAAGGGATCGCGGATTATGCGCACGCCAATGAGGATTGGCATTTCTTGCTCGGTCCGCGCGGGAAGTATGAACGGTCGTCGCTGCCGGCCGATTTCAAGGGCGATGGGATTATCGCCCGCATCACGAATCAGGAACTAGCCGATCAGCTGGCAGCCCTGCAAGTGCCGACGATTAATGTATCCTGGTACGAGTTCGCGGAGCCTTTCATCCCGCGGTGCACTTGCGATTATCGCGCTGTCGCCGAGATGGCGGCGAAATACTTCATTGATTTGGGATACCGGCAGTTTGCGTACTGCAGCTCGTTTATTCGGCCGGACTATGTCGATCGATTTGGCGATGCCTTCGTTGAGACGCTGCAAAATCGCACGTACCGCTGCCATCGACATGCCGCGAATTGGCGTCCTGATAGCTTGTTGCCGCCAGCGAGCGAGCTGGAGCGCCTGACCGAGTGGCTGCGCAGTTTGCCGAAGCCGGTGGGGCTGCTGACGCACGATAGCGTGCAAGCGCGGCAGGTGACCGAAGCTTGCGAAGCAGCTGGCCTGCATGTGCCACATGAGGTGGCCGTGCTCGGCGGCGAGTATGATTTCTTGAGCTGCACGATTTCGAAGCCGCAACTTTCCAGCATCGACCACGGCGGCCAGCGTGTAGGACACATGGCAGCTCAATTGCTGGCTCGTTGGCTCCGTGGCGAGGTGCCGCCGCGGGAACCCGTATTGATACCGCCGACGCGTGTCATTAGTCGGCAATCGACAGACACCGTGGCGGTCAGCGACGCGCTGTTGGCCGCGGCGCTTAAGTTCATCCGAGAGCATTGCCACGAGAAGATTCAGGTGAGTGATATTTTGCGCGAGGTGCCACTCAGCCGGCGTGCACTTGAGAAGGAGTTTCAGAAGTGGCTGAATCGGTCGCCGGCGGAGGAGATTCGCCGGATCCGAGTCGAGCGAGCGGTTCAAATGTTATGCGACACTTCCTGGTCGATGCCGCGGATTGCCAGTGCCGTGGGGTTTGCTTTGCCGGAGCTTATGACGCGAGCATTCCACCGCGAGTTGGGGATGGCGCCCTCGGAATTCCGTAAACGTCATCTGCACTGGCAGCGGCTTTCAACGAAAGCGAGCAGTCAGAAAAACGCTGCCGCGCAGGGGCAAGGGAGCGCCGGCGTATAGCTGGCTGCTGACGCTGCGCGAGCCTGCCCCGGCCCGCGCAGCGTAGGAACAGCCATTGAAAATTCACTTAGCGGGAGGCTTCGCGAACTTGCCCTTGAACCGCTGTGCGGCTGGTTTCTTGAGTTCGCCGGAGAGCCAAAGTAAATCGCGATACTTTGGATCCAACTTCAGGCCTTCGGCGCAGTCGGCAGAGGCAGCATTTTCATCGCCTTTTTCGACATTCAGCCGGGCGCGTTCGAAGTAGGCCCAAACACTGGGGCTGGTGTCGATTGAGGCCGAAAGCTCTGAGTAGGCTTTTTCCTTGTCGTTCGCGGCAAGGGCGTCGGCTGCGGCAACCAGGTGATTGTAACCTGCTGTGCCGGAAGTACTACTGCCGCAACCGAGCACGGCACACATGATGGCAGCGGCGAACCAAGCGGAGCAGCGTGAACAACTCATAAGAACGATCAACTCTTTGCCGCACTTCATCAACAGCAGAGAAAAGCGAGGCGTTGCATTGCTCCAAGACCAAACACAACGCGTGTTCGGTAAACAACTCAACGTGGCGGAGGATCTGAGCCGGAGGTCAGCGATTGACTGGCACGCGTTCCGATGTCGCTCCACACTTGCTTGTCGATATCGTCTGCGACCCCTTCGACGTGGCCATCGCAAAACACCATTTGTGCGATGCCGGGATGCTTGCTGCCGAAAGACAGTTGCAGCTTCTGGCACTCGGGAGAGTTGGGATTCGAGTCGCAATCGCGTTGCGAGTAAATGTTCTGAGCATTGATGGGAACACCGGTTGAGCCTAGCATTTCAGACAAGTCCATGAAGGGCGAGGTATCAATGTCATCGCTGCCACCCCACCAGTGATCTTTGCGCCCGCCCGGCTCGGGTTCGGGCTGGGAGCCTTTGGCTTCGACCGCTTCTGTGTCATGCACCGCTTCGCCAGCGAGGGCGGTCTTCGAGATTCCGTCGGTGACCATCTTGAACTTGATTCGTGTGTTGGCCTCTTCTTCATGATCGAGACCGACCAGCACGCCGTCGACGCCCTGATACAGAGGATTTTGAATCGGTGCTTTCTGGAATCGCATGCGCCAGAGCGGATGTTGACGTTCTTCCAGACCGGAGACGCATCCCAGATACGACGCGGGTGAACGCCGCATAACGAACCAACCGTCGCTACTTACATCCAACTGGTGTTCCAGCAAACCGGCACTAGGACACCGGTAGACAGAGACGACGGATTCGACGACGCGAATATTGCGAAAGTTATTCGGCAAGGTCGTGGAATCGGAATATGGGCCTGGGTGCGCCCATTGCCAATTGGCCGCATTTGTTTCGCCGATCGTCAACCAATTGAACGAATTTCCTTCTTCGAGGTAGGGCAGAATGAAGGCCGACCACGCGCTGCCTTCGCCGAGGAAACAACCCGGCGGAAGGCACTTGGTTGTCGACTCGTAATTGTTGATGGAAAGCCCGATTTGTTTGAGATTGTTCTGGCATTGTGAGCGGCGAGCTGCTTCGCGAGCGGCCTGGACTGCCGGCAATAACAAGGCCACTAAGATGCCGATGATCGCAATAACGACGAGTAGCTCGACGAGTGTAAAACCGGTTCGAACTTCTTGGCGCTGGGTTGAGCAGCGAGCATGAGAGCGAGAGAACATGGGGGCACTCCGTTCAACTTTGGAAAAGGCCTGGCAGCACCGCTGCTCGACACTTCGCAAGGCGAAGCAAGCGCGCGAAGTGCATAGATTCTAACAAAGCCCAACCGGCTTCTGTGAGCATCGGATGCGCAGCACGACTGACTGGTTGCGGCGCACTACGACAGATCTGAGTAGCGTTGGCTTTCAACACTTTTTAAAAACTTCCTGCGGAATGCGGCTTAGCCCTTCGGATTTCGCAAGACTTCGACCCGAACTCGTTGCTGATGTTACTGCCGTTGCCGCCAACCGCATGCGAAGCCGACGAGGCTTAAGGCGGCTAAGACGGCCATCGTGGGTTCGGGAACTCCGCTTTGAATCAGTGACCAGGCGGCGGCGGCCGCTGCTGGGTGAGCGTCGTTCAGGATGTCCCAATCGGAAAGGTTGACGAAGCCGTCGTAGTTCAAGTCGCCGTTTAATCGGGATGTCAAGTCGCCGATCGTGAGCCCATTCACGACGTTTTGCGAGAGCCAATGCGATGCGAAAGCGTTGATATCGCCGGCGTTGATTACGTTGTCGCCGTTGACATCGGCGGGATTTGAGGGCTTAAAAAAGGCTGCGTACTTGTTATCGCGTTCGAATACGAAGTCGCCGTAATCGGCCGTGGCGTTGATACCCATCACCGACATTTCAAGGTCGTCGACCAACCCTTGGAAGCGGTTGATCGCGCCGACCTGGAACGGGGTGGTTGACGTGTTCGCGCCAATCACGAGCGGCGTTGTTTCTTCGTTGGCCGGGTCGTCTTCGCCGGCGTAGACGCCCGAGGCGCGGGCAACGGCTTTGCCGTTTACATACATGATGGAGCCGCGGTCTGGGCCGAAGGGCCGAATGACCATGAGGTGATACCAGGTGTTCGGCGTGACGGTAACGCCGGTATCGTAATCGGTGTTGATGTACCGCATGGCGAAGTGCCCGGCTGAGTTAATCAGCGCGCCATGTTGATTGGTATCCATGACGATGTCGGCCCGGGCGGCCGTTTGAGGCAAGACCCAGAGCTGGAAGCCGCGATCTTTGATGAAGGAATAGTCGATTGTGCCACCGGCCTGGAAGGTCGAGGAATATGATCGTTCGGGGAAGTTGAGGGCCTGCTCGAAGCCGGTTTTCAGATATTGGCCCTGGGAGGTTGAAGTGGGATTGAGGCGGATGGCGATGCCGGTGGCATTATCGGGACGCCGGGGGACGGGGCCGCCGGAAACGGTGGGCAGGGCTTCGTACTTTGGACTGCCGATCGCCGAGAGATCAACGAGTTGCTGCTGGCCCGGGTTCCCAGCGGTATCCCAAGTTATCGTGGCCGTGTTTCCGGATACGCCACCTTCGCCTTCTCCCATGCGGTAGTTGCGATCAAGCACTGGCGGAGGCGGCAGTGCAGCGGAAGCATTCGCGGCGATGAGCATGCCGGCGAGCGAGCTGAGGACGCCGATTGCGAGAGCCGAAGCTCGCGACGTCACGGGCACGACGCAGAAAAGGCGATACGTTCGATTTCGCATGCCGAAGAACATGACCGTGCTGAACAGCATTAGGAAGCCGAGGCCACCGGCACTCGGTTCTGGAACGGCTCCGCTTCCGAGGCCGGAGCCGCTGCCAGACGTATTTCCAAAACGCGCGCGCCAGGCGGTGTAGTCGGCCGCGTTGACCACGCCAGGAGTATCGACTTCGTTTTGCAGAGGGCCGCCATTTCGCCACAGCACATAATCAGCGGTATCGACGACGCCGTTGTTGTTGTAGTCGCCTGGAACGCCGACTGGCGTGAAGTATTGCACGACACCGTTCACGACGTCGCCAAAGATGTTCGTATACGTAAACACGAGATCGTGAGCTCCGGACGTATTGAAGATATTTCCAAGGCTCTCGGTGCGGCTATTGGTAAACGACGAACTGCCGAGCAGGAACGCCTCTGTAACGCGGTTATTCGTGGCGGCGAGGCCTTGCCAGAACTCGCCAGAGGTGTTGCCGACGGTCGAATCTGGATCGGAGCCATCGACAGAGTTTGGCTTGCGTGCGGCAAGTCCGGAAACGTTCGCTCCGACGAGTGCTCCGCTAGGGCTGGTAACGTCGAAGAAATTTACCGGCGTCGCGATGACGTCGTCGCCGGTGATTGATGCCTGACCCGAGGAAAGATTTACCTTTAGGACTAAGGGATTAGCCGGGACAAACACGCGAATGTTGTCGACGGCCCACCACCAATCGTTCTCGGCCAAGTCGAGACCGAATGTGAGCGACATGGTGGTCGATGAGCCGTTGTATTGGAGGTCGCGCTGAATGGCCTCGTTGGGAGCATCGGGATGGAAATTAGGTGATGGATTGGGGACAGAGTCGAACGTGAGCACGTTGGTCGGGGCGCCGCCGTTGTAGCTCACATTCACTGTTGCCCGCTGGTTATTCGCGAGGTTGGGATCGTCGTCGTTGCCCTCTGGCCTCCAACTGGAGTCGAAGGCGAGCTTGATGCGACCAGCGGGGATTCCGGCGGGAATGGTAATCGCCGGTGTTGTAATGAAGGTGTTATACAGTCCGACGGGATGAGTCGCGTCATCCCATTCATCGGGATCGGCCACCATGACATTACCGGAAGCGCGTTCAAATTGCTCGCGCTCCTGGCCGCCAGCCGCTTCGACCCACCAGGCTTTGTCTGCAAAGGACCAGCCGGCCCATTCTTTGACGCCGTTATTGTCTGGCGGGTTGTTGATGCCGGGGACGCCGGCGTCGTTCGGAATCCATCCGGCAGGCGCCGTTTTCGTCCAGACGTGGTCGCCGACGACGGCCTCTTCCTGGTTCGGGCCAAGTGTGAGGCCGTCGAAATTTTCGGAGAAAAGCGTCAACTGCGCTTGAGCCGAGTTGCTGACAGCAATCACGGCGACAGCGGCCAGTATGCTTGTCTTCAGAGCGCGGCGGTGACGAGACAAACCGCCACAGCCACCCAATATGGCAGCCATCATTAGGAACATTGCAGCGGAAGGTTCAGGCACTCCGGAAGTCATAAGCTCAAATGCGCCGGCTCCCAGTGCGGTGTTGTATTCTGTGCGGAACGCAAGGAAATCATTGGGCGTGTGTAGACCATCGTTGTCGAGGTCGCCCAGTTGATACTTCTGAACGGTCGAGAGGCCGGAGAGACTAACCGGGAATCCAGCGCGGAACACATCCCAATCGCCTGGGTCGATAGTGCCATTGAAATTCAGGTCGAGGAACGGAAACGAGGAGCCCGAGTTGCCCGTGAATTCGACGATTGCCGGGATCGGGTTGTCATTGCCAGCCACGAGATAGTTGAAGGAGATATCCGAGGAATCTTCGTAGAACTTGCGCCACACGTTGTTGCCGAAGTCGATCGTGCCGCCGGCGGCCAGACTGAAGCTGGTCTTATGACCTTCGCTCAGGTCACCGGTCGCGCCGGGTGCTGTGAACTGAACCCAGTTGGGGTCGGAGTCAGCACGAAACGTTGCGTTTGGCTCGTTGAAGGCGCCCTTTGCCGAAACAAGGGAATATCCGCGGAGGCTGACGGCGGCGCCGGTGTTATTCACGATCTTTACGTTTCCACTGGTGCGATCGACGATTGCCCGCAGCACGCCGTCGCCCGCCGGTGCGGCGCCGGTGAAGACCTTGATGTCATCGACAGCCCACCACCAGTTGTTAGTCGCATCAAAGATGCGGAAGTCGAGCGTGACGCTAGATGCGCCGGTCGGGTTTAGCAGTGGCACCGTGACGCTCTCATTCGTGGCGGTGTCGTGGAAGTTGGGGTCGGCGAGAGGCGAATGCCAACGAAGCACCTCGACGGTTGCGCCGTTGTTGTAGCGGGCTGTGACGGTTGCTTTCTGAATCTCTTCCGGGACCCACGAGGAGTGAAAGTTGAGATTCACGGTGTTTGCCGCCGCACCGGCGAGTGAAATCGATGGTGTGCTCAACGTCGAATCGAATGGACCTTGGGCGTCGGGATTACCCCAGTCGTCGTGCGTATCATTGTCGGCGACCGCAATTTTACCCAGCCCGCTCACGAAACCGCTGCGGCCCTGGTCGCCGGCGGTTGCGATCCACCAGGCTTTGTCGACGAACGTCCAGCCTTCAAATTCGGTGACACCCTCATTGGGATCAGCCAGGACGCCGCCGGGCATCAAGCTGTTATTGACGACCATTCCCGTGGGCGGCGTCGCGGTCCAGGCAGCACGTTCTCGCTGCATTACTTGATACGTTACGATCGGTCCGAGGGTGACGCTTTCGAAGTTCTGCGAGTACAAGTCGACGGCCAGAGACGGCGTGGCGACGACTGCGGTTGCGGCCATTGCGAGAGCTAGGGAACCGATGCGAATACTACGAGCGGTTAACACCAACACGGGTGATACTCCTATCGGATAGGCGTCGACCTGACGAGATGGGCAGGCACAGCGGGCAACAAATCGAGCAGCAACGAAAAGGGCTGAGCAAATGGCAATTTCGAGCGCTGCAGAGCAGCTACACGTGATCAACTTCGAGAGGCATCGCGAAAACCGGTCATTCTTTACTTGTGGCCCCGCCAGCTTTCGCTGGTGGGGCTGCACATCGATTTCTGTTACGAGGAGCGCCGTGCCGTGCGAAGCGCGGCAAGCAACGAGAGGCCGATGCTGCACAGTCCAATCAAGCCGGGCTCGGGCACGGCGCTGACGGAGACATTGTCAATTGCCCACCACCAGTCATCGGTGGCGTTCGCCATTGCCCAGCGGAAGCGGGCCGACGTAGCACCGGAAGGGTTGTTGAGCGACAAGACCACTGATTCGTTGGTATTGTCGCCGTGGTAATTCGGCGAGTTTTCGTCGGACTCCCAACGCAAAGCCTCCTGCCATCCGTTGCCGTAATCGACTTCGAGGATGGCTGTTTGGGTGTCTTCAGGACGCCACGAGGAATCGAACGCCACGCGCAGTTGCCCGGGCGCGACGCCAGTAATGTTAATCGAGGGAGTAACCAGTAACGTGTTGTACGTGCCAATTGCTTCCGGATCACCGAGGGCGTCCCAGTTATCTGGATCGGCGACAGCGATGAGGCCGGTGCCCTTAGTGAATTGGCTGCGGTTTGAGTCTTTCACGAAGAGCCAGAACTCTGGCTTGGTGAACGACCAACCTTCCCACTCCTGAACGCCTTGGTTCGGGTCGCCAATACCGGGGAGACCGCCGCTATTGTCGACACTCCAGCCAGCGGGGGCGGTGTGCGTGAATGCGTTGGGAACAGCGTTCGTGTTTGGCGCGGTTTCCACGGCGGTTAAGTGACCGCCAGGAAGGCCACGTTCGTTGACGCTGGGACCTAGCGGAACCGACTCGAAATCTTCGCTCCACACGGTGTTTGCGCTGGCGTCGGCAAGTTTGAGGTTGTCGACCGCCCACCACCAGTCGTTCGAGGCGTTATAGTAGCCGAACTTCAGTTGGACGTTGGTGGCAGTCGGCGGGACGAGGAAAGACTTGGTGATGGTCTCATTCTGCGAGTCGGCTTTGTAGAAGCCGCCGGCAGAGTTTGAATCCCAAAAGTCGAGGAAGGTGTCGCTGTTGGCGGGCGCGCCATCGAAGCTGGCAGCGACAATCGCGCCTTGATTGTTCTGTTCCGGCGGCACCAGCGCCGGATGAGGGTCATCAAACGACTCCGGCCGCCACGAAGAATCAAACGTGAAGGTCAACGTTTGGCCGCGATAGGCCGAGACGTTGATATTGGCCGTCTTCATTTCCGTGTTCATGTAACCTTGGATCGGAATGTCGGCGCCGGTGGCATCCTTCTTGAGATCGTCCCACTCGTCGCCGTCGGCGACCGCGACTGTGCCGACGCCCTTGGTAAAAGTGGAGCGGGTTTGATCGTCGGCGAAGACCCAGAAGCTCTTGTTGGCAAAGCTCCAGCCTTCCCATTCCTCGACACCGTAGTTTGGGTCGCCGGCCAGCGGCACACCGATGTTGCCGACCGAGGCGCCATAGGCGTTGTAGTTGTTATTAACAGTCCAGCCTGCTGGTCCTGTGTGCGAAAAGGCGTTAGGCACCGGCACTGAAGTGCCGGCATCGACAACGCGGCGCGTTACGCGTGAGAGGCCGCTGCGTTCGTTCACGCTTGGCCCCAGCGAGCCGGCCAGGCCGTCGAAATTTTCCGAGAATAAGATTTGAGCGTTGGCGGCACCGGCTGCTATCGCGAGGACAGCGGCCGCCAAACTGGCCTGACCCCATGAAAATGCCACAAAGAGATGTCGTTTCATTAGAAGTCTTTCCCTCCCAAGAAATCTAGAACTTTGACCCGAAACGGACCCTGCATTGTCCCAGACGGATTGCCACAGTCGGCGCGAGCATTACCTGTCGTGAAAAGAGCGATGATTTGTGTTGCTGCAGAAGAACGCAGCGAGCGAGCGGATGAGAGTATGCCTATCGTATATGTGCAAAACGTTAAATTGCAATCAAAATCCAATGAATTGGCCGAAATCGTTTTGCACCATGCGCAAGTGATCAGACTGATTGCGTACAAGTGGTTGATGCGGCATCTGACCCAACGCGCAGCATCGAACCCCACAAGGAGCAAGTAAGTACGAAGAGATGGTCTAAGGGCGCTCGCCGCGTGCTAGCCTGGCTTCGATTTCGTCGAGGCAAGGCAGTACATCCGAAATCGAGTCGACGACATAATGCGCGCCAGCCTGTGCCATGCGGTCATAGGCCCTTGCGCTGAGACGTGAATACTCGTTGGCAGGTAGGCGCTCGACATCGGCCAAGCTGAGGCCGATCTCATTGCCGGTCTTCACTAGGCCGATGGTCCACATTCCGGCGTTCAGGCCTTCGTAAATATCGGGCAGCGTATCGCCGATTTTGACGATGGCTTCCATCGGAAAGATACGCATTTGTTGAGCACTCAAGAGGCTCATCCATGGTTCTGGACGGCCGGCGGGAACATCGGTCGCACTGACGGTGCTATCTGGCTCGTAGCCACGCCGCTTGGCCTCAGCCTTGACGATTTCCATCATTTCGCCGGTGTAGCCCGTTGTCGAGCCGATCTTCATTCCGCGCTTGCGGAACGCAGCGATTGCTTCGTTCGTTCCAGGGATAAGGTCGGCATACTTGGCGAGCGTATCAAGCTGCCGCGGAATGAAGTCTTGGTACATCGCTTCGACATCGGCGTCCGTGCAAGCCCGCTTGTGCACTTCCTGCCAGCGTGTTGCCACGGCGGGCAGCTGTGAAATCTGGCGAATGTGCTCCTTTTTGTGAGCTCCCATCGGGATGCGGGCTTCCTCGCTCGAAATCGGAACATCGCGTCGCCGAAAGACCTCGACGAATACCACCGTGGGCGCCAGGCAGCCGTAGTCGATCGTGGTGCCAGCCCAATCCAGAATCGCGGCCTTCAGGCGCCCTTTGTAGCGATGTTGGTACGCGTATTCAGGCATGGAGTGGTTCCTTTTCGGTTGTGGCGTGTGGCTTTAATGGGAGTTCGATGCCCATTTCGCCGAGTGCTTCGCGGATCGCCGAGAGGAGGGCGGTCACATCGGATGTCGAAAGCCGGCCGATCGTGCCGATGCGAAAACAATCGGCATCACTAACTTTGCCCGGATAGATTACGAAACCCTTGTCGTTTAGTTGTTGATAGAATTCCGTGAAGTTGAAATTGGCGTGGCGCGGGTAGCGAAACGACGTGATGATGCTGCCCTGCAGTTGCCGCGGCACATATTCCGAAAAGCCCAATTTCTGCATGCCGCGGCACAGTAGTTCGTGGTTTTGCCGATAACGATCGCCACGTCCGCACACGCCACCTTCGGCAGCCAGCTCTTTGAGCGCCTGATTGAACGCTAGCAGCGTGTGGGTCGGAGGCGTAAAGCGAAATTGGCCCGAACGTTCTAATTCCTGCCATTGGGCGAACAGGTCGAGGCTGAGGGTGCGGGCCAGGCCCTCGGTTTCAGCGAGCGCATCGCGGCGGCAGATCGCGAAACCAAAGCCGGGCACGCCCTCGATGCACTTATTCGCAGACGACACCAAGAAATCGATTTGGGCGGCTTCGAAATCGATCGGCACAGCGCCAAACGCGCTCATGGAATCAACAAAATAGCGACCACCATGGCTGCTGACGATTTGGCCGATCGCCTCAATTGGGTTCATAATTCCCGATGTGGTTTCACAGTGCACAACCGCGGTCAGTAGGATTTCGGGGTGATCCTCAAGGGTGCGCTCAATATCGGAGAGGCTGGGTAAGGCATTCTCGCGGGAGTTTAGGATGATCGCCTCAATTCCGTGTCGTTTCGCAATGGTTACGATGCGATTGCCGTAGGCCCCATTGACAATTGCCAGCAGTTTTCGGTCCGGCGGAACCGCGGAGGAAACCACTGCTTCGACGGAATATGTGCCGCTTCCTGGCAGTAACACGCACTCGTAGCCTTGCGATTGCGATACGCCAGCAAGCGAAAGCAGCTGGCTGCGAATCGAGCGAACGATCTCGATGAACTCGTCGTCGCGCGATCCGAGGTCGCGCAGCATGGCTTCTTTGACCGTAAGGCTGGTTGTTAGCGGCCCCGGCGTGAAAAGGGGCTTATCTCGGCGAGCAGCGGGCTGCTTTGTGATATCCATCGTAAGATCTCATTGGATGGCGTTACGTGCCGTCGTCGGACACCGGGGCACGATAACATCCGTAGATCCACATCGCAACGAACTTTCCCCTGCACTCTTCGCCGCGACGCATTTCATCCGTTGCATTGCGCAATGCGTGGCGGAAGCAAGTGTCATCGGCCAGTGTGACAGTTCGTTGTCGTCACTCCTTAATGATGACCGGCCGATTGTCGCGATGATCCTGCAGCCATTTAATAATTGGCTCGGCCAACTTGCCGTCCTTGTCGATCAACACGCGAGGTCCGGTGCGGCTGGGCGGCGTCTTTTGCGTGTTGGACCACTCTGCGATTGCCCGATTGGTTGCTGCCGCTCGTATTTCGGCTGAGGCGAGGAAGTCTACGTCGAAGTCATTCCATCCTGGCAGAGTGCGCAGCGACTGTCGGGCAACATAGCGGACGACACCGTATGGATCATCAATCAGGCGAGCAGCAAACGGCGCCAGCCAGTCAGTCCCGGATGTCTCTTGCGCCGGCTGCCAACCGAGATGCCATACGGTAATCACCCGTTGCGCGGCGTCGCCTTTGAGCATCCACACCAAGGACGCAGCAATCTGCCGTTGCTCGACTGACAATTCAGAACGCTGGTAGGCAAACCACTCGGCCAAATGGTCCTGTGTCCATCCCAAGGTTTGGTCCAAGTGGCACAGATTGCAGGCATTGGGGACACCATGTTGGACGCTGCCCAGTAAGTCGGGTGATGCGATTTGATGGCTGCGGATGGCGGTGAACAGGGCGTAGGTCGTCCGCGGCATGTGGCAGTTGAGGCAATTGCTGCCCGGAGAAGCAGCCTTATGATGCGTGTGTTTCGCGATTTCGTCGCGGTATTTTGCCTCAGAGTGGCATTCGACGCAGGTTTTTCCAGAGTCGACGTCGGGTCTTAATTGGTCGTCGGGATCGCTCTCATGCATGGAGTGGCATGTCATGCAGCTAATAGATCCCTTGATGAAACATTTCGACATCGCGAGGGCGGTAAACTCGCGGCCTCCGGCGAGTACTTGGCCATTGTCCCAAAACCGTTCGCGAAAGAAGTTGCGATTTCTCTGAAACGCATCGTTCGCTTCTTGCCGCAGCTTTTCGGTCGAGAACACATCGGCTTGCGGCGGAAAGATGTAATCGCGTTTGGCCAGCAGGTCTTCGCCCGGAACGAAATCCATGCCATGATCGCGAAACCGCTCGGCCGCCCCAGCGGCGCGGATGTAAACGCCATGACATTGCCCGCATACATAGGTGGCGCGGCGATGGTCGGTCAGGTTAGCGGGTTGGATGATCGGATCGCTGGCGATTGAGGGGGCACGCTCACTGCCACCGTGGGCGGCAGCGGCTTGGCGCAGTTTCACATGTTCAGCGGCAGGACCATGGCATGCTTCGCAAGCGATACCGATTTCGCCAACATGGGTTTGAAACCCTGTTTCCAGGATGCGTCGATTTACGGGATCCGTCTTGTCATAGGGCTTGGGAATGGCGCCGGTGCTATGGCAATTGATGCAGTGATCATTCCAGACCGTGACCATGCGGCGCGGGCCGGGCGGGTACATGAACGCTGATTCTCGTGGGATCCACTGCTTGTCCTGGATCAGATACACCAGCGGCAGCGTCATCAGCGTGCCAGGGTATTTTCCGCTTTCCACCCAGTACGTTTGATAATGGTGGGAGCCGGTCGACATCACAACTTCGCGTTCGACTCGCGGCAGATCGTCCCAGGACAAAGTCGCAGCGATGCCTTTCTGGGTCTTTAGCTCGTACCTGCGTTGCCGGTCGATCATGGCATCGGGGTCGGGCATTTCCGCCCAGAAGCGGCCTTCCCGGGTAAAAACACGGTAAATTAGGCCGTTGGAATCAATTTGCGAGCCATCGAATTTGCCGACAAAACTTGTCGGCGACGCGACTTGCGTCATCGTGCGGTGATACGAATGATGCCATGACTCGTACTGCTTCGGGTGACATGTCTTACAGGAGTTGGACGACGCATAGCTGGCGTTTTGTTGGAGTTGTTTCGGGAAATTGGCGGCCGTTGCGGGCGGATTACTGCCGGCGTCAGCGGCCCGAAGTTTTGGCAATTCGTGCGGAAATAGCACGGCAATCACACCAAACATCACGAGCGCCGAACGCTTTGGGCCGCTGTTGAGCAACGCGGCCCAGGAACGCCAGCATGGTGCAAACGGCGATCGCCAATTAAAGAGAAGGCCCGACATGGTAGCCAATCGTCCGATTGTGCAAGATGCGGGAACTGCTCGGCCGATCTGTGCCAATTGCTCTTGGGCGGCAGCTCGGTCGAGCGTTGTGCAATGTATATTGGGGTTTTTAAAACACAAGTCTTTTTCATGGTCTCTTAATACAAGCGCGAGGGGGCATTCAATCGCGGCGCCTTCGTCAACTGGCGATATAGCCTTCTTCTACGTCCAGTGGGTATTATTCACACCGCGGTGTGTCGCTGTTTAGCAAGAACTCGGCAGCTGGTTGCCGCTCTTGAACTGAGGTTTTGATATGAACGCCCGCCCACATTCGTCGCAACCGTCCCCTCAGGACATCCACGCTTTGGAAGACTTCATCGAGAAGCGCGTTTACCCGGAGCCTGGTACGAAGGCGCGAGAAGACTACCGGAATTATGAGAAGCCGGCACGCGAAACCGTGCGCGAGTTCTACCGGCAGAACCATCGGTTCCAAACGTACGATTTCGTGTGCCGAAAGCGGGGCCAGTTCCTGAAACTGGATCGCCGACGCATGGGCCTGTTCGAGGCGTTGGAATTTTTGAACACGCTGGTCGACGACTCTGATCCGGATATTGAACTGGATCAACTTCAACACCTACTGCAAACGGCGGAAGCGATTCGTGCCGATGGTCACGAAGATTGGTTTGTGCTGACTGGCCTGCTGCACGATCTAGGGAAAGTGTTGTGCTTGTTTGGCGAACCACAATGGGCTGTTGTCGGCGACACGTTTCCGAGCGGGTGCCGGTTTAGCGACCGAATCGTGTACTCAGAGTTTTTCGCGGAGAATCCGGACTTTTACGACGACCGTTACAACACGCGGCTCGGTGTCTACGACGAACACTGCGGACTGCGTAACGTGTCGATGTCGTGGGGGCACGATGAATACCTGTTCCACGTTGTGAAGGACTTCCTGCCGGAACCGGCGCAGTACATGATCCGGTTTCATTCGTTTTACGCCTGGCACCGGGAAGGCGAATACGATTGGCTCTGTGATGACCACGATCGTGAGATGTTGCCGCACGTGCAGCGATTTAATCCCTATGATCTCTACTCGAAGTGTCCCCAGCCGCCGGACTGGAAGGCCCTACGGCCGTACTACAGCGATCTCATCAAGAAGTACCTGCCGGCGGAGCTGGCTTTTTAGTGTTAGCCAGTCGGTCGTTTTCCGCAGCAGTGTCCGCATGCGATGGGTTTCCCATGCCGCAAATTAAAACGGTTTTATGTTCTGATCCGGAGTGCCGCTTCGTAGAAGAGGATCTTGGCCTGCTCAGCGGCGCGGCGCGTTTGGTAAGTGCCAAGGAATACTCACTCTCCACATTGCGCCCGCTAATCGCGGATGCCGATGTGCTAGTCGCATCGTGTTTTGCCCAAGTGCCGGCGAGCTTGATTCAAGCGGGAAAACGGCTCCGTGGGATCGTTAAGTACGGCGTTGGTGTCGATAACATCGATTTGGTCGCGGCTCGCGAGCTTGGCATACCCGTGGCGAATTGTCCGGACTATGGCAGCGGCACGGTGGCCGATCATGCCTTCGCGCTCTTGATCGCACTGGCGCGACGACTTGCGCTCCAGGATTCGAAGTTCCGTCGAGAAGGCTGGTATTGGCCGGAGGAGAGCTTGTGTGGAGTCGATCTAGAGGGAAAAATCCTAGGAATCATTGGGCTGGGCCGCATCGGCCGAAAAATGGCTCGTCGGGCGGCCGGGTTCGAAATGCAGCTAGTTGCCTACGACCCGCACGTGGATAGCGCAGCGAATGAACTGCCGAGCGCGGTCAAAATGGTGTCATTGGACGAGCTCTTGGTGATCAGCGATTTCGTGTCCGTCCATTGCACCCTGACACCCGAAACTCGCGGCCTCTTAAATGAAGCCACGCTGCGGCGGCTGAAACCCACCGCTTACTTAATTGACGTTTCTCGCGGCGCGATTATCGACGAGCCAGCGCTCGTACGTGGATTGGAGGAAGGCTGGCTGGCGGGCGCCGGATTGGACGTGTTCCCCGAGGAGCCGTTGCCGACGAACCATCCGCTGTTGTCGATGCCGAACGTAGTGTTAACGCCGCATACCGCATGGTACACGCACGAAGCGGCGGCCAGGCAGTCGCATCAGGCTGCTGAGGCGGTGCTCGATTTGCTTCAGGGCCGACGGCCGCGAAGCGTGGTCAATGGATTATGAGCGGTTCGAGCCGCGCAATTATTTGAAGGCGGCCGCAACGGGTCGGCCGATCCAACACGCCGGCGCATCGACGCCCAGAATTCGTAGCACGGTCGGTGCTGTATCGAACGTGTTAACCGGCGTGGTTAACGCAACTCCCTCGACGATTCCCGCGCCGCAGGCAATCCACGGAATTTCCAGTTCGGCCATGGTTGAGCCTCCATGGCCTTGGTTGATTCCGCCGTGATCGGCAGTGACAATCAGCACCGTATCGGCGGCGGATTTGGACTCTTCAATGGAGGACAGCACGCGAGCAATCAAGTGGTCAGCCTGCTCTACCGCTTGCAGGTAAGCCGGGGAGCCCCAGCCAGCCGAATGGCCAGCGTGATCAACGTGGTCGAGATGGATAAAGAGCAATGTTGGCTGGCGTGCGCGCCAGAACTCGATCCCGCGATCGATTGCGTCGTTCGGACCGTCTGCGTGCTCCACGGCATCGCAGGATTTCTTTTCGACAAGTCGGCCGAAACCCTCCCAGTCATGAAAAACGCCGATTACGCTTCGGGGCTGCGATTGCCGCAATGCGGCGAACATCGTAGGAAAAATGCCTTCGGGGCCACGAACCACCGGCGAGATATCATACTTGTCTCGTTCCCAGTCATTTGACGTAACGCCATGCTGTTCCGGGCCGGCGCCCATAATCATGGACGCCCAATTCGGGCTGCTGCTTGTGGGCATGACAGCCCGGGCATGCATTGTCGAGGCGCCTTTGTCACACAATCGCTTGAAGGTTGGCGTGTTAGCCTGTTGGATGCCGAATGGGGCCAGCCCATCGACGCCGATTACGATGACGTGTTCCGCGACAGCATCGTTGGCGGCCGACGTGTTCGCACTCGACAACAGAGCTGCCGTGAATAATAGAGCAATCCGCATTGTTCGTTGCGATTTCTTGCGAGTCATTTGCCTGGACTCCAATGGGAAGATTTCCGAGGAATAACGCGTGCAGCTTTCTAGAATGAGGGACGAAGTTAGAGTCTAGGTTCTTGCCATTTATATGCGGCCGTGTCAAGCGTTTTCGGATAGAGCGGCGGAACGTCGCATAGTGTGATAGTCCATGGGCGCGTTCCATCTCAACAAAAGTCGATAGTGATGCTATTTTGCTGAAGGGACGCAGCCGGCGAATTCAGTTCTTGCATACAAAGAATCTATGACGACAGAAGGATCGGAAAGCGGCAAGGCAGCAGCGCTGGTCAATGCGGCGGCGTTAGGGAATAGCCGAGCGTGGCAGCAATTGATGGACGAAAACCGCAGCCGCCTGCGGCGGATGGTCGCTCTGCGATTGGACCGGCGCCTGCAAGGGCGTGTTGACCCGTCGGACGTCATACAGGAATCGTTCATCGATGCGGCACGACGGCTACCGGAGTATGTCCAGAATCCCTGCGTACCGTTCTTCGTATGGTTGCGGCGATTGACGGGTCAGCGCCTCATGGAACAACATCGGCGCCATCTTGGTGCTCAGGCCCGCGACGCCAGGCGCGATGTTTCGCTGTATCATGGAGCTTTTCCGGAAGCTACGACAGCCGACCTTACGGCCAACTTGTTTGGCGAGGCCGTCAGCCCCAGTCAGGCTGTTATTCGGCTTGAGCAACAGCGACGTCTCCAAGAGGCGTTGGATTCGCTGGAACCGATCGATCGTGAGATACTGGTGCTTCGACATTTCGAGCAGTTGTCAAACGGCGAGGTGTGCGATGTGCTGGAGCTCGACAAATCTGCTGCCAGTAAGCGCTATGTGCGGGCCATCGCGCGCTTGAAGGACGTGCTCATCGCGATGCCTGGGGGCCGTGAAGATCTCAATTCATGAACGACGCCGACCTTAGCGAATTTGAAGAGATCGAGCGACTGGCCGATGCTTACGTCGCGCGGCTACGAAGCGGTGACCAGCCTGCTATCGAGGAATACGTCGCGCAATATCCGGACCGGGCCGACGAATTGCGGTCGCTGTTGCCAGCTGCTGCACTCCTCGAGCGGATAGCCGTTTCCTCGCGATTGGATGCGCAATGTGGAAGCAAGGGGGCCACGGCGATTCAGTTACCCCAGGAATTTGGCGACTTCACCATTCTGCGTGTAATCGGAAGCGGCGGAATGGGGATTGTTTATGAGGCTTTTCAGCAGTCGCTGGGGCGGCACGTGGCGTTAAAAGCAATGTCATTACCGGCGCTCCTCAATGCAAAACACTTGGAACGCTTCCACTATGAGGCCAAGGCTGCCGCGCGCCTGCAGCATAACCACATCGTGCCCATTTTCGCTGCCGGAGAGCTTAACGGGCTGCATTATTACGCGATGCAATTCGTGCAGGGACATAGTCTACATGATGAATTGTGTGCTCTCCGCGATTACCGCTCGGGTTGCTTCGAGGGCACGAATCGTGACGGCAACTCGGCTGCTGAAAGTCCAAAATCTAGCGCTCCCTTCTTGCTTGGAAACGCAAAACAATTTGACGTCGAATACTATCGCATCGTCGCTTGTATAGGGCTTCAGGTGGCCGAAGCTCTCGCGTACGCTCATTCGGAAGGCGTCTTGCATCGCGACATCAAGCCTTCCAACCTTCTCGTCGATGCGCAAGGCACTATTTGGGTCACTGATTTCGGCTTAGCCAGAATCGAAGGCCATGAAGGTTTGACAGAAACGGGCGACTTTCTCGGTACGCTGCGCTACATGGCGCCGGAGCGACTTGAAGGGGCGCTTGACCGTCGTAGCGACATTTACAGCCTTGGAGCAACGCTGTACGAACTGCTGACGCTGGAGGCGTTTCTTGAAACAAAGAGCCACTTGGAAACAGTCGATCGCATCCTGAATGACTCGCCCGTGGCGCCCTCGCGCATCAATCGTTCGGTTCCACGCGATTTAGAGACAATCGTGCTGAAGTCGCTATCCAAAGAGCCCGCGGCTCGCTATCGCACGGCGGAAGAGTTGGCAGCAGACTTGCGTCGCTTCCTTGCGGATCAGCCGATCCTTGCCCGGCGCCCGTCAACAGCCGAACAAGTCGTGCGCTGGTGCCGACGAAATCGGCTGGTTGCGGGTTTGGCGGCCGCTGTTGCACTATCGCTGCTGACGGCAATGGTCATCCTGGCTTGGAGTAATCATCGCATTCGGCAAGAGAACGCAGGTAAAGACCAAGCGATGGCGTCCGCCCGCGACGCGGTGCAACAGCTGTTGACGCGTGTGGCCAGTCAGAAGCTGGATGGCATCCCGAGGGGGCATCCGTTGCGAGTCGAATTGCTTGAAGATGCGGCGAAAGCGTATGAAGGCTTGCTCGCTTTGGGAGATCAAGACTGGAAAGTGCGAGAGCAGCTGGCGGAGGTACTGCATACGGCGGCCGGCTTGCAGCGGGATCTTGATAGGTACGATGAGGCGGCGAGAAATCTTAAGAAGAGCGCGGCAATATACTTGTCGCTGGTTTCGACCGATCCCAATCCTCCGGCGATTCGCGAACAACTCGCCAATGTTGAAAGTGATCTTGCTTACACTTGGCAGTTCGATACGAAGTCGCCCGATCGTAAGACCTTTCCGGTGGAGACACAGTACCTTCGCGCGTTACAGCGTTATGAAGAAATTGAACGCGAGTGGCCGAACCGACGACAGCCTGTGACGCTTTGCTTGCGCTCTCTGGCAGATTTCGCGCGTCAGCGCAACGACTTAGCCTTTGCGGAAACACTCTGGGCGGACGCAATCGCGCGCGGTGAGGCATATTTGGAGGCGTGGCCGACGAAGTTTCAAGTGCGGAACGACGTGTGCTGGGCATGCATTGAGTATTACGAACTGGTGCTAAATCGATCACCAGAGCGCGCCGCTGAAGCCGAGGCGATGCTGAAGAAAGGCATCTCGCATGCGCTTGAAATGCAGCGCGAGTCGCCCAACTCTGCGCAAGCGGCCGATGTACTCGCTGCACTGCATATGCGGCAGGCGATTGTGTTGTGCGACAGGGGCCACGTTGACGAAGCGTCACCCGTTTTCAATCAAGCCATTGCCGAGATCCATTCCCTGTGCGAATCGGTGCCTTGGAACGCGGACTATTGGAATTCTGCGCAGTGGTTTCACCAGGAGGCGATTGACCGGCTGCATGCAGCGCAGCGCGATCAGGACCTCGAGAAGCTTATCGCTGGTACAACTACGTGGTTAGCAAACATGAAAACGGCGGTTGCGCACCACGCGGTTGCGCAACAGAAATTAGACCAGGCAACCGCAGCGTACGAGAAACGTCTGAAGTTACTCGGGATTCGTGCCGAGGGTCTGGCCCATTGAAGCTCGATTGAGACTGCGACGTAGTTGGCACAGATCAGTCGTCGAACCGCCGCGCAGGCCCTTGGACGTCATTCCAATAGCAGATGGCGGGGATTTCCGGACTATCTTCGCACCCCACCTTACCGCTGTCGCGAAGGCAACCTCGGGCGTTGGGTGTCGCTGTTGGCTACTGCGATGCGGCACGCAGCCGCACGATCGTAAACGAGCGTGGTGGAAAGCTGTGGCGGAATGAGGTCGATGCATTCGTGATCTCGTCCTGCTTGGGCGCGACTCTTCTTGGTTCGTCGACCGTGTTCACCTCGCCAGGGTCTCCCGTTAACACCAGGGCGGTTCCATGTGGATCGACTTCGCCCGCACCTGCGAGATGAATATTCGCATCGAGTGGCGTGGCGCCTGCGTTGACAACCTTCACGATAACGCTACTATCTGCCGTCGAATATGTCGCTGAAGCGTAGGCTTCGTCTGACACGGGCGAACTCTCATACGTCGCATCGGTGATGAGCTTCCCGTCGACGTACCCTCGCATTCGGCGACCGGATACTTCGAGTCGCAAGTCATACCAACGGTTTGCTTCGACGTTAAATGGTGATTCGGGACCGTACGCCTGGCGCACGCCATCCGTTGCCGCCTCGGCTCGCGTCGTTGTGTTGCCCCACCCGCCGATATTCCACCAGTAATAGTTGTCGTTGTCGGCGGCGTGCCAAATCACAATGAAACCTTCATCGCCACTGAGCTTCCGCGCTCGTAGCCGGACTGTGTAATCGGTCCACCTTGGGTCACCGATAAACGCCCAGGTCGGGTTGTCCGTCTGACCTGGCCGAATCGCTTTGCCTTGAATCTTCCAGTCTTCCTCGACGAAAGTCCAGAGCTGGCGGTTTGAAAGTGACTCCGGCGCAAGCAGTGTTCCGCGGTCCGGGCCCGTGACCGAGATGTCTGTGTACTCCGCTTGCGTGTGCCACGAGCCAAGGCCGATTGAGCCGCGTGGCACTTCATTCTTGGGCCGACCCTGCGGGACATCCAGTTCTGTAGACAGAACCACATCGCCCTTGTTTTGGGCGAGCATCACTTGGGCATGGTAGCTGGGCGACCCATAGGTTCCAAGCGCGTCATACCCGATCAAATTGTGTTCCCACTGCCAGCCGCGCGGATAGCCTTTGCCTGTATCCGCCAGGTTTACGTTCGCGAACAGCGGCGCGTAACATTGCATCGGCACCGCGTCGGAATTTTTCTCAAGTCCCATCACGAAGGCGGCGTCAGCCAAGGCTGCGTTCACATTCGTCGTCGGCTTACCGTCGTGTGCGGCCCACTCGCCCACAAATGTTTGGACGCCGTCTAAATGGCGGCCATTCCAGCCGCCGCCTTCGAACTTCAGCGGCTTCGCCGGTCCGCTTGGCTTATCATACAAGCTGAACATTTGCCGAAGTTGGCGCGGGCTACGATAGAAATGATCGTCATATAAGTCCGGCTTGACGCTTTTGACCGGGGCTGTGGCGATGATTTTTAGCTTCGGGTAGCGTTCGCGAATGGCGTTGGCAATCTGCGTGAAGCGACCATCGTAGCTTCCGGAACGGTCGAACCAATCTTCGTTGCCGATTTCGACGTAGCGCAACCGAAAGGGTTCCGGAAATCCGTCCGCGGCGCGGCGCTTGCCCCACTCACTGTCGGCTGGGCCACTCACGTATTCAATTTCTTCAATCGCTTCCTTTGTGTAGAGCGCCATCTCCGGGCTGCCCGCCTTGAAATGGTCACCATTAAGGGTGTAGCCGGCGAAAAGGGCCAACACAGGTTCAGCGCCAAGTTGCCGACACCAGAGCAAGTACTCCGGCAAGCCAAATCCGTCCGACGACCGATAGCTCCAGCACCCCATGTGCCCGGGCCGCTGGTCGGGCGGGCCGATCATTTCCTTCCAACTGAACCGGTCTGAGAACCGATTGCCCTCCACATAATTTCCGCCCGGCAAGCGAATGAACTTCGGCTCGAGCGCCTTGAGGAGCTCCATGATATCTGATCGCAGCCCGTTGGGCGCATCTTGATAAGTCGGCGGAAACAGCGACACGTAACTGAACGTGACGTTGCCCGAGCCCTGGGCTAACAACACGAACCGGGCCTTTGCCGTTGTCGGAGCGTCGCCGGCAGTCTTTAGTTGAATGGTGTACTTTTGCCAGTGATCGGTAAGCGGCTGGGTGGTCGCCGTGGCCACCGTGACGTCACCGTCATTCAGCCGCAGCGCGGCGGTCACGGGACCCGCAAACCCTTCACCACCTTTGGCGTAAAACCTGGCCGTGTACGTTGTGTTGGGGCGCACCGGAATACCCCAGTATCCATCGTTTGCAATCCCGCACTGCCCATCGCCAAGTTCGAGTCTGACGCTAAGCGGCAGCGCGGCGTTGACCGGATCACAATCGTCGACCGCAAGCTTGCCTGAACCGACCGAGAACCAGTGAACGGGCACAACGTGTTCACCACCGCGACCTTGTGAAGGAGGATCCTGAAACGTCCGGTTCTGAATCAGCTCGGCATACAATCCGCCGTCGTAACTATGATTGATCTCCTCAGTCATCAGCCCGAAGAAAGTGGCCGGAATCTTCGGCCCCTGCTTACTCATGTCGATATTAAGCGTAGCAACATCTTCAGCACGCGAGACTACGCATACGGTTACTGCTGCAGCAGCTATCAGCAAGTTATAGAAAACAGAGGATTGATGTCGGAGCATGTGCCTGTGACCTTAGATTGTTATTCGACGGTAGCTCGGCCGCATGAACGGCCGCAACCCATTGATATCACATTCATCGCAGTTTTCGCGCTCACGCGACGAGTCATCGGCGCCAACGGGCTTGGTATCACCCGCCAGAGCGCTTTTGCGTTTGTGATCCACCGTATCGAGCGCTAGTAACAGAATATCTTGGTAGCTGAAGCGTGAGATTGCCGTGCGAGTCGCCTTCCGATTGTTATTGTTGTTCGGATCTAAAGTAATGGCTGACGATGGTATTCGGACTTCCACAAGACCTTCAGTAACCAAGCTTACTAAGGCGTGTTCGAACGTACGTTCGGGCGCCCATTCGGAAACCGCATCCTGAATCTGGAGTTCCACGGGCGGCGTAACTTGGGGATCTGTTATTGAAGTCGCGGCAACAGCCGGCCGTGTCGCGCCGAAGTTGGATCGCCAAACGTCGTAATCTGGTTGACCTACGGGGCCGGTTATGTCGCCGCCGCGATTAACAAGAATCATCGAGCCGATGTTCTTTCGCCAGATGACAAAATCGGCGGCGTCCACAATGCCATTGTTGCTGTAATCCCCCGGAAGAACAGTCACGTTTAAGATCATCGAGCTGGTCGTTGTGAGCCCAGCAATCGGATTCGCAATTGTTACCTCGATCTGGTAGACACCGGGTTGCACAAAGCTTGCGGTCGTATTCTTGGCAGCATTTGTTCCGTTAGCGGAAAAAGTTACGGGGCCGGGAGACGTTCCGACGGAGGACCACATATAGACGAGCGCGCTCTCGCCGGCCGTGGAATCTGTGGCCACAATGCTCAGCGATGTCGATGTGCCGACTATCGACTCCGACGGAGCAGCCGCGGGTACAACAATCGTCGGTCGCGCGAGTTGTCGGATCTGTTGTTCAGGCAGTGCCGCGCTGTAAATGCGAAAGTCATCCACCAGGCCGACGAAGCTGGGGTCTGACGAGTACTGAGAATCGCCCAACCAGTTGCGGGTTGTATTGCCCAATGCGGCCGGATGGGTCGTCATGCCAGCGTACGTTGCCACGGGTACGCCGTCGACGTACATCGTCGCCATGTCGCCGGCGAGCGTGACGGCGACGTGATACCACTGACCTGCCGCGAGTGTCGGCCCATCAATCCGCTGTTCCCCGCCGCCGCCGCCAGTGGTGATTGCGAACCGCAGCGGTCCACCAGCGCCGTTCGCTTGTGGCGTCAAGAACATATTCACGGAAGTGCTAGTGCCAAAGTCGAATACGCGCGACCAAGCGCTCAGCGTGTTGATTTTAAACCAAGTCGCAATCGTAAAGTCGTTCAGTCCGCTCACGACGCCGGCTGGCAAGTTGGCTCGTCCGCCATTGAGAGCGAGCGAGTTTCCTCCGACTCCAGCTGACCATCCTGTGGTGCCGGTCAGTGTGCCCGTCTTGCCGTTTCCCGAGGCATCGACCAAAGAAGTGCCGCTGGTCGAGTCGGCCCGATACCAGGCAAGCGGAACTGCCACGGTGATATTTGCATCGGCGCCGCCAGCGGTTGAAGTCGCATGGACTCGTGCTGCCCCACCGGTCAGTGGCGAGGTATATAAGCCCGCTGCATTGACGCTGCCTACGCCACTGGTTATCGACCAGGTAAAGGCGGGTTGTGCGGGCATCGGATCACCAAATTGATCAACGATGGCCGCCGTCAGTTGAGCAGTAGCGCCCGCCGCAACCGTTGTGTTGGCAGGCAATACCGCAACGCCAACCGCGGTTTGGGCTACGGTTACGACGACCGAACTTATCACACTAGCGCCGCTCGCAGAGTTCGTAATCTTCGCCGCGAATACATACGTTCCCGCTTGCGAAAAAGTAGCAACCGTGTTCTTCGCACCGTTATTGTTATTCGAGCTAAAGCTCACATCGCTCGGCCCGCTCGCCGACCATTCGTATGTCAGCAGTGCTTCGCCGCCAATATCGGCGCCCAGAACCGAGAGGTTCGTCGAAGTTCCAGTGACGGGCGAGGGACTTGCTGCGGCCACCGTTGCGACAGTGGGCGTATCAATCGTGGCTGTGAACTCAAGAATGGTCAGCGAGTAGGCGGGAAACGAGTAGTTGAAAGTCGTGCCTAAACCTGCAAACGTGGAAGCCGCGGGCACGATGTTCGTTGGATTCGCGAGCGAATTCACCGCGTTGCCCGCCGAAGCGGCCAGTGTCTTTACATTCGCGGTTGGCGAGACCGAAGCGGCTCCGATGAGATTGATGGTCGACGAGTTCGCCGTTCCCATCGGATTGATCACGGTGACGTAGTACGTGGAACCAGTCTTGGTGACGAGTGTCTGCAGGCCGTTGGCAGCAGCCACCGAGTTCGATACCAGATTCGCGCCGCGATTCTGAGACAACATTGCCTGTACATAAAAACTCGGCGAGCCATAGCTCGACGTGTTGTTGAAACCAATGAGATTCGTGGACCATTGGTAGCTAGACTCATTAACCCAGAGCGGCGCGTACGACGACATGATGACCAAATCGGAATTACGCTCGAGGCCCATTAACCAAGCCGCATCGCCAAGGGCCGCGATCATCGTATCGGTGGTCGTGCCCTCGCGCGCGGCATACTCGCCGACAAAAATTTTGTGGTTGCCACGCATTGCGTTATCGTAGTAATGCGAATTTGCCAGGAACCACTGTGGGCTATTATAAAAGTGATCGTCGAGCACATCGTACGGCCGCCCGCCTGTGCTGCTGCTCGTGGCAATAATCTGAAGCGACGGGAATTGAGTGCGAATCGCGTCGTAGAACAGCGGGTATCGTTCGGGATAGGTGGTGGAAAACCAATCTTCGTTGCCGATCTCGACATAGTTCACGTTGTAAGGAGCCGGGTGCCCGTTCGCCGCTCGCAGCGCGCCCCAAGACGTGGTGATCGGATCAAGCACATAATGAAGTTCATTGAGCGCGTCGGTGACGTCATTCGCCAGTACGGCGCCGGTATCGGATGAGCCGTTGAGAGTGTAACCGGCATAGACGGCCAACACGGGCTCGGCGCCCATGAGCTCCGCCATTTCGAGATACTCGTCCAGGCCCAGGCCGTCGGTCGACCAATAACCCCATGCCGAGTTGAAATGTCCTGGGCGGTTCTCGATCGGTCCGATCGTTTGCGACCAATTGAAACGGTCGGCGTAAGTTGAGCCTTCCAAATAGTTGCCGCCCGGCACCCGAAAGATAGCCGGGTGAAGGTCAACGAGCCATTGCATCAAGTCGCTACGGAAATGATTGCTGCCGCCATCGAAGCCCGGCGGAAAACAGTAGACTGCGCCGAACCAGATGGTCGCTCCATTTGCCGACGCGCTGTTCGTCGCGATGACCAGCCGATTCGCGGCCGAAGTTGGAGTACTGGCCCCGGTCGTCAACGCGACGGAATACTTGGCCCATGCTCCAGATATCGACGAGACCGTCGCACTTGCGTAGACGGCGCCGGTACTTGACTCCAGCGTCACAGTTAGCGGACCCGTGAAGTTGGCAGTCGCCTTCGCGTAAAACTCTACGGTGTACGTAGTCGACGGCGCCAATGCGACGCCAAAATATCCGGAATTCGCGATGCCCGCCCGCGTAGACGAAGTGACGCCGGATGTAATCGTCAGTTTCCCCGATTTGCTCAGCGCTGCGGTCGGCCCCGTCGTTGCATCGGATGTTAAAGCAGCCGTCACGCCGCTGGCTGCGACCGCCGTCCAGGCATTCAGCGGATTGGTGGAATCGTTAAATCCACTGTTGCGCACCTCGTTGCTATAGATGCCTCCCTCGCCGCCGTAGTTGATGTCCTCCATGAACGCGCCGTAGAGATCCGGCGAAACCGCGAGGCCCGTAGAGCCCATCGCGATGTTTATCGTCGCGCTGCCAGCGGTACCGATGAAGGTGGCGGCTTCGGCGCTCAGCGGCGAGTTGTAGAATCGCACCTCGTCGATTCGGGCGTCAGCGAACTGAGTTCTGGCACCTCCCGACATTCCGCTGCCAACTACCGTTGCACCGATCCCCTGCCACCCACCACTGTATGCGACGCTCGCCTGCAGGACGCCGTCGACATAGAGCAGGAGCCGTCCGGCGGCTACATCGTTTACGCCAATCAGGTTATACCATTTTCCGATCGCGGGTACGGCGAGCGCGTCGGCATGAATCGGTGCCGCCGCATCGCTATCGGCTGCCAGGCGCGTGAACGCGAACTTACCAGTATCGCCTCGCAGCTGCAGATAGAAGGCCGACGTCGTCGAGCCATCGATTGAAACGAATGATTGAGTGACGGTGAGTGAGTTCAGCTTCACCCAGGCTGAAACAGAAAACGATAGCGCCGTGTTGACGACCGGCCCCGGATACGCCGCCGTGCCGAGCGACGAACCGAACAGGGCCAGCGAATTCGAACCGAGACGCCCCGCGGCCCAGCCCGCGCCCGATCCTAGGTTTAGAATATGGCCATGCCCCGAAACGTCGGCCGCCGTGCCACCCTCGCCATCATCGAAAGAGTATGCCGCAGGCTGATCCAGCGCGGCCACTTGTTCCGCCGACAGTGCCGTATTGAACAACTGCACATCGTCTATGGAGCCGTTCACAAAGTCGACGTCGCCACCGTTGTAGAATCCATGGCCGATCAAGGTGTTTCCGCTGGCCCTCCAACCCGCGGTGTACGTTGCCGTCCCTATCGAGCGGCCATCGACATACAGTGCAATCGTTCCAGCTGTCGTGTCATTGACGCCAACGATGTGGTACCAGGTCCCCACCACCGGAGCTGTCGGTGCTGATACATACGTGGCTGCTGTATTGGCGTCGGATAACAACCGCGTGAAGGCAAACGATCCTGTATCCGCGCGGAGTTGCAGAAAGAATCCAGCCACGGTATTGCCAGCAATAGAAACAACCGTTTGATAGCCAGTGAGCGAGGATAGCTTGACCCAAGCAGATGCCGTGAAACTGCCGGCAGTGTCGATGACTGGTCCGACTACAGTGACGACGCCGTTCGCGGTGCCTGCGAGGCTAATCGCGTGCGATCCAACATTGCCGGCCGACCATGTCACTCCTGCGCCAAGCGTGCCCGTGTGGTTGTTGCCCGAGGAGTCGATGGCCATGGTGCCCGTACCTTCGTCGAAAGTCCAGTGTGCCGTTGGTACTGGGGCTGTCGGAATGGGGCCAACCGCCAACAAGGTGCGACCTTCCAATAGCTCGAACAAGCACGGTGCTTCATAGCGATCTCGTCGAAAGCGGCTATGGCCGCGACGTCCTAATCGACTGCCGATTCTCTGCGAAAAGGTGTCGATGAACGACCAGTCGCGTAACCGAGTCGGTTTTCGGCGTATGACCAAAATGGTCCTGACAAGCAGCGTTGTTAGCGACTTCAGTCCATTACTCAGAAGAGCAACTATCGATGCGCTAGCGCTGATGAAATCGCTTCGCTTGCTCGCCATAAAAGTCACTGCCTAACTTTGATGCACCACGCCCTATACGAGCCAACGAACAGATTCGCCCTCCCCGGCCGTTCTAAAGACGGGTGATTGATCGGGAGACTGGCGAAAGTTGTATGCCTCGCTGTAAATCCACTCGGTAGTCTTGTCGTATGCTGCCGTGCACTCCCGGCTGGCGAGCAACACGGCACATCGCTGCGCAATTTTGATAAACGACCAGCGGTCCAACGACGTATGCGACCGCTTTTATTGTATAAGAGCAAGCATTCAATGCAACCAAAACGTGCGCAAATCATAAAGAGGATAGTAAATTCCGGAGCGAGCCCCGCCGGCGCCGCGATCAGGAACATCTCTCATTGACATCCGTTCGCGGTGAGAGGCGCTGCAACAGCTTCCAGGGGTACTCGGAGGGCTATCCTTTCCAGCGGAGCCATGCCAGTCCGAGGCAGCGACGACTCCGCTATTTCCCTTATTGCGCCATGTGCAGCGGCGGCAGTTATGGGGCGCTCCAAAGAAACAGATTCCTCTCCGCGTCCGAATATCATCCTGTGCGATGATCTCGGCTATGGCGACGTAGGAGCCTTTTTTTCATAATCAACGCGCCGCCTGGCGTGATTGGGGTGTGCCGTTTGTTGTCACACCAAAATCGACACGCTGGCGCAAGGCGGATTGAAGTTGCAGCAACACTACTGCACGGCGCGGGTGTGTGCGCCGTCGCGAGCCTCGCTGCTGACCGGCCTCAAGCAGGGTCACGCCAACATTCGCGACAATCCGTTCGAGATATGGCAAGACCAAAGATTTGCCGTACAGCGATAAAGAAGAACAAGCGCGAATCAAGCTCCCAAAACCCCACGATTTCGAGGGGCTTATGCAACTCCGTGCGATCCAGTACAATTCCATGCATCAACGCCGCTCCCTTAGCTCAACTGGCAGAGCAACTGACTCTTAATCAGTAGGTTGTTGGTTCGAGTCCAACAGGGAGCACTGAAAGAAAACCCTTGCCGCAATTGCAGTTACGGCAAGGGTTCTGAGAAACAGAAGCCTCTTGCGAAGCCCCTGGTCAGGAATCAGGTCAGGAATCGCTGGAGGATTTTGTATGTCTCGTCTCGCGCGCGTCTGGTGGAATCGGCAAAAAGGAACCTGGTGCACAGAGCTGGGCGGCATGCGCCGCACGCTCGCCAGGGGGAAGGGCAATCGCCGTCTCGCCGAGAGTGCACTTCGCAAGTTGCTCGAAGAGCAGCGTCTTTTGGCCGATGTGAATGGCGCCATTTCGGTGGCCGGACTCTGCGATTTGTTCTTGGAGGACGCCAAGCAAAATCTTGAGCGCTCCACGTACGAGTCCTACCTCTACTCCCTGCAGAAGCTGGTGGATGTGCATGGCGAAAAGTTCGCCCACGTCGTCGAGCCTCTCGACATCGCCAAGTTTTCTCGGGAAATCCAAAGTACGCTCAATCCAACGTCGCAAGCGATTGTGCTTCGCGTTGTCCAACGCTGTTTCAATTGGGGCGTTGAAAATCGGCTGATCCCGCCCCACAAATTGGGAAGGATCCGCAAGCCGCAGTCGCTCCGTCGCGAGCGGTACCTCACCGATGAAGAGTTTCAGCTCTTGCTGCGGTCCACGAACGGCGCGAACAATCACCGCGATGGCGCGCCATTCAGGCGTTTCTTGCTGGCCATGGAATGGACGCTCTGCCGGCCGGGCGAATTGGCTGCCTTGAAATGGGACCATGTGCATTTCGATCAGCATGTTGCCATCCTGGCCGATCACAAAACGAAGCGGACAGGCAAGCCCAAGATCATTCCGCTCATTCCCAAGATGGAACGCCTGTTGGATTGGATTCGATCGAATCAGGATTCCGCTTATTGCTTCCTCAATGCCCGCGGCAATTCGTGGAGGGCGAGCGCGCTCAACTTGCGGATGCGTCGGCTCCGCGTGCGGACCGGACTGGCGGACGTCGTTCCCTACACGCTTCGACATCGCGGGGCCACAAATGCCATCTTGAAGACTGGCGACCTTAAGATGACGAGTCTCATGCTGGGTCATACGTCGACCAGTACCACGGAACGGTATACCCACTTGGCCCAACAGCATCTCGTTACGTTTGCTCGGCGGGCGACCGCTTCCAGCAGACGTGGCGAAGTACGGACGGGCGGCTGACAGCGCGTTGTTTGTGATAGGTGTTCGCCGACATGCCAGGTTGAGCAATCGCGTTCGACTCCTGGTAACGATGCAGATCGCTGACCGCAATCCGATAGCAGCGAGCGCCAAACCGATGGCAATGCAGCCGCCCTTGATGAATTTCTCGATACAAGAGCGACTTGCTCAGGTGGAGCGCAGTCGCAGCCTCCGCGACAGTTAAGTAGCGATCGTCGATAACTGATGGGCGTTCGACCATTGTTTCACCGAAGCAGTCGTAACCTGTGTCGCTAGGCAGCGGCGTATCAATGCAAATTGTCGCGTACGCATTAAAATCACTTTATAGGCGCACGCCGACCCTCCGTCCGTTCAGCTTACAGCCCCCTTCAAGTCGTTGGATGACACTGCCGTGACAAATGGCGAACGCCATAACTCTCCGTGTCGTCACGGAGCGGACTGCCGGACGTTCACAGGACCATCCGTGGGAACTCACGGATCTTCTCTGTGTTGTCTCGCCGACATAGACGACTTTGCGATCCACTTATTTTTTGACTCCCGGTCGAGTCTCTGAGAAAATGGTGGGCACTCCGATCGAGTATGCTGCAATGACAGAAGACGCTTTCCTCTTTTCGCTCATCCTCAACGCTGGTCGGCGCGGGACGCATTTTGTGATCAAGGCGGAAGCGGTCGATGGCGTCGTCGACAACTGGCTCTATTTGTTGTCAGGGATTCCCCCGGAGCGGCAGAATCATGCGGAGTTAACAACTCGGCGGGTGCAGAGCCTCGCATTGGCGGCCCGCATCATCAACCAGGTCCCCGTTTTCACCCAGCGGTCAAGTGACGGATCAATTACCCGTTACCGCGTGGTCCGGGATTATTTAGCAGAGAATTGAGGGCCTAGTTTCTCCTCGGCGTTCCGGGGCACGCGAGCCCGGCGTGACTGAAAGACGGTTAAATCCGGAGCGCATTCTTCTCGGGCGGCGGTGCGAACTTTCGTTGTTCCGCGGCACTCATGGCGTCTAAATGCGAGTCAAATCTTGGCCGCCCGAAGCAACAACCGCTCGCTCTCGGCGTGTGCCAGTTATTTAAGTAAAATGAGAGCCTGCCGCCTCGGTCTCTGGTGAGACATACTTCTTGGCCGTTTTGCGTTCACCGCCACAAGGTTTCCATCGAGATTCTTCCCGAATGGTCGATGCTATGAGCAAGAAAAAGTCCACCAGTCGCAGTAAAGCAATCCGGAACAAACATGCCCAGACCCCGCAAATGACGGCCAAAGGTGCGAGGCGAAGAGCAAAGGACCGCGTCGTTGTAAATGACGAGGATGCGGGAAGAGATCCTTTATCGCAGAAGAAGGAAAAAGAGCAGAATCTATTAGGGAACAAGATAACGACGTTAACTCCGCCGTTAAGTGGTAAAGTTCAAGCCTCGCGACGACCCAAGTCGCTTCGCAGTGAACCGCTGCTCATTGCTGTCAAGAAGAGGCAATTGCGGAAAATCGTTGATCCAGATACGGAACATCTGTATATTAATCCGGTGGCGATCGAAACGGAGCGAGAGACAAAAAACAACTGGGGTATCTTGAACCTTGACGCCATATCCTTTCCAAAAGAATGCAAGCGATTGCTTGGCTTCCTGGAGGGCGCTGAAGTTGACGCAATCAATCTCCTACAACTCCGCAACACTATTGACGCTCGGCTGGCAGAGACTTCGGGCGATAGCGCCATCGCTCCTGCTAAGGGCGGCAAGAAGGGGGCTGGGAGGCGGCTCGATGTGCAGCATGCCAAGGATATCCTCGCGACGGCGCGAAGGGTTTCTGCGTTGACTGTGCGATCGAAGATGCGACTGGCGGTCGGTGAAAGCGGCATGACGCTTGAGCAGATCGGCGTCAAGATGGGCTATTCAGCCGCCGATGCTCGCCAGGAGGTCTCGCGGCTCATTGACACGAGAGAGTTGCTCGACCCTCGCGTTGAAACTGTGATTGCGTTCGCCCAAGCACTCGAACGAAATCCGCAGTCCTTCTTATCGCTTGACGCCAAGTAATTGTAGGAATAAACTCCTACAATACAGGCTTCGGAATGCCGGGCCGCAATAGGCCTCCGCGACCAGGCTTTTGAGAGTGCCGTACGTTAACGCTAAATCGATTCGCGCAAGCTCCGTTTAGCAACCGCTCTGGCTACTTTCATGCCTCGCTCTGAGGCCCGCACGGGATAAGCCTACGCCCGTCTTCGAGCCGCTTCATCCCGACGTAACTTGGCTGCAAATTCGTATTTGAAATTGCCAAATGAAAGAGCACGAAGATGGGAAACCAGGATCGCAGAAAGAAGCAGTTTCATCCTTCCGGAAGCTTTAGAAGATCGACGCCGTTCGTCGAGCCCTTAGTTGCGCATAGTCCCTCGAATGCTTTGTGCCGGATCACCGGAGAGCATCTCGGCTCTGGCTATCTCGTCGGGATCGATGCTTGCCGCTGCGAGGTCCACCAGTCACAGTTCGACTACTTACTTGAATTGACGCTAGCGGCATATAAGCCACGAAGCTCGCCCTACCTATTCTGGTGGGACACCGAATGCACGCAAGGCGATCCCGGCTTGACGCGCCAGGTCGCGCGACGACTTCGCGCGGAACTCGGCTGCCCATTGCTCATCCACAACAACAAGAAGGGTGGGTACTGCCTAACTGTCCACCCGAGTCGGATTGAACTATGCGACTCGCTGTGGGAGTTGCCGCCCCAGCTAGTCTCCCGTGACTTGCTGGCCGCTTTAAGAACCGCGCATGACGAGTTCTGGGTTAGGCGCGGCGCAGCTTACAACAATACGTACTCTTCGCACGTTGTCGCGCAACCGTCACGCGCAGCGTCACTCGACGGGCTTACCATGTAAATGCTCTCACAATTGTGTGGACCGTCAGCGACCTTTTACGGACTCTATTTGTTATGACGACCAACGGATATCTCCTGCCGCAGACAACGCTCAATTTAGAACGCATGCCACTCGCGGAAAACGGAGCGATGCTTGCCCCCATTCGGGTTGCGATCGGCACTTCGCCCGACGATCTCCCTAGGGAGGGCAATGAGACGAATTCAACTTTGTCCGCGGAGTTAGACTGTTTTGACGACGAAGATCGAGCCCGCGGCGATCGCGTACGCCGCATCGTCGCGTTGACCGTGCTGAGGGCGATTTTTGAAGTCGGACCGGAGCTCTCGACGGCATTTCATAAGTTCGACCGCCTCGGCTTGGCGCACGGCCGAAACAGTCAGTACGGAAAGTGGCTTCAGGCGTATTTGCCGGCATTTGACCGCAAAACACTGGATCGATGGCGCGACGCGTATGAGAAATTTGCACCGCTGCTTGAAAATGAAATCCAGACAGGCTGTCTTGATTTCTTCAATCGCTTCCAACTGACCGCGGTCTACGCTCTCTGCCGATCCACCGTGACCGATTCGCAGCGACGAGAGGCAATCCGTCTCGCGCAATCTGGCGCACTGATTAACATGCGCCAGTTAACCGCGATCTTGGCTCGAAAGGCATCCAACTCCAATAAGGTATTCAAGAAAACTATCGCGATTCCAGCAGGCCACATCAAAGTCTCGATCAACCACGACGATTTTCGGCAAGCGCTCCAAGAAGCGATTTGGCAGATTGATGACGAGAAAGCGTCACCGCGTGACGCTCCTATTGATATTTCCGACGAGCGGGCTGGCCACTGAATCGCCAAAGTTTGCGAATTACCTCAAACAGTGGCGATCGCCTGCTCGCGCGATCGCCGCCGATGTCGTTCCCTAATGATTTCCCTTCTTACCTTTTCGGAGGCTCACATGAATGAATTCGTCGTAACTCACAGCAAGTCTGTCCAGTATTCATCGGCCGCTCACAGCGGACGTGATTATCCGGTGATCGCTGAACGTGGTGGGCGTGTTGTGTTATCCCCCATGTTACTGTCGCAACGGCCGACGGAGACACAACATCTCACGGTGGTCAGCATCGACAACTCAATGTCGATGTACGACACCGGAGCCGTCGTGGCTTTGGAACAGCAGTTGCCGAAGTTCATCCACGATCTTAACCGCGACCCGTCAATTCGCTCGTCCGTCTTGATGACTTTCGCTTGTTTTGGCGATCAGCAGGCGTTTGCGCCACTGGGGCCCGTGCGCCGCGTGAGCGACCTTACGCCTCCTCAACTACATCCCAGTCCGTTGGGGACGCCCCTTTGTGAACGCCTCGTGGCGGACATCGCTTATATCATTGCCGCCCGGAAGATGCTGCGGAATCAATTGAACGTTTCGCAGCGCAAGTCATGCCTGATCGAGTTTACGGACGGCGAGGCAACCGACAAGCAGCACGAAGAGGCCGCCCGTCAAGCCGTCCAGCGCGTCGCTGCCGAAAGTGGGATCGACGTATTTCTGTTTGGCGTCGGGGCCGGCGCTGACATGCGTTTTCTTCATTCGATTGAGCAACCGGAGCGACCGGCAGAGTTGCTGACGTCGGAGAAGAACTTTGCCGACCTGTTTCGCTGGCTCAGCAATTCGCTGCGGATCGTGTCTCAGACGAATCCCGGAAAGAGCACTGAGATTCTTTCGGTCAATGGCAAGCGAATCCGAACGCAATAGCGCAAATGCAAGTTATTGTCTCCAACCTGCAGGTTGTTTTGATGACCGCCATCGCACAAGGCGCGGCGGGAACGGTGTATGAGCATCCGTCCCGCCGCGACCTAGTCGTCAAAATCTACACGACGCCGGCGGACTGCGAAGAGTTGCGCATTAAGTGGCTGTGCGCCAATCCGCCTTCACTGATGTGGGATAAACGGCGGCCGAGGTTTGGTTGGCCCCTCGAACCCGTCTATGACGCGCGCACGGGGGATATGATCGGCTTCGTGATGCCGAGAGCGACTGGTTGCGTGGAAGTACAGGCCATCGTGGATCCAAGCACTCGCATCCCATCGATCTCTCGCGACTGGCTTCGGAACGTCGCCATCTCATTTCTTTCGCGGCTTCATTCGCTTCATCTGCAAAACTATATCGTCGGCGACATCAATTTCCGGAACATTCTTGTTAGTAGGCGCGCCGTCGTCACGCTGATTGACGTCGATTCGTTCCATTTCACGATCCCCAATGGCGGCCCCACGTTCTCCACGATGGGCTTCCGCCCCGAGCTTCAGCCACCCGAACTCGTTGAGGCTGTGCCTCCAGTCTATGACCGTGATTATGATCAGGACGCGTTTAGCGCCTACGTCGTCGTCTATCGACTCCTCTGCCAGGGCGTGCATCCCTTCAGTTGCCAATACCTGGGGCAGGGAGACATGCCCCTTCCCCAGGAATTGTTACAACAGGCGATCTGGCCCGACGCCCTGAAGCATCCGCTCTATCGTCCCGCACCGTGCAAGTACCCGCTGGCGTCACTACCGCCCGCGATGCAGCAACTCTTTCGTCAGATGTTTGACGAGGGACTTACCGACCGCACCAAACGCCCAAACGTCACTGAGTTACTGACCTGCCTTCAGCAGCGGCGTTCCATTGGCTCGACGCTCCGTAGTCGTGTTGGACACGTCGCGTGGAGCCGCCAACAAAAATGCGGGAATAGGGCGAGAGACCTCGCGTACTTGCGGAATGGTGCCCGACTACTGCGGCGGCATAAAGGAAAAGTCGCCTTGGCCGCGGTCACCGCGCTTGGCATCGGGGCAGCATTTAAGCCAGACGAAGCGCAGCAAACTACACAACCTCGCTTTAGTTCGCTGCGCTCGCGCCAAACGCGTCAGACCCCGATGCTGGGCCTCAGGGACCGCGTCTCGGATCCCGCACATGTTGAACTGACTGAACCCGGCCTCAAATTGTTGCCCACGCCAAAACTTTGGCAACGAGCCAACGAAACGACGCGCTTACCTCGGAATGGTTGAACGAAAGGACGAACAATGTTCCGCAGCATCAATTCGCGATATTGCCTGCGATTCTCACTGTGGTTTTTGTGCGCTCACAGTGTCGCCTTTGTCCAAGCGGAACCGTTAGGGGTGAATTCCACCGTGACGGGTGACCAAGTGATTGCGGCCCAGCAAGCGCGGCTAGCCATCGAAGCGACCGACGAGCAGTTAAGCGGTGTCATGCATCGCCTGGAAAGTGCCCTCGACGAAGCAATTCGCCGCGTGCCCGAGCACTTGACTGAGTCGGACTTCAGGAGCGAGCGTGATGCGATTCTGTTGCTGGATAAGCTGATGGCGCAGCTGATCGAACAAAGCGACTCTGTGCTGGCCGCCCAGCAAGAGTATCTGGCCCTTGGAAAAAAGTACCGCGAGGAGCTTACGAACGCCCGCCCCACATTCGAAGCGGCGGCCAAACAATGTCGCGAATTTGCCGCCAAAGAGCGGTACAGCACTTACCGCCAAGATGACCTGAATATGGCCGGCATCATGGACGAGTTTGCCGTCCGGTGCGAGAAACTTCCAGCCGATTTCAACGAGACGGCGCAGGATGTTGCGGAACTCTTTCCTTACTTGCAGGACGGCCGCCAAGTCCTCGTGCGGTTTCGAAGCGTGCTCGCGGCAATTCCCGTCCTCAAAAGTGCTCAAGACTTCGATGCGCTCGACCAGCGACTAAAGACGTACGTCCAGTCCTACGAGAACTTCCGCGGATCGCTGCAACAGCTTCATGACCGCCTTCAGTCGGATCGGCCGGCCGAGTCGGATGACAATGTCGCACGCATCCGCTCCCACCCCGCCGAATTGACTCGCAGCAATCGAGCGCCGACTTCCACGATTGAGTTTGCGAGTTCAAGTTCACATCGCGACGCGTCGCGTGAACCAACGTTAGCGACTGAATCCGAACCAACTTGGGCGACCCCTATTCGCATGAGCCAGCAGCCGACTCTCGCCAGGCGAGATGTACTTCTCTATTCATTGCCGGGACATCCCGAACAGCTTCACGAATCGGAAGTACTGGGCGGAGTGCAGGTGCGAAAAGGCCAACCGTTTCGGATTCGCACCCGCAATTTTGGAGCAGTGCCCGTTAATATCACAGGCAAGGCGCATCTAGATGCGAACAACAATGTCCAGTATTGGCGGGCTGAATTTGATTCGACCCGATACTAAGCCAATGTGCGTGTTCAATGGTGTGTGATGTTTGGTTTTGTTCCTTTTGCGATTGGCAGAAAGTGAGGATTGCTGCGTCGAGAACATGAAGGTGTTTTCCGTGGAGCAATTTTACGCGCCTGACCTGGCTCCCGATTCGGTGCTCGAATCGCTTTACTAGGGCAGGTGCATCCATGGAGCAACTATGTTCAACACTCGTAAGCAAACCCATGTCGCATCCCGACAACCCGACCACACGGCGCGGATCACGCCGTCCCTGTCAGTGTCGGTGTGGCAAAGCCATGACCTGGAAACCGGCAAGGTTCGTATGCACTGGGATGTGTCCCGACTTAATAGCCAGGACCCGTCCAAGTCGTACAAGACCTTGCGCGTCGAGAGTCTGCTCGAATTTCCGAGTTTCTTGGCGAAGGTAGCCAGCGGCTTCGCGCAAACGGAAGCAGTTGGCCCCAAGCTGAGGTCCGAGCTGCTGCAATTTGCGAAGGACATGGAACTCTTGGCGGAACGAAGAGATGCGAATGGCGTCGCCGAGGAACCTAGCCAAGAAGCGGCGGCGATTCGCTTCTAGCCAGCCAACATCGCACTCAGGGTACGAGGCTCCGCGACGAACTTGCGAGTTCGTTGCGGGCCTCGGCCCGTTTTCTTCAGCTCCGCGGCAGCGACTGAGCGGCCAAGTGCCAGACGCGCATCCCCAAACGAAGCGCAACCGAGAAAACAAGCCCTCTGAGCCTCTGCGGAGGCCCCTTACGACACTGGTCTATGCCTACCTACACGCCACAGCAGTACGCTGCCCGCGACCACATCGTCCTGAACCTTGCGGGCTCGTTTCGCATTCTAATTCCGCGCTGCGCGGCTCACGCCGTTTCGGCCGGCAAGCCGCTGACGCACGCGCTCAATCGGCTGACCGATGACGGTGACCTTGTCCGACATGAGCGCTGGCTGCCAGGCGGACTGACTGCCTACACGATTTCCGCGTCCGCCGCGCAGCGGCTCGGCTTCCCGCGAGACCGCGCCGAGGTACCGGCTGGCGCCGCCCTGGACGCGGCCATTGCCGTCCAGGTGTTTTGTCACCTGGGCCGCCATCCGCGTCACCGCCTGTCGTCAGAGGAAGCCGCTTCACTCCTAGACCGTGCCGCACCCGCCAATGTTCCGTTTGTGATGTCGGACGAGTTCGGCAGTGCAACCGTGTTCCGCACGATGCTCGTCGCCGACCGTGCTCCCGCCGAAGTCGTCCGGCATTTGCGCACGGTGATCGAGCAGGGCGAGCGGCAGGCAAAACTTGCCGCCTGGATCACTTCCCGGCAACTAGGCTTTGCGATGCTCGCCCCTACGCTTCAGTACGCAACTGCGCTGGAAAAAGCGGTTGCGCGACGGCGCCTCCGGGAGCGAGCGGCCGTCATCATCGACGTTGGCCCGGACGCGGAGCATCTGGCGGAGTTTCTCAAAGCGGGGAAGGGGAAATAACGATGGCCGAACCAAGCATTCAACTCGGAACTGACGTGGCTACCGGGCGGCCAGTTAGCGTTAGCCTCAGCTTGTTTGAACGTCACTGTTGGATCCAAGGGATGACCGGCGCGTGGAAAACGATTATTGCTACGCTGATCATCTCCCAACTTATGCGACTTGATCCAACAGCCGCATTTGTAATGGGTGACCTGGGCGGCGACCAATATGCATTCAATCTGTTGCGCGAGCTCGCTCGCCAACTGAATAAGATGTTTCAGTTCCTTTCGGTCAACTGCGATGACGATTGGGACTCACTGGATCCCATGGCAGCGATTACACCACTTGGCGATCTGTCTGTCGGTACGTCCTATTTGCAAAGCATCCTGGGAGGTGATCATGGCGAGGGGTATGGGGCAGGATTCTTCGGTCGCTATAGCTATGTATCGATTCTGCGGATCCTGATGGGATTCGTCGCGGAAGGCGTGCATTCTCCGACGCTGCACGATTTCGCCCGGCGATTTGCCAGCTCGAAGGGAAAGCTGTCCGACCAGAGTGAAGCGCAACTCGCCGCCGAGATGCTGCTGACGTATGACCAGATTCAACCGAGTGAATGGGGCCACAAGCGAATCGACGTACCCGAAGCAGTGGAGCGCGGCCAGGTGACCTATGGGTTTTTGCCCACGCTCATGCATCCAGGAGCGCGCATGCTGGCGACCACGCTCGTGTTCTCGTTCGTTTTAGAGGCAATGCGACGGCACTACGCGGGACTCCCGGTTCGTCGAATCTACCTTTGTATCGACGAGTTTCCCTCCATCGCGGGTTCCAAGCAGTGGGCCGATCTGCTCGCGCTTGCCCGAAAGTACGGCATTCGGATCATTGTCCTCACGCAAACGAGCGAACAACTCAAGTCACGCGACCGGGACCTGCTCCCCGTGCTATTCGACAACACGGCCATCAAGATTTGGCTGACGCCGACTTCGACGGAAGACAAAGAAGCGCTTCAATCGCTTTCGAAGGATCAACTCAAGCAACGAGGCGCCACGCAGGGGTTCCGCTCTGGCGTGTCGTCAGTCTCGATGCACGAGGTCTACGAGCCACGCCTTGAAGGTAACGAGATCCTCGACGCAGCTTACTCAGCGGGTCAGGGTTACCTGATTTGCAATGCCTTTCAGGGGCATGTCGAGCCGCAACGATTTCGCTTCACCCCGGACCTCCCCCGGGACGAATACGAACGACTTGCGGGCACGCCGCTCCCGAAGCGTGAGCGGCCCTTTCCGAAGGTTGCGCCGAACGAAGCGGACACGGACCGCAGCGAGCGGCAGGCAGCCCTCGACAAGATGCTACAGGCCAAACAGCGACAACTCATTTGGGAGCAGCCAACGTGATCCCGGCAAGACAGATTACCTCCGATTGTCGACCACCAAATCAGGACGCCGACCTTGATTCAACTCTTCTGCATTTGCTAACGCAGCGCGTCCGAGTTATTGGCGACGATCAGTTCGCGGGCATTAGTCCGCGAACTGTTCGGTCCCGCATGAGGCGGCTTGAGAAGCAAGGTTTATTAACCTTGCGGACGGTGATGACGCTTCCTGAGTTGCCATTGAAGGACCCGGTGTTCCGTTGGATGCCAGGAGGCGCACCCCCCAATCCCGAACGGCTTGCCTGGACGCTTTCCTCGCGGTGGACGGGCCAACCCCATCGTGTGCTCGTAGCCACGTCCACCTTGAAGGCGCGACTGGAATTGGGAGGCTGCCTCGGCGGGAGACCACTGCGCCGGACCGAAGTCACTCACGATCTGCACGTCACAGCTTTGTATCTGAAACTCTGCTGCGAGAAGCCGGAACAGGCGCTGCTGTGGAGTCACGAAGATGCGAACGGCGGCGCACGGCGGCCAGGCGACGTAGTACCCGACGCGATGATCGGTGAGACGGCCCTTGAATTTGGCGGACGATATCGCGCTGCAAAGCTTCGGCTGATCCATCGCGGACACGCGACCGCGCGTCGCCCGTATGAACTCTGGTGAAAGAATATTGAGTGGTGTTTTTGCGTTCGTTTTCCTAGGCCTCGCTGCGGCAGGTCGATGGAGTCACGAACGAAGTTGGCGCTTACCACGACCGACTGATTGCGATCAGTCCCGTAGGTAAGCGAATCAAGGAGGAGTGTGTTATGGAAAGGAGAACAAGAAAGTCCCGCCCAAGACGAGAGGTCGAGAAGCTACTGAATGAAATCGCGTTTAGGAGTTTGGTCATCCTGCTCTTAAGCGTGTTCATGGTACTTCTTGCCACTCGTCCCCCGTGGGCCGTCAAAGCAATGCGATTGCTCGTTGACGCCGCAAAGGGCGCTGGAACCTATTTTTAGGTTCCGCGCCCCCAGCGGATCCTAATGGCAGAAGTCGTCGTCATCACCGAAATCGCCGTGCGAGATCGCCGTCGACAAGAATAGCAAGATCACCACCATGACCGCGTATCCGTAGACAAGCCGCACCAGGCCCGACTCGCCGGCGAGTAGGTAGACCAGCCCCATCACGACAAGTGCGAGAGCGCAGTCTTTAAGATGAACATTTAGCGTGTCATGCGACTCATACTTTTCCACTAGCCCACGGTACCACGGTTTTCGCTGCAAACCAAAGAGTAGTTCTATGGCCCAGAGAGTCATCCACAGCCGCCACCTCCTGAAATACGTCAAAGACGAGTCCTATCAGGAATTTGGCGACCTCCTGTTCTATCCCAATGGCGGTGTGAAGCTCGGGCCCACGCTTTTTGCCTATCGCGCACCCATTCACCGGCATCGGTTCGGAGCGAACCTTGTGGCCTGCCGCAATATTGATGAGCCGAACATCTTGGAGATTGAAACTCCGTTCGGAAGCCGACTTCGCTTCCTCTACCGGCCGCTCTATCACTGTTGGTACCAACTCGTCGAAGTCGAAGACCCGCGACTTACCCTCCACCAGGAACGGTACGGGACGGCGGTTGCGATCGCACTCTACTACGTTCGCTGGGGAGTGCGATGGGTGTTCATTCAGACCTTGCACTTCCTGCTGCTGGTTCTGGCGATTGCCTTACTGATCCTAATCGCAAAGCTAGTTGAGTAGCGACTACACGTTCCACGGTCCACACCGCCGCAACGCACCTTGCGAGCAGCCGATTGGGAGAGGTTCCAGCATCGGTTCTTAACCGGCGGGTAATTAGGAGTCCAAGCAGACGGTGGCGAATAGGACTCGCTTGAACCGTTGCTTTGCGCCGCGCGATGTCGATCCAAAAACGGTGTTCAGGGCCGCTTGTCATTGAGAATAGGTAGGAGCGTCCGCTCGGTTCGCACCAGCGAACGCTGAGCCCGCATGACATTGTGGAAATCCTTGTATGCCTGTGGTGCCTCGTCGCGGAAACGACCGGCCCATTCGTCATGATAGACCACACCGCGCATCATCCCTTTCAGATCACGGCTTGCGATGCGCTGCGACGCCTCGGTACGGCTCATTGCCCGCCCCGCACCATGTGACGACGAGCAGAGCGACTCCTGATTGCCCAAGCCGACCACGATCCTCGTGCCAGCGGCCATGGATCCCGCGATGAGCCCTAAGCTGCCAGCCATGGCTGCGTTTGCACTTTTGCGGTGGATCAACAGCATCTCGCCGCCGTGGACCTCCATGCCGGCGAAATTGTGTGGACAATCGATGTACGACGCCATGTCGACCTTAATGGCATGGTGGACTTCGAGGATGTCGGCCAGTGCGTTTAGTATCATGAGCCGATTTGCACGGGCGTATTGGCACCCCCACACCATGTCGTCGAAGTAAGCCTGGCCCGGGGGCGAGTCGAGATCGAGGAACGGCAGACAACCAGATGAGCTACTCGCCTTGCTAAGATGGTGTGCCGTAATCGCTTGTCCCATCGCACGTGAGCCGGTGTGAACGACGGCCCATACATCGCCTGCGTCATCACGCGCAAGTTCGAGGAAATGGTTTCCGCGCCCCAGAGTCCCCAATTGATACCGCCCGTCACGAGCCGCCTCGTGTGTCAGCCGATCGCAACTTAAAGTTCCGAGTGATTCGATCGACGACAGATGCTGATTGGCTCGACCTGCCGGCTGTTTGAGTGTGGGGACCAGGCTTGCGAGGAGTTGAAGGATTTTCCGCAGATGACTGTCACTCAAGTCATCGGCGTGAGCCGCGAAACGCAGCGCGGCGAGACCGCACCCGATGTCGGCGCCTACCATCTCGGGATAGATGAGTCGCCGTGTGGCCACGACAACCCCATTGGGAACATTAAGCCCTTCGTGAACGTCGGGCATCACGGCGATTCGTACAACGTGTGGCTGAGATAGGATGCGCTCGATCTGCCGCGAGAGACGATCTCCGAGCGGGCCGGTGAGCCATCGACCCGCAGATATCGCGGCACCATCCATCACGGCTTGCATCCCGGTGGCAATACCCGAAATTGCAGTTCAGGGGCCTTGCGGCGATTGACCGACTGCGCCACCTCCGCACGGAAGAGGCCTCTGTTTTCTTGTAGAAGGCCTTCGATCTCCCGTGGCTCAAACGTGGCATCCGGGTCGGCACAGCAGACGTCGACCAGAAATTGCCCCCTACGTCCGGTGGATGTAACGCCAATGAACGTGAAGTCCTCCAGGCCGATTTTGGTCAGCAGCGAACTTAAGCAAAGAGCATCGAAAATTTGGCTGCCGAGTCGCTCGCTGGAGAGATCAGGCTTTCGGCGGGCGTCGCTCCGAAGTCGCGCAAGTCTTTCTTCACGCGGATCAATGCCGTCACCCGGCCGGATTTCCGCAACGACCGAGCCGATGTCTCGGATCCGTCGAAAACCACTGACTGCCGGAGGTTCACTGGAGTCAGACCTTCCACCAACATCTAAGGAGGGTTCCTGCGGCGATGTTGGCACGGTTTCCGCTGCGCTCGCGGCAACATCCTCGCTCTCTGGCGATGAGTTCCTGAGCGTCATGCTACTCTTCGAACTGTGCTGGTCTCGTTGCAGCCGGTGCAACAGTGTTACGCACTTCAGGCAGGTCACGGCTGTCGCATCGTAGGTGGCGATCCCCTCCATTTCGGCGCGGTGTGCAGCCTCTTTATCACGGGGATTGCACAGTACCATCCCGTGTTCGTCAAATGCGTGCAGGTCTCGCTTCAGGCGGGTGTCCTTCGTCATCAACTGGCTCCGATCCGTCAAGCGAAAAGGGGAACAAGCACACTTCCTCAAGGAATTGCACGATTTGAAGATGGCCACATCGCGACTGGAGGATTGCGCCAAATGGCCTAATTTTTCGATGTGACGGGGTCGCTGTCAAGCAGTTTGACGGCGATGCGGCGTGAGAGTGGCGACATTTGCCGGGCGGCGATGTTCGACGGCGTCGCTCCCAGGTTGAGCTCTTCGACAGCCAAGGTTACCACCAGAATCGTGATTCGCTGGCATCTTCACTTCCAAAAAGGAACCCTCTTAGTCAGCGGCGACAAAAGTGCTCGCCTTGATCCCGCCGGTGCGACCTATGAAACGCCTTTCCAACGATCGATCACAAACACCTTACATCAGCGGCGTGCGGCCAATGTCGCCTGAGTACTTCGTGGTCCTTCGTTGCAGCGCAAATTGGATTCCCAACGTTCAGCCCACGCTGCTCAGCAAATACATCCGGGTAGAGGCCGCCACGACGAGTGGCTTTTCGGTTGTCGCGCGGGAGTAATAGCGAGGGGCGGCCAGTACATCCTAAAATGAACTCGATGGCGAATTGAACTAGCCGCGCGTGACAAGTGACAGGATTGCAGGCAGATGTCGCTATTAGTAACGAATCAAGTGATTGTGGACCGCAAGGCCGCCGTCATCGAAGCCGCGGCCTGGCGCGTCGCAACGAAGCGGAACGCCGATACGTGCCTCGCTCTTCCAATGAATTTTGAAACGGAGCGGGACGCCGAGCGGGCAAAGACCGCTCTGGAGCGAATGGGACTTGTAAGCGAAGACGCCCTGCGGCGAGTCGGCGAGGAGGCCGTGATTCGCATCATGGGCGAGTCGCTGGCTTGGTAGGAATGCAATTCATGGTGCTTGCTTCACTGCACGTAATGACATCACGACGGCTTGTCGATCACAGGCTTGAAATCGGGACACAGAAGGAATAGAGCAATGTTGAGCCGCGACGAGCCGCCGGACCATTTGGTGAATATCGCTGCCCGCCTTGGTCTCGGATGCCTGGCAACCGGGATAATGGGGCTGACCGTCTTTCAGGTCGTGTCAAAGCCGCCTCTCAAGCTAACGGTCCTACAAAGCGTTTGTCTGCTGCTCGTTGGTTGTGTCTGTGCTGGATTCGCTGAGTTCCGCCACACAAAGCTCATGGCCGAGGGAAAACCGGGAATCGTTACTGGCCACGCGGACAAAGCGCTCGCACATTTGAAGATGATTGTGGGCGTCAGCCTGGTCGGCTTTGGGTTATTCATGTCGGTGAAGGCAATTCAGCAAGGCATCGGACAAGGAGGCCCGCCACTGACTCTTCAAGACTATCCGCTCGTATTAGTGGTTCTCGCATTCATATTTGGACTTGGCGTCCTATTCTTGGTACATGGCAAGAAGGCTCTCAATACGATTGCGGATAAACAGAAGGGCATCGACCCCCGCCCACAACATGAACCTGGTCACAAGAAACGTTCGGGCGGCCAAGACCTGGACAGCAGTGCCGAAGCATTGAACGTGCTGGGACTAAGGCTTGGAGCGTCGAACGACGACATCGAGGAAGCCTACCGGATCTTGGCGAAAGTCTGGCATCCCGACCGCTACATGGATGATCCACAACTCAGGCCAATCGCCGAAGCGAACATCAAGCGAATCAATTGGGCCTTCGGCTACCTTGAAGAGTTCCCGCCTGAGGTGACTCAGGAAGAAGCACGATTTTCCAAGTGGCCTGCGAACCAGGTCGCCGCCCATTCAACTTCAGCAGCATCGCCGGCGAGGAATCGACCGTCGTGTGCTGGCGAGTGGGGGTATGATATTCGCAGAGTGTTCTCGGCCGGAACGCCGTTGCGACAGAGAATTGGTTGGCTCTTCGGCATGGCGGGCGGCTCATTGGCGGTAGGAGGAGTCGCGTATCACTTCGGATATCCAGATGTGCCCTTGTTAGGAACTAAAGGCCTGCTGCTGTTGAGCGGAGTCGGTCTGGTAGGCGTGTCCAAGATCTTTGGATTTCCAAAACGCCAAGGTCCAGGCGGGATGGATGTTGCCACAACGGTAGGTACGCTGATCGGCGCGGGTGGGATGTTGTGTGCGTTCGGCAGTGGGTTCATTGCGTGCCAAAATAGTTGGTCAGACGCTAACGTTTGGTTGATCGCTAAATGTGTCTGCGCGTCACTTGCTGGAATGATGGTCTACGTCGGCGGCAGGAACCAACGAGTCGAAAGTAAGGGCGTTTCGCTGGCGCCGAAACGCGGACAACGCACACGCTGAAAATGAAAGGGATCTTATGGAAGTGCCTGACGACAAATCGCTGGAGGCCCTCCAGCTGCCTTGCCGATTGCAAAATGCCCTCGAAGAACATGGCATCTTTACTGTGGGCGATCTACTCCATTGCTCACTTATGGACCTGCGGACGGTGACGAGAATTCCTCGGGGCAAGGCCTCTCACGAGTCGTGGGGTGCGAGACAGTCTGACCACCGATTCCGTGGCCCTTTTGAACGATAGCTACTCGCCATCGGATCGCTACTCTTGCCTTCAGCGAATTACTAGACGGCGCCCCTTCGAAACGATCTCATCCCGGTGAGAGGCGAGGATCGATCGCCTGTGCAAGGGATCGCTCAGCACAGCGCTCAGTTCGCCTGTTGGGCGCATCTCCGGCGAGAGTACGCGACGGTGCCGGGAGTTACTTCGTGCAATTCGGGCGATGCCGAGTCGTCGCGTTAAAGACGGCTGGCAGTCGAGGCTGCACCGAGTGCAATAATAAGCCGCGCGATGTGCTCATCTCACAAGTGCTCGCGCAGCGCGTGACAGGCGCCGCACGACGAAACCTTGCCGAATGTCACGCGTGTGTATTTCCCGAGGGCAGTCCGCGGCTCCTAGAATGAATGCGATATGACTAAGAATGCGCATCACACAGAAGTATCGTGCCGTCATTTGCGTTTGAGCGATGGCGTCACGTTTTTCTGCGGGGCAACTGCGGTCGCCTCGCGTCTTCGGCTCTGCATGAGGCAGCGCCCGAAGTGAAATGACCGCGATCATGGAGGATTAATGACAACTACCACTGAAAGACCCAACAGAAAGGAAGGACCGGCTGATCCGAACGAAGAATGGCCGGTGATTCATGCGTACACGCGCGCCGAAGCAATTGCAGATGGCGTGCTGGTCGCAGTCGGCGAAAAAATGGCTCGTGACGCTGGATTTAGAGTACCTGTGGCCCTCACCCGTGAGGTCCATGAGACTTACGTCCGCGTGCCCGAAGGAGTCCGATTACAGTGCGAGACGGGCAGGCTTTGGGACATCCTCTGGATGACCCGACACGCCTACCAAAACGATCGTTCCGGTAATCCCGTCGTCACCGTCCATCTCGACGTCCGCAATAGCAACCAAGGATCGCAGCCGGTCAAGCTCAAGGCCTGCTTGGGGCCGGGCGACGCCGGCGAATGCGTCTTGACCATCATGATGCCTGGCGAGAGTTGAAAGCCAATGGGCAGGCTGCGGCCTGCCCTTCGACTCTGTCAGCGCTGGTACGGTTCGCCTCAATTAACCTTTCGCTGGCGGCATCGCAAAAGCGATGTTGTGAGCGAGGGGAACACAACCGTCAACGTCCCCTCGCTTTGGAACGCGTTGACGTTTTTTGAGGAGAACGACTATGGGCATGGACGTATATGGCGTAGCGCCGGCTTCGGCCGCAGGGGAGTACTTTCGCGCTTCGATTTGGGAGTGGCGTCCCATTTGGGAGCGGATGGTGCTGCTGTGCAGCGATTTGTTGGACGAGGAACTGCTGATTGCGATGTCCTTAAATGGCGGGGCGGGGCCGCAAAACCAAGAGACGTGCGACAAGATCGCCGAGCGATTGGAGCTGTGGTTGGCTGAGGATCCGGGCGAGAAGTTTTTCTTAGAGCACGTTTCGACAACTTTGAAGGTAACGCCGGAAGGTCGATTCGTATCTGAGGAGGAGCTTGCCGCGAACCCGGGGCTGGTGACCAAGTCACCTTACTCCGTCAGCCGCGAGGAAGTCATCGAATTCATTGGATTCCTGAGATCCTGCGGCGGGTTTAGCGTGTGGTAGTTTCGGCGGTCCGCCCCAACAAGGGCGGACCGCATTTTTATCCAGGGGCTGCATCGTTGTGAGTGAACTAAAAAAGATTGAGCGCCTCAGTCGTAAAGTTTGATTAGCGATTTAACTTGCGCTACTCTGGGCTGTTCGCTCCTTCTCGTCCGCGCGTTTGGCAAATGTCCAAGGGCCTTTGCTAAACCCCAGCGGTGCATCCAAGCAGGGTTTCTGTGCGACGTTTTTGGATGTGGTTTTTTTCTTGAAGGAGCCAAACATGGCTACGACGACTACGAAGAGCGCGACAAACGGTACTGCCAAACAGCGGCCGGTGTTCGCCAAGTCCTACTTTCCCGTGAAAGTCGCCGTCTTCGAGCATGCGAACGACGGCCGGCGGAACTACAGCGTGAAACTCACGCGCACGTTCCGCCGAGACGAAGAGAGCGAATGGGAAACGACCGACTATCTTGGCCCGCAGGATTTACTCCCGGCGGCACGATTGCTCGGCGAAGCGTATGAAGCGATTGCCGCGTTTCAGGACGAGGCCTATCGCGAGCGTCAGGACGGAGCCGATCCTCAGTCAAAACGTTAGACATGTTCTTTCACCCCCCAGGTTGCAGTTTGCACCGCTTCCTGGGGTTTTTTCTTCGCGCTGATCCGACGGGCGGCCTTGCCCGAAAGGTCGAGAGCAACCGCTCTGGGAAGAGAACTGCGGTCTTATGGAGTCGTGGAATTGAAGTCGATATGGAACCAACGTTTTACAATCGTGTTAAAACTGAAGAGAGTGAGGGCCGCTTGCCGCCCGTCGAACAGGGCCGCTCATTTCATCTTGCGGCCGAGTACTTTGACCGCGGCTGGAGCGTCATTCCCCTTCGCGGCAAGCGGCCGGCCGTGCCGAGCTGGCTCGAATACCAAAAACGCCGTGCAGGCTTTCCCGAACTCAGACGATGGTTCAAAAGCACTTCCGCAAACGTCGGCATCGTGACAGGAACTTTGTCAGGTCTGGTCGTCGTGGATTGCGACACACCGGAGGACGCCAGGTTTTGGAACGAGAGCTTTCCCAAGACGCCGCTGGCGGTCGTTACGGGGAGGGAAGGGAGCCACTTCTACTACCGCTATCCGGCTGACGACGACGTGTACAATCGTGCCGGGCTTCTCAATCGAAAAATAGACCTGCGTGGACAAGGTGGTTACGTCGTTGCACCGCCGTCGCGTCATCCAAACGGAGCGCATTATCGCTGGCAGGGAAGCGACGACTACTGCCTTGATCACGTGCCTTACTTTTCGCCGGCCTGGATTGCTCCTGACGAGTCACGCGTGCCCTTGGCAATCTCGACCGAGATCCGGAGTCCACGCTCTTACATCCGTTCAATTCATGCAGTCTCTGGCCAGGGTGGACACAAGCAGACGTTTCGCGCCGCATGTAAGCTCAGGGATGCAGGTCTCACGCCTGAGGAAGCACTTTGCGAGTTGCTCCTCTGGAACCAGTCGAATGCTTCACCGCCTTGGTCAGCTCGCGAACTATTGCACAAGGTGCAATCGGCTTACCAGGACAGGGAACGTCACAGAGGCTCAGCGGAGGGGTGCCATGACTGAACCCAAGAAAGCTAAATCTTCCGAAGCGGCTCCCGCAGAGTCATTTTCAGAACTTGCGGCACCTTCAGCCGCCAAGCGGCTACGACTCCCCGACACCCGACGATCTTTAACTCACAAGTTCAATATCAGCGGCTATGAAGGCTACGTCATTGTCGGTTTTTTCGAGAACGACCAACCGGGAGAAGTATTTTTGAAAGTGGCCAAGCAAGGCAGTACGGTCCGCGGCCTAATGGACACAATCGGCGTCCTGACAAGCCTTGCGCTTCAATATGGCGTGCCAGTCGAAGCGCTGGCAGCGAAGTTTGAGTTTGCAAGATTTGAGCCGTCGGGCTGGACCAGCAACCCAGAGATCGGACATGCACGCTCAATCACCGATTACGTGTTTCGCTGGCTGGGATGCCAATTCTCCGATGAGTATCGCGCCTCGCATCCGCCGCTTAGGGCGCGCGGTAATCGCCCAAATCATCTGGTAAATCCTAGCGAGACCGAACTGATCTAATGTCACAGTCACATCCACAGTCGGTAGATGTTCTTTCGGACGGAGACGAGCTCCAGAATCTCAAGCGTTGGTATTTCGCATGCAGTCATTGCACAGCCAAATGGTTTGCTCGGACTCAAGTGATCAACTGCCCACGATGCACCACGCCCTGCGGTGCGAGCCAAAGACTGCTGCTTCCGTGGCTAAAGTACTTAGAGCTTGAACATGATACCTGCGGACGACATTAGTGCTAAAATCACCAAGGGCCAACATACCGCTACGGTTAAACCTATGGATCCGATGGACACAGACAAACTGGTCAGTCTCGTTAAGGCATTGCTCAACGGCGAGCGTCGGGCTTCGATCATCCTCTGCGAGTACGCTGAGCAATATCCATCGGAGGCGCGGTACTTGGTTTCATCGCTGGGAGCCGCTTTGTCGAACCTCGAAACGCGCGACTACGCTGCATTCGCACTTGCTGCAATAGGTCTGCCTGCCGCAATGGCGCTACCAGAACTCATCGAGGCGCTGAGATATGACCCCGAAACCTACGTGGCGACGCCCTTTGTGCTGGCAATTGGACGAATCGGCCCTCTCGCAAAGAACGCCGTACCTGCATTGATTGAGGCGTTAGAAGTTGGAGACCCTCAAGTCGACTTCCATGTAGCAGAGGCGCTTGGAAAAATTGGTCCGGCCGCCTCGACTGCTATCCCCGCGCTTAGGACGCTGGTAAGCGAA
>JAXMBH010000020.1:0-93569 GCA_046349975.1 Pirellulales bacterium
GGATCATGGGCGGCTGCGGGCGCTCTTCGACGAGTATCGGTTCCAGTCGGTGCTGAATTGCGCCGGCAACTGCGCACTGCGGGCGTGCGAGCTCGATTCGCGGCTGGCGTGGCGGACGAATGTCGAGGGGCTCGTCAATCTCTTGTCGATCGTGGTCGAGCGCGATGTGCGGCTCGTGCATTTGTCGATCGATTTGGTGTATTCGGGAGCGAGGAGCGAAAGAGGAACGAGGAGCGAGGAGCGAGGAGCGAGTATTTGTGGTGCGGCGTATGTCGAGTCGGATCGTACCGATCCGGTGACCGTGTATGGGAAGACGATGGTGTCGGCGGAGCAATTGCTTGCGGATTGGATGCCGGAGGCTTGTGTGCTGCGGATTTCGCTGCCGATGGGTGTGAGTTTCAACGGGCATGCCGGGGCAATTGATTGGATTCAATCGCGGTTTAAGAAGGGGCGGCCGGCGACGTTGTATTACGACGAAGTTCGTACGCCGGCGTACACCGATTGTTTGAATCGGCTGTACGAGCGGGTGCTGGCGAGCGATTTGAGCGGCGTGTATCACGCGGGCGGGCCGCGGGCGATGTCGCTGTATGAGATCGCGCAAGTCGTAAATCGCGTGGGCGGGTATGACCCCAAGCTGCTGATGGGGTGCCCGCGGATTGAGGCCGGACCGATTCCGCCGCGGGCTGGGGACGTGACGATGGATTCGTCGGCGTTGGCGGCGGCGCTCGGTGATGATGAGCCGCTGGATGCCTGGCCGTATGATGCGGCGTTGGTGCCCACGCATCGAGAGTGGCATCACGAGCGGAACGGGACGCCGGGTTCAGGCGAACTATTGGGCCGCGTGTTATACTGCAACCCGCGCCGGCAGGCCGCGGGTTTGCGGTAGCGTGGCGGCCCGCTTCTTCTTCGATACATTCATCACACTCGTGGATTGCAGTGCTCATGTTGGACCGCGCGCTTTTCAATATCGTCTGCGGGACAGTTTTTTTGGCTGGAGTCAGTGCGATTGTTCGGGCCGATTGGCCGGAGTTTCGTGGGCCGCTTGCGAATGGGCATGTGGTGGCCGAAGGCAGCGACGCAAAAGTCGGGCTGCCGACGGAGTGGAACGAGACCAGGAATGTGCGCTGGAAGACAGAGATTCCCGGCCGTGGGTGGTCGACTCCAGTGATCAAGGACGGCCAGATCTGGCTGACGACGGCGGATGTCGATGGGCACGATTATTCTGTGCTGTGCCTTGCTGCCGATTCGGGCAAGGTGCTGCAGAACAAGAAGCTCTTTCATTGCGACGCGCCCGAACCGCTGGGGAATACGGTGAACGGCTATGCGTCGCCGTCGCCGGCGCTCGAGGGCAATCGACTGTATGTGCACTTCGGTAGTTACGGTACGGCGTGCTTGGATACTTCCACCAGTGAAGTGTTATGGAAGCGCGAGGATTTGCCGTGCCGGCATTATCGTGGGCCGTCGTCATCGGTGGTGCTGTTTGAGAATCTTGTCATTCTCACGTTTGACGGCGTGGATCAGCAGTATGTGACGGCGCTCGACAAGCTCACAGGCAAAACAGTGTGGCGAACGGATCGGGCCGTGGAATGGCACGATCAAGATGTCACGGGCAAGTCGCCGGAGGCGGCGCAGCGGGCGCGCGACGGCGATATGCGGAAGGCACACAGTACGCCGCTCGTGGTAAAGCTGCCGAATGGCGAGCCGCTGCTGGTGAGCGGCGGGGCGATGGCGGCGTTCGGGTATGATCCTTACACGGGCAAGGAGAGGTGGCGGATCGAGTTCGACGACTTCAGCGTGGCGCCCCGGCCGATTTACGAAGACGGTATCGCATACATGGTGACGGGGAATATTCACACCGAGTTATGGGCGGTGCGGGCGGATGCGACGGGAAATCTCACCGATACGAACAACGTGTTGTGGCGGTTGAAGCGGGGCGTAGCGCACACCGCGTCGCCGATTTTGGTTGATGGGCTCATCTACATGGCGACGGATGACGGAATTATCGATTGCGTCGATGCGGCAACCGGTGAAATGGTGTGGCAGAAACGTGTCGGCGGATCCTTTGCGGCGTCGCCGATTTATGCCGACGGACTGATCTATTGTTGCGATCGCGATGGGCAATCGACGATTGTGCGGCCGGGGCGGAAGTTTGCGGCGGTCGCTACGAATGCGTTGGATGATGGATTGATGGCGTCGCCGGCGGTGGATGGGCGGGCGCTGGTGCTGCGCACGAAGACGGCGTTGTATCGGGTGGAAGAGGAGGCGGGACGGAATTAGTCGCAGGCGGCGACGCGGTCACCCCTCCCTAACCCTCCCCGTCAAAGGGGAGGGGACCAAACGTGTGTTGTCACACGCCGGACGGCAGCCGCAACTATTCACCGAGCGCGAAGTTGGCGAGGGCGGTGAGGAATTTGGGGCGAGGGAGCGTGGGGATTTGGCCGACGCCTTTGCGAGCCGTCGTGCGTGGCGCGTCGTTGCGGAGCGTTGTCATTGGTTCGGCAGCGCCGAGTTCGGCGAAGGCGTCGTCGAATGGCAGCGGGCTGACGATTTGGAAACCGACGATCCGAGCGTGGGCCCGCTCGAGCGCTGAGTGGACGGCCGAGAGGCCGGTGAGTTCGGCCAAGGAACCTTGCATCGAGTTGGCTTTCGCAGGACTGGTGTGTTCTGCTGGCGATTGGGCGAGCCAGCCGTTCCAGAGCGTGCGGATTTCACTGGAGTCGATCGGTGTGACGCCATCGTGCATGATGATCGCGTCGGAACGTACGCGGCGCTGCGCGTAGTCGATCGCGGAGCCGAGGCCGCGGCGTTGGCGATGGCGGTGGACCTTCACCTGCGGATAGTGGGCGGCGAGTTCTTCGGCCACTTCGTATGTATCATCGCTCGAGCCGTCGTCGATGATGAGGACGCCGAATTGCGAGGTTAGTTCGCTGGCGAGTTCGAGGACTTCGTTAACGTTCTTACGCAGCCGCGTTTCACCGTTGTAGACGGGCAGCACGACGGTCAAGGATTTGTGTAACACGCTGTCTCCAACGCGAAAAGAGTTCGAGCGTGCCTCCTGCGCCAACTACGATCCGTCCTGGGGAGCATCGGCAAAGTTTGCTGGGCGAATACACATGGCTGCAACGACTGACTGTTACGCAAGCGGCAGCGATTGCTCTGCGTTGCACCGGCGAAGGAACTGTGACGAATATAGCGAACTTTTCCTCAGCGGAGGGGACGTTGTTGTAGGGGTAGGCGTGCGGCGGGAGACGTCGACGGTGCGTACGTGGCTGGTTCGGAGGTGGCTGGTTCGGAGGTGGGCGGGGCGATATGTTGGGCGGTAGTTAGTGGTTGTGGTTTGCCACGTTCGTTGGTCGAGTGAGCGATGAGTGACGCTGCAGTGACGCCGAGTTTTTCTGGGCAAGACGGGCTGGTGACCGTGGTGGCTCAGGATGCCAGCACGGGACAAGTCTTGATGGTCGCGCACATGAATCGTGAGGCGTGGGAAGAGACGCTGGCGACAGGGCGGGCCGTGTATTTTAGCCGGTCGCGGCAGCGGTTGTGGCGAAAGGGTGAAGAGAGCGGCAATGTGCAGCACGTGCGTGGCGTGTTTGTGGACTGCGACGCCGATGCGGTGCTGCTGAAAGTCGAGCAAGTCGGTGGGGCGGCTTGTCACGAAGGGTATCCGTCGTGCTTCTTTCGCGAGATAACGTCCGAGGGAGTAAAGGTGGTGGCGGAGCGGGTGTTTGATCCGCAAAGTGTGTATGGGAAGGGTGAGTAGGTGAGTGGGCGAGTGGGTGATGCGAGCCGGCTTGCTCACCTATGCACTTACTCACCTGATTTCCGGAGTCGCTATGAATTTTGAAGCGCGCATTGAAGAGTTGAATTTGGAATTGCCGAATCGGCCGTTGCCGTTGGGACTGTACAAATTGGTGCTGGTTGACGGCGATCTGGCGTATGTTTCGGGGCACGGGCCGATACAGGCGGACGGGTCGGCGACCTGCGGGCGGTTAGGAGAATCGCTGGACAAGGAAGCCGGCTACGCTGCGGCGCGGCAGACGGGTCTCAATATGCTGAGCAATTTGCGGCAGATTCTGGGCGGCCTGAATGCGATCGAACGGCTGGTAAAGACGACGGGGTTTGTTAACTCCACGCCGGATTTCAAAGATCAGCCAGCGGTGATCAACGGCTTCAGCGAGTTGATGCGCGACGTGTTTGGGCCGGAGAATGGGCTCGGCGCGCGGAGTGCGATCGGCGTGGCGGCATTGCCGGCGGGGTGGGCCGTGGAGATTGAAGCGGTGTTTAGGCTGACGAAGTGAACGGCTGCGCTTAATCGGGATCGGCGGCGGGCGCGCGGTTCGTATACGCTGCGAAGGCATAGCCCAAGCAGAAGTTCAAGACAGCGATTGCCGCAACGTACCAGAGCATCGAATGACCACCGAGGAGAGACTGACAATGTCTCCTCAAATTTAGGTCATAAAGGCTATTGCGACCGCATCTTTGTGGGGATGGGCAGGGCCCCCGGCGAAATGGTTGGCGGGTGAATCGCTACGATTGAACTTGGCCGCGAAGGCCGATTTGCAGGCACTGGAATTGACGTGGCGTGAGTCGGCGGGGTCTGGATTTTCGTGAATCCGCAATTTCACTGCGGCTAGCGCGTGGCGGTGGGGGCTGCGGCAGCACGGCGCTGGGCTGCGAGGGCTTTGACGAAGTCGGGCGAGACGTTGTCGAGCGTAATGACTTCGCTTTGGCCACCGGGCGTTTTGGGGCGCACAATGACGACAACTTCCGATGTCGAAGCGCGGTTCATGATTTCGCCGAAAGCGGCTTGCTCCTGGTTGCTCAAGTTTTGCGGTGAAGTGCTTTTGGGACTTCCGAGTGGGGCCAGTGACTGCGAGGCTGGATCGCGGATTGGCGTGATGTCGCTCGGATCGGGCTCGACTTGGCCGCGGATAAGGATTTCATTTCCTGGCGTTGTCGGCGATGACTTCGCGTATACATCGGAGAGTTTCAGTTCATCGAGTCCCGAATGGATCGATTCAAGTGCCGCGTACAGGCCTTCTTTACCTTCGTAGTCAGCGGCGTAGCAGACGCCGATGAGTTGGCCTTGCAGGTTGAAGACGCCGCCGCCGCTGCGGCCTTGTTCGGGCGCGCCACTGACTTCGAAATTAGGAGCGCCGGCGTAACGGTCGAGCTGGTTGACGCGCTGAGAGAGCATCGTGGGATCTTTGCCATTGCTGCAGCCGATCGTGGCAACACGGTCGCCTTTTTGAACTGCGGTGTGCGCGGCGGCAACGGGCGCGGCCGTGACGGGGCGGCCCGGCTTGATGCTCACAAAGGCGACGTCGCGATTGAGGTCGCAGGAAATGAGCTGGCCGGGCACTTGGCCGACGACGCGGACGGTGCCGTCGGCGTTGGGTTCGAACATTTCGACGGTCATCGGTCCTTTGCCCTGCGATTCGCGAAACAGGTGTCCGCAGGTGGCGATGAGGGCCTCGCCGCTGCGCGAGTCGATGATGGTGCCGGTGCCGAAGGAGCGGCCTTGCGGATCGTCGACGCAGATGCGGACAGTCGCGGCGAGCAGGCTGACGGGGAAGTCGGCGTTGTGTTTTGAGGTGGTGGGCGAGTCGATGTTTGTTGGCGCGGCGGGCGACGGCAGCGGTTGCGCCGCGACGGTTGGAGGCCAATCGCTGGAATTGGGTGTCGACGACAGATCCGGCTTGGTATTAGGGCCGATTGCCGTGCTTGGTGGGGCGGCGCGCAGGCCTGCGTCGGGCGACTGCGTACGCGTGCGGTGTGACTGGGAGTAGATGTCTTTGGCCTTCTCGAACATCTGCTGCATATCGGCGCTGCTCATCGCGCCGACGCGGCGATCGACTTCCTGTCCGTCGACGAGCATCACAAAGCAGGGGATGGCACTAACGCCGTATTGTCGAGAAGTTTGTTGATCTTGCGTGGTGTCGACTTCGCGAATTGGGTATTTCGCTTGAATGAAGCTGTGGACTGTGGGCTTCATTCCCATGCAGGGGCCGCAGTGGGGTGACCAGAAGTCGAGCAATTGGATTGGTTCGGCTCCCTGGGTTGAGAGGCCGAGCGACGTAATCACCAGCGCGAGCGCTGCGGCAGTTGGGCACCGCCCGTAGGGTGATCGGACCATCCGTTCCCTCCTTGGAAGTGGTGGTCGGCATGCCGCCGTAGCGACGCGGGTCGCCGCGAGTGGCATCACGCTCGGGCCGGTGGGATCGCGCGTTTTTCTGCCGGGTGAGCAGCTTCCTGCTGATCGTGCGGGTGGCAGGCGAACGGAGTTGCGATTTAGGTCGAGCGCGTGAAGCGAACCATGGGGTGTTGTTCGGCGTCCAACCAGTTTGCGGGCGGTTGCACGCCTTTGGGGGTGGGAATGTCGCCGGTTTTTGGAAATCGCACAAGGCCAGTGTGGCGCAGCGGCGACCGCAGTGATCGTTCGCACTCCCGGTGGGGTGGCGATGGGGTTAGAATGACGCGGCGTGCGTCGGCGGGGCGGTGTTTTGCGTGAGAGGCAGGACTGCTAGCAAGTGGATTCGGGCTTGCGCCCGACGCTAAGACGCTGCACTCGTGATGGCGCGCCGGGGCGCGAATCGAGATTCGAAAGATCAACCACAACGGCGATTCGATTGTGCGACGAATTCTTGTTACTTCTGCTTTGCCGTACGCCAATGGCGATATCCATATTGGCCACTTGGTGGAGTACATCCAGACGGATATTTGGGTGCGGTTTCAGAATCTGATCGGCAACCGTTGTCTGTACATGTGTGCGGATGACACGCACGGCACGGCGGTGATGATTAGCGCTCGCAAGGCGGGCGTGAGTGAGAGCGAGTTCATTGCCGGAATGCAACAGGCGCACGAGCGCGACTTCGCGGCGTTCGATATCAAGTTCGATAATTATGGCAGTACGAACAGTGCCGAGAACCGTGAGCTGTGCGCGCGGTTTTGGACGGCGATCCGCGCGGCGGGATTGGTGCGCGAACGGGATGTGGAGCAGTTGTATGATCCCGAGGTGAAGACATTTCTGCCCGACCGGTTCGTGCGCGGGACGTGCCCGAAGTGCGGTTCGCCGGATGAGCCGGGCGACAACTGCAGCAAGTGCGGTCACCACTATAGCCCAAGCGAGCTCATCAATCCTCGGAGCACATTGAGCGGGGCGACGCCCGTGCTGCGGAATGCGCCGCATTTGTTTATCGAGCTCGAGCAGCTGCACGGGTTCCTGGAAGAGTGGACACAGAGCGGCCGGCACTTGCAGCCGGAGATTGCGAACTATTTGAAGGGGCATTTTCTCGGCGAGCCGCTGCGGGATTGGGACATCTCGCGGCCAGCGCCGTACTTCGGGTTCGAGATTCCGGATAGCCCGGGCAATTATTGGTACGTGTGGTTCGATGCGCCGATCGGGTACATCGCGTCGACGCACGAGTGGTGCAAACGCAACGGCGAGAAGCTAGAAGATTGGTGGCAGAGCGGCGATTGCGAGGTGCATCACTTCATCGGCAAGGACATTACGTACTTCCACACGCTATTCTGGCCGGGGATGTTGAAGACGGCGGGGTTCAGCTTGCCGAGACAGGTGCACATCCACGGGTTTCTCACCGTGGATGGCGAGAAGATGTCGAAGAGCAAGGGCACGTTTGTGGCAGCGCGGACGTATGCGAAGCATCTGGACCCGAGCTACTTGCGGTATTTTTATGCGTCGAAGCTGTCGTCGCGGGTCGAGGACCTCGACTTGGCGGTTGATGAGTTTGTGGCCAAGGTGAATACCGACCTTGTAAACAAGGTCGTCAATCTGGCGAGTCGGACGGCGAAGTTCGTCGAGGCGACGGGGTTGTCGGCAAAGTATCCCGATGACGGCGGTTTATTCGCGGAAGGCGCGAAGCTTGGCGGCGAGATTCGCGAGGCGTACGAGGCTACGGATTACAGCCGAGCGTTGCGATTGATTCTGGGGCTGGCGGATCGGGCCAATCCATACGTCGAAGAACGCAAGCCGTGGGATCTGCGAAAGGACCCGGCGAAGGCCCGCGAGTTGCAGGATGTGTGCACCGTCGCGCTCAACTTGTTCCGGCAGATCGTGGTCTATTTGTCGCCGGTGTTGCCGCGGTTGGCACAGCAGACGGGTGAGCTGCTCAACGACCCGATCAAGCATTGGGAGCAATCGCAGCAGCCGCTGGTGGGAACAAAGGTCAGCAAATTTAGCCACATGCTCAAGCGTGTGGAAGAAAAGGATGTACTCGCGATGATTGAAGAGAGCAAACCCACAAGTGCTGCCTCGGCTGCCGAGGTTCTGGGGCCAGAGGCAAAGGCTGGGCAATGGAACGATGGTGGCGAGGCGCTGGCCGCGGAGCCGCTTGCGCCGGAGTGCACTATCGATGATTTTGCAAAGATCGATTTGCGCGTGGCCCGAGTGGTTCATGCGGAAGATGTGGCCGAGGCGAAGAAGCTGCTGAAGCTGACGTTGAGCCTCGGCGGCGGGACGACGCGAACGGTGTTTGCTGGCATCAAAGAAGCTTATAAGCCCGAGCAGCTTGTGGGTAAGCTTGTGGTGTGCGTGGCGAATCTTGCCCCGCGGAAGATGAAGTTCGGGGTGAGCGAGGGGATGGTGACGGCATCGAGTACGGAAGGCGCGCCGGCGAGCGAGGTGTTCGTGCTGACGGTGGATGAGGGGGCCGTGCCGGGGCAACGGGTGCACTAGATAGCCGATCCTTCCGGGTCGACGAATTCTCGCGAGGGACGCGAAATGCCAATTGAGAGCCAAATTGATGAAGGTCCGTTAGGCGTGGCCGATTTGACATATTTATGTCGAGGTCGTATGCTTTGATGTATGAGGACCACACTGCGCCTTGATGATCGGCTGCTGGCCGACGTGAAGAAGCTCGCGATCGACACCGGCCGCACATTTACGCAGGTCGTTGAAGACGCATTGCGAGTCGCGTTGGCGCATCGAAGTAAGCAGCGGAAACGCAAGCCGGTGAAATTGCACACCTGCGGGGGCAAGGGGCTGCAGGCTGGCGTCGATCTATCAAACAACGCTGCGTTGGCTGACTTAATGGACGAACACGATGGACTTATTGGACGTTAACGTCCTTGTGAATGCCTATCGACGCGATGCGCCGCGGCATCGCGAATTCAAGGACTATCTACAATCGCTGGTCGACGGCGATGAGCCGTTTGCAATTCCGGCAGTCGTTTTCAGCGGGTTCTTTGGCATCGTTACGCACTCCCGAATCTTCACTCCGCCGAGCACGTTTTCGGATGCATTGTTATTTGCCCAGCAGCTTAAAGACCAGTTGCACTGTTTGGTCTTGGTGCCGGGCGAAAGCCACTGGGACGTTTTCACTAACCTATGCGTGAAGGGCGCGGCACGCGGCGGGCTCGTCAGCGATGCATATCTCGCCGCGATGGCGATTGAAGTTGGAGCTGAACTGGTGACGGATAACCGTGGATTTGGCCGATGGCCTGGCCTGCGATGGCGTCATCCGATCGACGATTAACGATCGACAGCGTGCGCCTTAAGGTCGTCTAAATCGCAATAAGCCAGCGCCGCTTCATGCGTGGCAGCGAGGACGACTTTGGGGGCGTAGCCGGCGTCGAGAGCTTCTTGCCAGCGCGGGGCACAGAGGCACCAGCGGTCGCCGGGCTGAAGGCCGGGAAAGCCCCATTGTAGGTTGGGAGTCGAGAGGTCGTTGCCGGCCGACTTCGAGAACGCCAGAAATTCGGCGGTCATAACGACGCACACGGTGTGGCTGCCGACGTCTTCGGGGCTGGTGTTGCAGCAGCCATCGCGGAAGAAGCCGGTCATCGGCGACGTGCAGCAGGTGGCGAGGCTGCCGCCAAGCACGTTCTTAGCTTGCGGGGCACGGGAAACTCCGTTCGTCGACGCGATGCGGATCATGGCGGCTCTTCAGTCCTTTGGGTATTTGAATTTTGCGGATGCCCGCCCAGCGGTAAGGTCGGCGGAACCACGACGGGGGGACGGGGTTTAGCTACAAAGTGGCGGAATGTGGTATCTTCCAATTGTCGGCCGCTCGGTATTGTAGGCAAATTCCAGGGTGAACGCGATGAGCCAGCTTTCCGGCGTAAGGTGGGTGTGCTGGGTGTTGCTGACCGGTGTTGGTATCTCCGCTACTACGGCTTGGGGAGCAAAGCCGGGCAGCGAGGAGACCGCGCGGGAGGTGGATCGACTGCTGGCGGAGGAGGTTTTTCAGCCAGATACGAAGCTCGCTCCGCATGTGGACGACGCGGCATTCTTGCGGCGGGTGTGGCTGGATCTGGTGGGCGATATACCAACGCCAGAACATATCACGGCCTACGTGCTCGATCCGGCTGCCGACAAGCGGGCGAAAGTCGTCGACGAGTTACTCGCCAATCCGCAGTACGGCCAGAATTGGGCACGCTACTGGCGCGACGTGGTTCTGGCGCGGAAGATCGAAGACCGGGCGATGATCGTGGCCAATCCGCTGGTGACGAAACTGACCGATTCATTCAACGAGAACAAGTCGTGGGCGAAGATTGCGACGGAGTTCATCACGGCGACGGGTAACGTTCGCGAAAACGGGGCGACGGCGATTGAGCTGGCGCAGGATGGCCGCACGGAAGAAACGACGGCAGAGGTATCGCGGATTTTTTTGGGCATTCAGATTCAATGCGCGCAGTGCCACGACCACAAGACGGACCGCTGGAAGCGGGAGCAATTTCACGAATTCGCCGCGTTCTTTCCGCGTGTTGCGGTGCGGCCGATTCAGTCGCCAGTGGAACGCAGTTTTGAAGTGATCTCGGATGATCGCCCGGATTTGGGCCGGAAGCTACCAGCCGATGCGCAGGGCCGCCGTGGCCGCGGCGAACATTACATGCCCGACTTGCAGGATCCGACTGCGGAGGGCACGAAGATGCAGCCGAAGTATTTTTTGACGTCGGCGAAGTTGCCGTTCGGTTCGACGGATGCCGAGCGGCGCGGGATGGCTGCGAAGGTCATCACGCACAGCCCGTGGTTTGCAACGGCGTTTGTGAACCGGATTTGGGGCGAGCTGGTGGGCGAGGGATTTTATGAAGGAATTGATGACATTGGTCCCGATCGGGCGCCCTCGGCGCCGAAAACCGTGGAGCTACTGAGCCGTGGGTTTGTGGCGAGCGGCTACGACGTGAAATGGCTGTTCCGCACGATCTGTGCGACGGAGGCTTACCAGCGCGAAAGTCGGCCGCGGCGCGAGGTGACTGGGACGCCATTCGTGGCGACGGTGGCTCAGCCTCTGCGAAGCGATCAGTTGTTCAATGCGATACTTACGGCGCTCGATCTGTCCGAGCCGGAGTCGCAGGTCAACCGGCGGGGAAAGCCGGCGGAGATGAAGGCCGCATATGGTTCAAATGCGACTGCGCGCGCCGGGTTTGAAGTGGCGTTTGGATATGATCCGAGCGATCCGCGAGAGACGGTTAACGCGTCGATTCCGCAGGCGCTGGCGATGATGAACGGCGTACGGATTAACGTGGCCGTGCGAGCCGTGAAGAACGATACGATGCTTGGTCGCTTGCTTGCTAACACGAAGGACAATTCGGCTGTGGTCGACGAGTTGTATCTGCGAACGTTATCTCGCGAGCCGACGGAGAAGGAACGAGGGGCAGCTCTCGAGTTCTGCAAGGATGCGACAAATCGGTCGGCGGTGTTTGAGGATCTGTTGTGGGCGCTTGTGAATTCGTCGGAGTTTTCGCATCGGCGGTAGAGGGATTTTACCACAGAGGGGGAATTTGTCATTGCAAATTTGTAATTCGTCATTGGTCATTTCAAAACGCTCAGTCGCGAATTGACACCTTCCGAAATGGCCAATTTCAAATGGCAAATTACCAATTACAAATCGTCTTCCTCCGTATACTCTGTGTCCTCTGTGGTGAACAAATAGGAACGTAAAGATGAACCTTCGGCTGCAGCGGCATGTTCTGGCTCGGACGAATCGCGATGGCGTGGTGCATCGGCGGGATTTTTTGCGAGTTGCGGCGGCTGCCGGTGCGGCAGCGGGACTGGTGAGTTGGACCGATGCCATCTGTCTTTCGGCCGACGATTTGCGGAAACGCGGAATGGCATGCATTCTGTTGTGGATGGGCGGCGGGCCGAGTCAATTCGAAACGTTTAGCCCGAAGCCTGGCCACGAGAATGGTGGCGAGACGAAAGCGATATCAACCGCAGTCAGCGGCATTCAGATCGCCGAGAGCTTGCCAAAGTGCGCTGGCGTGATGAAGGACCTCGCGATTATTCGCTCCATGACGAGCAAGGAAGGCAGTCATCCGCGGGCGACGTTCTTATTGCATCACGGCTACTTGCCGATGGGCGGCGTGAAGTATCCGACGCTCGGAGCGCATGTGGCTCAGCAGATTGGAACGCCCGGCTTCGATATTCCCAGTTTCGTGCGTATTGGCGGCAAGGGGGTTGACGCGGGAAACGGCGGTTTCCTAGGCGTGGATTATGACCCGTTCATTCTGCTGAATCCGGAATCGAAACCCGAGAATACGACGCCAGCAACGAAAGCCGATCGCACGGCACGGCGGCTCGAGATGCTCAAGGCGGTCGAGGCCGACTTTGGAGCGGTCGAGGGCGCCGATTTGGTGGCCGACCACCAGAAACTCATCGGCAAGTCGTCGACGATGATTCAGAGCCCGCGGATGGCGGCGTTCGACTTAAGCCAGGAATCGGACCAGATGCGCGACGCGTACGGTCGCACGAAGTTTGGAGCCGGCTGCTTGCTGGCGCGGCGGTTGGTAGAATCGGGTGTCACATTCGTCGAGGTGAATCAGGAAGGATGGGACACGCACGACGACAATTTCAATCGCGTGGCAAGCAATAACGGCATTATCGACCAGCCGATGGCTCAGCTTGTGACCGATCTCAAGCAGCGGGGCATGCTGGAGCGGACGCTCGTCATTTGGATGGGCGAGTTTGGCCGAACCCCGCGGATTAACCCGCGGGCCGGGCGTGATCATTATCCGCGGGCGTTCAATGTGGCGCTTGCCGGCGGCGGCATTCGCGGCGGGCAGGTTATCGGCGAGACGGACGCGGGTGGCATCGATGTAACGTCGCGGCCGGTCACGGTGAATGATCTCTTCCGCACGATCTACACGACGCTGGGCATCGATGCCGACCACGAGAACATGAGCCGCATCGGCCGGCCGATCAAACTAATCGACGGTGGTGAAGTGGTTCGCGAGCTGGTGGGTTGATCGAAATGTCGCTCGCAGATATACCTCAGCACAGGCGCAGAGTCGCCAAGCAATTGCCTGGCGGCGTCGCGACGTTGCGCGATAGCTGTTCTTTACCGCGAGGTTGGCGGCGAGATGTCTATTCTTTGGGACTGGCACCCGTTTTGGAATGATCTGGTTCGAATAGCTGCGGCGGCTGTGCTGGGTGGCGCCATTGGACTGGAACGGGAGTGGAAAGGTCACTGGGCCGGGCTGCGGACGCACATGATGGTCGCGATTGGCTGCGCGATCTTCATACTGGCGGGTTTATCCGTCCAGGGATCGAGCCCTGAGGCGGCCGTTTCGCGGGTGATTCAAGGCATCACGGCGGGCATCGGGTTTCTTGGCGCGGGCACGATTCTGAAGCTTGATCAAAAGCGCGAGATCAAAGGGCTCACCACGGCCAGTTCGATTTGGTTGGCGGCGGCATTGGGAACGTCGGCGGGATTGGGCGAGTATGCGCTCGCGATGTCGGCGGCCATTGCTTCGCTGTTCGTGCTCGGCGTCCTCGGGCCCATCGAGAAACGAATTGACGATTGGCACAAGACGCGGCAGCATATCCGCCTGCCGGATGAGACGGATTCGAATGGTTCGTCAGGCGAACTTCGATAGGGCGAAGAGGCCGGGATTGAACCAAGGTTTGTTACGGCAGTTCGATGTCGTCTAACTGGTATTCAACCGGCAGGTCGACGATTGCTGCCGGTGTTTCGTAGACCCAGGTGAGGCCGTCGAGGCTTTCGACGTCGAACACATAGGCCACGCCGACTTCATTCTGCGATTGGTTCGTTGTTTCGAAGCCGGCGGTTTCGATGCGTTTGCGGTCTTTATCGACCAAGTACGAAAGGTTCTGAAGAATCCAATTTTGGTGCGCTTGAAGTGTGCTATTCGATTCATCGAGGCCGAATCGCATATGGACTTCCCATACGGCATTATTCTTGCGGACGGCATCGAGGGTCACTTTCACGCCGCCGAGTTGTTGCGTTTTGCCAGCGGCTTTGGCGAGATTTTCGAATTGAAACTTCGCCTGGCGACCGGGCACGAGGGCATGAAGTTTGCCGTGTAGCTTGGTTATTTTTTTGGCGTCGCGACCCGGCAGTGAGAAGGGCAGAATTAATTCGGCCGCTTGCGTGCCGCGGGAGACATCGACATCTGGCATATCCTCGCGCTGGCTGATAGCGAGTTTGGCGCCGGTATCGGTCGTGGCTTCAACATCAGCGGCGGCTTGCATAATGGCGATGGGTCGCAGGCGCGGCTCCCAGGCGATTTCCAGGTGCAGGCGAAGCGCTGTTTGACCGGGTTGGCGAAGGCTGCGTTCGCTGTGGATCTCCACTGGTTCGAAACGGAACGGGCCCGCATACGTCGCCCGGCCGGTGCGCGGCAGGTCGGAGCTACTGCGGCCGAGGATCGACAGCGCATCCTCGCCTCCGTAGAGGTTGAGGCCGACTTGCGCCTGGTCGAGAATGCCATCGATCGCTGGCCAGAATGGTTCGTCGACGAGTTCAATCGTTAGCATGGGGTCTTTCTGGCCGGGTTGCTGTTCATCCCGATTGTCGACGAACTTGTTGCCAGTTTGTTTCTCGATCTCCTTGAGGACGTCGGCGAGTGACATCGAATCTGCCGAAAGCGTGATCGTGGTTTCTTTAATGGCTGATTTCGACACGCGGTCTTCAACTTGCTTACGAATGCGCGCGAGGCGATCGCGGAGCGCGAGCGGCATTTGATCGTTGTCGCGCGGCAACCGCGCCAGGAACTCGTCGGCTTGCGCGGTTGTTGTGCCGGCGAGTTCCAGCAGAGTCTTTTCGGCCGCATCGCGTGTTGCGGCTGCATCGGCATTCAGCTCGTGTATCAGCTTGTCAATTTGCTGGTTGAGCTGCTGGCTATTGTCGGGCGTCTTCGCAGGCGCGTCGGCAGCGCCTGCCGCCACAGGAATAATGCACGCTACGAACGCCGTGAGAAGTGCCGATTTCATCGCTCGCGCCCTTTCGAAGTCCTGTCATTTTATCGTGAGCTAAGCTTGTAAAGTAGCTATTTCTGTTTGCCGGACAAGTTTTTGGCTGACAGTGCATTCGTTCGGTCGAGGGCTTGGGTGATGAGAGTACGCATTCTCGTCTGGATATTGTGCGGTGGCATGGCAGCCACATGCGCCGGCGCGGACAAAGCCGAATTCATGTTTCGCGCAAATGTCGAGGGACAGACTCTCGAGGGCAAGCCGTTGCACTGGTCTGCGACGCAGATGTTGCTGTTGGGGCGTGATGGCCAACTGTACGAATTCAATCCGAAACTCGCTCGCGATGCCGTGAAGACGGGAGCGCGTTTCGCATCGTACACCCCTTCGGAAATGAAGATCGCACTCGAGCACGAATTTGGCAATCAATTTGAAGTGTCGTCGATTCGCCACTTTGTAGTGGTGTTCCCGCGCGGCGAACGCGATTTATGGGCTGGGCGGTTCGAGGAGTTGTACAACCGGTTTGAGCATTACTTTCGCGTGCGTGGATTTGAAGTGAAGGAACCGTTATACCCGCTGGTCGCGGTCGTGTTTCGTAACCAGGATGAATACTTGCGTGCCGCCGCGGCTGGCGGTACGCCGATGCATCCGAACACGTTGGGGCACTATCTGCCCAAATCGAATCGTGTGTTTCTATATGATGTGACGGCGGAGGATTCCAAAGCTGATTGGTCGGAGAACGCTTCGACGATCATCCACGAGGCGACGCATCAACTGGCGTTCAATACAGGGATCCATCAACGGTTTGCCGTGCAGCCGCGGTGGCTGGTGGAAGGTTTGGCGACCATGTTTGAGGCGAAGGGCGTGTGGAACGGCTTTTACGATCGGACGCAGAGCGACCGTGTGAATCCGGGACGGTTGGCCGGCTTTCGCGACTTCGTAGCCAAGCGGCGGCTGCCGGGATCTCTCGCCACGTTCCTGACAACGGATACTTTGTTCCAAAGCGACGGGGATGGCGCGTACGCAGAGGCGTGGGCGTTATCGTTCTACTTGTGTGAAACGCAGCCGCGGTTGTATGCCGAGTATTTGAACCGCGTTGGCGAGCGGCCGATGTTTAGCGATTACCCGGCGGTGGAGCGGATGGCCGATTTTCAGGCCGTGTTTGGGAGCGACCTGAAGATGATCGAGAAGCGATTTCTGCGGTATATGGAGGAGGTAAAGTAACCGAGAGACCGCGAGGCGTTCGATCGGATTTCCCAGAGCCCTAGGGTTTCGACACTGCGGTATCTGCGGGAGCAGCCGGTTTTTCATCGGACTTGGCGCTCTTGTCTTCGGCGGCCGCGCCAGTGGCATCATCATCGGCGGTTTGGCGTTCGCGAGTTGGCTTCTTGTCGTGATAGGTTTGCAGCTCCTTCTGGAGCTGATCACGATCGGATTCGAGTTTCGCCTTGTCGTCTTCTGGTTTGGCCTCGTCGACCAGCTTCTGAGCCAGTTCGACCGACTTTTCTGACCATTTCACGGCGTTGTCGAAGTCGCCGGTCTCGGCGTACGCGGCAGCGAGCGTGCTGAGGATGTGCGGTGTTTCGTAGCCGCTGGATTCGGCCGCCTTGGTGGCGAGCTTGAGGGCGCGGGCACCGTCACGAACTTTGTCGTCCGGCGAGGTGCACAATACCCAAGCGAAATTGTTTAGCAGGCTCTCGTCATCCTCTTTTTGCGTAAGCGCTTTGTCGAAGTCGGCAACGGCTTCGGCATGTTTGCCGACGTTGAGATAAGCGTCGCCGCGGAAGCGGAGGGCCGCGTAATTGTCGGGGTCTTTTTCCAACACTCGGGAGGCGGCGTCGATCGCCTTTCGCGGTTTATTGGCCAGCAGATAGAACGTGCCGAGCCGATTGAGCAACAGCTCGTTGTTCGGCGCGGATTCAAGCAACTTTTCAAGGTGGGCAATCGCCTGGTCGAGATGATTCGTAGCGGCCAGGATTTCGGCCTTCATCATGTGCGGTTGGGCTAGCGTGGGCTGCACTTTGATGGCGGCGTCGATATCTTCGAGCGCCTTCTCCGGCTGCTTCAGCTCGTAGTAAACACTAGCGCGGACCAGCAGAGTCGGTACATTATCGGGTTGCAATTCGAGCGCTTTCGAGAGTTGCTCCAAGGCCTTTTGCAGGTCACCCTTTTGACGATACAAATCGCCGCGCTGCTGGTAAGGCATCGAGGACTCTGGCGCGAGTTCGCTGGCGCGGTCGAAGCTCTTGAGCGCTTCATCGTATTTGTTGAGGCCAAGCAGGATCATGCCGCGGAGTTCGTTGGTGGCGGCGTGGTCGGGCTCGAGTTTGAGGGCGCGGTCGATATCGGCAAGGGCGTCCTCGTGTTTCTCTTTTTCAAATAGGTGTTGGGCGCGCAGCCGGAGGTATTCCGGTTTGTCCGACTGCAACTCGACGGCTTTGTTGAGATCGGCAAGTTGTTCCTTTTCGTCTTTCTGCACGGCGCTGCGGAGGGCGTACGCTTCGGCCTTTTGATCTGGAGTAGCTTCTTCGTTGTTGATGACCTTAGTTAGCGCTTTGCGAGCGGCGGATTCATCGCCGAGGGGCAGCGATTGTAATTTGCCAATCAGGAGTTGGGCGTCGACGATCTTGCTATCGAGGCTGACGGCGCGCTGCAAGTCGGAGAGGGCGAACTGGCGGAACTGCATCGAGCGCAGGCCGCGCTGCGGGTCTTGGGCCGGAACGTTGAAGACGGCGCCGGCGAAAAGCTGGCCGCGCTGGACAAGGGTCGAGACAAGCAGTTGTTCGGCGAATTTCTTATTGTCGGCATCGAGACCTTTTTCAATGGCTGATTCCGCGTGGTCGACGACGTCGTTGAGCTCGTCGAGCGTTTCGGCACTCACCTTGAGTTGGGTGGCCTGATCGAGATCGGCCTGCCCTTCATTCTCAGCCAGGGCGGGCGCCGCCCAGAATGCCAGCATGAAGCAAGCGAGGAGCGAAGTGAGCAAAACGAAGCGTGACATGGCGGAATCTCACAAGCGGTACGGAAACGGGGCGGCCGCTCAGCCGGGAAAAATCCGGCCACAGTGCCTGGCACAGCGGCGCTGCATTATTACGGGTTTGAAAGCGTGCGGCTATGTGAAAAAGTGCGGATTTTGGCGGCAAACGTGAGGGAAAAGCGAGCGCCGGCAGGACGGACAATCCTGTCCGTCTCACCGAAGTTGACTGGTCTGACATGCCGGTTGTCGGCGGCCCGGCCGTAGCAGATTCCTGGTTCGTTCGTATGCGATGCCGGGTGATGGGCGGACAGATATGTCCGTCCTACGCAGGAAACGCCGTCCACGTTTGCCGCTGGCGTGTGTGCGGACGCGGCCTTTCTGGGTATACTTTCGCGTTTGCGATTTTCGGTCATTATCGGGGAGTGGGTTGCGGAAATGGAAGCAGGCATCGTGGGATTGCCGAATGTGGGGAAAAGCACGCTGTTCAATGCGCTGACGGCGGCCGGCATTGCGAGCGAGAACTACCCGTTTTGCACGATCGAGCCCAATGTGGGGGCGGTTTCGATCCCCGATCCGCGGCTCACAACGATCAACAAGTACATTGAGACTGAGAAAATCATTCCCGCGATATTTCAGCTGGTCGACATCGCCGGCTTGGTGCGGGGGGCGTCGCAAGGTGAAGGGTTGGGGAACAAGTTTCTCGGCAACCTGCGGAATGTCGACGCGATTTTGCACGTGGTGCGGTGCTATGAAGATGAGAACGTGATTCACGTAGAAGGTAGTGTCGATCCGCTGCGCGATATCGAAACGATCGACACGGAGTTGATGCTGGCCGACTTGCAGTCGGTCGAGGGCATGCTCGATCGCGCGCAAAAGCAGCTTCGATTGGGAGGCGCCGAAGCAAAGCAGCGGGTCGAGATTCTCGAGGAATGCCAGAAGCTGTTGGCAGAGGGGCGGCCGGTGCGCGGCCTGTCGTACGATGAGCCGGGGGCGGGGCGAATATTCCGCGATTTGCAGCTGCTTACGTCGAAACGTGTGCTGTATGTGGCGAACGTGAGTGAGGACGATCTGGAAGGCCAAGGATCGATGGTTGCCAAGGTGCGAGAGCGGGCCGCTGCGGAAGGCAGCGAGGTTGTGCCGCTCAGTGCGCGGCTGGAGGCCGAGATTGCCGAGCTCGATGAACCAGATCGATCGGAGATGTTGAGCAGCGTAGGCTTGAAGGAACCGGCGCTCGCGGCGCTTGCGCGGGCGGCATACAAATTGTTAGGGCTACAGAGTTTCTATACGGCCGGGCCGAAGGAAATTCGAGCGTGGACGATTCCGGTGGGGGCGACCGCCCCGCAGGCAGCCGGTGTCATTCACAGTGATTTTGAGCGGGGATTTATCCGCGTGGAGGTGTACTCGGTCGACGATTTGGTGCAGTTTGGCAGCGAGAAAGCGATTCGGGAGGCTGGCAAGCTACGGCTGGAGGGAAAAACATACGTGATGCAGGACAAGGACGTGTGTCATTTCTTGTTTAACGTGTAAGAGGCGGGCTGAAGCGGGGGAATTGTCTGAGTTTGCGGGGGCGGCTCGCACTTGCGTGGCGGCGATAACCCACGCTACAATCGCGGTTTACGTTCGGCTGGCGGGTTAATCACTTTCATTGAAATACGGAGTTTGCCTTGGGCGTTAGAAAATCGGGGAAGGGTCGGCGAAAGCTGGGGCGTAAGAAGCGCCGCATGCGGGCAAAAATTCGCCACCGTAAGAAGTAGTCTTGATCGAGGCGCGTCTCTCGCGACTCGTTTCTCACGTCGGAAGACGACTGGTATGGACTGGGGGGAAGGTGCGCGCAGTGTCGTAGCCTGAGGGAGTGCATTGCTCACCATTAGGCATGCGTTGTTGCTCAGAAGTTGGTGGGCCGTTCCCAACCTATAATAATCTCTCGCTCCGCCCGGCAACGAATTTTCTTAAACCGCGGCTGCCGGATACACTTCAGCCATGGAATCGATTGCGGCAAAGGCGGCCCGGCATGAATTCACGGCGGCGCGCGACGAAAATGGCGTGCCGCACGTTTCCGCGCCGAACTGGCTTACGGCGTTGTACGCGTGGGGCTACCTGCACGCGATCGATCGGCCGACGCAAGTGTATTTCGCCCGGGCGGTCGCAGGCGGGCAGGCGGCCGAGCGAATTTCCAACAAGCCGGAGCTGTTGGAGATGGACAAGTTCCTTCGGCGAGCGGGGTTGTACCGTGATCTCGAACGGGAGATCAACAGCTTGCCGGAGCATATCCGCGAGCAACTCGACTGGTACTGCCAGGGCGTGAACGACGGCCTGGTGGAGGCCGGCCGCACGCTGCCGATGTGGATGACGGGCTTTCGCCCGTTGCCCTGGGAGCCGTCGTCGGTGCTGCTCATTGGCAAGCTGCTGAGTTTTGCGGGCCTGACTGTCGTCGAGCAAGAGAATGAACGCCTGTTGCTGGAACTGATTCAGCTCGGTGTCGACGACGAGCGGTTGCGTGAGCTCTTTCATCCGTACCTCGACGGCATTGATTTCGAGCCGCTGCGAGAGATCCGCATCGCGAAGCGATTGAGCGACGAAGCATTGGAGATGCTGGCCGATTTGCCGCGGCTGGCGGGTAGCAATGCCTGGGCCGTGAGCCCGGCTCGCAGCGCCTCGGGCAGTGCGCTCTTGGCTTCGGATCCCCACCTGGAAGTGAATCGGTTGCCGTCGATTTGGTACGAAATCGCGGTTAATTGGGGCGATGGTGAATATGCAATGGGCGCGACGCTGCCCGGTTGCCCGATCATGGCGGTGGGCCGGACGCGACATTTGGCGTGGGGCGTGACGTACATGCACGCCGATACGAGCGATTACTTCATAGAAGATTGTCGCCCGGGCGGGGCGACGGGTTGGCAATACCGCCGGGGCGATCGGTGGTTCGATTTTCAGCGCCGCCAAGAAGTAATTCGCCGCAAGAGCGATGAGCCGATCGTATTGGACGTGTACGAAAACGAGCAGGGCATTTTGACCAAGGCGCCAGACGGGGCCGAAGGGCCGGGCAAATATCTATCGGTGGCGTGGGTTGGCGAACAAGCGGAAGCGGGGCGGGCGATCGGCTCGTGGCTGGGGGTGATCGCCGCGCCAAATGCGGCGGCGGCAATGGAAACGGTGCGTATGGGGCCGCATCCGTCGCTGGTGTGGGTGTTCGCTGATCGTGACGGACATATTGGAACGCAGGCCAGCGGCTGGATACCGCAGCGCGGTAGCGGCAATTCCGGCATCGTGCCCGTGCCGGCGTGGGATCCGGAGAATCACTGGCAGGGGCGTGTACGGGCGGACTTGTTGCCGCGAGATTACGACCCGGCGATCGGTTTCGTTGCGAGTGCGAATGAAGAATTGTACCGTCGCGATGGACCGCCGCTGCACGCGCATGGGCAGCCTGATTATCGCAAGCGGCGCATTGTGGAGCGGCTGACCGAAATGCCGCGGGCCACGCTCGAACAGATGCAGGATTTGCAGTACGACGTGCTGAGCTTGCAGGCCCGCGACTTGTTGCCAGTACTACTGGCGCTTGTTGATGACGGCCCGTTAAAGCACAAACTCGCCACGTGGGATTGTCGCTACACGCCGGAGAGCACAGAGGCCACGCTATTTCAGCATTTCTACCGCAACGTGGTGCTGCAGATTTTCGGCAACGAGCAGGGCATCGGCTGGCGGCGGATGTTCTATCTGTGCACGCGAATGGGCTTTTCGATGATGGTCCTGACGGCCGTCGATCGCACGTTGCGAAAGGTGACGTCTTCCTGGTGGCGTGGAAGGAGCAAGAAGGCGCTCGTGCAACGCGCGGCCGAACTCGCCCAGCAAGAGCCCGTGGTACCATGGTCGGAGTTCAATACGTTTCATTTCGTAAACCGCTTCTTTGGCGGGACACGCGGCGGCAGATTGCTTGGATTCAAGTCGAAGGCGATTGCGATGCCGGGGTGCCACGCGACCCCGTTTCAGGGGCACCTCATGACAACAGCCACGCGTGAAACGACGTTCGCGCCGACGTATCATTTCGTTACCGATCTCGGCGGCGACGAAGCATGGACGAATCTTCCCGGCGGGCCCAGTGAAAACCGGTTTTCGCAGTGGTACAAAGTGGATATTCCGCGGTGGATTGCCGGCGAATACAAGCGGCTGACGCCGGGCGGCCAGGATTAGACCATCTTGCTGAGAGCGACCGTGCCATGGCCGACCAAGATTTGACTGCCGCTCGAGCGCGAGTCGCCGCCATATACGATGCGGCGGCGCTGGAGCAGGCTGGGCAGGCTTTAGTCAGTGTGTTGGCTCAGCACCTGCGCCGCGTGCAGTCGCGCAATAGCAAAGTACTCAATTGGCAGGCGCCGATCGAGCTTGTGCGGGAAGCGCGCGCCTTTCTCGATGCCGGCCAGGTCGCAACCGATCGCGATGCCATTGCTGCCCGGCTAAGCAGCATCGCGCACGAGACGCTGGCTCGCGGGCAGAACCTGCATCATCCGCATTACGTGGGGCACCAGGTTCCAGCGCCAGTGCCGCTAGCCGGGCTGTTTGATTTGGTTGGCAGCGTCACGAACCAAGTGATGGCGATTTATGAAATGGGTCCCTGGGCGACGGCGGTCGAGCATGCGGTGGTCGACGCGGTTGGCGAGCGACTCGGGTTCACCCCAGGGAGGTTTGCCGGACTCGTTACTTCCGGCGGCACGCTTGCGAACCTCACGGGTTTGCTCACCGCGCGCAATGTGATACTCGACAAATCCTGGTCGGCTGGATTGGGCGCTCGAAAACCCGCGCCGGTGCTCGTGGCGCATGCGGATGCTCACTATTCTGTGACTCGGTCGGCTGGGATCCTGGGAATTGGCACCGATCACATCGTATCTGCGGCGCTCGATAGTCGCCGCCGGATGGACCCGAACCGACTGGACGAGACGCTAAGAGATTTGCGAACGCGTGGCGTGCCGATCATTGCGGTATCGGGCGCCGCTTGCGCGACGCCGATCGGCGCGTTCGATCCCATTCCGGAAGTTGTGGATGTTTGTCGTCGCCACGACGTGTGGTTGCACATGGACGCGGCGCACGGCGGGGCCTTGGCATTCAGTTCCCGTTATCGACACTTGTTGACGGGAATCGAGCAGGCAGACACAGTCGTTTGTGATGCCCACAAGATGATGTTCATGCCGGCGTTGTGTGCGATGTTGTTTTATCGCAGCCCTGCGCATCGTCTGGCAGCGTTTCACCAGGAAGCGCCGTATTTGTTTGACCCATTGGCGCCCGAACTGGCCGAGTATGACAGCGGCGTGGCCAACCTCGAATGCACGAAGCGAGCGGCGGCGTTTGGCGTTTGGGGAATTTGGTCGCTGCTTGGCGAGCAGATTTTTGCCGATATGGTGGATGTCACCATTGACACAGCCCGGGAGTTCTATGAGTTGCTGGTGGAGGCGGCAGATTTTGAAACACTGCACGAGCCCCAGTGTAATATCGTGGCGTTCCGCTACCTGCCCGCGGAGTTGCGCGAAGCAGGAGCCACGGAACTGGACACCTTTCAGCTTCGCTTGCGCCGGCGAGTGATCGAATCGGGCGAGTATTACCTGGTGCAGAGCAAGATTGATGGTCGACCGGTGTTGCGGACGACGATCATGAATCCGCTGACGACGCCCGATGACCTCCGCGGCTTGATGGCGTGCCTGCGGCGCGTCGGAGGGGCGCTACTGGATGAATAGCCCAGCCGTCTCGGCTGGGTGGGGGCGCCGATTCCAAATGCCTTGGCAAGATACTTCGCCGGGCCGGAACGGCTCGGCAATATATTAACGATTTCCGCTCTTGCGCACGTGTTGAGCGGCGAGTTTGTTATTCGCGCGGGCCTTGCTTTGGTCCATCTTCTTCCGCAGGTGAGCGAACTTGGTTGCCGGCTTACGGCCCGTGTTGTTTTGTGCTTTAGACATCGCTCAATCTCCTGTTCTCATAATGAGGAGCTTAGTAGGTGCATCCCCAGAGCAGTTCGGCAGCGAAGAGGATGATAAAGAGTATCGTGGCGGCGTAGGCGACGGTCTTATCGACGACTTCCGCGTTGTTGCCAAGCCCAAAATATTTTCCCAAACCGTTCCACAGCCACAACCCTATTGGAATCGTAATCGCGCCGAACAGCCAAAGCAAATACTGCGGCGAGCCATGACGTGCGATATCGCCGGCATCGCCAATGCCTTCGAGTGAGCCGAAGGCGAGGTACGCTCCGTTCGTGATCAGGCAGAAGCCGGTGAAGAACTGCAGCACATACCAACCGCGAAGCCCCAGACGGCGAGCGCCGAGCGAAAAGGTCAGCGGCAGGGCAATACCGGTGATGGGCCCCATCCAAGCGACGAACAGCGGATGCGGATTTTGCGTTAACTGGGTGTAGGAAATCGTTTCGGGGTGGAGGACGACACGTTCCACGCGGCCGCCGCTGAGAATCGCGGCCGCTACATGCCCCGTCTCGTGCACTGCTTGCATTCCCAGCCAGGAGAGGCCGAGCGTTGAGGCGATGAGTAGGGCTTGTTGGCGTTTCATTGTTGGCCGGCGTCAATACAATAAGTCTATGCAGGTGTCGAGTCGATACGCCGTGGCAGGTTGGGTTACGTTGTGGATGCTCGCCACATGCGCTGGCTGCTGGGAGAAGATCGAATATAAGGGGACGCCGGCGCCGCCGCCCAAGGCGGTGGCGAAATCGGGCGTGCCGAGCAGTTCCGGCGAACAGCCAGCGGCCGTGCCAGATGCAACTATCGCGGTAGCGTCTGAGCCGGCAGCACCGGTCGCGACCGGGGTCGCCGCCACGCCGGAGGCACCGGCGGCGGATGCTTCTCGACTACCGCCCACAAGCGAGCAACCTCCGCCGCCCGAAGACCGGTATGCGACACCAGCGCTGCCGACTGCAGCCGGGCCGGAGTCATCCAGCGCACCGGCCGCCGAGTCGACCGGTGGCGTGGCCGAAGTCAGCGGGAGTGGATCACCGAATGTCGCAGCGCCATCGGCGGCGGAATCAAGTCGCGAACCGCTGGCCGCAGCGGCGACTTCACCGGCATCGCCATCGACCTCGCCCGCGAGCACCGTCGCCGATGTAGGTGACCGCTATTCGACGCCGCCTTCCGTTGAAACGCAGGCGGTTGCGTCAGCGGCGACCCCATCTGGCGATGCAACATCGAACTCAGCGGGTGGCACGCAGCCTTCCTCGACACCCACTGTAACGACTTCCTCAGCAACAACCGCACCGGAAAAAGCTTCGTCATTGCTCACCACACGAAGGGCTGCTTGGATCCTCGGCAGCCGGCTAGCTCTTGCGGCATTGGCTCACGATCGGAATTTGGCAAAGGAGAAAGTGCCGATTTGGTTCAACGACGCCCAGGCGGCGGCCAAGTTCCTCGGCTTGACGATTGCCGACCTGCCTGAACCGGCGAGTTCCGGCGACGAAACAGTTCCGGCATCACGGCAGGTGGTGAACTACCTGCTGGTAAATGGCCAGCGCATTGGACCCGAACTTGCCAAGCAGCAGGGGCCGGAGGCGGCTGCGCTATTTGAGATTTCTCTGAAGTCCAACATCCTGCTCCTGTTGTACACGCCGGGTGGTTCGGCCGCTGAGTCGATCGCGGCTGCCATTTCCCAAGCAGCGCCGCGAGCCAAGCTGCCGACCGAATTCTGGAAACCGCTGGTCGACACGCTGATCAGCAAGAAACCGCCCGCCGAAGTCCGCGCGGCCGTGCGCACCATGCACGCCAACGTGGACAAGTATCTGGTTGGGCCGGCGGGGCAGGGCGGCTGAATGGGTTCGACCGCTATATCGCTGCCGTTGTGGCGCCGTAGCACGGTGGTGGCGGCCGTTGTGGGAAGCTTGCTGCTGTGGGCCTCGCTTCCGCCGCTCGGGCTAGGCTGGTTGGCGTGGATCGCGCCGGCGCCGTGGTTGCTATTGATCAGGACGGATGAACTGCCGGGAAGGCGGCCTTATCTCGTATTGTATCTGGCCGGCTTCTTGTTTTGGATGCTGTCGATTCATTGGCTGCGGCTGCCCCATCCGCTCACGTACTTCGGGTGGCTGGCGTTGTCGGCGTATCTCGCGGTCTACCTTCCCGTTTTCGTGGCGGTCACACGCACGGTGATCTTTCGTTTCGCGCTGCCGCTGTGGCTGGCGGCACCAATCGTGTGGACGGGGCTCGAATTGGCGCGTGCGCATTTGCTGACTGGCTTTTTGATGGCATCGATCGCCCATACGCAGGTGAATTCCATTACGCTGATCCAAATCAGCGACCTGGTCGGCGAATATGGAGTCGATTTCGTGATCCTGCTCGTCGCCGCATGCGTTGCCGAAATTCTGCAAATTGCCGGCCTGCGGATTGGATTGCCAAATCCACAATCCCCAATCGGAAATCTAACATCCAAGTTGCCGCAATTGGTGTTCGCCGCGGTTCCAGCCATCGTCGTGCTGGCCATGGCGATTGCTTATGGCAATTGGCGACTTTCAGAAGCCGCAGATTTAGCCGAGAACAAGTTTGATCTCGGTCCGCGGATCGCCCTGATTCAGGGCAATAGTCTGGCCGAGTGGAAGCTCGACCCGAATCGCGAGCGGCAGATCATGGAGGAATACATTTCGTTATCCGAACGGGCAGTAGCGGCAGCGAAGCAAACTGGAGATGGCCGGCCGGTCGATTTGGTTGTGTGGCCGGAAACGATGTTCCGCATTCCCCTCTTTACGTTCGACCCGGCATTTCGAGCGCCGGCAGCGGCCGTCAATACACCAGAACAATTTGCCATGATCGCGCCGCGTGAGCTTGCCGGGCTGGTTGCGCGACTTGGTGTGCCGATTCTGGTGGGCATCGACCGAGCGTACGGCGCGGCGCCAGCGGTTGATGACCCCGAACGATCGGTGATGCAACAATTTAATTCATCCGTTCTGGTCGATCGTGACGGCAAGATCATCGGCACGTACGACAAGATGCATCGCGTGATGTTCGGCGAATATATTCCGTTCGCGGATTGGATTCCATATCTCTATAAGCTCACACCGCTCACCGGCGGCATCATTGCCGGTGAGAAGCCGGTCGGGCTGTGGTTGCGGGCGACATACTGCTTCGCACCGAATATATGTTACGAAACGGCGATACCACACGTCATCCGCCGGCAAGTGGCGACGTTAAACGCATCCGATAACGCGCCAGTTGCCTTGGTCAATCTTACGAACGACGCCTGGTACTGGGGCTCGAGTGAGCTTGATATGCACTTGGCGTGCGACGTATTCCGGGCGGTGGAAACGCGGGTGCCGCTCGTGGTGGCAGCGAATGGGGGAATTTCGGCATCGATCGATCGCGTGGGGCGCATTCGCGACCGCTGTGGCAAGCAGACGTCGGAATTTTTGATCGTCGATATTGAGCCTGGTTTTCTGCCGAGTTGGTACGTGGACTTCGGCGATTGGTTTGCCGGCGCCTGTTTGGCTTGCTGCCTGGCGGCAATTATTGTCGAATGGCGTGCTCGCCGGGCACTGCATCGCCGCTCTATTCCGCCAAGCGATGAAAACTCGTAGGGACGATCCGGCTCGCCTGTCGCCGCGTGTATACAATCGAATTCACTTGACAGGCGAGCCGCGCGTGACGACAGCTCCCATACTGCCTCTCCGACTGAATTGATTCACAATGCCTGTTGTTCTGCAGCTGATCGACGCACACAAGCGCTTTGGTCATCAGGCGTTGCTTGAAGGTGCAAGCTGCGCGCTGGCCGATGACCAGAAAGTGGGGCTGATCGGCCGCAACGGGGCCGGAAAATCGACAGTCTGTCGCATTTTGCTGGGCGATGAGGAACTCGACGCCGGCGAAGTCGTCCGCGGTCGACAGCTGCGCGTGGGATATTTGCGGCAGCACGACCCATTTCATCCGGGCGAAACAGTGCGAGAATTTCTGATGCGTGACAGCGGCCAACCGGATTGGCGTTGCGGCGAAGTGGCGTGGCAATTCCAGTTTCCGGATGTCTTGCTCGACAAACCCGTGCGCGAGCTTTCCGGCGGTTGGCAAACGCGTACGAAGCTGGCCGCGTTGCTCTTGCACGATCCGAATCTGCTCATCCTCGATGAGCCGACGAACTTCCTTGACCTCCGCACGCAAATGCTGCTGGAATGGTTTTTGCGAGATTTCCGCGGCGGCTGCCTCATCGTGTCGCACGATCGCGAGTTTCTGAAGAAGACATGCACGCATACGCTGGAGTTGTCGCGTGGTGAATTGACGATGTACCCCGGCAATGTGGACGCCTATCTCGCCAACCTCGCAGAGCGGCGCGAGCATGACCGGCGCGTGAACGCGACGACGCTCAGCAAACGCCGGCAACTGGAAACATTTATTGCCAAGAACCGTGCAAAAGCGAGCACGGCGAGTCAGGCCAAGAGCAAGGCCAAGCAACTCGAGCGACTGGAGATTATTCACATCGAAGGGCCGGAAGCGAGTGTGAAATTTCGCTTCCCTGAAATCGAGCCGCGGCAAGGGCCAGCGGTGCGGACGAAGCATTTGGCGATTGGTTACCCCGATCACACCGTTGCCCGCGATGTGCACGTCGAGATGGATCATGGCGCGCGCATCGGCATCGTAGGCGACAACGGCCAAGGCAAAACCACTTTTTTGCGAACCGTTTGCGGCTCACTTGAACCGCTTTCAGGGGACGTCATTTGGGGTTACGGTTGCCAAGTGGGTGTATATGCCCAGCACGTGTACACGACGCTGCCTGAGCAGAAAAGTGTGCTGGAGTACTTGGAATATCAGGCGGCGCCGAACACGGTTACGCAACAGATCAAAGACGTTGCCGGCAGCCTGCTATTTAGCGGCGAAATGGTGGAAAAGAAAATCCGAGTACTCAGTGGTGGTGAGCGCGCCCGGCTTGTGATGGCAGGTCTGCTGTTGCAACGGAACAATGTACTCGTGCTCGACGAGCCCGGCAACCATCTCGATGTGGAATCTGTCGAGGCGCTGGCGGAAGCGCTCATCGGCTATCCTGGCACGGTAATCTTTACCAGCCACGATCGCCATTTCATGCATCGCGTCGCGACGCATGTGGTTGAGGTGCGAGCTGGCCGGGTGGCCAGCTATCCTGGGAACTACGACGAGTACGTCTATCGTGTGCAGAATGAAATTGATTCGGGGTTGCGTGCGCCGCACGGCACTTCATCCACGCCGAGTTTACCGGACGCCATGTCGACAGAGGATCGCAAGGCCCGCGCACGGGCCGATCGCGATGCACAAAAAAAATTGAAGGCAGTCGAGCGAAAGATCGCACGGTTGGACGAAGAAAAACGCGACGTCAGCCAGCAACTTCTAAGCGTTACCGAAACGGCCGAAGCCCAGCGGCTGCAAAAGGAGCTGGCCCGGCTTACTGCAGAGCTGACGGCGCTCGAAGAGGAGTGGCTTGAGTTATCCTCGGAGATCGAAGCGGAGTAATGTGTTTCTGCGGAGGGCAAGTAATATTGCGAACAGTGGTGCAGCGCAAACGGCCGCCGGCGGCTCCGGAATAGCAGCGCCAATCCCGCTCGGGGCGCCTGCGGCCATCGCTGCGAAGTTCGCGCGCCAGCGAGCGTAATCGGCTGGATCGATTGTGCCGCTGCCGTCGCCATCGGCGCCGGCATATCGTGTCGTGGTGGCGCCTTGCGAGTTCCTCCACAGGATGTAGTCGGCAGCGGTGACGGACCCATCGCGGTTGAAGTCGCCGGCGATCGCGCCATACTCGTAAGCGCCGATGTCGACCACGCCGGCTGCCGGACGGGGCAGTCCTGATAGGTCAGCCGGCGGCGCACTGGAATTCGTGCCCATATTGATCGCAGGCGAGAGAGCTTTCAAGTGATAGTCATTTGCGGCTGCGTTCACAAACAATTGCGCCGCGGTCGCTACAAGTGAATGCAGATCGCTGCCAGTAGCGGCTTGCCATTGTGTCAGGCTGAGAGTCGAGTCGCCGCCAGTTTGGGTAAATCGTGAAATCACCGCGTTGTAGTCGCTCGAAAAGCCGGGCAAACTATCTGCCGAAATGTCGATTGCACCCCGGGACGGATGATTGTTCAAGAGAATATTGTTCCGCACGGTGTTATTCGTGCTGCCGGACTGAATGTTGAGGGCCCAGCGGGCGTCGCTCGCTGCGACGATGGTGTTATTTGCGACGACGTTGCCGCTGGAGCCGGCGCCGCCGTCGATCTGATAGAGCGAGATGCCACTGGCGTGATTATTGTAGATCAAGTTGTTCTCGATGCGTGAGTTTTGGACGCCATCCATGTTGATGCCGCTGCCGCCACCAGCGCCGTTGTTGTAGATCGTGTTGCCGCTCACGATCGCGCCGGTAATGATGCCGTCGCCGCCCTGGCTCAAGTCGCCGTTCATGTGGATTCCGTTGCTGCGATTGCCGAACGACACGTTATTGCGGATGACTGGCCGATCGCCGCTATTTGAGACGTAAATGCCGTGCTCATTGATAGAACCAGACGTCGAGTTCGACTCGATGAGCAGATCGTTGACGTGACCGGTAAAGATGCCCCAGTTGCCATTGTTGGTCGCGGTGACGTTGCGTACGGTGACAAATTCGGCAAAGTCTTCGGGAAAGCCGACGGACCGCACGCCGGCCCTTGGCATGCCGCTCACGGAGAATCCGTCGACCAATATGAAAGAAGCGCCTTCCAGGTTGATGCCGTCGGGCGTGGTCGCGTTGCGTTGATTAATAAGTACACCTGGCTCGGCGATGAAGCTTATTGGTGCGGCCGCTGTGCCGCTGGTATCGAGGTAGAAGCCGGTGTAGTTGCCAGCACGGACGGTGACCGAATCTCCTGGCCCGACAACGTCGGCGGCGTGCTGCAAAGACTTCCACGGGGCGGCGGATGTGCCAGCGGCTGAATCGCTGCCCGTGGTCGAGACGAAATACGATGCGGCGGTCGCCAGCCGAGCGAGCACCAATGCGGCGCCGAGGCAGGTCGCTATCCCATGGCTCTTCATATGCACCCTCATTAAGTTGTCCGCGGCGTGAAGTGAGAATCCGATCCGCTGCCGGCACCACCATTGGTTGTGCAGCGCATACGAGCGAGTGTATCTCGACCAAAATACCACCCACTCGCAACAGGGCTATGCGGCGCCTCGGCTTCTACTTCCAGCGGCCAGAGCGAGCGACACTGCAATTGCGTAGCTGAACCAATGCGGTTCCGGGATCGCGAGCGTGACGGCAATTGGCGTGCTAACGTTCAATGTAGAACTACCGGAACCGCTAACGTCGCCAAAGTTACTCCTCCACACAGTGAAGTCCCCGAAGTCGACGGCTCCATTCGCATTTCCATCCGCTGGCAGACTTGAGCCCGTTTGGTTAAGTGAATTGCGCCACATAACGTAATCGCTCGCGTCGACGACTCCGTTGCCGTTGTAGTCGCCGGTGACTTGAGCTGCAAAAACGCGTGCGAAGCGAGACGACCGAGCTGTCGTGATTTGAGTTGCAGACAATTGTTGTGTTGTGCCATTTGGGCTCATCAGATTTGGCGTTCCATTGGCCGTGTGATTGAGGCCGAGATTATGGCCAATTTCATGTGCCATGACGCCCGCGATCACATCGCGTCCGGCATCAAAGGAGAGCAAATTGTCGCCCACGAAACCGGCGATTCCACCGGCATTGATGTTGGCCAGGCCGGCAGACGTATTCTCACTCAACGGCGCAAATCCCGGAACCACATTGACGAGAAACAGATTCAGCACGAGCGGATCAGCATTCAACACACCGGCCGTTGCCGCATTGGAAATGATTGAGTTGAGATCGCTTTGCGGCCGCGAACCACTACCCGCATTTCCCTGGTATGCGAAGGTATTGTTGTACCGATTGATCGTGGGGAGAAAGCTGATATCGATTCCAGCTTGTGCCCAGATCGAATCCATGCCAGCTTCGATATCAGCCCGCTGCGTGGCATCGCCAAATACCGTCGCTGGCGATGCGCCGTTATCGAGCGCCGTTTGAATTAATTGCACAGTGACGCGCCGCGTTATCGGCTGCGGCGGATCGACAATGAGCGCCGCGGGCAACGAGCCGACGCCAAAGCCCAAGAAAATGGTTGCCAAAACCGCCAGTATGCAGCCCTTCGCCATGGTGTTCCTCTCCAGCCTGTCCCCTTAGCATCGTGGGGAAGAGCAAACACTATTCCCACGGCGGCCAGGTGAGACAAATAGTCCGGGAAGGATGGGGATGCGCAGCACATGGTCCGGCAGTGGTTCGCGCCGCATGTTAAAGTACATCGCCGCGGGAGACTGGTGAGAGCAAGGCGGAAGCGAGAGGCTGCCAACAAGCTTGGCTTAAAAGATGATTTATAATCATCAACTACTCTGCGGAATTACGTGTGGCAGCGGCTCGCCACGCGTCGAGATTGACTTCGTCAGGAATCATCCGCACGCTTCCATCACAGTAGGCAACATGAACGCTAGCCGGATGGGCGCTGCGGGGCGCGTGCCAGCCTTTTTGTTGCTGAATGTTCATGCAATCCTGGTTCGCAGCGTTCGGCCCGTAAAAGTGGTTGTACAACGTGTTGCCATAGTTGCCCAAGATCCATTTCGCTCCCCGTTCCGTATACAAGTCGCCTCCTGCACCGGTAGTGCACGATGATGGATTGGGGTCGATCCCTATTGGCAACTCGAGCATGTTTCGATCGGCCGACGTGGTGAATAGTGGGCTCGATTCGCGGCCCGACCCCAAGAGACGCTCGCTGAAGGCCGCCGTGTTGGAAGCACCGTTCGTAATATCTGCGAACTTGACCTTCGACGCGGTGAAAAACACGCCGTCGGCGCCCTTGAGGTTGCCGATATCGCGGAGGCCGCTGCCGGCGTTGGCCGCATAATTTGTTGGGCCAAAATCTGAGCCCGATACCTTGCCATTAGCGCCATCGCTGGGACAAAGCAATACGGCAATGGAGGTCTTGGCAGCGCGCTCGTTGCCCGAACCGTCATAGAGTTTCGGACCAACGTTAAAAGTGGTTGGCGGAAGCTGCAATTGAATCTGGTCAGCGAGAGTTTGTTCTTCAATGAATGGCAGCAAGTATGCAAACGTTGAAAACACTTTCGGCAGTGGATCGCCGCGACCTGGGGGAAAGTGCCCGTGCGTGGCGTGATAGTTCTGCGAAGCAATCGCGAGTTGCCGCAAGTGGTTCGCGCAGGTGCTGCGCCGCGCGGCCTCGCGAGCGGCTTGGACGGCCGGCAGGAGCAACGCGACGAATGTTCCAATGATGGCAATGGCCACGAGCAGTTCGATGAGAGAAAAGGCGGCGCAGCGAAGCTGGAGGCGGCGATGACTTCGTCGTTTCTTTCGAGTGATGTTGGTCATCGGAGTGTGTACAAGTATGACGCGATATCGCTGGCATCGCTGTCGGTGACACGCAGATTTGGCATGGCGGTCTTGTCGTCGACTCCAGGCGGGTTTTTGATCCATTTCAGCATGTTGGCGCGAGTGTTTGTTTGCACACCGGCGATGTAGGTGCGACTCGCGACGCGATCAAGCGATGGCCCGACCAGACCGTTTGCGCCGCGTATCCCAGGGATGGTATGACAGGCGGCGCAACCATAGTGCGCGATGGCCGCTTTGCCGCGACTAGTTGGGCTTTCCGACTTTGCCGAGTAATTGCCCGACAATTGTTGGCAACCCGTGACCAGCATGATCAAGGCGACAGCGAGTGTTGTTCGAACCGCGTTCACGTGGGCACGTTCCTTATTGAAGCGGCCGCTGTTGGAGACTTCTCCCAACGTCGGACTCGTTCGTCCGATGCCCGCATCGATCCGACCACCAAGGCCAGGCCAGCGATGATGTAGAGCGTGCATGCCGGTATCCACATGACGAGGCCGCCGAGCTGCTGATCTTCGAGGGCCGATAATCCCCAGAATGGCGCGGTCTCGCGGTAGGCCGGATACCAGACGGTGTTGCTAAACGTGATTAATGCGCCGAGCGCGCCGCTGTGAAGTGCGGTCGTGAACATGTACACGACGGCGATACCAAAATTCAATGCGCGGCGCGGTCCTTGCATGACCGCCCACCAAAACAGAAGAGCCGAGAGCAAAAAACTCAAATGCTGGAGCGCGTGAGCAAAATCATTTGATAAAGTCGCCTCGAAAAGCAAGGGGATATGCCAGGCCCAGAGAATTACGGCATGAATGAGCCAGGCGGCAAACGGATTTGTAATGGCATGCCACACATATCGCCACCAGCGTGCACTGGTCCAGTGCACGAGATCGCGTGCCCAGCCGGCAGGCAGGCCTTTCAAGATGCCGATGAGAGGTTTGCCTAAGACCAGCAGCGGTGCGACAACAAGCATCAGCACTTCGTGTTGTGTCATGTGAGCCGAGAAGAGCATGCCGCCCCAGCGGTGCAGCGGTGAGATGAGCGCGACCACGAGCGCGAGCCAGCCGCCGCCAAACGCTGCTGCTTCCCAGCGGCGAATTCCGCCACCGCGACCCGCGCTCCGCCACAGGCGAAGGAGTCCTAGGGAGTACCAATACCCGCTGAGGAGCAGCGGCAATACGACGAGCGGATCGAATTCCCACGCCCGCGCTAGTTCTTGCCAATTGCGGGGGCCGGTCACCACCAGTCCTTGCGAGCCGCTGTCATCCACAGCATCGGAATTGGGAACATGTTCAACACCGGCGTGGCCGCGCGCATTGGATGTAACCGCTGCGCAAATGGCAAACGCGCAGCAAAGATGCTTCGGCCAAGTCATGTGCTGTTTTTTCGCCATCTTGCTCAGTGCGCGCAGGGCGGTAAGTGGAGGACGGCCAACCATTGGCCGACAATGACAAGTCCGAACAGTAGCGAGGCCAACATTGCTTCGGCAGAAAGAAACCGCTGGCGCGCGATGAAATCCGATCGATGTTCGGAGGGCCAAGTGGCGCCTGCGGCAAGCCATTGCCAAAAGGCGACGATTCCCCCGAGTAGCGACGCAACGAGACACGCGGTCGAGGCAATGTGAAGCATTTGTTCGCGCATACCCCCTTTGCATACCTGGTCGGCCGCAGCGTACACAAACTGCAAATGGAAACCCCATGCCGCAGGCGGGAGGAAGAATGCCGACCACAGCAGGGTATTCGCCAGGAGTGAGCGGTCATGTTGTGGTTGTTCGGGTTTTGCCATCGGTCACTCGCGAGCTAGCTCATTAGACGCGGCGCCCAATAAATGACGCCATAGATCAGCAGCGCCACCGCGACGGTCCAGTACCAGTATTCGGTTGAAAGAGTCGCGTCGACGGCGTGTTTTTCATCCATGCCGTGGAGCAAGATCCACACGACGTTGATGGCGGCTTCGCCAACCTCAAGGATGATGTAGAGCAAATGCAGACTGAGTAGCCCCCAGACGAGCGAACCGTAGGCGTTGTCATCCCAGCGCACATGGAGCGATTGAAACTCAAAGACGCGTAGGATGATGGCAGCGATGCCGGCGGCAGTGCCGAGCGATAGTCCCACGACGACCGGAACTGGCCGCATATCATGGGCCGCTCGGTCTGCCCAGACCATCGGAATCGTCGCTAACGCCAACAGCGCCACGACGCAGCTACCATAACCCAGGTCCGGCAAAGGGGTGTGCAGCGGTGGGATGCTTCCCGAGTTGGGTGGTGGCCAATGAGTGAAATTCTGAGAGAGATAAAAATAGCTTGTGACGAACAACGCGACCGTCATGGTTTCGATGAGCATCATCAGCATGTTGCCCCACCACATGGGCGCTTGCGTGTCGAAGGCAATGCCGGGCAGTTCAGAAACGTCGATCGCTTGTGTACGCCGCACGGCTAGACCTCGTAGATTGTCGTCGTGTCGTCGGCACGCGGTAGCGTCCGTGCACGCGAGGAGAGATGCAACGGTTTGGTCTCGACAGTGGGCCAGAACCAAACAAGCAGCACCAGGAGGATGACCGCGATGCCGATGGGCGCGGCGAGCGGGTGGAAGATGAAGCCGATCATCGTGCCGCCAGTGCACAGCGCGGCGATCAATGGCCAAACCGTGTCCGTCGGCATGTGGTAGCGGTGATGCGGCAGCGCATCGTGCGTCGTAGTCACGAGAACTTCCCGTTCGTCGATGGCCAGCCCAGTGACGACAGGCGTTTCGGCCGGATCTTCCCAGAGCGGATAGCGGCTCCGTACTGTCGGCGGATAGAGAAAGTTGTAATTGGGCGGCGGCGACGAGGTCGCCCATTCGAGTGTCCCCGCGCCCCACGGATCCGGTCCAGCGATTGCTCCGCGCGTGCGGCTCCAAAGGACATTCACAAGGAACAGGAGCACGGCGATACCCATGGTGCTGGCGCCGATCGTGGCGGCGAAGTTTCTGGCAGCCCAACCGGTTTCCGGCAAATATGTGTAAACGCGGCGGGGCATCCCCAGAAACCCAAGGGTGTGCATGGGGAAAAAAGTGAGATTGAAGCCGACGAACATCAGCAACAGGTTAAGCCAGCCCAGCTTTTCGCTCATCATGCGGCCCGACCATTTGGGAAACCAATAATACATGGCGCCAAACAGTGGAAAGACGGCGCCGCCGATCAGCACATAGTGCAGGTGCGCAACGACGAAGTACGTGTCGTGCACTTGCTGATTGATGGTCATCGAGGCGAGCATCACGCCGGTCAGGCCGCCGATCAGGAAGACGCCGAAGAAACCGAGCACCCAGCCAAAGGGCGTTTTCAGATAAGGCCGCCCGGCACAGATCGTGGCGATCCAACAGAGTATCTGCACGCCGTTGGGAATCGTGATCATCAGGCTCGAGGCGGTAAACATGCCTTGGCCCAACTCGGGCAACGGGGTGACAAACATATGATGCACCCACACACCAAAACCGATGAACGCCGTGGCCACGAGCGACAAGACTAAGAGCGTATAACCGAATTCGCGTCGCCGGCTGAAAGTCACGAGGATTGTGGAAACAAAACCTGTGGCGGGCAGGAAGATGATGTAAACCTCCGGGTGCGCGAAGAACCAAAACAAGTGCTGCCACAGCAAGGGATCGCCACCCTCGGCTTGATTGAAGAAATGCGTGTTGAGGTAGGCCATGCGGTCGGTCGCGAGCATGGTGCTGCATAGCATGACCGCGGGCATGGCAAAGAGAATCATGAACGAGGTCACCAGCTGCGACCACACGAACATGGGAATTCGATTGAGCGACATTCCTGGCGCGCGCTGTTTCAAGACGGTCGTAATGATTTCGACCGCGCCGGCAAGGCTACTGATCTCGACGAGCGTCACCATTTGCGACCACAAGTCGGGGCGCTTGCCCGGCGAGAATTCGGGACCGGCGAGCGGCACGTAGCTGAACCAGCCCATGTCTGGCCCGACGTTAAGAAACAGGCCGGTATAGAGGATCATCCCAGCGATCAAGTAGACATAGTACGAATAATTCAGCAGCCGCGGGAAGGAGACATTGCGCGTGCCCACCATCAAAGGCACCAGGTACAGGCCGAATCCTTCCATCACAGGAACGGCAAAGAGGAACATCATTGTGGTGCCGTGAGTGGTGAAGATTTGGTTGTACTGGTCGGGCCCGAGTAGCGAATTTTCTGGCACAGCGAGCTGCAGCCGCATGATTAGCGCGAGCACGCCGGCCAGGAGGAAAAAGCAAAACGCGGTGCCGATAAACCGCAGTCCGATGTCTTTGTGGTTCGTGCTTGTCAGCCAACCCAAGATTCCGGGCGTGCGTTGCCAGGTGGCCGCCAGTTGTTGGCGGATTTCCACCTCTTGCAGGCCGCGCGCAGCATTTGCCTCCTGGTTGGAATTTGCCAAGATTGTTTGAGATACTGACATCAACGTTTGCCCCGACGGCAGCTATTTGAGGCTTTGCAAATAATCGAGCAGCGCCTGCAATTCACCCGGCGCAAGCGCGTTCGGTGGCATGCGAACGCCCGGCTTAATTTGTTGTGGATCCGTGATCCAGCCACCAAGGTAACCGCGGGTGTTCGGCAGGCTGCCGGCAGCTAATTTCGGCCTGCTCGCGAGGTGTGTGAGCTCCGGGCCGATCATGCCGCCGGCCATCGTGCCTTGGATGGTGTGGCACATAATACAACTGCGGCTCATAAAGATGTCGCGACCTTGGCGTTCGCTCTCCGACTGCGGTTCGGCTGCCGGCCGGCGTTGGGCAGCCAGCCATTTCTGGAAGTCGGCTTCCGGCTCGGCCACGACGACGAAGCGCATTTTCGCATGTTGATAGCCGCAAAATTCGGCGCACTGGCCCCAAAAGGTTCCGGGCCGATCGGCTTGCATAATGGTGTGGGTTTTGTGCCCGGGGATCATGTCACGTTTGCCGAGTAGATTCGGAATCCAGAAGCTGTGGATTACGTCAGTCGATTCAAGTTCAAAATCGACGGGTCGCCCGACAGGTACATGAATTTCGTTGGCTGTAATGAGCTCGTTGCTCGGCTCGGGATCTTCGTAGCGAAACTCCCACCACCATTGGTGGCCGGTAGCACGGATTTTGACCGCGCTATCGGACTTGAGCCGATGTAGTGCACGGCCTGCGACGTAATCTCCAATTAATAGCACGAACAGGATCGTCGTGGTGGCGGTCAGCAAGCCACCGACGATCCAAGCACGAAGCGATTCCCAAAACGTGGAGGGACGAGTGATTGGTGCGGAAAGTGAATGCGTCGCCCGAAAGACCAGCGCAGTCAGCAGCACTAGAAGCACGATTCCGTACACGGCAGCACAAATGTAAAAATAGTTCCACCATAGATTGCTGATCTGTTGCGATTGTGGTCCGGCTGGATCAAGAGAGGACTGGGCGCCGCTGCACCAAGAACTGCCAGTTGGTACTTCGGTGGCTATTAGCAAAATCCCCAGCAGAGGGAATTTCATTGCTTCGCCTCCGTCGCTGGCGGCGCCGAGTCGAGAGGGGTCGCCGACTCCGCCGAATTCTCTGGCGGACTAGTCTTCATGTCGTCGTCGCGCCCCGGGGCTGCGTCTTTGGCGGTTTGCCCGCTCATGCTGCGGACGTACGCAGCCAATTGCCAAACTTGGAACGCCGGAATCTTCAAGCCAAAGGCAGGCATGCCGTTTGGACGACCGCTGACAATTGATGAAAAGACCTGATCGGGCCGCGAGCCGTAAATCCATTTGTCATCCATCAGCGGGGGCCCCATATCGCCACCGCCGTGCGCGTGGCAACCATAGCAGTTAAATGCTTGGTAAAGGCGCTTGCCCTCAGCAACAGAAAAGGCGTTGTCACCGTAATTGGTTGGGTTCTGTCCGACGATATCGGCCGACGCGTGGGCGTCATCTTTCGTATCGGCGCCGGCTTGGTAGTCGGTGAGGCGCGTCAATTGAACGGCATCGACTTCAGGCGCTGCGGGATGGAACTCGCGCGACTCCCGCTGACAGCCCGTCAAGGCGACAGCGCAGATAGATATGACGCACACTGCCAATGCTTGTGAGCCGCATTTCATTGTCCGCTCTCCTGCGTATGGAGCGCATCGTCGAGCGGCAATTGCGGTATATGGAAATCGTCAAGCAGTTGATGGATACGCTCTTGCTGAGTTGTCAGAACGCGATTGATATCGTCGCGCAGCAGATCTTCGCCCTTGCGCACGCCAACACAAATCGCAAATGACAAGGGTAGGATGGAATCGCTCGATACGGCAATCGGAGTAACTTTCAATGGCGGCGATTCCCCCGCGGCGAAGTAGCCAGCGAGCGGTCCCCAGGCAACGGCCACATCGACCTTCTTGTCGCTGACCGCTCGAATGATTTCCGCCAGCGGGTTCTGCCGGCGTATGTCGCCGTAGAGGCTAAAGCTGACCAGATTCTGAGAAAGGCCTCGCTCGATAAGGGCATTGGCGGGCGGCGTCATTTGCCCGTCGCCCGTGGTGTTAACGCCTATTTTCACCCGCCTGAGAGTTGGATCGTCGAAAGAATTAATATTCAGTTGATCAACTTCTCGCGATACGAACACAAACGTCGACCGGTAATACGGCGCGGTCGTGAGGCATTGTTTGAAGCCGGCTGGAACGCCCATCACGACATCGCAGCGATCGGAACCGAGCGTGTCGCTGAAAAAGCCGCGGCGTTGCGATTGCCAGATTGTACGCAGCTCCAGGTGAAGTTCGCGGGCGAATAAACGCGCTAGCTTGTTTTCGAAACCTTCCTCGCGGTCGTTGCTGAATGGTAAGTTGTTAGGGTCCGCAGCGACGGTTAGCACTCGATTCGCATCCGCCGGAACAGCGAGACCTACGCGCGCCGCCATTGAAGCGACAAACATCGCTCCCGCAGCAAGAACCATATGAAGCCGCGGATATGGATCTCTGGATTGCATAACAGGTGCTCAATTGCTGGACTGTTACGGCAGTGCAAACACATAGAGCGTGCCGCCCTTTGTGGTGTATTGCGGCAAGTCCTTCATGGCGTTTACAAACCCTTTGCCGGCCGTCGGGTCGCGTCGATCGAGGTCCTGGCTCACGATCTTGCCGGCCCAACCGCCAACTCCGGAGAGGATAGCCACGTACTGCTTTCCGTCGGGCCCTCGATAGGTCACTGGCTGACCGATAATGCCGGAACTCGTTTTGAACTTCCAAAGCTCTGCACCGGACTTGGCATCAACGGCCTTGAACCAGCCTTCCATCGTGCCGTAGAAGACGACATCGCCCGCCGTCGCAACCGCTCCGGACCACACTGGAAATCGCTCTTTGATTCGCCAGGCTTGCTTCTTTTCGATTGGATTCCAAGCGGTGAGCGCGCCGCGGCTTCCATCGCCAGGATCAACCGGATCGGCGTAAAACTTGGACTCCACGCCAACATATGGCGTCCCTGCGATGTAATTCACTTCCAACGGCTCGGTGTCCATCACGAGCGTCATGTGCGGAATGTAGAGCAGTCCGGTTCGCGGCGAGTAAGCGGTCGGGCACCAGTCTTTTCCGCCCGGCGAACTGGGCGCCACATCGCGCAACACTTTGCCTAGCTGCGGCTTCTTCTCATCGTTACGAATAAGCTGGCCGGTTTTCAAATCGACGCCTTTGCTGGACGTGATTCGTACGAACGGCGTTGCCGACAGCACCTCACCGTTCGTCCGATCGACGACATATACATATCCGTTTCGCTGAACTTGAACGAGTACTTTTCGATCGCTGCCGTCAAGCTTCAGATCAAGGAGCACGTTCTCGTTGATGCCATCGTGATCCCACAAATCATGTGGGCTGAATTGATAGAACCAGCGAGCCGCGCCGGTTTTTGGCGATCGCGCGAAAATTCCCGAGGTGAATTTGTTGTCGCCGGTGCGATAGTCGCATTCCAAGGCGCTGGGTTTGATGTGCCATAATAGATGAGATCGAGCTGCGGATCGTATGACACCCAGCCCCACACACGTCCGCCGCCCACCTGCCAGCGGCCGGGCGGCCAACTTTTTACGCCCAGGTCGTGGCCCTGATCGCTCGCATAGAACGGCTTGTAATCATCGCCAATGAGGACGTCCTTATCGGGCCCGTGCTGTACGCTCGCCACAACTCCTTGCCATTGTTGACATCGATTCCGACAAGCCAACCACGGACTCCGAAATCGGCGCCACTGTTGCCAACGAGCGCAATGCCGTTGACGATAAGTGGCGCCATGGTCATTGTCTCGCCGGTGTGCACTTCGCCGAGTTTCGTCTTCCAAAGTTCCTGGCCGGTCGTGGCGTCGACTCCCACCGTATACGCATCGAGCGTGTTATAGACGATCTTGTTTTCCCAATATGCGCAGCCACGGTTGATCACGTCACAGCAAACAACTCCTTGAGCAGATGCTTCGGGTTTCGGATCATACTTCCACTTGAGTGCTCCATTGTTTCCCAAATCGAGCGCGTACAGAATGTTCGGGTAGGGAGTCACGATGTACATCGTGCTGCCGACGACGAGCGGCGCGGCTTCATGCCCACGGCTGATTCCAGTAGAGAAGGTCCACGCGACTTTCAAACTTGCCACGTTCTGCGGCGTGATCTCCTTCAAACCGCTAAATCGCGTATTCGCGTAATCCTTAGAAGGCGTAAGCCATTGCCCGTCTTCAACCTGTTCGGAGTTCCGGAACTCCGGGCGGTCTGAAGCACTAGCAGCCAGCGCGAACAATGCGAACGCAGTGGCGGCAAACACAGATACACGCGTCGCAACCTGCATCAATAAGGACATATCGTGCAACATCGCACTTTTGGCTGTGGTGGGATTGCGTAGCGGTTTTTGCCACGAAGCTTCGTGAACGAATGACGTCGCACAGAAAGCGGCGTGTTGCAAAGATAATGCCGCGCGAACTCAAGCACGAACGCCGCGAGTTCGTAGCGAACGAATACGCTAGTCAACATTGCCGGTAATCGCGCCGGTGTGTGTGTGTTCATCAGCGCGGCAGCGGCGGCCGCTTGACGTATTTCCCTTCGATGGGCACGGCGACGCGGTCGAACTCGCTCGCGAGTTTGTGCAGCGCTCTGCGCATTTCGGCGCCATGTAGTGGCGGACCATGGCCGGTGATGATCAATTCAGGGTCGAGCTTCGCCAGGCGCTCGACCGACGCGCGTGCACTTTCCCAATCCGTGGTGTAATACATGGGCGGCCCATGAAGTTCCGGCTCTTGCCGGATGATGGCGTACGCAGATTCCTGAGCTGTTGTAATAAACGCATCACCAGCAATGAGTGTGCGATCGGATTCTCGCCACAACGAAACATGCCCCGGGGAGTGACCCGGTGTGTGGATCCATTGCCAACCCGGCAGGGTCGGGACGAGTCCATCAGCTGGCAGCACTGCCAGCCAGTCGGGATACGTCGACGGGGCCGCGTGGGTAAAATCGCGATAAAGTCGACATCAGTCCGCCTCCGACCGATGGATCGGGGGGTGGATAGCTCTGGCTGCCGTTCAAATAAGGCTGCTCGAGTCCATGCGCATAAATGGGGATATTCCATTCTTCAGCCAGCTCACTGAGTGCCCCAACGTGGTCGAAGTGACCATGCGTAAGGACGATCGCATTGGGCCGTGCGCCCTTTCCAAACCTGTTCTCAATACCCCTCAATATCGCGCGGACCGTACCCGTGACGCCGGCGTCGATAAGCACCCAATCCTTCGCATTCGGCGCCGGAGTTCCGACGAAGATCACATTCACAATTCCCAGTCGGCTGTAGGCGACGTCTTGTAGAAGTTCCACAACGCCACCGTCGTTGTCACCGATGAATTGCGCTTTGTGATCGACTGCGATTTGTTGTGGCACGATACGAGGTCCTTGTGATAGCGGATACGGTTAGGATCCGGGTTGGCCGGCACGAAACGCAACTGCCGTACCGCTTCCAGACGAAAAATCACGAACTCGACCGCGTGGACGTCGTTGGCCAGCAACTTGTAGTGCTAAATCGGGACAGACGATTCGAGCGTTTAATGCCGACAGCTTTCAAACGGTGGTTGTGCGATGTTCGGGGAGCTGATTACTTATTGACGGGGCTGTGGCCGATCATGAATGACAAATCTTTTTCTAAGACTTGCCGAACGCAAGACCGACCACCTGGTCACAGGGTGATGAGTCAGATCATTGGCTGCTGGACACAATTAGAACGATCGAAGTTACGCAGCCGCCGATTCGCGTGCCGCAGCGGTAATGGCCGGGTTTGCCGCGATGGCTGCTTCGGTCGGATCATGTTTAACTTCGAGGGAGTTGAGCGATGTCTCGATGCGACGCCGATAATCTTCAATCGATTCTGCCGCAATGGGATGCAGCACGTCGAAGTAAACTTCAATCCGGCAAAATAGGGCCGGCACTTGGAGGCGATCCCAACTCCCTTTGATGATCCACCGCCGCGACGGGACGACAACAGCGTTGAGTACGGGCGCAGCCGATTGCTTGGAGAGCGCGGCGATTCCCTTATGGACACGATTTCGGGGGCCGCGCGGGCCATCGACGGCGAGATAGGCCGGTTGTCCGCTGCGCACGTGGTCGATCAGATTCTGCAGCGCGGTCAGCCCACCTTTATCACCCTTGCGGCGTTGGCTGGAACCACGGATCGGGATGATGCCGACCCATTTGAGGCCAATCGCTACCAGCGTGCCGTCCTGCGACTGAGACACCATCGCCGCGGTGCCACGGTCGCCGCACGTTGCCGCGGCGAGTTGTTGTGCGTGGAGCACCGAGTACACATACGACGAGCCAGCGGCCCGAAGGTCGGGCCGCGGATCATGGTGCAAGCGAATGCGGCACGTCCATCGCAACAGCAGCATGTAGATGGCGATTCCCAAAGCGCCGACGCCGGCCAGGAAGTGGCGTACAGATTCGTGTTTCCAAGGTGGGCGCATAGGGCGGCGGGGCAAGGGGTCAGCGCTTTCGGGTCACTGGTGGCGGCAATTATGGCGGCACATCCGGGGGGCACCTAGACCAAAATTTTCGCGTCGCAAGATCCGCCAAGGCAAGAACTTACTGCAGGCGTTGCAAACCGTCCTTGAGTATTCTGTCCGGGCACGGCTATAGTTGAACCTGTGTAGCCTAATTCCGCGCCGCGGCGCGGCAGCGGGGGAACCATTGCGTTTGCTGCAGTCTTAGTAGCAAACGCCGGGGCGCAGATTCGCCGTCGCGAGTCGGAGTACTTTCAAGCTCTAGCCCGTCAGCTAACCCCGTCGGCCTGCTCGAGTGTGTGGCTCGAGCCGATTTGAAAGGCACTTCCGCTGTTCCGAACGAGTGCCGCAGCTACGGGGACAGTAGCCCGCTTTGATTTATCGCTTCGCTAGCACGCGAGGCTGGCTGCGGCTTCTTTCGTTTAGCGCCAAGCGCCGCTTCGCTTGTTCTGGACTCTGCGTCCCAGGTCGCGTTCATGGAAACTATGGAATCGGGTGGCCAGCCCGCGGGTCGGTCGGTCGGTCGCGCTGCACAAGTGGTGGTCGTCAGCAGCGTGATGTTCACGTTCATCTCGTTCTGGCGCACGGCCGCGGTGGTGCTGTGCGACATGTCGAGCACGGCGTTCTACATCGGCGCGATCGTCGAGAACGCGATCGGCAAAGCAGCACCCTGGTTCATTCTCGCGGTGCTGTTGTTCGGTTATGCAATGCGGGCGGTGTACATCGAAAGCTGCGCGCTATTCGTGCGCGGCGGTGTGTATCGCATCGTGAAGGAGGCGCTCGGCGGCTTCTGGGCGAAAGCGGCTGTCTCGGCGTTGCTGTTCGACTATGTGCTCACCGGGCCGATCAGCGGCGTGTCGGCTGGGCAGTATATTATCGGCCTTATACTGGAAACGATTGGGCACGTCAGCGGGCATCCGATTGATTCTTCGGTGCGAGACGCAATCAAATCGTGGGGTTCGGTCGCGATCGCGTGCACGGTCACGGTGTACTTTCTCAAACAGAATCTGCTCGGCATACACGAATCGAGCGGCAAAGCGCTCCGGATCATGATCGCGACGACGATCATGGGAGTGATCATGCTCGCCTGGAGCGGTGTGACGCTCGGCGTGAAAGGCGCCACAAACGATTTGCCGAGTTGGAAGCCCGACCTGCAGAAGAAGGTGGAAGTCGACGACTCGGGACAAGTGCGGCCGATGCTCGACCCTGTCACGGGTAAGCAACAAGACCCACTGGGAATTCTCGGCAAAGTGCCATCGATTTCAGAGCCGATCCGTGCGCCACAAAGTTGGCTCAGCCTGGTGGGCGTGGTGGGCATTATCATTGCGTTCGGGCATTCTATTCTCGCACTCAGCGGTGAGGAAACGCTGGCACAAGTGTACCGGGAGGTCGAGTCTCCAAAGTTGCCGAATTTCAAGAAGGTCGGCTTCATCGTGTTCGCTTACAGCCTGCTACTGACTGGCAGTATGAATTTTCTGGCGATGCTGCTGATTCCCGACAAGGAACGATTGACCACTTATTACGACAACTGGATGGGCGGCCTAGCGATGCACATGGTCGGCCCGGTATGGCTACTCCTGCTGCTCAACGCGTTCGTGGTGGTCGTCGGTTTCTTGATTCTGTCCGGTGCGGTGAATACATCGATCGTCGGGTCGAACGGCGTGCTCAGCCGCGTGGCGGAAGACGGCGTGCTGCCCGATTGGTTTTTGAAGCCGCATCCGAAGTATGGAACGAGCTATCGGCTGTTGTATTTGATCGCGGGGCTGCAACTGCTGACGATTTTGGCCAGCCGCGGCGACGTGATTTTGCTCGGCGAAGCGTACGCTTTTGGCGTGGTCTGGAGCTTCGTGTTCAACACGCTGTCGATGGTCGTGCTGCGATTCAAGCGGCGCGGGCCGCGCGAGTTCGTCGTGCCGCTCAACATTCGATACAAGGATATCTACTTGCCGATTGGCTTGGGGCTCGTGTTCCTCACAATGATTCTGTCAGCGCTTGCGAACCTGTTCACGAAGCCGGTGGCGACGACGAGCGGCATTTGCTTCGCCGGTGGTTTTCTGGCAGTCTTCACGATTACTGAGTACGTGCACCGCAAGCGCCGCGGCACGGATCATCATGAGCACGTGGAGCAATTCAATCGCGAGATGGTGATGCGCGTGACGAAGGCCGACCTGGGGCTCACGCGGCCGTACTGCAAATTGGTGGCGATTCGATCGCCGAATAACTTGTTCATGCTCGACAAGGCCCTTGCCGATACCGATCCGCAAACAACGGACGTCGTCGTCATGACCGCGAAGGTCGAACCACAAGGCGCCGGGCTGCCGACAGGGCAGGGCATGGACCACTACGATCAGCAGTTACTCACGGCAGTAGTGAATCATGCCGAGCGATTGGGCAAAACAGTGACACCGCTGTTGGTGCCAACGAACAACGCATTGCATGCCGTGCTGCACACGGCCAAGGATTTGCCCTGCCAAGAAGTGCTGGTTGGCGCCTCGAACATCTACACCGCGGAAGAGCAACTCGACCAATTGGCGTTCTACTGGATCCACTTGCACGAAGGCACTCCGCAAGGGCTGACGGTGCACGTGGTCGGCAAGGACCGCGATCTCACGTTTGACCTCGACGGCGGCAATCGCATCCCGAAGGCGGTCGAGCGTCAGGCCCGCACAGTCGCTGAACTGCGTGCCGCAGGCGTGGGAGTGCGCCGCATCCTGCTCGTACATGATGGCACGCGGATCAGCAGCGATGTGTTTGAATGGATGCTCACCATGACCTCTGGCGGCGTGACAATGGACCTGGTGCGGGCGATGCCGATCGAAGACAAATTAATCAACGGTCACGATGCGTTGACCAAAGACCGCGAGCGGGCCGAACAGGTAGGCCGCTCGATTACCGTTTTGGCCAGCGAACCGCAGTCGGGAGCGGCGATTGTGCAATTGAGCCGCGAAGGGAATTACGACGTGATTATCGTCCCGGCGCCCTCGACGTCGTGGCGTCGTGTTTCCCCCGAGGCGAGCGACTGGGTTTCGTACGTGGTGACCCACGCGCCATGCAATGTGTTCATCGCCGTGCACCCGGCAATACCGCGCGAAGTGGTGGGATAAATTCCGGACGATTGTGCCAGGTTGAGTTCCAGCAAGTGCCATCCGCAGTGGCGCTGTCTGCGGCCGGGTGGCTCCCAGTGTGCGGTTGACGATCGCGCTAGTGCGACAGGACGAGCAAATCGACGTGCGTTTGCTGCGGATGTGTTTCAATGCGGCACAGCTTGCAGTGATGCAGCCGACATGGCGGTTTCCGTAATGGCCACAGTCAAGTTGTGGCTTTGAGATAATTGACCCCAGACTGCCAAATGTCTATGGCAGTCTCTGTGGCAGGTCGATAGAAATGATCATCGCAGGCCACGATGGCCAGCGAGATGGCTAGGGAAAGCTGGAAAGGACCGCACGCGTCGTGTGCGGTCTTTTTCATTGGTGGAGATTCGATGTCGCGCCCCGGCGGCATCCTGCAGGCCATTCGCGCGTTTTGGCGCACGCTCTTAGCCGGTTGTCCCCGCGGCCATTCGGGCGCCACGCAGCGAGCGTTACGCTTCCGGTCGATAACCGGCATCGAGAACGAGACGCACAAGTTCCGGAAAGCTGTTCGCGCCGATTTTCTTCATGATTTTGGCGCGGCGGTTTTCGACCGTGCGGCGACTGATATCGAGCGCCTCGGCAATGCGCGTGTGGTCGGCGCCCTTCATGAGCAAGTTGAGCACTTCGACCTCGGGCTGGGTGAGTTGCGAGAGTCGTACTTCGAGCTCATTTCGCCTTGTGAATGTCGAGCGCTGCTCATCGTCTCTGGCCATCGCGGCCTGAATGGCCTCGAGAATGGCAATTTCGCTGACCGCCTGCTTTTGCAGAAAGGCGACGACCAAGCCACTTTGATAAGCACGTACGACGGCCGGAACATCGGCATAGCCTGTGAGGACGATGACCGGCGGCGCGACACGGCGTTTGGCAAGTTCCTCGAGCACGGTAAAGCCCGTGATTTGAGGCATTTTCAGGTCGAGGATCAGGCACCCATGCAGTCGGTCATCCGGCTGCTCGAGTAGTTCATTGCCCGAGGCGTAGCAGACCGTCTGAAAGCCCAGGTTGTTAACCAGCTGGGTTAAGGAGACCAGGTAATCTGCATCGTCATCTACGATATGAACCGGCCGTAAATCCACGCGCTATTCCAGTCGATGCAAAAGAGGCGGCCCCGAGGGGCGCGACGGCAGTACGTAAGTTCTCTATTTGCATACTAGTTCCCGGCTTCAAATCACACATTTGAAAAAGCCACAGCCCGGACGTGCAATGCCACTATACCCCCCATCAGGGGGATTCGTTATGGGAGCCAGCTTCCACGGCGAGGCGAACCAGGTCGGCCAGGGAATCGACTTCGAGCTTCTGCATGAGTCGAGCGCGACGATCTTCCACCGTGCGGCGACTGATCCCAAGCAACGAGGCGATGCGCTTGTTGGCGACGCCATGCAGCACGTGCTGTAGCACTTCCTTCTCAGGCTCATTGAGCTGCCCAAACCGCGCCGTGAGTTCCTGACGTTTGCGATACTCGGCGCGGTTCTTGGCGTCTTGAGCAAGGCCGCGCTGGATGGCATCGTACAATTCCGACTCGCTGAACGTCTTTTGCAGAAAATCGACAGCGCCCTGGCGCATGGCGCGCAGTGCGGTGGGGATTTCGGCGTGCCCGGTGAGAATAATAATCGATGGGCAGATCGGCATGGCAGCTAGTTTTTCCTGCAACACGAGCCCGCTCATCTTAGGCATACGAACATCGAGCAGCAACACGCCGGGGGCATCGGGATTGAACTGCTCCAAGTATTCGACCGGAGACAAGAAGCACTTGGTCTTCAGTCCCATGGATGAAACCAGGACGCTTAGCGATTCGCTGAAGGCGACATCATCATCGACAATAAATACAACCGGTTCGTCGCTCACGACCGTTCCTCTGATTTGCTAGTAGGCAGTGTGAAAGTGAATTTGGTGCCAACCCCACGCTGAGATTGAACCGTCAATGTTCCAGAATGCGCTTCGATGATCGATTTGCTAATCGATAGGCCCAGGCCCATGCCATTGGATTTCGTGGTAAAGAACGGCGTGAAGACGTGGGCTAAATGGTCCGGCGACAAGCCGCTGCCGTTGTCGGCGACCGAAACGCGAATGAAGCCGCCATCCCGCGCGGTCTTGATGACGATGCGGCGGTCGGACGCCGGAAGCTCGGCCATGGCATCCATGGCGTTGCGAATTAAGTTGAGCAGCACTTGCTCGATCTGAACGCGATCAGCCATGAGGGGCGGCAGGTCCCGCTCGAGTCGCAACTCGGGAACCACGCGGTGCACCATGCCGGCAGCCCAGACATCGAGAACGGGCAAGAGCACGACGTGCTGGATAACTTCGTTGATATCGAGGTTGGCCTGTACCGGGCCGCCGCGGCGGACATAGGAGCCGATGCGTTGCACGATCTCGGTCGCTCGCACGGCCTGCACAGCCGCTTTCTCAAGCCATTGTTGCAGTTGGTCGGTCGAAAGCGGCTCTCCGGTCTTGAGCAGTCGCACGCAGGCCCGGGTGTAGTTGGCCGCGGCGCCGAGCGGCTGGTTGATCTCGTGCGCGAGTTCGGAGAACATCTCACCAACCGCGCTCAAGCGGGCGGCGTGCGCCAGCTCGGCAAGGTGAAGTCGGGCACGTTTCTCCGATTGAATGCGTTCGGTGATGTCGACAATGGCGCTCATGACCAAGAGGCCGTCGTCGGTTTCGATCGGCGTCAGGCCGATTTCGACGGGGAATTCACTGCCATCGCGGCGCCGGCCGCGCAAATCGCGCCCCGCGCCCATGGGGCGGGCCGCCGGTGTTGCGAAGAAATCTTGACGCTCCATAGGGTGCGAGCCGCGAAACCGATCGGGCACCAGCAGTTCCACCGGCTGGCCGATGAGCTCCTCACGCTGATATCCGAACATCCGCTCGGTTTGCACATTGACCAACACAATATTGCCGTCGGCATTGACCATGATAACAGCACTGGGCGATGACTCGACGGCGAGGCGAAACTTCTCCTCGGCGAGCTTCCGCTGGCTGATGTCCAGAATCGAAGCGATAACGGCAGCGCCTTGTTCCGTTTCAATTGGGCTCAGACCAATTTCGATCGGGATCTGAGTGCCATCCTTACGGCGGCCGAACAGGTTACGCCCGATACCGATCGGTTTGACCTGCGGGTCGGCGAAATATCCATCTCGCTGGGCTGGATGCCCATCGCGGAATGCTTCAGGGACGAGGATTTCGATCAGCTCTCCAACGAGTTCTTCGGCGGGGTAGCCGAACAGCTTTTCCGCTTGCGCATTCACCTTGAGGATTTGGCCATTCCTGTCGACCAGGACCATGGCATGCAGCGCCAAGTCGATTAGTTGCCAGAGCTGTGTATTCGATGGTCGAGGCGCAGTGGAATTGCGCTGCTTCGCGCTGCGCAGTTCAACTTCGAGCTGCGCGATCCGTTCGCGGAGCGCTTCGATCTCGGCGGCAACCCCGTTGGTTGAAACGGGCCAAGAAGCGGAGGCGTTTTTCTCAAGGGAATTCATCGTCACCGGCCCCACGCGGACGTACAGAGCACCCATGTTGGCTAAACATGGCAGTCAGCGTCCTTAACGCACTGCCGCCATCACTTCTAAAAATACCAGTCTTTATCCACCCCCTCAATAAGGGGTAGTGCATCACTTTACGAAACTGTTCATCCGATTGACCGTCGAACCCCTGGATGCGGCTAAACGATATTCGCGTGGCTCTCAGGTCGCCCCCCTTATTGCGGCCGGACAAAAACTGTCGTCTGTGGCAACACCATGTTGGTACGAGGTTGGCCACTACGGCATCGTGGCTTTATCCTCAATTGGCGGAATCGAGGGGCGATGCCCACAGCCATCGGGGTAGCGATCAGCGTGAACAACGACGAACAACGCTTGCGGCGATATTCTTACTCTCCATGTTACGACAAGTTTCGGCGATCGTCATTCGCTGCCGCAGTCTCCTCATCACAATTGAGGCGAATCCCTAGCCACCTGCGGAATGGGGCACATCCCTCTCTGCGGGGATTGCAGTACCCTATTTGAACCCATGCATGTCTTTCATGTCAGGTGTTTTTTGTGGTCGGCCACGGCGGCCGGACGACTTTCCACGTGAATCGTTGGGTCACCCCAACGGGCGTATCTTTGGCTAGCGACCGTTCGCGGACGGTTCGCGTTCGTTCATCAATGCTCGCGGGGAAGTTGTGCGGCAGCTTGGCCGACGCTTTGACGATGGGTTGCTCGGCAATTTCGGCGACGTTGCTCAAGCAGCTTAACAGCGACGTGCTGCGCCTCGACGAGCTGATCGCGGCCTCGCGGGAGTCGCTTGGTCACGTCGATCGGCAACTTGGCCTCGACAAACTTCCGGAATCGGTCATGGCGGAGGCCCGCGAACGTTGCATACCGAATCGCACAACTGCAACCTGTTTTGGAGAATCGAACGTGATTACAGCTACTTTACCCAAGACGCAGATTGTGGTTGTCGAAGACGACGCCGCACAAGCTCGGCTTCTGGCCCACGTATTGCGCAAGGGAGTGGCAAGTGAATACGAACTGGAGGTATTCACCGACCCGAAAGCCGCCGCCGCCCACTTTGAAACCGCTTGGGTCGATATCTTGATCACCGACCTGGATATGCCGGTCATGAACGGACTGGAGATCATCAAGACGGCCCGCAAGTACAACAGTTGGGTTCAATCATTGTTGATCACAGCGGTCTCTACGTCGTCGAGCCTTGTCGAGGCGGGCGACGCGGGCGTGACCGACTACTTATTGAAACCAATCGATCAGCAGTTGCTGGTCAGCCTGGTTCATCAGTCGCTTGACCGGCTGGACCGTTGGCAAGAAGCATTGTCCGGCACTCTGCGGCGTTGCCGACCGGTGCGAAGATCTTGATTCACCGTCGCAGCACGGATCTCGCGCAACCAGTTCGTCAATAAGGAACAGACCATGGAAAACCCAACGTACCCGGTGTTGCATATCGACGACGACCCGGCCGTAACGCGTCTGGTAACACGCATGCTGCAGAAGAAAGGGCTGCAAGCCGCGGAGTTGAACGACCCGCACCACGCGCTGGATGTCATCCTCACGCACGATTATCGGGTGATACTTCTGGATATCGACATGCCGGGCATCAACGGTATGGAACTACTCACGAGCATCAAACGACGCGACGGCGGCGTCAACGTTATCGTGCTGACCGGTCTGGTTTCACAGGCGACGGCACTTATGGCCATGCGTCGCGGCGCGCTGGCGTGTTTGTTCAAACCGATTAACGATATTCAGCCGATCATCGAGGCGGTCCGGTTGGCATACGATAACACAAATCGCTGGTGGCGCACGCTGCGGCAACTGTCGGATATGAAACGGCACGAGCCGGATTGCGTGATGGCCAGGACCTGATATCAGGCAAGGCGCTGAGGCTCCCGATGAACGGCAGCGCTGCTAGATATTTTCGATACGAAGCACAGCCAACAATGCGCAGCGGCCAAAACAACTCGCCGATTTCATACCAGGCGACCGGTTGATCGGGAACGCTGTTGGGAGGCGAGTATGGACGACTATATTTCGAAACCGATTCAACGAAGCGAAACTCGCGGGGTGTGCGGCGCCGTGAGCGCTTCACTCCAGGGGCGTGCCGAACATCTTGCGGTTTCGGCGCTGCCTGCTTTCGATATCGATCGCGCGCTGCAGATACTCGATGGTGAACGCGAGCTGCTGGGCGAACTGGTCGAGATCTTTCAAAGCAATTTGGAAGAGCGGCTGGCAGCAATTCGCACTGCGGTCGCCAATCAAGATCTTCTCGCTTTGGCAACGGCGGCTCATGCGATCAAGTCGCCGGTCGGCACATTGTCGGCAGAACCGGCGTTTGATGCCATCCTCAAGGTGGAGCAGCTTGCACGTAGTGGTGATGTGACCGCCTTCGAAGCGCCGCTCAACAATGCGTTCAACGAGATCTCGCGACTTCTGCCAGAGCTAGATGCGTTTATGCGTAAGAACGCCAGTTTGGCGGGCGCCGCTACGCTGGGAAACTGAAGTCGCCGCCTTGCGACACAATGGAATTTCACGGTTCCGGTCAGCGGTCGGCGAGGTTCACACGAACGCAGCGCGAATCTGGTCGATGAATTTGCGGCATTCCTGCCGCGGATCTCCAGATTCCTCGAATTCAAGCACAACGTAGCCTCGATAGCCGACTGATCGCAGAATTTGCGCCAGGCGGCCGAAGTCGCTGGGTTGCTTTGCGCTCCCAGTTGGTTGGACCGCCACCTTTACCTGAACGTTGATCGAGTACGGTGCGATTTTGGCGAGTTCGCCGTAGACATCGGCGCTGTGAAAGTTGCCGGTGTCCAAGTTGACGCCGAACCACGGGCTCTTCACGGCTCGAACGATTTTCAACATTTCGTCGACTTTCGCGGTTAGCCCGCCGTGGTTTTCCAGCGCAAGGAATACGCCATACTTGGCGGCATGTTCGCAGCAGTCTTCGATGGCTTCGATCGCGAGCTGTTGGGCATCTTCCACGTTTTGCCCAGGCTTTGCACTGCCGGAGAAAATTCGGATTACCGGCGCATCCATTTGGTCGGCATACTCGATCCAGCGTTTTACATGCGCGATTTCTGTATTTCGCCGCGGCCCGGCTGGATGGCAGAAGTCATTGCCGACCGCCGTGCCGGAAACATCAAGCCCGCTCTTGAAGGCCGTCGCTTTTAGCTGCCGAAAGTACTCCGCCGGCGCGTCTTGCTTCAAGTAATACGAAGTCAGCTCGGTGCCATCGAGCCCGAAAGCAGCGCAGTCGTGAATGAAGGCCTCGATCGGCAGTGGCGACTGTTTCGCCTGGAGCAACTCGCGATAACTGTACGCCGCCAAGCTGAACTTGAAGTGCGCGCCAGCTGTGCGGACGACGGGCTCAATTCCACCGCACGATCGTCCTGCCAACGCCGCCCCGGCCGACAATGAGGAGATTAAGAACGCACGACGGTCGGGCATCATCTTCGGCTCCTAACAAGAAGGGCCTGCTTGATAGGCACGGGCACAATGCAGTGCTGTTGTTAGAATCGCTCGAAAGCCGTTCGGCAAGCGTCAGCCGACTATTGCGAACGCTGTTTCGTCGGCCGGGTCGTCGGATAGTAATGACCCATGTAGTTAAACACAGTCTGATGGCCCGTCGGGTACTCGTCTTTCGAACCCTGCGGATTGAAATCCGGCTGTGCCGCGATCGCCTGCAATCGTCGCGCGTTTTGCAGGTTCTGCCGTTCCAGTTGCTGGTTTACTTGCTGCTGCTGCAGTTGCGGGCGCACCAGCGTGCTGTAATTGAAGTCGTTGTTCCCATTCAAATCCACGCGGAACAGATTCAGATAAGGACTGACCGTAGGTTGCGAGGTGTATGCCGAAAATGGCTTACTCGCGAGCGATGAAGTGTTGCCGAAGCGAGCGGCGCGCGGCATTGAGGCGGAACTCGACATGCTCGCCATAGAATTGGTGTACGATTGCTGAATCGAAGAAGCCGAGCGGCCGGTGTAGCTCGACAGGTTGGAGAACACTGGGGGCAGCGTGCTGACCGAACTCGCGCGCGGCGCTTTGGTCATCACATTCTGAGCCAGAGCGCTCAAGGCCATTAAGCTCAAGGTGACAACAGCGATACCAGCGACAATAGAACGGCGAAGAAGATATTGGCTCATGGACATGCTCCCACACGTGCCCTGCCGGCCGCCAAAGCGGCCCACTAACTCAATTTTACGCGGGGGCACGCCCCGATTCCATATTTATCGGCAGCCTGGACAAAAACGACGGGCGTCTGGGAGCACGTCAGGCCGCTGAGTCAGACATGGCACGCGCTCGGCACGAAGGGTTCTGCCTGATGTACGGATTGTGCTCCTTATGAAGCCGCGGCCCGAGGAGCTTTGATTGGCGGCGCCTTTGCCATTTGTAGGTCCACCGGTGGCGGGCACGCCGGGTTCCTGCCACTTGCGGCACAGCGGGTGCGCCGGCCGGCGAGCAGGAGAGCGACAGGACAGAGTGGCACTAGTGCGGAAGAGGGCATACGTACCGCTTAAAACGAAAGAAGGCCGCCGGGGGGTCAGGCCGGCGGCCTCGAGGTGCTCGTTGAAAAGACACGAGCAGCTGTTGTGGGCTTAACCTATTCGAACCCTTCTTTCCGCATTTGCGAATTGGCGGACAATGTCCGCCCGCCCAGGAACCACGGGGAACTCATCCAGCTCACATTGTCGAATGGAACGCTGGCGGTGACCGTGATTACGGCGCCCGCATTGGCAGTCGCGGGATTTGGCGATACGACGACGTTCACACCCGGTACGGCGACGCTCGTTGCATAATTCTGCACCGCGCCTTGCACCGATGTTGTCGTGGCCCCGGTGGTGCTGGCCATGCGAGCGCCAACGCGCGAGGCGTTAATCAGCACTTGTTGCACCATGAGCGCTCGGCCGAATTCGACGAAGCCAATAACCATCAGGAAGAATATTGGCGCCACGATCGCAAACTCGGTGACGGCTGCGCCGCGGCGCAACACCCGCCGGTGTACGCTCGCCCGATGGTATTTTGCGGCACAGTTCATGGTTCGCCCACGGAGTTCGTCGTTGACGTTTACAAATGGCGAGGGGTTACTGCCAGTTACCTCACCAAAACCACTGGCGAGAATACCGAGCTGCTGGAGCCTATCGCGGTTGCGGGCACAACGCCTTTTGTCATCGCCGGCGCCACTTGAATCATGACATTCTTCTGCGACATGGAGCCGGTAAGCTTGACATTCATGATCCGAATGCCTTGCCATTTGACGATTGTGTACTGGGCGTTGTTGCCGTTGCCGCTGACGCTCGAGAAGATAGGGATGATCCGCGGCTGACCTTTGATCGAGTCCAATTCATCTTTCACGCCGGCGCTGATGCCAGTGTCGCCATTGAGAATCAGCTTGCCGGTCGCGTCGAACTCCAGCGGTTTGCCCAGTGCGGCGAGGTCGGAAGCCGAGATGCCGTGGAGAATTTGCCGCGCGATATCGGCTGTGCTGTTGTTGCTGCTGCCGATATCGACGGTGCCGCGATTGCCAGGTGAACCGGTCCCCTGCGGAAACAGGTTCACTTCGACCAGCCCGTCAGAACCAGCGGTAATGGCCTTCGTGGTGGGATTCCACTTATAGTTGTCGGCGCCGCTGTTCGCGACGAAACTGGTCCAAGTTTGCAGGTCGAGCGCGTACGGCAGGATGCCGAGCGTGCCGCCGTCGGAAGGCGCCTTGAATCCCTTAACGTCTCGAATTAAACCAGCCACCGCCTCGGTCGACAGCGATTGGCCTTCCAAACCGAAAACGCGGGCAAAGAAATAGGGCACTTCACCGTTCGCAGACGGGCACTTTCGCAGTCGCACTTTGACGGCATTGAACCGCGCTGGATTGCTCGTCTGAAACGGACTTTGCGAGTCTTTGAAATCGGCCACGTAACCGAACACCACGTCGCCATTCGGATCGTTGCTTGTATTGGCGTCGATCGTCATGGGGTTGCCGGTAACGCGATTCAATGTGGCGTACTGCGCCGCGGTGACACGCGCATAATCGCCAGCCGCCGTCGTCGTGTTGCCCTTTGATAATTTCTGACCGAACTCCCAGCAAGCCGCTAATGCCGCTGAATCGGTCGACCGCTGCAGCTCTTCCTTGGCCGAGAGCACATATCCCAGGTCAACGCAGAACGCAACCATCCCGACCAGCACGATGGACATGATGGCGGCCAGGATCGTGATCGTGCCGTGGCGGGGCTGTTGTAGTTTGATGATTCGATTCATGGCTTCGCTCCTGCTCGGGGGCCAACAACCAAGTTGCCCTTACGGCGCAAATGCCGCGTCGCGTTAGGTTGAGTTACTCTTCCAGGCTGATATCAATTGGTATCGGCGCGTTCTGTTCATGAACCTGTCCGTCGACGGTTACCCACACGAGCTTGGTGAGCGTCAATGATGCCACGCGGTTCTCGGCATAATTCACCTGCGATTCGGTAAGTGACACGCTTGGCCGATAACTATTGAGCGCGGTCTGCGAAGTGCTGAGGTTGAGCGTCAAGCCGTCGCCGCCGAAATTACCCCAGGTTTGCGATTCTCCCTCGCGAATCTGAAATTTGAGTTGACCATCTTGCAGCCATAAGCGCTGGGTCCAATGAATGACCTCTTCTTCGTGGTCGAGCGTTACACTTTCTTGTACCGTGCGCGCGGTTACAAATTCCTCGCCGTTCCAATGTTGTACCTGCAGCCCACCTGGTGCGTATTCCGGTGCTGAACCGTGATTCAACGTGAACAGAAAGTGGATGTCGCCGAGGTTCCCCGTGGGCGACATGACCATCGTTATCTGGGGAGCACTGCGATCAAAGTCGGGTTGCGCAATACGCAGCTCCCAGTGCTCTTCCACGAGCACCACGCGCGATGACTCGGCACGCAACGAATTAGCGACGGCAAAGGCTGCAAGTACAGCCAATGGCGCAACACCAAGGCGCATCCAAAGTGGGCGATTCATCATCCACTCCTTCAGTAGGCGTTTACAGAAGAGCTGGACCGGCGTACCGAGCGGGCACGGTCGAGTCGGGCAAAATCAGCGGCGGGACGCGGAGATCCGCGGGCAGACGAGCGTGGAAAAGGTTTTGAATTTGGATCGTGCAGTGCGTTGCACGGTGCCAGCGCACGCGTTGTTTCAGCAATGCCTATCCAACTACAAATCTAGGTCCAAAAGAGAAGCTGCGACGAATCGGCGACCAGACCGTGCACCGGAATTCGCAATTTCTCTAGCTGTCCTGTCGGACTTTTCCGTTCATTCGCTGCAACCGTCCCGCAATGAAACAAGTCAGCGTGACTGGCGTGCAAAGTACGTGGGCCGATCGACGGGCATGCACGCCCGCTGCACGCGAAACGGCAGACCGGAGGCTTTTTTAGAAGGCCGCCTCGACCTGCAGACCCGGGCCCAAGAAGCCCACCGACTCGAGCGCGGCGTTCTGCGCCAGCACGTCGCTCCGCCAGTTCTGGATTTCAAACACGGCTCGGGCGTTGAAGTCGAAGTTCCCGAAACGGCGGCCGGCTTCGACGCCCGCGTACAGCTCGGTTACAAGCAGGTTGTCATCGTGCACGCCGCGATCGATGAAGAGGCTGTCTTCATCGCCACCCCAGTCGCCGCCCAGGAGCGATAGCCGGCCGCCGTACGCCCAACCGATATAGCCGCCGCTGGAAAAGGTGTGGCATTTCGTGAGGCCGTCGGCTGCCATCGTGAGACCGATCATATCGCTATACGACTTCAAATCTGCCGTATCGCGAAGTTCCAAATTGGCGAGGCGAATGCCGGCCGCCAACGCTACTTCCGAGCGTTTGCCGCCGATATAGTGCACGGCTTCAAGATCGAGCACATCGAACTCGAACCGCACCGAGCCGTCGCCGAGCACGTTCGTATTTCGGCCGTAGTGCCAATAGCGAATGCGCCCGCTGGCTGGGCCGACATTCTGCACCCCCAGGACAAATCGCGGCGAGAACTCATACGTTTCCGACAACTTACCGACGACGTCTTCGGAAACCCGCGTCCGCATGAACATGAAGTCGACGTCGGCATAAAAGCACATCTGCTGCGAGTTCGTGTTTTGCATTTCGCAACTGGAATTGCCATAGCCATCCTGGCAGCCGTCGCATTGCGGAAATGGCATTGGCCCACCGCCGTACGGCGGCATCATGCCAGGGCCGCATTGCGTCGGATCGCAAAATTGCGGATCGCAGCCTGGGCCATACAGGCCCTCTGGCATGCCCGGTCCTGGGTAAGCGCCGAACTGACCGCGGTGGCCAAGCATTTCGAGCTGCGGCGTGCCGCCGGACATCGGCACGTCCTCCGGCAGCAGTTGCACCGTGGAGTCATCGTCGTCGACATACTGCGTCTGCTCGACCCCGTAGCGTCGCATCGGGCGACGCGGCAGACTGGCGCGAGCGGGCATCATGGTGTCGGGATCGCCGCCCATTTGGCCGATCATCGGGTACAACGTCTCGCGCGGCAGATCCAGTTGGGTAGCTAGCAGCGTTGGACCAGTGTCACTCCGAACTGCGACGATTTGCCCGACGTGTGCAGCCAGGTTCACGCCCGGCACTGGTTCCACGTAACGCTGTACGGTGCCCGTTTGATCGGTGAGCGCATAAGGCGGAGCGCCCTCGGTTTGATCTGGGTTTTCAATGAGTCTCGCGAGCGGGGCTCGTCGCCCGGCCGGAGGTTGCTCGCCGCCATTTCCCATTCCAGGTGCAGCCGCGGCACCGGCCATCGGCGACAGTTGGCGAGGTTGGCTGGCTTGCCATTGGTTCGCTTGCGCGAATAGGCCGTCGGCACAGCCGCATACGGCTAGACCGAATAGTATCGAAGCACAACGACGCAACCACAATGCGTTCGCGTTCGACATGGCGTGTTCCTGTCGATCACATCGCGGCGAGGCCGGCAATTTCTCGGCGTTAGTCATCGCCCGCGAAACGAGCGAACATGCAAACGATTCAACGCCGGAGCAGTCCCGCCGCAATCAGAAAAGATGGCGAAAAAGTAGATAAGCGGGAGGGTTTTAGCAAAACGCGGCCGCCCGAGGCAAGGCGACTCGGCTGGAACTCAAGAGAACTTGAGCGATTTCTAAATATTTGGGAGGTGCGCAGCGCGAACTCGCTGGCACTGCTACCGACCCATTAGAATCCGCAACTTCGGCACTGCTACTGCTGCCCAGCTTGCTTCTTTTGCCTATGCTGGGGCTGCGGGAAGTAGTGCCCCATGTAATTGAAAACGGTCTGGTGCCCGGTCGGATACTGATCCTTAGCACCTTCGGGATTGGACGTTGGCTGGGCCGCGATCGCTTGCAAGCGCCGCGCGTTCTGGAGGTTCTGCCGCTCCAATTGCTCGTTGGTCTGCTGTTGCTGCAACTGCGGTCGTACCAGCGTGCTGTAATTGAACTGATTTGTGCCGTTCAAATCGACACGGAACAAGTTCAAATACGGACTCACCGGTTCTTGTGGGGTGTACGCAGCAAAAGGCTTGCTGCGCAATGAACCGCCACTTCCGTACAGCCCGCCGACGCGTGTGCTGTTCATGCCGGAAGCATAATTATTCCGCGACAACGAGTTCGGCCGATTGAGCGTCGTTCCCAAGCCGGCGCTCGATTGGCCCCACACCGTGCTGGCCGCGAATATCCCGATGACGCTCGCTGAGGCGAGCAAAGTTCTCAGTGCCAACATCGGCGGGCTCCTCTCATTTGGCAGGGGTAAGTTCCGCATCCCCCAGCCAGTTACACGGCACTTGCTGTACCTGAATTCTAGAATCGACCAGAAAACCCGGCAACAAAACGACATACCGTCAGAAACCCGCGGGGCAATGCTTAAGCTTACGCGGCCGAGGCCTGACAGGTTCACGACATTGCCGCAGCCCGATATTCGGCAAACTCGCCGCGACGGTCGCCGGTCGCCTCTCTTGCCGCAGTGGAGTTGCCGCCGTTATAGTAAACGCCTGTTTACTACAAATGATGCCGCGGCCAGTCCACGCCCGGCAGGGAGGCCAGCATGGATGTTTCGGCACTGTTAGAGCAGATTCAATCGCGGCGCGATTACGGCGGTCAGCTTCAGCACGTCGAGGTCCTGCCGGAACGGGCCGGCCGCTTCGCCACGCCAGAAACGCCGCTACCGGCCGCAGTAGCCCGACTTCTTGCCGCGCGCGGAATCGAGGAACTTTACTGCCACCAGGTTGCGGCATTAGAAGCGGCACGCGCACGACAGGATTTTGTCGTGGTCACGGGCACCGCCAGCGGCAAAACGCTGTGCTATAACCTGCCGATTCTCGAAGCAGCCGTTTCGCGCGGTGGCCGAGCGCTCTATCTATTCCCCACGAAGGCGCTCGCGCAAGATCAATTGAAAGGCTTGCTCGAACTCGTTGCGAGCGACCCTGAGGTCGCCCGCGCGGTTCGCCCCGGCGTGTACGACGGAGATACGCCGACAGCCCAACGCCGGCGCATTCGCGGCGAGGCAAACCTCGTGCTTTCGAACCCCGACATGCTGCATGCGGCCGTGCTGCCGTATCACCCCAAGTGGGCCGCGTTCTTTTCCGATTTGCAGTATGTCGTTATCGACGAGGTCCACACCTATCGCGGCATCCTTGGCGCCCATGTGTCGGCAGTATTGCGTCGACTGATGCGCGTGTGCGAGCACTACGGCTCGAGCCCCACCTTCCTCGCCGCGAGCGCCACGATCGCCAATCCGGGCGAGCTCACATCAAAACTCCTGGGCCGCGAGATTAGGGTGATCGACGACGATGGCTCGCCACGGGGCCGCAAATATTTTGCCTTGTGGAACCCGTCGCCGCTCGGCACCGATTCGCTCGCCCGCCGCAGCGCGAACGACGACGCCGTGCTCTGGCTCGTCGCGGCATTGAAAGCCGGCGGCCAGGCCCTTGCTTTCACGCGTACGCGCCAGGCGGCCGAGTTGATTCATCGCTACGCCCGCGAAGAACTTGCCGCTGAGCACTCGCCGCTAGCCGACAAAGTACGCGCATACCGCGGCGGCTACTTGCCCAACGAGCGCCGCCAAATCGAGCAAGACTTGTTCAGCGGCAACCTCCGTGGCGTTGCCGCCACGAACGCGCTTGAACTCGGCATCGATATCGGCACGCTCGATGTTGCCTTGCTGGTGAACTACCCGGGCACGATCGCCAGCAGTTGGCAGCAAGCGGGCCGCAGCGGCCGTCGACATGATGAAAGCCTCGCCGTGCTGCTGGCGGGCAACGACCCGGTCGACCAGTATCTGCTGCGGCACCCCGAGTACTTCTTCGCCCAATCGCCGGAGCACGCCGTGGTCGACCCCGACAATCCGTACGTGCTCGCGAAGCATCTGCCGGCCGCGGCGTTTGAACTGCCGCTCAAACCGGAAGGCGACATCGATCGTTTCGGTCCGCTGGCGCCGCCGATTGCCGGCGCGCTCAACGATCAGGGCGTCATCACGAACGTGAAGGAGCAATACTACTTCGCCGGCGGTCAAAACCCGGCGATCGGCGTCAGCCTGCGCCATATGAGCGACAATACGTTCAGCATCCTGCTGATCGATGAACACATTTTGCCGCGCACTGGGGGCTCGCTCCGCTCGACCCCAGCCACCCCGGCGAAGGATCCCACGGTCATCGCCAACGTCGACGCCATCAGCGCGCCGGAGCTCGTCTATCCTGAGGCCATCTATCTTCACAACGGCGAAACGTATCTCGTGCGCGAACTCGATCTCGTTGGCAAGGTGGCGTATGTCGAACGCCGCGAGACCGACTACTACACACAAGCCGTGCTGGAAAGCAACGTGCGCATCACGAGTCAGCGAGAAATCGATGAACACTTCCCGCGGGCAGTGCTCGGTTACGGTGAGGTTGATGTGGCGTGGCAAACCGTTGCGTTCAAGAAAATCAAATTTGCCACCCGCGAGAACATCGGCCTCGGCCCGGTCGATATCCCGGCTCAGAACCTGCAAACGGCCGGCGTATGGCTCGCGCCGGATGACGCCACCCGTGCGGAAATGAAGGCCGCCGGCATGCGTCCGAGCGAAGGCGTGGTCGGCCTCCGCAATCTGGCCGTTGTTGCGCTGCCGCTCGTCGCGATGTGCGACAGCCGCGATCTCGGCGGTGTGGTCGACAGCAAGAACCTTGGCCGCACCGCGGTGATCCTCTACGATCGCTACCCCGGCGGCCTCGGCTACAGCGAACGCGGCTTCGCCAACATGAGCCAACTGCTCGCTATCTGCCTCGAAATGGTCCGCGATTGCCCCTGCGAAGATGGTTGCCCCAGTTGCGTTGGCCTGCCGAACCTGCGGCCGGCTATTCATAGCGACCCCGATATCGATCGCGGCCACCCCATGCCCAGCAAAGCCGCCACAATTCGACTGCTAGAATTGCTGACTGGCTCGCCGCGCCGAACAGATTCGGTGAACTTCGATTTCTCCATTGCGATTGACTCAGGTTCGTGATTCGTGTCTCGTAGTGGCAGTCTCTCCGACATTGAATGCAAACAGCCAGGTCGGCCGCTGCGCACGTTGTGGATCATCGTGGTCCGACGGTGGTTTAATGCGCTGAATTTCTCGTTGCCAAGGTTGGCGAGCGATGAGCCACGATACGCTACGTGCCCGCTTAGAAGCGCTGAACCGCGGTCCGCTGCCATCGCCGCCGCGCGAACGCCCTCCGGCCAACCCGCCGGTTAGGCCAGTTGCTGAGAACGTGCTCGTCGCCGCGCTGCGCACACTTCGCCCCAACTCGGGCGAGCAACCTTCGCAATTAAAACAACAGCCTCCAAATGGTTCAGCCCCGATAGCCGGGCTTCTGCGCAGCGGCAGCTGCGTAGAAACGCCCTTCGGCCAGCATTGGCAAATCACGGTGCCGATCGACCGGCTTTGGCAGGATGGCGCCAAACTTGTCGCCGCCCGGCAGGAATTCCTGCGGCAACAACTCGCCGCCGCCACCGCCGCGGTTGAACCGTCGCTCGTGCTGCACCCGGAATTCGCCGCGTTTATTACCGCTCTGCCCGACCGAGCGCTTGCGCTCGACCTGGAAACCTGCGGCCTCGCAGGTTCAGCATTGTTCCTTAGCGGCCTGCTGCGAAATATCGACGGTTGCCCTACAGTCGAATTACTCTTCGCCCGCAACTACGCTGAAGAGGCGGCCGTCTTGTGGTCGCTCTGGCAAATCGTGGCCAACCACGACGTGCTGCTCACCTTCAACGGTAAGAGTTTCGACTGGCCGATGGTGGTGGAACGCAGCATCCGGCACCGCCTGCCGATTCCCGACGTAGGGTGGGCACAGCCCACGAGTACTTGGAACACCGAATCACAGCTAGTGGGTGGTGCCCAACCTGCCAAAATGCACGTCGACATCCTCCACCATTCTCGCCGCCGCTATAAAGGTCGCCTGCCGAACTGCCGGCTGCAGACGCTCGAGCTGCATGTCTGCCGCCGTACTCGTGCCGACGACATTCCCGGCCATGCGATTCCCAGCGTGTATGCCGATTACGTGCGTACCGGCTTCGAGCGCGAAATCGATGTCGTGCTTTACCACAACGCGCTCGACCTTGTCACGCTCTTCGACTTAGCTCATCGCCTGGCGTGCTGAGCTATCCCACAGAACGGCTGCATTGCGGGCGAAATCGGTATAAACGGCCCCGATTTGGGCGATTTTCGCCGGCGGCACGCGTTAAGCGCAGAATTCCATAATGTCGCTTAAGATATTGCGGGCTAGAGACTTACGTCCAATTCACCCGTATCGCTAGCGGCGCACCTTCCCACGATTTTTATTGGTTTCCCCCCGTTTTTCCCCTATTATGCAGTAGGTTTTGAGTTGCCGGCTGTGACCTTCACCGCTGCGACCTGCATTCAACCTTTGTCTTCGACCTGGCTCGGACGCCTACCGCCAGAGTTCCGCCTTGCCAGTTCCCGCGGCAAGCGCGCTGTATAACGATTCAACCGACGGTTCAGTCCGATGAGCACTGGCACCCTGATGCCCCTGGAAGCACAGCTTGCCACTCCCCACGCGGTCGTCAGGCACCGCCGCCGTTCGCATCGCGAGCGAACGCTGGGAGCTACGCTGTTCGAAGCCCAGATGACCGATGTGGCGTCGTTTAACTTCCTCGGAGGCAGCGTGGCCGTATTTACCACGCGATCGCCGCAGAAAGAGACCGCCAACGAAGACGTCGCCGCCCTGTGGCCGGTCAGCCTCACAAGCGGAGTTCTGGCCGTTGCCGACGGCCTGGGCGGCCACGCCGGCGGCGAACGAGCCAGCCGACTCGCGGCCGAGTCGCTGCAGAAATCACTCCAAGAGGTCGTTCCGACCAGCGGCCCCATCGACGAGCCGGTGGAGTTGCGGTCTGCGATTCTCAATGGCATCGAAGCCGCCAACCAATCGGTCCGTCAGCTTGGTACCGGGGCAGCCACGACCATGGCGCTGGTAGAAATCCAGGATCGTACGATTCGGCCATACCATGTCGGCGATTCGGCCATCTTGGTCACCGGCCAGCGCGGCAAATTGAAGCTACAGACGATCCCGCACTCGCCCATCGGCTACGCCGTCGAAGCCGGGCTGATGAAGGAAGAAGACGCAATTCACCACGAGTCGCGGCACGTCATTTCCAACGTGATCGGCTCCGATCAAATGCGGATTGAAATCGGCCCGCCGCTCGAAATGGCGCCCCGGGATACGCTGCTCATCGCCAGCGACGGCCTGTTCGACAACCTGCTGCCGGATGAGATCGTCGAAACGGTCCGTCGCGGGCCGTTGGAAGAAGCAGTTGGCGCGCTCATCGACATCGCTCAGGAGCGCATGGCAAAACAGACGGAGGGCGCTCCCAGCAAACCCGATGATCTCACCGTCATCGCCTATCGCCCCAGTTAGCAATCACTGTGGCTGATCAGCCCCGGCGCTGCCCGGGGTTTGGTTAGGGATGCACGCTATATCGCAAACTAAAACGGGCCGCGATCGAATGACTTCGATCGCGGCCTTCTTATTTCAAACTGTCTGATGAAGGCCAGAGTGATCATGCCGCCGAAGTTCTTGGCTGTCTTCTCGAATCGCGAGAGGATGCGGCGGTTTTCCTTAAGCCAGCCGATGAGTCGCTCAATGATGTTGCGACGACGGTACGCCTCGCGGTCGAAGTCGACCAGCCGCGCGTCACGGTCTTGGTTTTGTTTGGAGGGAATCACCGGTGTGACGCCCAGATCCAGCAAGTACTCGTCGATCCAATCGGCCCGATATCCCTTATCGCCGCCCAAAGCGAAGGGCCAAGGGATGCGCTCGCCGTCGTCATCGAGCAATTGCTCGTCGGCCGTTACCAAGAGTTCGTCCAAGACTTGCGATTCGTGGGTCTGGCCAGCGGTGAGCCGAAAGGCCAGTGGCAGGCCGTGGCCGTCGCAGAGGACGTGGATCTTCGTCGAAAATCCCCCGCGCGAGCGGCCTAACGCGTGGTCGAGAGGCTCCTGCGAATCCCCTTTTTGCCGCCGCCGGTCGCACAGCGGGCTGCTCGGACCGTGGTGCCATCGATGCACCACAATTCTTCGTCGATCGCTCCCGCGGCGACAAACCGCGCTTGCAAGCGACGCAAAATCTCGGCCAACGTCCCGTCCGCGTTCCACGTGTCGAACATCCGCCAGCAAGTCTTCCAGGTTCCGAACTCCTCTGGAACGTCGCGCCACGGCGAACCGGTCCGCAGCACCCACAGGATGCCGTCGAGTACCTGCCGCGGGTCGCGCCGCGGCCGACCTGTCGAAGCAGGCTCCGGAAATACGTCCGCAATCAATTCCCATTCGTCGTCCGTCAGCAACAAGCGAGCCATCGCTGCGCCCTCCGTGGCTAGAACCAAATATTCCAACCAGCATGGCTCAAAAACAATAATGCTCAAATACCAGTTTTGGGACAAAGCCTAAAACGGGCCGCGATCGAATGACTTCGATCGCGGCCTTCTTATTTCAAACGTCCGGTTGATTGCGACGATGAGGAGTCGCTCGAAGAAAGGCGAGGTCGGACGGTGCTGCGCACAGCCATGTGATCGACCCGAGCCAATCGTTATTATGGTCCTCCCGACGGATTTCAACCGGAGTTTGATTTGTCATCGCGACGCGAAGGCTTTGAGCAGCGCGCCGCGTATTGTATCGGCTTACGTTTGCCACCGCTGAAGTCGAAACCGCCGCGGAGGGTCAAACGATACACCATAATTCTAGTTCACGAAAGGTGGAGGTCACGCGATTTGGCAGGGAAACTCCAAGAAAACTAAACTAGCAAACAACGTGCCGTCACGCGACCGGTGAGCAATCAGCAAACGCGATGCCATAGAAAACAGGCAATCCTCCGTGGAAATCGGACACGCCCTTGAACGTAGCAAGCACGTTTCTCGCGTCGTCGCCTAAACCCAATGCGAGGCGCCGTACGTCGCCGAAATTCCAGACCCAACTTTCGGCCTTGCACGACTTTCGCGCCCTTGCTAAAAGTCGCCGCGCATCCGTTTGCTCGTCTGACCAATCTCGTCCAGCGTTCGGCGCGAATATCGTGCGGCCGCCGACCATTGAAACCCCGTTATCGACGCTTGCCGTCTTGAGGCGCCCATGCGCATCTGTCGGTTCCCATCTGTTTTGAGTCTTGTGACTATGGCGATCATCGGGCTCGCGCTGCAGCCCGCTGCCGCTCCTGGCGTCGAGCCGCTCGAGCTTCAGGAAGCCACGCCGAACAAACCGATCACGCTCCGCGACCGGCTCGTCGTGGGCTTGCAGGCGCGCATCCCGTTCGAGCTGGCATTTTGTGATTTGGTCGCCGACAAAGCTGAGAAAGGGCTGCTCCCTCAACTACTCGTCGATCAAACATTTTTCTGGGCACGGCAGCGGGCCGATTCGACCCGCAACATGCACAACTACCGCCCGATAACGTATTTCATCCCGGCGATGCGGGCGCGGGCCGAGAAGCTGCACATCTCGCTCGATCCGCCGACGGGTCCCACGACCGAGCGGTCGCGCTTCTTTGAGGCCTTGCTGGATAAGACGACGTTTCCCTTCCGTTAAGTCGCGATGACGCCTGTCGTTGGTGGACCGATCGAAAAGGCCGTCCGGCGAGTGGCAGTAGTAATCCGGCCAAAAATCGGGTAGGATGGGGTTTTGGCAGTCGCCCCCAGTTTTGCACACCCCTCGCCCCTGGTTGGAAGCATGGCCGCGAAAATCGTTCGTCGTAAAGAGAAGCGTGCCGAAGTCGAAGCCGCCGAGCGGAAGGCCAAGGCCGCCCCCAAAAAGGCCGCCGCCGAAAAGAAGGAACCCGCCAAGCGAAAGAGCCGTGCCAAGAGCGCCAAAGAAGTTCGGCTCAAGGCGTTCTGGGGCGTTTTCAACCAGTCGCTCAAGCGGGTCGCGCTGTACGAATTCAGCGAAAAGAAAGAGGCCGACAAGAAGGCCAAAGAACTCACAGCTTCTGGCAAAAGCCCGCACTTTGTGCAGCCGGTGAAGGAAGCCGTTCAAGAGTAGCTGGGCGACCAGTTGCGATCGCGGCAGTCGATCTTATTCTTTTGCCGCGTCACCTTTGGTGGCGTCCGCGAGGTTTCGCACGGCCTCTGCGGCGTAGTACGAGTTGTTGAGCCAATTCACTGGTTTGCCACTGCGCAGCCAAGTTGGAATCTCGCCGCCACCGTCATGTTTTTCCGCCAGCCACTGCTGGCCCTTTACAAGACCGCTGCCGAGGGCGCGAGCCCGCAGCAAGTACTCTTCGTTGTGCGTCACACGATATGCCGTGAGATACGCGTTGATCAGCACCGCGCTGCTGCGGGCCACAGGACCATAGCAAGTGTATTGTTCCAGCACACACGGCGTGATCCAACCTGCTACGCCTTGCCGCCGGTTTGGCATGACCTTCATCCAGCCTTCGGGGTCCTTCACTGGCTGCCACACGACGAATTGATCCTCAGCAAAACGCAGCAATTCTTCGGCCTGTTCGATCTGTTCTCGCGGTGGCTGTTTTTGCGTGAACAGCAGCACGGCCACGTCGCACGCTTGTTCGCGGGCAAGGTTCACATAAGGCTCGCGGATTTTCACGTCTTCGAACTGGCCGTCCCATTGATACGTGCGGAGCGGATTCTTCTCGATCCACTGCCAAGCCCTATCGCGCGAGGCCTGGTAGTCGCTCATGCCGTATTGGTTTGCTAACCGGTCGAAGAAAAAGATTACCCACGTTGGCACTAACCGCTGCGGGCGGATCGGCTTGCCCGTCTTCCAGTCGACCATCAAGGGCCACGTCCCGTCGGACTCCTGCGTGCGAACGAAAGTATCGGCGATCGATTTCGCCGCGGCGAGATATTTTGCCTCTTTCGTCAGATCGTAAACATCCAAGAAGCCAAATGCGGCGTCAATTGCCGATGGCGTCATCAGCCAACGCTCGGCCACGCGATCCTTCACGAGCTTCGTCGGCGCGTCAATTTCCACGGAATACGTCGGCGGGATATTTGCGTACACGGCGTCGGCCGGAAAGCGCACAGACAGCAGGTAGTCTGCCACGCGTGCGGCGATCTGTTGCGCCGCTTGCCGCTCACTGGCGTCGCCAGCGACTTTGGCATACGCGACACAGGCCCGCGCCAAGGCGCCCATCACCTTGTTGGGATAGCAGTATTTCACGTAACCGCGGTCGTATGTATTGTCGGTCAACCACTGCCGCACATGCGGCGCATGAACGATCGCGGCCAAGCCGTCGCTCGCGGCGGTATCAAAGTCGCAACTCACATCGCCAAGTTCGGCCGAGAAGCCGGGCGAACGATAGAACTCCCGTGTTTGCAATTCACCCAGCGGTTTGCCACTGGCATCGAGCGCTTGAACGGAGAGCGTCGTCACGCCTTCCGGCACGTGCTCCCAAACTGGCGTTAGCGACGCGGTAGGACGCTCGGCCGTGAAAGAGCTCGTCTTGCCATCGGCGCAGCTGATGTCGAACCGGTATGACTTCGCGCTCTCGACTTTCTTAAAATCGAACGCCGGCGGATCGATAAATCTCAGCGCGTACTGATTCCAGAACGGCCGAACTCCGGGCTCCCCAGGCCTGACCGGTCGCAGGCTGCTTGGCGACGCATTGTCCGCCGCAATGCAAACAACTGGTGCGGCTGTCAACAGCACCATACCCAGCAAACGAGAGAACAACCCAAGTCTCACTTCAAGCATCCCCCAACACGGCTGCCAGCCTGTCGCGAGTCTCTTGCTTCCCGAATTCCAGTTTGCCAAAGCCCAACACTGCCCCGGCTGCGACGGCCACTTCCTGATGCTCCGGGTAGTTCGTCACCAGCATCACCGGCACCGCTGCCGTTGTGGGATCGGCTTTGAGCGCGCGAATGACGTCAATCCCGTCGGAATAGTCAATGTCGAGCTTTCGGTTCACGAGCACGAGGTCAAATGGCTGCCGGTTGAGTGCCGCAAACGCCTCTGCCGCATCGTCGACCTGTTCGACTTCGCAATCAAAAGTGCGCGTGAGAAAGTTGCGAATGGCAGCGTGATCTGGACCACAATTACCGACATCCAATATGCGCTTCGACATCTTCACAAAACCAGCGACCAATTCACTTCGGGGAGGGAATACTAATCTTCGCTTATCAACGCTAATCCCAATATCAGCGATGATGAGTGAAGATTAGCGTTCCTTGTCTTAAATCATCATGCTTTTCGTGGCGGTTACTTCTCCGAGTTATCCTTATTCTCAATCGCAAACAGATGCGTGCGATTGGCGATATACAGCACATTGTCGGCCACGATCGGCGTGCTATATACGCTGTTGCCCATGTTGATTTCGCCGTAGAACGGCTTCATCTCACCGCCATCATCTTTCATGGCAACGTTCGGGTCGGCCGAGTGTTTGAAGATCGCGACGTCGCCGTCTTCATCGCCGATATACACCTTGCCGTCGACGACGAGCGGCGAACCCCACGACGCGGAAAGCATGTCGTAGACCCAATTCCGCTTGCCGGTCTTGGCATCGAGGCAGTGGAACACGCCGCTGTAGTCGGCGATGTACAGCACGTTGTCCTTAATCACCACGCTTCCCAGCGTACGGTGCATGATCTCGCTGAACTCGATCTTCTTGTCGCCGTTCTCATCGAACTCGCTGTAATGCCAAACGGCAGCCGTATTCGGGTTCGGCCGGGCAAAGTCGCCCTTCTCGGGCTCGACCGCCTGAATTCGCTTGTGCGCGATCGGCTTGCTCGGATCGGCGGAGTTATAAGCCAGCTCCGGGCTCACGTCGCCGCGCTTTGTGGGGTCGATGCACCATAGATGCCCAGTCCCTTCGCCGTGCTCGGGATCTTCGCCGACCGCCACGTAAACGAGCCCATCGTAAATTACCGGCGTGCCGATAATGTGGTTCCGCGTCGCCTTGTTCAAAGCGTAGTGCGATGTCTTCGGGTTGCAGTCGAATTTCCACAGCAACTTCGCGCCGCCCTTGCCATCGCCTTCCGGTGCGAATGAGTACAGGTAACCATCACCGCCGCCGAAGAGAACTTGCGGCACGCCGCCGAGCACGCCGTACGACGGCGACGACCACTGCCCATGCAGCACATTGACGCCCGGCGAAGCATCGGTCCACAGAATGTCCTTCGTGTTCTTGTTCATCGCCACGAAGCTGGGCGCCTTCGGGGCCGGGATGCCGTTGTGGGCCTCATCGACGCCGTTCGACGTGCACACAAACAGGGTGTCGCCGGCGCTCGTGACCGAGCAGTCGGCCATGTTGTGCTGCGAAACGCCAAGCTCCTTCATCATGTCGAACACCCACACGACGTCGGCTTCGTCTTTGTTGTTGTTCGGCTCGTCTTTATACGGACCGTCGTTTTCGCCGTCATTGAACCCTTCGGTATCGAGGCAGCGCACCTCGCCGCGATTGGTCACAAACCACAGCCGGTCGCCTTCCACCAGCGGCGTACTGCACACGCCTTGCAGCGGCCAATCGTGCACGCGGCCGGTGGGCAGCTTTTCGCTGCTGTGCTGCCACAGGAACTTGCCGTCTTTGATATCGAAGCACAGCAGGCAACCGAGGTCTTTGTCCGCGGGATACCGCTTCAGCCACCCAGCGCTATTGTTCGTGCCGATGAACGCCTTCCCGCCGGCGACCACTGTGTTGCCGTAAGTCTGCGAGCCCAGCCGCGCGACCCACTTGACGTTCTTCGCTTTCTCGGGCTTCCACTCACCGGTCTTGTAGTCGATTTCTCCAATCGCCCACTCGGTCGGAATATTGTGCCCTTCAGGCGTGTTATTCCGCGCAGAGGAACCGCCCCACTGCGTCCACTCTTTCGTGTCGCCGCCAGCCTTCGCCGGCTCGGCGCCCGATGCCGCTTTCCCGGCGTCAGCTGCCAAACTCAATGACGCTGTGATCGTTACGAACACCACGCTTGCCAAAAACTTCGTTACTTTGTTTTTCATCGCAAAACTCAAGAAATGTGAACCACAAAGGGCACGAAGAACACTAAGGCAGACCAACAACTTCAAAGTCCAGCGGTCCCGCGCTCAGCATAAAGTGCAAGCCTCACGCGAAGGCGCTAAACCGCAGAGATTACAATTGCATGAATCGCTAAATCGTCTTGGGCTGGGTCCCTTTCAAGCGACCTTTGCGCCTTGGCGCCTTTGCGTGAGACAATTTCATCTCACTTCGTGTTCTTTGTGTCCTTGGTGGTTAATAAGTTAAGCCATTTGTCCGAGTTAATTCGCCGTCACCTTCAAATTGTCGAGATAGATCTCAGCATCGCCAGAGTTGCCGAATAAACCTGGCGTGCCTTGCAGGTTCGGCGAATGGTCGACGATCTCCATCGACCATTTCTCCGGCTCCTTCTCGCCGCGCTTCCAAATCTTACCGCGCACCGTGGCGCTCTTCTTATCCTTGGCGGGCATGACCGAAAGCTTCAGCGTGTACCACGTATCCTGCTTAGGTTCAAACGGCACCTCCGCAAACGACCGATAGTTGTTCGACGCCCAGCTATCGAGCCGCAGCTTGTGGTTCGTCGGTCGCAACGTCAGCTCGTAGCCGCTGCCGATGATTCCCGCGTCTGGCATCTTGCCATCGGCCAATTTCACGAGCATGTCAGCCTGCACGGTGTAATTCGCTAAGTCGTTCGGCCCCAGCCACGCAAAGCTGCGGGTGCCTAACTTGTTGTGCGGATCCTTCGGTGTCGGCAATACGGCTTTCTTGGCAATGAACTTCTCGCCGTTCTCTTCGCGCACCTCCCACCGCACGCGGCCGCCGAGCCAGGTGAGCGGCACCGACTTGTCCTTGTTGAAATCAAACGTCCATGGCAGCGGCGGAATCGATCGTACGCGGGCCGTTCCCGCCACATCGCCCACCTTACACGTTACGAGTGCAACCTGATGTTCGTTCTCGCTCGGCGCGGTATATGTGCCGTCCGCGTCGATCTTGCCGGGGCCATCGACGGCAAACTTGGCTTCCTTCGCCAGCGATGCGGGCAATAACTGCCCCTTCGCATTGAACACGCGCACTTTGAATTGGTGCTTTTTGCCCGGCGCGAGCACCGTATCGAACGGCACCACCTGCACCTGCGCGACCTTCTGGTCGCCCGGCGTTTCCTTCGGCCATTCAGGAATTGCATCCGCTTCCGGCTTCACATTCTTCGCGCCGATGCAATACATGTTGTCCATCGTCGTGATATAAATGCGACCGTGCGATACAATCGGCGACGCATTGCAGGCCTCGCCCGTGAGACGCAGCTTGAACAGTGTTTTGATTTCCTTCTCCTCGGGCTTCAGCACGTACCACTGCCCGTCGCCCGTGATGACGTAAATCTTGCCGTCCGCGACGAACGGCGTCGGGCTCTCATCGCCCGTGCCGCGCATCACGCTGCCGAGCTTTTTGCGGGCGACAATTTCGCCCGTCTTGGCATCGAGCGCGGTCATCTTTGCACTGTCGTCGATCGTGTAGACGCGGTCGCCGACCATCACGGGCGAAACGAACTGCGCCATGATCTCGAACTTCTGCCACAACTCTTTCCCGGCAAGGTTGCCGGTACTGTTGGCGTCGAGTGCCACGACTGAACCCATCGCTGTGCCTACCGTGTTCTCCACGCCGTGGCTCGTGTAAACGTGCCCATCGGGCGTCACCAGCGGCGACGCATTAATGCCAGCCCGCGCGAATGGGAAGTTCCAAATCACTTTGCCGGTCCGCGGCTCGAGCGACCACACGCCACCATCGCCCGAGCTGAAAACGAGCTGCTGCAAACCGCCCACGGGCACGCATGTCGGCGTGCCGAACGTCGTATCGTACGGGCTCGGATTCGTGCCGTTGATCCACCGCAGCTCGCCGGTGGCCTTGTCGAAGCACATGAAGCGATGGGCCGGAATTGCGAATCGTCCCCACTTCGGTTCGTCGCCCCAGCCGACCATCACGGCACTGATCAAGAGGTTGTCTTCGAAGACGATGGGGAAATTGGTGCGGCCGCCGTAGGTCGAAACCGTCCCATATTCCGCATGCAGGCTATGATCCCACACGAGCTTGCCGGTGTTACCGTCGAGGCAACACAGGTAACCAGAAATGCCCTGGGCATACACGCGGCCGGTCTCTGGGTCACCAACCACGCTCGACCAGCCAATGCGCTCAGCTGGCGCATCGGTCAGCAGTACGTTGAAGCGATGCTCCCAAATTGTGTCGCCGGTCGCTGCGTCGACACACACGACCTTTTCGCCCTCGTCGGCCGTCTCTGGCTTATCGTGCGCGATCGTGTAGAGTTTGCCGCGCATCACGATTGGCGTGGAACGGCCCGCGAGCTCGCGTCGCTTCCACAGCAAGTTGCTGCCCTCGCCGCCATCGGGGCTCCACTTCTCGACAAGCCCCTTCTCCATCGACACGCGATTCTGCTGCGGGCCGCGCCAGTTCGGCCAATCGAGTGGATCGACTCCCGCCGGCGCCGCGACCGCCGGCGTACCAACCGCAAACGCACTCAGCAATAGCAAGCTCAACAGCACACGACGACACAAACCGTAGCTCATAGAGGGGGGCGCTCCGGCAAACATTTACAGACAGGGCTCAGAAGTCGTAGCAACGAGGGGGCACACGAACCGAGTGCCAGCGTCAAGCCTTGCCGCGCCGGCAAACTTTACGCTAACCGTAAGTTGGCTCCCTCCGCAAAGTGCTGGCAACGGGCTGGAGCGCCAGCGTTTTGGCGGGTCGGGAGTGCGCTACTTCGCGCAAGGCGGGACACCGAATTGCGAACAGTCCGGCGGCAGCCGGCCGTCACAGGTTTCCTAACTATATCAGACGCCAACCGCCGGGGCCACGCGCTGCCGGATTTCCCCGTTAGAAGCGGCAAACCTTCACCAACCTACGTGCCGGGAAATCTCTACGTAATAGTTCGCGGTAAACCACTGGGAGAAAAAACCTTACGCCGTCTCAAGCGCTCAATCCGGCGCGGTCGATACGATGGGTGTCGCAAGCGATACACCCGCGTGTCCCTGGCGACGGCTTAGTCTGTGCGTCAACTCACCGGCCCGGACTTTTCGAGCCAAGGATTGGCTCGACTGGTGTTGACGCCCGTAGTGGAACCCTCCGAAAGCAGCCCGCCTGATTCCGACCCCCGGCACTTTGAAAGTGCCCCTTACGCCGGACAAACCTACCTTCACGGCGTAGCTTTGCGTCCGTCGCTCACGACCGACCCAACTTCGGCGTGGGGCGGCATCGCGCGTTGCCGGAAGTCGGTTAATCTTCTGCCCGGACGGTTCCAAACATAGGAGACAGTGTCCGATGAAAAGTTTCTTGGGAGCGCTCCTGGTGAGCGTTGCTCTGGCGAGCCAAAGCTTCGGCTTCGGCATGCTAGACAAGATGCTCGGCAACGGCTGTGGTTGTTGCAGCGAGCCCGCCTGCAGCTGCTGCGAAAAGAGCTGCTGTGCTGATCCGAGCTGCTGTGCAGACCCCAGCTGCTGCTGCGAGCAAAATGCCTGCTGCAATGCGTGCAACAGCTGCTGCTCGAACAACGGCTGCTGCTTGCTCGACAAGCTCTGTGGCGCTTTGAATTGCCACAAGGGTTGCTGCGAACCCAGCTGCTGTGCCGACCCCGGTTGCTGCTGCGAAAAGAGCTGCTGTGCTGAGCAGTCGTGCTGCTGCGAAAACAGCTGCTGCAATAGCTGCTGCCAGAAGCGTTGCTGCCTGCTAGACGGCGTCTGCAACTTGTTCCATCGTGGCGGCTGCGGCTGCTGCGAACCAAGCTGCTGTGCCGATCCAGGCTGCTGCTGCGAAAAGAGCTGCTGTGCCGAGCAGTCGTGCTGCTGCGAACAGAATTGCTGCGATAACTGCTGCAATAGCTGTGGCTGTGGCCACAAGTGCTGCTTGCTCGACAACCTCTGCGGCATGTTCAAGTGCCATCAGGGTTGCGGCTGCTGCTCTTGCTGCGAACCGTGCGGCGGCTGCGACAGCTGCAGCTCATGCGGTTCGGCCCACTCGAGCGGCTGCGGCTGCAACGGTGGCGAAGCCAAGAAGGCCGACAAAGAAGAAGAAAAGGCTCCAGCTGCTCCAGCTGAAGCCGGTGCTTCGACCCGACCGGTTGCTCCGCGCCCAATGGCTGATCCGAATGCCTCGATTGGCCAGCAACGCAATGTGGTTCGCACGAGCTTCCTTCGCTAAGTGACCCGCTCACCAGCGACTGAAACTCAGCTGACTGAAATCACGACCTGCCCCGAGCGAAAGTTCGGGGCAGGTTGTTTTTGTTGATAAACGGCACACGCGAACGACGCTGCTGCATCAACCAACGACCAGAAGTTATTCCCCCGTTTTAGCCGCGAGGCGAAGGCTCGGCGTCGCCGAGCGATGTCACAACACTAAGCCGCCCGTCGCAACGTCTTCTTTTCCTCCGCAGCGGGCACCAGTTCCAAATCGCAGCGTTTGAGCGTGTAGCGGTACGCATAGACCGCTGCGCCAATTGCGCACGCCCGCCCCGCAAGTGAAAACGGATCGCCAACCCGAAGGTAGAATCCGTAGACTCTGAGCGTGACGATACCCCGGAAGATGGGCGGCAAAATGACGCCGCCACAAAGCTGATTACCAGCAATGACGCGAGGACGCATGCGCCCTCGATGCCAGCATGAACGTACCGCATTGCGGTTGTCCTATGAGCACCCAAGAAAAGACACTTCGCAGCCACTTTCGCTCGAAGCAGTAACAAGTGTGTTGCCGAACTCACTCCTACTTCAACATTCCACTGATCCGCACGCCAAACTTATCGCCGACCTTCACCACTTCGCCATGGGCGATCGTCCGCCCGCCCACCGTCAATTCCAGCGGCTGATCGCATGTCTTTTCGAACTTCACAATTGAACCTGGCCCCAGTTCGATGATCTCCTGCACGCTCTTCCGCTGTGCCGCCAGCGTCACCTGCACAGGCACCCGGATGTGCAGCAGTTGGCGCACATAGGCCTCCAGCCGCTTCTTTTTGGTCTCGAGCGTTTCCGGTAAGCTTTCTGCCGTCAGCGCATCAGCGGCAACCGCGGAGGGCGCCAATTGTGCCGCCGCCTCATCCCCTGTCAAATTTTCCGTTGCTTCGTCCGCCATACTTACAGAAAACGCCACGTTTCGTCCTGCCACAACAATTCTGACCGGCGACTGGTCGCACCGGTCAGCCCACGGCTCCGCCGGGGTGCTCTCGCAGGAACGCGTGCATGCGTACGATAGGCTTATCGGCCAAAGCTAGCCTTAAACTTTGCCCAGTCCTCAATCTGGCCGCTCGTTCGCTCAGCCGAGTGCTGGCCCCTATAATCAATCAGGCGAAACCGCTGCTATCGCTATCGCCGTTCACCACTGCCAGCGCTTTACCAACCATGCCTGCTATCCTCGAAGCCGCCAACCCGACTCGCGAGCTCAAGCCATACAAATCGCTCTCGAACGACGAGCTGACGGCGCGAATCCAAGCCGTCCGCACTAAGCTTGGCCCGAAACTGCTGATCCTTGGCCACCACTATCAGCAGGACGAAGTGATCGCGCTCGCCGATCTGCGTGGCGACAGCTATGGCCTGAGCCAGAACGCCGCCGAAAGCAGCGAGTGCCGCTACATCGTGTTCTGCGGCGTGCACTTCATGGCGGAAACCGCCGACATCCTCGCCAACCGCCCTGAAAAACTCGCCGAACGCCACGGCGTACGCGTGCCCGTGATCCTGCCTGACCTCGCTGCCGGGTGCTCGATGGCCGACATGGCCGCTATTCACCAGATTGAGGACGCTTGGGATCAGCTTGGCGAAATCCTCGACACCAGCGACATCACGCCGGTCACGTACATCAACTCAGCCGCCAGCCTTAAAGCGTTTGTCGGCCGCAACGGCGGCATTGTGTGCACGTCGTCGAACGCCAAGGCCGCGCTTGAATGGGCGTTCGCCCGCACCGGCAAAGTAATGTTCTTTCCCGACCAGCACCTCGGCCGCAACACGGCCCTGGGCATGGGCATTACGCTAGACGAAATGCCGATCTGGGATCCGCACGCCGAAACTCTCGGTGGCAGCAGCGCGGCCGCCCTGCAGCAGAGCAAAGTCATTCTCTGGAAAGGGCACTGCAGCGTGCACCAGATGTTCCGCCCCGAACATGTGCGCATGTTCCGGGACAAGTACCCGGGCATCAAGATTCTGGTACACCCCGAATGCCCGCGTGAAGTGTTCGAGCTGGCCGACGAATCGGGCTCTACGAGCAAGATCATCAAGTGCATTGAGTCAGCGCCGCCCGGGACGAAGTGGGCGATCGGCACCGAACTTCACCTCGTGAACCGCCTCAAACAGTTGCATCCCGAGCAGGAGATTCACTTCCTCTCGCCGGTCGTGTGCATGTGCGCCACGATGTACCGCATCGACCTCGCGCACCTGTGCTGGAGCCTTGAAAACCTCGCCGCCGGCACGCCGGTCAACGTCATCGAAGTCGACGAAGAAACGGCCCGCTGGTCCCTCATCGCCCTGGAGCGCATGCTCGAAGTGAAATAGCTTCTATATTGAACAGGAGCAAACGGAGGAAACAGAGCAAGGTCGCCGCGCGATTGCCATTGAATAATAGCGGGACTGCATGAATTGAAGCTCGCAGCGCGAGCAAGAGCATCGGTCGTGGCCCGCTCGCCCTTGCTCGCGCTGCCAGCTCCGATCGATGATATTCGATAGGTATTTGCTTCGATCTGCTCTGGGGGTCGAACGCCACGCAAATTCAATCGCTCTCTGTTCCCTCTGTTTCCTCCTGTTCAAACCGCCTCATGCCGCCGCTTCCACCGCTGAAGACCGACCCTAAATACGGCTGCTTTCCCTGGTGGCCGGAAGATGGCAGCGACTGGGTGCATCCAGAAGACGTCGACGCAGCTCGCCGGCTGATCCCCAGCGGTCGCGTGTTTCGCCGCGACGGCGCCGCCGGCGACTTCCTGCTCATGCACTATGGCGGCACCACGCTCCGCGTCCGCCGCACCATGTGGCAAGAGGTCCAGCCCGAAGGCTTCGAACTCGGCGACTGGGTCGAAGTCCTCAGCCGCGGTATGCGCAACGAACCCCGCACCGGCACGATTCGCGACGTCATTTACGACGACCGCGCGGGCGTCATCCGCTACTACATCGCAGAAAACGGCGTCCCCATCAACGACGCCTACACGCGCGACGATCTCCAACATATCGAGCCCACCAATCTCCCAACGTTGGGCGCAAAAAAATAGCCGGACCGCCAAGCGGCCCGGCCAATTTCTTCCGTAGCTGAATTCGCAAGAATTCAGTCGTCGTCACAAACGATTAATGATATTGATCGTCCGACGGCGGATTCAGCTTGCGATCGGGGGTCCCGCCAGAGATGAGTGTCGACTTCTTGCTATTCGACGTCATCAACTGAGCGTAGACCGTCGGATCGATGTTCTCCCGCATAAACTCGACATTGCCACCGCAGAACGACACATTCACGCCGCCCGGGTGGACGCTCGACGGGTAAGCATAACTTTCATACGTGGCGGGCGTTCCTGCAAAGGTCTCCATATCCGGCGGCGCGCCGCCCGTAAGCTTGTCATAGTACTTGTCGCCGTTGATCCGCTCGATCTCAAGCGGCGGCGGGTTCTTCCAAATGAAGCCGAATAAATGCGGTGCATCCTTGATCGACTTCAAATCGTTGTTGAGCCCGCCGGTTGTCGGCGGTCCAAACGTCCAATACCACGCATGATTATTCTCGGAGAGCAGCAGCGTTTTTGATGTGCCATCGGTCACGGCCGTCATCGACATCTGCAGTGCCGGCTGACCTTCGCGACCATCCGCAGGGCTGATATTCTTGTTCTTATTCAAGTCGAAGAAGATGCCGTTCGCAGCGAACTCCGTGTTCTTTTGCGGGCTTGGCCGGGTTGAGTCCTCCATGGCCCAACCCGAGTTGCCGACATATGCTAGCCACGGTTGTCCCGGAATTTCCGGGGGGCTCGAAGGGCAGGTGAGATTCGCCATCGGGGGCGCTGGGGGATTCGCCGAAAAATCATTCCACTTGTCCCACAACGCATTTTCTTCCATGTAGGGAAAGCAACGCACTACCCAACTCGCCCGACGTGCATAGTCCTGAGTAAAGCCGTCGTTGATCTTCTGTCCGTTCGGATTAAACAACTCGTTCGAATAGCCCGGCAGCCTCTTGAGCTGCGTATCCATACTTGCCAGTGCGAGGGACAACTGCTTCATGTTGTTGCGGCATGTATTGCCGCGGGCCGTTTCACGCGCCGCCTGCACGGCCGGCAGCAATAGTGCCACGAGCGTGCCGATAATCGCAATCACCACCAGCAGCTCCACGAGCGTAAAGCCATGTTGTAGGCACGCTCCGCGTACCGTAACTGTATTACGAGAAAGGCCGCGTTGGCTGGTGCGTTTGGCGAACGGCACGCGGAGCGTGCCTGCTACACAGCCAAAGCCGCGACGAGTGTGCCTCATACTATCCCCTTCCGTTGATACTGGGCCGCAGCCCATTTGCCTCTGTTCGCGCCCGACCCAATGATCGCGGTCGGTATGAATTCGAAAAGTGTGGCAGAACACTCGCGCCCCTGCGACCGCCCCAACTGCGGCCAGCGAGAATCCGCCTACATTACCCTTTTATTGTTCCAGAATTCAAGCTTTTTGTCCAGAAACTCGCTATGCCGGCAAACCGCAGCTTTCCACTGCCCCGCCGCGGGGGTGGCACTCCCTATGGCTCTGCGAAGGGCGTGGCTGCCGCCTGTGTGCGACTCCATAAAGAGGCACAGCGTCGCTCAGCGGTGTCGACACCACCGCCAGTCCCTTGCGGCCGCGCAGCCCGTGTGTGATATTCTTCGCATTCCTGCCGCCGATTTGTTGCACGGCGTGGAAAGCTGTAGGTCAGGCGACGCCTGACACCACCGGCATAACCGTCAGGCCCCGCCTGACCTACATAGGAGCACCGCACATGACCATGCATATCGGAGAGGCCCTCGCGGGCGAAGGCAACGAAATCGCCCATATCGATCTGCTTATCGGCGACAAGGAAGGTCCCGTCGGCCATGCCTTCGCCAACGCCCTCGCCCGCCAAAGCGAAGGCCATTCGAACCTCTTGGCCGTACTCACGCCAAATCTGGCCGTGAAGCCTGCCACCGTGATGATCACCAAGGTCACGATCAAAGGCGCCAAGCAAGCCGTGCAAATGTTCGGCCCCGCCCAAGCTGCAGTTGCCAAGGCGGTCGCCGATTCGGTCGCCGAGGGCGTCATTTCGAAGGATCAGGCCGAGAAGTTCGTCTGCGTCTGCGGCGTGTTCATCCACTGGGAAGCCAACGACGACAAGAAGATTTACGAATACAACTACACCGCCACCAAAGATGCGCTCAAGAACGCCATGACCGGCAAACCCAGCGTCGACGAGATGATCGCCGGCAAAGACAAAGCCGCCCATCCATTCCGGGGATTCTGAGGCGGTTGAAGGTCGAGGGTCGAGGGTCGAGAGCCGGAAGATTTGTCTGTGAGATTTACCGTTGTTCTGGCCCTAGACCCTCGACACTAGACCCTCGACTATCATGCAAAAGATCCTTCTCTGCCTCGATACCGACGCGCAGCCTAGCGTGTTCGATGGCGTGGTGGCCGTTGATGCCGGCGTTGATCAGTTGTTCCGGCATGGCAGCGTAACGCCCGAGGCCGTGCGCGACCTCGTGTACGGCGCGATGTTCACGCGCGGCCCGGCTGACCTCAAAAACACCGCCGTCTTCATCGGCGGCAGCGATGTTGAAGCCGGCGAAGAGCTGCTGGCCAAAGCGAAGGAGTGCTTCTTCGGCCCGATGCGCGTGTCGCTGATGCTCGACTCGAATGGCGCGAATACGACCGCCGCTGCCGCGGTGCTTAGCGCGAAGAAACACTTAGAATCTTCTTGCTCCGGTCGAAAATCGGCCGCGGTGGAGAAAGGGCAGGGTGAGGGTGCCTTGGCGGGAATCACCGCCACTGTCCTCGCTGCCACTGGCGCTGTCGGCCGCCGCGTCGTGCGACTACTCGCACGCGAAGGCGCTGCCGTTCACGTCGCTTCGCGCCAACTCAAACGTGCCCAGCAGGTCTGCGATACCGTGAGGAAATCTTGCGTCGATGCCGACCTCACCCCGTTCGAAACTCGCGATGAAGCCACTACGCGCAGCGCAATCGATGATGCGAGCGTCGTCTTCGCAGCAGGAGCGCCGGGCGTCGAATTGCTGCCCGCTAACCTGCGCCAAGTCTGCAAGTTTCTGAAAGTCGCCATCGATCTCAACGCCGTCCCGCCCACTGGCATCGGCGGCATCAGCCCGCAAGATAAAGCCGCCGACCACGACGGCCAAATCTGCTACGGCGCGATCGGCGTCGGGGGCCTTAAAATGAAACTTCACAAAGCCGCCATCCGCCACCTCTTCGAATCCAACGACGCGGTCCTCGACGCCGAAGAAATCTACGCCCTCGGCACACAAATTTGAACCACAACGACACGACGAACACGACGATCGGCGGCATGGGTATCGGTACTTAACCCGACACTCGATTGACCCGCTGGCGTCTCACGCGACATACTTCTTGTTTCTTCCGTCGTGTTCGTCGTGTCGTTGTGGTGAAAGATCTCTCTGTTGGCCAAACGCAAACCTAATCGCCGCGGTCCCCAGCAGCCTTCTTCCAATGGCCTCAGCTTGCGCCGCACCACTGATGGCCGCAGTTGGGTCTTCGTCCACCCGCGCGCGGCCCGTGACCGCGCCGAAGACCTCGAAGAAGTCCTGCTGATGATCGAAGCCGGCGAGAACGACATCGCCCTCGACGAGCTCCGCTGGCTCCTCTCTGGCTGCAGCGAATTTCTCGCTGCCCACGTGCTGCTCGGTGAACTTGCCCGCGCGATGAATGACATTCCACTTGCCCGCGGCCACTACGGCGCCGGCTACCAACTCGGCCTCCAAGCCCTCCGCCGCGCCGGCATGCCGAAGCCGGTGCTCTACGCCCAACCAGCGAACAAGCCCTTCTTCGAAGCCGGCCAGGGCCTTGCCTGGTCGCTCGAAACGCTTGGCAAACCACAAATGGCTGAAGAGGTCGTCGCCACGCTTATCGAACTCGACCCGAGCGACCCGATGCAACTACGCAGCATGCTCGACGAAATGCGCAGCGGCGGCGCACCGATCATCAGCCTATCGCCAAACTTCCCCACGTAGGCGAGTCTCTCCGAGACTCGCACCAAGGAGTTTTGCGATCCACGGACTTCAGCAATTCGTACCGAGCATCCACTCGCGTTCTTGGTAAAAGAAAATCGCGACAATAGAAGTTGGGTAACCGCCCACGGTGCGAGTCTCGGAGAGACTCGCCTACTTTGGCCACCGGGCGAACACGCCGCTCTCCAACCGCCGGCCGTCGGCCGTGGCCAAAAACAGCTCCCCCGTCGCCGGCGGCTGGCCGCAGTGCCCGAACACGCCATCCGCCAGATACGCTCCCAACTCTGCCGGCCCAATCCCCGGCGAATGACATGTCACCAGCACAAACGCCCGCCGCTCGCGCGTGAGCTGGCCGCATAACTCAAGTAGCGGCAACAAGTGCTCGCCGATCTTCCACGCCTCGCCCTTGGGCCCATGCCCATACGTCGGCGGATCAAGAATCACGGCATCATATTGATTGCCGCGCTTCACCTCGCGCCGGCAGAACTTGACCGCATCCTCCACGATCCACCGCACCGGCCGCTCCGCCAAGCCCGATAGCGCCGCATTTCCCCGCGCCCGCTCCACGACACTCCGCGCTGCATCCACATGCACCACTTCCGCCCCCGCCGCAGCCGCCGCGAGTGTGCTTCCGCCTGTGTAGGCAAACAGATTTAGCACACGGATGCTCCCTCTCCCTTCGGGAGAGGGTTGGGGTGAGAGTGAATTCGCTCGCCCCACCTGCCGCACAATCCATTCCCAGTTCCCAGCCTGCTCCGGAAACACGCCGACCTGTCCCGAAGGCAATGCCTCGAGCTGCAACCGAAATGTAGCGGCACTTTGGTACACAAAGCACCAATCAGCAGGCGTCCAACTCTTGTGATTCGGCGCCCAGGAACCATCCCCCGTACGCGGCCCACGAAACCGTGCCGTCGCCGACACCCACAGTTCAGGCCGCGCCTTCGCCACCCCCTCCGCCGCCGGACACGGCCGGTTCAACAACACTTCACCAAACCGCTCGAGCTTCCGGCCGTCGCCGAAATCCAACAGTTCATAACTTGCCGCGACACTACTCATGCAAACCATCGTCGCACGTTTAGTCCCCAACGAAAACCGTGCCTCAACGCCTTTTGATTGGATGCAGCGGCCCCCAGGCTTATACTGCCAGTTGTTCCACTCATCGGTGCAAGAAGGGGAAGGTGGATCTCATGAGTCAAGCGAAAACTGTGATTGTTGCCGCAGCAGCGGCAATCTTCGCGGCGCAATCTGCCCGCGCCGATTTCTTGGTCGGAAGTTGGGTCTATTTCAACGTTCACGTTGTAGATGCTCGAATCGTTCACAACGACGGCTCGAACGCCGTTGTGCCGACGAGTGGCTCGTTATTTCCGCATGAGTCGTACGACACTTTCACCTTGAGCGCGGATGCCCAGCGCTTCTACGGCTTTGCAAATGATCTCGGCACCATCACGGTTGAATCCTGGAGCAGCACCTCAGGTGCTTACGCCGGCCCCGTAGGTCCGAACTTTGCCGGGGTAGGCCAACCTTGGCCCCCCGGCTTCAGACCAGGATATGGCATCGGCGATGTTCACACACGCGCAAACTTTCCAGCATTTGGTGGCGACCTACTGTTCGCGAGCCCTTTGGGGTTAAGCCAAAGTGGAGGCTTTGTCTTCGACAAGCCCGTCATACATATTATCAACACCAACTCGCAACAGTTGGTCGAGCAAATCGTGCCTCCCACCAGTGTGAGTTCGATTTACAACTTTGCGCTGGGGCCGGGAATGCTGGGCCCGCAAAGCCGCGCTTATGTCAACACCGAGGACGGCCTGTTCGTTTTCAATGAAAGCGCCACGACTATACTCATTGGCGTTGATCCGAACACGTTCGAGCCAATCTTCGACAACACCCACTTCCGGTTGGACTCACCGACACCCCTGTTAACCAACTTAAGCCCGACCGCTTCGTTCGATATCGGCCCCGTCGACGGCTACCTTTATGTCCTCGACGGCATCGGCAGCGATTCGAGCATTAAACGATACGACACCAACACCGGCGCGCTCATCGACACGTTTCTCACGTTCGCGCAATACAACTATGGCGGCGGGGTCGGTGATCACTTGAAGTTCGGGCCAGATGGCGGCCTCTATTTCTCTAGCGGACTCGGCAATCATTTCATTGTTTCGCGGTTCGAGACGGCGACTGGCCTGCGCACGGCCGCCTACGACCTCGGCGTGCCCCCGATCACGAATTTCTATGTCTTGCCGGTTCCGGAGCCAGCATCAGTCGGCTTGGTTCTCGCTGCGTGCGCATGTCTCACCAACCGAACGCGCGGCTGCTAGCGGACCACATTTTTCTGCACCTTTTGTGCTCCCGCTCCACCCGCCGTTCGTAACTCCGCAAAACTGGCCGCCTTTTCTCCCCGCACCGTGGGTCATAAAATGATCGATTCGCGCCACCGCGCGACTTCGTCACCACGATCCTCACGGCGCATTGATGCCCGCTTCCGATATCGTCATCAAAGGGGCCCGCGAGCACAACCTTCGCAACGTCGATGTCGTGCTCCCGCGGAACAAGCTCATTTGCCTTACCGGCGTGTCCGGCTCCGGCAAAAGCTCGCTCGCATTCGACACGCTGTACGCCGAAGGCCAGCGGCGGTACGTGGAAAGTCTGTCCACGTTCGCCCGCCAATTCCTCGGCCAAATGCCCAAGCCCGAAGTCGACCACATCAGCGGCCTGAGCCCATCGATTTCGATCTCGCAAAAATCCTCCGGCACGAACCCGCGCTCGACCGTCGGCACGATCACCGAAATCTACGATTTCCTCCGCGTTCTCTTCGCCCGCGTCGGCCGCGGCCACTGCCCGAAGTGCGGTAAGCCCATCACCGCGCAAACGCGCGAACAGATCATCGGGCGCATCCTCGCGCTCCCGAACAACACGCAGTTCGCAGTGCTCGCCCCGGTCATCCGCGGCCAAAAGGGCGAGTACAAAGATCTCTTCGAAGATCTCCGCAAGCAAGGCTTCGTGCGGGCCCGGGTGGATGGCCGCATCGTCTCGCTCACCGACGACCTCTCGCTCGACCGCCAGATGCGGCACAACATCGAAGTGGTCATCGATCGCCTCAAAGCGAGCCCGAGCATCCGCACCCGCCTCGCAGAAGCCGTCGACTCCGCGCTCGCCGTGGGCAAAGGCAGCCTCATCGTCGCCACCGACTTCGCTGAGGATCGAGGAGCGAGGAACGAGGATCGAGAAGACGGGGGAGACGATTCCGACCTCGCTCCTCGTTCCTCGCTCCTCGCTCCTTCCAAACGGCGCGCTGCCGGCTCTCAACCCGGCGACCTCATCCTCTCGTCCCACTTCGCCTGCACCGACTGCGGCATTAGCTTCGAAGAACCCACGCCGCAGCTGTTCAGCTTTAACAGCCCGCAAGGCATGTGCCTCACTTGCGACGGCCTCGGTGAATTCTTCAGCTTCGATCCGAACCGCCTCGCCGACGACAGCAAATCGTTCGTGCAAGGCGCGATCGAACTCGTCGGCCCCTGGAAAGACCTCGGCCGCTGGAAGCGCCACATCTATCGCGGCGTCGCCGAAACGATGGAGCGCAAACTCGGCCTCGCCGAGGGCACGCTCCTTGAAACGCCGTGGCGCGACCTCGACTCGAAACTTCGCGACATTTGGCTCTGGGGCACCGGCGAAGAGCACATCACGTTCACCTGGCGGGCCGGCAAAGCGGCCCAAAAATACGGCGGCACGTTCGAAGGCCTCATCCCCGAACTGCTCGAAAAATATCGCACCAGCAAAAGCGAACCGCAGATTCGCCACCTCGAACAATTCATGAGCCAGATCAACTGTCCCGACTGCGCGGGGCGTCGGCTCAACCCGCAAGCGTGCGCTGTCACGGTCGAAACAGCGAGCCCGCACTTCGCCGAGCGCCCGCAGCGGTCACTGCCCGAAGTGTGCGACCTCGCGATCTCCGACACGGTCGAGTTCTTCCAGGATCTCCAGCTCGAAGGCAACGAACGCCTCATCGCCACGCAGGTGCTCAAAGAAATTCGCGGCCGCCTCGGCTTTTTGCAAAACGTCGGCCTCGAGTATCTCACGCTCGACCGCACCGCCCCCACGCTCTCTGGCGGCGAATCGCAACGCATCCGCCTCGCCGGCCAAATCGGCTGCGGCTTGGTGGGCGTGCTCTACATCCTCGACGAACCCTCGATCGGCCTCCACCCGCGCGATAACCAGCGCCTGCTCGATACGCTCTGCGAACTCCGCGATCTCGGCAACACGGTCGTCGTCGTCGAACACGATGAAGACACGATGCGGGCCGCCGACCACCTCATCGACTTCGGCCCCGGCCCCGGCGTCCGCGGCGGCGAAGTGGTGGCGGTTGGCTCGGCGAATCAGATTTCGCGCGAACCACGCTCTGTGACTGGTGCATTCCTGTCTGGGAATCGAAAGATTCAAGTACCGAGCCAACGCAGGATCGAGGAGCGAGGAGCGAGGAGCGAGCAGGAAGCGAAGTCTCGATCCTCACAATTCGCTCCTCGCGCCTCGCTACGCGTCATTGGCGCGAAGCACAACAATCTCAAAAACATCGACGTCGACATCCCGCTCGGCGCCTTCGTCTGTATCACCGGCGCGAGCGGCTCCGGCAAGAGCTCGCTCGTCAACGACATCATCGCCGAAGCGCTCAACCGCGACCTAATGGGCGGCAAAGGCCAGCCCGGCGCGCACGATCGCATTGAAGGCGTCGACCAGCTCGACAAGCTCATCGTCATCGATCAATCGCCGATCGGCCGCACGCCGCGATCGAACCCGGCGACGTACATTAAACTTTTCGACGACATCCGCAGCCTCTACACACAGCTCCCGGAATCGAAGCGCCGCGGCTATAAACCTGGCCGGTTCAGCTTCAACGTGCAGGGCGGCCGCTGCGAAGCCTGCGACGGCAACGGCTCGAACCGCCTCGAAATGGACTTCCTCGCCGACGTGTGGGTCACCTGCCCCGTGTGCAACGGCCATCGATTCAACCGTGAAACGCTGCAGGTCATGTATCGCGAGAAGAGCATCGCCCAGGTGCTCGAGATGGACGTGCAGGAAGCGCTCGCGCACTTCGAAAACATCCCGCAGATCCACCACAAGCTGCAAACGCTGCACGATGTTGGCCTCGACTACATCAAGATCGGCCAGCCGTCGCCCACTCTCTCCGGCGGCGAAGCCCAGCGCATTAAGCTCGCCCGCGAACTGGTCAAAAAATCGACCGGCCGCACGCTCTACCTGCTCGATGAACCGACGACCGGCCTCCACTTCGCCGACATCGAGCTGCTCCTTAAGGTGCTGCACGATTTCGTTGACGCCGGCAACACGGTGCTCGTCGTCGAACACAATCTCGATGTCGTCAAAACCGCCGACTGGGTCATCGACATCGGCCCGGATGGCGGCGCCGGCGGCGGCCGCATCGTCGCCAGCGGCACCCCCGAAGAAGTCGCCGCCAACAGTCAGTCCCACACTGGCATCGCCCTCGCGCCCTTGCTCGGCATCGCAACGAAAACAAATGGCAAAAAACAGCCGGACCGCCATGCGGTCCGGTCGGGCACAAACGGCAAAAAGTTCCGCGAAGCCACCCACATCACCGTCCGCGGCGCCCGCCAACACAACCTCCGCGATCTCGAACTGAAAATTCCACGCGACGAGATGACCGTGTTCTGCGGCCCCAGCGGCAGTGGCAAAACCTCGCTCGCCATGGACACAATCTACGCCGAAGGCCAGCGGCGGTATGTAGAAAGCCTCAGCTCGTATGCCCGCCAGTTCGTTGGCCAAATGCAGAAGCCAGCGGTCGATCACATCGACGGCCTCTCGCCCGCCATCGCGATCGAACAGCGCAACACTGGCCACACGCCGCGTTCCACCGTCGGGACCGTCACCGAAATTTACGACTACTTCCGCATCCTCTTCGCTCGTCTCGGCCAGCCGCACTGCCCCGAGTGCGAAATTCCCGTCGGCACGCAAACTTCCGATCAGATCGTCGACAAGATTCTCGAAGAGCCGACCGGCACGAAGCTCTACCTGATGGCACCCGTCGAAGTGCAAGTTGGCGAACAATACGAAACGCTGTGGGAGTCGCTCCGCGGCGCCGGTTACGTCCGCGTCCGCATCGACGGCGAAACGCACGAGCTCGCCCAAACGCCCACCATTGACCGCCGCCGCAAACATGCCGTCGACGTGATCGTCGATCGTATCACCGTTCGCCCTGACGCCCGCTCGCGCATCGCCGGCAGCGTCGAAAACGCACTCGCCCTTGGCAAGGGCGTCGTGCACGTCGCACACCCGGATGAAAATGTCCCCGAGCCGCGCTGGCAGGTGCGCATCCACAGCCAACACCTGGCCTGCGAAAAATGCGGCCGCAGTTTCGACACGCTCAACCCCCACAACTTCTCGTTCAACAGCTCACTTGGCTGGTGCCCTGCGTGCGAGGGCCTCGGCACGCAAACCGGCGCGAACCCCGCAGCACTGTTGCGAGACGCCAACCTCTCGCTCGCCAAAGGCGCGCTCCTCGTATGGCCGGATGTCAGCCTGCCAGTCTCGCAAGCCATGCTCGCCGCCCTCAGCGCGCACACCGGCATTCCCACGAACGCGCCCTACAACGACCTCTCCCCGCGCCAGCGCCGCATGATCCTCTTCGGCACCGGCGAAGATTGGATCGCCGTGTATCCCGATAACCCCCGGCAGAGCCGGGGGCTGCAAGGTGAAGCGCGCTCGCAACAGCCTGCGGAGGGCCAGTCAGCCCCCGGCTCTGCCGGGAGTTCGCGCCCGCTGTTCCGTTTCCAATTCAAAGGCCTCTACCCAGCCCTCGAAGAAGCCTCCAAACTCGCGGTGCGGCTCCGCACGCTGCTCGAACAATTCATCGGCGAAATCGACTGCAGCGAATGCGGCGGCAGCCGCTTGCGCGATGACGCCGCGGCCGTCCGCTTCCGCGACCGCACGCTCGACCAAATCGGCCGCACGCCGCTCGGCGACCTCGTCGCGCAAGTGAAGAAATGGAAGCTCGCCCCCAGCGAAAAGAAAGTCGCCGGCGAGCTTTTGCGCGAAATCGAAAACCGCCTCACGTTCCTCGTCGACGTCGGCCTCAACTACCTCACACTCGGCCGCGCCGCCCCCACGCTCTCCGGCGGCGAAGCCCAACGCATCCGCCTCGCCAGCCAGGTCGGCAGCGGCCTCTGCGGCGTGCTGTACGTGCTCGACGAACCCACCATCGGCCTCCACCCGCGCGACAATTCACGCCTCGTCGCCGCCCTGCAAAAGCTCCGCGACCTCGGCAACACGCTGCTCATCGTCGAGCACGATCGCGAAGTCATCGCCAACTCCGATGGGCTCTTCGACTTCGGCCCCGGCGCCGGTCGCCTCGGCGGCCAAATCGTCGCCAGCGGCAGCCCCACCGAAATCACCCGCAAACGCGCGAGCATCACTGGCCCGTACCTCAGCGGCAAGAAGGCGATCGGCATCCCTAAGAACAGAAGGATCGAGGAACGAGGAGCGAGGAGCGAGAAAAGCAAAGACACACAACTCTCGATCCTCGATCCTCGATCCTCACTGCTCATCGTCGGCGCCCGCCACAACAACCTCAAGAACATCAACGTCCAAATCCCGCTCGGCACGCTCACCGCCGTCACCGGCGTGAGCGGCAGTGGCAAGAGTTCGCTCGTCGAAGACATCCTCTACAATCAGCTCGCCAAAACACTGCACCGCGCGAGCACTGTGCCCGGCGCGCACGAAGCCATCCGCGGCATCGAGCTCATCAACAAAGTCATCCGCGTCGATCAGCAACCGCTCGGCAACACGCCCACCTCGAATCCCGCCACCTACACCGGCGTGTTCGACCTCATTCGCCAACTCTTCTCGCAACTGCCCGAATCAAAACTCCGCGGTTACACGCCGCGCCGATTCAGCTTCAACGTGCCGGGCGGACGCTGCGAAGCCTGCGAAGGCAATGGCCAGATTTGCATCCAGATGCACTTCCTGCCCGACGTGTGGGTCGAGTGCGATACCTGCCGCGGCGCGCGCTACAACCGCGATGTGCTCGAAGTCACATTCCACGGCAAAAGTATCGCCGACGTGCTCAATATGTCGTGCGGGCAGGCCGTCGAACTCTTCGCCAACATCCCCAAGATCCGCCGCATCCTGCAAACCCTCTGCGACGTCGGCCTCGACTACCTCACGCTCGGCCAAAGTGCCCCCACGCTCTCCGGTGGCGAGGCCCAGCGCGTGAAACTCGCCGCCGAACTCGCCCGCCCCGACACCGGCCAAACGCTCTACCTGCTCGACGAGCCCACCACCGGCCTCCACTTCGACGACCTCGCCAAGCTCCTCGAAGTGCTCAATCGGTTGGTTGATCACGGCAACACCGTCGTTGTCATTGAACACAACCTCGATGTCATCAAGACCGCCGACTGGGTCATCGATCTCGGCCCCGAAGCCGGCGCCGAAGGCGGCGTGGTTGTGGCTTGTGGTACGCCGGAGATGATTGTCGAAGGGGGAAGGCGGAAGGGGGAAGGCGGAAGGAAGAAGTCGAAGGTTCAACCTTCCCCCCTCCCCCTTCCGCCCTCCGCCTTCGTCTCCCACACCGCCCTCGCTCTCGCCCCCGTCCTCGAAGCCGGCCCGTACGTCGAACGCAAACCCTTTAACCCGGAAGAAGCCGAAGCTATCGCCCCCGACGACCTCGACATCGACGACGTCGGCCGCGATACGCGCATGCCCTGGGAGATCGACGGCCGCGGCTGGCACACCAAGAGCCGCGTGGGCCGCGATGGCCGGCCCTGCCAGTGGGATGGCCGCGTACTCGACGCAGTTGAACAGCGCATCCAAGATCGCGGCAGCTTCGCGCCGACCAACTGGAACAATCGCACAATCGTCGAAATCACTGGCGCGAAGCGAGCCGATGGCTGGTTCTTTCACGCGATCACGGGCGAGCGGTGGCTCGTGAAACTCAAATTCCGCACCGCCAAGAAAACGTTCGAGCGCGACAAGCTCGTCGCCGACCTCGGCCTCAAGCCGCTCAACGAAATCGACGAAATTGAAGCCTACGGCCGCGGCCCGCGTGTGAAATGCAAAAACCTCCGCGGCCCGTGGCAAGAAGTGCAGATCGACGCCCATTCGTGGCAGGAAATCGACACGCCCGCCTTCTGGTCGTTCCTCGAACGCGCGATCGCCGGCTTCAACAAGTTCACCGAACGCGTCGAAAAGAAACCCGAGGATGTCATGCCCTGGAAAGTCCTCGGCCAAAAGTGGCACCTTTCGAAGAAAGGCTTCCCACCCGGCAAGAAATGCGCATGGAAGCCCGAAGTGCTCGAAGAGCTGCTCGAACTGCTCGCCGACCTCGTACCGGACGGTCAGTTCCTGTGGAACAACCAGAACGTCGTCTACCTCATGGTCCCCGGAATCCGCAAACCGTGGGCCACCGTCTACACCAAGAAACTTGCCGGTATTGACCTGATCCTCAACGGCCCCAAAGGCGCCTTCCAACTCGGCAGCGTCGCCGAACTCGGTGCCCACCGCGCACTCGATACCGACGCTGAAGACCGCGATCAAGTGAAGCTCCGCTTCGTCACGACCGATGAACTGCAAGCCGACAACGTCGCCGCGTTTTTAAGAATGCACCTCGATACTTTGACATCCGAGAAATCGATGGCGGTGTAAAAACCTAGTCAGCCCCCGGCTCTGCCGGGGTTTGCGTATCGCAATAACGACCGTAATTCAAACCCCCGGCAGAGCCGGGGGCTGCCGGGCAATCCAAATCGCTGGATGCACTTGGCAAATTGAACACCATGCCCGACCAACAACCCAACACGCTCCTTGCCCCGCGGTTTCTTTTCCGCTTCGCCGTCCCCGTACTGCGTTACGACGGTGCCTGGAAACCCGCCGGCATCGAACTCGGCGAAGAGCACGAGCTGCTCAACCTCGCCGAACTAGACACCAACTCCGACGATCGCGAACGCCGATTCGCGGGC
>JAXMBH010000021.1:0-89724 GCA_046349975.1 Pirellulales bacterium
CATAGAAAAGTTCGATGTCGACGTGCGACAGGAAAGCAACAGCGGCGGCCAGGCAAATCCGCAAGGCTCGAATCAGAATCCGTACCAGCAACAGGCTGAGCAAACAGGAGTGCGGCGCGTCGCTCGCGGCGCATCGATTTCAACCGAGGCAACGACTGCAGCCGTGCCGATGACGGCATCCAGGATAACTACAACCGAAATCAATCTGGTGGTGTGACATCCGGCAGACAAGTCTGCCATTAGTTCCACAGTGCGGGGCGGCCACGCCGCCGGCAAACGCTTCCAATTGAGCGTCGAGGATAATCATGGCCGGAATCTATGCAGCTGCTACGTCGACCACGAAAAGCAACCAATCGGGCTCGACCGCCGATGCAGTAAATGACATCGACTTGGGCGCATTCCTGACGCTCATGATCAAGGAACTGCAGAATCAGGATCCGCTCAATCCGATGGATAACAAGGATATGCTGACCCAGTTGAGCCAGATTCGGCAAGTCGGCTCGACCGATAAGCTCACAAGCACCCTCGATTCCGTGTTGTTGGGTCAGAACATTACCAGCGCGACCAACTTGATTGGCGCAGAAGTCAGCGGCCTCTCCGACGATGGCGCGAAGGTCAACGGCCTCGTCGATCGCGTTGCCATCGACAAAGGCAAGCCAACACTGCACGTTGAGAACCCAACGAAGCTGCTGCCCTCCGGCGCCGACGGCAACATGGATGCTGGCACCTATGCGTACCGCGTGGTCTGGGAAGATGACAAAGGCAACCTCGTCGGGATGGACTTCTCTGGCGATAAGGCCGTCAAGACAACTGGAGTTAAGAACGTCGATCGAGCGGTCACGCTCAATAATTTGCCCGAGACCAGCACCCGCAAACAGGTGTACCGCACGGACAAGACTGGCGGCGGCAATTACCAGTTGGTCGGCCTCGTGGAAGGCAAGAACGCAGCCTTCACCGACACGCTCGCCGATGGCGAACGCAACGGCCAAACGCTCAGTCGATCGTTCGCGCGGTCGAGCCTCAATTCACGGTCGTACCAAATCGGCCTCAACAATGTGTCTGCGATTTCGCCGCCGGCGGTCGCGTCGAATTAAACGCCCTCGAACATGTCCGCAATCATCTGAAGACAAGCCAAGTTTAACGGAACACACTAACCACCACCGAGCGCCCGCTCGACCATTTTCTCGGGGAGGAGAAGCGTATGGGTCTGCAATCTGCCATGACGACGGCCTTAACCGGCCTGCAAGCCGCCGAAACAACGATCGACGTTGTCGGCAACAACGTCGCCAACTCGAACACGGTCGGCTTCAAAGAATCCAACGTGCTCTTCGCCACCCAATTCTACTTGACGCAAGCGGTCGGTTCGGCGCCGAACGCGACCTCCGGCGGTACTAACCCACGCCAAATCGGCTTGGGCGTGAATGTGGCCGAAATCGCGCCCGACTTCACGCAAGGCACCATCCAAGTGAGCGCCAACCCGCTCGACCTGGCCATTCAAGGCGACGGCTTCTTCATGGTACAAGGCCCGGGCGGCGGGGCTCAGCGATATTACACACGCAACGGCCAATTCAAAACGAACGCCGTCAACGAATTAACCACTGTGGGCGGTGACCGTGTGCTCGGCTTCGGCGTGAACGACGAATTCACAATCGACTCGCAGCGCATCGTGCCACTCACGATTCCTTTCGGTAGTTCGGCCGTGGCTCAGGAAACGAACAACGTGCGACTGGTGGGCAACTTGCCCGTCGCCAAGAAAGATGTCGCGACACAGCCTGGTGTCGTCACGTCGGTGACTCTCAACGACAATTCGGTCGAGATTCCCAACAATATCGCCGTAGGTGACATTCTGCAGATCGACGCCCCCATGGCCGGCAGCGCCGCTGCCGCAGGCCCCGGCACAGGCCTGGTTGGCCAAGGCCGCTATAACTACAAGGTCGCATTCGTCGACCCGTCCGCAATGGCGGGCTTTGATGAAGCACCGCCATCGCCAGAGTTCGGGAATATTTCGATTCCGGTCGCCGGCACCGATTCAATTCAATTGACTGCGTTGCCGGTGTCCACCAATCCGGCCGTGTATTCGGAAAAACGCATCTACCGCATCAACCTGGACGACCCGGCGGGCCAATATCAATTGGTCGCCCAAATTCCAGAGAACCAGGTGAACTACACCGATACGGCGGCGACCGCATCGCTCGGGCCCGAAGTTCTCAACGACAACAATTTGGACGCGACCGAATACAACTACTTTTATACCTTCGTCGATGCCAGCGGCAGCCTCGAGACTCGCCCCACCAACGAGTCGGCGACAATCTCCATCTCGACGGCGAATCGCCGCATCCGCCTCGACAACATTCCGCAGCCGTCCGGCGGTGGCTTGTTCACGAATATTCGAATTTATCGAAATGTCGACAATGAACCGGGCAAGTTCTACCTCGTCGACGAAGTGCCGGCGGGCACGACGACCTACATCGATAAAGCTCCGGATTCAGACATCAAGAATCCGTTGAACCTGCTCGACCGGAACGGCCCGCCGGTGAATACCGCGACGCCTCTCATCCACGTGGCAACGTGGGACGGGTCGCAGTATGTAAATCTATTTCAGCCTGGCACGCTCCAGTTCACTGGCAGTAAAGGCCCGAATGGCGGTCTCGACCTGGCCATGAAGGAATTGACGATCACCAACTCAACCACGGTATCCGACCTGCTTCGGTTCATGCAGGAGTCGCTCGGCATTCTCACGAACTCACCCGACCCCGATAACCCGCTCACCGGCAATCCCGGTGGCTCATTGAGCGGCCTCAGCCAGCTCCAGTTCGAGTCGAACGACGGTATTGCGAACGAGGTGAACATCAAGCAAACGGCGTTTCGACTCGTTCCCACTTCCGGCACGCCCTACACCGTGCCGCTCACCTTTAGCGATACACACCCCGCAACCGGCGCCGGCTCGACGACGGAAACCATCGTCTACGACAGCCTGGGCATTCCCCTTACCGTTCGGTTGACGACCGTGCTCGAGTCGACGAGCGATAGCCAGACCACGTATCGCTGGTATGCGACGTCGCCAGACAATCAGCCGGTAACCGGCGTCGACACCACGATTGGCACGGGCATCATCCGTTTTAACGGCCAAGGCAAATTCATTTCGGCCACCGATACCTCGGTATCGATCGACCGGCGCGAAGTGGCCTCGAATTCGCCCGTTACCTTCGACTGGGACTTCACGCGGATCACGGCGTTGAGCCAGGATTCGAACGGCATCCAGGCCTCAAGCCAAGACGGCTTCGCGGCCGGTACCCTGGCAAGCTTTTCCATCACCGAAACGGGACGCATCAAAGGCGTGTACTCGAACGGCGTGACACGCGACCTCGGCCAGTTGCTCATGTCGACGTTTGCCAATCCCGGCGGCTTGCAGCAGATCGGCGACAATCTGTGGGCTCAAGGCGTCAACTCCGGCGAACCGCTCACCGGCATTCCCGGCGAAAACGGCAACGGCACGCTCACCAGCGGCGCCGTTGAGTTGTCGAATACGGATATCGGCCAGAACCTGATCGACCTGATTTTGGCGTCGACTCAGTACCGCGGCGGCACGCGGGTTATCACCTCGGCGCAGCAGCTACTCGATGAGTTGTTGTCGTTACGTCGGTAATAAATCGCGCCGGCGGCTGGGAAACGCCTCGGCGGTCCGCAAAAAACCACGGCATTTCGGCCTCACCATAGCACGTAAGCTACGTTTGCTAAGACCCGTTGCGCATCTGGTGCATGACGGATCGAACTGTAGCGACATTGCGTGTTGTAGCGGTAGGTGGAGACTCGTGCCGTGGCCGACGAAGTAGAGGAACAAGAGGACGACGGGATCCCAGCTGAGGCGCCAGCGAAGGGTGGCCGCGGCTTGTTTCGGGTTATTAAGGCGATCGCGTTTATCTCGATAATCGTGATCGTGCAGGTGGTCGTTGCCTCGATGATGATCCCCTCGGCCAAGGATACCGAGCAGCTGGCCAAAGAATTGGTCGCCACTTCCGAAGGCAAAGAGGGTGACCACGAGGAGGGTGCCAAAGCCGAAGTGCCTGGTGCCGCGGGAGAACACGAAGGCGAGTTGGAAGAAGTCGAACTCGGCGTGTACAACGTAACTCGCTTCAATCCGGGTACGAATACGACGCTCGCGATCGATTTCGAACTCTACGCCACCGTGCTAGCGTCTGATGCGCCGGAATTTGAAAAGCGTTTCGAGAAAAGCAAAGCCCGCATTCGCGAGCAAATCACGCTGACAATGCATGCAGCCGAGTCGCGCGATTTGACAGACGCCGGTCTGGGCTTGATCAAACGGCAAATTTTAGAGAAAACCAACCGCGCGTTGGGCCAACCGCTGATCAAAGAAGTGTTGTTCAGCAAGTTCAACTTCGTTGAGCGATAGGCGCCCCACAGCGCGATCGCGCACGAGCTTTAACCGTATTCAGCCTCGCAAGGAAGCGAGCTTACTGGCCCGAGGAACGGATTCCGATGTCGGACGAACAGCTGGGTCAGGACGAAATCGAGCGCATGCTCGCCGAAGCGCAAAAAGCCGCCGGCATCGAGCCGGCCGCAGCCCCACCGGCAGCGCCCGCCCCACCCAAGAAGGCGTCGCTGCCGATCGACACGGGCGGCGCGATCGACCAATCGAGTATCGATGCTCTGCTGAACGAAGCGCAATCGGCCCTGAAATCCATTGACGCTCCTCCAGCACCGCTGCCGCCGGGCGTCACGCCGTTCGAGTTCAAAGATATTCGCGGTGCGCAGCCGGCGAACGAACCATCGAACCTGGAACTGCTCCGCGACGTACAGCTCGATTTGAAAATTGAGCTCGGTCGCACGCATATGCAACTCGAAGACGTGCTGCGGCTCAAGCAAGGAGCTGTAGTCACGCTCGACAAACTCGCCGGCGACCCGGTGGATATCTACGCCAACGGTCGGCTCATTGCCCGCGGCGAAGTGCTCGTACTCAACGACAACTTCTGCGTTCGCGTTGCAGAACTCATCGCGGAAGATGTAGCAGCCTAGTGCTCCCAGCCGATCCGCCCGCGGCAAACATCTTCCCATGGGGAGCACGCACCGCAAGCAAGTGATGGGCCCCGCTGCCGCTCACACTCATCCACACGTCGCTGCCAGCACTGCATGAGGCCCCGCATTGCCCTGGCCGCAACGCTGCTTTCGCACTATAAATCGCCCGCCGATGCCGTCGCAGCGCCTATGCGGGTGCGACCCCGACAAACTTTTCCACACATCTCTTCGGCCGGGACGGCGGCGTTTGCCGTGCGCTGAATACTTATGAAGCTCTTCAGGCGGTCATTGTTGTTGAGCTTGGCCATTGCTTTCGCAACGCTTACAGCGCGCGGCCAGAACACGCCAGCGCCGCCCGATTGGCAAGATGGTCGCGGCCCATCTGTGTATTTGAACGGAGCGTCACCGCAGCCAAGTGCGCCAGCAGTGGCGCAACCGCAATCGGGAGTTCCGCTGGCGAATCCACAGACCTCGGCAACGGCGAATACTCGCGGCGCCACCATCAATGATTCGCGTTACACGCCGAGCGTCGAACCGAATACGTTCAATCCCCCCCCGGCCCCAGCGGCGATTCCACCGCGAACAGAAAACCCGATCAAGCCAGTCGCTCATACCGAACTGGCGCCCGGCTCAGCCGACTTGAACATCCGTCGGCTCGCGCCGCCAAGCATTAAAGACGATCAAAACATCTTGCAGAACGGTGAAGCCCCAGCCGGTCACCGACGGCTCACGGATTTCGGCCTGCCAACACAATCGATCGCTACCGTCGCGACGGCATTGGCTATCGTGATTGGTTCATTCCTGTTATTTGCTTGGGCGCTGCGGCGCGGCGGCAAGAACTCTCGATTGAGCCGGTCGATTGTTCCGGCCGATGCCGTGACCGTGCTCGGGCGCGTGATGCTCACGCCGCGGCAGTTCGCCGATTTGATGCGCGTCGGCAACAAGCTGGTGCTCGTGGCGATGACGCCGACAGGTCCGTCGACCATTACCGAAGTCACCGACGCGGCCGAAGTCGACCGCATCGTCGGCTTATGTCAGCAGTCTCGGCCGCTCAGCACCACGAAAATGTTCGAGCAAGTGTTTCAACAGCTCTCCACTGAGCCCACGACCAACAGCTTCCTGGGCGACGAAGTCGTGACCGCGCCATTATCGGCCGCGGCAACTGCCTATCGAAGTCAGCGGGGACCTGCACGTGCCTAAACTTCGCTGGATATCCGTGCTGAGATTGCTGCTCGCAGCGGCGTCGGTATTACTGCTGGCGGCGCCAGCCTTGGCAGACGGCGACGCACAGGTGGCAAACCTGCTGCCGAAGGGCATTGGCGGACCGACTGATTGGACCAGCCCGCAAGGCATGGCGTCGACGCTGCAGATCATGCTGCTGCTCACAGTCGTCAGCCTCGCGCCCGCCATTCTGCTGATGACGACCGGCTTCGTGCGGATCATCGTCGTGCTGGGGCTCCTGCGGCAAGCACTCGGCACCCAACAACTGCCGCCTAGCCAGGTCATTACATCGATTGCACTTTTCATGACGCTGCTGCTGATGGCGCCCGTATGGAAGGAATCCTACGACAAGGGCATCAAGCCATACACCAACAGCGAGATCGGCCTCGAAGAGGCGTTCACGCGTGCAACAGAGCCAATGCGGCGGTTCATGGGCAACCAGATCCAACGCACCGGAAATGACGATGACGTTTACATGTTCCTGCAGTACGTGCCCGACGAAAAGAACGTCCAAAGCAGCGCGCCGCCAAACTACGTTTACTACGATGCCCACGACGGCGAGCGCGAAGTACCGCTGGTGGCGCTGTTGCCCGCATACATGCTGAGCGAACTCAAAACAGCGTTCCTGATCGGCTTTCAAATCTATCTGCCATTTGTGATTTTGGACATCGTTGTGGCCAGCGTCACGATTTCAATGGGCATGTTGATGTTGCCGCCAGTGCTCATTTCGCTGCCTTTCAAGCTGCTGCTGTTCGTCCTGGTAGATGGCTGGCATCTGGTGGTGGGGATGCTTCTCGAAAGTTTTCATATGGTGACGTAGGGGTGATTCATGCCGCCGTGCGCGCATATCGCCGCGAAAGACAGCGCCGATTGATGGCGCGAGGCTGTTGTCCAATTCCGATTTCCTGGCCTTCCACTCTCCACCTTCGACCCTCAACGCACATGCAACCTCAAGAAGCAATCGATTTGGGACGTGAAGCGCTCGTCGTAGCGACGCTAATCGCCGCACCGGTGCTCGTGGCCGGCATGCTCGTCGGATTGCTCATCGGCCTGATACAAGCACTCACCCAAATCCAGGAACAAACCGTCGCCTTCGTGCCGAAGCTAATCGCGATGGCGCTCGCCCTCGGCCTGTCGCTGCCCTGGGTACTCACCCGACTGATCGAATACTCCCGCGAACTTATTCAAAACATCCCCAACTCGTTGTGACCACCGTAGGACGGACATATCTGTCCGTCCGCATTTGAATACTCTGCGCTAACGCAATCGCGGACGGACAAATATGTCCGTCCTACTTCTTTATGCCCGGCCTCGAATCATTCCTGCTGAGTCGATTCGTGATCTTCACGATGGTGCTGGCACGCACCGGAGCGCTCGTCGCCACCGCCCCAGTTTTCAGCACCCTCGCCATGCCGCGGCAAGTGCGCGCCTTTCTCGCCGTCGCCATGTCGTTGCTCGTCGCACCGGTTTTCTTAAACTCGTCGCTGCCGCCCGTCACCAACTTGGCCGAGTTAGGCCGCCTTCTGGCAAACGAAGCACTCGTCGGGCTCCTCTTGGGCCTCGGGATGCAAATGTTGTTCTCGGGCATCCAAGTAGCCGGCCAGATCGTCAGCCAACTCAGCGGCGTATCGCTGGCCGATGTGTTCAACCCCGCCTTCGATGAAGACGTGTCGATCTTCTCGCAGCTGTTCTACTTTCTCACGATCGCCGTCTTCGTCGCCGTGGGTGGACATCGTATTGTGACAGGCGCGCTATTGGACACCTTCTCAACATTGCCCCCCGGCCACGCCGCCGTCGGCGCAAATTTCGTCGACGTCGTGACTTCGATCATCACCCAGTCATTTGTGCTCGGCATTCGCGCAGCCGCACCACTCATGACTGCGCTCATCATGGCCAATCTCGTGCTCGGCCTCATCAGCCGTACGCTGCCGCAAATCAATGTGATCGCCGTCGGCTTCGGCGTGAACTCGCTGCTCACATTAGGACTGCTATTCCTAACGATCGGCGCCGCCGCGTGGGTGTTCCAGGAGCCAACGCTCGATGTGATGCACAGAATACAGGAATCGTTAGTTGTGAAGTGATCTCGATCGTGGTTAGTGATAGTGGATAGTTGTTTGACCAGAAGAATATCTTCATTCGGCACTACACGACTTCTGTAATCATTCCTAGTTGCTTCCCTGACCCCTGACCTCTCACCCCCGACCCCTCTCCAGTGGCTGAATCCGCCGGTGAAAAATCATTTGAAGCCACACCGCATCGCCGGCAAGAGGCCCGCGAGCAGGGGCAGGTCGTTTTTAGCCAGGATCTCGCCTCGGCCGCCATGCTGATGCTCGCCACGCTGCTGATCATGATGCTCGGCGGCGCGCTCATGAAGTTCTGCTCCGACCTCATGCGGCACCACCTGGAACAAGTGCCCGAACTGCACGGCGAGCAGGGCAACTACATCAGCGAATGGGTCTCGATCGGCTATTCGCTCTCCATCGTACTCTTGCCGATCTTGGGCCTCATGCTGCTCGGTGGCGTGCTAAGCAGCGTGCTGCAGATCGGGCTCTTGTGGCTGCCCGATCGGTTGGCGCCCGATATCAGCCGCGTGAGCCCGCTCGCAGGTCTCAAGCGGATTTTTTCGCTCACTGGCACCGCCCGGCTCGGCTTCGGCTTGTTCAAAGTGCTGCTGGTAAGCATCGTGGCCGCCACGATTGTGTGGATGAAGTGGAACGACGTCATGCGGTCCACCGGTCTCGACACCGCCCAATTCGCCAAGTTCCTCGCCAGTACGTCGCTGCACACTGTGCTTTGGATCGGGCTCGTGCTGTTCCTGCTTGCAATCCTTGACTACGGCCTGCAGCGCTGGCAGTTCGAACAAGATCTGCGCATGACTCACCAGGAAATCCGCGAGGAAATGCGCAATGTTCAAGGCGATCCACAAATCATCGCGCGACGCCGGGCCATCCAGCGACAGATGGTGCTCAACCGAATTTCTTCCGGCGTGCCAAAGGCTGATGTCGTGGTAACCAACCCGACCGAGTTGTCCGTGGCGATTCAGTACGATCCAGAAGAGATGGGAGCGCCAGTTGTCGTGGCAAAAGGCGCCGGCGTGCTCGCTCAGCGGATTCGCAAGCTCGCATTGGAAAACAGCATTCCGGTCGTCGAGCGCAAGCCGCTCGCGCAGCTACTTTATAAAGAAGTGGATGTCGGTAAGCCGATTCCGACGGAGTCCTACGCCGCCGTGGCCGAAGTCCTCGCGTACGTATACCAGCTGAAGGGCAAGAAATTGCCACCGCCGCCGCCGAAAGCGGCATAGGCCCGCTCTTATTCGCGTGCAAACACACTTTCCCGTCGCTCGGCGGCGCATTTATCCAGCGCACGCGATTAATCCTGCCGCAAAAAATATGCGACGCAGAGCGTCGCAGTCTTGCGTTCCCACGCAGTGCGCAAACCCGCGTTGCAGGCGCTACGCGGACACCACGACCGATACATCCACGTTGTACCCGTAGCGTTGGAAGTAAGGCGCCCACCGTCCGCGAACCTTTTCGGCTACCTCTGCCGGCAACTCATATTTGTTGGTCTTATAGTCCCGCACTTGCTTCGATTGCTCGCGAAGTGCGGGTTCAACGTGCGCAAAGTCGCCGAGATCAAGCTGCCGATAGATTCGCCGCATTTGGCCGACCGGGTCGGCTACCAGGTCTTCGTACTTGATATCCACCAGCCGGCCGTCCGGAATCAGCTCGCGATCCTGCTCAAAACACTCGTACATCCGCACGAAGTTGTCGAGCACGCTACGTTCCATCCAACCGTCGTCGTCGCGGGGAATTTGAAAGCCCTGCACGTCGCTCAGCGATTTCCATAGCCGCACGGTCGACGGGTAAATCACCAAGGGATCGCGAACGATGTGAATGAATTTCGCGTCCGGGAACACTTCCAGAATCGTGCGAACGCGGGCCGTGTGAGTCGGCGACTTCAGCACGATCCGGCGATTGTTCGCCAGCGCGATCCGCCGCACGAAGCCGAGCCATTTTTCCTTCCAAGTCTCGCGTTCCGCCGCCGGCAGCGTGCGGAGGTCGAGATACTCGTCGTACACGGGGCCGTGGTTCGGGAACGCCCACACCAGGTACGGCGACGGCACGCCCATATTCACCAGGGCGAACTCATCCTCCTGCGGCCGATCCCAGCCCATCGTGACATCATCCATCGGCCGTTTCTTCGGCAGGAAGATGCTGATCAGCGGCGGCAGGTACCAACTGGTCCACAGAAAATGGTGCGGGGCGAAACACTGGTAGCTCGTCGGGCAGGTATTCCGGTCATCGAGCATGAGCAGCTCATGCAGGTACGTCGTACCGCTCCGCCAGTGGCCCAGCACAAACAGCGGCGGCTCCTTCAGCTTCACGCTGCGAACCGAACGGCTGAACAGAAACCACTCGAACACGCTGGAAAACGTGTTGAGAATCGCTGTAACGGCCACACTTGCGACCATCGACCAGCGCATCGGAGCAACGGCGAAACGGTTGCGCGCAAGCAGCCTGAAAAACGTGATAAAATCCATGCCATGCCAGAAGCGCATAGCCCAGCGCGGATAGCGATTCTGCGGCTGCGTGCTGTAGGCAGGTTTCGACGTATCGGGGCGGGCGTCAGACATTGACGATGGCGAACAGGTAGACAGCGAACGGCCGCCGGGGCGAATCCCAGCAGCGTGGTGGGCTACTTATTTAACTGGATGCGAGGCGCTTTGGCCACTGGCACGCTGTCGCTATTGTAGCTTGGGAAACCAGGCCACAACCGACAAACCCGCCTGCGGCCATCGGCTGGTCGTCGACGTCCAATCTGTCAGGGTCGAACCAGGCCCGGCCCCAAACTACTGGGCGGCCATCAAGTTCACGCCGGCTTTAGCTTCGGCGGTCACGCCGAACCTGTCGCCAACAACCGCTATCCCGGCCGACCGGCTCTCCGCGACAACATCCATTTCCGAAAAACTTTCCCCCGCGGGAATAACCCGGGATACTCGTCCCGAAATGTATTGCGATTGCCGGCATGTGCTACAATGCACGCGGCCAGTGCCACCGGCGATCACGCGGAACTGGCTAACGGAGAGAGGCAACGGGTGGCACTTTCGCGGACAGACTTTGTCGTTCTGATCCACGATCATGCTCCGGCTTTATACAGAATCGCCTATCGGCTGGTTGGTGATTCTCACGAAGCGGAGGATGTCGTCCAGGAGACACTGCGCAGTGCGTGGAAGAGCCGTGCCAACTTTACGACGGGGCGCGGTCAGCGTGCGTGGCTGGCAGCGATCCTGCGTCGCAGAGTGATTGATCGTTGGCGACGTGCTGGCCGACGAACGGTGCTCGTTGGAGAAGGTTCGCTGGAGGTGCCGGTAACGGCGGCGGACCCCACCACCCACGAGTTCACAGACGAAATGCAACAGGCCCTCTCACAACTTCCCCCGGAATTGCGCGAGTCCCTCCTGTTGGTTGTCGTGGGCGAATTAACGCACCAGGAAACGGCCAACGCACTCGGCGTCCCGCTCGGCACTGTTCTGTCGCGCGTGAGTCGAGCCCGCCAACGATTGCGAAAGCACCTGCTTGAAGTGAGCCACGCTGGATAAGCGGGGAGCTCGGAGCGAGGAGCTTGGAGTAAGAAGCTGGCTTTGGGCAGCTTTGAGTTCTAATGCTCGCGCCTCGCTCGGGTTCGCCGCTGAGTAGTGGTGAGAATGAATGCAGGCGACGTGAAATAAGAATTGCTAATCAATTCTTACTCCACGCTCCCAGCTCCAAGCTCCCCGCTACACATTGCACCGGGCAAGAGACGCCTGCGTGCTCGCCTTCGGATTCGCGGCAGCCAGGTGGGCGGCAGCCGGAGTTCGACTGTTCGAGGTTTGCGATCATGTCGTATTCGCATTCGAAGCCGATGCCGATCGGCGATGCTCTGAATATTCCTACAGATTGGGATTCCCAGTTCGACCAGCAACTGCCATTCGTGCAAACGGTCGACGGCGCAATTGACTCGGCCCTGAAGGGCGTGCCGCTGCCGGCTGGCATGCTCAGCCGCCTCCAGCGCATGGTGCTGGCGATGCCGGATGGCCCGGCCGGGCACCCGCTGGATTATCTTGGGTGCTGAAGCGATTCTCGCGTCCCGAGCCTGCTCTCGCACTCACAGGTTGCCACTGGATGGCAAACCGGTTGCGTGGCCGACCCGACGTCGAGCAATTGTCCAGGGGCTCTCGCGACTCCTGATCGCAGCAGCTCCAACGCCGCCGCCAAGGCCGCACAACTGGCGTAACCGCTTCAATCCAGTGGTGATGGCGCTGGCATGCAACCGGCCCCGCGCTAGCAACGGCGCGCTTTACGGCTAAAATAGAAGTGTTGCGCATGGGTTGCTCGCCGCGAAGCTGCGTGGTACTTGCGCCGCGATAAATTAGGCGTTTTGTTGCGAATAGTCAGTCACCGGCAAGGTGATTTGGCGGCCCGAAATTGAGCGCATGGCGGCGTCCGCAGGTGGCGCGCTCAAGACTGACCGCCAGTTGACAATCGCAGCGCACCGTAAGGCACTTTTCTAGCATGGCTTCGTTTCTTGCCAGGATCTCGTGGCATGGCGACGACCGGTCGTTGCAACCCCCTGCGCCCGCGCCGCGGCGAATAGGCCTTCTTCTTGCGTTCGTCTTCACGTTATCGCTGGGTGCCGGAGCGATCGCACCTGCTTCCGCGTCCGCCGTCGAACAGGCAGAGGAATTCGTAAAGGGCCTACAGGCTCGCGGTCTGCACCAGCTCGCGCTCGAATACCTGGAAAGCCTTGAGTCGAGCCCGCTGGCGAATGACTCGCTTCGCAAGAAGATTCCGTACTTGCGCGGCGTCGCCCTCATCGAACAATCGTGGCAGTCGTCTTCCCCGGCGCTGCGGAATTCCCTGCTCGATGAGGCACGCCAGGAACTCGAAAACTTCGCGGCGCAAAACCCCCATAATGTACAAGGCGCCGATGCTCAGCTGCAGTTGGCGACGGTGCAAATGAAGCGTGGCCAGGAGCTGCTTTTCCAAGCGAAGCAGTTGCCGCCGGAAAAGTCATACGATGCGCAACGCAAGGATTTGTTTCGGCAGGCCCGGCTGCAATTCGCCGACGCGCGAGAGACCTATCAACGGGCGGAAACCACGTTCAACACGGAGTTGGAAAAATTGCCGCCGGCAACTGGCAACGAACCCGGCGATAACTCCGGCACACAGCGTCAGCAATATCGCGGGCGCGTGGTGCAACTGCGCTGCCTGGCTGCCCAAACACAATTCGAAATAGCCTGCAGTTACGCACCCGCGTCAGACGAATTCAAGAAACTCAATAAGGAAGCCGCTGATGACCTGGCGGCAATATATGAAGAGTTTGGCCGCAGCGCAAATTCGTACTACGGCTTGTATGCCCATCTAGTCGAGGGCCGCTGCTACCAGGCAATCGGCGAATACGCGATGGCCCTTGGCTGTTTTGAAGATGTTTTGCGCTCGCGCGACGAAATGCTGGAGGAACTGCGGCGCACCGGGTCGGCTGCGTCATTTGCGCCATTTCGCAAATTGGTCGCCTCCGCCTCCCAGCGAAAGGCCGAGGTGCTCCTTGCTCAACAAAAACCTGATCTGGCGATCGAGCTCTGCACCGCTTGTTTGAAAGACGCCGATAAAGACGAAGAAAAACAACCAGAATGGCTCGGCGTGCGATTCCGCTTCGCCGAAGCCCTCGCCAAGAAGGGAGCGGCGGCACAGACCGATTCCGCCGACCAGAAACGGCTGCTCGCGGAGGCGCGCGAAGCATATCGTTTCGTCGCCCGCTCGCCCGGCGAGTTTCAGCTCGCCGCCAAAACCGCGTCTACTGCGACTACGGCCACGACGTCGTCGGGCGGCGAGGCAAAGAAGAAGGACGAACCAAAGACATTCACCGCGGCCTACGACCTCGGCAAAGAAGCGCTCGCCGCGTACAACGCCGCCAAACTCGCTGTGCCGAGCGCCCAGAAGAACAATCCGGAGGCCGTGCCGGAGCTCGAACAGCAAATGGATGAGGGCAAAGCAGCAGCCCGGCATTATTTTGACCTCGCGGCCACGCTCGTCGACTCCGAGACCGATCAAAAACAGCTCAACGAAGTGCGGTATTTCCTCTGTTGGCTCAATTGGGAAGCTGGAGATTTCTATCGGGCAGCCGTCCTCGGTGAGTTTGTCGCCCGGCATTTTCCCGACCATCCGGCCGCGCCCTCGGCAGCGAAAATTTCAATGGCCTCCTTTGAGCGGCTTTCCAACAAAGCCCTCGCCGCCGGCAATAAGAACGACACCGGCGAATTTGAAGCCGGCAAAATGGCGCAACTGGCCGAGTTCATTGTCCGCCGCTGGCCCGGCACCGACGACGCCGATGCCGCCTTCCGTGTGCTCGTGAGCTTCGCCATCCGCAGTGGCAAAATCGACGAGGCCGAGAACATGCTCGGCCAAGCCTCCGAACCGTCGCGGCAGCGCTTGGAACTTCTCCTTGGCAACGCACTATGGGGCCGATACCTCGAAATGTCGCAACCCGAGCAGGCGAACAAGATCGGCCCAGAGGCGCTCGCGAAACTTAAAGCATCGGCCGCGAAGTATTTGCGAAGCGGCTATGAAGCAGCCCAAACAGAATCGCCCATGAGCGAAGCTGGCGCGACGGCCGCGCTCTATCTCGTGCAGTATCTTCTCGGCGAAAGCAACTATGCCGATGCCATTACGCTACTCGAGGACCCGAAATCCGGACCGCTGAAGCTTATCACCGAGGAGCAACCAACCGCCACCCGTCCGCAGTATCAAGTCGAAGCCTACAAAGCCGCGTTGCGGGCATATGTCTCCGTGACGCCACCGCAAGATAAAAAAGCGATGAGTACGATGCAGGCGCTCGAGAAGGTCGTGCAGGAGAGCGGCGAGCCGGGCAAATCGGCCGAGCAGCTCACGCGAATCTATATCGGCATGGGTCTCGCGCTGCAGAAACAAATGGAAGAGCTCCGTACGGCCGGCAACCAAAAGGAAGCCACACGCGTTGCCGCGTCCTTTGCCAACTTCGTCGATCGCGTTGAGGCGCATGCCGCCAACGCCAATTGGCCCACGCGCGCCTGGCTCGCCCAAACCTACTACACCCTTGGCACTGCCGATTCGCAGCGGGCCGGGGCATCCCCGCCACTGGCCCCAGCCACTGCATCCGCCCCCCTCACCAACACCGCCCGCGAGCAACTCACCAAATCCCGCGACGCCTACGAAAAACTCCTCAAAGACGTCGCCGAAAATCCCCAACTCGCACCCGGCGACACCGCCGTCCTCGCCGCGAAAATGCAGCTCGGCGAATGTTATCGGCTCCTCGGCCAGTATCAGCAGTCGATCGATACATTCGCCAGCATTCTCAAAGATAAAGAAGCTTCCCTGGCAGTTCAGCGGGCAGCCGCGCTCGCCTATCAGGAGCGCGGTGAACGCGAAGACCCGCAGTGGTTCGAACAGGCCATCTTCGGCGGCACAAAATCCAAAACGACCGGCCAGAATCTCATCTGGGGTTGGCTGAAGATTGCTCAAGTCGCCGGCCGCGCGGTGAAGCAAGATGAAAAATTCCGCGACGCTTTTTATGAGGCCCGTTACAACATCTCCCTCTGCCGCTACCTCGGCGCCATGAAACTACAAGGCGACGCGCGCCGCCAGGGACTGACCAAAGCCAAACAGAGCGTTCAATCGTTGGCTCAGTTGTATCCCGATCTAGGCGGCGACAAATGGAAGCCGCAATATGAATCGCTGTTGAAAGACATCGAGTCCGAGGAAACAAAGCCCAGCAGCCCGGCTAAGAAGTGAGCAGCATTGATGAGAAGCAGTTTCAATACTCGCAGGTGCTAATCGGACGTTAGCGAGTTGCGGCTAATCTGATTAGCCGCGGGGCGCTAGCCCCGCTTTTGAAACTGCTGCGAGAAACTTCAAGCGACGACGCAGACGAATAACATCAAACACGACGGTCATTTTTGCAACTGTGGTTAACGCGATCTCGGCGCCTCGGCGCCTTTGCGCGAGATAATATTCGACAGATTACCATGCGGATTCAACTTGCCACTTATTTGTTTGCTTGCGGTGTCGCTCTGCAGGTCGGTTCGTCGAGCCTGGCAGCCCCGGTCAATGACCGTGTGCGCTTGGCCCGGAACAGCGAAACTGGCGAGGTCACCGACACGACACCCACAGAAATTACGCTCAAAAAAGGTGATTCGCCCAGCCGCAAGATTCCCGTGAATCAAATCAAGTCCATTGTCTTCGACGGTGAGCCGGCCGAACTCTCCCAGGCTCGCGTGAGCGCCGTTAATGGCGCCTTCGCCAAGGCGTCGCAACTGCTCGATAAGGTGGACGCCAGCACCATCCGCCGCGACCTCATTAAGCAAGACGTCGAATACCTGCAGGCCTTCATAGCCGCAAAGCTCGCTGCCGGCGGCGAGGGGGAAATCCTGGAAGCGGGACGAAAGCTCAACGCCTTCGTGAAGACTTACCCGAACAGCTTTCACAACCTGGAAGCATCGGAGCTCATGGGCGATCTGCTCATGATGAGCGGCCGATATGATCCGGCGCTCAAACAATACAACGAGCTCGCGAAAGCTCCCTGGCCCGAATACAAGATGCGAGCGGCGGTCGCAGCCGGCCGCGCACTGCAGGCCCAAGGCAAGCATCCTGAAGCCATTCAACAATTCGACGCCGCCCTCGCCGTCGGCGACGACGGCCCCGATTCACAAAATCAAAAGCTCGCCGCCACGCTCGGCAAATCCATCAGCCAGGCCGAAACCGGCAATCTCGACGATGCCGTGCAATCAATCGAAAAGATCATCCAAGATGCCGATCCGCAACAAAAGGAACTGCACGCGCGGGCATACAACGCCCTCGGCACGTGTTACGAAAAAGCCAACAAGAATAAGGAGGCCCTGTTTGCATTCCTACACGTCGACGTGCTCTACAACACCTTGCCCGACGCCCATGCCGAGGCCCTGTCGCATCTCGTGCCCCTATGGAAAGCCATCGGCCAGGACGAACGCTCCCGCGAGTCAAAGGAACTGCTGCTCCAGCGCTACCCCAACAGCCGCTGGGCAAAACAAATGCAGTAACCCGTAGATAGCCCAGCCCTCTGGGCTGGGTCGGTAATCCTCGCAGAGAAAATACGCCGAGCCGGAACGGCTCGGCTATCTATGCGCGGGGGTGGAAAGTCTCGTGCACCTTCTTCAGCCGCGTGTGGTCGACGTGCGTATAAATCTGCGTCGTCGCAATGCTCGCGTGCCCCAGCATCTCTTGCACCTGCCGCAAGTCGGCGCCGCCAGCCAGCAAGTGCGTGGCGAAACTATGCCGCATCGAGTGCGGACTCAACTCCGTCGAACAGCCAGCGACCTTTGCGTACAGCTTAATGAGCTCCCAAATCCGCTCGCGCCGCAATCGACCGCCGCGCGACGAGAGCAACAAGAATTGCGATGGCGTCCCGTTTCGATCCGCCAGCTTCGGCCGCTCATGTTCCAGATACGCTTCGACGGCCGCCACCGCCTTCGCCCCCAATGGCACCACCCGCTGCTTATCGCCTTTGCCGTGGCACATCACAAACCGCTCAGCCAGGTGCACATCGCGCGGCCGCAGCATCGAAAGCTCCGACACGCGGCACCCCGTGGCATACAACAACTCTAACATCGCTCGGTCCCGCCGCCACCACGGCCTCGGCGGCTTCGGTGCACCCAACAACGCGACGATCTCCGTTTGCGATAGCACCGTCGGCACGCGCTGCCATAGCTTTTGCGTACCAAGCAGTTCAGCTTGATTGTCGCCGAGCACGCCTTCGAGCTGCAGGTACCGAAAAAACACCTTCAGCGAAACCACGTGCCGGCTGATCGACGCCGGCGCAAGTTCCTGAGATGCGAGCCACGCCGGGTAGCCGGCAAGCTCCGATACCGTGAGCCCGGCAATCCGCCGTCCGGCCAGCCAGTCAAAAAAATGACGCAAATCGCGCTCGTAAGCCGCTACGCTATTCTCGGCGAGCGAGCACTCAGTGCGGAGATAGCGCTGGAACGCCTCCCGCCACTTGGCGGCATCCTCGCCAGCCGCCAGTCGGCGGGGTTTGATTTCTTTTCGCATGGCATAGTTCCCTCTGCTATATCGACGTTCGTCCGCTCCCCCATCGGGTTCCTCTGGCCACGATCCGGCGAGGTTGAGTATGCTGACAGCGCGCCCCACGACCGTGGCGATTGCGCAAACTTTCCCGGAACAACCACAGCAGATCGACCGATGCAACGCGTCGTAATTGACGAGCCCTACAAGTTCGTGCCGCCCATCTATTCAGAGCTGTGGCCCAACCTGCTACGCCTCTATTTGCGGCGATATTTGCGAACCTCTTTCGGGTTGGAGTCCGTCGAATGCCGCCACGTGGAACGGCTAAAGGCGTCTCGAACCGCCGGCCACAGCGTGCTGCTCGCGCCGAATCACAGTCACCCCGCGGACCCCATGGCCCTCGGCATCTTGGGCATGGCGGCCGATTGCCACCTGTTCGCCATGGCCAGCTGGCACGTCTTCAAACAGAGTCCCTTCCAAACATTCATGACGCGCCGCATGGGCGCATTCAGCGTCCTCCGCGAAGGGAACGACCGCCAAGCCATTGAAACGGCAATCCAAATCCTGCTCGCCCGCCGGCGACCCCTGATCGTATTCCCAGAAGGCGCGATCACACGTCACAACGACATCATCGATGAAGTCATGGACGGCCCGTCGTTCATCGCCCGCCAGGCGGCCAAGCGACTGGCGAAAGAAAACAAGCCCGGTGGCGTCGTTATTCACCCGGTCGCCACGCGCTACTATTTCGACGGCGATGTTGAAAAATCCGTCGGCCCCGACCTCGACAAACTCGAAGCCCGCCTCTCCTGGCAGCCGCAGCGACATCTATCGATCGTTGAACGCATCGGCAAAATCGGCGAAGCGCTCCTCTCGCTCAAAGAAATCGAATATCTCGGCGCGCCACGCTGTGGCAACTTGTTCGAACGCGTGAAACAACTCGTCAACGAAGTGCTGACCCGCCTCGAATCCAACTGGAAAATCGGCGACTCCTCCGGCAACGCCACCGCCCGCGTCAAGCGCCTGCGCACGGCCATCCTCCCCGATATGGTCGCCGGCAAAGTGTCGCCCGAGGAACGCGAACAACGTTGGCGCGACCTCGCCGCCGCGTATTACGTGCAACAAATTGCCCACTATCCGCGCGACTATATCCTCCGCGAACATAACCTGCCCGAACGAATCATTGAAACCGTCGAGCGGCTGCAGGAAGACTTTACCGACACGATCACCTTCCACCCTCCGATGCACGCCATCATCCAAGTCGGCGACGCGATCGCGGTCGGCCCCCAACGCGAGCGCGGCGAAACCGGCGACCCCGTCATGATCGAGGTCCGCCGGCAACTGCAGGACATGATCGACTCAATGGCAGCCGAACGCACGGCAGTGCGCATTTAAGAGCCACCACAATGGCCGCTGATAATTCGCAAATCAGCATGTGAGAATGGCACCCGATTCATCAGCCCTTTCCAATTTAGATAAGCCGCAAAAACTCTGCCGCTGCCTGACGCGGAAAGTCGTCCTGCCTCAATTGCAGTCGTTAGCGATCATTCGCGGTTTCGCCCCGCCCACACTGGCGTCTTCTTGCGACACCTGGCTAAGATAGATGCGTACCCGATCCGCGAGGAAAACGTATGCCACAGAAGACGCTGCCAATGCCCGCGCCTGTTTTGTTGTTATGTGAACTCACCGAAGGACAAGAGGCCGATTTTTTCGCGCTCCTGACAGAAAAACAGGAACTCAAAACACGCGACGGCAAGCCCTATCATCGCGTCACATTCCGCGACGCCAAACGCGAGGTGGGGTTCCCCATCTGGTGCGATTCCCCCCTCGCCGATTCTTGTCGCAATGATTGGTCGCCCGGCAATTTCTTCAAAATGCGGGCCGTTTACCGCCAAACCACGTACGGCCCGCAACTCGATATCAAGAAGATTCGCCCCGTCGAAGACGGTGACCGCAAAGACGGCTTCGACCCCATGATGTGTCAGCCGTCCTCGCGGTTCGATGCTGTCGAGATGTTCGCCGAGCTAATGAACATCATCGAGTCGCGCATCAAGAACAAGGCCTTGCGAACGCTTGTCGCCGATATCATGGAGCAGCACCGCGAACCGCTCCTCACCATGCCGGCCGCCAAGCGAAATCATCACGCCTTCGCCAGCGGCTACCTGGAACACGTCCTTAACGTCACCCGCACGTGCTGCCACTTGGCCGAACGATATGCCGATTTATACCACGACCTTGATCCGCCGTTGTGCACCGATGTCATTGTCGCCGGCGCGGTGCTGCACGATATCGGCAAACTCCGCGAGCTCGAAGTCGGGCCCAGCGGCGGGGCCGATTACACAGTCGCCGGCCACCTCATCGGCCATATCCTGCAGGGCCGAGATATCGTGCGAGAAACGGCCGCTGGCCGCAAAATCGATCCAGAACTGCTGCTTCGGCTCGAACATGTGATCGTTGCCCACCAGCGGCTGCCCGAATGGGGCTCACCCAAACCGCCGATGACCCCCGAAGCACTCATCGTCCACCACGCCGACGACCTCGATGCGAAGCTCCAAATGATCGTCTGCTCACTCCAAGACGAATCGGTGAGCGGACCGATGAGCTCAAAGAAAAACGCGATGAACCAGCAGTTCTATCGCGGACCGGCGAAGGGGTGAGATAATCTCACCACGGAGTTCACAGAGAGCACAGAGAAGGTATTAGCCGTCTGAGCAAATCAACGTTCGTGTGTTCTTTGTGTTCTTCGTGGTTAAATCGCCTTCCGCATGGCCTGAATGACCCGCGGATGACCTGCCAAATCCTTTGCTGTTGGTCCAAGTACAAGCGACGATTGCTGACCAACGACTTGCTCGACAGCGGCAGCGATCATCGGGCTGATCTCGATCAGCAGCGTGCCGCCCGGCATGAGTCGCTCCGCCGCTTGCGCGACTAGCTGGGCGACAATTTCCGTACCCGCTTCGCCCCCGTGTAGCGCCAAGTGCGGCTCGTGGTCGCGGACATCGCGGGCGAGTTGAGCCATCTCGGCCGTCGAGATGTATGGCGGATTGCTGACGACAATATCGAATGTCGGCTCGGCCGGAATGCTCGCCAGCAAATTGCCTTCGACGAATTCGATACGGCTGGCGACGCCATGCTTCTCAGCATTGCGACGAGCGACAGCGAGAGCCGCCGGACTGATGTCGATTGCGGTCACCTGCGCCGCCGGCAAATACTTGGCCGCGCAAATCGCGAGAATGCCGCTGCCGGTGCCGACGTCGACGATGCGGAGGGGCTGGGGGCTGGGGACTGGAGGCTGGAAATCTTCTGTTGCGACGTCACTCGATAACTGCGGCTTGCTCTCATTGCCGTCGATGCGATTCCCTTGAGATTCGCAAACTTGCTTCTTCCCCGCCCCCCGTCCCCCGCCCCCAGCCCCCCGCTTCTTCGCGAGGTCAAGCAGCGCGACGACCAGCAGCTCCGTCTCCGGCCGCGGCACTAGCACATCCGGCGTCACTTCGAAGTCGAGCGAGTAGAACTCGCGATGACCCACCAGATACGCGACCGGCGTCCCCTCAGCTCGGCGCTTCACAAGGTCGCGGAACTTCGCGCGCAGATCGTCGCTCGCTGTCTCGCCGTACGCGGCGTACAGATCAATCCGCTTGCAGCTGCGAGCGTGCGCCAGCAGCACTTCGGCATCGAGCCGCGGGTTCTCCGCGCCGTGCTTCCCGAGATAATCGACCGTCCAAGTCAGCAGCCGCCCGATCGTCCAGGGTTCTTCGGTTGTCGCCATGTTAGCAGCGGTGAGCGGGCAGCGAGGAGCTTGGAGCCGGGAGACTGAAGAAAGACTTTAGCTAGGTATTACTCCACGCTCCCAGCGCCACGCTCCTCGCTAGTCCAATCCGCCCATTTGGTCGCGGAGTTGTTGACGATCGTAGTCGAGTAGTGCGTCGGTGATCGGCTGCAAGTTGCCGACAATCACCTGGTCGAGGTTGTGCACGGTGAGGCCGATGCGATGGTCCGTTACGCGGTTTTGCGGGAAATTGTACGTGCGAATCCGCTCGCTGCGATCGCCCGATCCCACGAGACTCTTCCGCTCGGCCGCTCGCTTGGCCTGTTCTTTCTGTAGCTTGAAATCGTAGATACGGGCCGCCAGTTCGCGCAGCGCCTTGTTCTTGTTCTTGAGCTGGCTCTTCTCGTCCTGGCACTGCACGACAATGCCGGTTTCGTAGTGCGTAAGTCGCACGGCCGACGCCGTCTTATTCACGTGCTGCCCGCCCGGGCCGCTCGCGCAGAACGTATCCAGCCGATAGTCATCCGGCTTCAGGTCGACTTCCACCTCTTCCGGCTCCGGCAGCACGGCCACCGTCGCGGCCGACGTATGAATGCGCCCCTGCGTTTCCGTATCCGGCACGCGCTGCACACGATGGCCGCCGCTTTCGTACTGCAGCTCGCGATACACGCCCTCCCCTTCAATCGCGATCACGATTTCTTTAAAGCCCCCCAGCTCGGTCGCGCTGTGGCTCAGAATCTCCGTCTTCCAGCCCTTCGCCGTGGCGTGGTAGCGATACATTTCGAATAAGTCGCGGGCGAAGAGCGCAGCCTCATCGCCGCCAGTGCCCGCGCGAATTTCCATGATCACCCGCGAACGATTGGCGTCCTCGCCCCCGACCGTGAGATCGAGCAACTCAGTCCACAGATCCTCGCGGTCAGACCGCAACTGCGGCAATTCGGCCTCCGCGAGCTCGCGCATGTCAGCGTCGTCGCCCTCAATCATCTGCTGCGCTTCGGCGATCTGCGCATTCAGCTGCTTGAATCGCCGGTACTTCTTCGCGAGCTTCCCAAGCGAGCCGTGTTCCCGCGCCGTCGCCGTAATGCGCGCAGGATTCGACAGCACCTCGGGATCGACAAGGTCTTTTTCGAGCTGCTCGAAACGATTCAGTTTCTGTTCGAGTAAGTCGCGCATGACGGTGGTGAAATTTTACCGGTATTCAGCCGCAGCCGATATGCGAATGCAAAAGCCGCGACCCCAATGGGTAACCGGCGCACACTTGGCACCGGCGGCCCGTTGGGGTCGCGGCTCTATGCAAATCGCGGTAGCTACTTCTTGCCACGCTTCAGGCTGGCGTAACCAGCCGCGGCAAACTTGTTCTTGAACTTCTCGATCCGGCCCGCCGTATCGACGAACTTCAATTTGCCGGTGTAGAACGGATGGCAAACGTTGCAGATATCGACCTTCAGCTCCTTCCGCGTGCTCCGCGTGACAAACTTGTTGCCACAGCCGCAGGATACCTGGGTCTCATAGTATTCGGGATGGATGCCTTCTTTCATGACACTCGCGCCTCGTCGCTTTAGGTGTAGCCCTAAAGTTTACCCGGATAACGCCAGTACGACAAGCGGGGGTTGTCACACCGAAAGCGGTTCCGCTTGTCAGCGTCTCGCGAAGCGACGGGCCGATTGTCAGATTCCGCCACCACCCGAATCCAATAGCGGCTCAAAATCAACCGCGCTCTAGCGGCCAACCAAACTCAAAAAGAAATCCTTTGCCACCGCATCGACGCCGCGGCTATCAATAACATGCGTCCCCCAGCCGGCCTGGGCGAGCACATACGTTCCGTACGCAATCTGCCCAATGGCAATCTGCCCCGTCGCGAGCTGCCCTGCCCCAAACAACAGACCGGCCGCCAATTGGCCGATGCAGATCGCCCCAAATGCCGCCTGAGAAATGCACAGCAGCACGCCGAAGCTCAGCTGACCGATCGCGATGAGACCCAGCGACAACTGCCCAATCGCGATCATGCCATGCGCAAACCGACCTACGGCAATCACGCCGCGGGCCGTGATCCGCTTGCCCGTCTCCGGGCACACCCCGTACGTGTAATGTACCAGCGGCAACGAACCCCACATCCTGTGCGATTTGAACTCCGCGAACCGCTTGCCATTCGGATACACGAACCGCCGCCACACGCCGCGGGGCGTCTCCTCCACAAGATACTGGATCTCTTCAAACAGCAGATTGCGGGCAACAGCGGCCATCGGACGACACCTAACAGGTCGGTAGGTCAACGACTAACCAATAATTCGCCGATTCTACTGACTTATTGGAAACCGTCGCAACTTAGTTGGAGGTGCGCACCGCCGACCAGCCTGAAGAAGCAGCGAAAAACTGTACCGGCTGCCGGGTGGCACGCCCTGCCAAGGCGTGGTCGCAATTCAACAGGGCCTATGCCTGTTCAAGGCGGGTCACCCGTATTTCGACCTCCCGCCCTACCCTAGCGTTGCCAATACCAACTGGCATTCGCCGGCCGATCGACATGCGACGCCGCGAGATCTTTCGAAATGCTCGTCCGCTCGGCCACTTGCCACGGGAAAATTTGCACGCCGCCCGAAACACTCACCAGCGGCCGACGACCAGCCATCACAAAGCTCGCTTGCGACGGCACCGCCTTCGGCGCCGGATACACGTCCAGCGGCTGCTCACCCATCATGTTCGGCACGCTCAATTCGCTCCGCTCGATCAGCCGCTCCTTCGTCATTAACGCGGCGACCACAGCCAGGTCCATCACGTTGCGAAGCTGCCCAAACGCCGAATCTTCGCGGGCGAGTTCGTCAAACTTCTCGGTAAACGTATTCGCCCACTTCTGACCGACCGGGTCTTCCTTGCCGGTCATCTTCTTTTCGCCGGCTTCGTTCACAAAACCTTGCTCGGTGAGGCACTTCACACCCTGGCCGCGCAATTCCCATGCCAGCCCATCCGCATCGCGCGCGAGCGGTTCATAATTCGGGGCAAGCCAGAATCGCGGCATGAGATTGTTAGCGCTCGAGCCCCCCCTCTTGAGCATCGCGAGGAAGCTTGGCATCCCGTCGACCGGCGCCGGCTCAAAGTTCATCGCCAGCCGCTTCATGCGGAAGTCGGCCGCCACGATAACGCGGGCAAAGTGGCTTGTATCCGGCACGCCGGTGATCGAGATCTTCTGCATGCCAACGGCCTGCTCCATCTGCTTGCCGGCAACTTGCGGCGAAATGCCCGGGCGGAACTGCCGCGAAACTTCCTGCAACCGCTGAATGCCCTCCGGCGTCGGGTCGATCGAGCAGCTGATGCCGCTCCGGTTCGCCGACTCCGCCACTCGCATCGCCGCCATCAAGTCATCGAGCGACAACACCGGCCGCCCGCTCGTCGCGCCCACCACATTGCCATGTGTATCGACTTTCCAACCTTCGGCCGGACCAGCCAACACAATATCATGCTGCTCCGGATACACGAGCACATACTTCACCCGCTGCAGGCCGGCGAGGAACCTCACCGCTTCCGGCACGGGCTTATTCGCGCTGCGAGCGGCCGCAAGTTCCGATTCAATTTGCTTTAGCGACACGAACCGCAAGTCCGTCCACTTCTCAAGCTCGGCGGGCACCTGCTCCAGCCCCTTCTGCCACGCCGACTGGAGTTCCTTGAGCTCGCCAACTTGCGGGTTCGAAACCACGCCGTCGGTATCGATCTTCACACCGCCGACCGAGGCGTTGCGAAAGAACTGAGCCTGCGCCAAATTGCAGGCGAAAAGTACCGAGACAACTGCCACAGCAAACGCGATGCGTTGGATGCCAGAAGTAACAACACATGCCATTAGATATTGCCTCCGCCGCTCAGCGCGGGCGCGACAGCGCCACCTCGCCGGCCGGGTGTTTCGAACCGTGAATAAGGAATGAACTCCTACTTTCACACTAATCGCTAAACCGTGTCGTTTCAACAGTTTTGGGAGCCTGGGCAAACCGCGGAAAACCCGCGATTTCGCCACCAGCCGCCGGCGGAAGGAGAAGGTTTTGCCGCCGCTACCTACTAGACACCAATTCCCAACTTCCTCGATGCCACCGAAGAGCTCCCTGCACCCGCTCTCTCACAGCCGCCAACCGCTCTGCCACGGCTATCAACCACATCGCCGTAACCCTTGGCACCACCGGCATTTCTGCGCCGCCAGACTTGAATTCCCACCCCCATCGCGAATAAGTTGGTAGGTAAGGGATGGGCGTCGCCCCGGCTGGGGGCGCAGCCCGGCGGGGAGGCCTCTTCCAGTTGTATTTCCGCTGCGGCCGGGTGCCGCGTGCGCTGTCTGCGTGCGCACCGTTCCCAGTTGCGGCGGATCCATCGGCGCCATACGCCTATTCGATGACGGCATACTTGGTTATTCGCGAGGGTTCGAAATGGACCGACGTTTTTCGTCTGGTCGATGGCGAATCCATTACCATGGGTCGCGCACCAACCAATGCTATCGTCGTCAAGGACGAACGCTGTAGCCGCAACCACGCCGAGGTCTTCCAATCCGGCGGCAAGTGGACGCTGCGCGATCTCGACAGCCGCAATGGCACGCTCGTCGACGGTCAGCGCATTCAACACGACTACCCGCTGCACGCCGGGGAAATTATCCGCATCGGTAATTCGCACCTCGCATTCGTGCATGATCTCTCGCAGGCCTTCCCCGATTCAAACTCAGTGCTGCGAACGGCGCAAGCTGTCGACCACAACGGCCAGGATCCCACGGTCGGCCCGCCGGATAACGAAAGCGTTCTCGAAACCTACGAACCCACCACGATTACACATCGCCGTGGCCAGAGCCGCTTCCTCGAACCACAGGAAGAGGAAGACGTCGACATCTCGCTACCAAAGGTTGGCCGGGCCGCGGCCAACCTGTGTCGCCTCGCGTTCGAGCTCGCTAAAGCGACCGATGTCGTGACGCTGGCGAATGTCGCGCTCGACGGCCTGTTCGAAGGCACACAAGTCGACGCCGGCGCCGTACTACTCCAAGCGCGCCGCCCCAACGCGAAAACCAAAGCCGACAATCTGGAAGTCGTCGCCTCGCGCAGCGACTCGCCGCACCGCTACCATCGCGTTTCGCAATTCCTCTCCGCCACCGTCATGCGCGATGGCCAGGCCGTCCTCGCCCGCAACGTGATGGACGATAGCCAGCTCGGCAGCCGCGACAGCAAAGGCGAAATCCTCGCCACCAGCGTGATCTGCGCGCCGATCCGCCGCGATGGCAAAGTTCTCGGCGTCATCCACCTGTACTCGACCGACACCGGCAAACCCACCGACCCTGACGATCTCGAATTCACGCTCGCGGTCGCCGATACCGTCGCCGTCGCCATCGAAAACCTCAGCCGCCAACAAGAACTCGCCGAAAACCTCAACCAGATTCGCGACGAAAACGTCCAGCTGCGCGAACGCCTCGGCGTACAAAGCGAGATCATCGGCTCCAGCGAGGTGATGAATCAGGTCACGCGCGAAATCGCCCGCGCTGCGCCCAGCCGCGCGACGGTGCTCATCCGCGGCGAGAGCGGCGTCGGCAAAGAACTCGTCGCGCGAGCAGTCCACTTCTCGAGCCCGCGCAAGAAGGGCCCGTTCGTCTGCCTCAACTGCGCGGCCCTCTCCGAAACGTTGCTCGAAAGCGAGCTGTTCGGCCACGAGAAAGGCGCTTTCACCGGCGCGACCGAACGCAAGATCGGCAAGTTCGAAGCCTCCGACAAAGGCACGCTCATGCTCGACGAAATCGGCGAGATGAGCCCGAAGGTGCAAGCCAAGTTCCTCCGCGTGCTGGAAGGCCATCCGTTCGAACGCGTTGGCGGCAGCGAGCAGATCAAGGTCGATGTCCGCGTCATCGCCGCCACCAATCGCGACCTCGAAAAAGATGTTGCCGAAGGCAACTTCCGCCGCGACCTCTACTTCCGACTTCACGTGCTCGAAATCATCGTGCCCGCTCTGCGCAAGCGGCCCGAAGACATTCCCGAGCTTGCCGAGTACTTTCTCCATCGCTTCGTCGACGAAACCGGCAGCAAGATCAAAGGCTTCTCGCCCCGTGCGATGGAAGAACTCCTCCGCTATCGCTGGCCCGGCAACGTTCGCGAAATGAAGAACGTCATCGAACGCGCCGTCGTGCTCACCCGCAGCGAATACATCGACCGCGAAGACCTCGTGCTCTCAACCCTCCGCACAGCGGGGGACACCGACCCCGGCCTCATGCATCTTCCCGTCGGCCGCAACGAACCCGCCTCGCTCGCCGACATGGAGAAGCAGCACATCCTCGATGTCCTCCGCCAGACCGGCTGGAACAAGAGCCGCACGGCAATTATCCTGGGCATCGAACGCTCGACACTCGACCGCAAAATCCGCCGCTACGACCTGGTCGAAGAACGACCCAATGGCGACTGATACTTGTTGTGCGCTTAAGTCGGAACACTAATCTCCGCTGATTTTCGCTAATCGGTAATCGGATTAGCGTAGATAAGCGAGGATTAGCGTTCCCAGAAAAATGTCTTGGTTTCAGCCGATCTTCGAGAATTGTCTTGGCTGACAGAGCGCACTCGTTTGATCGACAACGCATATGATCTTTCATTTCAGACTATTAATCGCTTTGCGCGTCGCCGCGGCAATTAGTGGATCGATATCGCTAGCCGGCGGCCCGCACGATTCGCCAACGACGATCTTTCCCAAGGCTCTCGCCCCCGGCGACACGATCGAGTTCGTCGCCCCGGCCAAATATTTGGAAAAGGAGCGCGTCGACGTTGCGAAGCAGCGGCTCGAAGCGCTGGGCTTCAAAGTCCGCCTACCCGAAAACCTCTATCGCAAAAAAGGTTTCCTCGGCGGCACCGATGAACAGCGCGCCGCCGAGCTCATGCAGGCCTTCGCCGACCCCGATGTCGACGCCATCTTCCCCGGCACCGGCGGCTACGGCACCACGCGCATCATCGACAAGCTCGACTATGACGTCATCCGTAAGAATCCCAAAATCCTCATCGGCTTCTCCGACATCACCGGCCTGCACATCGCCATCAACCAGCAGACGGGCCTCGTCACATTCCACTCGCCGAACCCCGAATTCGGGCTGGGCTCCGACGACGACCTCTTGCCCTACACCGCCCACTGGTTCTGGCGCGCCATTCTCGCCACCAACAAATTTCCCGCCCTTTTAGGGAGAGGCCAAGGGAGCGCTCAGCACGACGCCGACACCATCGGCTACACCATCTTCACCCACCTCACCAAGAACTCCAACCTCGACGAAAAGCTCTTCACCGACGTCCCCCACCCCGTCACGCTCCACGGCGGCAAGGCCCGCGGGCGACTGATCGGCGGCAACCTCTCGGTCATGCACGCCATGATGGGCTCGCCCTATGAAATTCAGACTGCTGGCAAAATCCTCTTTATCGAAGATGTCGGCGAAGCACCCTACCGCGTCGATCGCATGCTCAACACGCTCCGCCTCGCCGGCAAATTCGATCACGTCGCCGGCATCATTCTCGGCCAGTTTTCCGCCCGCCAAGAAGAACCCAAATGGGACGATGACGAATCGATTGACGACGTCCTGGGCGATTACTTCGGCAAACTAAATGTGCCCGTCGTCACCCACTTCCCCCTCGGCCACGTGCGCTACAACACGACCTTGCCGGTCGGAGCCATGGCCGAACTCGATGGCGATGCGCAAACCGTGCGCCTGCTCGAAGATCCAGTCTCACTGCGACAATAGCAAGCCAGCGCACTCCATTCCAACGACGGCTCGAAGCTCGCAGCGCAAGCAAGAGCGCCCCGACACGGGCGACTCAATATCGGTTGCTCACATTCGCGATTGCCGGCGCGCGACAAACGCGATCATCACGCCGATGTACACGGCCACGCTGCTGACTAAATTCGGCTCGGGAACTGACACCGAAACGATATTCCCTGATGGCACAACCGTGCCATAGGTTCCTCCACAACAACTGGCGCGCATGAGATTTGGCTGAGTCGCGAACGACGGAGGCGCTTCGACGAGCTGACGAAGTTCAAAGGCCGAAACTGGCAGCGTCACTGCCGACCCAATTTCGAGCGTCTGCCCCAGCTGCTGAAAGTCTCCGGTAAACGAAAAGACGTCAATGCGCCCGGCTTCATTGTCAGTGCAATCGATTAAGCCATCGCCAACGAATGGAACCAAGTCACCATCGAGCCGAAGTTCCGCGCTCTCCACGCCGAACCCGGCAAACTCAACATTGTGGTCCAAGATGTCGACGGCATCGTTGCGGACGACAATTCGCAATTCGAAATCAGTGCCCGCTGCCCCGACGTTCCAAGGATCGCTTGGCCCACTTGGAAGCAGCAACCCCCTCCAGCCGTATTCGATCGTCCCGCCCCAGCCAAGCTTGGCCTCAAAGCCGAGTATGAAGCACAACGTCACGAACGATAACGCTTGACGAATTCGCATCATCCCCTCCGTAGCCGGAACTCGCAATCTGCAAACATCGCACAGCAAACGCAGCGTGCTTTTAGCAGAATTGCCAGCCGAAGCGATGTGAAGTTACCGTCGCATTCTCGCTACGTTGACGCGGCTCGACTGCTAGCTTTCATCACTCGCCCGCAACCACGGGCTAATCGTCGGCTCGTTCGGGCACAATTCCTTCTCGCCAAAATACAGCGCGATTTCCCGCGCCGCGGCCTCGGGCCCATCCGATCCGTGCACTAGGTTCATCTGCCGGCTGGAGCTGAAGTCGCCGCGAATCGTGCCTGCCGCCGCTTTGAGGCCGCTCGTCGCGCCGAGCATCTCGCGCACCACGCGAATCACCTCCAAACCCTCGACGACCGCCGCCACAATCGGCCCGCCCGTGATGAACCCTTCCAGCGCCGGATACCACGCCTTCTGCACATGCTCGGCATAGTGCTTTTTGGCCAGCTCCGGCGTTACCCGCATCATCTTCAGCGCGATGATGTTGAGGCCCTTGTCTTCGAACCGGGAAATCACTCGGCCCATCAGTCGCCGCTGGACACAATCGGGTTTCAGCAGAATGAGTGTACGTTCCATGAAGGTTGATAGTCGAAAGGTGAATGTTGAATAATTGTCGAACTGGGAAGGCGGATTCTAGCCCTTCGCGGCAGCCGACTCAAGCCGAACGCCGCTGCCAATGGTTAGCGGCGGCCACCCTCTGGTCCGCCGAACGCGGTAACGATGGCCACGCCGCGCAGACCAGCAATCAGGTCGCTGTCCTCCGTCCAGTCGACATAATCCCCACGGTCCTCGGAATGCCGCGCCACCCGCAAAATCAACCGCCGCCGGCACCGCCACAAATCCTGCCACTCAGTCGGCAACACCTCCGCATAAATGCGATCGGGCTTTTTCCCATCCGGCAAAGCGACGGCTCTCCACGACGCGACACCGACCATCTCCTCCGCCGCCACAAAATCCTCACGCATTACCAGCGCCACGAACCGCTCTGCCAATGCACTCGGCCGCACGTAACCGCCGTAGAGCATAATCGCCACAAGTGCGATCGCCAGCAGCAAGATTCGAGTGGAGAATCGCACGCGCATCGTAGCAGCGGGGCAACTCGCCTGCCGTAATTCCGTTGTGAGTTCCCGCCGAAGCACCTTAATCACCTCGGGCCGGGGAGCCCATCCGCCGCTAGGCATCGACACGGCTCGTGTGCAGTCTCGCCCCAGCCTATCGCAATGCAGCAACAACGGCCGTGCCAACCACAAGCCCCAGGAATGCCCCCAGATATGACATCTTAAACGGATAAAGGACGCCAATTCCAACCACTATCCAGCCACCAAGGTGCGCGGGCAACGTCAGCATGGCATGCGTCACCGGCATGTAAGGGTCAGTGACCGGCCGAGAAACAACCGTCTCTCCCAACCCAACGCCAATCAGCGTCATGGCAATCAACAGATCCTTGATCGAGAACTTAGGCATAATCGGTAACACGTTTCGCACACGAGTTCACAAGTCGCAACCAGATCTCTAGTATACCGATCGACAGAACATCGCGCCATCTGGATCCGACCACGATATAGGACGAGAGGGCTCGATTCGATATCTACGCAGCATTGCCATTCTCCTATCGTTTGTCCTGAGATTGTCGACCATGCCCATCCTCGGAGCCCACCAATCGATCGCCGGCGGCTACTACAAATCCGTCGAAATCGCCCACCAACTCAAATTCGACTGCGTGCAGTTGTTCACGAAGAACAACAACCAGTGGCGAGCCAAGGAGCTAACGGATGACGATGTCTCCCAGTTTCAAGGCAAGCTAAAGGAACTCGGCGTCCAGCACCCACTCGCCCACACCTCATATCTCATCAACCTGGCGAGCCCCGACGCGGAGTTGTGGAAGAAGTCGCTCGACGCCATGGTGATCGAAATCCTCCGTGCCGACCGCCTTGGCATTCCATACCTTGTCGTACACCCCGGCGCACATACAACAAGCAGCGAAGCAGAAGGCATCGCCACGGTGGTACGTTCGCTCGACGAGGCCCATTGCCAAACGCGCGGCGTCCGCACCAAGGTGCTGCTCGAAACCACCGCCGGCCAAGGCTCCTGCCTTGGCTGCAAGTTTGAGCACCTGGCCCAGATGATCGACCGCGTCCAAGACTCCGAGCGCCTGGGCATCTGTGTCGACACCTGCCATATCTTCGCCGCCGGCTACCCGATCAGTACGGAGCACGACTACAACGCCACGATGCGGGCGCTCGACAAAAGCATCGGCGTCAAACTCGTGAAGGCGATCCACCTCAACGATAGCCTCAAACCGCTCGGCTCACGCGTCGACCGCCACGCCCATATCGGCCGCGGCGAAATCGGCAAAGAAGCCTTTCGCCTTCTTCTCAACGATAACCGCTTCAAAAAAGTGCCCATGTACCTGGAAACACCCAAGGGCGAAGAAAAAGGCAAGAATCTTGATACGATCAATTTGCAAACGCTGCGACGGCTAATTGCATGAGCCGCGCTAGCCAGACTCGAATGTTCTAATCAGATCGCCAACGGATTCTCCCACCGCACCTGGCGAAACCGATTGAAATCTCCATCGCATGAGGCAATCGTCGCACCGTAAGATATCGCCAATGCAGCGAGGTGTGCGTCGTTCGTCAAGTTTCCGACGGTGCCAATTTCCTGGATAAGTTGCTTGACCAGAGCCCAATGCCCTTCCTGTTCGGTAACGATCGCCACGTTCGGCAGTGCTAACCAGGTATCTATTTTCCCTGTTGCAGCTGCGGCAGTGAGGGGATTATCGAAGATCGCTGCATGGGTGGAAAGTCGCAGGAACCCGACGACCACCAGCCAGGCCAGTCCTATCGGCTCTTCATCGCCAATCGCCGACTCCTACCATTTTCGCACGCGTTCGTGTTGCGGCGACGCCTGATTGACGACATACAACAGCACGTTGACATCGATCAATTTCATTTGCCGAGGGCCATTTTCTTAACGATTTCCTCGTCCTCTAATTGCCCCGCAAGCGCCAAGGCTTTTGTTAGATCGACTTTCGGTCGCCCCATATCAAAAGTCTTCTCGCGGTACACTTTTCTACGCGTGCCCGCGTTTGACGTGGCCAACCCCCGCCGCAACAGGAGATTTACCAATTTAGTGAGCGACGTATTTTCGTCTTGAGCCCGCCGCTTCAGGCTGCGAAGAAGATCATCGTCGATTCGCACGGTCGTCCGCATACTGACATCATAGCATCACCCAAGCTGATGTTAAGTCATCAACGGTTGCGCTTCACCGTGCCCGTAACAACAGCACCGGTACGCTAATGTTGTGCTGCACCCGACTAGCAGTCGCGCCAAGGATAATATCAGCGAGCAGCTTGTGCCCGTGCGTGCCCATAGCGACCAGATCGCACTTGGTCGACTCGACCGCTTTCACAATCTCCTTCGCAGCCTCGCCGTAGGCTAGCTCGAATTCAGCGGGAATGTTCGCGGCCTCGAATTCGCTACGAATCTGCTTCAAGTACGCCTTACCTTCTTTCACCTCCTGTCCGCCAGCGTCTTCCGCATGAAACCGCGCGGCCGGCCCCGTCGCCACATGCAGCAACACGACGCGGCTGCGCATCACTTCGGCCAATTTCTTCACATGATCAATGATTGGCCGGTCAGCCGGCGACAAATCGAGCGCAAGCAGGATCGTCTCGTACATCGGTTCGCTCCAAGAACTGCGGCCCGCTCAACCACCGTTGGTGATGATTCCCCACGCCGCTCGCAACGAATCTGGTAGCCCGTATAAGTCCATCACGGTGATCAGAAACGCACTCGCCCAACCCACCACCAGCAAGATCGGCCCGCTCCGCCACTCGCCCATTCGGCTCCGCGAACTCGTGAAGTGCAGCAGCGGGAACATGGCAAACGGCAACTGCATGGCGAGCACCACCTGGCTCAATGTGAGCAAGTCGTTCACACTGCCCTCGCCACGCACGCCAATGATAAACACCGCCGGCAGAATCGCCAGACCGCGCGTGATGAGCCGCCGTATCCACGGCGATAGCCGCCAGTGCATGAAGCCTTCCATCACCACCTGGCCCGCCAAGGTGCCCGTGATCGTACTGCTCTGCCCGCTCGCTAACAGCGCGACCGCGAACAATATGCTTGCCGCCATCGTGTTGAGCAGTGGCGCGAGCGTGAGGAACGCCACGCGAATCCAGTCGCTGTCTGCCGCGAAATGCACGGTCTCGCCGTCCGCCACCACGACGCTCGTCTTGCCATAAAACGTCATCGCGGCGAGGACCAGAATCGACGCATTTATCAAGAACGCGATGAACAATGCGATCGTCGTATCGATCGTGTTATAAAAAATCGCGCCGCGAATACTCCGCGCATTCTTCTGCAGCTTGCGACTCTGCACGAGCGCCGAGTGCAAATACAAATTATGCGGCATGACCGTGGCCCCTATGATGCCGATCGCGATAAACGCCATCCCCGACTGCCGCAACCCGGGATGCAACAAGGCCTGCCCCATTTCAATAAAACTCGGCGTCGTTTCGGGAATCATAAACAGTTCGATGAAGTAGCACGTGCCAATTGTGGCCACGAGCACCAGCACCACCGCTTCGATCGTGCGAATCCCAAACCGCTGCAACGCGAGCAGCAAGAACACATCAGCGGCCGTGATCAGCACCGCGTAGAACAACGGAATGCGAAACAACAAATTCAGCGCGACTGCGCTACCGAGCACTTCCGCCAAATCACACGCCGCAATCGCCAGCTCACAAAAAATCCACTGCGGCCAACGCGCCCAACTCGGATAGAAATCGCGGCACGCCTGCGCCAAATCCTTGCCCGTAACGATCCCCAATCGCGCCGAGAGGATCTGCAAAAAAATCGCCATGATGCTCGCCAGCGCGACGACCCACAGCAAGTCGTACTTGAACCGCGCGCCAGCGGCGAGGTCGGTGCCCCAATTCCCGGGGTCCATGTAGCCCACGCTCACTAGCAACGCCGGGCCCACGTACGCCCGCCAATTCCGCCAGAATTCGGTCGCATTTTCTGGAACGGGCACCGAACCGTGGATGCCTTCCAGCGAAACAGGCACCGGATCGTGCGATGACGAATTTAGAGCAGCAGTCGTATGCATGTTATTCGAACGCAATTTCCAAATGTCCCGAGTCGCAAGACCTTTTGCCTCAATGGGTTACAACACAAACGAACGATGGGGATGGCACATGATGCGCTCCCCCCGCACTCACATTTTTGATTAATCAAAATAATTACCCGCGGGCGCGATCGTGTCAAGCTCGGTCTAATCGACACAATCAAATTCTGTAAGCGCCCCAGGCGACCGCCGCTCGACGACGCGCCGCGATGATCAACGGTTCCACGCTGTGCTTTCCCCAGATCGAATGCGTCGTGTGTATCGATGATGCCGGCGGCCGAGCGGCAAGCGCCCCCGCGTCCCGCGCGCTGGCATTTCCCTCAAGGTTCTGTTGTTCAGCGGTGCGCACCACGCACAATTCGCCGGCTGGCCTGGATTCGCACTAAGTCCTTGCTGCCACTCGGAAATTTGACCGCCCCGTATCGCAGGGGTACATTTAAAAGGCCGCCGGGCCACGCCACTGCGACCGTCGCTAACGCGAGTCATGGGATGAGTGTCAGCTATTACAAGCGGTACCGAATGGAGATCGATCTGCGAGGCCGCCGCCCGGAGCCGATGTTCGCACCGAGTGGCTATCGCTTGATCCCCTGGCGACCGGAGCTGCTCAACTATCACGCTGATGTGAAGTACTGCAGCTTTCGCAACGAGATCGACGCCGACGTCTTCAGCTGCCTCGGCGAACCGGAGGGTTGCCGCCGCCTGATGCAGGAGATCAGCCTCAAGGAAGGCTTTCTCCCCGAAGCAACCTGGCTCGCGATGCACGTCGTCGACGGCGAACCCGAAGCCTGCGGCACGATCCAAGGCATTCGCGTGGCGCACAGATTCGGTGCGATCCAGAATATCGGCATCACACCGGAACACCGTGGTCGGGGGATCGGCACCGCCCTCATCGCCGCCGCCTTCAACGGCTTCCGCCAGGCCGGCCTCGCGCGCGTGTATCTGGAAGTGACGGCTCAGAACGACGGCGCCGTCCGGCTCTACAAGCGCCTTGGCTTTCGCCGCACGAAGACGCTGTTCAAGGCGGTGGAACTGGCCTATTCTTGACGCTCCAGCGCCGCCCCTGTGCCGCGCTGCGGACAACCCTTTGCCAGCGACCTTCACCACGTCAGCAATCACAGCCGCGTCCCTCCGTAGCTGAATTCGCCAGAATCCAGTCCGAACCAGGCATAAACTTTCAGTGACACAAATCCTCTCCCACCAGCTCGCCAACGGCATGGTCCTCGTCGGCGAACCGACGCGCTCCGTCGAATCGGCCGCCTTCACGTTCCTCCTTCCCGCCGGCTGCAGTTACGACCCCGCCGGACGGGCCGGCCTCGCCTCGCTGACTGGCGAAATGATGCTCCGCGGCGCCGGGTCGCGCGATAGCCGCGCCTGGATCTCGGCCCTCGAAAACCTCGGCGTCGAGCGCGGCGAATCGGTCGGCGTTGCGCAGGCGACCTACCACGCCGCCACGCTTCGCCAAAACCTCGCGCCCGCGCTCGAACTCTTTGCTGACCTGCTCCGCCGACCGATGCTGCCGGCGGATCAGCTCGATGCCGGCCGCAACACCTGCATCCAGGAGCTTCGCGCCATCGACGACGAGCCCAGCCACAAGCTCATGATCGAGCTTCGTCGCCGCCAATATCCCGACCCCTGGGGCCGCTCGAGCCACGGCGACGAGCCCGGCCTCCGCGCCACCAGCATCGACGACATCCGCAAGTTTCACGATCAACATTATCGGCCCGAAAACACGATCCTCTCGGTCGCCGGCAACTTCGAGTGGCAGCCGCTTTGCGATACCGTCGAGAAACTCTTCGGCGATTGGCAGCGTGGCAGCGCTGCCGAACCCGCCACCGGCAATGGCCAACCGGAGAGCCATTACATTCCATTCGAGTCGAACCAGTCGCACGTCGGCGTCGCGTATCCCACGATACCTTACAAGCACCCCGACTACTTCCAAGCGTGGGCGGCCGTCGGCGTGCTCTCGAGCGGCTCCAGCTCGCGGCTCTTCACCGAAGTGCGCGAGAAGCGCGGCCTGTGCTACACGGTCTATGCGTCGCTGCACACGCAGCGCGACCGGGCGAGCGTGCTCTGCTATGCCGGCACCACGGCCGAACGGGCCCAAGAAACACTCGACGTCACGGTGAGCGAGCTGCACCGCCTCGGCAGCGGCATCGAACAGAGCGAACTCAGCCGCCTCAAGGCCCGCATCAAGAGCTCGCTCATCATGCAGCAAGAGTCGACCTCTGCTCGCAGCGGCGCGCTCGGCCGCGACTGGTATCACCTCGGCCGCGCTCGATCGCTCGATGAAGTCGGCCGCCTCGTCGACGCCCTCACGGCCGATTCGATCAACGCCTTCTTGGAAGCCAACCCGCCGCGTGACCTGCTGGTCGTGACGCTCGGGCCTGAACCGCTGGAGATGCCGGATGGAATTTCGTAAGCACCGTTTGGAGAACGGCCTGGAGATCATCGCCGAATCGAACGACGACGCCCACTCGATGAGTGTGGCGTTCCTCGTGCGGACTGGCTCGCGCGACGAAGCCGACGATGTTGCCGGCGTGAGCCACTTCCTCGAGCACATGTGCTTCAAAGGGACGCCGCGCCGCAGCGCCGATGACGTCAACCGCGAGTTCGACGAAATCGGCGCTCACTACAACGCGTTCACGAGCGAAGAAGTTACGGCCTACTACGCCTCGGTGCTGCCCGAGTACCAGGAAGCCAGCGTCGACATCCTCGCCGATATTCTGCGTCCCAGCCTGCGGCCGGATGACTTCGACATGGAGAAGAAGGTCATCCTGGAAGAGATCCAGATGTATCTCGACCAGCCGCCGTACGGCATGGACGACCGCATCAAGGCGCTCCACATGGGCCGGCATCCGCTCGCCAAGAGCGTGCTCGGCACGAGCGACAGCGTCGGCGCGCTGACGCCCGAGCAAATGCGTAAGTACTTCGACTCGCGGTACGCGGCCGACAACGTGTTCGTGGCGGCCGCCGGCAAGGTGAACTTCGAAGCCCTCATCGAGCAGGTCGCCAAGCGGTGCAGCGATTGGAAGCCGCAGTCGGCGCAGCGCGATATACCGCGGGCGACGTCGAAGAAGAAGTTCGAAGTGGTTCATCGGCCCACATGCACGCAAGAGTACGTGCTGCAGCTGGCCGATGCGCCGGCCTCCGAAGACCGCGACCGCTACGCGGCGAAACTCCTCGCCACGATCGTCGGCGACGACTCCGGCAGCCGCATGTACTGGGAGCTGGTCGACCCCGGCCTCGCCGAAACGGCGAGCTTGGGGCACTATGAGTACCTCGGCGCGGGGATGTTCTACACCTGGCTCGCCTGCGAGCCGGATGACGTGCAGGACAACCTCGAACGCCTCAGCGACTTGCTTCGCACGATCGAGCAAGACGGCGTCACCGAAGAGGAACTGCGTCTCGCCAAGAACAAGGTGAAGGCGCGTGTGGTGCTCAGCAGCGAGCGTCCGCAAAGCCGCCTGTTCAACATCGGCGGCAACTGGCTGCAACGCCGCGAGTACCGCACGGTGGCCGACGACCTCAAGGCCCTCGACGACGTAACGACGGCGGCGATTCGCGAGGTGCTCGCGAAGTATCCGCTGACGGATGCATCGACGATCGCGGTGGGTCCTTGCGAAGACGTGCAAGAGCCGAAGTGAGCGATGCCGCGTCTTCGTAGGACGGACAGTTCTATCGGTCGGTGCAAGTCTTGCCTGCGGTGGCGGGCTGCCTGGGCGAGGCCGAACCCTTCCCTTGCCGCTCCCTATGAGGGAGGGGAAATGTTGGGAGGCGGTGATGCGCTGGTCGACGTCGCCCGGGGTGCGGTGATGCGCCACCCAGCCCGGGCCCGTGTTGCCTGCAGTCCGGAGGGGTGGCTCTGTGGCGCGGGGGATTCTGCACTGCGTGTGAAAACGCATTTTTTATTGCAAAACTCCGGTTGGCCTGCGCCGTAAGGTGTGAACGGACCAAGGTTTGCGCGATCGGGCGGCGGAATTTACTAAATGGGCGCGTTTGAAAATACACGAAACGATTGGCGGGAGTGCCCGCGTGGCACCGCCGGCGCTGGGCGCGCACGGAGAGCGCCGCCGGGAGCAGGTTGGTATCGGGTTTTCAAAGAGCGACGGCTGCGCGGTGAGGCCGCGTGGAGATGAGTATAGCGGATAGTATACGGATGTCAATGATTATTTTGGGCCACCTGCGACCTGCGGGCGGCACTTTGGGTTGGCCGGCAACGGTCTCGTTTTCTGGTGCGCTGCCACCCCTCCCTTAATCCCTCCCCGTCGAAGGGGAGGGAAACCGCACAACTTCCTTTCAGTGGTTGGCGCCCCCCAGGCTATCGCGGTTGGGGCGCAAGGCGTGGGTGGGCAAAGGTTGTACTGCAACGGCCGCTGTTCGCTGTAACGGTTTGAACAGGGGGCGTGCTATAATCTCCCTCACGCGGCGGGACGAATGCTTGGTCAGCGGAAGTTAAGGAATGTCGGTCGAAGCCATTCAACAATTCATTGAACATTGGTCGCGTTCGGGTGGAGCGGAGCGGGCCAACTATGTGCTGTTTCTCAACGAGCTGTGCGACATTCTCGAAGTGCCGCGGCCCGAGCCGACGGTGCCGGAGGATGACGAGAACGCCTACGTGTTCGAGCGGCGGGTGATCTTTCACAACCCCGATGGCACCCAAACGCACGGCAGCATCGACCTGTACAAGCGCGGGTGCTTCGTGTTGGAGTCGAAGCAAGGCGTCGAGAAGGTGGATGACGAGGCGCAACTGTCCGCCGCTGGGCAGGAGCGGCGGCGGCAGCGCAAGCGAGGCCATGGCACGCGCGGTACGACGGCGTGGAACGACACGCTGCTGCGAGCCCGCGGGCAGGCCGAACAATATGCGCGGGCACTCACGGCGCCCGAAACGCGACCGCCGTTTCTCGTGGTGGTCGACGTCGGCCACACGATCGATTTATATGCCGAGTTCACCCAGACCGGCGGCACGTACGTTGCGTTCCCCGATCCGCAAACGAATCGCATCCGGCTGAGCCAGCTCGTCGACCCGGAAATCCGCGAGCGGTTGCGAGCGGTGTGGCTCGATCCGCTGTCGCTCGACCCGGCGCGGCGAAGCGCCAAGGTCACGCGTGAAATCGCGGCGAAACTGGCTGAGCTGGCGAAGTTGTTCGAGGCGCAGAAGCATGACCCACACGACGTGGCGCAGTTCCTCATGCGGTGCCTATTCACGATGTTTGCGGAGGACGTGGGGCTGTTGCCGCAAGACGGCTTCCGCGACATGCTCCGCGCGCTCGATCACCCGGCCGCTTTCAAGCCGATGGCCGAGGACCTGTGGCGGAACATGAACGTGGGCGGTTTCTCGGCCCACTTCCGCAAGAAGCTGCTGCAATTCAACGGCGGACTGTTTGCCGATCCCACGGCGCTGGAGGTGAACCGCGACCAGCTCGATTTATTGATCGAGGCGTCGAGCAAACAGTGGAAGGACGTTGAACCGGCGATTTTTGGCACGCTGCTGGAGCGGGCACTCGACCCGGTCGAGCGGCACAAGCTGGGTGCGCACTACACGCCGCGGGCGTACGTCGAACGCCTCGTCATGCCCACGATTATCGAACCGATCCGCAAGGAATGGGACGCCGTCCGCATCGCCGCGATTCTTCACGCCCAGCAAGGCGAGCGCGACGAGGCGGTTAAAGAGCTCGAAGCGTTCCATGACAAGCTCTGCGACACCAAAGTCCTCGACCCCGCCTGCGGCTCCGGCAACTTCCTCTACGTCACGCTCGAACACCTCAAGCGGATCGAAGGCGAAGTCTTCAGCACCTACCAGAGCATTGCCGAACGGCAAACGCTGTTGGAAAGCGGGCACACGGTCGACCCGCACCAGTTGCTCGGAATCGAGATCAACCCGCGGGCGGCGGCCATCGCCGATATCGTGCTGTGGATCGGCTACTTGCAGTGGCACTTTCGCACCCGCGGCAACGTCAACCCGCCCGAACCCGTCATCAAGAACTTCAAAAACATCGAGTGCCGGGATGCACTGCTAACTTGGTCCAGCCGCGAACCTCTGCTCGATAATAGCGGCAAGCCCGTAACGCGGTGGGATGGACGGACTACAAGAACTCATCCGATAACAGGCGAGGAAGTTCCTGACGAAACAGCCCGTGTGATCTCGTACACCTATATCAACGCGAAAACAGCGACTTGGCCGACGACCGATTTTATCGTTGGAAATCCGCCTTTTATTGGGTTCGCCCGGATGCGAGATTCATTAGGGGATGGCTACACGGACACCATCCGAAGAGTTTATGACGAACTTCCTGAATCGTGCGACTATGTAATGTACTGGTGGCATAAGGCTGCTGAACGCCTTCGCACTGGCCACCTTCGCCAGTTTGGATTTATCGCGACCAATAGCCTTCGTCAGACTTTTAACCGGCGCGTTATCGAGCCTTTCCTCAGTGGCGATTCACCAATCTCGCTTATCTACGCAATTCCAGATCATCCTTGGGTGGATGCTTCATTAGGTGCATCCGTCCGAATATCCATGACCGTCTGCGAGAAGGGGTTTCACCCAGGTGTGCTCTTGCACGCTCAACGAGAAATCGAGGCGGATGACGATCAGATTCTAGTAGAGTTTAGTCGACAGAATGGAACTATCTTCTCGAACCTTACGATCGGTACCGACGTTGGTAGCGCGCAGACCTTAAAAGCTAATGATGACTTGAGTAATCGAGGAGTATGTCTATTTGGCGCGGGTTTCATCGTTAGCAGAGAGCAAGCGGCAAGTCTGGGTTTGGGTAAGCGAAAAGGGCTTGAGCGACACATTCGCGAGTATTGTCACGGGCGTGATCTCACGCAAATCTCCAGGGATGTAATGGTAATAGATTTGTTCGGCATGGAAGCGGAAGAGGTTCGCGCAACATACCCTGAGGTATATCAATGGGTTGTTGAAAGGGTTAAACCCGAGCGCGATCAAAATAATCGAAAAGTTCGGCGCGAGAAGTGGTGGCTGTTTGGCGAAACGAATCCGAAGCTGCGCGCTCAGTTGGCTGGCCTTAACCGATACATTGCAACGGTGGAAACATCGCGCCATCGTTTTTTTCAATTTTTAGGATTTGAGATTCTGCCCGACAACATGTTGGTGAATGTCGCATTAAACGACGCGTATCATCTAGGCACGCTGTCATCGCGAATTCACGTTGTTTGGGCTCTCGCCTGTGGCGGTCGCTTGGGCGTTGGGAATGATCCTCGATACAACAAAACAAAGTGTTTCGAGACCTTCCCCTTCCCCGACGCCACCGAATCCCAAAAATCCCGCATCCGCGAACTCGGCGAACAACTCGACGCCCATCGCAAGCGCCAGCAAGCAGCGCATCCCAAGCTCACGATGACCGGCATGTACAACGTGCTCGAAAAACTCCGCGCCGGCGAAACGCTCACCGCGAGGGAACAACAAATCCACGAGCAAGGCCTCGTCTCCGTTCTCCGCCAAATCCACGACGACCTCGACGCCGCCGTCGCCGAAGCATACGGCTGGCCCGTTGACCTCAGCGACGAAGAAATCCTCGCGCGACTCGTCGCATTGAATCACGAGCGAGCTGAGGAAGAGCGGCGGGGGATCGTGCGGTGGTTGCGGCCCGAGTTTCAGAACCCTGGCGGAACCAAGCAGACGGCGATTGCGGTGACGGAGGAGACGACCGTCGCGGTGAAGACGAAGGCCCAGCCCGCGGCGGCGAAGAAAACGGCGTGGCCGAAGACACTTTCGGCGCAAGCGGGCGCGGTTCACGCGGCGCTCGCCACGTTCGCCGCCGGGGCGAGTGCGAAGGATGTTGCCAAGACGTTCGGGCGGGCGACAGAGACGCGGGTCGAGCGCGTCGGGGAGATTTTGGAGACGCTCGCCGCGCTGGGGAAGGCGCGGGAGGTTGGTGGGGAGAGGTTTTTGGCTACGTGAGGGTTTGCGCGAGGCCGCTCTGTTGGATGGCGGGGGAATTGAGAGGCCTGTGGCGGGGTTGCACCCCTCCCCTAGCCCCTCCCCTTCGAAAGGGAGGGGGAGCAAGACATAGCCACATCGAGGGTCGGCCAGCGGTGTGACGGTTCGGATTGGAGCGGCGGGTGGGTCGCGAGATGGCGACGCCCGGAATGGGCTTTACTTTGGGTGGCGGGGACGGGAGAAGGCGCCGGCTGGTGTGCCGTGCAGGGGAAACGCCAGGAGGGAGTCGGGGTTCGTGAGGCTGCTCAAGAGCATGGTGATGGAGCGGAAGTGATGGCCAACTTGCACGTTGACGACGGCGGTGACACGGTTGACGGTAATGACATGGCATTGGCGTCCGGTGCGGGCGCAGAGGAGGCTGTCGCCTGGTTGAATGGTGAGGGGCCGGCGGTCGGGATGCGTGGCGGGAAGTTTTGTGGCCAGGCGATCGCTGGGGGAAATGGGAGCCGTAGCGAACACTTCGCCGGAGCCGTCGCAAGCGTGACAGAGGACGGCCGAGGTGGTTTCGAGCGCGCCGGTGCCGCCGCAGGCAAAGCACGGTGCATCGTAGACTTTGCCGGTGCCATCGCAAGCGGCGCAGGGGATTCCGGCAGAAAGTGTTTGCATTCCGGTGCCTTGGCATTCCCTGCAGCGCGCCATGTATTGAGGTTAATGGGGAAACGAAAATTGGCCAGTCGCGTTTGTTGCTACAACGCGGGTTTTTTTCGGCGGTGTGCGGCCCGATTTCGGAATTGAAAAACGGCAGGTCGGGGGCCAGCCGCTCGTGGGCAAGAGAGGCGAGGTCGAGGCATTCGCGATAATTCGGGATGACGACTTCTGCGGCGGGGATCCGGGAGGGTCGCATGGCCATTTCCTGGGAAGTACTAGAAGCAGTTTCAAAACCGTGGGCTAGCGCCCTGCGGCTAATCGGATTAGCCGCAATGCGCTAGCGTCCGGTTCGCGTTGCTAGTTTTGAAACTACTTCTAGGAATGTAGCATTTCAGCAGTTGCCGATTGGCTTGGGTCTAGCGGGTTTTTGCGTTCGATAGACGACGGAACGCGTTCCGTTAAAGATGAGATTAGAACGGAGCTGCTACAACGGAGCGCTTAGCGCGCCCGAGCGCGCCGCCACGACTGACTATTTGACGGGGCGTATGGCAGTTCGATGGTAGGATCGGCAACGCACAAGAAGAACAGACGATCAATACGATGAACCACTTAGGCCCGCAACTTGGTGTCATTCTCGTCGATCATGGGTCGCGGCGCGCGGAGAGCAATAACTTGCTGCTGGATGTGGCGGCGGATTTTGCTGCGAACTGTCCGCAGTATCGGATTGTGGAGCCGGCGCACATGGAGCTGGCGGAGCCATCGGTTGCGACCGCTTTTCGGCGGTGCGTAGAACGCGGGGCGACGACGGTCATTGTGTTTCCTTATTTTCTCCTGCCGGGGCGGCACTGGGAGCTCGATATTCCGCGGCTCGCGGCCGCGGCGGCGCGGAACCACCCAGGCGTGCCGTACCTGGTGACGGCGCCGTTCGGGCTGCATCCGCTGATATCGCGGGTGATCGAGCAACGGATCGAGCAGTGCATGTCGCGTTCGGCGGGGGCGGCCGATGCTTGCGACGTGTGTGCTGGCACGGATCGCTGCCAGCTGCGTGAAGGTTCCGATTGAGTTGACTGGCCGGTGCGGACGATAGTGTATGAATGAGGGGTAAGGCCGCGCCGGTCGACGGTCGGCTTTGCGCCCGTACTTTTCTGGTGAGCGGCGTTGAGGATCGGCGGCGTGCCGTTGTGAATCGACAGACGGTGGGCGAGGACGCCCCGGCTCGCTGAAAAGAGTTTACTTTTTGCTTGGTCGATTCGACAGTCGCGACGGTCTTTTCACCGCTTTTCGTCGCGGAGCGCTGAGTTCGAGATATTGCATTTCCACGGAAGGAAATCCCATGAGACGCCATTCGTTCGCGTTTGCGCTGGTGAGTTGTGCCGCGCTCGCGTTGTCGATGTTCCTGCCGGCTTCGGCCGCTACGCCGGTGGTGCCTGGAACCGGCGAATTTCTGCGGGATTGCTGCGACGACTTTGAGGATGAGAGTTGGAACTGGACATACAACCTTCCCAAGAGCAGCTACGAACAAGACGAAGAGCAACGGGGTCCGGGCGGTCGGTCGAACAACGGCTTGTGGCATGAAGGCGGCAAGCGTGGGACGCCGGACGTAGTTAAGCGTGTGCCGACGCCGCCGGGCGGCATCGAAGGCAGCGCCGGAGCGCTGTTGTTCGCCACGAAGAACTCTGGCATTCCGGGCAAGCTCAGCAATGAGCAACAGCAGGATGATTTGCTGATGCTGTTCAATCGCCGGCTGGGGCGGTCGATTCCCGTGGCATGGCAGCCAAGCTGCACGGTGCGGGTGTATTTGCCGGAGTGGGACAAATGGGAACAGCGGAGCGGCGCGTCATTCGGCATGCGATGCGATTGCCAAGGCCGCAATCCAGACGGGAGCACCGAAGAATATTGGCCGGGGATGTTCCTGTTGTTTCACAAGAAGACGAACAAAGAGGGCGATCAATACTCGGCCAAGATCACGGTCCGCGGCGACAAGCTGGGGCACGACGTGCGAAGCCTCGACATCAAGGAGCCAGGCTGGTGGACGCTCGGAATGTCGTTCACGCCAGACGGACAGATTCACTACTACGCTCATGCTGGCATCGAGAACTTGACGGAAGACGACTATTTGATGTCAAGCTACCCGTACAGCATGAAGTGCATCACCTATGACAATTTTTTCTTCAACGTCGCGAACTGGGACAATGGCCGCACGTGGTCGACGCCGTGGGTGATCGACGATCCGAAGGTGTACGTCGTGCCGCCGCCGGGTCAAACGGTCGCGCAGCTGTACAAGGTCAAGAAACAGCCGCAAACGGCGCAGCGGCAGCAGAAAGGACAGCCGCAGCAATCGCAGCGGATGCCGAAGCAGCAGCAGGTGACGAAGCAGCAGCAGGTGACGAAGCGCACGTTGCAGCAGCCGGACGTGATTTCGACGCCGGAGACAGCTTCGCGCGGGGCAACGCCGCGGTAGAAGGCGGAAACGCTGGTGCGGGCGGGTTCGATGGCACTTCGTGGCGATCGGCGAGCCGTTGGTCGCTACGAAGAGGGCGATCGTTGCTTTACAATGGTCCGATGAGTTCGGAACAGTGGGAGTTTTGGATCGACGTTGGCGGGACGTTCACCGATTGCCTGGCGCGGTCGCCGGGTGGCGAGATTCGCCGTCATAAATTATTGAGCACGGGTGCGACGAAGGGCCGCGTTGGAAGCGGAACTTCGTCGCACGTCTTATTGGATGCGGCGCGTTGCGGCGACCCGGCGGATTTTTGGGTGGGCTGGGAGCTGGTGCTTATTGGCGCCGACGGCCGAGAGCGTGAGCGGAGCTGGGTGACGGCTTTTGATGTCGCGGCCGGCGCGCTCGAACTCGAAGGATTGTGGCGAGCGCCGCCCGCGGGCATGGCGTACGAATTGCGCTGCGGGTTGGAAGCGCCAGTTGTGGCAATTCGCTATCTGCTGGGGCTGCCGCTCGGTGTCGCTGTGCCGCCGGTGCATTTGCGATTGGGCACGACGCGAGGCACAAACGCGCTGCTCACCCGGACGGGAGCGCAGACGGCGCTCGTTACGACGCGCGGCTTTGGCGATGTGCTGGAGATCGGCTACCAGGCGCGGCCGCGTCTATTTGATCTCACGGTGCGAAAGCCGCCGCTGCTGACGGCTGCGGCGGTGGAAGTTGCCGAACGGGTGACGCACGATGGCGCGGTGCGATTGAAGCCAGATGAAGCGACGGCGCGGCAACAGCTCACAATGTTGCGTGAGAGCGGCGTGGAGTCGTTGGCAGTTTGCTTCTTGCATGCCGATCGGTATTCGGAGCACGAGCAAGTTCTCGAGAAGGTTGCGCGGGAAGTCGGATTTCGCGAGATCAGTGTGTCTCACCGCGTGGCGCCGCTGCCGAAATTTGTGGCGCGGGCGGATACGACCGTGGTCGACGCGTATTTGAACCCGGTGCTGCGCGATTACGTGGCGCGGCTGCGAGAGGCACTGCCTGGCAGCACGCTCCGAATTCTCACGTCGGCGGGCGGGCTTGTCGCAGCGGATCAATTCTATGGGAAGGACAGCATTCTCTCTGGGCCAGCGGGCGGGGTGGTTGGTTTTTCAGGAGTTGCGCGGGCGGCGGGCTTTGAGCGGGCAATTGGATTCGACATGGGCGGCACGAGCACGGATGTGTCGCGGTTCGATGGCAGGTTTGAGCTCGAGTATGAAACGATCAAGGCAGGCGTGCGGCTGGTCACGCCAACGCTGGCGATCGAAACCGTGGCCGCCGGTGGCGGTTCGATTTGTTGGTTTGATGGCGTGAAGCTGGTCGTGGGGCCAGCCAGTGCTGGCGCGGATCCGGGGCCGGCGTGCTATGGGCGCGGCGGGCCGCTTACCGTGACAGATACCGATTTGGTGCTGGGCCGAGTCGTGGCGGAGCGGTTTCCTTTTCCATTGGACCGTGGGGCGGCGGAGGCGAAATTGCGGGCGTTGGCGGCGCAACTGGCTGCTGAAGCGACCGCTCCATCGGAAGTGAAGTATTCGGTGGAGGAGTTGGCGGCGGGGCTGTTGCGGATTGCGAACGCGAATATGGCGGCAGCGATTCGCAGCGTCACGGTGGCGAAGGGGGCGGATCCGGCTGAGTATGTGCTCGTCGCGTTTGGCGGTGCTGCGGGGCAGCATGCTTGTGCGGTTGCGCGCGAGCTTGGCATACGGCAGGTGCTGAATCATTCTGATGCCGGCGTGTTAAGCGCGCTCGGCATTGGGCTTGCCGAAGTGACGCGGCATCGGTCGTGCGGTATTGAACGAGAGTTGGAAAATGAGGCAGTCGAATTCGCCGCTCGGCGGTTGGATGCGCTGGAATGTGAGGCTGCGGCCGAGGTGCGCGGCGAGGGGGCGAGTGAGATCGTTGCCACGCGTTCGCTGGATGTGAGCTATCGGGGAACGGATAGCTGTCTCACCATCGAGTGGCCGGAGGATGGTGATTTTCGAAATGCGTTTACGACGGCGCATCGGCAGCGTTACGGGTACGTGCATGCGAATCGGCCGCTGGTGATCGTGGCGGCTCGCGTGGCGGTAAGCGGCCGAGGAGCAGCGGGATCGCCGCGGAGCGAGCGAGTGGAAACACGCAGATTGGCTGGGCAGCGAACGACGTCGGCGGTCTTCGATGGCGTGCGGTGCGATGTGCCGTTGTATGAGCGAAGCAAATTGGCAGCCGGCGACAGGATTGATGGTCCGGCGATCGTCACCGAGGACATCGCGACCACGGTCATCGAAACGGGTTGGCGGGCTGAAGTTATGACGCAGGGCGAATTGCTGTTGACGGATGGAAGGGATGTGGGAGCTGGGAGTTCGGAATGCGGAATGCGGGGTTCGATCCGCACTCCGAAATCCGAGATCCGGAATCGCGCGGCGACGCCCGACCCTGTGCTGCTCGAGATCTTTAACAATCACTTGAGCAGCATCGCATCGGAGATGGGCGTGACACTGCGGAACACGGCGAGCAGTGTGAATGTGAAGGAGCGGCTCGACTTCAGCTGCGCGATTTTCACGGCCGAGGGATGTCTCGTCGCCAATGCGCCGCATGTGCCGGTGCACTTGGGAGCGATGGAGGAGACGGTGCGAGCGACGATCGCGGCAAATTCTGATCTGCTGCCGGGCGATGTCATTGCGACGAACGATCCGTACGCAGGCGGGTGCCATTTGCCGGATGTCACGGTGATTACGCCGATACACGAGGGGGCGACGGGCAAGTTGCGGTTTTTCACGGCGAATCGGGCTCACCATGCGGAGCTTGGCGGGATAACGCCGGGTTCGATGCCGCCGAATTCAAGGAATCTGGCGGAAGAAGGCGTGCTGCTGAACAACCTCAAAATTGTAGCGGGGGGAAAATCGCGGTTTGACGACTTGCGGCACGTTCTATCGTTGGGCCCCTATCCTTCGCGCGACGTGGAAACGAATTTGGCCGACGTGGCAGCGCAGGTGGCGGCGAATCGGCAGGGGGCGAATGAGTTGGCGAGCCTCATCGCGCGGTACTCTTGGCCGGTCGTTGAGCAGTATATGAACTTCGTGCAGGACGCGGCCGAGCGAAAGGTAAGGCAGGCGCTCGCGAAGTTGCCGGCCGGAGCGCATGAATTCGTCGACTATTTGGAGACTGCTGGCGGAGAAAGCGTGCCGATCGCGGTGAAGTTCACGATCCATGAGCCGGGTGAAGCGACCGCGGCGACCCTGGATTTTACTGGGACTGGGCCGGTGGTGAGCGGCAATCTCAACGCAAATCGGGCGATTGTCACCGCGGCGGTGATTTACGTGCTCCGGTTGCTGGTTGATGACGACATTCCACTCAATCACGGAGTGCTGCGGGCCATAGAGATCGTGTTGCCGGGCTGCCTGTTGAATCCTTCGCGTGGCGCGACCGCGGAAACAACGCCGGCGGTGGTCGGTGGGAATGTTGAGACCTCGCAACGCGTTGTGGATGTGTTGCTCGGTGCGCTCGGAATCGCAGCGGCGAGCCAGGGAACGATGAACAACCTGGTGTTTGGCGACGCGGCGTTCGCCTATTACGAAACGATATGCGGCGGCAGTGGAGCGACGGCAGACGGGCCCGGCGCGAGCGCGGTGCAAGTGCACATGACGAACACGCGGCTGACCGATCCGGAGATTCTGGAACGGCGGTATCCGGTGCGATTGCGCGAATTTGCGGTGTGGCGCGGGTCGGGCGGCGCGGGGCGGCAGCGCGGCGGGGACGGCGTGGTCCGCGAGATTGAATTTCTCAAGCCGGTGACGTTGTCGCTGTTGAGTGAACGGCGGGGGCCGCATCCGCCATATGGAATGCGCGGTGGGCAGCCAGGCACGCTGGGCCGGAACCAGTTGGTGAAAGCGGATGGCACGGTGATTGATCTGGGAGGAATTGTACAACTCGACGTGGCCGTGGGGGATACATTGAGGGTGGAAACACCCGGCGGCGGCGGGTTTGGCAAATAGCCCAGCCGTTGCGGCTGGGTGCGGTACCGAGCGACTTGGCAATCGCAAGTTGTTAAGTGTCGTGGTTGTGGTGGTTGGTTCGGAAAGCATCGCGGCAGCCAGCCCGGGGGCTGGGCTATATCGATATGATTCGGCGTGAGATTCAATTATCGGAGAATGAGCGGGTGTGGCTGCTCGTGTCGCAGGTCGATCATGCCCATGTGAGCGGCACGATCACGCGACAGTGGCACAGCCATTTTTCGGACGAGGTGGTGCAGGCGATCGCCCATCACGATGATGGTTGGGCGGAGTGGGAGCAGGAACCGAAGCTGAATCCGGAAATCGGTGGGCCGTTTTCGTTCACCGAAATGCCGCTCGAGCAGGCGCTGGTGATTTGGGATGGTTCGATTGCCGGAGCGCGGAAGATTGGGCCGCTGGCTGGATTCATCGTGGCGGGGCACTTCTATTCGCTCTTGAATGAGTCGGAGCACGCGCAGCAACCGGGCGCGATTGCGTGGCTCGCGGCGAAGCGTAAGCAGCGCACAGCGTGGCTGGATGAATGGGTGCGAATGGAGGCCTCGCATACGCTCGATGAAGCCAAGCGGGCGCAGCAGCAACTGGCGTTAACCGACTTGTTTAGTTTGTGGTTGTGCTGCGATGCGCCGGTCGGCGCGAGTGACGATGGCCTGCTCGAAGGGTCGCCGATTCACGATCGGGCGCAGTTGCTGTTGCGCGAATACCCCATGAAAGTTGTAGGCTTTGGGCGGCGACATGCGACGCTGGAAAATCCGCAGGAAGCGCTGGCGTGGGTGGTGGCGGTGGAGAAGTTTCCGCTGCGTGAATCGCCATTGTCGTTGTCACTTATGGCGAGGATCGTGCCAGTTAAGGAATACGATGACTGGGCGGAAGTTGAGGCGGCGAGTCGGCCGATGGAGTTGCGGTGGCGGTTGATGCCGGCGGGGACCGCGAAGGCGCCGGTCGCGAAGGCCAGTCTGCAGTAGTTTGCACTGGTCGGTAAAGCGACAAGTCTGCGAGGCGAGGGGTTTGAGGGGGCACCAGGGCCATGGCAAAGCCTGTGGGCGTGCCACCCGATGTTGCGATGGTATCGGCCCCAAGTGCGCGCGGGCCAGCAAAGGTGCTGGGGGCCGAGGGAGCGGCCGGACCGTTCCGGCTTGTCCTCGTGCGGCGAATCCGCATAATCCTGAAAGTGTAGCGAATACTTGTCGGCAAGGGAGTTCCGAGGGTCGGGCCGGCAATCACAATTCCCGATTCTGTTTGAAGAAGGTGGTACTATGCCCCGCAACAAGACGTTCGACAACATTGCCCAGGCGATTGGTGACACACCGATGATCCGGATCAACCGGCTCGTGCCGCCCGGCCAAGCGACGGTGTTTGCCAAGTGCGAGTTCTTTCAACCGCTCAATAGCGTCAAGGATCGTATCGGCGTGGCGATGATCGAGGCCGGCGAACGGGAGGGGAAGATCAAGAAGGATACTGTCATTGTCGAGCCGACGAGCGGCAACACGGGCATCGCGCTGGCGTTTGTGTGCGCAGCCAAGGGTTACAAGCTGATTCTGACGATGCCGGAGTCGATGTCGGTCGAGCGGCGGGCGCTGCTGCGGTTCATGGGCGCGGAACTTGTGCTCACGCCGGCGGCCGAGGGCATGAAGGGGGCGATTGCCAAGGCGTCGCAGATCGTCGAGACGACGCCGAATGCATATATGCCACAGCAATTCGATAACCCGGCGAACCCGGCCATTCATGAGAAAACGACCGGGCCGGAGATTTGGGAAGATTCGGGTCACAACATAGACGCGATCGTGGCGGGCGTCGGCACGGGCGGCACGATCACGGGCGTGGCGCGGTTCATTAAGTCGAAGAATCCGAACTTCAAAGCAATCGCGGTTGAGCCGGTTGACTCACCGGTGATTTCGGGCGGCAAACCGGGGCCACATAAAATTCAGGGTATTGGCGCCGGGTTTATTCCGAAGAACCTCGATACGGCGCTCGTGGATGAGACGATCCAAGTGAGCAACGAAGAGGCGTTTCAGTGGTCCCGCCGCCTGGCGAAAGAAGAAGGCATCGTGGCCGGCATTTCGAGCGGCGGGAATATGTGCGCCGCTGCGAAGGTGGCCGCGCGGCCAGAGTTCAAGGGCAAGCGGATTTGCGTGATCATGCCGAGCCTCGGCGAGCGGTATTTGTCGACACCGCTGTTTGAAGGGCTGACGGGGTAACGCGGTCATCGGAAGCAACGTCTCTGCCGCCTAAGCCGCAGGCGGACGGGAAGTCTGCCTGCGGTTTACTTGGCGTGCGCGGTCGCTAGCATTGGATGGGGCCCGCGGGTGTGCGAATTTGGCGAAGTGGTCGGCATTGGTAGGTTCGGCGAAATTCGTTAAAATTTCGTCATCGCCCGCTAGCACCCCGCCTGAATCGACCCACTTGAGCTCGACCGTTTCCACGCCTGAACCCGCGAAAACCGACCGGCCGCGTTTGCCGGGTTGGCTGCGTGTGAACTTGCCCGCAGGTCCGCAGCTCACCGTGCTGAACGCGACGCACGGGGCGATCGAAACTCACGGCCTGCACACGGTTTGCGAAGAAGCGCGGTGCCCGAATCTGAACGATTGTTGGGCCCGCGGCACGGCGACATTCATGATCGCGGGCAAAGAGTGTACCCGCGGCTGCCGGTTTTGCAGTGTGGAAACGCTGCGGCAGCCGGCGGCGCCCGATGTGAACGAGCCGCAGGAGTTGGCGGCGGCTGTCGAGCGAATGACGCTCGACCATGTTGTCATCACCGTGGTGAATCGCGATGACCTGGCGGATGGTGGCGCCGACCACTACAAGCGATGCGTCTTGGCGGTGCACGAGCGCACGCCGCGGGTCACGATCGAGCTACTGTCGAGCGACCTGGCGGGCAACGGTGCGGCGCTCGAACACTTGCTCGATGAGACACCGCTCGCGGTGTTTGCTCACAATGTGGAGTGCGTGCCGCGGCTGGACAAACTCGTGCGCGATCGCCGAGCATCGTTTGAGTTGAGCTTGCACGTGTTGCGGCGAGCGAAGGAATTGCGGCCCGACTTATACACGAAGAGCAGCATCATGGTCGGGCTGGGTGAAACGGATGGGGAAGTATCGGCTGCCATGCGGCGGTTGCGCGAGGCGAATGTCGACATGCTGACGCTCGGCCAGTATCTCGCGCCGGGAAGAACCGGCGAGCGATATTTACCGGTGGATCGGTATGTGCATCCGGAGCAATTTCAACAGTGGGCCGAGGCAGCGCGCGCGATGGGATTTCGTGCTGTGGCAATGGGACCGCTGGTGCGTAGTTCGTATCGGGCGGGAAAGTTATTGAAACAGGCGCGGGAACACGCCGTGGCTGAAGCAACGGCGTAGGACTTACTCCCGGCCGAGCCGGGGGCTGACGGTTGAACGAATAATCGAACGGAATTGGGTCATGGATGACTCTTCCCAATTGGTTGGCAAGCCGCACCCGGGCACGCGTGGCGGTGGGGTTCCACTGAAGGACCCGCTGCCGATGGTGCTGCATGTGCCGACGGCGCCGCATCGGCCAGGCACTTCTTGTTCAGCTACCACGTTCACGCAGCAGCCGAGCGATCTGCCCCGGCCCAGTACGCTGGCTTCACATGAAGAGCTGCGAGCGCACGCTGCGGGGCTTATTCGTGTTTTGAATGATGAGGGACAGGCCGAGGGCGCGTGGGAACCGCATCTCAATCCGCAGCAATTGCGGAGCGGACTGGAGATGATGCTGCGGGCGCGGCACCTCGATGCGCGGATGATCGCCATGCAGCGGCAGGGGCGGTTGTCGTTCTACGTGTCTTCCAAGGGGGAAGAGGCCGCGGCCGTGGCGGGGGCTTCGGCCTTTCTGCACGATGATTTGTTGTTTCCAAGCTACCGTCAGCCGGGGCTCATGCTCGTGCGCGGGATGCCGATGGTGACGATGATTTGCCAGTCGATTGGCAACGTGGGCGACAACGCCCGCGGCCGGCAAATGCCGGTGCATTACAGCTGGCGGGCGGGCAACGTGGTGTCGATTTCGAGTCCGGTGGGCACACAGTTTCCTCAAGCGGTCGGCGCGGCGATGGCGTTTGCGTATCGCGGCGAGCGAAAAGTTGTGGGCACATGGATCGGCGATGGCACAGCGTCGCAAGGCGACTTTCATCACGCGCTCAACTTCGCCTCGGTGTTTCGGCCCCCCTGCGTGTTGCACGTGGTCGATAACCAATGGGCGATTAGTACGCATCGCAGCCTAGCCACCGGAGGAGCGACGTTCGCGGGGCGAGCGGAGGCGTATCGCTTACCGGGCCTGCGAGTCGATGGCAACGATTACTTGGCAGTTTACGCGGCAGAATCTTGGGCGACAGAGCGAGCAAGGCGCGGCGGCGGGCCGACGCTGATCGAACTCGTCACGTATCGGCGCGATGCGCACTCCACGAGCGATGACCCGTCGCAGTATCGGTCCGCCGAAGAGTCAGATCGCTGGCCGGGCGGTGACCCGATCGAAAGGCTGAAGCGCCATCTTGTGGCCATTGGAGAGTGGTCTGAGGAATCGCACGTCGAATTAAATAAGGCTTTGGAACGAGAAGCGGCGGCGGCGTTCGAGACGGCCGAGTCGTTTGGCACGACAGCCCGTGGATTGGGGCATACTGCCGAGGCGATGTTTGAAGATGTGTATGTGACCATGCCGGCCCAACTGAAAGCGCAGCGAGATGAATTGCGTGGTGAGGTGAATGGGGCTCAGGGTGCCGACGAGCCTGCGATATTGCCGTTTGAGGATGTTGTGTTGAAGTTGGCCGGCTAAGTTTTGGATTAGTTGAAATGTAATTCACCCGACCGCTACAGCGGCCTCGGCGACCCCTGACTTCTGCCCCTGACCTCTCCCATGTCGACGATGAACATCATTCAAGCGGTGCGATCGGCGCTCGATGTGATGCTCGAGCGCGACCCGAGCGTGTGCGTGTTCGGCGAGGACGTGGGCTACTTCGGCGGCGTGTTTCGCGCTACGCAAGGGCTGCAGCAGAAATTCGGGGCGACGCGCGTGTTCGATACGCCGCTGGCGGAAGGTGGAATCATCGGCGTGGCGATTGGTATGGGTCTCAACGGGCTGCGGCCGGTGCCGGAGATTCAGTTCTCGGATTACATGTACCCCGCGTTCGACCAGATCACGAACGAGCTGGCGAAGCTGCGATATCGCAGCGGCGGCGAGTGGACCGCGCCGGTGACAATTCGCACGCCCAGCGGCGGCGGGATTCGTGGCGGGTTGTTTCATAGCCAGTCGCCTGAGGCATACTACACGCATACGCCCGGATTGTGCGTGGTGATGCCCTCGAATCCGCGCGATGCCAAGGGACTCCTCATCAGCAGCATCGAGAGTGATGATCCGGTCGTGTTCTTTGAGCCGAAGCGGTTGTATCGCGGGGCGTTCGATGGCGACGCCGAAAGCGTGCCGCCGTGGCGCGATCAGCCCGAGGCCGATGTGCCGGATGAGTACTATCGGACGCCGCTCGGCAAAGCCCAAATTGTACGGCCTGGCGAAGAAGTCACCGTGATTGCCTGGGGCACTATGGTGCATGTCGCACGGGCGGCAATCAAGCAAGCGAACATAGATGCTGAGTTGATTGATCTGCGAACACTGGTGCCGCTCGATCTTGCGGCCATCACAACCTCGGTCGAGAAGACGGGGCGATGCATCGTCGTGCACGAAGCGCCGCGAACTTGCGGCTTCGGCGCGGAAATTGTTGCGCTGATCCAAGAGCATTGTTTTTGGGGCCTCGAATCGCCCGTGCTGCGAGTCGCGGGGTGGGACACACCGTACCCGCATGGCCAGGAGTGGGATTATTTGCCGAACCGCGAGCGCGTTATCGGGGCGATGCGGGCGGCGGTGGCGGCGTGAGGGAAGTCGCAAAGGCGCCAGGCCGCAAAAGCAAGAATACGAATTTGCCGCGCGAGTCCGCTTCACGGCGGTAACGCACCAGCGAAAGAGGCTGTGGGTTCGCCGTAAGAATCCGACAGTGATTTATTAGCGATGGCTAGCGCTCGTTTGCGTCTCATCGATCGTCGAGAATCATCATGCAAAGCATTGCTTTTAAGTTGCCGGATTTGGGAGAAGGCGTCGTCGAGGCCGAGATCGTGGCTTGGCATGTGAAGCCGGGCGAAGAGGTGCGCGTCGATCAGCCGCTGGTGGACGTGATGACCGACAAGGCGACGGTGACAATACCGAGCGGGTTCGTCGGCCGTGTCGTGCGGCGGCATGGGGATGTCGGAGACGTTGTGGCTGTGGGGGCGGAGTTAGTGAGTTTTGATACGGCGCCGGTTGTGAAAGAGAGTGAGCGGGGACGAGCGGGAGATAAGGAGCCTGTGGTCGATAGGGGCGCGGCTTGTTTGCCGATTTCGTTGGGCACGCCGAATGGGAATGGAACGACTGCCGTAGTGCAGCGGGCGGTTAGTGCGCCCACGGCGCCGATCGCCCCGCCGCAGGCCAGCCCGGCGGTGCGGCGACGCGCGCGGGAGCTGCATGTCGACTTGCAGCATGTGCATGGCTCTGGGCCGAACGGGCGGATTACGCACGCGGATGTCGACGTGCATTTGCGCAGCGAGGTCGCGCCGAGCGGGCCGCGGCGAACGGCAGGATCGCATACGACTGAAATCCAGATGGTCGGCATGCGGCGGCGGATTGCTGAGAAGATGGTGGTGAGCAATACGCAGATCCCGCACTTCTCATACATTGAAGAGGTCGACATTACGGAGCTTGAAGCGCTCCGGGAGCATCTCAACGCAAATCGGACGGACGGCCAACCAAAGCTGACTTACTTGCCATTCGTAATGCTATCGGTTTCAAGAGCTTTGGCACGCTTTCCGGAGCTCAATGCCCATTATGATGTGAAGCGCGAAGTCATCACCCGCTACGAAGCGGTGCACCTCGGCGTGGCAACGCAAACTGACCGCGGCCTGTGCGTGCCGGTCGTGCAACATTTAGAGGCAATGGACTTGTGGCAAGCTGCTCGCGAGATGCGGCGGATCACCGAGTCGGCGCGGAATCATTCGATTTCCCGCGATGACCTCGGCGGTTCAACGTTCACGATTACAAGCCTCGGCCGGTTCGGTGGCATCGCAGCAACGCCGATCATCAATCATCCGGAGGTCGGGATTCTCGGAGTTAACAAGGCGACGGACCGGCCGGTCGTTCGAAACGGGCAAATCGTTATACGACGGATCATGCATTTGTCGGCGTCGTTCGACCATCGCGTGGTGGATGGCGCGGACGGGGCGACGTTCATTCAGTGCGTGAAGGATTACTTGGAGTACCCGGCGACGATTTTCATTTAATGCTCCGGCGGGAATCACGACCGGCGGTCGCGGCTTTCTGGCCGAGAAATTCGCCGATTTGACCGGGGCTGCATAATTCACCGTGGCGCTGCAGTCGCGCTTAGGAGGCGAATTATGCTCAGGTACCAGTTTTTTCCGACACACGATGCGGAAGGTCATTCCGAACAAGAAGCCGGCCGGCCCCGTCCGGCGGCAAGGCCGACGGCGCGTGACGCCGATCTTCTCGATGCCTACTCGCAGGCTGTGATTCATGTTGTGGAAACGGTGTCGCCGGCGGTGATCAGCATCACCGGTCGCGACGCTAATGGCCGCGGCGGCAGTGGCTCCGGGTTCATCGTAACGCCCGACGGGTATGCGATTACGAACAGTCACGTCATCGACGACCGGCTGCAGCTCGAGGCCGAAACGACCGATGGCGATCGGCTGCGGGCGGAACTGGTGGGTGATGATCCAGCGACCGATCTGGCGATCGTGCGGTTGTCCTCGAATGGACTGCCGTTTGCGAAGCTGGGCGACAGCGAGGCACTGCGGGTGGGGCAACTTGTGATCGCGATGGGCAGCCCGTTGGGATTGCAGTCGACGGTGTCGACGGGCGTGGTGAGCGCGCTGGGCCGGAGTATGCGAGCGCGCGACGGGCGGCTGATCGAGAACATCGTGCAGCACGCCGCGCCGATCAATCCGGGCAATTCCGGCGGGCCACTGGTGGATTCTCGTGGGCTCGTCGTCGGCATCAACACAGCAATCATCGCCATGACGCAGGGATTGGGCTTTGCCATTCCAGCGAACACGGCCGAGTGGGTGCTGCAAGAGATCCTCACGCACGGCGGCGTGCGACGTCGGCAGCTCGGCATCGCGGCGAACGTTACGCGGTTGCCGCGGGCGCTCGTGCGCGCGCTCGATTTGCTGGCTGATTATGGCGTCGAAGTGCGTGAGGTGGCGCCGCGGAGCGTGGCAGAGCTCGCCGGCATTCGGCCGGATGACATTATTGTTGCGTTGGCTGGGCGATTGGTCACATCGATCGACGATCTGCACCGGCTGCTGATGACGATCCCGGCGGATCAAGGATTTGAGCTGACGGTTGTGCGCGGCGAAGCGCTGCGGACAGTGCACGTGCCGGCGGTCGCGTAACAGAGCCGATAGTGCGATTCGTAAAATAGAGGCTGATTTTGCATATACGGCTCATGGGCTATAACGGTGTTGAGCAATCGACACGGAGACATCTATGGCTAGTTTTTCGGAGGTCGTCGAGGCAGCGAACAAACTGTCGACGGATGAGCAGGAGACTCTGCTCGAAATTCTTGGTCACCGCCTCGTCGAACGCAAACGGGCGGAACTAGCGAGAGATATCGAAAAGGCGCAGGCTGTTCGAAGTGCTGGAACTGCTGGCAGCCAATGCGTTCGATAGCCGTATCAAGACACATAAACTGACGGGAGACCTCAAGAGTGCGTGGGCCTGCAGCGCAGGCTATGACCTCAGGATTCTCTTCCAGTTCGTGCAACACGAAGGCGCCGAAGCGATGCTGCTGGCGACTATAGGTACGCATGACGAAGTCTATTAGACTACAAACGCTTAATTCAATTATTCTTCTTTGCTTGGCCGCTGCCACTGTCTATGCCGGATGCTGGCTTCACACTTTCGTCTTTCTTCGCCCCGAAGCCGCCGAAGAGGTTGCCCAGGTTCGGCAGGCTGAGGCCGCCGGCGGGGGCGTCGGGGTCTTCGGGCGGGGCGACTTCGATGTGGGTCATGTCGAGTTGGGCATTGAGCCAGAGTTCGTCACTTTGGCGGGCGACGTCGGCATTAAGGCCCCGGAACCACGTCATAAAGGGCATCTGGTAGTCGGCGGGGATGACGGTGAGGAGAAAGCGGTTTTCGGTGGGTGGGGCGGTGGAGGCCCAGAGCTGGCGGGTGTTAGGGACTGGGAGCACGCCCGCTGAAGCGGGCTCGCCCGGCACTTGCTCGTTGGGCGGGAAGCAGTTCGGCGTTGTTCGAGCGCGCTGGGGGCTCGCCTGCGGCTCGACCCCAGGCACCCTCCGGTGCGAGGGGATCTACTAATACGTACTGGCCGCCGAGGGGGCATTTGAATTTGCCGCCCGCGAGGTCTTCGCCGAGCGAGCGGGCCTGATCGGCGGGCACGTGCAGTTGCGTGGTGAGTGAGTTCATAAAGCGGCTGGCGCTGGCGGAGGTGTCGCGGGCGCGTTTGTAGCCAAGGCCATTGACCGTCGTCGCAATTTGCTTATTGGTGAGGTCGTCGATGTGGAGGCGGATTTGGGCTGGGCGTACGGCGTCGACGATCGCGAGTTGGCGGCCAACTTCGAGCAGTACTTCGCGTTTGAATGAGAAGAGGAAGAAGTCGTCGGCGCGGCGGAACCAGAGATTAAACAGGCCGCCGATGCCGTTGGTGCGGGCGATGCCATCCGCATCGAGCGGTCCGGAAGGTTGGCCGAGGAAGCGGTCGATGAGGTGCGGCCGGGGCCAGCCGCCAATGTACGCGCTAATTGAATCCAGGATCGAGCCGGCGGGCTGCACGTCGCCCTGGCGCACGATGAGCGGTGTGCGGAAGTCGCGGATGCCGCCGAAGAGGTGCACCGGGTCGCCGAGCGCGCCGAGGACGATTTCGAGGGAGATGGCATCGCCGGCAATTGGTGCGACGCGATTGGTTTGGGCTTCGCCCAGCATGGCCGGCCACTTGGCGACGGGCATTTGCGAATAGCGCGTGACGCGAACATCGGCCGTGATGCGATCCCACTCTTTGCGAACTGGGGACTCAGTGCGTTTGAGCGCGAAGCATACCGGTGCGAAGCTGCCGACAGAGGACTGCAAGTCTTGTTGGAAGCGCGCTAGCCGGCGGGCTTCGGCGGGCGTGATACGGTCGACAGGCATGTCGGGGATGGGCGTCATCCAGCCGGCTTCGCCGCGAAGGTTGTCGCGGTAAGTCACGGTATTTAGGCCGGCCTCATCCTGCCCTCTCCCGGAGGGCGAGGGGTCTTTGTTGGCTGCTTCTGCTTTCGTGGGCACGACGACTTCTAACTTGCTCCCGTCGAAACGCTGGCCGAAGCCGGCCGGCAGGAGTTCGCCCGCAATCAAATCATCGATGGACTTTGCCGGCTGGTCCTCGGCGGCAGCGGCGAGTTGCGCGAGACGCAGCGCGCGCATCTCGCCAATCGAGCGCAGCCGGCGGTCGAGTTCGACACGATAATGTGGACTGGCCAAATTTTGCAGAAACGCGGCCGGGGCGAAGACAAAGATCGTGTCCTCGCGCGTGAGCGGCATTGACTGGCGGCATTCCTGGAAGTCGGCGGTCGCGGCAAGCGAACGCTGCCCTGCCCCCGCTTCGAAAAATCGTTCGATCAGCGCCCGGCTGGTTGCCACGAGGTGAAAATCGCCGTCGATTGCGTAATACGAACGCAGGCGGCCATCCGGCGTGTGGATATACGACACCTCGTGGCCGGCGATCTTGACCGTCTCTTCGACGGCATCGGCGTGTTTGGTTTTGGCATCTTGGCGTTGATTACTCAGGCTGCGGTTGAGCAATGCGCTATTGTTCGCTTGAAAGAGGATGCCCATGGCGGCGCCGTCGCGAAGATAGGCGTCGAGGCCAATGAAAGCGACGTCGTTGACGACGGTCGGACCCATCACGCGACCAATTTTACTTTCACCGACGGCGATTTGTTGTTGAAAGCGCTGGCTGATGTGCCGTTCGACGCTCTCGACAACGAGCATGTTGCCGAGGTCGCCCTTCCAGTAGCGCGAGAAGTCGCGGAACCAAAGATAGTTCGTGAAGTTGCCGAACCGCATATAGAAGCACTCTTCGGGAACATGGGCCGCGAGTGGCTCCACGCCCGGGGGAAGAGCGGAAGGGGGAATGGGGAGTTCACCGGGAGGACGCGCCGGCTGGGCTGCCACGACGGAAGCGGCGGGTAGCGGGATCATGCCGGCGTCGCCGGTGTTTTGCGGGCCAGCGAGGAGTTCGCGTTCGACTCGGGTTTGATAGGCTTCGTTGGCCATGAGCTGCGAGATCCAAGGCGCGCCGATGCCGAAGCGTTGGAAGAGGTAGCGTTTCGGTTCGGGCATAGGCCGGTTGAGGCGGCGAGCCCAGGTGGCGGTGAGATAGTTCTCGACGACAATGGGATACTCAGCCTGGCGGAAGACCTGCGAGTAGCGGTCGGCGGTGGCTTCCCACCAGGCTGCCAGCAGCTCATTGAACTCCTCGGCATTATCCTCCGCCGTGACACTGATTTTTTGCGGTGCAGGCGTGTAAGCGACGAGGTCGAGCGGCTCGTCGCCGCGGTACATGAAAATGAACGTCACTCGCAGCGGCGTTTCGATGCCGAGAAAACTCCGCAGGATCCGGCGCGCGGAGCTGTTTTTCATCACCGGGTAGAGCACGCGGTTTTGCGTGTCGGTGATGGCGAAGCGGTCGTCCATGGCCGGCGCAGACGAAACGCCGGGCGGCAGATCGATCGTCACGCGCCCGATGCCGAAGGGCTGGCCGCGGTATGCCTGGACCTGAACGGCAGCTGGGGCGATTGATACGAAGATCAATGAAACCGCTACGACGCAGGTAATTAGCGTCGCTCTGCTGCGCATACGGCGAATTGCTTGGATGCCGGTGGACAACCTGGCAGGAACTCGTCGAATATGAGCGGTCATCGTGGGCTCCGATCTGCGGAAGGCGGCCGAATGGCAAGGATTCCATGCTATCTCGGCAGAAACGACCGTGGCAAGTATGCGGGAGTTGGCAGTCGGTTGATCGAGCTAGGCAAGCGGGGCGGCGAACACAACATGGAGGCCCGATGCGAATTGATTTTGTGCACGCTAAATTTCGCCATCACAGCCGAAGGCTCGCAGTTGCTGCAATCGCCGGGCCAAACACTTTTCGCAACTGCTGTGCTGTGCGACAATTACGGGATCGTCGACCGTATCGCGCCCTTTGGCCGTTTGACCCGAGTCTCAACTGACTTCGCATGAGCAGTTCAATCGAAAGTGACGGCACACCGAACCGCACGATGGTGCTGCCGCGGTTCACCATCCGCGCCCTGCTCGCAATGTTGACGCTCGGGGCAGTCGCGTCGGTTGTCGTCGGCATGGCCTATCGCGGCCAAACTTGGGCTTGGGGATTCAGCATCGGGTTGCTGAGTCTGGGAGTCATTGCCTTGGTGCATGCCGCATGGTTCGGAATCGTGTGGTTGTTTCTCCAGTTGCCATCGGTGAGTCGCGAAACCGGGGAGAGCGCAAGCGAATGAACGCGGTACGAGGGCAATTGGGTGGACTCTGCCGGTTACGTGGGCGCTGGTCGTCGACGCTGCTGGCCGGCTGCCTCCTATTATGCCAGGCCGGCCGCTGGGCAATTGCTCAGCCGGGCGGGCCGCCATCGATTCCGGCCACGCCCGTGCGCCAGTTCAACGGCAATCCGAAGCCAATCACCATGCCGCCGAATCGGCCGGCGTCGCGGCGCGATGGGCTCGTTATCTCGGTTGATCCGCGGTGGTCGAATTACTACGGCTACTGGCCGGTGCAAGTGACGGCCACTGCGTTGAAACCGGCTGCGGCAACTCGCGTTATTACCATTCGGCTTCACGGCGGGTGGATGCGCAGTGTGAGCGCCGAACAAAAGTTCGAACTGCCGGCGGGCAGCACGACCGCTTCAACCACGGTTTCGGTGCCGATCTATCAAACCAACATGAATTACTTCTGGTGGGAAGTGTGGGTTGACGGCCGATACGATGAGGACTTGTCGCTCGACCAAAGCGGCGGCGCCATGCGGTCGGGCGGTGCGCCATCGAATCCTGGCGCGGGCGTGGTATTTCTGACCGTGGCGTCGTCTGGCAATAGCCGCTCGCTGGTTTCCACAAATGCCAGCGAACTGCAGGTGTTGACTTTAGCACTGCCAGAGTTTCCCACACGATGGATTGACTACACCGCGCTTGATGTCGTCGCAATGTCATTGGGAGATGCACATGTTTTGAAAGAAACGCAGCCGCAGTGCTTCGAGGCCATGTGCCGTTGGGTGCGTTCCGGCGGACAGCTGTGGATCTACGACGCGGGAGCGAAGTGGGAGAATCTGGCCGATGTTTCGGAGTTACTCGAAATCGCGCCGGCCTTAGCAGATGCCGAAGACGCTCGCGAGACAGAAGAAGCAACGCCTGCGGAAGGCACGCCGGCGGAGAAGAAAGAAACGCCGCCGCCAGCGAATGAAGTGGCATCGCCGCAGCGCGTCGCCCAGGAAGGCTGGCGGCCGCTGCGATTTCGGCGTTTTCGGCCCGATGGGCAGGTCATCACGTTTATGGACCGGCGTACAGGCGAGCGACAGACGACGCGCGACCCCGAGGTGATCCAGCGACTGGAAGCGGATGGGGATTTTGTCACGACAGAGCAGCGATTCGAGACGGACACGCAAACGCCGGAGCGGCGATTTACGGCCGACTCGAATGAATGGTTTGTCGAGCAACCGATGGGGCTGGGTGTTGCGCGGGCGTTCCGCGAAGGAAACGACGTCGAAAGATTCCCGCTGACACCGCCGCCGTCCAATCCGAATGCCGTGGCAAATTCGGATGCACCCGATGAGTTGCCGAGAGCGCTGTCGATCGGATTACGGCGAGCGCGGCGCTGGGACATGCGGCACGGCATGGCGCCGGATACGGCCAATGTCGAATTCGCCAAAATGCTGGTACCGGGAGTCGGGCTGGCGCCGGTTACCGAGTTCCGTGTGCTGATCACACTGTTCGTGCTGGCGATTGGACCATTGAATTACTGGCTATTGAAACGGGCGAAGCGGCTGCACCTGATGGTGCTCACGGTGCCGGCAGCAGCAATGGTCGCAACGCTCGCGTTGTTCACGTATGCGGTGCTTGCCGATGGCTTCGATACGCGCTACCGAGCGCGAAGTTTCACGAAGCTCGATCAGCGGAGCGGCGAGGCAGTTTGCTGGTCGTGGTTGTCGTATTACTCCGGTCTGGCGCCCGGTGATGGTTTGGTTATCCCCGCCGATGTCGCGGTCTTTCCGATTCTGCCGAGCTGGCTTAGCGACACTTCGGGCGAAACGCGGGAGCTGGTCTGGGCTGGTGATGAGGCCCGCCTCAAGCAAGGCTGGCTGAACTCGCGGACACCAACGCAATACCTTACGGTCCGCTCGCGCAAGTCGCCGATCGCGCTGGAGGTGTTCGACTCGGGCGACAAGCTGCGCGTGAAGAATCGCTTGGGAGCGAATTTGTTAACGCTGGTCGTAATTTCACGCGATGGCAAGACGTATTTTGGCGAAGATGTGGTCGCCGATGGTTCGAGGTTGCTTAGTCCGGTCGCGCGCGATGAGGCCATTCGACGCCTTAGTAAGGTTGTGACCGATCACATGCCGCAGGCGCCGGATGCTTTGTCCACGGGCGATCAAGAGCTGGCGGCCCTGCGCGCTCGTTCGCGATATGGGATCTACGGCCGCTACGGCCAGCAGTTTGTGACGGGTAAGCTGACGGAAAACCTCGCCGGCACGACGATCACCAACCTGGCCGGCCTGGGCGGCGTACCCGCACTCGACTTGCCGGCGAAGTCGTATCTGGCGATTACCGACCGCGGGCCGGAGGTCGCAGTGGGTATAGAAGAAGCTGACGAAGAAGCGAGCTTCCATGTGATCGAGGGCCGGTGGTAGTTGGCATGATTCGCACGGCGACGCCCCAAATCGAGCTGCGACACTTGCACCGTGTGTTCGAGAACACGCACGCCGTGAACGATGTTTCGTTCGAGGTGTACGCGGGCGAAGTGTTTGGCTACATCGGCCCGAACGGCGCGGGCAAGACGACGAGCATGCGAATTCTCGCGACGCTCGATGAACCAACGGCTGGCGACGCGTTCGTCGACGGATTTTCTGTCGTGGATGACCCCGACCGTGTGCGGCGACGGTTGGGATTCATGCCGGATTATTTCGGCACGTACCAGAACGTCAACGTTTACGAGTATCTCGATTTCTTCGCGCGGGCCTATGGGCTGGCTGGCAAAGAGCGGGTGCGGGCGATCGATGAAGTGATGGAGTTCACGCTGCTCAACTCGATGATGCACAAGCCGATCGACGGGCTGTCGAAGGGCATGAAGCAGCGGCTATGCCTCGGGCGAACGATGATCCATGACCCATCGGTATTGATTCTCGATGAGCCAGCGGCTGGCCTCGACCCGCGAGCCCGCATCGAGCTGCGTGAGATGATCGAGCGGCTGGCCGCGGCGGGGAAGGCGATTCTCATTAGCTCGCACATTCTCACGGAGCTGGCTGAAATCAGCGATCGCGTGGCAATCATCGAACAGGGGCGGTTGCTGGCGGTGGGATCGGTCGCGGAAATCAGCGCGGGCGTGCAATCGCGCAGCGCGGCGCGGGTTCGCGTGCTGCGTGAGGGCGAGAAGCTGCAGAAGTGGCTGCTGGCGCGAAGCGACATCTATAGCCTGAAGATGAACGGAGAGCTGGCCATCTTCGAACATGCCGGCGACCAGGAGTCGGAAGCGCGGCTATTGCGCGAGCTTATTGAGGCGGGGTTCTCGGTCGTTGAGTTCGGCGCGCAGCACAAGAGCCTGGAAGACGTGTTTCTGCACGTTACGGAGGGCCGCGTGCAATGACGATGGAGGCGACGACACTCGAGCGCGCGGCTTCGAAAGGCGAGGTCGAAGACGCGAGCCCGGCCACTACGAGATGGGCCGCGGCATGGCAAATGTTGGAGAGATTTCTCACGCGCACCGGTGACTTGCTAAACCCGATCCTGGTCAAAGAAACGCGGCAAGCGCTCAAGAGTTCGCAATTCGCCATCACGTTTGTGCTCGTACTCATTTTGACTTGGATCGTCACGATCGGCGTCGTTGCGGGAATTGGGCCGCGGATTTTCTATTCGGCCGAAGGCGGCACGCTGCTGGCGTGGTATTACGCGGTCTTGGCGCTGCCGCTCATTGTGGTCGTGCCGCTGGCTTCGTTTCGATCGTTGACGACGGAGCGAGAAGACAACACCTACGACCTGCTTTCAATCACTGCGCTCAAGCCGCGCCAGATTATTAGCGGCAAGCTGGGCAGTTCCGTGGCGCAGATGGCGGTATACCTGTCGGCGATCACGCCGTGCCTGGCGTTTACGTATTTGCTGCGCGGTGTGGATCTGCCGACGATCATCGTTCTTCTGGTCTACACGTTTTTCTGGTCGCTGGGTTTGTCGATGATCGGCTTGCTGCTTGCCGCGCTCACGCCACAGCGGTTCGTGCAAGTGTTCGTACTGGTGGCATTCGTCGCTGGGCTGCTGACCATGCTTTGGCTGGCGATTGTCATGGGAATTGAGGCGTCAAGCCGCGGCGGTCGGGCGGTGTGGGAGGCGGGAGACAATTTCTGGGTATTAGCTGCGGCGATGGCCACGGCTTATTTTTCGACATTCGCTTTGGCGTATTTTGCCGCAGCCGGCATGATTACGTTCACGAGCGAGAACCGCTCGACACCGTTGCGAATTTGCATGCTGATTCAGCAGGCCGTGTTCATTGGCTGGATGGCTTTCGGCTGGATCAAAGACGATTTCGATCATGGCGCCGTGGTCGCTATGGCGATGCTATCGGGCGTCTATTGGTATGTCATGGGCACGATGCTTACGGCCGAGCGGTCGGAGATGTCGCAGCGCGTGCGGCGGCGGTTGCCGCAGAGTTTTTTCGGGCGAGTATTCCTGACGTGGCTGAACCCCGGCCCGGCGAGCGGTTACATGTTCGTCATCGCGAACTTGAGTTCGCTCGCAATGTTGTCGCTGTTCGCCTGCGTGTTCGGCGAGATTATGCGAGCGCCATCGGGACGGCCCACATTCACGGAAGTGATCTATTTCAACGTGATTGGCTGGGCCTATGTCGTGGCGTACTTGGGGATCGGGCTCCTGGTGATTCGCGCCGTGCGAAAAATCGCCACCGTAACGATGCTGGCGAGCGTGCTGATCAACTTCCTGTTGTTGCTCGCAGGCTTCGGCATTCCGTACGCTATTAAATCGATGTCGGTGCAACTGCGAGATGCTGACTACAGCTTTCTCCAGATTACCGATCCCTTTTTCTCCTTAATGCACGTGGTCGATAATGGGGTATCGGCAGACGCGAACGTTATCGCGCTCATCGTCGGCGGCGTGTCGCTCTGCGTGCTTATTCTCAACATGCCGAGCGTGATTCGCGAACTACGCGTGGTGCGCGAAGCAGCGCCGGTGCGGGTGCAGCAAGACGAAGCGGAATTGCATCCAGCGCCCGAAACGCTGCCGCAAAATCCGTGGGAAGAATAGAAGGGTTCGGGGTTCGGAGTTCCGTTGTTGGCCCCTGCCCCCTGCTGTTGCCCTACTCTAATGTTGCGGTCCAGCGGTTGCGACCGCGCTGCAGGACGACGCTTGGGGGCTGAATCGAGATCACGTGCACGCCGTATTTTTCGCCGCCTTCGGGAATGGGCGAGATCACGCCGTCGATGGAAAGGACAACGCGCGGCTGGTCGACATTGATGAATCCTTTGAGCTCGACCGATTCGCCATGCTCATCATCGCGCTTCACGGTGCTTTGCGCACGCTTGGGCGGCTCGAACAATTCCAGGCGATCGGGGAACGGCGGGTTATAGGCAGCCGCGGTTGGCGTGGGAGCTTGGGTGTTCGCCAAATCCGGGGCTGACTTGGCAGCGGCTTTTGCCGGTGCGGGTGTGACAGCGGGCGCCGAAACGGGCGCATCGGCCGTTACCTCGACTTCTGTCTCTGGCGCGGGGTGGCAGCCGGTCGCGACCACCGCCAGGCAAAGCAGCACCAGAAAATGGCGGCGAATGTTCATTGTCAAACGCGATGTCAGTGGCTCGCACCTGAACGACGCTTGGATGGCCGTCAGGGCTCATCCAGGACGGGGAATCTCTCGACAAATGTAGCTCGCAGGGCTCCGCGCGCGAGCGAGAGCACGCGGTGTCGCATGTTCCGGTTGTGGCGGTCGTACTAACGGCGGAAAGGCCGGGCCGTTGGACGCTCGGCAGCCGCAGCGGTGGATGAAGGCGCCACGACCGGAAGGCGGCGCAAGCGGCCTTCGGCAACCAGGGAACGCACTTGCTCGTTGCGGCCGGCGACGCCGAATTGAAATTCGGCCGAGGGGATCTGAGTCGCCGACATGGGCATAGGCAGTTCCAGGTTGGTCGGTGCGGGGAGTGGATCGGAGCCAGGAGGCGAAGTGCTCGGTCCAGAGGAGTCGGGGGAATAGAAGCTGTTGGGGGTGGTCGACTCCAAGCCCGCTGAAGCGGGCTGGCCCATGAGCTGGGGCTCGGCAGAGGGCACGAACTCAGTTGGGTTCTCTGGGAACTAAGACTCGGTGGGAGCGGCGTTTGTGGGCGCTCCGTTGGGATCTTGAGGGATCGCGGCGCAGCCATCTTCATACATACCGATGGGCAAACGACGGCAGCAGGGCGGGCAGCCTTCGGCCTCGGGTATTTGGTTCAGGCGGCAGTCGATCGTGTCGAGCGCGATTTTCTGGCGACAGTTCGGCTGCTCATCGTAGGGGATGATCTCCGGCATGATGAATACAACGAGCTCGCTTTCGCGAACTTCGTTGTTACGTGCCCGGAATAGCCGGCCTACACCCCGCAAATCTTTAAGGTACGGGATGCCGTTGGCGTCGCCGACATCTTGCCGTTGCCGCAGACCGCCAATGACCACCGTCTGGCGGTTGGCAATCGTCAGCGTGGTCTGTGCCGAGCTGGTATCGATAATCGGTTGGTTGTCACCGGGCGTGAAACCGGTGAGCCGGCTAACTTCGGGCTTCACCTCCATGCGAATGATGCCGTCGGAGGCGATTTTAGGCTTCACGGTGAGGGTGATGCCCGCCTTCTTGAACGCGGTTGTGCCGATTTCGCCGCCCTGTTGAGTCTGTGTGAGCTGTTGATAAGGAATTTCAGAGACTTTTTCGAGGATGGCTTCTTCGTTCTCGAGCACAGCGATATTCGGGTCGGCAAGCAAGCGGGCATCTTTGGCCTCGGCGAGCGCATGAACGACGGCGGTGATATCAAAGTGCCGGCTCAAGTTCATGAATGTCACCGTATTGCCTACCGCCCCTGAGGCGAACGGCACGGAAGTCACGCTGTCGACATCGAACGATGTTTGCGGATCGCCGGCCGAGTTGATGCGGCCTTTGATCGTGGGATTCCAATTGATGCCCAAGTTTTCGATGTCCTGGAGGCTGATGTCGTAAATCAGCGCGACGATGCGCACTTGCGGCCGCGGATGATCGATCCGCGCGAGCACCTTCTCCACCATGGCCAGGTTTTCTGCGTAGTCGGTCACCAGCAGCCGGTCTTCTTTTTCCATGACGGCGCAGCGGCCCTCCTTGCTCATCACTGCCGCCAGTGCGCCCTCCGCCGTTTTGGCAGTAATATGCTGCATGCGGAAATAGCCAACTTCCATTGGAATGCCGTCGCGATTTTCCGCCGAAGGGAACCGGCCGCTGCCGGCGTTTTCGAGCGTGTTGACGAAGTCGCGAATCATCTTTACGCGGTCGGGAAAGTCGAGCACGATGATGCTGTGGGCTGACTTCATTGCCCGCACCTGCCCCTTGGGCGTAACCAAGAGCTGAGCGCCCTGGACGACTTCATCGATATCGGCATGTTGGACCGGAATCGTGGCCGACTGAAAGAATGGGTTTACCTGGCCCAAATCTGTCACCGAGCTGATCACCAAACTCTTGCCGACGGCGCGATAGTTGTAGCCGTTGGAAAGCAGGATCGCGTCGAGAATTTCCCGCAGCGGCGCTTGCTTGAACACGCCGTTGACTTTGCCCTGCAAGTCGCCGGCGACGATGTTGATGTTCCACTGCTCGCCGATCGTGAAGAGGGCGGCGTTGAGTGTCAGTCCATGAAGATTCAAATCTCCGGGACGATCGAGCGCGGTTGCTAGGTCGTCGCTATCTTTCGGAACGGGTGACACAGTGGCCGCTTGCTGTGGCGGGACCGGCATTGATTTTTTCGCGTTCTTAACGCTGACCATCGGCAGCGGTTCGTCCGCCGAATTTCGCGCCGTCATTTCGGGCGCCTGCTGTTCAGCCTGAACTGCCGGAAGCGTAGGCAGCGGCGTCTGGTGCTCGACCGGCGCTTGTGCTCGCGACCATGTCGCCACCAATAGGGCTAGCAGAATCGGCGCAAAGCGAGCGCAGCGACTGCGGGGCGACGCCATGCATCGCAATCCAGCTCTTACGCTCCTTCCGGCCATGCGTCCTCCATGACACGCTCGCGAATCCCTTCGCGTGGCGGCTTCCCGCGGCAATCCTGCTCCGCTGCGACTACTTCACCTCAGCGGTCGTTGGTTGGGCGAGCGAATGCCAATCGGCTGGCTAGCGATCGCCGAACTGTTCGCTCAACCCTTGCGGGCCAACGTGAAATACCAAAGCTCCATATCCAGGGTGAGGGTCTGACGAGTCGGGCTTGAGGGATACATTTCGAGCGATTTCGTGTGCATCAACATGCCGGTGGCGGCCACGCGTTCGACCATGCTTCGCAGGCTCGCGCTAGTGCCGCTGAGCGATATGCTGACCGGCCGCCACTCGAGCTGAAAGTTCGGACCGCTCGCAGGTTCGGCCGCCTTCTTATCGCTGGTCGCGATTAACGGGCTGTCTCCGGGTTTCCAGGCGCGAGACGACATCGTCCCCACGTTTAAACGACGGATGCTGCAGCCGGTTTCCTTTGCCAGGTCGACGAGCTTGCCGCGCAGTGCGGGCATCGATTCGTCGTCGACCGTACGGTCCTCGATTTCTTTCAGCTGCGTGAGCTTCTCGCCGACGCGTGTCTCGAAACCTTGAATCTCCGCGGCGACGCTGCGGGCAGAGTCTAGCTCAGCGAGCAAACTCTCCTGTTCGTCACGTCCCGCACGTATTGCATCGACCAACGGCATTACCAGCACAAGTCCTACAATGAACGTTCCGGCTATAACGATTAGCTTACGGTGCTTGAGTTCGCAGAATCGCCGGAGTGCTTGCTCAATCATGGTGCGACTCCTTGTCGTTCCGATCGGCAAGGTTTGCCAACGTAACTTGGAGTGTGAAGTTGGTGGTCGGACCGGTTGCGCTTTGACCTACGCCCGTGCTTTCGAGCGCGATCTCGGCGATATCCGGCACTTGTTTCAGGTAGCCCGCAAAGTCGTACACGCCGCCGTCTGTGTAGCTAGCACCCGCGAGCAATGCTGTCTTGCCGTCGTGAAACGTGAGGCGATCGAGCCACACGTCGTCGGGCATGCTTTGACTGATACGGCTGAGCACTTGTTGCCAGCCCAGCTGCGGAAGCTGCTTATCGAGTGCTTGCAGCTGGGTCAGTTTGCTTTCGGCCGATGCGAGCTTCAGCCGCAACTCGGTCGCCCGGGCACAAACCGGTGCAAGCGAATCGAGCTCGGCTTGCAGTGCCGATGTCTCGCGCCACTGCTGCATGCGGTACAGAGACAAAGTCGCGGCAACAAGCAGCAGCGCTGCAATCGGCATCAGGCTGCGAATGAGGATCGGCCGGATTGGCTCGCGGAGTTGCGCGAGCGCCGTTTCGATCAGGTTCGGTCCGTGTTTTTCTGTGGAATCGTTGTAAAGCGAGAGCGCGGTGCCGAGCGCGGCCGCGAGCGGCGTACCCGGCGTTTCAGCCGCATGGCTCCAGGGCATGTTGATATCACCCGGTTGGAGCACGTGCACTTCGAACGACTTTAATTCTGCGAAGCGTTGGCGTGCCCGGTCGACGGCCGCACTATCGCCGGCGAGGTACACATGCCGCAGTGGAGCGCTAAGATAGCTGTGATACCGTTCGACGTACCGCTGCAATCGCGAGATATGCAGGGCAACGACGTCTGCCACGTTCTCGGCATTCGTATGCCCGCCGGGCCGGTAGTCGAGCAGCAGCCGGCCGTTGTGGCAAATGCCGAGTTCGGCGACGCCTTCATCGAGCTGAATCAACAGGCACGCGTCCTGACACGCACTGTGCAGTTGCGCCTGAGCGCGGCTGAGTGCGATCAGAGAGGGTTCAATACATTCGACCTGAACGCCTACCGCGTCAGCGATGCGCATGAGCTGGTCGAGCGTGCGCTGATTGGCGACCGCGAGCAACGCGTGCTGATGGCGGGCGTCAAGTTGTTGCGTGCAGCCAGCGAGAGCTTTTTTGCCGGGGCCGAGCGTAAGGTAACGCAGGCTGCGGTCTTCCAATTCGGCGAACTCGCGGCGGACGTCATCGGTTGGTCCGGTCACGACGCGCGTCACACAGAACTCACCGCTGAGCGCGATCCGCACTTTCGCGCCCGCCAGGCGTTCTTCGTTCACCAGCGTGCGGAAGGCGGTTGTGAGTTCCTGTGTGCCCTGCTCGGTGTGCAGCGACGTGGCATCCTTTCGCCAACATAGCGACCGCGTAACGACCCGGTCGAGCCCGCCGTTTATGTTTGCGTTCCGCACGATGAGAGCCAGGTGCAACATCGACCGGCAGACCTCGAAGATGGCGCAGCGCCCTTCGCCCTGCTTGCGGCGATCGGCAGAATGCCGTCGCTCGGCCGCTTGGCGTCGATCTTTGTTGGCTGTTAGGGACATGGTGCCGTCCTTTGTCGACTTCGCAATCTCTAATTTACAAGTACAGTTGCCGTGAGCCGCCGAGTCGTGCCACCGGCGACGCCGGTCGAGGTGATATCCACCGTCCCCGCAGCGGCCCCGTCGGCGGCGGTCGCCGAATACGACCCGCTCGCGGGATAACCACCGGCCGTTACGGTGCCTCGCCAGGTAAGATTTGCTTCCAGTTGTGCAAGCGCATGGTTCACGCCAGCGTTCGCTTGGTACAGCGCCTGTTCGTATTCAATCGTGTTGCGCAGGGCCGATTGGTAGACCGAGGCGGATTCGAGCATGTCGACGACCCAGACACTTACGAGCGACAACACGAACAGGCAAATCAGCAGCGCGATGCCAGCCGGCTGCGCTCGCATTCGGCGGCGAGATGCTGTGCTTCGTGTTGTTCTGTTATTAACCACGTTCTGTCACCAGGATCGAATCCATGCCCGCGTGGTGAGTGTGCGGGTGACGCCCGCGCCGCGGGGCAGCGTAATTTGCGCGCGGCACTCGACAACTTGAATTTCGGCCGGCGTCGCGGTTACGGTGCTCCCGTCGGCTTTGTAACCGGTGAATGTGAGCGAGTTGATGCTCTTGGCCAGCAGCTGGTTGTACGTGCCGTTGTTGAAGTACACATCGGAAGCCGCGTTGCGGGCCCACGTGCGCGTGACGCCGGTCGAAGTGGTGAACGACAAGCTGCCCTGCGTGTTGTTCGACGCGGTGATTGCAGTGACGGAGGTTGCTTGCCGCATTTGCGTGACCACGTGCCGGAGCACTCCATAGCCGTTTTCGAGGATATCGATGTCGGCTTCCTGGGCGTTCCATACGGCGTAGCCCGAGCGCATGACGACGACGACCGAGGCCGTGATCGTGGCCATGATCGCGGTGGCCGCCATCATTTCGAGGAGCGACAGGCCGCCGCGCCGAGATTTAACTGCCAGCTTTCGTGGCATAACTCACCAATTTGGCGACCTTGGTTGTGAATGTGAGCCGGGGCTCTGAAGTATCCATCGCGGCATTGCCGTTGTCATCGCTGTACGTGGTCACGGTAACGACCATCAGCTGATTGACGATCCCACCACTCGCCGCGGCATCGGTGCGCGTGGCACTGAAGCGGATGCCGGCCTGACCATCGGTCGCGAAGTTTCCACTGACAGTTCCGGTCGACCAGGTGGCGCCGACAATCGCCAGCTGTTCCTCCATCTTCGAGACGCCGTACGTGAGCAGCAGATGATTCGTGTCGATGATGTCGCCCAGTGCGACACCATCGCGCATCACGGCGAGCGCCGGCACGAGGGCTGACGCGCAGATCGCCGACGCCATTACCACTTCCAGCAGCGAGTACGCGCAGCGGAGGCGGCTACGTCGGTGGCGCCGGTGTGACTTGGTCGCGAGCAACATGCCTGCTTGAACCGTTGGACTGCCGTGAACGATGGGAACACACGCACCCTGAACTGGGCGCAGAGACCCATGAAAACGTAGCTTTAACCACCGAGCACGCGAGAAAAATGGCGTATCCGGATGCGCCAATAAAAGCAATTTGCGCGGCAAGACGAACGAAACCAGGCCAGGCGGCGTTGGCCGGCAACCCTGATGCGTGCGGCGGCGGAAGCCGCTCTATTGCACGAACGCCCGGCCTGTGACCTGCGGCACGGTGACAGTGCGTGTGCGGTCTGGGGCGGTAACCGTGACGGTGTACGATGCTAATGCTTCGCCCGTGTACTGAAATTCCACATCGGTGGCGCCACCGGTCGTGACCGTCACGTTGGCCGGCACGATATGAAAGTCGTCGACGAGCGTTGGCACGCCGGCCACTTTGCGATAGACGGCGTACTGGGTCGCATTGCCCCCGACGAGTGTGAAGCGGAGCAAGTGATTGTCGCCGGTCGCGATGGCCCGGCGACGCGCCTGACCGCAATCGAGTGCCACTCTGCGGGCAAAGCCTTGAGCGCCGACATCGGCAACCGTAGTTGCCGAATACCGCGTCACCGCCATCAAGCTGACAATGCCGACGATGAACGTAACGGCGATGAGTTCGAATAGAGTGATGCCATGCCGACGAGCCATTGCCTCGGCACTGCGCCCAGCTCGGAGTTTGGCAGGCGTTTTCGACATCACTGGTCAGCCGCTCAATTCACGTGGTGTGTCGTGGCATTAAGCGTGTATACCGAGTTGTCGATTGGGTTCGTGGGGATGCCTTGCGGAAAATAGTCGGCGTCGGCGGCAATATCCGACAGGTTATTCGCCGGCCAAGTGCCCTTTTCCACATACCAGCGTTCGACGGCAGCATTGATCGTGGCCTTATGATGTGCCACCACTTTTGCTTTGGCCGTATCCGTTGAAACCGCCACGCGCGGCACGATGATCGCGGCAATAATGCCAAGGATCGTGACGACCGCGAGCAACTCCATAAGCGAGAAGCCCCGGCGAGGGAGATGAAGGCAACTCATCGCTACTCCGTGAACGGGCCCCGTTCGCAAGCAACGCCACTAATTGACCCGGTGCGTGGTGGCGTTCAGCGAATACGCGGTGCCGTTGGTCGGATTCGTCGGGACGCCATCGGGGAAGTAATTGGCGTCAGCGCCGATATCCGACAGGTTATTCGCCGGCCAAGTGCCTTTCTCCACGTACCACCGTTCGACGGCGGCGTTGATCGTGGCCTTGTTGTGCGCATTCACTTTGGCCTTTGCCGTGTCGCTCGAAACGGCCACGCGCGGCACAATGATCGCGGCAATGATGCCGAGGATCGTGACCACCGCCAGCAATTCCATCAACGAGAAACCAGTACGCTTGCAGTTGCTGCGGATCATGAAAGGCTCCAAGTCACATGTGTCGTTAGCCCCGCGATTTAGTTCACGCGGTGGCTTGTTGCATTGAGGGTGTAGGCCGTGCCGTTGGTTGGGTTCGTGGGCACGCCATCTGGGAAGTAGTTTGTATCAGCGCCAATATCGGAAAGGTTAGCAGCCGGCCAAGTACCCTTTTCCACATACCATCGTTCGACGGCGGCGTTGATCGTGGCCTTGTTGTGCGCATTCACCTTGGCCTTTGCCGTGTCGCTTGAAACGGCCACGCGCGGCACGATGATCGCGGCAATGATGCCGAGGATCGTGACCACGGCCAGCAATTCCATCAACGAGAAACCCGCGCGCTTGTGTGATTGATTGGTTGTCATGGCGTTATTTACTGGTATTCTTTGAGCTGGTGAGACCTGTCACATTGTGTCGTTACACACCGCGATGGCGGTTTTGGATGTAGTCAAACGTAGGTCGCGAATTGATCACGCAGCGACGGGCTCGCTAACATTTACTACTCGCCAACCACTAATGTGTGTGGCCGATAACGAGTCCCGTGGTTGTATTGATTGTGTAGGCGGTTCCGTCGACGGGGCAGACCGGCACGCCACTGGGAAAGTACGTCGAATTGCCGCCGATATCGCTTAAATTCGCCGCAGGGTACGTGCCGTTGGTCCGTTTCCAGAGCTTGGTCTGCAATTCGATATCGCCCTGGTTCGCGTAGCAGGCGGCCTTTTTTGACGTGTCCTGATGATTCGCGACGCGCGGTACAATCAGCACCGCCATGACGCCGAGAATAACAAGCACCGCCATTAGTTCCGTGAGTGAAAACGCCCGGCGACCTAGCCAAAATCGCATATTGTCAATCGTCGTGCAGCAGGTTCGCATTGAAATGCAGCTCTTCGGTTACTTGATCGTGTTGACCATGTCGAACATCGGGAGGTAAATCGCGAGCAGGATGGCCGCGATCGCCGCCGCGAGCGAGATGGTCAATGTCGGCTCGATCGTACCAACAAAGATGTTCGTTTTGCGTTCGATCTCGCGCTGCAAATGGTCCCGAATGTGGTTGGTCGCGCGCGTGAGCGTGCCCGTCTGCTCGCCGACGATCACGAGTTGACTCACGATCGGGGGAAACGTTTCGCCGTGCCGTTCCAGCTCGCGGCTGAACTTTTCGCCGCGGTGAATGGCATTCTGCAAATCACGCACACTCTTGCGGATGGCCCGATTGCCGACCGCCTGCCCGGCCTCACCGAGCGCCTCGGCAAGGTTGTAACCGGCCTCCATCAAGCTGCCTAATGTTTCCATCAGTTGCAGCACGGCCACGTCGCGCAGCCAATGGCCGAAGACGGGCATCTCGAGAATCCTGGCATCCATTTTGTAGGCGAAATCGGGCCGCTTTCGCAGCTGCCGGATCATCAGCACGCCGATGGCAAGCCCGCCGATAATGAAGAGGCCATAACTCTTCGCAAACGCGCCGATCGCGATCAGCAGCTTCGTGATGAACGGTAGCGACACATGTGCGTCATCGTAAGTTTTCTGGAACACGGGAATCACGTACGTGAGCAAGAATGTGATGACACCGGTCCCCATCACGACGAGCATGATGGGGTACGCCAACTTGCGGACGATCTCCGAACGCAGGCGGTGAGCATCCTCGCGGTGCCGGGCAATCGTGGTGAGCGTTTCGCTGAGCGTTCCCGAGTGCTCGCCGACTTTAATTTGGTTCACCATCACGTTGTCGAACGTCTCGCCGAATTTCGCGAGCGCCGAGCTGAACGTTTCACCGCTTTCCAGGTGCCGGCGGATGATATGCAGCATGTCGCGGTGTTTGTCGAGCGCCTTCTCTTCGGCCAGGGTTCCCAGTGCCTTAGGGAGTGACACACCGCTTTGTGTGAGCGTGGCCAGGTTGCGGAGGATGAAGACGAGGTCGCGATCCTTGAGCTTCTCAGCGCCCTTTTTCTTGCTGCTGAACAAGGAGCGCCAATTTGCCTTCGGGGCGGCCGGCCGCATGGCGGCAGTCGTCCCGCCGACAGAAATTGCCGCCGCATTGGCCAACGTTGTTTTTCTTGCTCGACGCATGGGCTGTTACGCGGTCTTCGCGGCAATTAAGACGATAGTTTGTAAAACACTTCTTCTAGCGTCGTGCGTCCGGCAAGCACTTGCTCGACGCCTGCCGACGCGAGTTCGACCATGCCATCGGCCAGCGCAATTTGTCGCAATTTCGTGTGCGGCAAGCCGTTTTCGATGCCTTCCGCGAGCGCCGGCGTCACGGTCATAATCTCGTAAATCGGCAACCGCCCCGAGTATCCCGTGCCCAGGCACTTCTTACACCCGCGGCCGCGATAGAACACGGCATCTGCCGGCGGCTTCCGGTCTTTGCAAAGTGTTTTCAGAAGCGTTTCGTTCGGCTCGATCGGCTCTTTGCACTCGGGACAAATCTGCCGCAACAACCGCTGCGCGATGGAACCTAAAAGTGCGCCACCGATCTTGAAATTGTCCACGCCCAAGTCGTTGAGCCGGGCCACGGCGCCGACCGCATCGTTCGCATGCAGCGTGCTGATCAGCAAGTGGCCCGTGAGCGCCGCCTGTACGGCAGTTCCAGCCGTTTCGTGATCGCGGATTTCGCCGACCATGATCACGTCGGGGTCTTGCCGCATGATGTATTTCAACGCGTTCGCGAAACCGAGGCCGTGCTCGTTGTCGGATGCAACCTGGTTGATGCCGGAAAGGCGATATTCGACGGGGTCTTCGACGGTCACAATGTTCCGGCTGACCGAATTGAGCTTCGACAATACGGCGTACATGGTCGTTGACTTACCTGAACCCGTCGGTCCCGTGACGACGATCATGCCGTGCGGCCGATCAATAAGCGATTGAATCGCCTGCAAATCGCGACCGCACATGCCGAGGTGTTGCAGCTCGAAAATCTTGTTGCCTTCGTCGAGCAGACGCATCACGACTTTTTCGCCGCCGACCGTCGGAATCGTACTCACGCGGAAGTTCACCTTCGTGCCAGCTTCCTGCACGCTGAGGTGCCCGTCTTGTGGTCGCCGGCTCTCGGTGGTATCCATGTCGGCCATGACCTTGATACGCGCCACGACCGCGTCTTCAATGTGGTTCGGGATCGTCATCACGGGCTGGAGCTCGCCATCGACGCGATACCGCACCCGCATTTCCGGTACGTGCGGCTCGAGGTGGATGTCGCTCGTGTTGGCGTTGATCGCGCCCATGAGGATCGCGCGCACCAGCCGCACGACCGGCGCCTGTTCCTGCTCCTCGACCGCCTGGGCAGGCAGCTCCTCGTCGACTGCTTCTTCTGCTGCTGCGAGGTCGGCCATTTTCATGTCGACGATGGTCTGGCGGGCCACGATTCGCTCGTCGAAACCGCGATCCAGCGCTGCCTGCACCGGACCTTCCAGGGCGACGACCGGCTCGACATGATAGCCTGTGATTAACTCGGCTTCGGAGATTGTTTCAATGTCGTCTGGAGCGACCATTGCGAGCTGCATCGTGGGGCCGGCCACGCCGATCGGCACGCACGACCGCTGCCGAGCCAAGCGTTCGGGAAGCAGCCGCACAACTTGCGGATTCACTGCTTGCGGCACGACTTCCACAAACGGTACGCCAAACTGTTCCGCAAGGGCCTCGCCCAACTGTTCGAGCGTAATCAACCCGCGGCGCACTAGAATGCGCCCCAACATGCCGCGTTCCGAACCTTGCGCGGCGAGCGCAGCTTCAAGCTGGCCCTGGGTTACAAGACCGCGACGGATCAGTATGTCGCCGAGACGGGCCATGGCGGAGGGTTGACAATTCGGTGATCAGGGTACAGGGGAATCGCAGATTAATGTTTGGTCGGATTGCGGTGATCAGCAACCTACTCATGCATTCGCCGTCGCGGCGGAAGTTAGGCGCTCGACTTTGGATTCGAGCACCATCGGGTCGTACGGGATCACCAGGTACTCGTCGGCGCCGGCGTTGTAGGCCTTTTGCACATCGTCCAGGTCGCCGTTCGTCGACAGGAACATGATCGGGATTTCACTCGTGCGTGTGTCGTTGCTGAGCCGGTTGATGAATTCGATGCCGTCGACGCCGGACAGCACATGGTCGACGATAATGACGCTGGGCAATTCGTTCTTAAGCCACTCGAGCGCCAGCTCGGCCGATTCGCGCGATACGACGTGGTAGCCCAACAGCTCCAGGCGAAACGCCGTGATCTCTAGCAGCGTCGGATCGCCTTCGATCAACAGGATTTGCGGGGATTTGTCGGCCATTGGCGCAGCATCAAACGTGGTACTTCGGCGCACAGGGCGCCCAAAGATAAGTAGCTCGCGGCCGGCGGCGGTCAATGAATCGCCCCGCAATATCCGCCGAGAACCAAGCGTAGCCCGCGCCACCGGCTATAAACGGCACAATCCGCACACGCAATACGAAGGTGCGTTGAGCAGCGGCTGTTCGCCCGTCGCCTGCCAGCGCACTATATTTCAAAAAACTCGAATCGCGTTGCGCCCGCCGCATCGGCGCTTACAACCACATGCCATGTTATGCGGGAGCCCACATCGCCGAACTTCCTTAGCGCCGGGCGGCTTCTCGCTCATGGAGCTGCTGGCGGTCGTGATCATCCTGGGGTTGCTCGCCGCGTTGATTGTGCCGCGGATGGCCACGAGTGGCGACACCGCAAAGACAAAAACATGCGTGCACAACCGCACTGAGATCAACATCACGGTCGAGCAGTACTACATGAACACCGGAAGCTGGCCGGCGAGCGACTTGTCGGATGTCGCAGCCGACCCGAACTATTTTCCCGATGGCCTGCCGCACTGCCCGCAAACTGGCGCGGCCTACCGCATCGACCCGGCAACCCATCGCGTTGTGGGTCATGCCGGCACGAACGACCACGGCCCTTAGCCGGCCCGGCCCGAGTTCACGGCTTCAAGGCGCTGCAACGCATGCAGCGGAATTTGGCACGCTTGCAGCTACGGCTAAATCGGGCATGCCGCCGGGCTTTCGACGAGCGCCCGCAGCACATCGCGCCGAGCAATGATGCCGACCAATCGGCCATTTTCAAGAACCGGCACGCGTCGTACGCGGTGAACGATGCATAGGTCGGCGACGCGACTAATCGGCTCATCCACATCGACCGCGATCACGTCGCGCGTCATGTGCTGACTTACCTTATGGCTATTGACGCGCTTGTCGTACGCCACGGCCAGCAGGGCGAACTCGGTAATAACGCCGACCAAGCGCCCGTCATCGTCGGTCACCGGCAACCCGCTGATACTTTGGTCGAGCAACATTTCGATCGCTTCGCTGATCGAGGCATCGGGGCCTACCGCAGCCAGCTTGGACGTCATGATTGCACCGGCGGTCAACATGGCAGATACTCCTGGTCGCCTGGGAGAGGGGCGGGCTGAAAAGGCCGTGCATTCGCAATCGGCACCACGTACAAGCCTAGTGCGCGCTGCCAGCCATCGATGAGCAGGGGAGCAAAACCGCGATTATGATCACCAATCGGGAATCCGATTTTGAGGATTGGTCGCTACAACCAGATCATTCCATTCGGGCCGCGGGGGCGCTTGTGGAAATCTCCAAAACTTCTCTCTAGTCTATAAATTGCGATATCGCATCAGCGGTCGACGCGAGAGATAATTCTTCATGCTCCACTCACTCCAGGCAAAACTCGCATCGACCGCCTTTGCCTTTCGCGGTTACAACACGACGAATCTCAGCCGGACGCCGGAATTATTGGAGCATGCCGTATACGGCCGCACGATGCGCCGTTATTTGGCGCGGGCCAGTGAAGTATGCGAGCGTATTGCCGGACGCCATGTCGACCTGATCGACGTCGTTGAGCGTCGCGAAGAACCTGGCCTCGATCGCTATGCTGAAGCGGTGGCGCTGATCATGGCCGCCGACTTGGCGCAGGTCGACATGCTCGAAGAATTTCACGGCGTCCGTTTTCGCGACGCCAAACTTGCCTATGGCTACAGCCTGGGCGAACTCTCCGCCGCATCCTGCGCCGGCGTCTTCAGCATGGATGATGTGCTCAGCGTGCCGGTCGCCATGGCCGCCGACTGCGCCGCCATGGCCGGCAACGTAACGATGGGCGTGCTGTTCTCGCGTGGCCCCGCCATCGACGAAAACGACGTCAATCGCCTGTGCCGGCTCATCACCAGCGAAGGCAACGGCACGATCGGCCTATCGGCGATCCTGACGCCAAACACGTTCTTGCTGCTCGGGCAAAACGACACCATCGGCCGATTCAAAGCCGAAATGCACAAGTTCCTGCCCGACCCCGCGCATATTAAGCTGAACCCCGAACGTTGGCCGCCGCTGCACACGCCGATCGTGCGGCAGCGCCATATCCCCGATCGGGCGGCCGTAATGATGGAGAAAATGCAGGGTGGCCTACAGCCTCCCTACCCGCCCGTGTTGTCGCTCGTCACCGGCGAATACAGCTACGACGACTACCACGCTCGCGATATCCTTCGTGACTGGGTCGATCACCCCCAGCGACTGTGGGACGCCGTGTACGAAACGCTATCGAGCGGCATCACGACAGTGATTCACGTAGGCCCTGGCCCAAACGTCATTCCAGCGACGTTCACCCGCCTCGCCGATAATGTCAAACAGCAAACCAATGGCCGTACGCTCGGTCACATGGGGCTGCGCGCCGCTGCGGGCCTCGCCCGTCGGCCATGGCTATCGTCGCTGCTTCCCAGCCGCACCGCCCTGCTCCGTGCTCCTCACATTCGCCAAATAATGCTTGAAGACTGGCTGCTCGAAAATTCACCAACAGCCGCAACGAAATCGTAGCCGGCGGCTGGCCGACTTTGCCATGGCAGTTAAATCCTGCGACTTGCATTGCCGCGAGATCGGCTTGCCGTGAGTTGCTACTGGCTTCGCAGCGGCAATCGATAGCACACCGCCTCCCGCGCATTTCGCACGAGCAAATAGGGGGCTGCAAACGCCAAGCTGTTCCAAGTGACGTTCGCATCATCGAGCGCCTGAATGTGCGCCAACTCGCGATACTCCGAGGGCTTGGCTTCCACAAGCACCAGCTCGCCGGTCTCGCTCAGCACCACAATCGTGTCGCCGATCAACATCAGCTGACCGTGACCGAACACCGGCGTGCGGCGTTTCTTCCACTTCACATTGCCGGACTCCAATTCGATGCACTCCAGCAGTACATCATCGAGCCCGTACACGAAGCCATCGCGGAGCACACTGTTGCTGAACTTGTTTTTCATCACTTTCTTGATGGCCGGCTCCCATAACGGCTGGGCGGAGAACTTTCCAGCTTCATCTCGTTTCACCAAGATTAGCGAACAGCCAACGCCATAGCCCTTTGAAAGAAACAGCCGATCGTTGCCGACCGGAACGGGTTGCGGGCACGTGGCAGTGTCATCGTTCTCATTCGCCCAGGGATGCTCCCACAGTACGACGCCATCTGTCGCCCGGTGGCTGGTGACCCACTTTTCATTCACGACAACAATCTGCCGCTCGCCAGAGAGCGTCGCCAATACCGGCGAAGCGTAACTGGCCCTCCGCGTGCCTGCGTGCCATGCGACCGTGCCCGTGTTGATGTCAAACGCGACCAGCGACGAGTCGAACACATCGGCAGCAGCCGTCGACGGCGCGCCGGATGGTGCGCCAACGCTGATTACCACCGTGCCGCCAACGACGAGCGGCGACCCCGATTTGCCCCAGGTCGCCACTGGGACACCAAACTCTCCGCACGTACCGTGTGACCAAACCACCGTTCCCGTGCGGGCGTCGAGGCAATTCACAATGCCGGTGCCGCCCTGCGCAAATACGCGCCCGCTGGAAACGGTTGGTGTCGCCCGCGGTCCAATATCGCCCAATCCCCCGACGGCATCGGCCGGATCGAAGCGGGCTTTGTCCGCGTGAATCCACACCGGCGCACCAGTCGCGATTCGGTAACATGTGACCAGTTCGTTCTCACCACGCTGCTCCTGCGTAAACGCATAGTCGCCGACGATCGCAAATGCCGACCAGCCGGCGCCGATTTCATGCCGCCACATCTCTTGCGGCCGATGGGCCAGCCAATCGGTCTCGAGTTCAACATCCTTGACTTCCGCCCAGTAACCGCCGCCCAGAAAGCCCGGATAATCGGTCGGTGACGTAGTCACGTCGGCAATCGCGGTTGTTATTGCGCCGGAAGGCAGTGACTCATCCGCAGCTTTCGCAAATCGCAGCCGCCAGCGGTAGATGCCCATGTCGCCGTTGTACACTGGCCGAAACACGATCAGCAAAGCGGCTATGCCAAGGCTAATTGACGCCACGGTCGCGATGCGCCGTCGTCGCCCGCCGCTGCCGCACGCCAACCACCAAATGCATATCGCGGTGATCGCCGCGAGCACGACGATTACATGCAGCAGCGTGTCATAACGAGCGTTCCCACTCCACCATACCCCAGCCGCAATGAGCACGAAGATTGGAAACCACTTGCACCGCATGGGCCAATCAAGTCCTGTTCTGTGAGAATAAATCGAGCTTCTACTGCGACGATGAAACTAGCAAATCCTAGGTATAGCCAGATGACCAGACAAGGTGACTGCCCCCCGCGCGATTCCGCTGCTACGATGAATTCAGGCACCCGGTTCACCTCCCTCACAGTCGGCTCGGCACAACTCAGTATGACCGCCATTTGCGAAAGCTTGAAAGGTCAAACCGCGGTCGTCACGGGTAGTTCGAGCGGCATTGGCCGCGCCATTGCGTTGCAGCTGGCCAAAGCCGGCGCGGATGTGCTTGTCCACGCACGCGAGAATGTCAGCGGTGCGCAGGCAGTCGCGAACGAAATCGCGTCACTGGAACGAAACGCTCACATTTTGATGGCCGACCTCGCAAAGCCCGCGAGTCAAGACGAATTAGTCGCAGACGCCTGGAGCTGGAAGCCGATCGATATTTGGGTCAACAACGCCGGCGTCGATGTGCTCACGGGGTCAGCCGTCGACTGGTCTTTCGACGATAAGCTTGCGGCTTTGTGGAAAGTGGATGTCGTCGGCACACTGCGCATTTCGCGCGCTATTGGAAATCGCATGCGCGAGCGCGGCCGCGGCGTTATCGTCAATATCGGCTGGGACCAGGCCGAGAGCGGCATGGCCGGCGATAGTGGCGAGTTATTCGCAACCGTGAAAGGCGCCATAATGGCGGCAACGCGTAGCCTCGCGAAGTCATTCGCTCCGCAGGTTCGTGTAAACTGCGTCGCCCCGGGCTGGATTCGTACCGAATGGGGCGAAAACGCGTCCGAAGAATGGCAGCAGCGCGCGGCACGCGAGTCGCTCCTTGCCCGCTGGGGCGAACCCGACGACGTGGCCCGGGTCGTGCGTCTGCTGGCATCGCCCGCCGCTCAATTCGTGAACGGTCAGATTATCCCCGTCAATGGCGGCCGTTCCGACTGACATCGTATCCGTCTAGCCTGCCCGACCGGTTTAGATCACTCAGCGTTCGCGCCCGAAGCACGCCATGTCTCGCGAGCACATCCAATTTGTCACTGGCCGGCTCGCGGAGCACGCGCTGCGTCGAACCGTTACCGCATTGGCTGCGGAACGGGACTTCGACTTTACGATCGATGTCATGCCGATTACCGTGGCCGCGTTGATGACCCCCGACTGGATCGCTAAACAAATTAAGGTTGCGACCGGGGCAACTCGACTGCTCATACCCGGCTATTGTGCTGGTGATTTGCAGCCCATTGCGGCTGCCGTCGGCATTCCGGTCGCTCGCGGTCCACGCGACTTGCGCGAGCTACCGACCTTCCTCGGTCGACCGCCGCTGTCGAGCGATTACGGGGCATACAACATCGAAATCATCGCTGAAATTAACCATTGTCCGCGACTCTCGCTCGACGCAATCCTCACCGCGGCAAGAAAACTCGCGGCCGATGGAGCCGATGTTATCGACGTCGGCTGCGATCCGGGTGGCCCGTGGCCTGGCACCGCCGACGTTGTCCGCGCACTGCGCGACGCCGGTCACCGCGTGTCGATCGACAGCTTCGACCCGCGCGAAATCGCGCCGGCGGTGCAGGCGGGCGCCGAGCTGGTCTTATCAGTCAATAGCTCCAACCGCGATGCTGCCCGCGACTGGGGTTGCGAGGTCGTCGTCGTCCCCGATGAACCGCATACGCTCGCCGGCTTCGACGACACAATCGATGATTTGGCAAACAATGCCGTGCGATTTCGTATCGACCCGGTGTTGGAGCCGATTGGTTTTGGCTTCGCTCGCAGCCTTGGCCGCTATCTTGCCGCCCGCCAGCGGTACCCGGAGACCGAGATCATGATGGGCATTGGCAACCTCACCGAGCTGACCGATGCCGATTCTGCCGCCATCAACGTGCTGCTGCTCGGCTTCTGCGAGGAAACGGGCATTCGCAGCGTGCTGACCACGCAGGTGATACCGTGGGCGCAGAGCAGTGTTCGCGAATGCGATCTCGCCCGGCGCCTCATGGCCCACGCAGTCACCAACCGCGTGCTGCCCAAACACCTGGAACCTGACTTGGTGCTGCTGCGCGACCCTTCGGTTGTCGAGCATACGGCTGATGAGCTTGATCTGCTGGCCACTGAAATCCGCGATGCCAATTATCGCGTTTTTGCAGCCGCCGGCGAAGTCCACCTGATCAGTCGCGGCCTGCACTTGCACGACGCCGACCCATTCGCGCTTTACGAGCAGCTGCGACATAGTGGAGAAGACCGTGGCCTGCCGCGAAATCTCGATGGGGCCCATTCGTTTTACTTGGGCTACGAAATGTGCAAGGCCGCTACGGCCCTCGCGCTCGGCAAGCAATATCGCCAAGATGAGCCGCTCGATTGGGGCTTTCTCACTGCAGCCGAAACGCGGCACTACTTGCGCGCAGAACGCACAACACGGGAGGCGCCGTGAGCGAATCCGCGCGCGCACATTTTGCACTGCCACTCGTCGAACCGCTTGATCTTTCCTTGTCGCCGGTCCAAGCGTTTCGCCGGTTATGCGCGCTCCCGCATGTCTTGTTCTGCGACAGTGCCATGCGTCACCGCACGCTGGGCCGCTACTCGTTCGTGGCGGCCGATCCGGCAAGATGGATCGAAGTTCAAGCCGACCTGGCGGCAGGGTTCGCGCAATTCGCTGCCGAAGCTGCTCCCGTCGTCAACGACACTGCACAACCCGGCCTGCCGCCATTTCAAGGCGGGTGGGCCGGCCTGTTCGGCTACGAACTCGCCGGCGCGTTCGAACAGGTGCCCCCAGCGGCTATCAACGAGTTCCAAATTCCACGGCTCGCCGTTGGCCTTTACGATGTGGTCGTGGCGTTCGACCACCAAACGGATCGCGCCTGGCTGATCTCGCAAGGATATCCCGAACGCGATCCCGCTGCCCGGGCCGAGCGTGCATCAGCCCGGATGCATTCCTTTCGTGCTGCACTCGACTCGCCGTCGCCGAACAACACCAGCAACCACCCGCCGACTCTTGCATATCACATCAATGATCTCGCCCCGCAACACTCACTGCCCGGCCACAGACAACTCACGAGCAACTTCTCAGCCGACGGCTATCGCCAGGCCGTTCAAAGAACGATCGATTACATCTACGCTGGCGACGTGTTCCAGGTGAATCTCTCGCAACGCTTGCTGCACGCAGCGACAACCGATCCCGTGGAACTCTATTGCCGGCTTCGGCAGCGCAACCCCGCGCCCTTCGCTGGCTTTCTCGACGGCGGCACATGGCAACTCGCGAGCGCTTCGCCAGAACGTTTTGTCCGCATCGCCAGCCGCTGTGTGGAGACTCGCCCCATCAAAGGCACACGTGGACGGGCGCAACGCCCCGAAGCCGACCTCTTCGCCGGCGACGACCTCCGCGCTAGTGAAAAGGACCGCGCGGAGAACATCATGATCGTAGACCTCTTGCGGAATGATCTTTCGCGTACTTGCCTGCCCGAGAGCGTCCGCGTGTCGCAGCTCTGCGGCCTTGAAACGTACGAGTACGTGCAACATCTGGTGTCCGTCGTCGAAGGCACGCTACGGCCCGAACTCTCTCCCCTTGATGTGTTGCGCACCGCCTTTCCCGGCGGTTCGATCACCGGCGCGCCCAAAATCCGAGCGATGGAAATTATCGCCGAACTGGAGCCAACGGTCCGTGGCCCCTACTGCGGCGCGCTCGGCTATATTGGCCCGGGGGGCCATATGGATTCGAGCATTCTCATCCGCAGCATCACCAACTCACATGGCTGGTGGCAGCTACCCGTCGGTGGAGGCATCGTCGCGCAGTCCAACCCGCAGCAAGAATACGAGGAAACCTGGCACAAAGCGGCAGGCCTCCTGCAGGCGCTTGTTACGTAACTTTGGCGCGAATCGCGATCAGTTTTCCAGCAAGCATCCCACGCAAAAAAACATGCTCACCCGCTCGGTCGTTGGCAGCGGACCTGGAATAACGGCAATAAGCCCAATCCCACGCTCAATTGAATTGCGCCCTCACTCGACCAACCTGCGCCGAACGTTCGACACGATGAGCGGTGCCGCAATGCAAACCAGGGCTAGAACGCCCGGCTCGGGTATGAACTCGCCGGTAACCGTAAATCTTGCTAACCAGGTCCCCGCAGGAATGTTCCCCGTGCCGTCGTAATGCAGCTGCGCGTTGAGTAGGAAGCTCGAATTTGGAAACGACGGGTCACGGGTTTCAAAATGCCTGGAAAGGGCATCGACAAACGATAGTCCCAGAGCCGAATTGGGCTCGCCGATCAGTGTCGAGATCAATTCCCGACCTCCCTGAGGCTTTTGAGTTGAGAACTTTGCAACGACCTTGCCGTTCTCAAATGACGTTTCGCCAACCAAGCCTTTCAACTGTGTGCCGACGTGCAAGTAATAGCTAACCTGCATAAGAATGTCGGGCGGCATGGACGTGGTGCCGTCGAGCCAACGAGTGTCAAAGTAAATGCCGGTTCCGACATGGTCCATGTCCTCGTTGATGTATACCTTTGGATCCGGCGACGCTGGCAAGAAGGGTGAGGTCGGCTGCGAGAGGGTCCCGTAAAAGCCCTTCTCATACCGGAAGTCGACGATGAAGCTCGTGCCGTTTTGGTCCGTGACCACAGCTTCCGGACTCGAATGCACGTAGTAGGCCGTGCCCGCGTATGCAGAAGATGCCGTCAAGAAACACAATACTAATGCTGCTCTTCTCATTGACCTTCCCCACAACGCTAGTCTTCAAAACGAGCGAACCGCTGACCGTCGCCTGCGCCAGCGGGAAGTCGCCGGCGCGATGTCTAAAGTAGCATGGCGATGAACGAATTGCCAGCACTTCGAACGGCAGCCGCACAGCTGCTACGAAACCGAAGTTGCTGGCAAACAACAACTTGCGCTATGGACGTTCGCGACCCTGAGTGACGCTGCCAACGCCGTCAGCATCGCGCACTGCTGCGCACGCG
>JAXMBH010000022.1:0-88001 GCA_046349975.1 Pirellulales bacterium
CGCGAATGGAAGATCGCTCGCTACTGGGAATTGCGAGATGAAAAGAACCCGCACTGGCCGCTCACGCCAAACGTGTACGACAAGACCAGACCGTGGTTCGACACGATTGGCCATGCGGTAAAGGCCTACGAGAGCATTCGCCTGAACGATCCGACCGGGCCCCGGGCCGATGATGCGATCATGGCGACAGCAAACATTTATTTCAAGCGCGGCCGGTTTGAAGAGGCCGACTACAACTACCAATTGCTTCGCCAGGAGTACCCGCGAAGTGAATGGCAATTCGAAGCGCACCTGCTCGGCCTGCAAGCGAAGCTCAACAAATATCAGGGCGAGAATTACGACGGCACTCCGATTGAAGAGGCCAAGGTCCTCGTCAAACAACTGAACACGCAATTTGCCGGTCGACTCAACAAAGAAGAAAAGGATCGTCTGGCGACGACGGAAGCGCTGCTTAACAAAGAAATTGCCACCCGCGATTACCGGATGGCTGAGTACTATGACAACAAGGCCGAATATGGCGCCGCAAAGTTCTACTATGCCGAGGTCGTGAAGAAATATCCCGGCACCGAACTGGCGAAGCAAGCGAAAGACCGCGTGGCCGCCATTGCCGGCGAACCCGAAGAGCCGGCGAAGAAGCTCGGGTTCATCGTCGACCGGCTGCCTGAAAGTCGCGAACGCACGCGGGTGGCACGGATTCCGGAACTGAAAGATGGCGGGACACGCGTCGCGGTGGCTCCCGATAAGAGCGGAACTTCTGCCGGCGGCACCAGTCCGACGATCACGAAATAACGGATGAAACTCGTCGTCAAGCCGCCGTTCATGTCTTCAACAATTTGCAATCTGCAATTTGCAGTTTGCATTTTGCATTCGCTCTTATTCTGCGGCTGCATTGGCTACCAGGTCGGCACCGGTTCGCTCTACGCGCCAGACGTCGCCACGGTCTACGTGCCGATGATCGACTCCGACAGTTACCGCCGCGACCTCGGCGAGCGGCTGACGGAAGCCGTCGACAAAGAAATTGAACTCAAGACGCCGTACAAGGTCGTCAGTACGCCCGATGCCGACAGCGTGTTGTCGATCCGGCTCGTCAACGATACGCGCCGCACGCTCGTGGAGAACGCGTTCGATGACCCGCGCGTCTCGGAAACGGAAATCAAGGCTCAAGTGACCTGGCTCAATCGCCGTCGCATGCCGATCTGTGCGCCCCAAGTCGTCCCATTGCCGCCCGAACTGATTCCTATGAACGGTACGTCGAACCTGATCCCCGAGGCCGGGCAGAGCGTGGCCACCGCCCAGCAGCAGGCGATCGAGCGGCTCGCCCAGCAAATCGTCGGCACGATGGAAGCGCCGTGGTAGCCAGAGAAGATCGTGCATGGGGTGGCTGGGGCAGAGGCCCTGCGATGCCCCAGTGAGCCGCCGTCAACTGCCGTTTCACTGGGGGCTCGCCCGCGGCTCGACCCTAGTCACCCCCCTCGGGCACTTAGGGCTGAATTCGTTGGAGTTCGCTGGCGCGAGATGCCAGGCCCCGCGAATTTCGGCCGCATCTTGTGTACGCTGGATACATGCGAGCCGATCCAGATCCAAATTCGACATCCATCCCGCAGCTTGTCGCCCGGCGTGCAGCTCACTGGCAGCTTAAGACTCGCATGCTCGAACTCCCGCGCCGTCCGCTCATAATGGGCATTATCAACGTTACGCCGGATAGCTTTTCGGACGGCGGGCAGTTTTTTGCAACGAGCGCGGCCGTTGACCACGCGCTTGAACTCATCGCCGAAGGCGCTGATATCCTCGATATTGGCGGCGAGAGCACGCGGCCCTATTCCGAAATCGTGCCGGCTGAGGAAGAGCTTCGCCGCGTGCTGCCAGTGGTTGAAGCGGTGACGCGGCAGAGCCGCATTCCCATTTCGATCGATACCAGCAAGGCGGCCGTCGCCGAGGCGGCCATCGATGCGGGTGTGGAAATCATTAACGATGTCACCGCCCTCACCGGCGACGCAGCGATGTTGGAAGTGGCTGTGCGGCGTGGGGCCGGCATCTGTGCCATGCATATGCTCGGCACACCCCAGACGATGCAAGATAATCCGGCGTACGACGACGTCGTCGCCGAAGTGATCGGCTACCTCCGCTCTCGGCGTGAGGTCCTCGAAGCCGCCGGTATTTCTCGCGACAGAATCTGTCTCGATCCCGGCATCGGCTTCGGCAAGACGCGCGAACACAACGTCGACCTAATGCGTCATTCCTACCGATTGCATGCGCTCGGCTCCCCAGTCTTGGTCGGCCATTCGCGGAAGGGTTTTTTGGGCAAACTGATTGGCGACAAGGACGGCGACCGGACGAACGCTACAGTTTGGTCGTCGCTGAGCCTGGCGGTTCAAGGCGTGCACGTCATTCGCGTCCACGATGTCCGGCTCGTGCGCGAAGCCCTTACGGTTTTCGAAGCCACGGGTGGCCTGACATAGCCCAGCCCTCCGGCCTGGCGCACCCTCGTAGAGCGTGCCTTCTGCAATTTCCGCGACCCCGCCAGCCCGAACCTAATATTGACGCAACTCCTGATTTCGCCGATACTTAATGGGTTCGGCAGCACTAACATTCACACGTATGAGCATCGTCACTCCAGCCTTCGATCTCGACCGATACTGCACCGACGTTGCCAGCCGCGCGAAGCGAGCGGCGGTGCAATTGGCGAACACGTCGACCGACGTCAAGAACCGCTGGCTGCGCCGCTCCGCCGAGCTTTTGCGCGAGAACGAAGACCGCATCGTCGAGGGCAATGAGCGCGACCTCGCCGCCGCCCCCGACTACGGACTGACCGACGCCGCGATCGACCGCCTCCGTCTCACCACCCAGCGAATTGAAGAGATTGCCGCCGGTCTCGAGCAAGTAGCCGACTTGCCTGACCCTATCGGCGAAAACATCCGCACAACCAACCGTCCCAATGGGCTGCGCATCGACAAAGTCCGCGTGCCACTGGGCGTTGTGTTCTTCATCTACGAATCGCGTCCGAATGTCACTGCCGATGCGGCCGCCATCTGCGTGAAGTCGGGAAACGCAGTTATCTTGCGGGGCGGCAAAGAAGCAATTCACTCCAGCCAGGCGATTGTCGAACTGCTTGCCGAAGCTGCCAAAGCGGTTGGCCTCCCCGCCGACGCCGTGCAGATGGTCAGCACCACAGATCGCGCTGCCGTCGGCCAGTTCCTTGGCATGCCGCAATACATCGATCTCGCGATTCCCCGCGGCGGCGAAGGCCTTATCCGCCGCGTGGCGGCTGAAGCGAAGATGCCGGTCATCAAGCACTTCAACGGCAATTGCCATGTGTATGTCGACGCATCGGCCGACCTCGCAATGGCCGAAACAATCGTGCTCAACAGCAAATGCCAACGCATGGGAGTGTGCAATGCGGCCGAATCGCTGGTTGTGCACGCAGATGTAGCTGGCGAGTTCCTGCCCACGATTGCCCGCTCGCTCGGAGAGTACGGCGTTGAAATTCGTGGCGATGAGCGCACTTGCGAACTCGTTCCCGAAGCGAAGCCCGCCACCGAAGCCGATTACGCCGCCGAATACCTCGGCCCGATCATTTCGTCGCGGGTCGTCGGCTCGCTTGACGAAGCAATCGAACATATTAATCGGTACAGCTCGCAACATACCGAAGCAATCGTGACCACCGATGACGCCGCCGCCCGCGAGTTCGCCAGTCGGATCGACAGCTCTGCAGTGATAATCAATGCGAGCACACGGTTCAACGACGGCGGCCAGTTCGGCCTCGGCGCGGAAATCGGCATCAGTACCGACAAATTTCACGCCCGCGGCCCCTGCGGGCTCGAAGAACTGACCAGCTACAAATACGTGGTCCACGGACAGGGCCAGATACGGGAGTAGGTGACAGGTGTCGGGTGTCAGGTGTCGGAAAGAAAATCTGACACCTGACACCCGTCACCCGACACCTATCTCTGTGCAACGGAGTGCACGATGAGCGACGACGTTCTTAGTCAAAATGAAGTCGAGAGCTTGCTCAGCGCAATGAACGCGCGTGAGGCCGATGTTATTGCAGACGCCGCCACCAGCCGCGTCCGCCATCGCGAGAAGGTTTCGCCGTACGACTTCAAACGCCCCGAGCGCGTGGGTAAGGAACAAATGCGCTCGTTGCAAACGATGCATGAGGCGTTCGGCCGTAATTTCGGTGCCTCGCTCTCGGCCCTGCTGCGCACCATCGTTGAGCTCAAACTGACGAGCGTCGATCAGCTCACGTACAGCGAATTCGTCTTCAGCCTCGAGAATCCGACGTGCTTCAACCTCATGAACGCGCCGCCGCTTGAAGGCCAGTTGATTCTCGACATCAACCTCTCGCTGCTGTTCCCGATCATCGATCGCCTGTTGGGCGGCGGTAGCGACGCCGGACCGCCGATGCGCCGCCCGCTCACGGAGATCGAGCTGCGACTGGTATCGCGCATCACCGATTTGTTCTGCCAGGAAATGAAGCACGCTTGGGAGAACGTGCTCGATCTCAGCCCCACCATCGCCCGCGTGGAAAGTAATCCCCAACTGGTGCAGATCGTGCCGCCGAATGAAGTCGTCGTGCTGATCAGCTTCGAACTGACCCTGGGCGACGCTCGTGGGATGATGAACCTTTGCATCCCCTTCAACTCGATCGAACGCATCAGCCAGCGGCTCTCAGCCAATAGCTGGGTGAGCTACGGCAAGAAATCGGCCACCGCCGAAAACATCCAGCGCATCAGCCACCGGCTCAACGACGCCACGGTGGAAGTGGTGGTCGATCTCGCGGAAACGAATATTTCGACTTCCGACCTGATCGGACTGCGCGTCGGTGACATTATTACAACCGAGAAGGATATCGGCGTGCCGCTCGTGGTTTCAGTGGAAGGCCGGCCGAAGTTTCACGCGCAGGCCGGGGCGTTTAAGGGGCGAAAGGCGATTCAGGTGGTGGGACTAATCACTTCGTGACGGAAGTGGGCTAAGCCCCGGCGGGCTCCGCTGTCGGGGCTGGCAGCGGACTCGAAAGAATTCCAATCCATCGGCGAACGGCGTCAATAGTAATGAGCACGGTGAGTGCGAGCATAGTTGACGCCAAGAAGCATAGAATCTTCAGCAAGTAAACTTTGTCGGGCGCAGCGGCGGGAATATCGTTCACCCACCAACCATGAACGCTCATCATGCCGGCCGTTACCACGGTGACCAGCACAAAGGCGAACGGGATGCCGGTGCATAGTGCGTAACGTCGCTTCGGCGCGTGCAGGAGCAGATAGGTCGTCCCCACGGCAAGCGCAATGGCAGCGAGCAATTGGTTGGCGATTCCGAGCATTCGCCAAAGGGTATCGAGCGTGCCCATATAGAGCAGGTAGCCCCAGGCGAAACACACGACAATGCTCATCGCGATATTGACGCCCCAATGGGGCCGATGCAGCGGCTTGCCGGAGTATGATTCGATTTCGGCGCCCGCCTCAGCCTGAATTTCTGAGGCGGAAGTCACCCCTTCTTCGGAGCCAAAGGAAGTGAACGCCTCTTGAAACACGAACCGGGCAACGCGCGTGCCTGTTTCGAGCAAGGTCAGAATGAAGAGTGCCTCGAACATGATCACGAAGTGATACCAATAGGCCATGAGCGACGTCATGCCTGGCACACTGGCGAAGACTTTGGCCATGCCGACGGCGAGCGTTACGGCGCCGCCTGTGCGGTTGGCCAGTTTTTCTTCTGTGCCGCGCTCGAGCATTTCCAGCTCGCGCGGTTGGGGATCAAACCCGAGTTCTGCGATGGGTGTTTGCGTCATGGCGACGTAATTGGCATGCAGCGCTGGGCTCTTTTGATCGGCGTTGATCAAGAAGTAGTCCCCCGGTTCGAGTGCACAGGCAGCGACCAGTGCAGTAACCGCGACGAATCCTTCGACAACCATCGCGCCGTAGCCAATCGGGCGGATGTCGGATTCTTTCTTGATCATCTTCGGCGTCGTGCCGGAGGCAATGAGTGCGTGGAATCCCGAGATGGCGCCGCACATAATCACGATGCACACGAAGGGCCAAAGCGGCCCACTGATCACTGGTCCGCCGCCCGATACGAACGGGGTTGTGGCGGGCATCTTCAGCGCGGGATGTGCGACGACGATCCCTACCGCGAGCACGATGATCACGCCGATTTTCATGTAGCTCGAAAGATAATCGCGCGGACACATGAGCACCCACACCGGCAGAATCGAAGCGATGGCAGCGTAAATCGGCAGCAACAGCGAGAGCGTTTTAGGGTTTAGCAACAGCCAGTGGCCGATTGACGAATGGGCGAAGGGTTGGCCGCAGATGACGCCGATCATGACGATCGTCACACCGATCGCCGAAGCTTCGACCACGTGCCCCGGCCGAATCTTGTACATCCAGAGGCCGGTTAGCAAGGCGGCGGGTATTGTCACCAGGATCGTGAACATGCCCCACGAGCTTTCGGCGAGTGCCTTGACGACGACGATGCCCACGCTGGCGAGCGTACAGATAATGATGAACAGGGTAGCAATGCTCGTAATTACCCCCGAGACCGGCCCAATGGTCTCGCGAGCGATTTTCGGCAGGCTCAAACCGCGCTGCCGCACCGAGGCCCACAGAATTACGAAGTCGTGCACCGCGCCCGCCAGGCAGGCCCCAATCACCAGCCAAATGAAGCCGGGTGCGAAGCCCCACTGCGCCGCCAAAACGGGTCCGATCAGCGGCCCGGGCCCGGCAATTGCCGCGAAGTGATGCCCGAACAGCACCCACTTATTTGTGGGGTGATAGTCGACACCATCTTGCAGTTGGTATGCGGGGGTCGTGCGCCGGTCATCGAGAAGAGCGACCCGCGCCGCGAGAAATGCGCCGTACGTACGATACGCCACCATAAAGGCGGCTAACGAGCCGAGGATGAGCCAGAGCGAGTTCAAGCGGGCGACTCCGATGTGCTGTTTTAGAATAACGGTGCTGCGAAAAACGAGCAAGCCAACGAGTGGCGCGAACCTAGTTCGCCGGCAGTAGAGACTGGCGACCGCCGGCCGTTGGACCAGCGCCTGACAACCACTATAATTCGGACCCAACCATCAATCGTTGAAAGGAAGCCGTCTGTGGTAGAGAACGTGATCATCATCGGGAGTGGACCGGCCGGCTGGTCGGCGGCTATTTACGCTGCCCGGGCCGAACTGCGGCCACTCGTCTTCGAAGGAGCCATTACAGAGGATAATCGCCTGCACGGCACGCTGCCGCTCGGCCAGCTCGCACTCACAACCGAAGTCGAGAATTTCGCCGGCTTCCCGGCTGGCGACCTCAAGCAATTCCTCACGACCGCGATCGACGCCGAACGCGTGCAGTACATGAACATTCACGAGGGGCCGCACGCCGTGACCGGCCCCGAGCTCATGGAACTCATGCGTCAACAGGCTTTCAACTTTGGCACGCGGATCGTCACCGACGACGTCGTCGAAGTCGATCTTTCGCGACGCCCGTTCAAGCTCCGCACGCTTGAGGGCGGCACGCATGAAACGCACGCCTTGATCATCGCAACCGGGGCTCGTGCTAATTACCTTGGGATCGATTCTGAGAATGAGTTCAAAAATCGCGGCGTGAGCGCCTGTGCCGTGTGCGACGGCGCGCTGCCGCGCTTCCGCAACAAGCCGCTCATCGTCGTCGGCGGCGGCGATTCAGCCGTTGAGGAAGCCACCTATCTCACAAAATACGCCTCGATGGTTCACATGATTCATCGCCGCGATAAGCTTCGCGCGAGCATGATCATGCAGGAGCGGGCCATCGCCAACCCGAAGATCCACATCGAGTGGAATCACACGCTCGAAGAGGTCCTCGGCAACGAAAAAGACGGCGTCACCGGCGTTCGCCTCGCGAGCACGGTCGGCGAAGGCAAACGCGAAATCCCCGCCAGCGGCGTCTTTCTCGCAATCGGCCACACGCCCAACACCGACTTCCTCAAAGGTCAGGTCGAAGTGACCGACAAAGGCTACATCCGCTGGACGAAGTCCTTCCGCACGAACACGAGCGTCGAAGGCGTCTTCGCCGCCGGCGACGTCGCCGATGACAACTACCGCCAGGCCATCACCTCCGCCGGCACCGGCTGCATGGCGGCGCTCGATGCCGAACGTTGGCTGGCGGGGCAGGGGATACATTGAGACGTCGCTCACGATGTTGGTTGATGCTCGCCAATAAACTATAATTTGAATATGAGCGCAGAAGTCGATCCCAAGTTATTTTCGACCGACCCCAAGTGGTACGGCGACCAGGATGCCAACGGTGTCGATTTGTCGTTGATTCGTGCGAACCTTCAGCTCTCGCCGCGCGAGCGGCTGCTGCGAGGCGACCGCGCTCGACGCAGTGCACTGCGTCTCATGGAAGCTGGCCGTCGGCAGCGAGAAGAAGATGACAAAACAAAGTGAACTCGAGGCTTTCGCCGAAGTATTGGTGCGACACGGCGTTGAGTTCATTGTGATCGGCGGTCAGGCCGAGTTGTTGATGGGCAGCCCTCGGGTGACGTACGATACCGATCTCTGTTACTGCCGCACTTCTGAAAATCTCGCAAAACTCGCGGCAGCTCTTAAAGAAATCAAACCGACACCGCGAGGTGCGCCCCCCGATTTGCCCATTCAGTTGGACGTACAATCCTTGGCATTGGGCAGCAACTACACGTTCGACACGCCGCTGGGACCGCTTGACCTGTTAGGGTGGGTCGAACCATTGGGCAATTATGAGGCACTCCTTCCGGGAAGCGAGTCCTTCAGGATAGGCAACCTCGAGCTAATAACCATCGGGCTGGACGATCTCATTACGATCAAACAGCACATTGGCAGATCCAAAGATCGCGAGTCCTTACTGCAGTTGCTGGCGATTCGCGAGATTCGAAGAAACAAATCCAACAAGTGAGCAAGCTATGTCGTCAGACATCAACATCACCGTCCAAGACCGAGCCGGCCGCAAGTATGCCTCAAGCGGCTCCAAGTGGGAGCCGCTCATGGGCTACAGCCGCGCGGTCCGCAGCGGCAACGTCATCGCCGTGACAGGCTGCGTCGGCATCAACGCCGATGGCACTTACTCGAAATCAGTCGGCGACCAGGCCGCCCGTTCGCTGGCCATCATCCGCGCCGCCATCGAATCGCTCGGCGGCAAGCTGGAACATGTCATCCGCACGCGGATGTACGTGACCGACGTGGCGAAGTGGGAAGAAGTCGCCCGCGTCCACGGCAGCATCTTCGGCGAAATCCGCCCGGCGACGACCATCGTCGAAGTCGCTCGGCTCATCGACACCGATGCGCTCATTGAAATCGAAGCCGACGCGATCGTGGCTTAAAGTAGCGCTGCGGAATATGAACGCATTTCGAGTCCGCAGATGACGCCGATCGAACTCGCTGAGTTGCCTGAGTTCGTCCTATTCGTCATGGTTCCCGGCCGGCTTCCGCGGCGGGCGGCAAATTTGCGGATTTAGGTTTCGTTCCGCTCTCGCCTGCGAGTGGCGAACGTCACGGAAATGGCCGCGGCGAGAAGAGACACTGCCGACGCTTCCGGCACAGCCGTTCCCTTGAGGGCGTCCGCTCCGCTGCCGCTTTGCGTCTGCCCGAACTTGGACCGCCAGCGGTTGTAGTCATCGACTCCCACGCCCGATGTGTCGTCGTTTGGCAGCGATGTCGCGCTGCCCAGATTGTTCCGCCACACCACATAGTCCGCGGCATCGACCACACCGTTCGAGTTGTAGTCGCCGAGCAACGGTGTAGCAAACGTACTCTTCGCCACGAGTTGACCCGTTATGGTGAGATCGATCGTCGTCGACGTATCAACCGGGATGTTGAAGGTCGCGTTCACCGGAAACGTGATGGTCTCCGTGGTTTGGCCGTTTGACGACGATGTGCTTAGCGCCCCCGTGCCGCTTAGCGAACCGCTCTGGCCGGCGAAAGACAATGCTCCCATCGGGCTTCCGCCCGGCCCGCGATAGGCAACATTGCCAGTGATAAAGTTCACCGTGGCGGCCGACATATCAAAAGCGCCGCTGCCATCGATCGCGAGCGGATCGCTGGTGACGCCGGCCGCGAGATCTCGACCCGCAAAGTACGTAGTCAAGACGACGAACTGCGTGATCTTTGCGCCATAGTCAGCCGACGCGGTTCCGTCGTTTCCATCGGCGAGCGGGCGCCAGTTGCCCGTGGGGTTAGCATCGATCGAACTGCCGGAAAGAAAGGCGATCGTGTTTGTTCCACGATCGGTTTTGACCGTCCCCGAATACGTCGCGGTCAATCCGCCCGGGCCCTGCTGCTGGATCGGGGCTGTGCCGAGCGCGGTCGTCACGGTGCCCGAGAGCGTGATGCTGCTCTGGTTGGTGACGAGTGTGTAATCGCGATTCGTCGCGAGAGCAAACGCTGCCCAAAGTACGGGAGTGCAAAATGCCGCCACAAAGCCGATCCGTGCCATCTTAAACCTCAATCGCCGGTGAATCTGGTGACAAACACTCTCAAGGCTGCCGCGATCTCTTCATTGTAGCAGCAAACTACAAACGGATGTCTGTATTGGCTACGTCAGACGAGCTGGGGGATGGCAAGTGTTTGGTGCGACCCCGAAAACGAGTCTAGAGCAAACGGCGCCGGGTGGGGTGCAGCGCGGCACCATGGTAGGCTTCTACGGGCGTCTTTTTAGCGTTATGACACTGGCGGTGCTCAGTCGTCGCGTAAAGCTGTCGTAGATTTCGACATAGGTGTGCAGCAATCAACTGCTCTGCTCAGAATCGTCACCTCGCCGCTGCTCGCGTTTCCGCCGCCGCATTTCTTTTTCGCGATCCTTCTTGAGCTTCGCCTTTTCTTTCGGCGTCAGCCGCTTACCCGTGCTGCCCTTCTTCTTGGCGAGGCCGTTCGGGTTCTGCATCATGCCCGTTTGCATTTCGCGAACCATTTTCATTCGCTCGCGCATCCCTTTGCCGGCGAGCGAAGTCATCATCTGGGCCATCGCATCGAACTGGCGAACCAGATCGCCGACTTCCCGCGGCTCCACGCCGGCCCCAGTGGCGATACGCCGCCGCCGGCTTTGGTCAATGAGCTTCGACGGGTTCCGCCGCTCGGCCGGCGTCATCGAATCGATGATGCCGAGGAGGCGTTTCATGTCTTTCTCGTGGTCGACGTCGCCCATCATGTCGCTGAGCGCATTCATGCCCGGGATGAGGCCCATTACTTTCTGCAGCGGGCCGAGCCGGCCAATTTGCGAGAGCTGCTTGCGGAAGTCGTCGAGCGTGAACTCGCCCTTGCGCAGTCGCTCTTCCTGCCGCGCCATTTCATCCTGGTCGAACTCTTGCTGCGCCTTCTCGACGAGCGTAAGCAAGTCACCCTGACCCAGAATACGTCCCGCCATCCGATCGGGGTGAAACTCCTCGAGCGCATCGAGATGCTCGCCCGTGCCAATGAACTTGATCGGAACGCCGGTGACCTGCTTCACCGAGAGGGCCGCGCCGCCGCGAGCGTCGCCGTCGAGCTTCGTCATGATGACGCCGTCGAGCTCGAGCTTCTCGTTGAATACCTTCGCGCTATTGACGGCGTCCTGGCCCGTCATGCTGTCGACGACCAGGTACACCTGCTGCGGCCCGATCTGCCGATCGATCCGCTCGAGCTGCGCCATCAACTCATCGTCGATATGCAGCCGACCGGCCGTGTCGAGAATCACCGTGTCGACATTTTGCTTCCGCGCCTCGCGCACGGCCGCGTTCGCTACGGCGACGGGGTCCTTGTTCACGCGGTCGGAATAAACCGGAATTTCCAGCTGCTCGCCGAGCACGTGCAACTGGTCGATGGCCGCTGGGCGCTGTAAGTCACAGGCCACGAGCAGCGGCTTCCGCCCGCGCTGCTTGAGCATTCTGCCGAGCTTGCCGGTCGTCGTCGTTTTGCCAGAACCCTGCAACCCGCACATCATCAGTACGGTCACATCATTCGGCCCACGCAGGTGCAACGAATGATCGACCGGGCCCATCAGGTTGACGAGCTCCTGATAGACGATGCCCACCACTTGCTGGCTCGGATTGAGCGACTTGAGCACCTTCTCGCCGACAGCCTGCTCGGTGACGTCGTCCATGAACTTCCGCACGACCGGGAAGCTCACATCGGCTTCGAGCAGCGACCGCTCGACGAGCTTGAGCCCATCGCGCATGTTCGATTCCGAGAGCTTTCCATGCCCGCGCAAAGTCTTGAGCGCGGAACCGAGGCCATCTTGAAGGGCTTCAAACATGCGGCGGTTAGGAGGGGCGAGAGGTCAGGGGTGAGGCGATAAGGGCGGAACTGCTGCAACGTCAGACCGAGTTCGATCAAAAGGCAGGCTATGTCCCGCCCCCAGCCGCGAGCCAATGGCTCGTCCGGGGAAACCAACAATTCTACCGCAATCTAAGGCGGAGGGTCGAGACGGTCGCCTGCGGTGCATTACGTTATTGAAACCAATCGCTCCAAATAATCGACCTCCAATTTGTGCCCTCGCAACAAGCCAGTACCGATGAGTGCGAGCTTGCTCTCGCTCTCCACCGCCTCAACGCGACGTTCTTCGCCGAACCATTCGACGGTACAGCGTACGTTCCTAACAGCACTTGTTTGTCATCGGCCAAACCTGCTGAAATGGCTGAGGATTGTGGTAGGTCAAGCAACTCAATCGTTGAGCGTGGCAGAACGAGTTCGCCCGTAAATGCCGTGTCGACCCACGCGGTCAGCCTTCGGACTTCAGGCGCCCCGACAGCTCGGATATCAATTTCGACGAGTGCCCGATCGGCACGGTCGACTCGCCCAATCATGAAAGCACCACCCCCAGGTCAACGGTCGTGGCGTGGCCGATCCGAATCGTAAATGGCAGCCGATCGGGATGGGCATTTCGAGCGGATTGAACAGCGTCGGTCAATGTTTCACCGATGGAATAGTCTCCGGATTCGGGTTCAATCGCGACGAACTGATTTGGCTCTTCGCTTTCTAACTTCGCGCGAAGTCGCTCCTCGTAAATCGCATAGGCCCGGCGGGACAGTTCCATCGACTCGTGCAATGCCATAACTACGACCTTATTCAGGGTGGGTACTAAGCTGAATTGTATTGCAGTCCAAATCGTAATACCATTCTATTGAGCACGTCGGCCGTGGACCGGGTTGAATGTAAGTTTCATCTCATGATTTCATGCAAGAATCCGACCTCATTATCATCGGCGGCGGTATCGTCGGCCTCGCCACGGCTTATCGGTTTCTCGAGCGCTTTCCCGGCAAACGCGTGACCGTGCTCGAAAAGGAAGCCGCCGTCGCACGCCATCAAACTGGCCGCAATTCGGGCGTGCTCCACACGGGAATCTACTATCGCCCCGGTTCGCTCAAAGCGGCCAACTGCCGAGCCGGCAAACTGGCGATGGAGGACTTCTGCCGCCGCGAGAATATCCCCTTCATTCTCTGCGGCAAGATTATCGTCGCTACCGAAGAGAACGAACTGCCGCGGATGGACGCGCTCCTCGAGCGTGGCCAACAAAACGGCGTCGTCTGCGACCGCATCGGCCCCGAGCGCATTCGCGAACTCGAACCACAGGCCACCGGCATCGCCGGCATCCATGTGCCAGAGGCTGGCGTAGTCGACTATGGTAAAGTCGCCGCTCGGTTGGCGGAGATCATCACGTCGCAAGGCAGTAGCGTCGTAACTTCAGCGAAGGTTATCGGCATTCGTCGCGACAATGGCCACGCGGTGGTCGAAACCACAGCCGGTGAATTCGCGGCTCAACAGGTCGCCAACTGCGCCGGCCTCCACAGCGACCGCGTTACGCGCCTCAGCGGCGTGAAACCCACCGTCATGATCGTGCCGTTCCGCGGCGAATTCTACGCGCTGCGCGAAGAGTACCGACACCTCGTGCGGATGCTCGTGTACCCGGTGCCCGACCCCAAGTACCCATTTCTTGGCGTACACTTCACACGCCGCATCACGGGCCTCGTTGAATGCGGGCCAAACGCCGTGCTCGCCTTTGCCCGCGAGGGTTACAAGAACACCACCGTCAATGCTCGTGACTTGGCAGAAACGCTCACGTTCCCTGGCTTCTGGCGGCTATCCCTGCGCTACTGGAAAATCGGCGCCGACGAAATGTACCGCAGCTTCTCGAAACCCGCATTCGTTCGCGCCCTGCAACGACTCATTCCCGCGATCGAATCGAAGATGCTCGACTGGGCGCCGGCGGGCGTGCGGGCCCAGGCCGTCGATCGCAGCGGCACAATGCTTGATGACTTCCGCATCGAGGAAACCGATCGCGTCGTCAACGTTGAAAACGCGCCCTCGCCGGCCGCCACCGCGTCGCTCAATATCGGCAAGATGGTCGTCGAACGGCTGGCGCCACGATTTGAAGTTTAACGCTGACCAACTTCGTTTTTTGGCCGTTCCTTGTAACACTTCGGCACTGCGCCGTAGGAAATGGCATCTAACCGTCCCTCTTCCGCAGGCGCTTCATCGTGCCCCAGAACTCATCGAGTCTTGAAAGCGGTGCTGTTTGATAGGTGCCCGCGACGAGACGCACCTCGCGCCCCGAGTGATCCGACGCAACTTGTTCAATGCGTTCGCGCGAGAGTTCTTGCTTTGGAACTTCAACTTTGGCGAGTTGCACATTCTGACTTGGCGCCGTCCCATCTCCGTAGCCGGGGGGCGGAAGGTAAATCGCCCCGGTGGCGAAGTCGACTGCAAATGCGATTACACCTGGGAAGAAAAAGAGAAGGAGCCCCAGAGCATCGAGAGCAACGATACCCCAATCGAGGCCGCCCCCTGAAGGTTGATTGCGGCGCTCCGGATGCAACAGCATCCCGCACCCCGCCGCGACGCTGAGCGGGGCAACCGCGGTCAGGCGTAGGAGATCGCGCCGGGTCAAAATCACTTTCATCTCGAGGCCCTCCGGCGGCGGTATGCGCGCCGCGCGCAACTGCCGACAGTCGTTCACCCATCCAGTGCAACGCGGCTTCTAGAAAATCTCGGCACGCGCGGCAAGCCGAATTGGATGCCACCGCTGCTGTCGAGTTCCGAGCCACTCTCAATTAGCACCTTACGCACCCGCTTGCGCCAGCAAGTGCCGACACCCAAAAACCCAGGTCTAGCCCCAATTTGTAGCCACCTAAAATCTGCAAACTAGCCTATCGTTTTTAGCCGCGCACTGTGATAGAAGTGGGCAGTGGCAGAAGGCTGCTAGCGCTTAGCTGCCGGCCTTCTCCCAGGCAGACGAGGGAGCGGTTTCAGCGGACGTTGCTGGCGTCCTGGCACGCCAGTGATGCGTCGCCGCCGCCACTTTGACTGCCGGCCGAGTATTGGAATTTTGCAATAAAAAATGCACTTCGCACATGAAGTGCAAAATTCGGACTCCTTGCCCACGAATAACTTACGACGACCAGTCAAAGAAACGCATTTCTCAAAATTCGCTCGCCGGCTCGTTTGCATCAGCTGCGAAATTCCCGTTAATACCATCCACGATCGACATTTATCTACCACTATGAAATGTGCACGGCACGCGTCTGTGTTGGCTGTTATCGTTCACCTCGCTGCTGCCCAAATTGTCTGCGGCCAGGCAGCGGTCGCCGAAAAGAAACCTGCGAAGGCGGCTCCCGCGTATCCGGAATCGACGCCGGGAGAGGGGCCGGCGCGGAATGAGGATTGGTTTATCAATGTGTGGAAAGAGCGGCGGAAGCTGTTCGATGAGAAGAGGGCGGAGCAAAAGAACGCCGTCGTGTTTCTGGGCGATTCGATCACGCAAGGCTGGAGCGAAGACTTTCGCGGCAAGTTCAAGAATAGCGGACTGAAGCTGGCGAACCGCGGCATCAGCGGCGACACGACACGGGGCATCCTGGCCCGGCTCGACGAAGACGTCATCGCGCTCGATCCGCGGGGCGTGGTGCTGCTCATCGGCACGAACGATATCGATGTTGGTGTGTCGCCGAAAGATATCGCCGGCAACGTGCGGTTGATTCTCGACCGACTTACCACTCACAACGCGAAGATGCCAATTGTGTTGTGCAAAGTGATGCCGTCGTCGACCAGTAAGCAGCGGCCGGCACAGAAGATTCGCGACCTCAATGAGCGGCTTGAAAGGCTCGCCAAGAATTACCCGCAAGTGACGGTGTTAGACACGTACGGACTGTTTGCGAACGATGCGGGCGACGCGAAGGTAGAGGAGTTTCCAGATCTCTTGCATCCCAATGACATCGGGTACGTAAAGTGGCACGATGCGCTGGCGCCAGTGCTGGAGAAGCTGGGGCTGTTGGGAAAGCGATAGTCGATAGTTGATAGTTATTTGCTTTCGGTCATGAGTTATCAGTCATTTGTTTACGGTCATCATGAGTAGAACGACTAAGATCAGTGTGCTGGCGTTTTTGGTTCACTTCGCGGCCGCTTCGGTTGTTTTTGGGCAGGCGGCGGTTGCGGAGAAGAAGGCGGCTAAGGGTGCGAAATCTGAGACGCCGGCGTTTCCGGAGTCGACGCCGGGAGTTGGCCCGCTGCGGTATGAGGCGGGGTTCGTCAAGCTCTGGCACGATCGCCGCGGCCTGTTTGCTGAGAAGAAGGCCGAGCAGAGGAACGCGGTCGTGTTTCTCGGCGACTCGATTACGCAAGGCTGGAAGGAGGACTTCCGCGGTAAGTTTAAGGATAGCGGGCTGAAGCTGGCGAACCGCGGCATCAGCGGCGATACGACGCGTGGCATCCTGGCCCGGCTTGATGAAGATGTGCTCGCGCTCGACCCGCGCGGCGTCGTGCTGCTGATTGGCACGAACGATCTCACGCGGGGTGTGGCGCCGAAGGATATTGTCGGCAACATCAAGCTGATCCTCGATCGCCTCACGGCACACGACGCCCAGATGCCGATCGTGCTGTGCAAGGTGATGCCGTCATCGGCAAGCAAAGCGCGCCCGGCGGACAAGATTCGCGAAATCAACGAGCAGCTCGGGAAACTGGCGAAGGGGTATAAGCAAGTGACGGTGCTCGAAACGTACACGCTCTTCGCCAATGACGCAGGCGACGCCAAGCCCGAGGAGTTTCCCGATCTCCTGCACCCGAACAACATCGGCTACGACAAATGGCACGACGCGATGATGCCGGTGTTGGAGAAGGCGGGGCTCGTGGAGGATGGAAAGAGAAGGTAATGCGCAGTCACCTTTTGAGAGCGTCCCGCGCCCGCGGCTGGGCAGCGTTCCTCGCGCTTGTTCGCGCAGCGTGCTCCGATCCGGGAATTCCGGCACTTCGCGGCGCTCGCTCGAACCTTACTTTCCCAATCCGTGTCATCCGTGCAATCGGTGATCAGAAACTGTACTCGCTTGCGCCAGCGACCCGCGGCTGATATATTCAAGACATGGGACAACTTGCGAAATTAGCGTTGGAAGACGGCACTGTGTTTGCCGGCACATCGATCGGAGCCGATGGCGAAGTCGATGGCGAGGTTTGCTTTAACACCTCAATGACCGGGTATCAGGAGATCCTTACCGACCCGAGTTATCGTGGGCAGATTGTCACGATGACCTACCCGCAGATCGGCAATTACGGCGTGAATGCCGAGGATGTTGAAAGTCAGCGGCCGCAGCTTGCCGGGTTCATTGTGCGGGAGCACAGCCGGACGCAGAGCAATTTTCGCGCGGAGCAAAGCCTGAGCGAGTACCTGCGGCAGTGGGGCGTCGTGGCGATCGAATCGATCGATACGCGGGCGCTCGTGCGGCGATTGCGGTCACGCGGGGCGCTCAAGGGCGTGCTGTCGACGGTGGACCTGGATGACGCCAGCCTTGTGGCCAAAGCGCAGGCGAGTCCGGGGTTGGTGGGGCGCGATTTGGTGCGCGAGGTGCTGCCGGCTCAACAGTTTGAGTGGCAAGAGCCGCTAAGTGATTGGACAATATTGAAGGGGCGAGAAGGAAGTTGCGAGGAGCGGGTTGCGTCTGATGCCGATGCTCGATCCTTGATCCTCGATCCTCGGTCCTCGGCTCAGCCGCATGTGGTGGCGCTCGACTTTGGAATGAAGTGGAACATTCCCCGGCATCTTGTAGATATGGGCTGTCGCGTCACAATTCTGCCCGGCACCGCGTCGGCTGAGGACGTTCTCTCTCATGAGCCCGATGGCGTATTCCTTTCCAATGGTCCGGGCGACCCAGAGCCATTGGAGTACGCGATCAAGACGATTCGCGGCGTCCTGGGCAAGAAGCCGGTGTTTGGCATTTGCCTGGGGCACCAGCTGCTCGGTCTGGCCTGCGGAGCGAAGACATTCAAGCTGAAGTTCGGCCATCGCGGCGGGAACCACCCGGTGCAGAATATAGATACCGGTGCAGTGGAGATCACGTCGCAGAATCACGGGTTTGCGGTGGCGGAGGATTCGTTGCCACCATTCTTGCGAGTAACGCACCGCAGCCTGAACGATGGCACGATCGAGGGGCTCGCGCATCGCGATTTGCCGGCCTACAGCGTGCAGTATCACCCCGAAGCCTCCGCGGGGCCGCACGACAGCCACTATTTGTTCCGCCAGTTCTTGCAAGCGATGAACGCGGCGGTGCCGGCGGTGTAGGGTGGACATTGCCGGCCGATTACCGTAGCCGAGTTCGCAAGAATTCAGTGTGTCGACCGATCAACTGGACTCTTGCGAATTCAGCTACATGCAGGCGCTGCCGCCAAAGGCCGTCACTTCGCTTTGTGCGCCAGCAGCGAGATGATCTCGATCGCGGCGAACACTTTGTGCGGCGGGTGATTGGGCTCGTTGCGGAGGGTATGCCACACCGATTGCGCATGCCGCAGGTACTGCTGCCGTGTTTCTTCAACGGCAGTGTCGCCGAGGTCGTCGCGAGTTCTCTGCCAAGCGTCGGCAGCGCTGTCGAGGGCCAGGGGATCGCCGTCGATGGCCGCGAAGATCAGGTCGTCGAGCCATTCAAGCCGAGCGATGGGGTCGAACTGATCGCCTTCGGCAGGATGTGCCGGCCAATGAGTGAGCAACCGTCGCGAGGAGGCGGCGGTTTGTTTCGGGGCGGAGAGTGCGAGTTGCGGGGCCTTCCCGGCGTCGATTCGTTCAAAATCGTTTGAGGACATTCGTCTACCGTCCATAGAAGCGGGCAGCAACACTGGGCTTGTTCCAATTCTCATCAAGTTCTGTCATCAACCAACCGAACGGCTGGATGATGCCGTGCGGTTCGATCCGGAGGGGCACGGCCTGGCGGCGGCCGTAACTATCGCGAAAGGCCGTGGCACCCGTCACCGAACAGGCGAACGCTTCGTGTCTAGGAAAGCGGGACCGACAATCGGCCCAGAGCGCCGTGGCGTGCGACTCGGCAAACTCGCGTGGATGCTCGAGGAGGCCATCGCACTTGTCGGCCTTGGTCAGCACAAGCGCGAGCGGGCGACGCTCGGCTCGGCGCTTACGCCAACTGTGCGAACATTCATCGCGCAATTCGCCGATGAGCGACAACAACTTGAGAGTTTGAAAATCATCGGAATGGTCGCCTGCTTGCAGTTTTTCCGCGTCGGCCAGCACCAGGACGGCCGCGCATTTTGCCAGCAATGAACGAATAGCTGGATAGCGGTTGGCTCGTTCGGTCTCCGCGGCGAGAGCTGCGCCGGAAATATCGGGGATGACAAGTTCCAGCGGCCGGCGTCGTCGCCGGCAATTGAACTGACAATGAACCCAGTGCCAATGTTCGGGCGTCGTTACGGTTTTTTCTGGGAACCAACCGGTGGCAAGGGCCGTCGTCGTGGTTTGTTGGAGGGAAATGGACATCGGCCCGCGGGCGGTCGACCGCAAGAGGCCGACGTGCCGGGTGAGAAGGTCCATCAACAGGCCAAGGTAAACCGTTTTACCCGCACCACTGGCGCCGATCACCGCGACAAGGTGCGGTCGACGGCGCACGGAGCGAACGTTGTGCGCGAGCGACATTGGCGCCTGGCAGTAGCGGCAGCGCGCGGCCGAGCAGCAGTTCTCATGATCGCACACGAAGCATGCGATCGGCGCAGCTTGCTCGGTGAGCAGGTAGGTTTCGAGTGGTAGCTGGGCGAGTTGGGTCATGGGTAAGGATGCGGGATGCGGGGCAAGGTGGATGCTCGATGCTCCTTGTTCGATGACGTGCCGGTTAAGTTGCTGTGATGGCTAGCTCGGGTTCGAGTGGGTGTGTTTGTTCGTCGTCTTCGGTTAGCGGTGAAGCCAGTTGTGGTGACTGTCCCGATAGGGGCGCGGCGGGCGGCTCGAGTTCCTTCATGGGGAGGGCGAGGCGGAAGCCGACGTTGCGGCGGCGGGCGAGGCAGTGGTCACCACTTTGAAAGTGACAGGTAGCTTGGTTTTCAAAATAGGTGTCGAACGCTCCGCCGCGGATGCTCATTACGGCTTCGGATACGTGAAGTGCTGAATCGCAGAGATGCGCGAGCGGCGTCGCGGTCCATTCCCACACGTTGCCGATGAGTTGGTGGATGCCGCCAACGCTCGTGCCGCCAGGGAACTCGTCGACGGCGGTCGGGCCGGTGCTGCCGGAGCCAAACAAGTGGGCTCGGCGAACGTCGAACGATTCGCCCCAGGGGTAACGACGCTGGGCGATGCGGCCGGGGGCCGATTCGACGGGCCACGCTCCGGCCTTCGTCCATTCAGCATCGGACGGCAGGCGTTTGCCGACCCAACGGGCATAGGCCGCGGCCTCGTACCAGCTGATTCCGACGACCGGTAAGCGGCCTTCTTCGGCGGGATATCGGCCATCGAACCAGAAGCGCGGACCGGGTACGCCGGTTTGGTCGACAAAATCGAGCAGCGCGGGCAGGGCTTCTTCGTGCCAGTATTCAAGTTTTTCGTAGCCGCCGGCATCGACGAAGCGCTGAAACTCTTCATTCGACACGCAGAATCGGTCGAGATAAATGGGGTCAACACGGACGAGATTGCGTTCGATGAGCTTGGGGTCGATATCCATCGGACCGCACGCTGCATGCGATTGCTCGGCGAGCTGGCCCAAGAGCACACGCCCGGCGGGGACGAGCGCCATACTCTCATCCAGCTGACGTACAGCGCGCAAGATTTGCTGCTGCGTCAAATGCTGTTTTGTTTCTGGTCTCAGCAAGAGCGCATAGCGTCGCGTCGTGAGAAGTTCTTCGACGAGGGCGTCGGTGGTGCGCGGCGATGTGGAAGGATGCGGCGCTGTGGAGTGCGTCTGTTCCGGGGAAAAGGACGATTCAGGCAGTGTGTGCCCAGGCTCTCCCGCCAGTTGTCGTGGCGCGGAAGACTGCGCGTCACCGAGCTTGCGGAGAACCAAGCACAAGACGACAGCGCCGCCGCCGAGCAGGCTCGGGCTTTGCCAGAGCAGGCCGCAGAGAAAGACCGTGACCGCAACGCCGGTGCTGGCCCATTGCGACCAATGAAGCTTTTGAAGAAGTTGAGTATTGATCATCATTCGCTACCGGGAACTACTGTCGCTTTCGATCGGTTGCCCGCTGTTGCCGAAGCTTGTCGAACTGCTGCACGATGGAGCCCAGGACGGGATTCTGGCGTGAGTTCGGCGAGGTGGGTGCGGGCGGATCGGAACCAGGTGTTGATTGTGGCGGCGCTGGCTCCGCGGCGGCATCAACGAATGTGGCGCCGGCCGTCTCGGCCGGGCGGTCGTCGATACGGCACTGCAGTAGCTCGCGCAATTCGCGCAGCTCGTCTTTCCATTGCTGACTCTCTTGCTCGGCGACGCGCTGCTGCTGCTCCAGATCGGATCGCAGCTCGGCTTCGCGAACTCGCGACAGCTCGAGCTCGGTCACCGCCTCAGCGCGGCGATTGTCAAGCGTGCGCAGCTCTTCGGTGCGTTCCAGAAGGCATGTCGTTAGCGAGCTGATCTTGTCACGCGCTGCGACCAGTTCGGCACGCAACGCGGTGGCTTCTTCGCTCTGCTGAGTGTCGGAGGCGACCGCGCTACGGTCGAATTGACTGCGAGTATCTGCCAGTTCCGAACGTTCGCGTTCCAGCTGGCTGCGCGCAGCTTGAAGTTCGCTGAGCTCAATTTCGAGGCGCTCGCGAGAAGCCCGCAAGTTCTCCCGCTCGCGGTCGAGCTGCTCGGTGCTTTTCTCGCACGTAACTCGATCTGCCTGCAGCTGCTTGTGCGTCGATTCCAGCTCGAAGCGAACGCGGTCAACCTCGGCTTGGGCTGTATCAAGTCTTAATCGTCGTTGGTCCAGCTCGTCGCGGAGAGCATCGACCGCGGCGCGGTCGGCCGCGAGTTGTTCTCGAGACGTGCAGATCTCGGTACGTTCTTGCTCGAGGGCTTGGTGCGCCGGAGCAAGCCTATCGCGATCCAGGGCGAGCTCTTCTTGCGCTTGCTGCAACGCCTCACGTTCGGTGGCGAGTCGTTGTTGCCAATGGTCCAGGTGCGATTGGTATGCGGAGAGCGCTTCAAGCGATTCACTGAGCTGGCTGTCAAGTTGCTCGCGTTCGGCGTGCCAATCGCGCAAGGCCGAGCGCAGCGATTCGCCTGTGGTGGCTAATGCGAGGCTCATAGTGATTGCAAGCAGACCGTTGGCCGAGGTTGACCTGGGGCCAACAGCTGCTGCATCTGCCCCTGGAGGAGTGGTGTGAAAAGTGGGGGGCGCCTTTGTCGCCGGCGCACCGGCGACATTCACCCGCCATCTAAAAAGTAGGTTGCACACTTCCACGCCGCAAATCGGGCGGGGCGAGTCTTGCCCAATTTGGCGATGTTGACGTAGGCCGCGGCGGCAAAATCGGCAGAGTCGTTGCGGTCGGCGGTGACGTCATTTTTCGTCCGCAGATGACGCAGATGATCGCAGATGAAACCAAGCGAATTAAAACAGGTCAGCAAGTTTGATGGCGTTCTATTTAACCACGGATATTACAGATGAATCCCGGGTGTTTTACGATGAACTCCGCTGGTGTGAAGTCTTCATCGTCGGGTATCTGCGTCATCTGCGGACTTAAAGGGTTCGACGCTGGCTGGCAATTCGCCTAGGCACCCCGCCCCAGTCCTTGAGGCGAGGGGATCTCATCAGAACTCCGCATTGCCCGGCGTGCGGGGGAAGGGGATGACGTCGCGGATGTTGGTCATGCCGGTGACGAATTGGACCATGCGCTCCAGGCCCAGGCCGAAGCCCGAGTGGGGCACGGTCCCGAAGCGGCGCAGGTCGAGGTACCACCAGTAATCGGCCTTATTGAGACCCTGGGCTTCCATGCGGGCTTCGAGCACGTCGAGGCGTTCTTCGCGCTGACTGCCGCCGATGATTTCGCCGACGCCGGGGACCAGCACGTCCATGGCCCGCACGGTTTTGCCGTCGTCGTTCACCTTCATGTAGAACGGTTTAATCGCGGCCGGGTAATCGTGCACGATGAGCGGCTCACTGAATTTCTCCTCTGCCAGGTAGCGTTCGTGCTCAGCCTGGAGATTGTGCCCCCATTCGACCGGGTATTCGAATTGCTTGCCCGATGACTTGAGCAAGTCGACGGCTTCGGTGTAACCGAGGCGGCGAAACGGTTTGTCGACGATGCCTTGCAGCCGTGCGAGCACGGTCTTGTCGACGTGCTCGTTGAACAGCGCGAGGTCTTCCTGGCAGTCGGCGAGGACGTCGCGGCAGATGCGTTTGAGGAATCGCTCGGCAAGGGCCATGTTGTCGGTGAGTTCGAAGAACGCGGCCTCGGGCTCGACCATCCAGAATTCGGCGAGGTGACGTGTGGTGTTCGAGTTCTCGGCGCGGAACGTGGGGCCGAACGTGTAGATCTTGCCGAGAGCGGTGGCGTAGATTTCACCTTCAAGCTGGCCGGAGACGGTGAGGTACGCGCGGCGTTGGAAGAAGTCCTGAGCATAATCGACTTCGCCTTTGTCCGTGCGAGGCGGTTTGTCGGGATCGATCGTGGAGACGCGGAACATTTCGCCCGCGCCTTCGCAGTCGCTGGCCGTGATGATCGGCGTGTGCAGGTAGAGGAAGCCTTCTTCCTGGAAGAAGTCGTGGATCGATTTGCAGATGCGGTTGCGCACCCGCGCGACCGCGCCAAAGGTGTTCGTGCGCGGGCGGAGGTGGGCCCACTCGCGGAGCTTTTCGAACGAGTGGCGTTTCTTTTGGAGCGGATACTCCTCGGGGTCGGCCCAGCCGTGGACGATGACTTCGGTGGCGTGGATTTCGGTGGCCTGCTCCTTGCCGCCGGAGGCTTTCACCTCGCCGCGGACCGTGACGCTGCAGCCGGCCGAGAGTTGGCGGATTTCGGTCTCGTAGTTGGGCAGCTTGGCGTCGGCGACAACTTGGATGTTGCCCAAGCAGGAGCCATCGTTAACCTCGAGGAAGCTAAAGCCGCCTTTCGAATCGCGACGGGTGCGGATCCAGCCGCGGACGGTGGCTTGTTTGCCGACGGAGTTGGGGTTACGTGCGTCCTTGACGGAGAGTGTTTCCATAATGGGTTAAGGTACGAGTTTCGGAGTTGGGCGTCTGCGCTGGTGGTTTCTTGATTGGTCTGCTGCTGGGGCATCGCAGAGCCTCTGCCTCAGGCACCCCAAGCAGGGTGATAATCACGTGGGACGGACAGATAAGTCCGCCCTACGTGGTTAATAGGGACAATATCAGGGCTTGCCGAAATACCCCTTTCTGCGGCAAAATGGTGGATTCCCTCGCCCAATCGTAGATCCGCCGAGCCGAGGCGGAAACCGAACATTTGGTTGTGATGTACTGCATGCCGCTCGGCTCGCGGCACCCAGGGAGCTAATTGTGGCAGTTTGTATTCGCATGAAGAAGATGGGCCGGTCCCATCAGGCGTTTTTCCGCATTTGTGCAACGGACAAGCGCGCGCCGCGCGATGGTCGCGTGCTGGAGGAACTCGGCACGTACGACCCGCGCGTAAAAGAGACCGATGCTCGGGCGATCCTGAAGAACGATCGTGTCGACTATTGGTTGAGCGTGGGCGCCCAGCCGTCGGTGAACGTGGCCGTGCTGATCAAGAAGTATGGCACGAACGGCACGCACGCCGCGGCGCAGAAGGCGGCGCTCGAGAAGCTCTCAGCGCCGAAGTCGGTGCCCGACCCGGGCGCGCCGGCGAGCTTGCCGAAGCCGAAGAAGACCAAGGAAGAGATCGCGGCCGAGCAGGCTGCGGCTCAGGCACCAGCGGAAGCGCCGGCGGAAGGTGGTGTGGAGGCGGCTCCGGCGGAGGGTTAGTTCCATTGTCGGTTTGGGTAGCGGCTGCGTTTCCGGAAAATGCAAAATGCAAATTGAAAAATGCAAATTGCAAATTCGGGAAGGAAGATTGGCAATTTTCAATTTGCAATTTCCATTTTGCAATTTGCAATTCCTACCGCAATGCGAATCGATGTGCTGACCTTGTTTCCGGAAATGTTTTCCGGGTATGTGGGTCAGAGCCTGCTGAAGCGGGCGATCGACGCCCGGATCGTGGATGTGCGGCTGCACAACATCCGCGATTGGGCGCAAGGGAAACACAAACAAGTCGACGATCGGCCATTCGGCGGCGGGCCCGGCATGGTGCTGCGGCCGGAGCCGGTGGTCGACAGCGTGGAAGCGGTGCGAGGGCAGGGCGGTGAGCCGGGGCATTTGGTCCTGCTTACGCCACAGGGTCGGAAGCTCGATCAACGGGTGGTTGAGGAGCTGGCCGAACGTCCGCGACTCATTTTGTTATGCGGGCGATACGAGGGGGTCGATCAACGAGCAATCGACATCCTCGAGCCCGAGGAGATTTCGATTGGGGACTACATCTTGGGCGGCGGGGAAGTGGCCGCGATGGTGGTAGTCGATGCCGTGGTTCGGCTCGTGCCGGGCGTGCTAGGAGACGAGGAGAGCAACAAGCAAGATTCATTCAGTGGCGACCCGCCGCTGTTGGAATTTCCGCAGTACACTCGTCCGCGCGAGTACCGCGGGCTCGCCGTGCCGGAAGTGCTGATGAGCGGGAATCACCCGGATATAGCGGACTGGCGGCACCAGCAAAAGCTCGAGCGAACGCGAGAGCGCCGGGCCGATTTGCTGGGGGAGGATTTAGCGGAGCGGCGGTCGGACGTGTGAGGGAAGAGATTGAAAAATGCAAAATGCAAATTGAAAAATGCAAATTGCGGAACACAGACATCCGGATTTTTCAATTTGCAATTTTCATTTTGCAATTTGCAATAAGAAGCTTCGGTGGGCGGTGCCCACCCTACAATGAAGGACGTACGTGATGAGCCAACAAATTCTGGAACTGGTGGAGAAGCCGGTTCTTAAGTCGGAGATTCCGAATTTCGCCATTGGCGATACGGTCGACGTGCACACGAAGATTCTGGAAGGCGACAAGGAGCGCATCCAGATTTTCACGGGCGTTGTGATTGCCCGCAGCGGCTCGGGCAGCCGAGAGATGTTCACCGTCCGCCGGATCGTGGCGAACGAGGGCGTCGAACGGAAGTTTCCGCTGCACTCGCCGAAGATCGAGAAGATCGAGGTCGTTCGCAGCGGCGTGGTTCGCCGGGCGAAGTTGTACTTCCTGCGCGACCGCGTCGGTAAGGCGGTGCGGCTCAAGGAACGCCGCCGCGACGCGGAGTAAGGAAGAGCGGAAGAGGAGTAGAGCAGTAGTGGAGTAGAAAAGAAGCCGAGCATCATGCCGGCGGCTCTGGCTACTCCGCTGCTGCTCTACTCCACTACTCCACGAGCTTTCCCTTTCTGCCATGTCACGGCTCGCAAAACTCTGGGGGCGGCTCTTATCGCTGCGCGCGACGCGCAGATCGCTTGGTCGGCGGGGCGAGGATGCCGCGGCCAAGTATCTCAAGCGGCGAGGGATGCGGATCATCGAGCGTGGCTATGATTCGCCGTTGGGCGAGATCGATATCATTGCCGTCGACGATCGTACCGTCGTGTTTGTGGAGGTCAAGACGCGTACGTCGGTGAATGCGGGGCATGGTTCGGAGGCTATTGATGCGACCAAGCAGCGGCGGATGACGCAGGCGGCATTGGGGTATCTCAAGTCCAAGCAGCTGCTGCAAAACGCGGCCCGGTTCGATGTCGTGGCGGTGACCTGGCCGAGCGGGGCGCGCGAGCCGGTCATCGAGCATTACAGAAATGCTTTTGCGTCGGTGGGGAGTGGGCAGTTCTTTAGTTGAGCGCGTGGCGGTGCTCCGGACCGCGTGGCGGTCCGGCTATCGCACTCGCCGTCGTCACAATCATAACCGTTCGCCTATTTATTCCAGGGCATTTTGGAGAGCAGGATGCCCATGCCGCAGGTGTCAGTGATGCCGGCGAAAAGGAGACCGGCGCCGACGAAGCCCGACAGGCCATACAACGCGGGGTGAACCTGCCAGCCGAGTATCACGCCGATTATTACCAGCGAGCCGGCGGCGATGCGGACTTGGCGCTCGAGCGAGATGGACTTCTTGCCTCGCACGAGCGGGAGGCCACTGTTTTCAGCCGCGGCGGTGCCCCCTTCGACACTGACCACGTTCGTGTAGCCGCGCTTGATGAACGCCTCGCATGCCTGTTGGCTGCGTCCGCCCTTTAAGCAAATTACGTAGAGCGGCTCCGACGTACTGCCGTTACGTGCGCGCATAACCGTATCGGGATCGAGTTGAACAAGCGGCACGTTGCGGGCGAACTCGACATGCACCTCGCGGAATTCACTCGGCGTGCGGACGTCGATGAGTTCGCACTTCTCGCCGGCCTTCCAACGCTCGGCTAATCCAGTTGGGGAGATGGTTGCGACTGCCATGACTTGTGGCTCCTGGGCAAATTTCCAACGGTTCGCTTAATTCGCAATGGTCACAGTCGGCGATAGCGAGCCGAGGTCGTCACTGGCAATTTATCCGAGTCGGCCACTTTTCCAAAGTGCGGAATGGGATGGTCATGAGATTTGGCGAGCTGAATAGTCGCATGGATGTAATTGGCGCCGGAAGAACCGGACGCTCCGGCTTCAGTTCACCTGAGGCTTCCGCCGTGTTTGCCTGCGCTCACCGTTGGGAACTGACGGATTCTTGCCGTTTTTCGCAGCGCTGGCGATGCTGCCGTAGAGGCACGGCGGCACCCACCGCGCGAACCACATGACGGCGGAACTGGTGCCGGAGCCAGTGGGCACCCAGATGGCGGGGGCCACGCGTGATCCCGATGAATGATCGCGGCGAGGTGATGCTCGAAGAGTATCAGAAAACACTCGGCCTTGCGGACACAAGTCGTGACGCTCACACAGGCATCGCGCAGCTCGGGCACGATTCTCCCGGTCGAGGAAATGACGCAGGCTCTACAAAGCCCGCGAAGCGATTGATCGGCTTGTCGAGACGGTTCGGCGTATTCACAGGATGCCGTGACCGCCTATAATCGCCGGCGCGTTCTGTCGTTGCGTAACGGCGGCTGAAGTGCCGGAGCGGAATTCACAAGGATTCAGTGCTGATGCTACGTTCGGAATTCTTGCGAATTCAGCTGCGGGTGCGGGAACCATGTCTCGTTGCAGGTTAGCGCCATGAAGATCGTGATTGTGGGCGGTGTGGCGGGGGGAGCGTCGGCGGCGGCGCGGGCGCGGCGGCTTTCGGAGGATGCGGAAATTGTGCTCGTCGAGCGCGGACCGGATGTTTCGTTCGCCAACTGCGGGTTGCCCTATCACATCGGCGGCGCGATCGCGAAGCGCGAGAAGCTGCTGATAGTAACGCCCGAACGCATGCGGCAGCGGTTCAATCTAGATGTTCGCACACAGTCGAGCGTGGAGTCGATCGATCGGGTGGCGAAACGCGTGCGGATTCGTGACCTGGCGTCCGGCCACGACTACGACGAATCGTACGACAAGCTGGTTTTATCGCCGGGGGCCGCGCCGATTCGACCGCCACTGCCTGGCATCGATATGTCGGGCATTTTCACGTTGCGGAATCTCGCCGACATGGATCGCATCATCGCGACGCTGCACGACCAGAAAGTGTGCGAAGCGGTGGTGATCGGCGCAGGATTCATTGGGCTGGAACTCGTCGAAAACCTGGTGCGGCAGGGTATTAGCACAACAGTGGTGGAATTGCAGGATCAGGTGATGCCGCCGTTCGACAAAGAAATGACGGTGCCGATTGCTGAAACGCTTGTTAACAAAGGCGTTCACTTGATCCTGCAGCAATCGGCCGAGGGTTTTGAAAAGACGCCCGGTGGCCTCGCTGTAAAGTTAAAGTCGGGCGAGTCGCTGCCGGCGCAACTCGTGATTCTCGGCATCGGCGTGCGGCCGGAGAGCAAGTTGGCAGCGAATGCCGGGCTCGAGGTCGGGCCGCGCGGCGGCATTCGCGTCAATGAGTATTTGCAGACAGCGGACCCCGATATCTACGCCGTGGGCGACGCCATCGAAGTCACAGATTTTGTCACGGGCCAGCCCGCGCAAGTGCCGCTGGCGGGGCCGGCGAACCGGCAAGGGCGCATCGCGGCCGACAACATCTTTGGCCGGCAGTCGCGCTTTCGCGGCACACAAGGAACGGCCATTGTAGGCGTTTTCGATGTGACCGCGGCGCTCACCGGGGCGTCGGAGAAAACGCTTAAGCGTTTGAATCGGCCGTATCGCAAGGTGTACGTGCATCCGGCGAATCATGCGGGGTATTTTCCCGGCGCCGAGGCGATGTCGCTGAAGCTATTGTTTGATCCGCAGTCGGGCAAAGTGCTGGGCGCTCAGGCGGTCGGCGGCGCGGGCGTGGATAAGCGGATCGATGTGATTGCCGTCGCGATTCAAGCGGGCATGACAGTGTTCGACCTGGAACAAATGGAGCTCGCCTATTCGCCGCAATATGGCTCGGCGAAGGATCCGGTAAACATGGCAGGCTTCGTGGCGGCGGGGCTCGTGCGCGGTGAACATCCGCAAGTTGACGTCGAGTACGTGCTGGCTGAGCGGCCCTATTTAGTGGACGTTCGCACGCCAGAAGAGTTTTCCCGCGGCCATTTTCCAGACGCTATCAATATTCCCGTGGACGAGCTGCGCGGCCGATTAGCAGAAATTCCCGGCGATCGGCAAGTGGCGGTGTACTGCCAGGTTGGTCAGCGCGGGTATTTAGCGACGCGGATTCTGCGGCAGAAAGGGTTTCATGCCGTGAATGTCAGCGGGGGATATAAGACGTATCAGTTGCATGCCGCCACGGCTGCGCAGTAACTCGCCGCGGCCTGCCGGACTGGGCGGCAAGACCCATACTGGCGGCGCGACGAGCGATGGCGGCGTTCCGGGGGGGGGCCGGCGGCTCGGCGCCGGCCACCCCTGGCATGCGCTATCGCATTTTTGTGCTGCGAACTTGTGGCATGCTATTTGCCATTTTGGCGGGTGACGTTTGACTTAAACCACCGCCTTTTGCGAAGGAGGTCGCCATGGTGCCGACCACTGTTGATCGCGTTCCACTGCACACATCGGAAGCAGCGAACGAGCGGATCCGCCGCGAGACCGAGCAGAGCATTCGCCGCTTGCGGCATGCCGGGCCGCATGCCATTCAACGCCGGCTCGATGAACTCGACGCCGAATGGGACATCGAACGAATGCTGGAAGCCAATGCGGCATCTGTTTCGTTGCTGGGCGTAGCTCTGGGAGCGACAGTCGATCGGCGTTGGTTCGTGTTGCCAGGGATCGTCGCCACGTTCTTGTTGCAGCATGCCGTACAAGGTTGGTGCCCGCCGCTGCCCGTGTTTCGTCGGCTGGGTTTTCGCACATCGGCTGAGATCGAGCGCGAGCGGTATGCGCTGAAAGCGCTGCGCGGCGATTTCAAGCAACTCGGCGAGCTGAATCGGGACGGTAATGGCCGAGTGAGCGATGCAGCCCTGCGGGCGGCAGAGGGTTGAGATATCGCGCTGAGATAGCCTAATTTGCCAGATTTCAGAGTGCCTTGCAGAGTGCTTGAATTCTCGCGAATTCAATGACTGAAGGACCGCCCGCTTCTGTCCAATGCGGGCAGTAAATGCCCTAATCTTATTCTAGTGGCATCGAGCACCGGCTCGGCGGCAGGCCCGCCGTGCTGCCCAAACGCCGTCGCGCGTGCTATCTTAAAATCGTTCCGCCGCGGCAGTCAACGGCGCGTGCACGAGGTTAAGTGAGCAGGGCAGATTGAACATGAGTCGCACAACTCGTCGTTATTTTTTTCAACAATCCGTCGCAGTTGGAGCGGCGCTGCTTGTTCGACCGGCTTTCGGCCGGGGCGTCAATGAAAAGCTCAATATGGGCTTTATCGGCACGGGCAGCCGAGCAAACGAGCTGCTCGGCAGCTTTAGCAAGCTCGGCGACGTGCGAATTGCCGCGCTGTGCGATGTCGATGAGCAACGGCTGGACGAAACAACGAAGAAGTACGGCGGCGCCAAGAAGTATGGCGATCTGCGGAAGCTGCTCGATGATCGCGACGTGGATGCGGTTGCGATCGCGACGTGCAACCATTGGCACGTGCTTGCGGCGATTCTGGCGATGGAGGCCGGCAAAGATGTATATGTGGAGAAGCCGCTGTCGCACAATCATTGGGAAGGCCAGCAGGCGGTGAAGGCAGCGCGGTTGCACGACCGCATCTTGCAGCTGGGCACGCAGCAGCGGTCGGACCCGTTGCAGGCGGAGCTCAAGGAATTTCTGCATGAGCAGAAGGCGCTCGGTGAAATTAAGTATGCGCAGGTCTGCCGGTTCGGCGTCCGCGAGCCGATCGGCAAGCGTTCGCAGCCTCTGGTGATTCCGAGCACGGTGAACTACGACTTGTGGCTCGGCCCGGCACGCGATGAACCGCTCTATCGCGACAAGCTGCACTACGATTGGCACTGGGATTGGAACACGGGCAATGGCGAATTCGGCAACTGGGGGGTGCATGTCATCGACGATGCGGTGAATGTGGTGCTGCGTGATCGGTGCCCGTTTCCGAAGCGAATTGCAGCGGCGGGCGGGCGCGTGGCGTGGGACGATGCCGGCGAGACGCCGAATGTGTGCTTTGCGTATTACGACACCGGCTCGATTCCGATTTTATTTGGCTTGAGCAATTTGCCGGACAGTTCGAAGGACGGCGGCAAAGACAAGGCCCTCAAGATCGATGGCATGAGCACGGGCTATATCATTCGCTGCGACGGCGGCTACTACTCGGGCGGCCGCGGTGGCGGTTCAGCACACGACACGAACGGCAAGCTAATTCGCCGCTTCAAAGGCGACTCTGGAGCCCAGCACCAGCGGAACTTCGTCGATGCTGTGTTTGCGCACGACCGCAAAAAGCTCAATGCCGAAGTCGAGATCGGCCATCAGTCAACGGCCTGGTGCAACCTAGCCGACGCGGCGCAGCGCGCGGGTTCGGAGTACGATCACGACGCCGCCCTGGCGGTGCAGCAAGACTTCGCGCCGTGGAGCTCGCTCGTGGAACACATCGAGGAGCATTTGGCGAAAAATAACGTCGACCTGAGGAAGTCGAAGTTCCGGCTGGGGCCGGTGCTGGAGTTCGACAGCGATCAGCAGAAATTTGTCGGTAATGGTGCGGAGTCGGCGAACAAATATCTGCGGCGCGAGTATCGGACCGGGTTCGCGGTCGCCGAGATTAGCGGAGTTGGCGACCAGCGCTTGCGAGTTCAGTAGACGGCAATTCGCTGGGTGGCTGGGATCGAGCGCGGCGAGTCCCCAGTGCGCTCACATTGCAGCCTGCACTTCGCTTCGCCAGCGATCGCGCTCTTGAATGAGTTGTGCCACAATGCTAATCGCGATCTCGCCGGGTTGATTCGAGCCCAAGTCCAACCCGAGCGGACAATGGAATTGCTTCGTTTGCTCGGCGGCGATGCCGGCGGAGATGAGTTCCTTCTCGAGCACCGCCCGTTTGGCGCGGCTGCCAATGACACCGAGGAAGGGAAACTTGCGGCCGTGTCGAAAGATCGCTTCGAGTACAGGCTTATCCGATGCATGGCCCATCGTCATGCAGATGACGAACGAGTCGCCAGAGAGTTCCGCCACGCATCCGGGCAGGTCGTCGCTGCGTATTTTCCGCACGCGGCTGTTCGCGGGAATGCGCTGCAGCCACTCCTCGCGTGGATCAATGCACGTGATATGGCAGTCGAGTCGGCTGAGGCACTGCACCACTTCGTGCGCCACGTGACCCGCGCCGAACACTACGACCCGCCAGTTGCTGTGGTTGTAGAGCTCGAAGAATAGCTTCACCGAGCCGCCGCAGGTCATGCCGACGTCGCGTTTGAGGTTCCATTCCACGAACTCGGTCAGCGGCGATTGGCCGACCGGCCGGGCGAGCATCTCCTTCGAGTGCTCGATGGATTTGAACTCCACTTTACCGCCGCCGATGGTGCCGGTGACCAGGCCCTGATTCGTGACGAGCATCTTGCTGCCGGCGTCCTGCGGCGTGCTGCCGACGGCTTCGACCATCGTCACGCACACGAACGGCACGCCCGATTGAGAGAGTTCGGCAAGGCGTTCAACAAATCCGTGCGGAATGGCCATGACGAGAATTGCAGTTCCGAAAACGTTGCGAGTTTTTTTTGCGTTGAACCTTTTGCGTCGGCCGCCGCATCTATTTGCTAACGACGATGCCTTCCACCGCAGGCGCCGCAACCACCGCATTATCGACAGTCGCCGCGATTTCTGCCGCCCCAATCGTAAGACATTTCAGCATCTCTTCCCCGGTCGCGGGCAACCGCAGCGCGTTCGCCGCCCGGGGCGACACATACGACAAAGCATTCCGCGCCGCCGCCCATACCGCAATGCCGAGCATAAGCGGCGGCTCGCCCACCGCTTTGCTGCGGTACACGTTCCGCACGTTGTCGTTATTGACAAACGTGGCGACGTTGAAGACCTCGGGAACATCGGTGATCGCCGGGATTTTGTACGTCGTCGGCGAATGCGAGAGCAGCTCGCCGGCGGAGTCATATACCAATGCTTCGGTCGTCACCCAACCCATGCCTTGGATGAAGCCGCCGATGATCTGGCCGCGATCGACACCGGGATTGATCGACCGGCCGATATCGATGAGCAGGTCGGCTCGCGGTACGGTCATTTCGCCCGTGAAGCGATCGACGAGCACCTCGGCCACGGCGGCTCCCTGCGTGAAATAGAAGAATGGCGTGCCCTGACCGGTTTCCCGGTTGAAGTCGACGCCCGGCGTGGCGTAGAAACCGCGAGCGCCGAGGTCGACGCGTTCGCGGCGGGCATCGGCACAGAGCCGGCTGAATTCGATTTGCTGCTGGGGACGGCGGCTGTCGAAAACCAGGCCGTCGCGGAAATGAATGTGCGCTGCGGAAGGCGTGAGTCCTGCGGCGGCGTCGGCCAGCCGCAGCGCCGCGAATTGCCGCAGGCGCCGTTTGATCTCACGGCAGGCCTTAACGGCTGCCGCACCGTTGAGATCGGTGCCGGCCGAAGCCGCTGTCGGCGACGTGTTAATGTTCTTCTCGGTGCTCGTGGGCATCACGACGACGCGGCTAACATCGATGCCGAACTCTTCGGCCACGAGTTGGCGGATCTTCACGTTCACGCCTTGGCCCATTTCGGTGGCGCCGGTGGAGACCTGCACCGTGCCGTCGGTGTAAATGTGGACGAGGGCGTTGCCTTGATTGAGGAATTTCGTCGTAAATGAAATACCGAACTTTACGCCGGTCATCGCGAGGCCGCGGATGTGCGTGCGCGAAGTGCGGTTGAACTGGGCGATTTCCTGCCGCCGCGCCTGGTACTGCGATCGTCCGGCGAGGACAGCAAAAATTTCGGGTAGGTGATTGCGATCGAACAGTTGGCCGTAGGGCGTGACGTTGCGGGCGTCGAGGCCGTAGAGGTTTCGCATCCGCACGTCGAGGGCGTCCAAACCGAGGTGCTCGGCGATCGTCTCCAAAATGTTTTCGATGCAGGCCATCGCCTGCGGGCCGCCGAAGCCGCGGAAGGCAGTGTTCGATGGCAGATTCGTGAAGCATACCTGGCCGGTGAACTCGACCACGGGCAAGAAATAGCAGTTGTCAGTGTGGAGCAGCGTCCGCTCCATGACGGCCAGCGAGAGATCGGTCGAGATGCCGCCGTTGGAGTAGTACGCGACGCGGAGGGCCTCGATGCGGCCATCGTTGTCGAAGCCCACTTCCCAGTTGCTGAGGTATTCGTGTCGTTTGCCGGTAACGCGCATGTCGTCATCTTTGTTGTAGATGACGCGAGCCGGGCGGCCGGTTTGGCGGGCGACGAGCGCGGCCATCATTGCGGGGATCGCCGCCTGCGATTCCTTTCCGCCGAACGCGCCGCCCATTCGTTTGCAGATGCACACAACTTCGTGCTGGCCGACGCCGAGCATTTCGGCGACCAGGGCCTGGATTTCGGTCGGGTTCTGTGTCGAGGAGTGAACGAGCATTTGCCGCAGCTCGCCGGGGTAGGCGATTGCGGCCTGCGATTCAAGATAAAACTGCTCCTGTCCGCCGCTGGTGAAGGTGCCACTGAGTCGATTGGCCGCTCGGGCGAGTGTGGCGTTCACATCGCCGCGGGCAATCTTCCGCAGCGGGCCGATGAACCTCTGGTCGCGAATCGATTGCTCGACGGTGAGAATTGGCTTCGCTTCGCGAAATTCGACTCGCACGGCTTGGCGAGCCCGTGCGAGTGCGGCGGAAGTTTCGGCGGCGATGAGAACGATGGGTTGGCCGCGATAGAGCAACTGATGGTCGGCCAAAAACGGCTCGTCATGCGTGATGACGCCGAACATGTTGTTGCCGGGAACATCGGCCGCGGTGAAGCAGCCGACGACGCCTGGGACCGCCAGCGCCGCACTCGTATCGACAGTCTGCAATTCGCCGGCGGCGACGGGGCTGCCGACAAAGCCGACGACGACCTCGCCGGCCATGGGGCGCAGGTCGTCGATGTACGGCGCCTGGCCGCTCACATGGCCAATCGCGGCGTCATGCGGTATGGACTTTCCCACGCTCGGCATGTTGTCACCTTATCTGGTACGTACCAAATCAAAAAAACAAACCACAAAGGCACGAAGAGCACGAAGCGAGGAGAGTGTGCCGATTGATCGTTTGTTTCGCAGCCTTCGTGTCCTTTGAGTCTTTGTGGTTAGAAATTAAGCGATTGCAGCGCTAAGCTGTGTTTCGTAGAAGAACTTCAGGAGGATGTTTCGTGTGAGTTGGTAGCGATAGTCGGCAGCGCCGCGAACGTCGCTGATCGGCGTGACTTCTGAAACCGCCACGTCGCCCGCCGTGCGCATGGTGTCTTCAGTGAACGGCTGACCGCGAAGGAACGCTTCGGTCTTGCGGGCGCGGATGACAATGGGGCCAACGGCACCGAAGGCAATTGCCGCATTGGCGATCGAATCGCCGTTGAGCTGCAGGCGGATTCCGGCGGTGAAGCTGGCAATGTCGAGGTCGCGACGCCGCGAGATTTTATAGAGCTTCAGCAGTTCCTCGTCAGCTGGCAGCGGCACGCGCACGCGGGCAATGAGCTCACCGGGGCGCAGGTCGAACTTCTTGTAGCCTTGGTAGAAGTTGTTGATGTTGACCTCGCGCTTGCCGGCGGTGCTGACAAGTTCGAGCACAGCCTCCATTACATGCAGGAACGGCAGCGAATCAGCGATGGGCGAGGCGTTCGCGATGTTGCCGCCGATCGTGCCGACGTGGCGGATCTGCGGTGCGCCGAAGACCTTGACGATTTTGTGGAATTCGGGCGCCAGGTCGCAGCAGATTTCCTCAATCGCAGTCCAGCTCGTGCGGGAGCCGAGCACGAGCGTGTCGTTTTCGCGGTCGATGGCGGCAAGCTCGCCGACGCGGTTCAAATCGAGGATGGCGGCGGGAACGGTAAGGGATTTGTTTATGCGGACGCCGATGTCGGTGGCGCCGGCGACGATGGTGGCTTTCGGATTCGCATCGAGGGCCTTGAGCGCGCCCTCCAAATTAGGCGGTGAGGTGAACGAATGCGTTTCGCCGTCCCATTCCGCTCGCACGTCGATCGGTAACTCGCGGCGCTGGTTGATTTCGGCAATAAAGGCGGCGCTGGGGAACCGCTGTTCAACTCGCTCGTGCTGCGCGACGTCGATGTGCCGGCCGGATTCGAAAATCGGCGAGTAGCCCGTGCAGCGGCAGAGGTTTCCGGTGAGGCCGCAGCGCATCGCCGGCTCGTCAAGTTGCTCGCGTTCTTCCAGAAGTCCCGTCATGGCGACGACGAAACCCGGCGTGCAGTAGCCGCACTGCGAGCCGTGGTGTTCAATCATCGCCTGTTGCACGGAGCTGGGGTTTTGCTCCCCGCCCAGGCCTTCGATGGTGACGATGTGCGTGCCATCGAGTTGGAAGAGAAACTGGATGCAGGAGTCGACCGGGCGATAAACCAGGTGACCGCCGTCGGCGGCTAATCGGCCAATGAGGACGCTGCACGCGCCGCAGTCGCCTTCGCTGCACACGATTTTCGTGCCCACCAGGCCCATCACGCGGCGGAGGTAGTCCGAGAGCGACAGGAACGCTTCGCGTCCGCGCACTTCGCGGCGGCGGCCATTTACCCAAATCAGAACATGGTCGAGCATCCGAGCCTCACTCCGCTCACGCAGTGCTCGCACGGCGAGAAAAGTTGCTGGTTGGCCGCCTGGCTAATCCCTCATTATTTCCGAGGCCGCAGCGAGGGTCAATCAAAACGTAGGCCGGCTAATGTACGCGTCGCGCTCCGCGCGACGCAGTTTCCTCGCGCAGAGCGAGAGGACTACATTTCGCGAGAAGGCCTATCAATTATTCGGCCAAAAAGCAGCGCGTGCGGGGCTCGTCGGCACGGCATAGTACTTGCCGATAAAGCCGGCATGACCAGCCCTGATTTATCCAATGTGCGAGTCGGAATTTGCGGATTTTGCCTCCCGCAAGCAGAGCTTTTCCGTCGCTTCAAGCTGCTGGAGGTACAGCAGACATTCTATTGGCCGCCTCGGCTCAAGACTGTCGAACGTTGGCGGCAGACAGCCCCGCCCGATTGCGAATTTACAGTGAAGGCGTTCCAGGCGATTACGCACACGTACAATCACCGCACATACCGCAAGGTGCGGTTTACATCCGACGAACTGGCGCAGTGCGGAGGCTTTTGTGATACGCCAGTCGTGCGCGATGCCTGGTTGCTGACGCGCACGTTGGCCGTGGCGCTGGAGGCGAAGTACATAGTATTTCAATGCCCGCCGAGTTTCGAGGCGAGCGAAGAGAGCGTCCGAAACTTGCGGAGCTTTTTCCACTGGGCCGATCGCGGCAAAATGCGCTTCACGTGGGAGCCTCGCCACGCGACCTGGACAGCGGAATTAATCGCCGACCTCTGCCGCGAGTTGGACCTAATTCACGTCGTCGATCCGCTGGAGCAAGCGAGCGTTTATGGCACGCCCCGATACTATCGCCTGCACGGACAGTTTTTAGGCAACTTCCGATACGATTACAACCGCGTGTACACGGATGCCGAGCTAACTGATCTCACGCGGCGCATATCGACCGATCCGACGTATCTGCTGTTCAACAACAAACAAATGGCGGCAGATGCAGTGCGGTTCATGCAAGTCGCCGGCGCTCTGTCGCCGCGTCGTACATCCGACCATGCCGAGGTCGCAACAACCGTTAACTAATGTTGCACCTGGCCGTGACAGTGGCGAACCTTTCGGCGGCCCGGTCCCAATCCCGGCCGTCTTTCGGTTCGTGCACGACAAGGTCGCTGGAGGCCGCAACAATCTTCCGCAAATGAGCAAGGTCCCGAACTTGCCGCAGCGCCATCGCCTGTGCGAGGGCGTTACCCATCGCAGTGGCTTCGTACGGGCCGACGGTGACGCGCCGACCTGTGGCATCAGCCGTCATCTGATTGAGCAGCGAGTTCTTGCCGCCGCCGCCGACAATGTGGATGACATCAAACCGCTGGCCGAGGATCGCTTCGAGCGTGGCCAACTTCTCGCGATACGCCAGTGCCAGGCTTTCGAGCGCACAGCGCACGAATTCGCCGGGTGAACTCGGCGCAGGCTGGCCGGTCGACTGGGCGCACTCGACCATCTTGTGCAGCATGTTGCCCGGCGTCTGAAATGGTGCGTAGCTCGGATGGACGATCGTCTGTAGCGGCTGGGCTTCCGCGGCAAACCGCGTGAGCGTGACGTAATCGAGCTCTGTGCCGCGGCGGGCCAGATCGCGGCGGCATTCCTGCACCAGCCACAGCCCGGCAATGTTCTTGAGGAAGCGGAATGTGTTGTTGATGCCAAGTTCGTTTGTGAACGACGCAGCTTGAGCCTCGGGCGTAACGCAGGGCGCATCGAGCTCCGCGCCGAGCAATGACCAGGTTCCGCTCGACAAATAGCACCATCGCGGCGCATCGTTAAGCGTTGCACCGGTTTCACCTGGCGCCGCCGCCACGGCACTTGCCGTATCGTGCGAAGCCGGGGCAACCACTTTCAAATCTGTCGGCAGCCCCGTCTCCTCGGCAATCTTCGCCCGCAGCTTGCCGAGCACGCTCGCCGGCGGCGTGGTGGGGCCTAGAATGTTCGTCGGCAGGCCGAGCTCACCGAGCATGTCGCGGGCCCAATCGCCTGTGTGGCAGGCGATCATTTGACTCGTGGAAGCAATTGTGGCCTCGATTGCCCTCTCGCCGCTGAGCCAGTAGTGGAGCAAATCGGGAATGAACATCAACGCGTCGGCGGCCGCGAGTGCGCCAGGGTCCGCCTTCTGGTGTGCGTAGAGTGAATACAGCGTATTGAGCGGCATGAACTGAATGCCGGTCGCTTGATAGATTCGCTCGGCGCCCAGTTTCGCGAGCACTTCGTCATACGCTGGCACGTTGCGCGGATCGCGATATGCGTGCGGCAGGCCGACCAGCTCGCCGGATTTATCGACGAGTGTCCAGTCGACCCCCCACGTGTCGACACCGACGGACACCAGCTCGGCGTGATTCGACTTCGCCCACGTAGCCGCCCGCTGCAGGCCAACAATGATCTCGCGCCAAATGCCCGTGATGTTCCAGTGCAACCCCGTGGGCAACCACACGCTTTCATGCAGAAAGCGATGAACCTCTTCGAGCCGCAGCCGATCGTTTTCGAGAATGCCGACAATCACGCGGCCCGATTCGGCACCCAGATCGATGGCGAGATAGCCTGTACTCATGCCGCCCATCGTATGCCGTGAAAACGGCGCAAGCAACTCTCAGGAGCTTGGTCAAGGGTCGTGGGATGGCTGGGGTCGAGCCGAAGACGAGCCCCCAGTGCGCTATGTCAAACGGCGCGTCACTGGGGGCTCGCTGCGCTCGACCCCAGCCACCCCAAGATGCGTCGTGGAAATCGGAAGCGCAGAACAAGCTTGGCTCTGCATCTCGCCGAACATGCTGGTTGCACCTTACAATTGGTTGATGCGAGTTGGCTTGTTCATTCCGTGTTACGTCGATCAGTTTTATCCGCAGGTTGGGTTGGCGACCGTCGAAGTGCTGGAGCATTTCGGCGTCGAGGTCGAATTTCCCACGGAGCAAACCTGCTGTGGCCAGCCAATGGCGAATGCCGGGCTGCACGATCAGGCCGAACCACTGGCCAAGCGTTTCCTGCAGATCTTCGCGCCGTATGAATACGTGGTGTGTCCGTCGGGCAGCTGTACATCGATGGTGAAGCACCATTACGAGCAGATTTTGCTGCCGTCTGCCGAGCTGCACGCCGTCGCCCACAAGACATTTGAACTGTGCGAGTTTTTGACCGATGTGCTGAAAGTCGACAGCGTCGGCGGTTCATATCCGCACCGCGTCGGCCTGCACCAAAGCTGCCACGGACTGCGCGAGCTGCGGTTGGCATCCGATAGCGAGCTGGTGGGGCCGGAGTTCAGTAAGCCGCGGCAGCTGCTCGAATCACTCACCGGCATCCAGCTTACCGAGCTCACGCGCCCCGATGAGTGCTGCGGCTTCGGCGGCTTGTTTGCCGTGAGCGAAGAAGCGGTCTCCTGCATGATGGGCCGCGACCGGGTCAATGACCATGAACGGGCGGGCACAGAAGTGCTCACGGCGGTGGATATGTCTTGCCTCATGCACCTCGACGGGCTCATCCGTCGCGACAACAAACCGATTCGCGTGAAGCACATCGCCGAGATTCTGGCAGCTGCGATCGTATCGCAACATTGATTCCCCCATGCACACGTTCAACCACCAAGACCACGCCACCGCCGCCGCGGAATTCATCGCGAATCGCGAACGCGTGCGCTGGCATGACACGGCCGTGTGGTTCGCGCGTACGAAGCGCGACCGGGCGTCGCACAGCGTGGCCGAGTGGGAAACGCTGCGCGAATTGGCATCGAAGATCAAGCTGCACACAATGTCGCAGCTCGATGAGTACTTAAAGCAGTTTGAAGCGAACGCCACGCGGCTAGGCGCGCACGTGCATTGGGCCCGCGATGCCGCCGAACATAACGCGATCGTGGCTGGCATCCTCGAACAGCGTGGCGTGAAGCAGGTGGTGAAGAGCAAGTCGATGCTTACCGAGGAATGTGGCCTCAACCCGCATTTGGAGTCGCTTGGCATCGAAGTGACCGATACCGACCTCGGCGAATGGATCGTGCAACTTCGCGGCGAGCCGCCCAGCCACATCGTGACCCCGGCCATCCATATTCGCAAAGAGGAAGTCGGCGAGCTGTTTCACGAGCGCCTCGGCACGAACGCCGGCGCGACCGATCCGCCGTATTTGGCGGAAGCGGCCCGTCAGGCGCTGCGGGCGAAGTTTCTCGCCGCCGAGGCCGGCATTACTGGCGTGAATTTTGGTATTGCCGATTCCGGCGGCTTCGTCGTCTGCACGAACGAAGGCAATGCCGACCTCGGCGTATCGCTGCCAGAAATTCACATCGCGTGCATGGGCATCGAGAAGCTTGTGCCGCGGGCAACCGATCTCGGCGTGTTCCTGCGGTTGCTCGCCCGGTCGGCAACCGGTCAGCCGATCACGACTTATTCTTCGCACTTCCATGGACCGCGCCCTGGCGGCGAGCTGCACATCGTGCTGGTTGACAACAAGCGCTCCCAGCTGCTCGGCGACATCGACTTCCGCCGCTCGCTCAACTGCATTCGCTGCGGCGCTTGCTTCAACACGTGCCCCGTGTATCGTCGCAGCGGCGGGTTCAGTTACGGCGTCACGGTCGGTGGTCCGATCGGGTCGATCATCAACGCCGCCCGCGAACCACACGAGCACAAGAGTTTGCCATTCGCCAGCAGCCTGTGCGGCTCGTGCAGCGATGTGTGCCCGGTGAAGATCGATCTACACCAACAGCTGTTCATTTCACGGCGGCAGTTGGCGCGGCTGGGCCTGGTGCCGGCGAAGAAGCGGTTGGGACTGAAGCTCGTGGCGGCCGTGCTCGAGCGACCGTGGTTGTATCGGATTGCTGGCCGCCTGGCGCGTGTGGCACTTCGCGTGTCACCGCGAGTACTCGTGTACAACCGCCTCAATATTTGGGGCCGCCAACGCGAATTGCCGCCGGCCCCGCGCCGCTCGTTCCGCGAAATGTATTCCGACCGCACAGCGAAACGTCGATAACCGAAATTCCTCCCTTTTGGGGAGGGTTGTTCCGGCAACGACTGCATTGCACATAAATGTCATCCACCGAAGCCAGCAAACACGAAATCCTTCAAGCTGTCCGCCGCAACCGGCCGGCCGAGCGCGCGCTGCCGACAATTGCCCACGAGTGGACAACATACCCCGACCCGCGCGCGAAGTTCAGTGAAGTGCTGGAACTGGTTGGCGGCAGCACGATTGTGGCCCGCAACGTGGGCGACATGCAGCGGCAACTCTCGCAACTATCGCAGGTCGCGAGCGCCGCAAAAATCGCCTCGCTCATCCCCGGCTTTGTGAGCGCCAACGTCGATGTGGCCGCGCTCGCCGCGCCGCACGACAGTGCCGACATCGACGTCGCGATTCTGCCCGGCGAATTTGCGGTTGCCGAGAACGCGGCCGTGTGGGCGACCGACGAGCACGTCCCGATTCGCGTCCTGTATTTTTTGTGCCAGCACCTGGTGCTCATCGTCCCGGCGGACCAGATCGTCGACCACATGCACGCCGCGTATGAGCGGCTTACGCGTGGCAGCACGAACTCACTTTCTGTTCCCCGTTTCGGAGCATTTATTTCCGGCCCCTCGAAAACCGCCGACATCGAGCAAACGCTCGTGGTTGGCGCCCATGGCCCGCGGTCACTCGTCGTGTGTTTTCTGGAATCGTAAAGATAGCGGAGTGGTGTGGGTGCGTTGACGAATTTGAAGTGCGACTCCGGACCGCGTGGCGGTCCGGCTACGAGCGCGTGTCCGTGGCAGCGGCCGCGGAGCGCATCGAATCGAACCAGCCAGATCGCGAAGCCAACTGTGCCTTACACTTCCCCCATTCGTCGTACATTGACGTCCCGCCGTTCCATGGTACGATCAACGGTTGCATTTTGGCTGTTCGCGGCCTGAATCAATACAATTCGCATCAGGGACGAGACACCATGGCTTGGTCATTCTTTGGCAACGGTTCGCGCGCCGGTCAAAACAACACCCAGCAGCCGCAAGGGCGCAAGCGAAAAGGGAAGGGTGGCCGCCGCCCGCTCTTTGAAGAGTTAGAAGCACGCCATGTGCTGGCGACATTCACGGTGACTAATCTCACCGACGCCGCCGTCGCGCCCGCCGGTTCACTGCGCGACGCCATCAACCAGGCGAACGCCGCGCCCGGCGCCGACATCATCCAGTTCCAAAGCGGGCTCACCGGCACGCTCTCGCTCGCGGCCGGCGCGGGGGACCTCGATATCACGGAGTCGCTCACGATCAACGGCCCTGGCATGACGAATCTTACGATCGATGCCACGGCAGCGACCTCGCGGATTTTCAACATCACCGACGAAGCCGGTGATGTTTCGATCAAAGGCATGGCGCTCACCAAGGGCGCGGCGGGTGTCGGCAATGACGGCGGCGCCATCTTCTCTGAATCACTCGGCCTGGTGACGGTCGCCGACAGCACGCTGACCGGCAACTCCGCGGGCGATGACGGCGGCGCGATTTACACGGCCGGCAACCTATCGCTTATTAACGTCACGATCGGCGGCGTTGGCGCAGGGCTGCCGAACACGGCGGTCGGCGATGGGGGCGCGATTTACTCCGCCGGCAACGTCACACTCAGCAACAGCACGATCACCGGCAACACAGCGGGCGGCGACGGCGGCGGCATTTACGCTTCTGGCACCGTTACGCTGAAGAACTCCACCATCGGCGGCACGGTCGCCGGAGCTGGCAACACGGCGAATTCCTCGGGCGGCGGTATTTTTGGCAACACCATCGATCTCACAAACAGCTCCGCCTCCGGCAACACCGCAACGAACACCGATGGCGGTGGCATTTACGCCAAGGGCAATGTGACGCTGCTCAACAGCACCGTCACGGGCAACACGGCCGGCGACGACGGCGGGGGCATCTATGGCCTCTTGAGCGTGAACATTACTAACAGCACGATTGGCGGCATCGCCGGGAGCACGGCCAACAAAGCGGCCGACGACGGCGGCGGCATCTACGCGACCAACGTCGTGCTGCAGAACAGCACCGTGGCCGGCAATGAAGCGCAAGACGGTCTCGACGGCAACGGCGGCGGTGTTTTGGGCGTCGTCAGCGCGATGATCAAAAACAGCACGATCGCCAACAACAAGGCGGGTAATGACGGCGGCGGCGTGTTCAGCGCGAATGTCACGCTGCAAGATGCGACAGTTGCCAGTAACATTGCCGACTCGAACACCGGCGGCAACGGCCGCGGCGGCGGCGTTTTTGCGGGCAACAAGTTCACCATGCAAAACTCGATCGCCGTGGGCAACACCGGCCAGGCGACAAATCCTGAACTGTTTATCCCGGCCGGCAACAACAGCAAAGTCAAGTCGAGCCTGATCGCCAATAACACCGGCCTGCCAGCTGGCGCACAATTCACCGTCACAGGACCGGCGGGGGCGCTCAATGGCTCGGGCAACTTGATTGGCCAGCCCGGCGGCGCCAACGCGATTACGGTGACCGACGTCTTCGGCGCAGGCGGCAGCACGCTGGCCGACAACGGTGGCCCGACGCCAACGATCGCCCTCGCAACGGGCTCGATCGTCATCGACAAAGGTAAAAACAGTCTCGCCGTCAGCTCCAGCTATGGCGATCAGCGCGGTTTGCCAAATGTGCGCGTGTTCAACAACACGGTCGACATGGGCGCTTACGAGTTCCAACCGCCCGCGCCCGCCAATGCCGCACCGATCGTGGCCAACTCGATCCCCGACCAAACAGCACTTGTCGACACGCCGTATGTGTTCACGTTCGCGGCCAACACGTTCACCGACGCCAACGGCGACGCGCTCACTTACACGGCCACACTGAGCGGTGGTGGAGCGCTTCCGGCATGGCTCACATTCAATGCGGCCGCCCGCACCTTCATCGGCGTGCCCAGCGCAACAGATGTCGGCACCATCACGGTTCGTGTCACTGCGAGTGACGGCAACGGCGGTGTCGTTTCCGATGACTTCGACCTGACGGTCGCCACGAACCCGCCGCCGACTGTTACAAACCCGCTACCCGATCGCACGGCGACCGTCGGCGTGAACTTCAATTTCACTTTCGCCGCCAACACGTTTACCGATCCGAACGGCGAACCACTAACGTACACGGCAACCCAGGCTAGCGGCGCGGCATTGCCCGCGTGGCTCTCGTTCAATCAGGGTACGCGCACGTTCACTGGTACGCCGGCCGCTGGCGACGCAGGTACGCTCCACGTACGTGTTACCGCTGCCGACCCGCACGGCAACACGGTGTTTGACGACTACGATATCGTAGTTTCGACTTCGGAGTTGCCATTTAACGAAAACTTCGAGAGCACGCCGGATTCACGTATCGTGGTGCAATCGGGCATTTTCGCAACGTCGACGACGAATCCCGTTAACGGCACGGCCAGCTACCAGGCCACGCGCCCGCAGAATGGCGACAAGCCGGTGGCGACCGTCAACTTCGGCCTGCCCACAACGCCTGCCAACGTCAGCAACGTGAACGTAAACGTCAGCCTGAACGGCGGCAACGGTCATTCGCTGTGGAGCAATGCCGTAATCGTGTTTGATTACGTCTCGCCAACGAATTACAAGTTCGCCGGCGTGTTCGAAATCATCGACAAGCTGATCATCGGCCAGGTTGTAAACGGCAAGGTGCAGTACCTGGCCCAAAAGTCATTCCCAGCCGCGCCGAACACGACGATCCCGCTGTCGCTGAACATCAATCGCGCCAATCAGCAGGTCACATTAGCTTCCGGCGGAACGATCTTCAGCTACACATACAAGACATTGGGCACGGGCACCATCGGCCTCGGCACGATCAATGCGAACTCTCGCTTCGACATGCTGAGCATCACCTGATCAAGGCGCCGCCGCGAAAGCCCACAATTCCTACTTAGCCGCCGGTCAATGACCGGGGCTCCTGCATTCCGCGCTAAGCCGCCGCTCCACGCCGCGTCCGCGAGGCATATAGCCGCACGATCTCTGCGACATTCCGCTCGAGCGGATTTCGCAGCGCCACGCGCCGCGCGGCCACGCTCAACTTGCCGCGGAGGCGTTCGTCGAATAATGCGTCGACGCGCTCCAGCAAGGCGCTATACTCGCGGGGATCGTTGACGGTGAGAATATCATCGTCTTCGTTAAACAACTCGGCAGCGCCGTTGAACCGCCGCGTCGTTACGATGGGCAGCCCCGACGCCGCGGCCTCCAGCAGCACCAGGCTGCACGGATCATAGTACGTGGGATGCACGTACGCGTCGGCGGCAGCAAAATATGGCACCATGTTTGCCACGCTGCCGACAAAGGAAACCTGCCGCGACACGCCCAACCGCGCCGCCGCTAATCGCCAGGGTTCGAGGTGCTGCCCGCCGGCAACGATTGTGTGGACGGGGCGACCCGCCTTCACGAGCTGGGCGGTTACCCACAATAGTTCCGGCACCCCTTTCAGCCGGAAATTATGCGCTGCAATCAAGAGGAGCAAGGTATCATCCGCAATGCCCAACCGCCGCCGCACCGGTCCGCGAAATCCTGCCCGATGCGCCGGCGAAAACCGCGTGCAGTCGACGCCGTTGTGAATTACGGCGATGCGATCGTGGCGGATGTGGTTCAGCTCTTCGAAGTGCCGCGCAACCTCGTGCGACACGGCGACAATCGTTGCCTCCGATTTCTCAATTGCCGCGCATTGCCGCGCCCAATGTTGGGCGAAATCGCGCCGCCGCGGTAAGAGCGCGTCAATGGGCCGCTTGATCGCCCGGAAGAACTTCGGATACATGTCGAGTCGCCGCGACATCCACGCCAGGTAGGAACCGCCGTGCGGCTGAAACAAATCGAAGTGCCAGCCCATTCCCATGTCGTGCGCCACGTCGACATTCGCCTGGCGCAACATTCGTTCGGCCGCTGCCGCGAACTCGATTCGCGACCTCGATCGCGGCGCGATGTGCCGAACCACCGACTGTGGCAGCGCTTCTTCGCCAAAGCCCTGGGCAACGACATGCGCCTCGATTCCCCGCCGCGAGAGCGCGTTTACAAACTGCCAACACCATTCGCTCATGCCGCCGCGGCGGCGGTCCAGGTCATCGATCACGAGTCCGATCTGCATGCTAGGCGGCCCGTTTCCGACTTCGTCGTTCGATGAGGGTGGTATTCGGCCGCCCCAATTGGGCGAGCAGCCAGCGAAGCGGTTTTTGCGCTGTTTCCCATTTGTACCGCCGCGTCACCTCGAAGCTCGGCGGAGGAGTCGGCGCGATACAACTCGTATCGTCACACGCCAACGTTGCATCCAGTTCCAGCGAATAACCATTCGCTTCATTAAAGTCGCGGAATTCAGTCTCCAGCCACCGCAAGTCCGCCGCTGGCAGCTGCGGTGTCCCGCGTTTCGAGCGGAAACGCTCCAGCGAGGACGCCAAGTTCGCGCCGCGCGTGACCCAGAACGACTCATTGCCGTTGCGGTGGTCAGCAATCCGCTCCGGGGCCTTCGGCCAAGTGAGCATGGCCGAATCAAACGGCAGCCCAAGCGCGGCGCAAACATCCTCAAGCGTGTCTCGGGGCTCGGCGACGAAATCTTCGTATCGCAATATGGCGCCGCCGGTCACGCGCAGCACGCGCCAGTCGTCGATAAAGCGTCGCAGGCGCACTCGCAGCGGCGGATCCTCGGCCGTGATCCCATTGCGGCCGTATGACTTGCTTCGCAGTGAGGCCCACACCGCCCGCAGGTCGCGCAGAACGAGCAGTGTTCGCACTTGCCAGCCAGCGTCGCTATAATGCTGTGCGATTTCGCTGAGTCGGAAGCAACTGATCGTGGTCTTGTACCAGGCGATCGGGCCGGCCAGACTGGCGTCGATCGCTGGCAAGAGATCGTTATCGGCATCCAGCACGCCGTTCATATCGCCGCGTTGCAGGAAGCAATACGACACCAGGGTTGAGCCGCTGCTCTGCAATCCACCACACACAATAAGTACGGGCTGAGGCACGGCGGCCGACATCGGTGCGTGGTTCGAGGCAGTCGTCACCTTGATTGTCTCGGACCCCGCGCGGCCGGAACCTTAGGAGCGTCGGGCACCCGCTTCGCAGCTTGCCTAACCGGCACACGTGCTCACAGCCGAATTCGCAAAAATCAGTTATGTGGTCAAATCCACTGAATTCCTGCGATTTCAGCACAGCATGTATTATATGCGTCGCTAAATCACTGAAACGACCAACTCATCGAACACACTCAGCAAGCTGTCGTTCACTGTCAGTCGCAGCGTATAAATGCCCGGCGCATCGAACGTGACCGATGTATTCACCAAATTCCCGTTGGCAAACGTCGCCGTTCCAGGGCCAGCGGACTTCGTCCACAGAGCGGTCATTAACGCCGGAGGATTTGGCAGGCCGTCGTCTGTCACAGTTGCATTCAACACCAGCGGCTGCCCAACTTGCGCGACCCGATCAACGCCAACATCGACGGTCGGCGGCGCATTCACGGGCGCCGGATCTGTGAAGTTGATGATCAACTTCGGCCGCTGTGAAGCCGTTGATGCTTCACTTGTAGCGATCTCAACTGCCTTTGCCACGGCATAGTCCTTGATGATGATGCCGTAATTCTTGCTGGGGTCGTTGATCCACGCTTGCACGGCCGCCACTCCGGCTGCGTTGAGATTGATTCGATACGTGCCCTTGCTCGTGGCACTCAATTGGCCAAGCACCGCCGCCGAAGCGTCGGCCGCATTGTTGGCTCCGGCAGTCGACCAGTTTTGGCCGATCGCATACCGCTGCCACGTTGCCGACAGCTCATCCCAGGCACGCTGCAGCGCGTATACTTCGTAACTATCCTTGCTGCTGGCCGTCACATTGAACTCGATCGCGACCGATTGCACCGTACTGCCGACCGGAATGGCCGACACATTCCATTTGAAGAGGCCCGCTTCGTCGGGGTTGCCGTCGATGGTCATTTTCGCATCGTTGCCGTAGTTGGTGGTCGCCTTCTTGGCGGCGATTTTTGTATCGACCGACCCGGCATACGCAACGCTTGGGAACAGCCCATTCTGAAATGCCAACTGTCGCGGCGTAGTGTTATTGCCCGTGCCGCCGCCGGAGCCGCCTCCGCCCGGGGGTGTGGCAGCGGAAACAACTATTGAAACTTGATCCGAACGCGACAGCTGGCCATCGCTCGCATTGAGCTGCAGCACATACGTGCCAGCGGCGCCGAAAGATACCGAGGAATTTGCCGCGGCCGCGTTGCCGAACGTTACAGTTCCTGGCGCTGTAATGATTGACCATTGCAGCGCGAGTTGAGCCGGCGCCGGCAGGTTATCATCCGACGCACTACCTTGCAGGTAGATCGGCGTGCCAACGATCGCCGTGCGATCTGCCCCGGCGTTCACAATCGGCGCTTGGTTCACTGGCGGCGCATCGAACGTATACAACACGCTCTTGTTATCCGCCATAATGACAACCTGATTGGTCGAGGTTACTTTGGCGGTCGTCACATCGGCCAGGCTGCCGCTGATCATCACCTTCACCGGTGAGAGATTTACGGCGCCGAACGCCGTTTCGCGGTACAGAATATCGCCGCCGCCCTCGTTCGATTCGTACGCCATGAGCACCTTGCCGGCCGCCTCGCTCACAATGATCGTAGGCCGCGTGCCGCCAGTGTCGACCGCGTAGAGATTGTCCCAGGTGCCGTTCGGCCGTCGCACCAGCAATGCCATCTTGGGATAGGGTGACTTGTCGTAACTGGTCTTTACGGCGGCATAGAGCGTGCCATCGCTCGTTACTGCCAGATGCATGTGATCGTCCGCCATTCCAGCGCCAACGCTCAGCGCCGATTGGCTCGCCGGTCTTTCATCTGCGCTCCACAGCGTCGGATTGGTGCCGTCGGCGTGCAGACGGAACCCGAACAGCTTTGTGTTCTGATTCGACCAGAACACGCCAATCTGGTTGTTCGGCATCGCGATGATCGTTGAGATATCATCGCTCTTGATGCCCGAGGCCACTGTAATTGGGGCGCTCCACGAAGTGTACAGTCCGTCGCTGTAGCGGACGACAACCGTGCTGGTAACGTCCGAGGCGACCCACATCCGCCCTGTCGAGTCGACTTCGATCGTAGCCGTTTCCACACCGCTATCGAGTGGCAAGTTCACCAGCTGGGGCCGCGCCGCCCAAGCTTCGAAGCGGTTGTCTGCGAGATCGTACTGCAACGTGGCCAGTTGCGTATTGGCGCCGTCGAAGAGCAGCACGTGCGCAAGATCGCCGACGAGTTTTACATCGGCATGCACGCTTGAGTTCGTGGTGATGCGCTGCGTTTGCGTCCAGCTTGTGCCATCCAGGCGGTACACGTACGTGCCGCCGGAACTTGGCATTACCGACCACCACTGGCCGGCATATTCAAAGACCTTCGATTGAGGTTTCTCGCCCGTGCCGCCCGAAGAGTTCATCGTTTGCAGCGGAGTGATCGAAAGCATCTGCCGGCTTTCGAGCGACTCGATCCGCAATTGCCGTCCGCGCTGCCCGGCCCGCGAGCGACGACCGCTGGGTTCATCCTTCGATCCAGACAACGAACGGTAGAGGTTTTCTAGCAGGTGCTTTTTCATAGGTCCGCGTCAGGGGGAAGGGCAAAGCTTTTGCGCAGAGCGCTAGTTGCTTCGCGCCGAACTCGAAGATGTGTCGAATCAACGTGGTTAGAACTTCCATGCTAGTTCTCCTATGGAGATGTCAATATAAATGGGTGGCCTGCCCGGTCACAACGATTTTGCGGCCGCGCATCCCTAAAATTGTGTACCACCGGCTGCGGCGATTCCAATCGACGGGACAGGGAGCGATGCGAATGTTGCGGAAACGCAACGGATACGAACCCCCAGCCAAAAAACTGGGTGCAGAACGCCGCGTGACGGCCGTTATCGCGGGAGATCACTTCCCGCGCCCGAAACCGCGGGTAGGACCTGGGAGGGCGACAGGAAAATACCAGGCCTGCCCTAGCCCATTAGTCCGAATTGGCTGAAAATTCAGACCGCCGCAAGCAGCAGTTTGCGGCAGCGGCTAAGCGGCATGCGCCGGCAAGGAAGAATTCGCTTCGACTGTCGTCGCTTGATTGGCCGTTATCGATATCAGTTCGGCCGTCCGTTCATCATGGGCTCCGAACTCAGCCGAGTGCTGGTACAGCTTGGCTTCTTCAAGCCAGGTGAACGCGTTGCGAATCAACGCCACTTGTACGCCGGTCCAACCGCTGCGAACGCCGCTGGGTCTCGCGCATGCCTTCAGAAACTGCACGACTCCCCGCACCCATCCCTTTAACAGTCGGGGTCGTTCGCCGGCCCGCAGGCGGTTTATCGCCGCTTGAGTTGAGGCGTCGTTCAATTGCGCGATCAACTCGGAAATCGAGCTGCTCTCACTCGCCTGAATCGCTCCCTGCAACTCTCCAAGCTCGCTGGTCTCCGCAGCGCAAACTGGTTCGCCGTTCACCAATGACACTTCGCATCTGCCTGTTTGGAACAATCGCACGGGTCGAACGTCGCGATCGTGAATGGTGCGGCCAAAGTATTCCAGCTTGCGACCCAAGCGATAGGCGGTGGCCTCGGACTGCATGCAGATGCGCTGTTGGAGTTCTTTGGCCAAAAACGGCGTTACATATTCATTCTGATGCAGCACCAGCATCCAGGGGAAGCGTGCCACGCTGGAAAGCGGCGCGGCAACCTTAAACGGTCGTACGCGATCTGGTTCGTTCGTTCTGCCGTTTATCGGCTCGATGCATTTCAGCAATTCAAACTCGCCGCACGCCGATGGGTCGACCAGCACCACTTCATCAGCAATATCGCGCACGGAGCGAATCGCCGTCTGGCATTGTCGTGAGTCAACTGTCTCGTGGCAGAGCACCACGACCGACAGGCCCGCGTCGGACTCATGCTCATCGAGGCCAAGCCCCATCACGACGCGCTCGAGCCCGATTCCCTTTAGCCATTGGCCGCTCGGAACTTGCAAGAAGGCTTCCGCAAAAATCGCTCGTGCGTCGGGCCGGGAATGCCAGCCGCGGACGTGCAGGAAGTTGAGCACGTCGGCAATCTGCCTGGCTCGCTGCCGTTCAGGTCGGCCGGCGACACGCGTCTTTTCGAAGTCGATGATCCACAGCCGCGAGTCTTCATCGACGATGAAGTTTTCGAGTTTGAAATCGTTGTGGCTGACGCCGAGCGTAATCAATTGCTGCCAAAGTTGCGCGACCTGGCGGGCCAGATGCCGCAATTCGAACTCCGTTTGCGTGCCGAATCGAATGCATTGATAAAGCGGTATACCTTCTACGTAGTCACTCACCAAATAACTGCGGTAATTCCACGGGCCCAGGCGGAAGTCAACTGTGCCGCGCGGCTTCGGCGTACGCACCCCGAGACTGTGCAAGTACGTGCCGATGCGAGCGCAATGTGCTGACGAGGGTTCACGAAACGCGCTGCGGAACGTTCGGCCCAGTCCCCCCCAAGCATGCCGCTTTACGAGGAAGGTATGCCCCTCGGTTTGGTAACGACCGACAACACAGCGATCCTTCACCTGCAGCGGAGTGGCGGAGAACAGCACTCGATCCATGTCGCCCGTCCGCAACGACTCAATGAGCGGCGCCGGCAAATCGGTGTCGCACCACACGCGCCGGCCCACTGACCGATAGCGCGCGGTGCGCACGGCATCCGCATTGGGTGAGATGACCGACATCAACGGATCGAAGCAGGTAAGTGTTAGCGAAAAGCCCTCGCGCACGCGCGAAACGGCTGGAAGTACGCACCAGCGCAATAAAGGCTGCGTACCATAGAAGACCCGCCGTTAGCGGGCTATATCAGTACCGCATTTGTCGCAGCGGGAGTGCCTGCACTGCTGGCATTTTTAGAACAGCGACTTTTGAACCGCGATGCACTGCGGCCCGTCATTGGCCACTTTATTGACGTACGTGCCGATCGGCTCAGCGACAAGTTCGTCCTCCCCGCATGCCGTCAGCAGCGGCATAAGTGCGGCTGGGTCATCGAGCTTCGCATCTAGCCAGGTCGCATAATCGCCGGGCGCCAAAATCACCGGCATCCGCTCGTGCATCTCGCTCATCATCCGATTGGCCCCGGTCGTCACAATCGTACAGCTTTCAATCACCAATGCCCCGCCTCCTACAATCCCCCTGCCGTTTCGGGAGGGGTCAGGGGAGAGTTCGTTCGAATGCTTTTCGTCGTCAGCCGCTCCGGCTGCCTGACTCATTCCGCCCCGGGCCATCCACCGCTCCCACAAACCGGCAAATGCAAACACCTCACCATTGGGTTGATGGATATAGTACGGCTGCTTCTTGCCCTTCGGGCCACTGGCCGACTGCTGCCATTCGTAAAAACCATCCGCCGGAATCAGGCACCGCCGCTTCCGCAGCGCTGTGCGGAACGAGGGCTTTTCCGCGAGCGTTTCCGACCGCGCGTTGATAAGCGGCGGCCCCGCGCCAAGTTTGTCCTCCGCCGCCCACGAAGGGATCAGGCCCCATCGCAGCATGTCGGCCGTTCGTCGCCCGCTGGCCGGATCCGACCGCACGACGAGCACATCCTGCGTCGGCGCGATGTTGTACCGCGCCTCAAATAGCGGCAGTTGTTCTTCGCCTCGAGCATCCAGATTGAAATGCTCGATCAACACGGTAAGCGGCGTCCTTAACGTGAATCGACCACACATGACGAGCTTCCTATCGCATCCCTTCGAAACGTGAACTCGCGACGACAACTGACCCACGTTGCATCATTGACGCCGCCGCATCGCTTGCGGTTTAGCTTCCCGCCTGTTCCTCAAGCCACTTCAAGTACGCCGCATTTCCTTCCACAATCGGCACCGCGATAATCTCCGGCACCTCATACGGATGAATCTCGGCGAGCGCTGCCTGCACCGCCGCGAATTGCGTCCGGATCGTCTTGATGACGCACGCCCATTCCTCGGCCGTTTCAACTTTCCCCTGCCAGCGAAACGTGCTTGCGATCGGCCCGTTTACTTGCACGCATGCAGCAAGTCGCCGCGAAATGAGATCGGCCGCTATCTGCTCTGCGTCCTGCCGGTTGCCGGTCGTCGTCGTGATTTGTATGAATTCCGTCATGCCGTTCGTCCCAAGAGCCGATCAACCGCCGCCCCGATATTCGCCTCGCGCATCAACGACTCGCCGACCAAAATCGCGTCCACGCCGGCGGCTTCGAGCTTTCGCACATCACTATTTGTCTTGATGCCGCTCTCGCCAACGAGCACACACTCAGCTGGCACGCGCTCGCGCATCCGAATTGTATGCGCGAGGTCAACCTCGAAGGTGTGCAAATTGCGATTATTCACGCCAATGAGCGTCGCCCCGGCGTCGAACACTCGCTGCAAGTTTGTCGGCTCGTACAGCTCCACGAGCGGCGTCATTCCCAACTCGCAAATCGCGTTAAACAACGCCCGCAAGTTGCAGTCATCCAAGCACTCGGCAATTAAGAGCACGGCATCGGCCCCGGCCGCTCTTGCTTCGATCACCTGATACGGATCGAGAATAAAATCCTTCCGGAGCACGGGCAGCTGCACCGTCTGTCGAATCTGCCGCAAAAAATCGAGATGCCCCTGAAAGAACGATTCGTCAGTAAGCACGCTGATGCAACTTGCCCCATGCTGCTCGTATGTCTGAGCGATTCGCACGGGATCGAAATCCGCCCGAATCACGCCTGCTGACGGGCTCGCTTTCTTCACCTCGGCAATTAGTCGAATGGGCGGTCCCGCCGCCAGCGCGGCAAAGAAGTCACGCACCGGCGGTGCGTCGGCCAACTGCGCTCGCAGCTCGGCCTCCGGCAGCATGCCCTTCGCCTGCGCAATCTCCTCGCGCTTCCGCGCCACAATCTTGTCGAGAATCGTTGCCATCGCTACTGCTGCTGTTGTTGCTGTTGTTGTCGTTGCACGTGCGTTTCGAAGAGCAGCAGCGGTACGCCCGCTTCCACATCAAGGTCCTTCGTCAGCCGCGCGAAGCTGGCACGCACTTCAGCAAGCGCTGCGTCGATGTGCTCCGGCGGGCACATCGCCTTTGCTGGCAATTCGAGATGGTCGATGTTCGGAAACAGCTCGACCATGTTGCCTTCCGGATCGTCCACGACGGGAATCAAAAATCCCATCGCCCGCGGTTCCCTGCGAAACGCAATGCCGCGCCGTGTGAGTTCGTCGCCAATCGTCTCGGCATCCGCCTTCACCTTTACCGCGCAATGACCATAGCTTGTCGGCGATGGGATCGCCGCGGTCCGCCGAAATACGGTGGCATCTCCATCCCATTCGAGGTCCCACGGCCAGAACTCCAACAAGCCGTCAAAAACTGCTTCCGGGTGGTTAATCTTCACCATCACGATGCCGAGCGCCGACATCACGGGGTGAACAAAGAACACCCCCTCGAATAACTCCGCATACCACTTCCCCAGCTTCAGCGGGTCCCGCGCCCGAAACGCAAAATGCAATAATTCAGAAGTCTTCACGGCAAATCCTAAACGGCAACCTCACACGGCATTTTCTGCTTCGCCGAAGCCCGAACTGCTCTTAGCAGCGACTTCCCCATCTTACCGATCCGCGGCAAAAACGCTATCGTTGATGGCGTTCCGGGCGTCGTGCCCCCGTTCTTCGGCACATTTCCCATTCCGCTCGGCAGCACGCATCGGTATCATCCGCCCTCGATTGTCTTTTGCTAGCGGCACGTCGCACGAGGCGGGCGTTTCCCGTTCGCGCTGTCGATCCCAGCCAATTTTCACGATGACCAACTTCCGAACAGAACGCGATACGATGGGCGAAATGCAGGTGCCCGTCGATGCCCTCTATGGCGCTTCCACCGCGCGCGCGGTCGAAAATTTCCCGGTGGCGAACGAACCAGTGCCAGTCGCCGTCATTCACGCTTTCGGCTATCTGAAATCGGCTTGCGCCCGCGCGAATCTCGAACTCGGCAAGCTCGACGAAAAGCATGCCACAGCGATCATCGCCGCCTGCGAGCAAGTGGCTGCCGGGAAATACGACGCTCAGTTCCCGGTCGACATCTATCAGACGGGCTCTGGCACCTCGACAAATACGAACGCCAACGAAGTCATCGCCAACATTGCCAATCAGCAGCTCGGCTTCGGCGTGGGCGCGAAAGGCAAAGCAGGGGCGGTCCACCCGAACGACCATGTGAACATGGGCCAGTCGTCGAACGACACGTTCCCGGCCGCCATGCACATTGCCGCGGGAATGGCGATTAGTCGCGACCTGATTCCCGCGCTCGAGCGCCTGCACGGCGACCTCGCCGCCAAAGCGAAGGCGTGGGACAACATCGTGAAGATTGGCCGCACGCATCTCATGGATGCCACGCCGATTCGCGTTGGCCAGGTTTTCTCCGGTTACGCGGCGCAAGCTCACTATGCCACGGTTCGGGCCAGCCGGGCCCTCAAGCGGCTTGAAGAGAACATGCCGATCGGCGGCACGGCGGTGGGCACGGGCATCAACACGCATCCGAAATTCGCTGCCAAGGTTTGTGTCGCGCTGAGCAATCAGCTGGGTGGCACGTTCACCGAAGCCGCCAATCACCCCGAGGCACAGGCCGCGAAAGATTCGTTCGTCGAAGCCCACGGCGAACTCAAGACGATCGCCGTTTCGATTTCGAAAATCGCGAGCGACATCCGCCTGCTCGGCTCTGGCCCGCGGTGCGGCTTGTTCGAGCTTTCGCTGCCGGCCACGCAGCCCGGCTCTTCGATCATGCCGGGCAAGGTGAACCCGGTGATTGCCGAGTCGGCCATGCAAGTCGTTTGCCGCGTGCTCGGCAACGACACGGTCGTCACCACCGCGGCCTTGGGCGGCATCGGCTCGTTGTTCGAGCTCAACGTCGCGATGCCCGTGATGATCGATGCGTTCCTCGAAAGCGTGAAACTGCTCGCCAACGTGACGAACGTGATCGTCAACAAGCTGCTCACCGGCCTCGTGGTGAACGAAGAACGCTGCCGCCAATTGATCGACCAATCGCTGATGATGGTGACGTCGCTGGCACCGAAGATCGGCTACGAAAAGGCCGCCGCGTTCGCCAAGGAAGCGTTCGACAGCGGCAAGACAATCCGGGAGCTGTGCCGCGAGCGTAAAGTGCTGCCGGATGCGGATCTCGACGACGCGCTCGATCCTTGGAAAATGACCGAGCCGCGCGAGTGAACGGCGCTTCTGCATTTGCATTTAGAGAACAGAATTCTGATTGCCGAATTCGAAAACGGAGTTCGAACTATGATGGCAAGGAAGCTGTCAGTAGTCGTTCGCAGTCTTGCAGCGATCGCTCTTGCGAGCGTTTGGCTGAACGAGCTGCCCTGTGCGATCGCCCAGACCCGAACGCAAGTGACCGCGCCGACCGGTACATTTGCGAATCCGTTTGTCGCCGAGGGCGCAAGACCGCACGTGGTGGTGCCGGAACCTGCGGACGCACTGCGTGGACCGACTACGTACCAGAACCCATTCGCTGGTGCGTCGAAAGCGCCGCCGATCGACAATTCAATTCGCCCGGGCCCGATCAGCCGCTGGCAGCGGCCGACTATTGCGCGATCGCCCTCATCGGATGTCAAAACCGCTGTCCTTAGCCCCGAGAGCCTGGAAGCAGGTCTGACTGGCGCCACTCAATCGCCGGCCCACAAATCATTGCTCGAGAACATTGGCTCGGACCAGATCATCCGCTCGACACCGAACGCACTGACGCAGCCCGCGTCGATTGACGCAGGGCCTGCGTCTGCCATTTCGACACCGACAGCCAGTAGTCCCGCTAGCGCGGCAAGCGGTCTCGCAATCCCAGACCCGGCTGCCTTCATTACCGACCAGGCGATGTTGCCCCCAGCCATCGCATTCGGTGGGTCTTCGATCACTGCGAAGGACCTCCATGCTGACATCGCAGCCGTTGTCGCCAATTGCGATGACACGCCCGAAGGCTGGCTGGCCCAAGCACAGGAAGCTGCCAAGACCGCAGCGTCGGTGGAACAACTTGCGAACATTATCACCCTCTGCGACCGCGGCCTGCAGCATACGCCTTCGAGCCAAACGATGGCGTCGCTGCGGCGGCTTTCGGCCTGGGCCCACAACCGCCACGGCGAATTGCTGGCTGATAGCGCTCATCCAGACGCGGCAATCCAGGATTTCCAAGTCGCCATTTCGATGGACCCCACGTGCTCGCTCGCCATTCACAACCGCGCCGTGACACTGGCCCAGCGCAATCAGTACGGCGCTGCGCTGCGAGACTTCAATCGAGTGATCGAACTGAATCCCGGTCTTGCCGTTGCGTATCGCAATCGTGCGGAGCTTCTGGCTGCTTTGGGCCGCATGGAGGAAGCCATTGCCGATTACGATCAGGCGATCGCGTCGCTTCCAGATGATGCTGCGTTGCTGCGGTCACGCGCCCATGCCCACCAGCGGGTTGGCGATTTCGCGAGTGCAGCGGTCGACATCAACCAGGCCCTGCAAATCGCTCCGAACGATCCGGACACGATCACGTTGCGCGGCAACCTCGCCGCCGAACAGGGGCGATTCGAAAAGGCTGGGGAGGACTTCGAGCGGGCTCTTGCGATCGATGCCAATTGGGCCGAAGCCTTGCGCAGCCTGGCTTGGTTGCGGGCAACGTGCCCAGACCAGCGCTTCCGCGATGCGGAGAAAGCGCTTGAGGCGGCTCAGCACGCGGCGAAGCTCGCACCCACCGAGGACTACCGCATGCTCGACACGCTTGCCGCTGCCAACGCTTGCGGCAAGCACTTCGACAAGGCAGTGGAGCTGCAAAAGCGGGCGGTCGAAACCGCGCCGCGCGATCTGAGCACGCCGCTCGCAGAGCGGCTCGCGATGTACGAGCGCAACCAGTCGTACGTGGCGACATCGCCCCACAGCGATGTGCGCACGGTCTCGCACGAAGAGCCGGCGGCGAAGCAGAGTTCGCGGCAGGCGGCGAAGCCCAAGACTTCGCGCTAGCGTTATGGGCGGTGCTTGCTTTCTCTATCTCCCCTTCCTTTCAAACGCGCGCCAAGCGAACCAAGACATTAGCCGGCGGGCGCTAGCCCGCGGTTAGCACGGCAAAACCGGGGGCTAGCGCCCACCGGCTGATAGGCCAACACTCGAAGGCCGCTCTTCGCACCTCATTGCATGCCAGCAGCGATGCGGCAAGTTGGGTCGATCCTGCCGATTTTGCCGGTTTTTATGACAATTCCGATTAGGTTGAGCCTGCCATCCGGCCGATAGACTTCCGACAAGTCACGGCTTTCTCGCGAAAGGGAATTCGCAATCGCGAATCTTCGCGTTCAGCGCACCAAGCCGGGGCCTGCAGATTCCCCTTAAATCTCAGTTGGATGGGTTCAGCCATGCGTGTTGCACGCTACTTTCCGACCGTCGTGGCAGTTCTGGCGAATTTCGCGCTGCAGGCGACGACGTCCTCGCCTTGCGGCGCCTGGGACAGCATTCCCGCGGCGGCATTGGCCGAGTCTCGCGACATGGACGGCGGCGACTACATAATCGATGACCAGGTACAACCGGCCGGCTTTTACGATTCGCGGCCGAGGCCGAATGCGAATCGGATGCCGCGTCCTGCGGCCCAATCGAAAATGGGCCAGAGCATCAGCAGCGCCGTTGAAAAGTCGAAATCGACGAAGCAGTCGATCTTGCCGTTCGGTCGGCAGACGGCGAGCGGCGGCGAGGCGGCGCGGATGTCGGCCCAAATGAACGCCGCCAATGCGGCAATGTCGAACGCAACGCGCGGTGCGGTTCGCGTTCCGCCGCAGCAGCGCTCGCAAAACGCGAGGGCGCAACGCATGCCGATGGGCACTCCAATCCAAGGCCAGCCGGGAATGAATGCACAAGGCGCACGAGTGGCGACGGCGCGGATGCCACAGTCGATACCGCAAAGCCAATTGCAGCCGCCAACCGCTGGCCCGAGTCCGCGTGCGATGGGTCTTCCGACGATCAAGGGTCCCGGGCCGAATGCCTCGACCGCTTCGCCGTGGGCTCCACCCGGCGCCGCGGCGCCGATGGCGAAGCCGATGCCGGCTGCCTCGCAGTCGAGCGGAGGACCGTTGTCGGCGGCGGATGAACTGGTTGCCAAGGCGCACGAGCTCAGCACGCAGGCCCAGAGCGATCAGGAGTTTACCCAGGTCGTCGACCTGTGCCGGCAGGCTCAAGTCAGTCAACCAAGCCCGACGACCGCGCAATATGCGAAGCATCTTCTCGCCTGGTCGCTCAACCGCCGCGGGCAACTCAAGGCCGAGGCCGGTGATGACAAGGCCGCGATGCAGGATTTCGATGAAGCGATTCGCCACGACGCCACTTGCTGGCGGGCCGTGCACAATCGTGGCGTGCTGCTGGCCCAGGATAGCCAGTTCGAGAAGGCGTTCGACGACTTCTCGCGTACGATTCAAATGAATCCGAATTTTGCCAAGGCCTACTCGAATCGCGCGGCGCTGTTCATGGTCGCGAACAATCTCGACGCCGCGTTGCATGACTACAATCGCGCGATCGGGCTCGACACGAACCTCGCGGTCGCGCATCGCGGCTGCGGTCGCGTGTGTCAGTTGACGGGTCGCATGGAAGAGGCCATGGCGCATTACGACGTCGCGGTCCGCCTCGCGCCGACCGATTCGTACGCGGCGGCCTGCCGGGCTGATCTTTTGACCGATCTTGGCCGATACTCCGAAGCAGCCAAGGAATACAACCGCGCGATTGAAATCGATCCGAAGTCGACGCAAGCGGTGAGTGGTTCGGCATGGCTTTTGGCCACGTGCCCAGACAGCCAGATCCGCAACGCCGACCTCGCCATTCAGCGGGCTCAAACCGTGATCGAGCTCGGCGGCGATAATGACGCCGTGAACTTCGACACGCTGGCTGCGGCCCAAGCGAACGCCGGCGATTTCGATGCTGCGATGGACTCGCTGGAAAAGGCGATCGACCTCGCGCCGACCGAGGAATGTGAAGCGTACAAAGAGCGGATGGTCATGTATCAGCAGGCCAAACCGTACCGAATTTCGCCGATGCAGCACGTGGCCCAAGTGAGCTACGAGTCTGCGGACGCGGGTGAGGGAGTGGCGAGATAACATCTCGCACGGTGCACCGCGTGCCGGTGCAGTCGTATCTTTGGGGGGAGCGAAAGAGCTCGGTTGCGGAAGCAGCCGGGCTCTTGTCGCGCGCTGGCGGAGCGGGGAGCTTGGAGCAGGGGGCGGGGAGACGGAACTTGTTTGCGGTTGCGTTAGGGCGAGTGAGCGGCCAAGAATGTGGGTCGCATGGGGTTGAAATTCCGCTATCTCTATCGTGCATTTCGCTATCGACTGTTCGTCGACCCGGGCGAGTTGCGGTTTGTGAGCGAGTCGCTCGGACCTGGGCAGGCGGCGGTTGATGTCGGTTGCCATAAGGGTGCTTACACGTACTGGATGCGGCGGCGCGTTGGCCCCAGCGGAGCCGTGTATGCATTCGAGCCGCAGCCGGAGCAGATTGCCTATCTGCGCGAAGCCTTCTCGGCGATGTCGTACGACAACGTGGAAATTGTGCCTTTGGCCGTGTCGGACCACTGCGGTGCAATGACGCTGCACGTGCCCGCTGGGTTGGGGAAGACGCATCATGCGTCGTTGGAAGAGAGCGCTGAGGAGCGAGGAGCGAGGAGCGAGCAACGAAATTCGGCAGCTGAATCTCGCTCCTCGCTCCTCGCTCCTCGTAACTTCGCAGTGGACGTTACGACGCTGGACGACTTCTTCGGGGCGAAGGCGCGGGGGCCGGATTTTTTGAAGATCGATGTGGAAGGGCATGAGCTGGCGGTGCTGCAGGGCGGGGTGGAGACGATTCGCAAGTATCGGCCGCGGATTTTGGTCGAGTGCGAAGTGCGGCATCGGCCCGATCACGACGCGCGGCCGGTGTTCGAGCTGCTGGAGTCGCTGGGATATGAAGGTACATTCTTTTTGCATCGCAAGCGCCGGCCGCTGGCGGAGTTCGACGCGGCCGTGCATCAGAAGCTGGAGACGCCGGACCCGATTCATTTGCCGCGGGGGTATGTGAACAATTTCGCGTTTGTCCCGCGGTAAAGCGGCTGGGTTTTGCACATTCGGTCGGGGCGCCGCATTTTGGGTGCAATACCAGGGTATTGTGCTTGTTGAAGGCGGGCTCAGTGGCTGAGGCAATCGCGAAGGACTTGCGCCATGAGCGTTTGCGGGCGATTGGGTTGGCATTGCGATGATCGGCTACGTGCAAACGAGCTGAATTTGTTCGCATTTCGATGCGTCATGAGTCGGCTCGTTCGTCGGTATAGTCAATAATATATATGAACAAATGACTACTATAGCGACTGGGTGATCCAAATCAGGCCGAATTTGGAGCCACCCTTGCTGGGGAGAGAGATCATGTTTGGATGGTTCAAGCCGAAGTCACCGCTAACCGTGGAGCAGGTGCGATGGATGGATGAGCGGTTCGCATGGTTGCGCAATGAGTTTGGTGAGCGGCGGCTCGGCGGGCCGGTGGTTGCTCCGACGAATGAGTTCTTCCCAGATCTGTATCGCGGCACGCATGACGATGCGGCGAAAATTTTCGACCGTGTATGCGAGTGCATGGGTGTCGAGCGAGCGCGAGTGAATCTGAGACTGTATCGCGATGCGAAGGTCGACAGCGTCCACTCCAATTTCAGCCCACTCCGGCAGGATTACGTCGCGGGCGTGTACGATGAGCGGCCGGAGGTCATCGATATTTGGCTCGAAACGACGCGGCTCGATGAGCCGGAAATGGTGGTTGCCGTGCTGGCTCACGAGCTGGCGCACGTGCATTTGTTAGGCGATCGGCGCTATTCGCCGGAACAGGAAGATCACGAACGGCTGACTGATTTGCTGGTCGTGTATTTTGGGCTGGGGATCTTCAACGCGAATGTTTCGCTTCAAGACCGCCATTGGCGCGCCGGTCGTTTCAGTGGATGGTCGATGGGCACGATTGGTTACCTGTCGCTCTGTGAGTTTGCTTACGCGCTCGCGAAATTTGCCCATGCCAGGCGCGAGTACAATCCGAGCTGGGCGCGGCATTTGCGCAAGGATGTGCGGTCACTGTTTAAAGTCGAGCTGGAGCATTTGATTCAGCGTGGCCATGTGGCGGCGGCGAGTGCGGCGGGTTCCAGTACCGCAGAAGAGTCGGCGGCGTGCGGAAGCGGTGGATGCGATTGCCACGGCGGCTGCTCGGGAGCATGCTGTGCGAAGGACACCGATGACGAAGTCGAGGAAGCGGTTGGCGATGACGAATCGCATGATCGGCAGGAGTCCGATCAATTGTTCGAGTTAGGCGTCGTGCACAATGCCACCAAGGAGTTTCAGCTGGCGGCCGAAGTGCTGGCGCGGGCGGTGGAGTTGAAGCCCAGTGACGATGAAGCCTGGTCGGAGCTTGCGCGAGCGTACTTGGGGTTGGGCAAATTCGCGGCGGCCGCGGAAGCTTGCACGCGGTCGCTCGAAATCGATCCAGAAAATTTGGAAACGATAAGCCGACGGGCCACGGCCTACATCTGGTTGCGGCGTTACGCCGATGCCATTGCCGACTCGGGACGCGTAATCGCTGAAGCGCGAAAGATGGCGGTCGGATGGCATCTCCACGGACTGGCGTACCTGGGGATGGGCAATCCTAAGCGAGCAGTGGACGATCTCACGAAGGCCATCCGATACGCGCCGACCTGGGGCGAGACGTATTTGGCCCGGAGTCGGGCGTTCGAACAATTGGGCGATCCACGGCGGGCACAGGTCGATTTGTTCGAAGCGATTCGACGGACGCCGCAATTTGCAGATGAGGCGGAGCGGGCACGGAGTTTGGCGATGGTGGCGTGAGAGTTGATGGTTGGCCGTGACGGTTAGAGGGTTGTGGCTGGGCACTCTGGGGCTCGCCTGCGGCTTGACCGCAGGCACCCCACGACGCTGTGGTCTGGCGCATGCAAAGTGGACTGGGGCATCGCCGAGCCTCTGCCCCACGCGCCCGCGTTCCAACGCAGGCGCCGGCGTTCGAATGCAGGCACCTGCGATTGCTGTGACGGGTAGAGGGTTGTGGCGGGGCACACTGGGGCTCGCCTGCGGCTCGACCGCAGGCACCCCACGACGCAGTGGTCTGGCGCATGCAAAGTGGACTGGGGCATCGCCGAGCCTCTGCCCCAGGCACCCGCGCCCTTATGCCTTGCAGGAGGTCTGGGGCGACCCCAGGCACGCTCGTGTAGCGATTGCTAGAGAGTCTTGCCGGCTTCACGGAGGGCGAGTTCGCAGCGTTTGCGGTCGTCGATGTCGATGTTCATGCCGACCCATTTGCGGACGGTGCCGTCGCCGTTGAAGAGCGGCGCGGCGCGGACGTTCGTCCAGCGGTAGGCACCATCGGGAGCGTGGAGGCGGAACTCGGCGTTAAGCGGCCGCTGGGCGGCGACGGCTTCGCGCCAGGTGCGGAGGGCGTATTCCCGGTCGTCGGGATGAATCGCATGGACCCAGCCCTCGCCGGTCATTTCTTCAATGGATTGCCCAGTGTAGGCGCCCCACGAGGGGCTACCAACCACCTGGGCGCCGTTGGCATCGCCTTCCCAGGTTGCTTGCGCGATGCCTTCGAGAAGCGTCCGCGAGCGGACTTCGCTTTCGTGCAGGGCGTCGTCGGCGAGCTTGTACGCGGTTATATCTTCCACGACGAAACTGTACCGAGTGCGATCGGATGGTTCGCCGCTGCCGCTGATGATTGCCACGGTTGCCTGGAGCCAAGAAGTTTGCGGCGAGCGTTCGTTCAGGTATTCGAAGCGGACGGGGCGACCTTCGCGTTCGCTCTTGCGAACTTGCTCGAGCCACAGACTTTCGACTTTCTGGCAGGTGCCGAGTTGGCGGCTGGTACGACCGGCCATATCTTCCGGGCGTCGGCCGAAGAAGTCGGAGGTCTTTTGATTGGCCGAGACCATGTAGCAGTGATTGTCGATGACTTCGCCGATGCCCATCATGAACGGCGCCGTGTCGTAGAAACTTTGCAGTCTTTGCTGCGTGGCATGCAGGGCGGCTTGGGCATCGGCGCGTTCGGCCGCTGCCCAGGCGCGATCGGCGGTCTCGTGAATGAGCGTAACCTCGTGGGAGGTCCAGTCGCGAGGTGTCGCGGAATGGCAGATGATGGCGGAGTCGGGGCGGCCAAGGTGTGACTTCAATACAGCGACGAACGCCGTAATTTGGCAAGCGAGCAGCTTTTCGCGTTCGATTGTGTCGAAGCGCGGATCGTATTTGGCGTTGGTCACGACAATCGGGTCGCCACGGCGAAATGCGGTCACGACGGCGTGGCCGAGTTCGGTGTATTTGTAGCGGGTCGGCATCGGCGGCACGCCGCTGACGTATTCGGCGCGAGTGACGGCGTCCTCGCGCTCGATATCGGCGAAGCGGACCCGGCTCATGCGCAAGTGTTCGCCGAGCAGATGGGCCGCAGCCGTGTAGATTTCAGCTGCCGTGGTAAGTGGCCGGATGGCGTCGCTGAGTTTGAGCAAGAATGTTTGGCAATCATCGTTCGCGCGCAGGATGGATTCAGTGCGTTTAAAGCGACTGATGTCGAACGCGTATTCGATAAGTGTGCCGTCACCGAGGTCGCGGCCGGAGAACATCATCCAGACGCGGCTGCCATCTTTGCGATAGTACTCCTTTTCGTAGGGGCCGATTTTGCCAGTAGCAGCCAGCTTTTCGAGCTGGGCAATGCTGATGTCGTAATATTCGTGCGGGGTCATGGTTTGCCAGTCAAGGCGGCCGCTGCGAACGTCGTCGCGCGTGTAGCCGCTCATGGCGAGGAACGCCTCGTTGGCGTCGATGACCGCGCCGCTGCGAGTATCGAAGAAAAGGACGCCGACGGCATCGGCATCGACCATTAGACGCATGCGTTCGCGCGCGGCATCTAGCGCAGCGTTTGGGGATGGTGCGGCCAGGGACGCCGTGGAGGGCGCATCGGTTGTTAGTTCGAGTTCCCCCATCGTTCTGAGTCCTACCAAGGTGTCGAGGAGCGAATTCATGTCTGCCATGCCATGGAAACGTCGCTTGACCATTCGAGACATTGGGAGTTTCTACGTAATGTCGTTGAAAGCGGCTTTGCAAAGGATAAGCGGAGTGTGCGCAAGCGTCGATGCGACAATGAGGGATACAACAACCGAAACGCCGCTGCGTGTAGGAAAACCAACTACGTGAGCTTCGCACTTGGGTGCCGCGGCGCCAGCCGAGCTGTTAAAGGATAGCTTGCCGGAGCTGTGGTTTTCGATGAATCGCGTGGCGACGAGTTGCGCTCGACTCAATGTGGCGAAGAAAAAAAGAAATTGCAACTGCGTTACCACAGCTTCCATTGATCGTTGTGGCTAACCACGTACATGCCGAGAAGCAGGTTAGTGACCGTGTGGGCAGCCACGCAGTCCCAGATATTCCGTGTACGCGCCATGAGCCAGGTGACGAGGCTGAACCACACGAACGCGGCGATCAGCTCGCCGGGATGCATGAGCATCGGCACGGCGGTGCCGACGACCGCGGCGAGCGGCGTGACTTCGCCGAACGGCACATTCCACCAATCTTCGCGCACGGCGTAACGCATGATGAAGCCGCGGAGGAAGAACTCTTCGATGATCGGCACGATGACAGCGAGGCCGAAGAAGCGGATAGCTAAAAACGTGTAGGCCCATACGGGCGTGTCTTTCAAGGCCTCAAGCGGATTGAAGGCGGGGCGTTCGCCGAGACCGAGGAAGCTCGCAAGGCCGAGTGGCCGGAGGAGCATGAGTTCGAGTTCAAGATGACAGAGCCAGACCCAGAGCACGATACCGATGATGCCGACGATGATCGCGAGCAGCGAGACGCGGAAGCGGAACTGACGATAGCCGGGGGCGACAAAGATCATTGCCGCGATCGTGGCGGCGATTTTTACGGTGTAGATGATCGGGTAATGTTTGTACTCCAGGCCGAGCCAAGTTTGGCTGGCGACTTCGCGAGTGGCACCATTGGGTAGCTGCAATGGCGGCTTGGGCGGACCGGGCTCCAATGAGCCGAGCGCCATGTAGACGACAAATGGCAGCAGGAATGTCAGCCACGGGTGTTGGGCGACGAGCTGCGAGCGAAGGCCGGTGGGCGGCCGGTGGGCGATATTGGAAGCCATACACTCCTAACGACGGGTAGCGCCGAGGGACAAGGATGCGTGGTGTGAGACGTTATCGGTGCAATCGGCGACATCGGTGGTTGAAACTGAGGATGGTAGGGTGGCACGGGCGGGAGTCGCGCTGCGGCTAGCCGTTTGTCCCATTCGAGGTAGACGGCGGCTACGGTTGTGGTCGTGCGAAAGCGCGCGAAAATAGGTGCATTTGCCGGGGAAATCCGGATTTACCAGCACTTCCGCCGGGAAATTCATGAATTTGCTCTGGTCTAACCGACGGAACTAATTACTATACATAGTTCTCGCAGCGTTTTCAGGACGGCCTGCCTGCGGGAAGGCGGCCGGTTGCGCGCGAGTTGCCCGCTCCCCGTACGGCCGCCATTCGACCCAATGGAGATCCGTCCGATGAACAACGTGCTGTAAATTTGGCCGGCGGCTTGCCGCCGTGCGCTTCGGCGCGTGGTTCGAGATGGATGATTCCGGCCGGCCCCATGTTCAGCGTTCCGGCTGAGCGTGTACCCGTTAGATGCCCCGGGCGGATTGTTTTTACTTCGAGATTGTAGCCATGGACCTCAAGAAATTACGTAACATTGGTATCTCGGCCCACATCGACTCGGGCAAGACAACCCTGAGCGAGCGGATTTTGTATTACGCGGGGCGCATCCACAAGATTGAGGACGTGCGCGGCGGCGGCGATGGCGCCACGATGGACTACATGGAGCTGGAGAAGGAGCGGGGCATTACGATCACCAGTGCCGCGACCACGCTCAAGTGGGAAGGCCACACGATCAACCTGATCGACACGCCGGGCCACGTCGATTTCACGGTCGAAGTCGAGCGCAGCTTGCGCGTGCTCGATGGGGCGATCCTGGTGCTGTGCGCTGTGGGCGGCGTGCAGTCGCAGTCGATCACGGTCGACCGGCAGATGAAGCGATACCACGTGCCGCGGCTGGCGTTCATCAACAAGATGGACCGTACGGGGTCGAATCCGGAGTCGGTCGTGCGGCAGCTGAAAGAGAAGCTTGGCTGCGATGCCTGCCTGATGCAGATTCCGATTGGCCGCGAAGAGAAGTTCGAAGGCGTTATTGACCTGATAACGATGAAGGCGCTTTATTTCGACGGTTCGAACGGCGAGAAGGTGCGTGAGGAAGCGATTCCGGCGAATTTGAAGAAGGAAGCCGAAGATGCTCGGCACCACATGCTTGAAGCATTGTCGATGTACAGCGACGACCTGATGGAGATGCTGCTTGGGGAAGAAGAAGTGAGCGAGGCGCTCATTCACGATATCATTCGCCACGCGGTGATCGAACAGGAATTTACGCCGGTGTATTTAGGGACGGCGTATCGCAACAAGGGTGTGCAGCCGCTGCTGGATGCGATCGTGAAGTACTTGCCGACGCCGCTGGATTCGCCCTCGAAGGGCAAGGATCCGGTGGATCAGGAGAAGGTCATCGAGTTGGAGCCGGATCCGGCGAAGCCGTTCGTTGGCATGGCGTTCAAAATCGTGGAAGATGAGTTCGGCCAGCTGACGTTCACGCGCATCTACCAAGGCAAAGTGGAGAAAGGGGGCACGTACTTCAACCAGCGCACTGGCAAGAAGGATCGCTTCAGCCGGATCGTGAAGATGCACGCCGACAAGCGTGAGGAAATCGACTCGGCGGAAGCGGGCGACATTGTGGCGATCATGGGCATCGACTGCGCGAGCGGCGATACGTATTGCAGTGAGCCGAAGTACTGCACGTTGGAAAACATCTTCGTCGCCAAGCCGGTGATCAAGATGTCGATTACGCCGGTATCGCGTGACAACTCGGACCGGCTGGGCAAGGCTTTGCAGCGGTTCCGCAAGGAAGACCCGACGTTCCAGGTCATGACGGACGAGGAGACGGGCGAGACGGTGATTGCCGGCATGGGCGAATTGCACCTGGAGATTTATGTGGAGCGGATTCGCCGCGAGTACAAGGTCGAGGTCGAGGTTGGTGCTCCGAAGGTGAGTTACCGCGAATCGGCCACGAAGCCTGCGGCCTTCGACTTCAAGCACAAGAAGCAGACCGGTGGTTCGGGTCAGTACGCTCACGTGGTTGGCCAGATGGCGCCGATGACCGACGAAGAGGCGGCCGAAACCGAAGGCGAGCTGATGTTCAATGACAAAGTCACTGGCGGCCGCATTCCGAAGAACTACATCCCGGCGATTGAGAAGGGCTTCCGCAACATGTTGGCCAAGGGCCCCGTTGCGGGTTTCCCGGTGGTCGGCATGAAGATCGACCTGATGGATGGTTCGTATCACGAAGTCGACAGCTCGGATATGGCGTTCATGGTGTGTGCCCAGAACTGCTTTCGCGAGACGTTCCCGAAGATGAAGCCGGCGCTGCTGGAGCCCATCATGCTGATGGAACTCGAAGTGCCGGAGAACTTCCAGGGCTCAGTGGTGGGCAACATTTCGGCCCGCCGCGGCATCGTCATGTCGACTGACATGGTGGGCGGCATTACGAAGATCATCGCCGAAGTGCCACTCGCGGAGACATTCGGCTACTCGACCGACCTGCGGTCGATGACGCAAGGACAGGGTACGTTCACGATGGAACTCGCGAAGTACCGCCCGGTGCCGGCGAACATTCAGGCCGAGGTCATTGCAGAGCGCAAGGCCGAACTGCAGCCGGCATAAAGTTGGCAGCAGGCTATCGGCTGTCAGCGATCGGCTGTTGGCCAGAACGAAAACCATTGAGCCCCGGGCGAGTCGCCCGGGGCTTTACTATTGGCGGGGTTTTAATATGGCGGCCGATACCGCCGGGGCAGTCGTGAATGAGGTGATCAATTCGGACGGCGTGGCCATCTGGCTATGCAGACGTTGGAGAGGGAGGCAAGCGTTTCAGCTGTTCGGAGATTTGCAGCAGGTTGGCGTTAATTTGGCGGAGCGTGGCGCTGCGCGAGTTTAGGAGGAGCAGCACGGTGGCAATGCCGGCAAAGACCAGCACCATGAACGACGCGGTGCCGAAGACAATGCACATGGCCACGAATTTGGCCAGCACTTGAAACGACGTCGCGGGATTCTCGATCGAGCCGAGCGCGACGTCTTTCGCCTGGCTGGGCTGTTGCTGTACTTTGTCAGATTCGGTCGCCACGCTTGCAGCGGCCCTCGCGCTATTTTCCTCATTAACCATTTTCGCGATCAGCGGGAACACCAGAGCGCCAGCAACAAAAACAAGCATGGCGCCAAGAGCCGCCAGCACCCACAGGCCGATGGAGATCCGGGTCCACCGTTTGACGCGGCGGCGGTCGGTGTCGATGATGCGTTCGATTTGGGCCGTCGGCGGATCGCTGGACGGCGCGAGGTCGAGATTGAGCAGGGCGTGACCAACATTTTTATCGAGCATGGGGAACTCCGATTGCAATTCTGAGGAAATCGTTACCAGACCCGTCCGTCAGCCGGCGATCGCTCGCCCCCGATTTGTACAGTTCTAACCGGGGGTTAGCGCCCGGGGGATAATGTGATACCGGGCCGTGACCTTGTGCTACGTCATTTTGAACGCATGATTTGTTGCAGTTTGGTTTTCGCGTGGTGAATTCTCGAGCGGACCGTGCCGAGCGGGCAGTCGACGACCTGGGCGATCTGTTCGTAGCTGAGTTCCTCCAAGAACCGCAATACGAGGACTTCGCGATGAGGTGGTTCGAGTCGATCGAGTGCGGCGTGGATGGCGGCGGCGTCCTCGGGCGTGAACGCTGGTTCAGAACCATGATCGATGACTTCGTCTAACCCCCTGGTGGAGACCGGCTCCCGCCCGTTGCGGCGGCCGTCAAGCATCGCCTTGCCATGGGCGATACGGTACAGCCAAGTGGTGAACGCACCTGCGTCTTTCAAGCGAGGCAATTGGCGGAGCACATCGAGCCAGGTTTCTTGCACAAGGTCATCCACGTGAGGCTGCGAACTGAGCTTGAGCAGAAAGTACCGCAGCCGCGGGCCGAAGCGGCCGACAAGTTCGCGATAGGCTGCTTCATCGCCGGTCTGGCAACGCAGAACCAGCACGTGCTCGTATAGGCGGTCGGCCTCATCGCTCATACTGGCACCCGGTTGGATTCGGTCGCGGTTCTAAGGGAGGGTTGCGCCAGGGGCGGAAAAAGTTCAAAACTATTCACGAAAAGCTATGGGCAACGGATAGCGCGGGGGCTGAATGCGCAAGAATTCAGTTGTAGCTGCGGAGTGCTGAATTCTGTCAAATTCAGCCGCGTTCCGCATGCATTTCCCAATGTGTGCGGCTATTCCGCGGCGATACGAGCACATTCTTCCGCAATGGAGCGGTGCATCAATCGTAGCAGGAAGAGCCGCAGCACGGCGATTACAGCGGCGACGAAGAAGAAGTCGAAATATGCCGATACAGCGATTGCTGATTGCGAATCTGCTGCAGAGGCACTCAGTGCGATGGCGCGAGACATCAGCGGATCGCCGAACCAGCGCACTCCTGTGATCGCTGTTTAATAAGCTGAGCGGCGTCGGCTTAGCTGCTACGCCTGCCAGAGCGCAGCGGCGTCTGCGACCGAGTCGCGGGCATAATGCCGATTGATCAGATCGTTCTGTAACCAGAGCAGTTTGGAGAACGCGCGGAGCGTGCGGCATTCCGTTTCGCGGTCCAGGCTCAGACTGAAGATCGTGGCATGGAGGGCGTCGGCCACGTAGCCCAGCAAGGCGTTCATTTGCACCAAGGGCACATCGATTTCCGCTTTGCCAACGGCGGGCGTATGCATCGCGCCGACCGTGTTGAGGTACACCACCATTTTTGAATCGTAGGGGTTAGTCACCAGCGTCGTGAGATAGCGGCCCAGGTGCTGCTTGCGGAATTGAATGACTTCGTCGTCGAGCGTGAGGGAATCGACGTCGGATGCCAGCGCGCCGTCATAGCCGAATTGAGGCGGGACAAAATGGCGCTTGGTGGCATCGTACTTGAACAGTTTGACATAGACCGCGTCGACGAGCGCCGGGACAGCTGCCGCCAGCAATGGAGCGGCGGCGTGAATGGCCGCGATATCGTCTGCGCCGAATTCGATGAATTCGGCCAGATAGTTGAAGCGATATTCGAGGTCATCCTCCAGCCGTTGTTCGTCGATTCTCTTCATCATGCCTGTCCTCAGGACTAAATTGTTTGCCACGTGGAAATAGGATACAGTTATCCTATTCAAGGTTGTAAGGGCCCTGAAATTGGATGTCAATGTCCTATTTGGGCGCCGGGGAGGCTGAATGTTATCGCAGACTGTTGAGTATGCTCTGCGGGCCGCCGTGCAGTTGGCGTCGATCGCGCCTGGAGCGAGCACCACGGCCGAGCTCGCAGTCATTACCCGAGTGCCGCCAGCGTATTTGGCGAAAGTGCTGCAAGCGCTCGGTCGGGCCGGCATCGTGACAAGCCACCGCGGCGCGGGTGGGGGCGTAAGCCTGACAGGGATACCGCGCGACGTGACGATTCTGGACATCGTCGAGGCGACCGATCCGATTCAGCGGATCACAACGTGTCCGTTGGGTCTGGCGTCGCATGGAAAGAAGTTGTGCCCGCTTCACAAGAGGTTGGATGCGGCGCTCGAAGCCGTCGAGGACGCCTTTCGTGAGACAACGCTGGCGGAGGTTGTGGGCGATCCCAGCCGAATCAAGCCGTTGTGTGAGCTGAGGCAAACGATTGGAAGCAGCCGGGAGCGATCGCGGCGATAAGGAGGTTGCGTGGCACGCTCAGATCGCTCAGATCGCGACCTGGTTGAGAAAACGCCGGGAGAGTGGCGCCTATGCACGGTGTGCAGCAATGCGGTGATACAGACGCACGGCAATTTCCGCGCCGATAAGGTGCACGGCCATGCCGATAAAGTCGATGGCAAAATGTTTCGCGAGGCCGTTCGGGTCTGGGTCTGGGCCAAGTGCGCGGAGATATGTTGTGCGGATAACCGTGAGCGCGATGGCCGTGAGCGCGAACATCATGGTGAGCAGCGTACCCAGATACGCTGGTGTGCGGCCCTGACGCCAAAATCGCGGCAGCAACAGCAGATGATTAATGTACGCCGCCGCGGCGTACGTGATGATCAATGCCGAGGTGGTCACCACTGCTAAGTGTTGCGTCGGATGTGCACTGCGCGTGGCGAAGTACCAGAAGATCCCGACGATCAACCACGCGGCAATCGATAAACCGAACGTACGGGCACGAGAATCGAGCATTTGATTCAAAATGGAATCACATGCCGTAAGTGGCATGCGGCATCAAGTGAGTGCGTGAACATCGACGCGAACGAGCTAGAATTTGCGGTCGCGACCGAGATGGCGGCGGAGAACAACCCATTGGCCGCTATGCAAAATCCAGTGACCGGCGGCGGTGACGAGCGCGTCGCCGGCGGTCTTCACAAAGGCGGGCACGCGGCCGGTTATTGGCTTGTCGAAATCTGCTTCGCTAAGGCTCTCGAGCGCTTCCAGAGACTGCGTTCGCACTTTCTTGTTAAGAGCGAAATACGCTTCTTTTGTGAGGAAATCGGCGGGGTTGTCGCTCGCTGCTGTGTCTTTGCTGTGCCGTTCGGCAAACCCGTCGGGCAGGGTTGGCATTTTTCCTGGCGCGGCCGCGCCCACGAGGCGAGCTTCAGCTGAAATCAGATGCCCCAGTTGCCACGCGATGTGGTTTGCGCCTGGCGCGGGTCGAGCCAACAGTTCGGCCGGGGCGAGGTCGGCCACGTAGGACTCGAGAAAGAAGTCAGCCATCGAGAACTGCTTGCGAATAGCATCTTGAAAATTCATGGCAATGCTCCAATAGGGAAACCACCATTGTCGCGGATTGGTTCTCTCGGGCAAGCCTTGCGATGCACTACATCCTGCCGGCGAGGGGTGGCGAAAAGCAGGGATTTCGGCGTCCCGCCGGCGGTTTTATGGGCGCCTTTGTTGCGACAGAATCGCTGCGACCGCTCGCACTAGGCTGCTTTGCGTAAGCGCAGCATCTGCGCCTGGCGAGCTTCGCGGCCAGTCCAACGGCGGAGGGCGATGGCGGCGAGATGGCCGCCGAACGCGATCGAGAGTTTGAGCGCGTGCTCAAGTGGTTGCACGCGGCCCACGAGTGGAACGCAGTCGAGGTCGCATTCCGGATCAGGGTGGGTGAGGTTGAGAGTTGGCGGAGCGAAGCCATCGCGCAGAGCAAGCGCCGTAATCGCGAGCTCGACGCTGCCTGAAGCGTTTACGAGATGGCCGAGCATCGACTTGTTCGCGCTCACGCACACCGAGTTCGCGGCGCGGCCGAAGGCGGTGCGGATGCCGCGGGTTTCGAGCAAGTCATTCTGTTTCGTGCCGGTGCCATGGGCGTTGATGTAGGCGACATCGCGGGGCGCTATCTGGGACAACTTCAAGGTAGTGCGAATCAACTCGCTCAGTGTGTCGCTATTAGCGTCGAGGCTGGTGACGTGACGGGCGTCGCTCATCAGCCGGCCGCCGAGGATTTCGGCATAGATCGCGGCGCCGCGTTCGCGGGCGTGCTCGATGGTTTCGAGGACGAACATCGCTGCGCCTTCGCCCATCACGAAGCCGCTGCGCTCGGCATCGAACGGGCGGCACGCGAGGGCTGGGTTTTCGTGATCGGCCAGCACGCCCATGTTGTAAAAACCAGCGGCAAATAGCGGGTGAATTGCTTCGGAACTGCCAGCGAGCGCAATGTCGCATTGGTCGTCTTGAATCGCTCGGACGGCTTTCAAAATCGCGACGGCGCCCGTGGCGCACGCGGTCGAGTTGCTCAACCGCGGGCCATGCAGGCGATAGTCGTTCGCGACCATCGTGCAGGCCGTGTTGGGAAACCACTGCTGCCACCACGGTTGTTTGCCAGCGGGAATCAATTCGGCGGCGAGGCCGCGGCGCTCGACGACGTAGTCGGCATCGCCCATGTGCGCGCCGATCGAGCAGCCGAAGCGGTCGCGGTCGACACGCGGGAAGTGGATGCGGGCATCGGCGAGCGCTTCGGCCGCTGTTTGCCGGCAGAGCGGGATGTTCTTCAATTGTCCGGGGAATTCGCCTTCGACATCGCAAGTGGCGCCGAGGATCAGGCCATCGGGAATGCTGGGCACGCCGGTGAGCCGGCGAATATTGCATTCGCCACGTTGAATGGCTTGCCAGACGCCTTCTCGTGAATGGCCAATCGACGTAATGACGCCGATGCCGGTAATCACAACGCGACGGTCGTTCGAGGTGGAGTTCGGCACAGATCGATAATCGGCCCGAGGAGGAAATCAGTGTCCGCTGTGGCGCGAGCGAAAAGCACTGCCAGCGTGACGCGCGAGGCGTTCGCCGCGAGCAATCAACCCACCGATTTCGCGCCGCATGTATACACGAAAAACGAGGAGGTCACCACTTTAGATCGTCGTTTGAGTGGCGAGTTCGTGAGGTCAATCGATGCTAGCAATGCTAGAACAAAAAACTCGAAAAAAGCCTGCTGCGAGCGGCTCGATTCGCTTGAAGCAATGCCGCGCGCGGAGCACAATACGACGAACACAAGAACGACATCGCTTGATCTTGTCCGCCGGATGCATTGGTGTAGAGCGACCACATCCAGTGCGGGTGCGAAGGCCGCCAAAACCCGCCGTCGTCAAACGGAAGGGGAGTGCAAGTGACGTAATGCGGCTTCGCTGGCTCGTATGCCAGCACGCGCCGGCTGGATGTGGTTTTTGTCGCGCTACATAGCCTAGCCGTCTCGGCTGGGTGCGATGCGCGCTGTATGAGCGGGTCATAGAAGAGGGAACGCTCGGACCCGGAAACGGGTCGGCTAATTGGGTTGATTCGCTACGGCCACGAATAGCATGCGCACCTGGTGCAGCACGCTATCGAGGAGCTGCTGCTCGCCGCTGGTGAGATTGCCCCGCGTTTTCTCGCGGAGGACATCGAGCGTATCGATGATGTACTGGGCCTGATTGCGCTGCACCTCCGATTTGCCGGTGGCCGGGTGGGGGAACTGGCCAAGTGCGGCGAGCGCTTCGGTGGCCAGTGTTGTTACGAGCAACTCGAAGGACGCGGGCGGCATTTGGGGATCGGCGACGGCGGGCGGATCCTTTGAAGTTTCATCGGGCGGCGTGGCGCCACCTGCTGAAGCAGGCTCGCGAGGGGATGATGGCGCGCTCGCCCCGATGCCAGACTTTTGTGCTGCCGCGGCTTCCTTTTCGGCCTGGACCTGCGACTTCCAGTCTTCGTCGATGATGATTTTCTTGGCTTCGGACATGGCTCTGCGAGCGAAGAGAATTTGAGTGCCGTTTTGCCTTACGGCTCGAAGGCAGACTATTGAGCCGAAGAGTTGCGATTCTCCGGCGGTGGCGCGCCGATGACGCCCGGCGTCGGCGCGATGGCCGCCCGATCGCCTTTTTCGACCGGCGTGGCCGGCGCGAGTGTGGCGAGGTTCTGGAAATCGGCGGCCGGGCCTAGGCGGCCACGCCGCGTGCGCACCGGATCCAGCGGATTGTCTTTGGTTTCGTCGTATACGCTCAGCAGTTTGTCCTTGTTGAAGACCATGGCCGCGCGGGTCTCGCTTGTCATGTCGTAGATGTGCGTGAGCTCGATCGCGTCGACCGGGCAAGCCTCTTCGCACATGCCGCAGTAGATGCAGCGCAGTTCATCGAGCACAAACTCGGCTGGGAACTTGTCGCGGTCGGGCCAGTCGGGCGGCGCGGGGGCCGCTTCGATCGCAATGCAGTTGGCAGGGCAGGCGGTGGCACAGAGCATGCAGGCCACACACTTCACGCGGCCCTTTTCATCGCGGTTGAGCCGATGCACGCCGCGATAGTGCTGCGGCAGCACGGGCCGTTGCTCGGGGTACTGCTGCGTGACGGGGCGATAGTCGGTTACGTGACCAAGCGTGGTCTTGAGGCCCTTCATGATGGCCGGCAGGAACGTTGCCTCCCAGAAGCCGAGCTCAGGCTCTTGGATCCACGTCACGTCTTTGGGGTTAATCGGCATGGCGGAAGGGGACGAGGTCGGGGGTCAGTGGGTCTGGGGGTCAGAGGGCCCAAATCTTGCACACGTTTTGGAATTATCGCATTGCGAGCGATGCCCGGCGACGGCGGGATAGCTCTAAACGCTTCGCCGACACTGTGAAAAAGCCAAAAAAGGCAAACAATAAAATGGAAACTGGCAGTAGCACGATCTTCGGCCACACGTCGGCGTAGTTTTCTGGCGACGTGAACTGCAGCACGACCATCACCGCGACCATGTTTGCAAGCGATAGCGGCAAGAACACCTTCCACGAAAGCTCCATGAGCTGATCGAAGCGGAACCGCGGGATCGTCCAACGAATGAGCATGATCAGAAAGATGCTGAAGAGCACTTTCGCGAGCAGTACGAGCACTTTCACGAGCCAGGCCAGCTGGTACGTGCTCTCGGGCGTGGCGATCCAGGGGAAGTGCCAGCCGCCGAAGAATAGGATGGCCGTCAGGAAGCTGATCGTAATGAGGTGCGTGTACTCGCCGATGAAGAACAACACGAGTCGCAGGCCGCCGTATTCGGTGTGGTAGCCGCCGACGAGTTCCTGCTCGCACTCGGAGAGGTCGAACGGCAGCCGGTTCGACTCGGCCAGCGAGCTGACATAGAAGATGATCGCCGCGAGCGGTTGGTACCAGATATTCCAATGCCAGAAGCCGCCTTGGGCTTGTTGTTCGAGAATGGTGGCGAGGTTCAGCGTGCCGCTCATCAGCACGACGCCGAGCACACTCATGCCGAGCGGAATTTCGTAGCTGATCACTTGGGCACTGGCCCGCAACGAGCCGAGCGCGCTGTATTTGTTGTTCGACGCCCAGCCGCCGAGAATGACACCGTACACGGTGAGACTGCCGACGGCGAAGATGAACACGAGACCGATGTCGACATTCGGCGCGATCAGGAATCGCAGCCAGCGGAAGTTTTCGTTCACCGGACCGAACGGCACCACGGCAAACGCCAGCATCGTGGTGAACATGCTGATTGCGGGGGCGATGAGGAAGAGCGTCTTATCGACGTGCGACGGTATGACACCTTCTTTGAGCAGAATCTTGACCGCATCGGCGACCGGCTGAAAAACGCCGTACGGGCCGACGCGGTTCGGGCCGATGCGGTCCTGCATCCAGGCTGAAACCTTCCGTTCGGCAAGCACCAAATACATGCAGGCCGTAACGATGGCGCCGAGCGCGACCGCAATCGTAATGAGGGTGGGCAGCAGGGATGTGAGAAAATCATTCATGACTTAGTTTGTCGCACTTCTATCCACAAATCCGCGTGTGCTCAGCCAGGCCATTCAACACAATCGTGACCGCAGGCGGGAGCCAGCGGTTAACTGACCGCCGCGGCTGTATCTTCTAGTTTGATCCCGAAATCGCCAAGCGCACCCTCCACCAGCTGACGCAGCCCTGGCACTTGCTCAGCCATCTCATGACGGAGGGCCGGAATGTTGACCAGCCCGCGGCGTTCGGCAAGGTCCCACAGGATGCGCCCATCGGGCCGCGCTTCGCCTGGGCCGCGAATAGCCTTGTGAATCGCTTGCGCGAGTCCCTTGTGATTGATGAAAGTGCCGTCGCGTTCGGCGAACGAGCCGCCGGCGAGCACGAACGTTGCGCGGCGACTGGCTGGCGAGGGGAACAGGTCCTGCACGATCACGGTGCCGATCTTATCCAAGGCCGCTGCTTGCGTGTCGTTGATCCAGCCGGCAGGGTCACCACCGACCAGGTACATCGCCGCAAATGCGCCGCTTGTCGCGCGGCCCAGCACGTCGCCCATTGGCATCACGCCGCCGGCAAACTGCTTCAAGATTATCTCGATGCCGCAGCGATTCGGGCACTTTTCCGCCCGGATCGTAAACGTCGTCGGCTCGACCGGCTTGCCGTGGACGTCCTTCGGATATTTATCGTCTTCGCCGATCGTGCGAACCGGCGCCATCGCCAGCGAGGCTTTCGGCGCCAGCGACTTCAAGTAAGTCGCGAGCAAATATGCTTCTTCCAATGTCATCCACGGCGAGAACACCGCCGCAATCGCGCCGTCGCCGCGCTTCGCTGCGTCGACGAGCGCCGCCCGTGCTGCCGGTAGTACCACATCCCAATCGCGCGACAGGACCGTGCCGCCGCTCCGCTGCTCGGGCAGCAGCAGCCGTTCTGCGGCGTGCAGGTATTTCCAGCCGAAGCGGCCTTCATCGCACATAAAGTCGCCCTGAGCCTGCGGATTCGCCCGCGGCCGCAAGCGATACACGCGGTCCTCGCTCTCATCCACGTACACGCTGCAACCCGTGCTGCAGTTCGGGCACACGCTGTTGGCCTGCTTGAGCCACCACACGCGCTGTTTGTAGAGAAAGTCCTTGCTGCACAGCGCGCCGACTGGGCAAAGATCGACCACGTTGCCGGCGAGTTTGTTGTTGCACGGCTCGCCGGGGAAGATGTCGATCTCGGCATGATTGCCGCGGTTGATGATCTGCAACTCGGCCGTGCCGCTGATCTCCCGCGTGAACCGCACGCAGCGGCTGCACATGATGCACCGGTCGGTGAACAATGTGATCTGATCGCCGATGTACGTCTTATCCGGCGGCTGCTCCTTCGGCTCTTGCAGCCGGCTGTAACCGCGGCCGTACCGGAAGCTGTAATCCTGTAAGTAGCACTCGCCGGCCTGATCGCACGTGGGACAGTCGAGCGGGTGATCGAGCAGCAAGTACTCGAGCGTGGCTTTTTGAGCCGCTTTCACTTTGTCGCTATCGGAGACGACGACCATGCCGTCGGTCACCGGAGTCTGGCAGCCTGGCACCAGCTTCGGCTGCATTGCAATCGTGCCATCGGGTTTTTTCTGGCCGACCTCGACGAGGCACATGCGGCAACTCGCCACCACGGTGAGGGCCGGATGCCAGCAATAGTGCGGAATCTCGACGCCTGCGCGCTGGGCCGCCTGTACGCAATTGATGCGCTCCTCGGCGCCGAATTCGACGGGTTCGTTATTTACGTAGACAGTAGGCATGACAACCAGTTCAAGGCAATCTCTCGCAGAGGCGCGGAGATCGCGGAGGCTTATTTTGCCGATCTCAGCTCTGCGCGCTCTGCATCTCTGCGAGATTCTTCTTCGTAATTATTTACAATCCGACAGATACCATTCTTGAGAACTTCCTCGCCGAAATGGATCAATAGGCCCGCGCGTTTGTCCGCAATTCGCAAACAAGTAAGCAATATCTTCTTGTGAACTGGCGTGATCTTTCAATCGATTTGAGTTCAACTAGGACAACTCCATTCACAATCAAATCGGCACGGAACCCAATTTCCAAGCGCACCGTATCCCATTCGACCGGTATTGGCCATTCTTCGACGACTTCGAAGCCTTTGTTGCGCGACTCATAAGCTAATACTTTTCGATATACCGATTCCAATAACCCAGGCCCAAGACGACAATGGATCTCGATCGAACTCTCAATTACAGCGCCTGTAACCTCGTTTATCGCGCTCCCTCTGCGGTCTCCGCGCCTCTGCGAGAGACAGCTTTCTAGTTCTGACTAGTGTGCTGCCATCAACTCCTGTGCCGGGGTGATCGAGCTGCGGCCGCTGCGGATGTAATCTTCGAACTCGCCGCGGAACTTCGTGACGGCATTTTTTACGGGCCACGCGGCGCCATCGGAGAGGCCGCAGATGGTGGTGCCGGGGATGATGCCCATCGAGTTCGCGACTTCGTACAACAGGTCGATGTCTTCCAGCTTGCCGCGGCCGCTGCGGATGCGCTCCAGGATCTTGGTCATCCAGCTGGTGCCTTCGCGGCAGGGCGTGCACTGGCCGCACGATTCGTGCGACATGAACCGGCAGCTGTTGTAGAGCACGTCGACCATGCTGGTTTGATCGTCGACGACGATGACCGCCGCCGTGCCGAGGCCAAGGCAGCCCGCCTTGCCGGGGCCTTCGAAGTCGAGCCTGGTGTCGAGTTCGTTGGCCGACAGAAATCCCATGCTAATGCCGCCAGGCACCACGGCCTTCGCCTTGCGGCCTTTCCACACGCCGCCGCCGTGGACTTCGATTAGCTCGCGGGCCGTGACACCCAGCGGCAACTCGACGCAGCACGGCTTGTTCACATGGCCGCTGATGCAATACAGCTTTGGCCCGTAGCTGCCCTGGTCGCGCTTGTTGTTGGGGTCGGGCGGCACGCCCATTGATTTGAACCACTCGATGCCGCGGGCGAGGATGTGGGTCACGCAGCAGAGCGTTTCGACGTTGTTGACGATCGTCGGTTTGCGGAAGAGACCTTCAATGGCGGGGTACGGCGGTTTGATCCGCGGCCACGCCCGCTTGCCTTCGAGGCTCTCGATGAGTCCGGTTTCCTCACCGCAGATGTAGGCCCCAGCGCCGCGATGCAGGTGGATATCGAGCTTGAAACCCGTGCCGAGTATGTTGTCGCCCAACAGGCCGTTCGCGTAGCATTCTTTAATCGCCGCATCGAGCACGCGGTAACTCTGGCCGTACTCGTAACGCAAATAAATGTATGCGGCGTGCGAGCGAATCGCGTGGCAGGCAATCGCGATGCCTTCGATCAGCTGGTGCGGATCCTGCTCCATGAGAATCCGATTATTGAACGTGCCGGGCTCGCTCTCATCGGCATTCACGCACAAATAGATTGGTCCTGGATGGTTCTTTGGCAAGAAGCTCCACTTTGCGCCGGCCGAGAAACCAGCTCCGCCGCGACCACGCAATCCAGAATCCTTCACAAAGTTCGTGACGTCATCCGGCGCCATCCCGAGCGCCTTCTTGAGCGCCTCGTAGCCGCCATCCGCGCGATAGCCAGCGAGCGCCGTGCTATCGGGCTTGTTGATTCGTTTCAGAAGTACAGGTTCAAACGTAGGCATTTGCTTTGAGGATGCAGGATGCTGGATGCGGGGGGCAGGGAAATTACAATCGCCTTCTTACCCTGCCCCCAGCATCCCGCATCCGGCATCCTGTTCGTTACTTATTCTCGATCAACTTTAGCGCCGACTCTTCGGTCAAATTCATGTGGCACTCGTCGTTCACGAGCATGCACGGCGCGCCTTCGCAGGCGCCGAGGCATTCGGCGAACTCGAGTGTTACGCCGCCATCCGCGGTGGTGTCACCAACATGGATGCCGAGCCGCTTTGAGAGCGATTCCAGCAATTCTTCACCGCCGCGGAGCATGCAGGAAATGCTGCGGCACACCCACACCCGCTTCTTACCCATGGGCTCTTCGGGCGTGCGGAAAAACCCGTAAAAGGTCATCGTGTCGGAAACTTCCGCCGGATGCAATTCCAGCAACTCGGCAATTTCCTTGATCGCGTCGGTCGAAACCGCGCGATACGTTTCATGCACGATGTGGAGCGCCGGCAACGTCACCGCCCGGCGGTTCGGATACTTCGGGAATTCGCCCCGAATGCGATTGCGGACTTCTTCACTTAGTACTGGCATGCGCTATTAATGTTAATAACCACAAGGACACGAGGACACAAAGTTCGAAACAAACTGGTCTTCTTCGCGCTCGTAGTGTCTCTGCGGTTAATCTTCTTGCTTTCTATCGATCCAACTCGGCCGCGATAATGTTGATGCTGCCGAGCACCGCCACGACATCGCTGAGCTGATAGCCGCGGATCATGTGCGGAAATGCCGCGAAGTGGATGAACGACGGAGGCCGGGTGCGGGCCCGGTAGGCTCGCGTGTTGCCGTCGCCGACAATATAAAAGCCCAACTCGCCGTTCGGTGCTTCCGTTGCCGCGTAGAGTTCATCGCACGGCACTTCGTACCCGCGGTTCGGCATGAGCACTTCGAAGTGCTGAATCAGCCCTTCGATACTGCGATATACGGCCGGCTTCGCCGGCAGAACCATATCGGTTGCGGTGTCGATATTCACTGGCCCGGCCGGAATGTTTTCGAGCGCCTGCTCAATGATCTTGAGGCTCTCGGCCATCTCTTTCATACGCACGAGAAAGCGGGCGTAGCAATCGCCGCCTTCGGCGCACACGACCTTGAAGTCGAGATCAGGATACGCGAGATACGGCTCGTCTTTACGCAAATCGCGCACCACGCCGCTCGCCCGGGCAATCGGTCCGGTCACGCCGTAATTGATCGCGTCTTCCTTCGTGAGTACGCCGATGCCCTTGGTGCGGTCGATAAAAATGCGATTGCGAGTGAGCAAGCCGTCGATTTCGTCGAGTGTCGCCGGCATCGATTTGATAAACGTCCGGACGCGGTCGATCCATGAGTTGTTGACGTCGAACATGACGCCGCCGACGCGCGTATAGCTCGCGTGAAACCGCTGCCCCGAGGCGTATTCGACGAGGTCATAGATGTTTTCGCGCTGTTGGAAGCCGTACAAGAACGCGGTGAAAGCACCCAGGTCGAGGGCAGCCGTGCCCACATTGAGCAAGTGGTCGTGCAGCCGCATCAACTCGGCGAGAATCGTGCGCAGATACTTGCACCGCGGCGTGATTTCGATGCCGATGAGTTTCTCGACCGCGTGATGCCAGGCGATCTCGTTAGCGACCGGCGAGATGTAGTTCATCCGGTCGACGATCGTCACGTATTGATTAAAATCGAGGTGTTCGCCGAGCTTTTCGAAACCGCTGTGGAGATAACCGATATGCGGCACGGCGTCGACGACCTTCTCGCCGTCGAGCGTCAGAATGATCCGCAGCGTGGTGTGCGTGGCCGGGTGCTGCGGACCGAAATTGAGCGTCCATAAATACTCACGCTCATTCGATTCAGCAGGCAGCGTATCGGCTAAGGTTAGGGGCATGTAAGGGTTCGAATTCTATTTATTAACCACAGAGTACACAGAGAACATGGAGGAGGGGATTTGTCATTGCAAATTTGTCATTTGTCATTGGTCATTTCAAACAACCATATCGATCCTAAGAACTTCCGAAATGGCCAATTTCAAATGACAAATTACCAATTGCAAATTGTGTTGGCTGTATGCCCTCTGTGTATTCTGTGGTGAAAATACTAACTTTCAGCCCGCGTGATGACCGGAAAATTATGCCGCTCACCGCGGCCCTTGAGTGGGTAATCTTTCCGCAGTGGGAACGCGGTGAACTCATCGGGCATTAACACGCGGCGCAGATCGGGGTGACCGGCGAACATGATTCCAAACATGTCGAACACTTCCCGCTCCATCCAATCGGCAGCGTGCCACAGCGGGTAGACCGAGGGCAACTCCAAGTCCGGCGGGTTCAAGTGTGTCTTCACCACGACGCGTTCACCCGTCGACGTGTTGACCAACACGTAAATCACGCCGAAGCGGTCGGTCGCGTTGGGGTATTCGAGGTAATCGACCGCTGTCAGCTCCGCCAGCATGTCGAAGCCCCAATCGCGCCACAGGTGCTCCAGCACGTGATACGCCTTCGCGCTTGGCACGATGTATCGGCGATTATCGCGGAACAAAGACTCCGTGATATCGTAGCCGAAGCGATCGTGTAATGCGGCGAGGTCGAGCATGGGCGTTAGTGGAGAGCGGATGTTGTTCGAATTGAGTGCCTGTCAGTGTGCAGATGCTCGATGCGGGATGCTGGATGCCCGACAAAAGAACCTGCTCGACCGCCGTCCATCCAGCATCGAGCATCCAGAATCGGTTTGTGCAGCGCGTCCGGCATCATCGTCCCGTGTTGCTCACGCGGATTTCAGGCGGGTTGTAAATATCGAGTCCGGGGATCGTCGAGGCTTCCTGGAGCCGGCGCATTTCGTCGCGATCGTACGGCGGCGGACCATCGGGCGTTTCGCGTTTCTTAAATTCCCGGCCGAAAACCGTGCCGGTCCGCTTGATTTTCTCTTGCATTTCGATGATCGCCGCGAGCAACTGTTCTGGCCGCGGCGGGCAGCCCGGCACATACATATCGACCGGGATGAACCGATCGACGCCCTGCACAACCGCGTACGTGTCGAACACACCGCCGGTGCAGGCGCAGGCCCCCATCGAAATGCACCACTTGGGCTCTGGCATTTGTAGCCAAATCCGCTGCAGCACGGGAAGCATCTTCATGACCACGCGGCCGGCCACGATCAGTAGGTCACATTGTCGCGGGCTGAATCGCATCACTTCGGCGCCGAATCGGGCCATGTCGTGCCGCGACGCCGCGGTGGCCATGAGCTCGATGCCGCAGCAGGCCGTGGCGAACGGCATCGGCCACAGGCTGTTCGACCGAGCCCAGCTAGCCGCCGCGTCGAGCCGCGTGAGGAACACATTTTCGGGCAGGCCTACCGCCATCGAAACACACCCTTCCGCCACGCGTAAATATAAGCAATCACCAACGTGGCGATGAACGCGAGCATCACTGCGAAGACTGTGCCGCGAAGTTCGAGCGGAATACCGGCACCGGCGGACGCATCAATCGGTGCGTAAGCCGTCACTGCCCACGGATATAAATACAAGAGTTCCACATCGAACACGAGGAACAAGATCGCCACGACATAAAACTTGACGTCAAACGGCTGGCGGGCGTCGCCGACCGGGTCCATGCCAGATTCGTATGGCATTTCCTTAACAATCGTGCGTTTGCGCGGAGCAGCGATATAGGCCAGCAGCAAGTTGGTCGCCACGAAGCCGACCAGCACGATGATGTAGACCAACAGCGGGGAAATCGACACGATGCCTTCCTGACTACTCCACTGGTCGACCAGGTTTCCACCACGGAGCGGGCGGAATGGAAAATAGGACACTAGGAACGCTGCGGGTGAAGGGAGAACCGCCCCGCCCGATCCCTTTCGAGTCGCCGGGCCGATAGGACCAGCAGCTTCCCGGAAAAATCGCTCACTCCAGCTAGAATAATAGTGGTTTTTACACTGGCCAGCAAGGCGGTCGCTATTGTAGGCGTCTGGCTCCGCGAGACGCATTTTTCTCTCCCAGCATGTTGACTATCGCTATGCTCGTGCGGCAAGACCCACCGCAAAGTTGAGCGATTTCTACCAACTTCCGCGTTTCAACCAACTCTACCCGGGTCGCACGCCCAGAAATGGCGTGGTTCCCGGCACCACCATCAAATTCTTAGGTCCTGCCGTCGGCGGAAGGTCCCACGGCCTTTCAGGGCGTGCCACCCAGTTGCTTGTCAGTACTGATTTCAGCGCAACTCCCCGATGCCATCCGCCGCTACGCCCGGCATAAGCCAACCAGACCCGACTTCTCCGCCCAACCCGCGCTCTGCTCTCTTTCCGGCCGAAGAGTAGAATGGAGAGGTTGCACCCCGATTGGTGCCCCTCCTCCTCACGGGTGCGGTATGCGCCTGGCCGGCGGACCCCGCTGGCCGCCACCCACCCGCGCAACGCCTCGCATAAGGGTCCGCGAAATGCGTTTTGATATTCACTCGCTCGCGCTGCGGCTCGGCTCGCTGGCCACGGCCACGGCAGTATCGTTCTCAAGTTTGGCGATTGCTCAGAATGCGGCCGCCCCTGGCGGAGCCCCCACGCCGCCGCAAGCGGGTGAAGACAAGGGCGCGTCGGATACCACGACTTCCGAAGGTGGCCAGGGCGACGCGAAGGCTCTCCTCGAGAAAGCTGACGCCGCTTATAAGGCCGGCGACTTTGCAGCCGCCATTGGCGCCTACAGCGAGCTTATTAATGGCTTGAACAACTCCGGAGCGGCCGCTTCGCCGGAAGGCCTCAATGTGTTGTTCACGGCACTCACCGGCCGCGGGAACGCCCTGGTCGGCGCGAAAGATTACGCCGCCGCCATCGCCGACTTCAAGCAAGTTATCGACGCCAATCCAAGCTTTGCGCCCGCACTTGTTGGCCGTGCGAAGGCCTATCTTGAAACTGCGCAGGCCGATCAGGCGCTCAGGGATTTACAGGAGGCGGTGAAGTCGGATCCTAAGAACGCTGAGGCTCAGCTCGGCCTGGGTAAGGCGCTCGTCGCGCTCGACCACTCAACGGAAGCAGTCGGTCCACTGACCAAAGCCATCGAAGCCAACCCGCAAGATGCCGAAGCCTTTCGCCTCCGCGGCACCGCCTACGCGGGCAGCTTCAAAAACAAACAAGCGATCGAAGACCTGCAGAAGTCGATCGAGCTCAACCCCGACGACCAAGAGACGTACTTCACGCTCGGCGTCGTGTACATGCGGAGCGAAGATTACGAGAATGCCGTGGCCCAGATCGAAAAGGCCATCGAGCACTATAAGCCCAAAGAAGGTCACGAAGACGAGCCATTCATTCAAGGCTTCTTGACCGCTGCGAGCGCATACGTCGAGATCGGCAAGGCGACCAAAGACGATGGCATTCGCAAAAAAGCCTTCGAGTCGTCGCTCGAGCTGTGCAAGAAAGCCCTTGCCACGCTCGACGAAAAGAACCCAACTCATGCGCAGTACCTAGCGCCTATTTACTACAGCCGCGGCGTTGCTGAACGCATGCTGGATGAATACGGGGCGGCCGTGCGCTCGTTCTCGCGCGCCATTGAGCTCAATCCGGAACTAGGCGAGGCCTATTTCCGCCGGGGCATCTGCTTCCACTTGCTCAACGAAGATAAGATGGCCATCACTGATTTTCAGCAGGCCGCGCACATTATGTTCGACGACCCGCGCTGCAACCTCTGGGAAGGTTTTACGTACTCGAAACTCGGCGACTACAACCAGGCGGTGCGAGCCTATGGTGATGCCATCGCCGCCAGCGACCGCTACACGCCGGCCTACGCCAATCGCGCCCGCGCGTACATGATGCTCGGCGAATTCGACAAGGCCGTGAACGATTTCAATCAGGCGATCCGCCTCGCGCCGACGAATGCCGA
>JAXMBH010000023.1:0-85769 GCA_046349975.1 Pirellulales bacterium
CCAGGATATCTGGAATGCCGTTCGGCAGCGGTTGCCCGAGATCGTTTACATGGTCGGCCAATTTGTCTTTGGGGCCGAGTTGATAGGCCAGCAACATTTGAGCGGTCGCATTGCTGGACGTGAGCAGGTATTTCAGTTGATCCCCGGCATCGTGCCAGCCGCCCCGGGCGTCCAAGTATGTGCCGGCGGGCAGCGGGCCGTCGACCGTTCGCCCGTCAAATGAATGGCAAACCGCATCGACCCACGGATTGTAACCGCAGCGCTGCTGGCGCATGAATTCCAGAAGTTGATCCGGCAATGCGGCGTACGCGTTGTCTTTGATATCGAACGCGGGCGACGTTGTATCACCCAACCGCACGCGAAATGTTCCGCCACGATTCAAGTCGGAGAATTCAAGCTCGGCGTGATTCGAAAACTCGCCCCAGCCGCCTGCCAGCGGTCGCGACTTTCCTTCAAAAACAACCGTCTGCGTTTTGGCGTCGATCACTTCAAACTTATCCGGCAACTTCCCGCGGCTAAAAGCCATCGCGACCTTCTTCGAAGCTGGCATGTAGCCAACCTGGTTGACGCGAACGTACGAGTCATCGCCACAACACGCGCCGCCGGTCAACGCGGGCAAAACCAAAATTGCAACCACACTACCACGCATCTTGGCAAAAAATTGCAGCAGCAAACTTATCATAGTGTCTTGAAGCGAACGTTGTGAGACCGCTTTGGACGGTCAGGTAGCAATTGTCGCGCGTCGACAAACTTCAACCACGCAAAGGATCGGCCCAATGGTTTCTGTTGTTCGGTCACTCGATTATAAGCTGACGCTTTGCCAGGCGTGAACCTATTTCAGTTGGCGCTGTCCGACGTTCGCCAGTCGAGTTAATAGCGGCACTTGCATCGCGGAAGATGTCCGCCGTATTCTGTTGGCACTTCAACTGAGAATTAATGAAGCAACGACCGGTGGTGCTTGCCATGTGCTCACTCGCGGTTTCAGGATCATCGCCCGGTGCTCAACCTTCGCCAACCATCGCGCCATTCGGCTCTTGGCGGTCACCGATCTCCGCGGCCATGCTGGTGCAGGGAGCGGTGCGTTTTGGCGATGTGACGACCGACGGCGACACACTCTATTGGGTCGAAGGCCGGCCGCAGGAGGAAGGACGGTATGTCATCGTTCGACGCACGAGCGATGGCACTGTCACCGATGTGCTGCCGAAACCGTTCAGCGCGCGCACGACCGTGCATGAATACGGCGGCGGGGCGCTGGCCGTGCACAAAGGTGTTGTTTACTTCGTTAACTATGCTGACCAGCAGATTTACGGATTGGTGACCGGACAACTTCCGCAACCGGTCACACAAGCCGAGAAACTACGTTTTGCCGACATTGAATTCGACGCAGCGCGGAACCGGCTGGTCGCCGTGTGCGAAGACCACTCGAACAACGACCACGAGCCTGCGAATCGAATCGTTGCGATCGGCCTCAGCGATGGCGTGATCACTGATCTCGCGCATGGTGCCGACTTTTATTCGAATCCGCGAGTTAGTCCCGATGGTCGAAAACTCTCGTGGCTCGAGTGGAATCATCCCAACATGCCTTGGGACGGCACAGAATTGTACGTCGCGGAACTCTCCGACGATGGTTTTCCCGCATCGCAGAGGAAGATCGCTGGTGGCGAAGACGAGTCGATCTTCCAGCCCAGCTGGTCGCCCGACGGCACATTGTATTTTGTTTCTGATCGCACGAATTGGTGGAACTTGTATGCCGAACGCGACGGGACAATTGTTGCGGTTGCGCCATTAGATGCCGAATTCGGTACACCGCAGTGGGTGTTCGGCATGACGACGTATGGCTTCGACTCCGGCGGTGACATCATCGCGCGGTATACGCAAGCGGGTCGCTGGCATTTGGCGCGTATCAATCCGCAAACTGGCAAGACGCGGCAAATCGATTTGGCGTATTCGAACATTTCCAGCGTTAACGTTGCGGGCGACTATGTATTCGCCACGGTGGGTTCGCCGACAGACGTTGAATCGCTCGTAGCGATCAATGTCGGCGCCCGAGGCCAAGGCAAAGTGGAAGTCATTCGCCGCAGTTCGACCGTCGAGTTGACGCCCGACGGCATTTCCATTCCGGAAGCAATCGAATTTCCCACCGCGGGCGGAAATACGGCTCACGCGTTCTACTATCCGCCCGCTAACCGAGATTTCGCGGGCCCGCCGGGCGAATTGCCCCCCTTATTGATCCTCATTCATGGCGGCCCGACAGCGGCGACCGCGGCTCAGTTTCGGCTCACGACACAGTTCTGGACTTCGCGCGGTTTCGCCGTGTGCGATGTGAATTATGGGGGCAGCACTGGATACGGCCGCGAGTATCGCAATCGGCTGTGCGACGGCTGGGGTGTTGTTGATGTGGCAGACGCAACAAACGCCGCGCTCTATCTGGCCAAGCAGGGTAAAGTCGATCGCAACAAGCTCATCATTCGCGGTGGTAGTGCTGGCGGTTACACGACGCTCGCTTGCCTCACCTTCACCGATGTGTTCAGCTGCGGCGCGAGTCATTATGGCATTAGCGATTTGGCGCTAATGGCTGGCGATACACACAAGTTCGAGTCGCGTTATCTTGATCGGCTCGTGGGTCCGTACCCGCAAGAAGAACGGCGATACCGTGACCGTTCGCCGATCTTTCACCTCGAGAGGTTCACTCGGCCGGTGCTCCTGCTGCAGGGCCTCGAAGACAAAATCGTTCCGGCAAATCAGGCCGAACTCATCTTGGATTCGCTTAAGCAACGTGGCATTCCCGTTGCGTACGTTCCGTTCGCGGGCGAACAGCATGGCTTTCGCAGAGCCGAGAATATCATGCGTGCGCACGAGGTGGAGTTGTACTTTTATGGAAAGATCCTCGGCTTTACACCGGCGGACGAGATAGCGCCTGTGGAGATATTCAATCTCCGTGGTGAGTAGCGAGGCGCGAGGAGTGAATGAATATTGTTGCCAAGCGCGCCGCGCGCAATGTTCATTCTTTCACTGAGCCGAGTGTCAACCCAGACACAAGATACTTGCTAAGCAGCAAGAAGACGACCACAACCGGGAGGCTCACCAGGATGGAAGCGGCCGCGTACAGCCCCCATTGGGTTGAGAGCGTTGCTTGAAAGCTCTTGAGGCCAAGAGGCAGTGTGAACATTTCTTCGTCCTGCATCACTTGTGCGGCAACAATATATTCACTCCAGGCAGCCATGAAGCTGAACAGCGCGGTGATCACGAGTCCGGGTACGGCAAGCGGCAGGATCACGCGCCAAAATGCATTGCCGCGGCTGCAGCCATCGATACGAGCTGCTTCTTCGAGCGATGCGGGAATGGTGTCGTAAAAGCCTTTCATCTGCCATACGCAAAATGGCAGCGCCGTGGATGTGTAGAACACCATCAGACCGAGATAGGTGTTAATCAAATGCAGCTTGGCGATGACGATGTACAGCGGCAACAGGAGCATGGTTGCCGGAAACATCTGCGTCGTGAGAATGGCGAGCATCGTCGCCTTGCGACCGACGAATCGAAAACGGCTGAACGCATAGCCGCCGACAGCCGCGAGCGCCACACCGGTTAGCGTTACGCCGGTGGAAACAATCAGCGAGTTGCCGAGCCACTTCAAAAACGGTTGCTCGGTGAATAGCTGGCGATAGCTTTCGAAGGTCCAGTTTTCAGGGATAATCGCGAGGTCGGTGGACCGGAGTCGATTGTCGGGCCGTAGCGAAATCGAAAATACGTTGAGCGCTGGGTAGAGCGCGATCGCCACGAACATGAGCAGTACGGCGTGTCGCAGCAGCGTGATGAGTTTCGATTCTCGCATATTCGACATTCGTAGGACAATTCTGCCGTTCAGTCATGCAAACTTGCGGACGTACAGAATTGTCCATCCGACATCACGCTACGCGTAAACGCTTTCCGTCGCTCGCGTCTTTCGCAAGAAGACCACTGAGAATACCAGGAGCACAAAAAAAATCACCATCGACAGCGCGGCCCCGTAGCCGTAGCGGTACAGGTTGAACACGGCCTTATAGACGTACGACACGAGGATGTGAGTGGCATCCTGCGGTTCGCCGCCGTTGGAGACCAGCCAAATGACGTTGAGGTTGTTGAACGTCCAAATCGTGCCGAGTGTCACGGCAGGCAACAGCACGGGCTTCAACAACGGCAAAGTAATATGCCAGAATTGTTGCCAGCGCGAGGCGCGATCGATTCGTGCCGCCTCGTAGAGCTCAAACGGAATTCCCTGCATACCGCCAAGCGCGATGACCATCATGAATGGAAAGCCGAGCCAAACATTGGCGACGATGCAAGCCTGAAACGCATGCGAAACGTCGCCGAGCCAGTTTACGGGCGGCGTGAGATTGAGCAGCTGCAACAGCCAAGCAGCCGGAGGAAACTTCGCGACGTCGGTAAGAATGAGATTCACGGCGCCGTATTCGTAGTCGAACATTCCGCGCCAAGACAGCGCCGTGATGTATGCCGGGACAGCCCAGGGGATGATCAGCAAAATGCGGTAGATCGCCTTGCCGCGGACTGGCCCGTTGAGCGTCACAGCCAGCAAGACACCAAGCCCAACGTGAAATGCTACGTTGACGGCGGTCCAAATAATCGTTTTGAAAAACACGGCCCAGATTTTTGGATCGGTAAATACTTCAGTGTAGTTTTGCAGACCGACGACGCGCCAGTCGCGGAAATTCGCCAGCGACATGTTCGAAAGCGATAGGACGATGTTATAGAAGAACGGAAACACGATCACGGCAAAGATGCAGAGGACCGACGGCATCACAAACAGGTACGCGACGCGATTGCGCCGCCAGTCGCGAAAGAATTCGACGAAATTGCGGCGTTGCCAGATAAGTAATCCAGTGACAATGGCCAACCCGGCCAGGTTTAGAACAGCCACCGAATTATCCGGTACAGCGTCGGCGTGAATTTGCCGGATCTTGTCGACCGTCTCGACCTGCATCATCTTCGCGGCTTCCGCCGGAGACATACCGCCGCCGAGCAGGGCCTGATAAGGCGGGCGCATGCCATCCCAGACCGCGCGCAGTTCGGTTGCCGTCGGCATGAGCCGGCCATTCTTCAATTGCGCGAGCGATACCTGTAAAGTTAGATCTGTTTCGAATAATGGATCTTTCTGAATCGATTGCCGGGAAGGCAACATGCGCAAGTCATGCACCACACGTCGCTGCACGGCGTCGCTCGCCATGTGGCGCACGAACGCCATTGCCTGTTCAGCCGCTTCCGCCTTTGAATTCACATTGAGCGAATATCCCTTGGGCGCAAACATGGTGCGCATCGGCTGGCCGGTGGCTGTCACCGTGGGGAGCACGGCCACGGCGGCGTCAATTCCCGGTGTGGCGAGATAATCAGCCCAACTCCAGTCGCCGTTGATGATCATCGCCGCTTTACCCGATTTGAAGAGCGAATCGGCGGTCTCATAGTCGCAGTTGCGCGGAGCGATGCCTTTCTCTTGCAGCGATTGCATGAATTGCCAAGCGGCGATGGCTTGAGGTGTGTCAAGCGAGGGCGTGGGATGTTCAACTGCTCCGGGCGCTGAGGCTTTTGGCTCGACGGCAGCGGCGCTGTTCGGTTCCGCGAAGACCCAGCCGCCATAGCCAGTGAGAAAGGGGATGCCGAAAAATGGCTCGGTGAAATTCCACACGAGCCCATAGCGGTCCTTGCGGCCATCGCCGTTTTCATCGAGTGAATTCTTAACCGCCAGTTCGACCAGTTCATCTGTCGTCGTCGGTGGTTGCGGAACGTACTTGCGGTTATAGACGAGGGCCAAGTGGTTGCCGAACCGGTCGCCGACTTGCACCAGGTCGCGCTTCGCCAGCGTGCGGGCGTTGGGCAAGTAGGTTAGTGCGCCGGGAACAAAATCGCTCTGCAGATCAGCGGGGAACCACGGCGACATGTCTTGAACCACGCCCATCGTTTGAAAAGCACCGAGGACGTCGGATGGGCCGTAGATCAGTTCGGGCCCACCGCCGGCGAGCGCGGCTGCTTGGAAACCGCTGCGCAGTTCTTCAGTTTCTTTATAGAGCGCTCGCACGCGCACATTTGGGTGGGTCGCCTCAAAGTGCGCAATCTCATCGCGCAGCAGCTGATATTCGGCAGGCCGCGATTGGTGCCAAATCGTGATCACTGTGCGTGTGTCGTGCGGCTTGCATCCGCTGCTCAGCAACAAGCCAGCGAACGCAATGCACGCGATGGCGGCAACTCGCCAAGAGTGAAACGCTTGTGTCGCTGAGCTTGCTGACAATTTTGAGGGAAGGCATCGCGCGGCGCAGCGAAAACGTCTGACTGCGTACCATACGGGCTTGGCCCTCCAAGTTGCCATGCTCGCGACTACTCCTTCGAAATTCGCAGTACAACGCCATCGAGCGCCGGCACCGTGACGGTCGTGTGATCGCCGCTAGGCGTAAACTGCAACCGCCCCACATCTCCGGACGCAGTGAATATCTGGGCCACGGTTTGACCGGGCGCCAGCGGAACCTTCCACGCATAGGGCGCATCGCTACGGTTCAAACCGACCAGCAGGGTTTCCTTGTCGTCGCTGCGGCGGTAAGCCAGAAACTCCGCGGGGTCATCGGTGAGCACAAACTTGATGTCGCCGCGCCGTAGCGCCGAGTTCTCCCGTCGCAGCGCGATCGCCGCGCGGTGATAGTTGAATAGCCCTTCGTCGAAGCCGACAGCGTCTGGCTGCCGGGGACGGTTGAGCGGGTCGCTGGCTTGCGGATCGAATTTCATTTCCGGCCAAACCATCGGCATGCGATCGCACGGATCGTCGCCGCCCCACATACCAGCCTCGGTACCATAATAGATCATCGGAGGACCCACATAGGTCATTTGGAGCAGCACGATCAAACGCTGCACCCGGCGTTCGTGATCATTCGGCTTGCGAACGTCGTACGTGGGCACATATCGCGGTGATACGTTAATGTCGTAATCGAACCGGCTGGGCTGCGAATATGGCCGCCGCCCGGCGTTCACGATCATTGAGGCCAGCCGATCGGTATCGTGTGAGTCGGTCAAGTTTTGCAGGGCATATTGCACTTCCAGGGGATACTCGTCGCGGCGTGAGGTGAACAGCTTGGCAGCGCCGCTGGGTGAGAGCGTTAAGTCGATCAAGAAGCCCTTCATCGGGAAGGCGAACCCGTGGTAGTTCATCACCGCGGAGAAGTGCCCTTCTTCGATGAATCGCCGCGCGTCGTCCCAAATTTCCGCAACCGTGTAACACTCTGGATTGATCTTCCGCATCTCTGTGTGCCAGTCGCGCCAGAAGCCGGTCGGCACTTCATTGGCTACATCGAGCCGCCAGCCATCAATACCGTCTGCGGGATTGCCATCGCCATTGGGGTCCATCCAGCGCTTCGTGGCATCGAGGATGTACTTTTTCGGGCCTGGGTGGAGATCGTCGCCTGCCTCATTGTTCGCGAACTCCGGCAGCGTATCGACACCCCACCAGCCCTTGTAGCGGAATTCGTTTTGCGGCGTGGCGGAGTCGTCGAATGATTGCACGATGTACCAATCGCGGTAAGGCGAAGCCGCCTGGCGCTTCTGCAAATCGTCGAAAGCGAAGAAGGTACGACCCGTGTGATTGAACACGCCGTCGACGATGACGCGAATGCCGCGAGAGTGCGCTTGCCGCACCAAATCAAGGAACAGTTTGTCAGCGGCCGTCCATTGCCAGGTGGCCGGGTCACTCGTTTCGCCGGCGATCAGCTTCAAGTCGCCGGCTGGATCGGGCCCAAAATATGGGTCGACGTGGTGGTACGAGCTGCCGTCATACTTGTGCAGCGATTTGGCATAGAAGACTGGGTTGAAGTAAATCGTGTTGATGCCAAGGTTCGAAAGGTAGTCGAGCTTGTCGATCACACCCTGCAAATCGCCGCCGTAGCGCCGATCGAACACGCCGTTCTCATAGAAGCTTGGACCGCGTTCTTTTTCCCAATCAGCGCGGGCGTACCAGTCGCCGGTCCACGGGGAAATCTGCCAGCTTTGCGGCACCGAATCCGGAAACTCGAGCGACTCACGGGTTGGGTCGTTCGACTTGTCGCCGTTGCAAAATCGCTCGGGAAAGATCTGATAGAAGACAGCGTCGGCCGCCCAGCTCGGAACGTTGGCTGACGATTGTCTGGAGCCAACCGTCTTCGCTTCATGCGCGGCAAGCCGAATATTGGTGTCGACGCGCGGGGCGGGCGGCACACTGGCGGCCGGTTCGGCCGCAACCGCCTGGGCCTTTGGAGCCGAGTTTCCGACCGATTGATTGCAGCCGGCGAACGCAACCAATAAACCTGTCGCGATGTGGAGCGACGTCGTGAGTCGCGATCTGACCGAAAAGTCGGCCGCTGCGTTTCCTCGCGGTTTGAGTAATCTGAACGATCCCATTTCTGTCTGCCCCAACTCTGTAACCAAGACTGCCACAATGCGCGCAGGTCGATCGGCATCGCCGGCGGCGTTTTTGCTGCCGGCCGGCGATGGCCAGTCGTTTACTTAGACCTGAAGAACGCCGCCTTACTTCCGGCGGACCCTGCCAAACCCGAACGCCAAGCCTACCATCATCAGCGCTATGGTCGACGGCTCCGGCACAGCGCCGGCGCCTAAACCAGCCGACGGATGGTAAGCACGCCAACGACCGTTCGGCAAATCGAGTTCGAAATTCCACACGTCGCCATTCGCGGCGACGGTGAAGGCATTGTCGGTCGCCGAGTTGCCAAAGTCGTTGCCGATCGAGATATCCCAACTGCCTTGCTTACGGAACTTGAACGCGTAGGTGCCAGCAGTTGGCATCGCGAACGAACCGGTGTACAGACCGTTGCCTTGATCGGTCAGTGCGTAAAGCGGATCAGCAGCGCCCGGCCAACCATTGAACGAACCGACGACTTCCCAACCAAACTGGTGGGGATCGTCGTAGCCAAAACGGTTGACGTTCGTCGGTGACCAACCATCGGCCCAAGTGGCGCCAGAGAGTTCCTTAAAGTGCAGATTAATGTTGCCGCTGGCGTCAGCCGCAATTTTGGCGCTGCTGCCAGGGTATTGCGACGACGCATCGCTGCGCAGAATCTGCACATCGTAATTGGTGCCAGCCGTCAAACCCGAGAGCGTGGTCGAGTAATTGCCGTTACCCTGGCTCGTAAGCGCGACGTCGGCGCCGAACGTCCCATGAGCCAACCAGCTTAGGTTTGCCGAGCGCCCGAAGTTGCTGCGCCATTCGGTATACTTTGCCGAATTGCCCGGCATGTTGTTACGCCACACGACGTAGTCGGCCGCGTTCGTGCTGCCGTCACCGTTAAAGTCGCCGTGCTGATCGACTGAGAATGCGCGGAACCGGCCGTTCGGCAGGTCGAGGTCGAACTGCCACAAGTCGCCGTTATTCTGAACCGCGATCGTGTTGTTGCCGCTCGTGTTGCCGAAGCTGTTGCCGATTGATGTGTTCCACACGCCGTTGGCCGGAGCAGTACTCTGATCAACAAGGCCACGGAACTTGTAATCGTAGATGCCCGCATTCAAGGCAAACTGGCCGCTGTACAGACCGTTGCCCAAGCTGTTGAGCTTATAAGCCGGGTCGAACGTGCCCGGCCAATTGTTGAACGAGCCGACGATTTCCCAGCCGAATAGCTGGGGATCGACATAGCCAACCCGCGCGGTGTTGTTGGGCAACCAACCATCGGTCCAAGTGGTGTTGTTGAAGAAGTTTACGGTGAGATTGCCGCTGGCATCCGTGTAGAGCTGGGCGTTGTTGCCCGGGTAGGCCGTGACCCAATCGGCGGTCGCCACCTTGAACTGTTGACTGACGTTAGCAAACAGCCCCGTGATCTGCGCCTGATAGTTCCCGCTGCCGAGATCGGTCATCGGGTTGTCAGTGCTCCATCCGTTGAAATCGCCGCGCAGGTACCAGGTTGTCTGGGCGGCTGCTTGCGTCGAGAGCAAGCCCACCACCAAGAGTGCAAACAAACGCTTCATAGCTCCACCTCCAAAACAGAAAAATATTTACCCCGTTGGCAGTAGCCGAATTCGCGACGGTTCCAACCGAAGTTGAACCGAGAAATCGCGAATTGGGCTACCATTTCGTTCTCTTTCTCCACATCGAATGAATCCAAACAATTGCAATCACGGCCAGCAATCCGCCCCCTGGCTCTGGCACAGCCGACACCGCCGCGCCCACAGCAGGTGCAAGCGGCTGGCGTGCGAAGCCGAAGTACGATCGCCAAACCGAAAGGTCATCCGGCCCTACCACACCGTCGAACGTCGCATCACCTTGCACGAATGTCGCACTTGATTGACCGAGATGCTCTCGCAAGACGACGTAATCTGCTGCGTCCACACTGCCGTCCAAGTTGAAGTCGCCCGTGACCGTGCGGAACAATTTGCTGATCGAGGTCTTTACGTCCTCAATATCCACGACGCCATCCACGTTCAAGTCCGTCAACCAGGTCGTGGTGCCGAAGCTGGCATAGAGTTGCGCAATGTCGGCGGCATCGGCAACGCCTGATGAATCGACATCGGCCCGCTTCAGCAGCAGATCGGTGTAAGAATTGAGGACGGTCTGCCCTGCCCCGCCGGCAACCAGCGCATTGCCCAAGAGGAACAAATCGCGGTTGTCGCACAGACCGTCCCCATTCACATCGAACGCTGAGTTGTACTTGGCGTTCTGACTGTAGAGCACATCCTCCACGGAGCCAGGCGCTATGCGGATATCACCGACGGCATAAGCGTTGCTGAAATTCGTATCGCCGAAGCCTTTGCCTTGCAGGTTTGTAGCGGTAAACAAGCCGGCGAAGCGCTGGATGTTGTAATTGCCCGTGGGCTCGTACGACACCACCGTGACGACGTGGTTGCCGTATTTCACTCCGTAGCCTTTGATGAACTGGTCCCGGTCGTAGTAGTTCGCCTGGCTGCCTGAGCCAACCATCGCCAGAATTTGTGAGTTCGTGAGATTCGCCGGCAGGTCGAGGAAGAAGTGCATGCTGTTAGCCGTGCCGTCGACCGACTTCACGATGAGATCGCGGTTGTTCGGATTGTTGGGGTCCGACGCGTACGGCGCGAAGCTCACGACGGCGGCCGGCGGCGCCACGCGGTCCAAATACACGACCTGCTTGAAGTCGTTGAACACGGCAGGCCCGCCGTCGCTGCGATGCCGGAAGGCCCGCACAGTGATGAAGTTGTAGCCCTCGGGCAGATTCGTGGCATCGATCGCCTTCTGATACCAGCCGTTGCCAGTTGCGCTGCCGAAGCCCGGGCTCTTTTCTCCGGCTGCGAATTCTTCGAAGCCGTAGACGACGGATCCAGGCGTGACATAGTCGATGTGACCATTGCCGTTGAGGTCCACGCCCTGATTAACTCGAATCACCGCATTGTCGCCGTCGGCATCCAGATCGCGATAGCCGCCCGGCAGCGTCACGGCCTGCGTATCGAGTCTGACGTTGATTGAATTACCTGTCACCACGGGCAAGGCTGCCAGCCGCGTCGTGGCGTTTGTGATCGTGTTGCCCGAGTCAACCGCGCCGCCGGCGAGTGAGCTAGCGGAATTCATCACCGTGAGGCCGGCGGTCGATTGTGGAATCTGCACGCCATAGATGAGGTAGCCTTTGTCCTGGCCGCCGTTGTGCAGGAACTTCACATCGACTTTCGATTGCGTTCCCACCTTATACACGGTAACGACTTGATCGAGGCCGTTGGCGGCTGCGTTGCCGGTGAGTTCCACCAACCGCGTGCCTTCGGCGAAGTCGACGTTCATCGCTTTCGTGCTGGAAGAGCCGGCATCGTTGCGATTATCCAGGAGCACGAGCATGTTCTTGCTCCGCTCCATGGCGAAATATTCCTTCTCCAGCCAGCGTTCGCGGTAATCGCCGCGGCCGTATTTTTCACGAATTTTCACCAGTTCGGTGATCGTGTCGCCATAGTTGCCGAGCGCATCGCCGCGGCCCGGCACTGGAAAGTTGCGGTTCGGGTCATCGAACTGGTCGGCGTTGTAATAGACGATTGCGTTGCCGGGCTGCGTGAGAATGTACGCATGCGCGACGTTCGACAGCGCGGGCCCGCCGCCATCGTGGTTGCTGGCGAACATTACGCCGGCCGAGCCGTTGTGAAAGCCGTCGTCGCGCACGTCGATACTTGAGTTGACGACGTTCCGCCAATCGTTTTGCACGCCGTTGCCGCTGAGGTTGTCGTTCATCGCGCCGCGGAGCGCGAAGTCGAGTACATCGCGATTGCCGCCGACCGTGTTCGGCGTCGCAGGATTGATATCTTTTCGCACATAGCTGTACAGGAAATCCTGGTTCGACTGGCCTTGGGCTTGCCCGTCGCCCGGCACGACTTCGCCGTACATGAACACGTGGTCGATCGACCCATCGAGCAGCGGCCGCGGATTTGCGCGGTAGACGGCCGAGTCGAACTGCTTGAGTGCAAACTGCTCCATGTGCTTCTCGGCATCGAGGCGAAAGCCATCGACACCGACAACTTGCACCATCCACTGCAGATAGCGTCGCAGCAGGCCGGTCCCATTTTCAGCCACCGCATCGCCCGCCATCGGGTTAGCTGCGTTGAACGGATACACCGTAAAATTCTGATTCGTTACGGGGTCGAAGTACGTGACGCCGGGCAGGTCCTTGTCTGGATAGAATCGTGCATTGGTCGGTGTCGGCAGATTGGCAATGCGGCCGGCCCAGGCTGTCGCGCCGGCTGGAATGTTTTGCGGGTTGCCGGCCTCGACCGGCTGGCGAATCAGCTGGAAATTCTGTCCGTGGTCGATGTCGAGCAGGTTGGCCAGTTGGCCGTTGGTGACGCCGCCACTGGCCGGGTTATGAAAATCGCCATACGTGCCGGGTACGCCGGCCGGGTCCGTGCCGCCATCGGGATTTTGCAGCACAAATCCGGGATAGCCGCCGGCCTGCAAGAACTGTGAGAACTGCGGATTCACATAATCGTTATCCGAGTAACCGTTATGATTCAGTACGGCGTCGATGTGCAGGCGGGCGTCGAACCGGTGCAACACGTTGGCAAAGGACTTCAGACCCGCCTCGGTGCCGTACAGCGTCGCGTTCCGCGGACCGCCAAGATCGAATCGATCATAGACGTCGTAGCCCGATGAATAGTTGCTGATATCGGCCCGCCCCGGCGGCGGCGTGTAGACCGATCCATACCCGGCCAAGAACATATCCGCCGAGCGGCGCTCCATCGTGTCATAGGTGGCTTCGAACCACTGCAGAATGGCCGGCGCCGAAACATCTTCCGCGAGCGCGTGCCGGGAAGTTGCCGCCCATAACGCAACGACCGCGATGACCAACCACTCGATGTGTTTCTTCAACTGCATTTCCGCCCAACCTAGAATCTGCCGATCAAAGCTTTCCAACTAACTCCGCTACACGTGCCTGCTCACCTTCCCTCATCACTCAGTGCTCAGCATCCGACGCCGCACATCACGTAAACCGGATTCCGGCTCCCTCGTCGCGGTTGTTCACCCCTCCCTAACCCTCCCCATCGAAGGGGAGGGAACCAAACGGTCTGTTAAGGCGCTAGGACTTGACCTCACTTCTTCTCTGACACCCAACACCTGACACCTTTTTCCACCTCGAGGCCACAGAGCGCACGTGAAGAAGTGTTGAAAAATCCTGGGCACAGCGAAGCGTGAAAGTGGACTTCGCCGTTCTAGTTTTCAACGCTTCTCACGTCGTTAATCACTGGTGCCAATCTCCGTGCACTCTGTGTCCTCGATGGTGACTCGACTAACCGGCCCGCGAGGCTTTAAAACCCGCTGGCGGCTGTGACTTCAATTCCAAGTTGATCTCGTTCTTCCCAGGCTTCACTGTAAATTGAAGACCGGACGTTTCTTTCATGCGGTACCATGCGGGCGTTATCGCCTTACCCGGTGGCGGAGGTCCGCCTTTATCGGTTTGTGCTTTCGTTGAGACTTCGTTTGCAGTAATACTCACCTGATAATCGCCCGCAGGCAGCCCGACTTCGCGCCCCGTGTATACTGTGTAGCGGCCGTTGTCACTGATCGGCCCGTAAACGGCAGGACCACCGGACATCGGGTGAAACGAAACAGTTCCACGCGGCACGGTTTTACCGTCGAGCGTTACCGTGCCATACGCTGTCGAGTCGTAGGCACCGCCGCAGCCGACAAAGGTCGCCGTCGCGCTGAGTATTAGCGCCATCAATGCCAAATATCGCGAAGAATTCACCTTCATATATTCTGCCCTGCAAACTACTCGACGCTTCCCGCCTCTCCGCCCTCGCGCGTGGATAGCCCGCGATACACGGTGTGGTCAATGCTTTCGGCAACAAAGTGTACCGAACCATCGGCCATCACGAAGTGTGCTCCGCCCGGATGCAGGCTCTTGAAACCGCGTGCCGCTTGCCAATTGTTGTTCTTAACATTCTTCTCCTCTTCAGGAAGAATGAAGAAGTTCAGTGGATTGCCGCACGTAGCCCAACTGCCATCGGCAAAGAATGCGGCGGAATGATAGTCCTGCGCGACGACGCTTTCGCCAACCATAAATGTCTTGCTCGTGCCGTCGCTGATCTTCCGGAATTGCACCGGATTTACATAATTGGCTCGCCAGATCAGTCCTGGGCAATCCGCGGTATTGTGGCAATCGGGCGTCGAACCGAGATTTGGGAAAGGAGTATCCATAGGCCCCCCGTTGCCAGCGGAGGTAACGACGGAATCACCAATTACACCCTTATACGAAGTAGTCGCTGTGATAACTTGCCCGTTAAAAGTCCAATACCATTGGCTCGCCGATGGCACTGCCGACGCATCAGACGGACACGATAGCCAGGAAAGCTGTCGCTCCAGCATCTTCCTAAAGGAACCAGCTCCCATACCCTTTCCGGCTGTTGGATTCTGGATTTGGAAATCGCCGGGCGAGGATTTCAATCCTTGCGAGATTGCATCACTCAATGCCGTTTCTTCCATGGCAGGTAAGATGTCGACGATCCAGCCCTTACCGTTGTAGCCAGGCCCACCATTGCTTATTGCGAGCTTACCCCCAGTGGGACCAATCCACTTGCCATTGATGTCTTTGTCTTCTGCCCACTGGCTGTTGCTAACCGGCAGATGTTTGCTCGTATCGTGAAAGTTAAGGCAAGCCAGCCCGATGTTGTGGATGTTGTTCGAGCAGCTCATCCGCCGGGCGGCTTCGCGGGCGGCCTGCACTGCTGGCAACAATAGCGCCACCAAGATGCCGATGATCGCGATCACCACCAGCAGTTCGACAAGTGTGAATGCCCGTCGCTTGAACGTCGAAGCCCGTCGCTTCATACGTATCACCTTTCTTGACAAGTAGGGTGGGCAGCACCCACCACATTCTCCGCTTGCACTCGAGTGGGCCGCGCCCACTGCCCTTGCCTCTGCATCTGTTGGCGGGCAGTGCCCATGCTACTGATCCCGCCGCAAACCGTTGCAGCCCCCGGCTCTGCCGGAGGTTGAACTGCCGCCGAACCCTGCCATCTCAATCAACCCCCGGCTGAGCCGGGGGCTGATGAGATCGCTCCAATCCTAACAATCACTCCGTGACTTCGTTACGTCCGTCGCCGCGACGCGCCAAGCATTGCCACGGCGGCTAGCCCCATGAGCCCGAGCGTTGCCGGTTCCGGCACGGTCGCGTACGACAGGCCAGCCCCGGCCGGTGTGGTGTACGGGCCGCCCCAGCCGGTCGTCGACTGCGCCAGATTCGCTGCCGAATCATTCGCGCTATCGCCGCCGTTGCTGCCGGTCGTGTACACGTCGAACTTGAACGACTGACCCGGTGCGAGGCCCAGCGAGGCCAGGCTCGTCGTGATCGTCGTCATATTGCCGCTCAGCACCGGCACGCCTGAACCGTTCTGCGTCCAAGAGCCACCGGCGTACGTCCACGGCTGAAACCCGCCTCCACTATCCGCCCAACTTCCGATCCAAGCATCGGTGCCGTCGGCCATGGCGATGTTGCGGCCCCACGGGTTACCGACCGGGCTGCCGAAATCACCAGTCGCCGCTGACTTATCGATGCCGATCACGTATTTGCCCCAATCGCTCGGCGACGCGATGCTGCCCGCGAGCGTAATCTTGAACGTGATGTTCGAGCCATCGTCGGTCACATCGACCGAGGCAATATCCATGTTTGTGTTGCCATCGAAGTTATCGCCGACCGTGTCGACGAACGTCGCGGCAAACGCCCGCGGCGCGGCCACTAGCGCCGCCACGAGCGCGAATGCTTTCAAATTGTCAAACCAACGAAGTCGTCTCATGAGCAATACTCCAACAAGGAAAAAGTTCCGCCCCAATTGTTAATCTCCGCAGCCCAACCCCTGCGTAGCTGAATTCGCAAGAATTCAGTTCGCCGCTGCTCGAACCTGTATTCTTGCAAATTCAGCTACCGCCAACGCGCCTTCCAAATCCAAACCTCGATTGATTGAATCGGCCACTCGTGGCGCGAGCCGATCGGGCCCGCGACCACGCCGGCCGGTAACGGCCCGAAATGTCGTTCCAATGCGAATCTCATCGATCTCGTGCAGCTTGGTGCCATGGAAGTTGCCGAAGCTAATGCGATCGAATGCGAAATTGCCGACGAGCACCGCCGTCGGTTCGCATGCCGTTTCATCGATAAGCGATTTCGGATTGCGGAACACCTCGACTTCGTCGCGATTGCCTTCGCCGAAGTTGATGCGGACGACGAAGAAGTTGGTGCCTGTATTCTCTTTACCAAGCGAAGGGAAATTCCGCGGTCCGTAAACGTTCACGTTCGAGGTCACGCCGTAGCCGGTGTTGTCCACGCCGCTGCCGATGCATAGCACGCGATTGGGGTTACCGTCGCCGCGGTGCAATTCGAAGCCGTAGAACACATCATTTATCTTACTTACTCGTTGCAGAAAACTCAGATAAATGGTCGTCCGATCGCGGCCGATTAGCCGCACGCCATCTTGGTTTTCCACGAGTCCTGCCGACTCGAATACCCCGCCCACGCTCGTGCCCAACGACCGGCGTATCCGGTTTTGCTGAGCTTGCTGGGCGGCATGGTTCCCTTGGGGGACGAGGCCGTCATAATCCATGCTGCCCGGCAGCACGCCGTTGGAACTGGGATCTGTTTTGCTATCCGACTCCACGGCAAACCACGGTCCGGCCCAGCCAAAGCCACCATTCTGCTCATCGAGCGGTCCGGCGGGATAATTGAATCCGTCGTAGGCGAGCAACCCATCGTGTGGCCCCGGCGCAACGGAGAGCGTTCGCACGAATTCGTCATCCCGCGCAGGGATCGGCGCGACGAACGCGGCGGCCGGCTCGATCCGCGCCGCTTGGGCGGTATTGAGCTCCACGGTGCGCACCTTGTGGCCTGCCTCATCGAGTAGCTGTGCTTTTACCAGCCCATTGAACACGTGCACTTCCGTCGCGCCGGCAGACTCGGCCATTACGCCAAATTCCGTGCCGAGGTCGACCACGTTAAGCCGCGAGGTGACGATCTCGAAACCGCGTGCCCGCTCCGGCACGGTGGCGGCGAGCCGGCCATCGTGCAGTTGGCCGCGGCCCCGCGACTCGACGTTGAAAACCGACGGCCCTTCGAGCACGACGACCGCGCCGTCATCGAACGTGATCTCGACCAACCCGGTCGTGAGATTGAGCCGCTGCCCCGGCTTGAGTTTCGAACCGTAGCCGACTTCCGTGCCGCCTTCCCAAGCGCAGTTGCGAGTGGCAGTCACGCGTGCCACTGCCGGCAAACTCTCCGCCGGCGCCGCGGCTACCCCCGCCGACCGCTCGGCACGATTGCCAACCGCAGAGGTCAGCCAACTGCTGAGCGTGGCTACGCCAACCAACGCGGCCGCGACGGAAAACCAGGTTCGCCACGTGCGGCGCGAGGCCGCCGCGGCTGTGGCCACATTCTCGACGGACTCAACAACGGCAATCGCCCGACCATCGGCGGTCCCGAGTGCCGCATGACGCGAATACAACTCGCCATGCAGAAACATGTAGTCGTTGTAGAAAGCACGGGCAGTCGCATCGCTTGCGAGCAGCGAGTCTAGCTGCGCAGTCTCTTCGGCGGTGATCGTGCTGTTGCACATCGCACCTACGAGGCGTTCCAACTCCGTTTCGCAACCCGAGGCCATTACGGCGAGCCCTCCACGGAAATCGTCCGATCAATACAGTCGTGCAGCGAACGCCGAATGCGATTGAGCGCCTTGTAAACCGTGTTCACCGGCCGTCCCAAATCTTCGGCGGCCGTCTTGAACGTCGTCTGCGCATCGCCATAGCACGACCGCACGAGCTGCCGGTCCTTCGCCGGCAGCTTTTCGAGGCAATGATGTAGTGCATCACGCCGCGACTCCAACAAATCCGCCCGCTCCACGGCATCCACAGCCAACATATCGACGGTCGCGTCACTAAGCTGCGGCCCTACGCGGCGCTGCTGCCGACGAAACTTGTGCACTTGGTTGTGAGCGATAACACTCACCCACCGCACGAAGTCTGTGCCCAGCTGGAAGGTCTCGTATTCGCGCCAGAGCACGACGCAGACCTCCTGAAACACCTCTTCCGCGTGGGCGGCACTGCCCAAAACTGAGACCAGATACGCGAACAACCAACGGTCGTTCTGCGCAAATAGCCGAGCAAAAGCCTCACGCCGCTCGGCATCGGTCAGCCCCTGTTTTTCGCCACCCGCCACGCCACGCTCCGCCGCCACCGAAACGAAATACGAAGCCCACTTTCTATTCTAGTTAGGCGCGATGTCGAGCCTTTTGGTACGAAAAAACGCAACGCCAAATAAAAAAATCGGCCTAGCTCGAGTGACGTGTTCGCAAGTGATGGCAGCTCAACGACTTACGGCACCGGACACTGGTCGACAGGCAGCAATAGCGAAAAGAGCGGCTCAGCCGCCGCCGGAGGGTTCGATACCTTCAAATCGCGATGGGCTCCCATCCCTTCCTATATTCCTTGGTAAGCCGCGCATTCGCATCTGTATGGTGTGTAAATTTGCCGGACTTAGCGTCCCACTGCAGTTGCTCCTTCGGAAACCGAATCGCGATCCCGCCCAGGAGCACGGTCTCGGCAAGCGGCCCTGCGTAGCTAAAGTTCGAGTGCGTCGTGCCATCCCCCAAGCAAGCGTGAGCCCAATCGGTGTAGTGATTGATATCGCCCATATCGGGCCGCTGATGGTCCTTAAATTTCTCCTCCGGGAATAGCTGCGGATCGGACCAATGTGGGATTACCATGGAGCCCTTCTCGCCCACCAAGACCGACCCGGCGTGCGGCAAGTCATACTTTTCGGGTAGGCCTAAGCTGTCTTTTTTCGGTTTGTGGCCAGCTCCGTCGTACCAAGTGACGGTGATCGACTCGCCGGCGGTCCGCTCGGTGCCGGGGAATTGATACTCAACTTTGCTCCTCGGCGCCCACGTGTCCTTATTTAATGCCGGCGCTTCAGCTTCGATTGTCGTCGGCGCGGTGAGACCGAGGGCCATGAAGACGGGATCCAAAATGTGACAGCCGAAGTCGCCTAACTGGCCCGTGCTGAAATCCTGCCACGCCCGCCAGTTTTGCGGATGATATAGGCGCTCCTTGTACGGCCGCTCTGGCGCGACGCCCAACCATAAGTCCCACTGCAACGACTTCGGCACTGGGTCACCATCCGTCGGTGTCTTCTCCACGATCAGCCATCCCATGTTGCCGGCCTGCCATGAGTGCACCTCGCGCACTTTTCCGATTGCGCCGTCGTGAACTAGCTTCACCGCGTTGCGGTACGCATGGTGCGATTGAATCTGGTTGCCCATCTGTGTGACGAGTTTGTTCTTCTCAGCGACTTCTCGCATGAGCCGCGCTTCGTGTACCGTATGAGCTAGCGGCTTCTGACAGAACACATGTTTACCGAGCGCCATTGCCGCCAGCGCGATCGGCGCGTGCATGTGATCGGGTGTGGAAACGCTGATCGCGTCGAATGTGCTCGCCTTATCGAGCAACCGGCGGAAATCGCTGAACCGTTCCGCCTTCGGAAACCGTTCTGCGGCCCAACCCAGGTGGCCTTGTGAATCATCGACATCGCAGATCGCCACAACTTCCACGCGCGGGCTCGCGCTGATGTTGCGCAGGTCGTCCTCGCCTTTGCCGCCGGTGCCCACGGCTGCCAGGCGCAACTTGCTGTTCTTGTCGACCGCGGCAAAACTAAATCGCCCAAACGCGAGGCCAGCGGCGCCTACCGCTGAAGCCTGCAAGAAATGCCGTCGATTGAATGCCAACGTCATGATGATGATCCTCCAGGCGTCTACTTTAACCCCGCGAAAGGCTGACTGGCAACATTCGGCTGCTTCCAGCCTTACGGTCCCCAAACTAGAATCAACGCTTCCCTCCTGATCATCCCACCTTCCCTCTCTCAGGTGTCACCATGATGAGTCCCAATCGCAATCGGCAACTTGGCTCCTACATCGTGCTCGCGGCAGGCGTCGCTCTATCGCTCGCGTCGACTTCGACTGCCCAGGAGAACAACAAGCCGCCGCAGGGCTTTACCGCGCTCTTCAATGGCAAGGACTTCAACGATTGGACTGGCGCTCTGACAGAAGACCCAAAGAAGGTGGCGGCGCTGGAGGGCGACAAACGTGCCGAGCACGAGAAGAAGATGCTGGATGGCATCAAGGAGCATTGGAAGGTGGAGGATGGCCAACTTGTGAGCGATGGTCACGATCCGTACCTCGCCACCACCAAGGAATACGGCGACTTCGAAATGTGGGTCGATTGGAAGATCGGTCCGAAAGGCGACAGCGGCATCTACCTTCGCGGCGTGCCGCAGGTGCAAATCTGGGATCCTACGAACGAGAAGGCGATTCCACTCGGCGCCGACAAAGGCTCCGGCGGATTGTGGAACAACAAGAAACACGAGCGCGATCCGCTGGTTCGGGCCGATAACCCGATCGGCGAATGGAATCGCATGTACATTCGGATGGTCGGGCCGTATGTGTTTGTGAAGCTTAACGGCAAGAAGGTCGTCGATAACGTCATCATGGAGAATTACTACGACCCGAGCATCCCAGTGTACAACCGCGGCCCGATTTATCTGCAAACGCACGGCTCGGAAACCCGTTTCCGCAACGTGTTCGTGCGCGAGCTTTCCAGCGAAGAATCAAACAAGATCTTGAGCGAAGTCAAAGGTGAGCAGGCCGAGTTCAAACCGATATTCAATGGCAAAGATCTTTCTGGCTGGACCCACGCGACCGAGAACTACGAAGTCGCAAACGGCGCGATCCGCTGCAAAGAAGGCAAAGGTGGCGTGCTGCAAACCGAGAAGACGTACAAAAACTTCGCGGTCCAGTTGGAATTCAAACTGCCGCCGGCCGGCAACAATGGCCTGGCAATTCGCACGCCCGATGACTGCGGCGATGGCGCGTATGACGGCATGGAACTGCAAATCCTCGACGACACAGCGCCGGTCTACAAGGACCTGCACGAGTATCAGTTTTGCGGCAGCCTATACGGTCTGGCTCCTTCACGCCCTGGATTTCTCCGCCCCGTCGGCGACTGGAACTTCGAAGAGGTGACCGTCAACGGCGACAACATCATCGTCGAACTCAACGGCTACGAAATCCTCAATGTTGATGTGGCCAAGGTCCGTCAAAAGCCGATCGACGGCAAAGCCCATCCAGGTGCTGCCCGCACCGAGGGGCATTTCGGATTCTGCGGACACACGGATCCCGTCGAATTCCGCAACATCCGACTCAAGGAATTGCCATAGCATATCCCTATGGCTGAACTGCCTGTGGCTCGCTTGCTGTTAGTTCAGACGCGCCTTTCACAGCGCCTTTCACGATGCAGTCACCCAGTTCTGGTCCGTAGAAACTCATGCTGGCTTCATAACCACTACCCTGCAGGTATGATTCGGCACTGAGGATGTAGCTGATCCACTCATTCGCGATTCCGCCGATCACGGCGTGCTCGACGTGCAGCGCCGCGCGCACTTCCGCCTTTGTACGGAGCCCAAGCGCGGCCGCCATTTCGCCGGGAATGCCGACGATCACCAAATCGCCAAGTCGCAGCGCGCCACTCGTGGTTTCCGATGGCCAAAGCCTAGCGAGCAGCGCGTCTGCCGTGTTTTCAGACAGCCCATACTCCTTGCCGCCAGTGGCCATGAACTCTGGATGCCACCGCCGCTTGGGCAGCTTAAGCTCCTGCAAATGAAAACCGAAGGCCACATCGCGAGCAGTCGGCGTCGTCTTCCACAAATCGGCTGCAACGATGCCGAGTTCCAGGCCGAAGCGCGCAGAGCGTTCCCATGGGCTGTCGCCGCTGTCTCGGCGAGCGACTGGCGATTGATCGCCCTCAGCGCCGTTGTAGTACATCGCCGTGATGCCCTGCCCGAGCGCCGCTTCGAGCGTGCGTTGCAGGGCCCCCGGCCAGTCGCCAGAGAACAACATTTCGTGCTCGCTCATGAATGTCGGGTGGGCTGTGAAGTTGACAAGCACGGCCAAGGGCTTGCCAGCGGTCGTGTCGACTCGCGTAACTGTGAGTTCATCATCTACGATGCCGCCCTCTTCCCGACGATTCCGATTCCAACCTTCAACGCGCCGACTGCTGGACCCGATTGAAACCGGTTCGAGCTTTTGCTCAGCCTGCCGCACAAGTTCAGCAAACTTCTGCAGTTCGAATTCGTAGAGCGCGGGGTCGTGAATGCCAATTTGAGGTATGTTCACGTCGTTTCGCGGATTGAGGGCATTCATCTCCACCGACGTGTGCGAATGACTGGGCAATAGCATCACGTTCTCGGCCGACCACCCCTGGTCGGCGATTTGCTTAAGGAAATCCGGTTTGAACGGCAGCGCAAAGCCGAGCATATCTGCCGTGATCAGTGCGAACTTTCGCCGTCCGTCTGTTAAGATGAGAGCCTTCGCAAAGATGCGATCGTGCACGCCCTGTGCCGGGCGATTCAAGCGCGCACCGTACCCCCCCAGTGGCGGTTTCAAACTCAGCGGCGGCGTGATGTCGATCCGCGCAACGCCCGCGCGCAGTTCCGCCGCACTGGCCTGCCCTGCCCCGCACCCAACTACGAATGCAGCTACGGTGAAGATGCCGATATGCTTCCGCACTAGCCAATCACGCATCATTGCAGACACTCCCATTAAGACGAGTAGCGGGCAGACCCTCAATGAATTTAACCACAAAGGGCACAAAGGACACGAAGAATACAGACGAGGCTCGTTACAATCTATCTTCTTGGTGCTCTTTGTGTCCTCGTGGTTGATTTCTTCGATGGGCGATCCTTATTGGTCCTATTAGGCGGCTAAACCAAATCGATGAAGTACGTATTCGTTTTTGCAGCGTGTCTGTTGGGGACATCATCCGCTGTGGCCCAGTCGCATTTCAAGTTCTTTGAGTCTGTCGACCCGCCGCGGCCAGTCCAGGTGATGGCCCATCGTGGCATGGCGATGCTCGCTCCCGAGAATAGCTTGCAGGCCGTGCTCGCCTGTGCGGATGACTTCATTGAATGGGCGGAAGTCGACGTGCGACTTACCAAGGACGGCCAGCACGTCGTCATTCACAACGATTTAATCGACTCGACGACGAACGGCCGCGGACGGATCTCCGACCATACGCTCGCGGAGTTGAAGCAACTCGACGCTGGATCATGGTTTGCGCCGCGATTCGCCGGTGTGCGGCTGCAATCTCTTGCCGAAGTGCTTGCGGCTGCCAAGGGCAAAGTCAACTTGTATCTCGACTGCAAGCAAATCGAACCAGAGATGCTGGTTCGCGAAATTCGCACGGCAGCGATGGAATCGCAAGTCGTCGTGTTCGACGAGCCCGCGATGTTAGGGAAAGTGCACGCGGCATCGAGCGGCGCAATCGCGACGATGACTAAGTTCCGCCCGAGCGAGATGCCGCTCGCCGACTTCGTAAAGGCGGCTGATCCTGCGGCAGTCGAACTTGACGCCGACGATGTCACACCCGAGCGCTGCCGTGAATTTCACGACCGCGGCGTCAAGGTCGAGGCCAAGGTGCTCGGCGAACGCTGGGATAACGCGGCGACGTGGAACAAGATGATCGACGCCGGCGTCGACTGGCTGCAAACCGACGACCCGGCGGGGCTGCGGGCCGTAGAAATCCGTCGACGAATCAAGGATTTCCCTGTGAAAATCGCCTGCCATCGCGGCGCGAATCGCTACGCACCAGAAAATACGGCGGCCGCGATTAAGACCGCTGCCGCGCTCGGCGCTGATTATATCGAAATCGACATCCGCACCACGAGCGATGGCAAATTCGTGCTCATGCACGACGCAACCGTCGACGATACTACGAATGGCGCCGGCCCGGTGCGACAACACAGCGCCGAGGATATCGCGAAGCTCGATGCCGGCGCGAAGTTCGGTAAGAAATACGCCAAAACGCGGGTGCCAACATTTTACGAAGGCTTGGCCGCGCTGGGCGATCACGCCTCAGTGTATCTGGATGCGAAAGATATCGCGCCCGACGCCCTCCTCACAGCGATCCGCAAACACGGCCTCATGAAGCGACACGTTGTCTATCAATCAGCTGAATATGGACGGCAACTCCAGAGGCTGGAGCCCCAAATCAGAATGCTGCTGCCGCTCAAAAGCGCGGATGATGTCGACAGGCTCGCGACGCTCAAGCCATTTGGCTTCGACACGGAATGGTCGATCCTATCGAAGGCCCTTATCGACCGCTGCCATGCCGCCGGGATCCAAGTGTTTTCCGACGCACTCGGCCCACACGAGACGCTCGACGACTACCGCCAAGCGATCCGCTGGGGCATCGATGTCATCCAAACGGATCATCCACTCAAAGTGCTGCGGGCGATCGAACTCGAGTCCAAGCGGTAGGTGGGCAGTGCGGCCCTGCCATAAAAAACCCCCAGCAGAGCCGGGGGCTGTCGGAAACACCGTTGCGTTGAGGCGGGGCGATGTCATGCCAACTCTGGCACTTCGAAACCGCTGCGGTACTCCCGCTTGAGGTACTTGTTCGCTTCCTCGTCGCTATAGCGTTCGGTTTCCGGATCGAACTCGAGTGACCGCTTCAGCCGATACGCCGTGTTGCCCAAATGGCAGTGCACGCACGAGCGATGGGCATCGAGCGTCGAGACCGACATATCGCTCTCTTTGCGCGAGCGGATCGCACGGAAGAAGTAGGACCATTTGCTGCCGCCATCCGGCTTGGGCTCGTCGACGGCGATCGGTTGGTTGTCGTACGAAAAGAAGCCTTTCTTCCGCACATAGTAACCCTTCGTGCCGAAAAAGCTATTGCTGCAGTTACCTGCGTCAGCTTCTTCGAACGAACCGAGGTTGCGAACCTCGAACGTAAGAATCGTCCCGTCGGCGTAGGTGAACGTCGTCGCTTGAGTGTTCGGCGTCTGACCGTCGTCGTTCAGGCCGAACCGGCCGCCAGAGCTATACACTTTCACCGGCAGACCATGGTTGTGGCCCCACACGGCGATGTCCATCTCGTGCACGCCCTGGTTGCCGATCTCGCCGTTGCCGTATTCCCAGAACCAGTGCCAATCGTAATGCACATACAGCCCGGGCTTCTTGCGGTCGACGTTGATCATAAACTCGCGATCGGTCGACGGCCCTTGCCACAACTTCCAATCGAGATTCGACGGCACCGGCCCCGGCTTGCCATGGCCGATCGCGCCGCGGTTGCCGTTCTTGTAAACATAGCCGCGCGATTCGACGATGTCGCCAATGAACCCGCTATGCATCAACTTCATGTCGCGAATGAGCGTCGCGTCGGCCCGGCTCTGCGTGCCGTGTTGCACGATGCGGCCGTTCTTCTTCGCTGCCGCTACGACCTGCCGCCCTTCGTAAATGCTGTGCGACATCGGCTTTTCGACGTACACGTCCTTCCCTGCCTGACAGGCCCAAATTGCGGCGAGCGAATGCCAATGGTTCGGCGTCGCGATGGTGACCGCGTCAATATCCTTGTCTTGCAGGGCCTCGCGGATGTCGCGATACGTTTTCGGCCGCTTGCCTTGAGCTTCTTCCACAAACTTCGCGCCGCGTTCGAGCACATCGGCATCCACGTCGCACAGGGCCACGTACTCGGCTTCGTCCTTCAGCTTGAGGATATCGCGAATATGCGAACCGCCCTGCCCATTAAAGCCGATCGTGCACATGCGAATGCGGCTATTGGCATCGCTCACGCTGGCACGTGCTCCAGTGCGAGTCGCCAACACCGCAGCCGCGGTGGTTGCCAGGAACGCTCGTCGCGAAACAGCCATGGGGAATCGCCTCCAATAAGGATAAGAACCGAGCCGCCGTCGCCACAGCACCGTTAGAGAACTTAACAGGCCGTGGCGGAATGCAGCATAGCGTAATCACTCGGTATTCGCGAAACAACCTGCGGAGATAGCCGTGACCGCGCACGGTTTTGCCATTTCACTGCGAACGGCCAAATCAGCCGTGACCCCCGCGGTACTCTGGCCCTAACGTGCCCTAAAACCTTTACGGCAACGGGGTTTCCCAGCCGAATAGGCGTGGTGTAGAATGATGGGCTCGGCTGCCAGCCAACGCTGGTCGCCATACCCGGTTCTTCCTCCGGGGAGTATTCGCTAGAGCCTGCCAGCGTAGCTTCAATCGGCAGAGCACCGCATTCGTAATGCGGGGGTTGTCGGTTCGACTCCGACCGCTGGCTCTTGTAAGATTTGGCTTCTCGGAGCATGCAACCTTAAAAGCTCCTGGCTCGGCCGGGGGGCTGTCTGGCCGCATTTGAGTTTGCCTGTTGCGACTTTCCGGGCAGGGAAGTTGCAGGCGGACTTGGTTTCGGCGGCTCCATGTAGGCAAGTAGTTACGAAGGGCGAGGCCTTCGCTCTTACGAGTTGGACTGGAGATTCTTCGACATGTCGATTGGCACTGAATCCGTCGTCAAGCAGATTGTCCTTTCGCCGAGTGCGTTTGGCCCGAACGAAATTGTGCAAATCGTAGGGGCGATCGGCAAAAGTTATTCAAATTATCGCGAGCTCCGCGAAGCGGCTGCCGAACTTGAGAATCAACCCAACCGCAGTCCCGCCACGACGGCGCGATTGGGCGTGTGCCTCTATTTGCTCGGACGTTACAGTGATTCAATCGAAATGCTGGCCCACAGCGACGGCGGAGCACTCACGCATTTCTATCTTGGCAAAGCGTATCTCGCTCTCGACAAATACGCCGAGGCTCTCACGGCCTACGAATCGGCCGAGAAGGCCGGCTACTCCCGCGATCAGGTCGCCCTCGCGAAGGCCGAAGCCTTGCGGTACAACAACCGCTCGCAGGAAGCCGTCGAAGTATTGAATCGACTTTCGGGCGCGGTCGAACAAACGGCCGAATACCTCTATCAACGTGCTGCGACAGTCTCCGCCCTCGGCGGCAATCCCAGCGAGGTCGTGGCCCTGCTCGAGCGTGCCGTCGCTGCGGACAACACGCATGCTGGCGCGCTGTTCGGCCTTGCACTCGAAAACGACCGCCACGGCAACGACAGCTACGCCCGCGATCTGTACGAGCGTGCCGCCAGCCAGTTTCCGACCCACGTGGGCACGCTGCTCAACCTCGGCGTACTGTACGAAGATATGCAGCACTACGAAAAGGCTCGGCAGTGCTACCGGCGCATCCTCGATGTCTTCCCGGATCATCCCCGGGCACGCCTGTTCGCCAAAGACGCCGATGCCGCTCGCGACATGTACTACGATGAGGACGCGCGTCGTCGCCAGGATCGCCTCAGCCAAGTGCTTGGCATCCCGGTCACCGATTTTGAGCTCTCAGTCCGCAGCCGCAATTGCCTGCAAAAAATGGGCATCATGACGCTCGGCGACCTCACCCGCACCAGCGAGCAAGAGCTTCTCGCCAGCAAGAATTTCGGCGAAACGTCGCTCGTCGAAATTCGCGAAATGCTGCAGTCGAAAGGCCTGGAGCTCGGTCAATTCGCCGATCAGATCCGCGAAGAAGAACCCGCTTACGACCCCGAACTGCTTTCCGCTGACGAACGGGCTCTGCTCGACCGGCCAATCGCTGATCTAAACCTCTCGGTCCGGGCCCGCAAGTGCATGGTCCGCTTGGGTTTGTCGACCATTGGCGAACTCGTACGGCGCACGGGCGACGACCTGCTCGAGTGCAAGAATTTCGGCGTCACGAGTCTTAACGAAGTGCGCGAAAAGCTCACCATTCAAGGTCTGAAGCTCCGCGGCGACTGATCCGCGCCGTCGCGTGCGTTTCCCCCCTCCCGCGAGCCGGGCCGTCCGCGGCCCCGTTTCATCGCCCTGCGCTTCGCACCACACGATTGCCAATTGATGAACGGCCCGGCCTTCGCCTTCGAACTTCTTTACAACGACACCCTTACGAGCGCCCGCCTCGGCAAGTTCGCCACGCCCCATGGCATTGTCGAAACGCCCGCGTTCATGCCCGTCGGCACGCTCGGCACGGTAAAAGGCGTTGACCCTGATCGCCTGCGCGAAACCGGCGCGCAGATGATCCTCGCCAACACGTACCATCTCGCTCTCCGGCCTGGTGAACAGACCGTGGCCGCCCTTGGCGGTCTGCACACGTTCATGGGCTGGGACGGCCCAATCCTTACCGACAGCGGCGGCTTTCAGGTCTTCAGCCTTGCCGAGCGAGCCACGATCGACGAAACCGGCGTGCGATTTCGTTCGCACATCGACGGCGCACTCATCGAACTGACGCCGGAGCGTTCCATCGCGATCCAAGAAGCCCTTGGCAGCGATGTGGCAATGGTGTTCGATCATGTCGTCGCGCTGCCGAACGACCGCGAAATTGTTGCCGACGCAATGCGCCGCAGCCTTCGCTGGGCCGAACGTTGCCAGGCCGCGGCGACTCGCGCCGACCAGGCACAATTTGCAATTGTGCAGGGCGGCCTCGATGCCGAACTCCGCGCGGAATCGGCCGAGCGACTGGTAGCACTCAATTTTCTCGGATACGCCATCGGCGGCCTCAGCGTCGGCGAACCCCCCGCCGAAATGTATGCAGCTCTCGATGTCACCACGCCGCTGCTGCCCAATGATCGGCCGCGTTACCTCATGGGTGTCGGTCGGCCGATCGACTTGCTCGAGGGCATTGCCCGCGGCGTCGACCTGTTCGATTGCGTCATGCCAACGCGTAACGGACGCAACGCGCTAGCATTTACCGACGCTGGCCCCGTGCGGCTGCGCAACCAACAACACCAGCACGACCGCGAACCGCTCGACCCCACCTGCCCGTGCCGCGCCTGCCGCCACAGTCGGGGGTACTTGCGGCATCTTTTTCAAGCCAACGAAATGCTCGGACCGATGCTGGTCTCGATTCATAATCTCACCTACTACCAACGGCTCATGACCGCCGCTCGCCAAGCCATTGCTGAAAACCGCTTCGCCGGCTTCCTAAGTGAACATCGGCAAGGCTGGGAGGCGGGGCTAACGACGAACGACCAATGACGAGCATCGCACACCGACTCACGAACGCCACCCCTATGCATACGGCCTGCGTGGCCAGGGCGCCAGTCGTCATTTAGTCGCTCGTCATTCACCGTCACCCGCCCTTGTCCCTTACGGCGCTTGACCTTATGATGAACGCCCCGTCGATTGCGACGGTCTGCCTCGCGGCCGGCTTGGCCGTTCTGCGCTCTGGCGCCAGGGCTGTTTTCTCACGGATTTGCGTTCAGTGATCGCTCATTTTTGCCATCTGTTGATGCTGGCACAGGATAGTGCGCCGGCGGGGGCTGGTGCCCAGGGCCAACAGCCACCTGCCGGGCCCGGCCCTCAGCTGCTGCTGATGGTGTTGGTCACCGGCATTCTGTTCTACTTCATCATGTTGCGCCCGCAAAAAAAACGCGAACAGGCGCTGCGTGATCGAATCAGCAATCTGAAAGAAAACGAACGCGTCGTCACGATCGGCGGCATTCACGGCGTCGTGACCAACGTGCAACGCGATGTGGAGCGGCTTACGATCCGTGTCGACGAGGCGACCGGCACCAAGTTGCGAGTGAACATGTCGGCAATCGCTCGCGTGCTCTCCGACGAGGACGACCAAGCCGCGGCAAGCGGAACTAAATCATAACAAGTCGTCCGCACAATCATTTGCGGGCGGGATGAGTGGAAGATGAACGACAGTAGCAAGCGGTTTCGATTCAGTTGGATGTTGGCAGCAGCGGTGATCGCCGCGACGTGCATGAATACGGCCAATTGTGGGGCGCAATCCGCGGCGTCTCCAGCAGCGACAGAAGAAAAAACAACAACGGCCGAACCTGCTGCTCCACCGGCAACCGAGCAGCCTGCCGCTAAGTCCGAAGAGAAGACAACGGACACGCCGCCGGCCGATACGAAGGCGGCTCCCGCCGCCGAAGCCAAGGAGGCAAAGCCTGCAGCCGAAGCGCCAGCTACCCCGAACGGCGCCGCCAACATTTCTACAGCGCCGCCTTCTAAAGACGCGCCGGCATCGACCGTTTCCAATGCCGAGAAAAAAGATCAAAGCGACTCAAAAATGCCAGCGGGTAAGAGCGAGCCTTCTGCAGCAGCCAAGGCTGCCGAAAAGGTTGGCGTAAACCCTGATGAATCCGGCTGGAGCCCCTGGCTTCTCTTGGCGATCATCGTCGCGCTCTTCGTCGTGCCCATCCTCATCGGCAACTACCTCGCCGACATGTGGCGGATGCCTGATCACGCCTGGAAAATCAGCCTCACGCTCGGCATCCTCGCCGGTTCAATCTTGGTGTGCGTCTTCGGCCAATTCAAATATGGGCCCGACCTCGCTGGGGGCATCACGCTGATCTACGAATTGCAGGATGCTCCTAAAGTCACACAAACTAGCGCGCAACAGCAAAAGGGCGTTCCGCAACAGGTAAAAAGCGGTGGCCGAGAATTCTCGGTAAACGAACTCATTGGCTCGCTCAAGCGACGTCTCGATCCTGATGGCACAAAGGAAATCACGATTCGCGAATACGGCCCCGCGGTGGAGATCATCATTCCGCAGGTCGGCCAGGACGAAATGGAGTTCGTGAAGCAAAAGATCACCGCCCTTGGCCAGTTGGAGTTCCGTATCGTCGCCGATCCCACGTTCACCAAAGACAAATCAATCATCGATCGTGCCAAGTTGCTGGAGCCAACCCAAAAAGAACTCAAACAGGGCGAGGAAATCGTCGCCCGCTGGGTGCCGTACGATGTGAATGAATTTGGCCCGGTGACGCAGGAAGGCTACATGGCTAAACGCCAGGCCGGCGACACCGCGGAAGCTTTGGTCCTTATCGACCCGCTCAATGTCACTGGTGATTACCTCACATCGGCCACGAAGGGTATGGACGAGCATGGCGGCCCGGCCGTCCACTTCTCGTTCAACAGCGCGGGCGCAACTCGTTTCCAAAAGCTCACCGGCCAAAACACCCCGAACCCGGCCACGCCCGAGAAATTCCGCCGCCTCGGCATCCTGCTCGATAACAAGCTCGTGAATGCACCGACGATCCGCACTGCGATCTCTGATCGCGGCATGATCAGCGGCGGCTCGATGACTGACCGCGAAGTCGAACTCAACGTCGAAATCCTCAACGCCGGCAGCCTGCCCGCCGCACTCAACAAGACTCCAATCAGCCAGGAAATCATCAGCCCCACACTCGGCGGCCAGACCGTTGAGCAAGGCAAGCGGGCCATCATCGCCGCCATGATCGGCGTCGTGGTGTTCATGATCGTGTATTACCGATTTGCCGGCGTCGTCGCGTGCATCGCGCTGACGCTGAACCTGCTCATGGTGCTCGCCCTGATGGTGCTCATCAAAGCAGCCTTCACGCTGCCGGGTCTCGCCGGTCTCGCGCTTACCGTCGGTATGTCCGTCGACGCCAACGTGCTGATTTACGAACGCATTCGCGAAGAACTCGAAAGCGGCGCCGCGCTCCGCATGGCCATCCGCAACGGGTTCGGCCGCGCAATGAGCGCGATCATCGACTCAAACCTAACGACGATTATCTCCGGCATCGTGTTGTTCTACATCGGCACCGATCAGGTGAAAGGCTTCGCCGTCACCCTGGTGCTCGGCATTCTCACGAGCATGTTCACCGCCATTTTCGTTGCCCGGCTGATGTTCGATATCTCCGAACGCCGCGGCTGGATCAAGCACCTCAAGATGATGCATATCTTCTCGAAGCCGAATTTCGACTTCTTGCGGTATCGTTGGTACTTCCTATCAGCATCGTGGGGACTGATCGCGATTGGCATGATCGCCTGCTATTACCGCGGTTCGTCCCTCCTCGATATTGACTTCACCGGCGGCACCTCCGTCACGTTCACGCTGAACGAAAAAGACAAGATGTCGCTCGCGGAAGTGCGTAGCACGCTCGACCAAACTGAATTGGGAGACAAGAACCTGCTCGTAGTCGAGCGGGGCGAAAAGAACACTGGCTACACGATCGATACGAGCGAACAATCGGTCGACAACGTGAAGAAGCTAATCGAAGAGAAATTCGGCCCGAAGCTTAAGAAGTACTCGCTGCAATTTAGCGACCTCAAACCAATGACGGGCGAACTGTCTGGCACCGAGGCCAAGCTGGTCGTGAATCCTGGTCCCGAATACCAGGAAGAAGGCGGCATGAGTCACGACGCGCTTCAGGAACAGATCATTACGACGCTGGAAAAACTTGGCAAATCCGGTGTCAAGGTCGCGCTTACGAACCCGAATTTACGGCCGGGAAGTAGCGTGCGCTACAACGAATGGACGGCGCGCCTCGCCGGCCTCGATGCTGACGGTACCCAGCAAGTGCTAGAGAGGCTTCAGGCCGATCTGCAAGCCACCACCTTATTCCCGCTCGCCAACACGATCGGCGGACGCGTGTCGACCAACATGCAATACCAAGCCGTGTACGCCATTACGCTGAGCTTGATTGCGATGGTCATCTACTTGTGGCTACGGTTCCAGAAGCCCGCCTACGGCATCGCCGCGGGCGTCGCGCTCATTCACGATGTCTTGATGACCGTCGGTATGATCGCCCTCAGTGCGTACATCGTAAATGCCGTGCCAGGACTGGCGGCCGCCCTAAAAATCGACGCCTTCCAGATCAATCTCACCATTGTCGCGGCTCTGCTCACGATCATCGGTTACTCGGTGAACGACACGATTGTTACTTTCGACCGCTTGCGTGAGATTCGCGGCAAGACTCCGCAACTCACTGCGAAAATGGTCAACGATAGCGTCAATCAAACGCTCAGCCGAACCATTTTGACCGTGTTCACGGTGTTCATCGTCGTGGTGGTGCTGTACATCTACGGCGGCGCCGGGCTGCACAGTTTCGCTTACTCGTTCCTGGTGGGCGTGGTTGTCGGCACGTACAGCTCGATCTACGTCGCCTCACCAGTGCTGCTGTGGCTCAGTGGTGTGAGCGCGGCATCGGTGCCAGAAGCGCCAGCTACCTCGACCGGACGCATGCAGCCAGCACGATAAGACAATCGAAGTGCCGGCAGCGCATTTGGCAACCGCTTCAAATTGCGTCGTCGTTGCACACCTCAAAGTTTAGCAGCCGTGCAATCCTTCCCTACACGGAGAAGGTGTAACCGCCGGCCAAGAAAATGGCGGCGGCTATATCTTCCGGCGCGAACTGCCGGCCTCGGCGTGACGAAGAATAGTGCAGACCGTGCGAATCTCCGCCGGTCTCGATGCACGTTCACGGACGAACTATCGCCAGACGAATTTGGCTCACCCGGGCTGGTGACGCCAAATCCGCTCGATCACGAGGTTGATCCGTGTCTGCAGTGCGTAAAGTATTCATCGCCGTGGCCCTCATGGGCACAGGCTTGGGCGTCGCTTATTTGCTCGGCCAGCCGAATCAGCAAGCTTTGCTGCAGTCGGCCACCAAGCCATCACTGCCTCAACCGATTCTGTTTTCTGCTCCGCCGCTTGGGACGAAAACCGATGCAGATGTAGCCGCCACGGTGAAGCTCGTGCCAGAATCGCCGAAAGCCGAAGTCGGTTCGTCGTCTGCTCCAGGTGCCCCGGCACTCCTGTCCTCATTGGCGCCAATTTCAGCGACGCCCATTCGACCAACCACAATTAGCGATTTGGCTGATGTGCCTTCCGTCGCGCGTGAGCCCGATGTCGCCCGGCCAACGTTGAGAGTGGCCGATGACATCACGCCCGTCGCCAAATTGCGCGACGAGGCTCCGCGAGCCATCGGCAACGAACCGCGCAGCCCGGCCACGATCCGCCGCATGCCGCCGGTTGAAACTGTCGCCACCGAGTTGCTTGCCAGTACGCCCGCTGACGATCCTTACCCGACCGCCAACACCAGTGGCACTAACGGAAACACGTTCGACCGGCCATCCGCAGAGCCGCAGGCACCGAGCCAGCAGTTGCTGACAACCAGCTACAACGCCGCAACCACCGCCACGCCGGCCGCTCATGCCGCGTACACCGCGCCGCAGCAAGTCGGTGACAACCAAAGCGTCGCTCCGCCGCCATGGCCAACTGCCAACGAGGAAGAATCGCCTCGCACGCACATTGTAGAAGATGGGGATTCGCTCGAAATGCTCGCCAATCAGTACCTTGGCGACCCGCTCCGCAGCAAGGAGATTTTCGAATTCAACCGCCACGTGCTCTCCGATCCCAACTTGCTGCCGATCGGCGCAGAACTAAGAATACCCGATCGAGCATTGCGTAACGCTTGGAGCCGCCAAAGCCGTCGCCTCGGTGAAGTAAACGAGGCGACTATCCGCCAGGCAGCGAGTGGCAACCTAGTGCCGATTCGCCATGCACTTTCGTACGAGCCTGAAAACCAGCCGGCGCCGCAAGCTCAGCTCACGTCGCCCGTGGCAATTGAATAGAAGTTTCGTCTCGATCGCATCCGCTTGAGACTCGCTACGGAAGCTTCTTCGTGCGATTCGTCCACGGCAACTTGAGCGCCGCGACATTTTCGGTCAGGAATTTTACGATCTGGCCGTTGACGACGTCGCCGGACTTCGAGAGTAGCGAATCGCCCTGCAAGCTCGAAGCCAGCGGGCTGACTTCAAACCCTCGAGTTCCCTGTCCGCCCGTCTTTTTCAACTCCGGGTGCACGCGCTCGATTTGTTTTTCAATGCGCTGAAAATCGGGCTTGAGCTTTTGGTCTTGCGCGCCGTAGATCAGCATCCACGCTACGTTCTTCTTGAGCAGCAGCGACTTCATCGCGTCTTCCATCGTCAGGCCATTGTATGACCACCGCGGTGAAATCATCACGATCGCTTTCACGTCCTGTCCTTGCTTGCCGACGGCTAATGGCGGCGCCGACCAATCCTGCAAGGCCCAATTGGCCGCCACCCCGGCCCCAAGCCCCGAGCCCACAATGCATAGCTTGTTTAGGTTCAGCTCGGCGTCGTCGTTTTTCTCGACCAGGAAATTACGTACGGCTTCCATGTCCAAGCTCGCCATTGCATACAGGCCTTCCTTCGAAAGCTTCGCCGCGTCGAGGTCGGCCACGCCGCCTTGGGGTGAAATCTGCTTCGTGCTCTCGCCGTGCGCCCGCATGTCGACCAGGATCACAGCAAACGACGGGCTCTGAGCGCCACCCTGCCCCGCGGCCGCCAGCTGCGCCGCTAGTGGCATAAACACGGTTCGCGTGCTCTTGAAATCGTGCAGCATGACGACCGGCGTCGTCTGCTTCGCCTGGTCGGTGCCCTTGCGAGCCGAACCAGGAATATAGGTCAGCCGCAACTGCACACCGTCCGACGTCGTCAATGACACCGGCTCGGCCCCGCCGGCGTCGTTGCCTTGGCCAAACGCCGGAGCAATCGTCGCGGATACGACTCCCAAAACGCACAGCCAATAACCGAATTTCCGGCACGAACCCATTGAGGAATTCCTCCAAAGTGTCGATGCTCCCTGGGAGCCGCGGACTATTATAAGCAGGAACATGCCGGCAAACGAATCCGCCCGGACGACGAAATCCGAACATCCTCGTGACGCGATAGTTGCCGAAAACGCCGTCGCTACTGAGAATAGGTAGGATGGCCGATCGACCCCCACAGGTCGCGGCCCTCCGGTTGACAACTGTGCCAACGAAACAGTGAGGGTCGTGTCGTGGCCACGGTCGAGAATCCGCGACGCTGGTGGGAGCTGAGCGCATGGCGACTCAAGCTGCGGCCGTTGCGCAAACTCTCAGCCTGGGCCGTCAGCTTCATTGCCCATCTGGCCGCTCTCCTTATCTTGGCCTCGCTCACGCTCTACTCGCCGATCCGTGAGCGAATCATGCTGTCGCTCGCTCCGCCGGAAATCGACGCTGTTCCACTTCCGGCACCGCAGGAATTCGGTTTTTCACCAACTGAGCACGACCAGATTGGCGCAATGAGTTCCGGTGGCGGCCTCGAAGCGGCCCGGCCCATGGCGCCCCACCAGGCACTCGAATCGACAATCGCTTACGAACTCCCGCCAACGACGACAACTCCAGCCGTTGGCCAAATCGAAGTTCAAGACTTCACACGCACCATTCTCGAAGGCCCGAATATTCCTGAGAACGTGATCGTGAAAGGCTCGGGCGGCGTTGGCACGACCGGCGCCGCCGGCGCGGTCGACCGCATCACGAACGAAATCCTGCTCTCGCTCGACGAGCGCCCGACGCTCGTGGCCTGGCTCTTCGACCAAAGCGGCAGCCTCAAACCGCAGCGCGAGTCAATCGCCAAGCGGTTCGACCGCGTGTACAAGGAGCTCGGCGTTGTCGAGGCCTCCGGCAACGCGGCCTTTAGACAACACGGCGAGAAGCCGCTGCTCACTTCGATCGCCGAATTCGGCAGCAGCGTTCACCTGTTGACACCCAAGCCGACGGACGACCTCGACGAAATCAAAGCCGCCGTTCGCGGCATCGACGACGACACGCAAGGCGACGGCCGCGAAAACGTGTTTGAATCGGTCGGCTTTATTGCTGAAAAATTCCGCCACCAGCGACTCGCCTCGCCGCGGCGGAACGTGATGATCGTCATTTTCACCGACGAAGCCGGCGACGACGTCCAGGCCCTCGACGCCACTGTCGACCTCTGTCGCAAATACGAAATGCCGGTGTACGTCATCGGCGTCCCAGCCCCGTTCGGCCGCGAAACCGCCTATGTGAAGTGGATTGATCCCGATCCCAAGTTCGACCAAACGCCGCAATGGGCCCCCGTTCATCAAGGCCCCGAGTCGCTCATGCCCGAACGCATCAAACTACTCTTTGGCGGCAAGCCCGAGGACGAAGAGCAAATGGACTCTGGCTTTGGCCCCTTCGGCCTCAGCCGGTTGTGTTACGAAACGGGCGGCCTGTATTTCACGGTCCACCCCGACCGCAAGACCGGCAAACACATCGACCGCTGGGAGTCGGCCGCGATGTCTAGCTACTTCTCGCTGTTCTTCGACGAGCGGGTTATGCGAAACTATCGCCCGGACTACTTGCCGGCGAAGCAGTACCTCGACTTGCTGAAGTCGAATAAGGCCTGCGCGTCGCTGGTGGAAGCGGCTCAACTCTCGGCAACGACTTCGATGGAAAACGTCCGCCTGCGATTCCCGCGCATCGACGATGGCCAGTTTGCCCGCGAACTTTCCGACGCCCAGCGCGAAGCCGCCCGGCTCGAACCAAAAATCGAAGCGCTGACCGCGATCCTGCGCCAAGGCGAACGCGATCGTGCCAAGGTCACCACGCCACGCTGGCAGGCCGGCTTCGACCTCGCCCTTGGCCGGACGCTGGCTGTGAAGGTCCGTACCGAAGGTTACAACGCTATCCTCGCGACGGCCAAGCAGGGCCTCAAATTCAAGGATGAAAAGAGTGACACTTGGGAGTTGCGATCGACGGACAAGGTCACAATCAGCAGCGCGCTCGCGAAAGATGCCGACGACGCGAAAAAGTACCTCACGCGCGTCGTGACCGATCACAAGGGCACGCCTTGGGCGGTCGAAGCCGAAAAAGAACTGAAACGCCCGCTCGGCTGGGAATGGCAGGAACGCTTCACCGATGTCTCCGGCCGCGTGGCCCGCGCAGAAGCGAACCGCAACCGGCCTCGCCCCGACAAGCCCGAACCGCCGAAGAAGCTCCGCCGCGACCCGCCGCCGCTCTAACATTCTGTGAGCTGCCGCGCCGAGCAGCTGAATTCGCCAGAATTTAGCTACGTGGGCTCAGGTGCTCCCGTCCCCAGCCCCAAGTCCGCTCGACCGCGCTTCACCGATTCGCCATCGCGTCCATCGCGAACGCTTCGTTTGGATCATGGCGATAGAAATTCGTCGCCACGCGGTTCGCCACGATGTCGACAAACTCCCGCTCAAACTGCTGCACGGGCTTGTCCTGAGCCGGAATGCCGCTGTTCGTCGGATACAGTACTTCGCCGATGTTTTTGTTCCACATCTCCTTGCCGTGGTCCTTCATATCGTACACGGTGAGCGCTACGGAGGCGTGGCCCTGGTACAAAGTCTTGCCTTTGAACAGCTCGAAGTCTTCCAGTTCGATATGCACGACCTTGTCGGCATGCACCGCTTGAGCCAGTTCGCGGAAGTCACCCCAATCGCTTTCGTCGACCCAGTTGTCGACCTCGCGCGGATTGACTACGTCGACATTCTTCACATTCTTTACGAGCAGCTCGCTAACCTTGGCAGCAATCGCGCGCGAAGCGCCCGCATGACGAAACTCGTTCGACGACGGTGGTTTGCACATGACCACCACGCGTTGGCCTTTCAACCCGTCGCATTCAGCCGGCGCCAAATTTCCGCCATCTAGAACATAAATGCCCGTCGCGATCAACGCAGGGCATCCCGTGTTCGACACGAGCAACACGGCGCTAAGCAGAAGCACGAAACAACGCTTAGCAACGGCAATTCGAGCGTGGGAACGATCCATCGTTTCTCCTTCGCAGTCGATCGCCCATTGAGAAGAGACTGAGCTGGGCGAAGACAAGGCCGCGAAGGATAGTCAGCCGCGCCGCTGCCGGCAAGGTGAGTTACCCACACAAACACCATCAAGCAAATACAGAGCCACAGATCGACGCTCGCTGCGCAAGCAGGAGGTGGCCCGCAGCTCCCTTACCACTAGCAGCCTCGGCGATTTCACTTGCTAGCAATCCGTGCACCCATCGGGAATCTCAAAGAATTGCACAGGTCGCCTGCGCCGCACTTGCGGTCCAGCGGCCACGCCAATAAAAAAGCCACCTCGCAAGTGATTGCGAGGTGGCTGAAAGAGGCGCCGCCCGGATTCGAACCGGGGATGTCGGATTTGCAATCCGATGCCTTAGCCACTTGGCTACGGCGCCGCACCGAAAACTCACAACAATCGTTTCGACTGAAAAGAGCCTTCAACTTGCTTAAAAATTAAGCGATTAGGGGGACTTGGTCAAGTTCAGACGACCTGGGGGATAGCGTCATGTTTAACGCCAAATTGACTCGACATACAAAATCGCACGATCAACTGGCGCGCGAAATCGCCGACCGCAGCCTTGCAGCTGTACTGGGAAATTTGGGCTCGCAAGCAGACACGATGTCTGGTGCTGAGCTCCGCGGTTACATTCGAGCGCACGCCTTCCCATGCGTGTATGCTGAAGCCGCAAAACTCACCGGCAACGTGTGGCCGCAGGAAGCGTTTAACCAACTCGTCGCATCGGCCTTGGAATTGGCCACGCATTCGCTCCAACGACGCCTAAAATCACACCCCGTAGTGGTGGTGCCACTGCCTCACGTGCGGGTGAGAATCGCCGCCTAATCAACGTGACAGGCAGTCCGCGTGCCACGTTCGCATCAAGGTACTCCTATTCAAGGAGACTCCGCGCGCGATTTGAGAATATCGACCGGGGAAACGCCTGACGTCACGGCCGAACTACCGTACTATCGGCTGTGGCCTCGCTGCCGATCGTGTGCCTTCGCTCTCAGGCGCCGGTCCATATCGATAATACACCTCCAAGCACATTGTTGCCATCGCCGTTGTATATACGCGGCCACCGTAGCCGCCCCAGATGGTCTCTGTTGCCCAGCTGCCGGCATCTTCGCCGCTGGCCGCTTGCGACTTTACTAACGCGGCAATCATCGCGTCGTTCCATCTCCTCCAGGCCGCGCTAGCCGGTTCATTCGCCGATCGCCGATGGTGCAGGGCCAGCGTCGCGTAGTACCAGTAGTAGAGATTCGTCCGCTCAGCGCTTGGCAACGACGCCAACAATTGCGACGTAGCTTCCTCAGACGCCGCATCGGTCAACGTCGGCGTCCCCAGCTCTTGCAGCATCAGCCGGCAGTAAAACGCCTCGGCCGTCATCGACGTGCTCATCGGGCTGTCGGGCCGGTAGCTCGCCAAGCCGCCGTTATTGCCACGCTGCACCGTTTGCAGAAAACGCTGCACGCGAATCCACGTGATATCCGGCAGCTTAATGCCGGCCCGCTCGGCACTCGCCAGCGCCATGATCTGCCAACCCAGTTGACTAGTGTCGCCCGTATCGCCGGGGCGATACCGCCAGCCGCCGGTCGACGTGTTCTGTGCCGCGAGACTGTAATTGACGGCTTTGCGCACGGCTGGGTCGAGTCGCCGATCGTTACTCACCGCCTGAGCTTCCGCCAGTGCAAACGTCGCCATCGAATGGCAGTACATTTGAGCGTACAGCGTCGCGTCGCCGTACAAGTTCCCATCCGCGGCCTGCGAACGCAGCAAGAAATCGAGCCCGCGACGGACGTTGTCCTGATATTGTCCCTGAAGGTGGGAGTGACCGGCGCCCAAAAATGCGAGTAGCGCAAGCGCCGTCACGCCGGTATCGGCGCCGCGCCCAGCCCCGCCGCGGTTTTGGCCCAGCACCAATTCCTCGCGACCACCGCCGTACTGCACCGCGTCCCAGCGGCCATCGCGGGATTGGGCCTTCGCCAACCACACTAGCGCAGCTGCGACCGCATCCTCGGTTTCCGCATTGCCACCCTGCCCGGCGATGACGCTCATCTTCCCAGCGCCGTTTCGCAAGGCATACACACTGGGCGTGGAACCGGACGCAGCTTCCGTCACACCGGGCGCAGTAGTAGCGCGCTTGGCGGCGTTCGCGGGCCCAACTGCCGGAACCGGTGCGATCAATTTCGCGGTTGCGCTGGGAGCTTCTGGAGCGGTGAGCGTGAGTGATGCAATTTCCTGGTGCGGCGCAGCTTCCGCAGTCCGTGGAATGGTGGTCGGCGGACTGGTATCCTGCGCGACGATCGGCTCGTCGACCTGCTTCGGCTCCGGCTTCGGCGATGCGTGGCTCGACAACGCCGGCGTTGGCGCCGGCTCAGATGCGAGCTGTTCAACCGCCGCAACAGGCGCTGGCTCTTCTTTCAACGGCGGCGGTATCTCTAACAACTCTGGTGCAGCAACGACGTCGTTGTTCGACGCCGCAAACGCCTTCGCCGACTCGACTTGCACTGTGGCCAAACTGGCCGCCGGGAGTCGGGCATCCTCCACAATCCGCACGCGAATCGGCGGTCCGCCTCCGCCACCACCGCCGGCTGCGTCGCCATTGACGATCCGCACCGTCATCGCCAGGAACGCGAGAATTAGATGGACGATGAGCGAAAGCAGCGCGCACTTTTGCAGCGGCCGCGATTGCCCCCACCGTGTCCATAGCAACCAGACCAGCGCAGCGGCCAGTGCCAGCGAGCCCAACCACAGCAGCCAATAACCGAGCTGAACGGCCGCGAGACACGTCGTTTCCCCGCCAACATACTGGAAAACGGCTGCGTGCATCGACTCTATCGCGTTATATCGCCAGCATTCGCGCCTGCGATGCGGACTGTAATGCCCAGTTCCGAAATACCCGCTTGCCGGCAGGCACCCAAGGCGCTAGCCACGTGCTGAAACGCGCATTGGGCGTCGCCGTGAATCACGACTGTTGGCTCGGTGAGTGAAGTGCGAGCGGCGGTAAGCTTCGCGACGAGCTCCGCGTCGGTCACTTCTTTCCCTTCCAGGTTCAACTTGCCATCGGCCAGGACCGCCACGACCATTGGCTGCTTCGGCGGCGCATCGTCACCTGCCTGAGCTACCTGCGGCACCGCCACCTCGATGTTCCGCTCCATCTCATCAAATTTGGTCGCCACCATGAAGAAGATAATGAGCAGAAACAACACGTCGATCATCGACGTCAAATTGAGCGCCGGCATCGCGTCGTCGTGTTGCAGCTTGAGGGGCATGATTGAGTCAAGAGCTTAGAGTCGAGAGTCATGAGCCAACAACACGCCGGTCGTCCGGCTTTTGACTCTCGACTCTTGGCTCTTGGTTGTTATGCCGCCTTTCGCCGGATCGTCAGTCGCGTGCTCTTCCGTTCTTCCAGGCCTTCGTGGGAGACCAGGTCTACAAGCTCCTGGCCGTAGTGATCGATCTCCATGATGAGGCTGTCCACGCGACCGACGAAGAACAGGTAAAAGACTAGGGCTGGTATCGCCACCAACAAACCGGTGGCAGTCGTAATCAGCGCCACGCTGATGCCCCCGGCGAGCAGTTCCGCACGGCCCATCGCTGGGCTATTGGCAATCACGTTGAACGCCTGAATCATGCCCCACACGGTGCCTAGCAATCCCAACAGCGGCGACACGGTCGACACCCCGTTGAGCACCCGCAAATAGCGCCGCAGCACGTTGGCAATCCGCTCACCTTCATCCAATACCGCCTGCTCAACCTCGACGGCTGGCTTACCCCACTTCCGAATCCCGGCAGCGAATACCCGTGCGATGTGACTCGATTCACCTTCGCAACGATCTAGTGCGTCATCGCGATCGAGCGCCCCCTCGCGCAGCTGAAGGAGAAATCGCTCAATGAATAGCTTCGGAATCACACGCCCGCGGCGCAAGCTAATCAGCCGCTCGAACACGATCAGCAGCATCACGAACGATGCCAGCAGAATCGGGATCATCACCGGCCCGCCCGCGAGCAGCATGTCGAACAAACTGCGAGTGGGAATGGCGAGCCCCGCAGGCCCTGCCGCGAGCAGCGTCGCAAAGGAATTCATACTGCTGCCCTCTCACCTGCCAATGCACGCCCCACAACCACGCAGCTGAAATCGCAAGAATTCAGGATCTCTTGGCAGCGCATCTGAATTCCTGAGAATGCAGCTACGCACCACGTTTCCTTAGAGCTGCTCTCCAGACAATGACAAAAGGAGGCCGAGAGAAACGGAGATGCGGAGATTGCTCTCTCCCGTCCCCTTTTCTCCCAGTCTCCTTATCGGTTTTTCTCCAGCGCCGGGTTCCGGCTGCGAAGCCTAGAACTTCGCATTTGCTCCGGTGTCTACGTTGCCAACCATGTGCAAGTGGTTATGGTCGATGTAGATGACTTCTTCGGCTTCTTCGTCACGCAGCGTGTGCGGCACAGGCCAGCCAACGCGACGGACGTCTTCGTAGTACACCGTGCACTTGTAATGGGCGTGATGCTGCTGAGCAGGCCCCACGAGCGGATATACTCGCGGTGGATCGACGTAGTCGGCAATCTTCGTCTTCACGATCCGGACGTTGTTGCGATTCCGTTCCCACAACATCGGGATGCCGCTCTCCGTCGGATGCACTTTCTCCATCGCACGCATGACTTCGTCGTCACTCGGCGGATCGAGTGCGACCGGCGGACCTCCCGATGTGACCGGCCCCAAAATCGGCACGCGATCATACCGCTCGTGTTCCCAATACTGGTCTTCCTTCTGATCCTGGAAGTACGGACTGACCGGGATGGGCACCGAAAGAATACCCAAGCTCGGACCGCCCGTCGTAAAGCCCCAGAAGCAGCCGGTGGTGGTCAGGGACCATGTCACCAGTAAGATGCCGAATGCGGTGGTCTTCATCCTTGCCATCGCGAGTCCCTTATCCATCAAGGACGAGAGCGAGTTCAGTGGATTCGTTGCGAGTGACGGCTCACCGCGCCACGCGCGAGCGCTGTTGGAAGATGTACCCAACAACCGCTAGCCGTAGTTATCGAGTTAGTTTGGAGAGAACTTGCGGGTTTTTCCGGTTATGACGGGAAAATTCGTCCTCGTGTGCTGCCACCGCCAGCAATGTAGTAGGCACGCTCCGCGTGCCGTTGCAGCATGCTCGTAATTCCTACGTTCTCCCATGCACCGATTACGGCACGCCGGAGCGTGCCTACTACACAAACATAAAACCCCGCTGCGATCGCAATCGCAACGGGGTTGCTGGGTTTTCACTGGGCAGTCTGGCTCTGGCGGCAATGCCGCCGTTACGTCGACTTAGTGGCTCGAGTTGTGCGAGCTGAAGTCGAGGAACCACCAGCCGTCATCCCATTCGAGCGACACTTTCCGCCAGGCCAGCGGAACTTGCGGATAGGGATAGAACGGGCCAATGTACGGCCAGGCGGTCGGCGAATACTGCTGCGGATAACTCAAAGCCGCATAGTTCGGATATGAAGCATAGCTCGGCCAAGCATAGCCAGGCATTTGCGGATTATCGTAGGCTGGACCGGCGCCAGAACCCGAGGGAACGAAGCCGCCAGGAACCGGACCGCCCATACCCATGCCAGCACCGCCGCCGTTGCAATTGCAGCCAACTTGTTGCACACCCATGGCGCTCGCTTGCCGCACCGGCATCATGCCGGGCATCCGCTGCGCTGGCACCGGCATGTTGCTTCGCCGGATGTGCGGCGTAATGTTGCTGGCAGCTTGGCGTTGCATCATTTGATTTTGTTGCATCATCATTTGATTCGGTTGCATCGGCATGGCTTGCGCCTCGCTGCTTGGCTGAAACGCTTGCTGCACGTTCGCCGCATCATTTTGAGCGCCTTCGAAAGAAGCCTTCTCAAGCTCGGCACTCAGTTCCTGCCGATCGCTGTTTTCGGCACCCTGCGTGGCGTCGCTATCGCTCGGGCATTCCAGCTTGCAGCTGACGTTCTTCACGCCCGGCACTTGTTGCGCGAGCTTTAACGCCGTATCGCGTTGCTCGGCGCTCGACACAGTGCCTTCGAGGTACGCGACGCCCTCATGAAACTTCACCTTCACGCGGTAGTTCTGTAACTGGCCGCTCTGTTTGAGGTGCATCCCAATCTGTTGTGCCACGCGTTTTTCCGCGGCCGATTCGGCCGACGCAGTAACTGCTGGCACAAGTGTCGCCGCCAGCACGGCTAGAAACACGACTCTTCGCATTGTTTTCCCCCCTTGGACAAGAACTTGCCAAACGTCGCGCGGGCGACGGCAGCAAGCTAAGCATTACCGGGTAGCATGGAGACACCTTGCTCCACGCTCCGAGCGAGACTGCCCGATGGGTAGTTTCGGCTACCGGTCGTACCGAAAGGGAGTTTTTTTCCGATTTTGCCGAAGCCCCGGCAGCGCCCTAGAAGACTAGGAAATCCTTGCGGGCTCAAATGGCGATAGCAGTGGCGCCCAACGTGTCGTGGAAGAGCACTCGCGAAGGGTGGAAGTTAGCGAGCAGGGGTGTTCCCACACCCGCCCTCCTTCAACCCTTAACCTTCGACCCTCAACCGACCGGATGATGCGACTCATGATGTAGCCGCTGAAAATCAACAACGACCGTGAGGACCATCGCCATAAGCGTGCCGGCCGACAGACCCCACGACCCAGCCTGAGCCTGCTGGGCAATCCAGACCGCGGCGCCTACCAGCGCCATCGCCATTAAGCACACCAACTGGGCGAGTAACTCGAGCCGAGACCCGGCTGCTACCCGGGTGCCGTAAGCCGCAACCAACGCTGCGAAGTGAAGGGCAATCCACGCAAATACAATCCAAGCGTAGGGGGCATCCATGCGGGTCCTCCGGAAATCCTTTTCCTGCGGTGCCGCGGCGGCGGTGGGTGAAGCGCGACTCGATCTTCGAGTGGCTTCGTTGCCGCACGGTGGGGGTGGGAGAGCGGGTAAGCGATTGCCATACCATACCGGCTCGCACCGCCAGCACGAAGAGCAGTTTCAGAATTTAAACGACGCCGCAGCAACAACTTAGAATTATTGTCGCGGCAAGAGTGCCGCGCTACATTGCCGGCGGCGGCCGGTAAAATCTACGGATTTTGCAGAATTTACAGGCGGCTGAGATCGACCGTAGGACGGACAATTCTGTCCGTCCTCGCGGCGTCCTCGCGCCTCAAAATGCTATTGGCTGAACAAAACGGATGTCAGAAACACGTACGGACAGAATTGTCCGTCCTACCCAGCGGCGCGCGACTTGCGTTTAAATTGCCGACGACCAACAGCACAACCGCAGCCTGTTGATAGACACCATTGGTATCGCCCGCCGCCGGGCAGCGCCCGGCCACTTCGATCCGGAACAGCTACTGAAGATCTCTACTCACCGAAACGGCTGATTTCTCAGTCAGTTTTCGTCTTGCGCGCTACCGCTGCGCTTCCCCGCTGAGCTCGAATTGGCACCGAGTTCGGCATCCCGGGCCAAACTTTCGTAACCACGAGCCCCACATCACGCGTTTTGGTCGCTCGGTGCGCGCCTCACCATTTTGGTGAGAACCTCCTCCCATTTCTGGTGATTCGCACCGGTTCGCGATCGGGCTGACCTTCTCAAATTAGCGTTCTGAGAAGTATTTCCATCGCATTTTCCGGCGTGTGGCGGCCGAGACCGCAGTTACCCCCAAAACGTGGCAAGTACGGCGCATGACTTGCCTTTCCCCATTCACCGGCTGGCTAGAAGTGGCTAATAATCCGCGCCTTCAACGTTGCGGAAGTGGCCGCACGAATGATCAGCCATCACCAACCTTCCCATCAAGGCAGCTGATGAATTCGACCCTCGTCAGGAGAAATGTGATGCAGTACCGGGATCTCCAATTCCGCTATGACGCGGATGATCTTTCTGAACCCGATAGTGAATCTGTTCGCCAGAACTCGGATGGCAAACAGTACAAGCAGAAGCGTTCAGCGCACCCTAAGCGGCGCCGATCCGCAAAAGCCGCGCACCCCGGCTGCGGTATCAGTGCCCGCCGCAACAAGCGATTCACCTGGTGATCCGCCGCGGACGACGTGCTTAGACTAGAGGCGGTCAAAAACCGGGACTAGCCGCGGCAATTCGGATCAGCCGTAACGCCTGCTGGCACAAACAAACTCGCTCTCGCGCTATTTGCGGGAGCGAGTTTTGGTAGCCAGCCGTTTCGGCTGGGCGCGCATTCGTCCACGCTCGCAGAACACAGCGCGCTACACGATCGCTACTAACGGCTCATCACCGCGGCTTCGGTGGTGCCGCCCGCAACGTGTTCGCTGCCCCCACTGCGGCCGCCGGTTTCGCAAGCTTCGCCAGTTCGCTGTCCAGCTCGGCAACGTGAATGTTTGAATTAACGACGTTGCCATTCTGATCCACCAGTAGCATTAGCGGCAGCGTCATCACGCCCATCTCGTTCGCCAACCGGCCATCGAGACCGCCGGGCTCGTGGACACATTTCCAGGGAAACTTGTTCTGTGCGAGGAATGCCTTGGCACTGTTCGCATCGTTGTCGAGGCAAACCGAGACAATGTCGAACTCTCGGCCGCCGCGCTTTGCATAGAAGTCCTTGAGCAGCACCATGTCCTGTTTGCAGGGCTCGCACCAGTTCGCCCAATACTGGATCAGCACCACTTTACCCCGGTACTGGGCCAGATCAATCTGCCCGCCCTGGATATCGTTGCCCCGCAATGTCATCGGCTTGCCTTGCGAAGTGAGCCGGCGAATCGAACCCGCCGCCCGCTCTGCTTGCCGGGCCTTCGGGAAATCGGTCACGAGCTGCTGATACCACTTCGTGGCCTCCTCGGCCTTGCCAATGATCTCCTGATAGAAACCCAACTGCAGCAGCGCCTCGGCCGCATCACTGCTCTTCGGATGCTCTTCGACGAACTTCTTCAGATCATTGACCCACTGATCCTGCAGCTTGGCCACATCGGCATTGGGCTGCCGCTGATCTGCCGCAAATCGAGCCCACATTCCTTGGAACATGGCGTGGGAGATCAAATCATCGTCGCCCTTGTCGTCTGTCAATTTCTGCTGCAACTGTTGCAGGCGTTCCGACGCATTCGCGTTGCTGCCCGATTGAATCGCTACGCTTAGCACATCGATCATCTGCCGATACCACTGCTCGCGATCTTTGCCTTGCGTCATGTCAGCGAGCTTCTGCATCGCATCGACCCGCTGATCAATGCCGGCCGAAATCTCCTCCGGCGTGCTGCCATCGCCTTTCTTATCAAGATCCTCAAGGATCTTCATTTGTGCCTGCATCTCTTCCGACGGTCCTCCCTCGCCGCCGGCACTTGCCGGTCCCTGCGTATTGAGCGCCAGGAAACCCGGTGTCGCGCGCTGATTATCAGTACCGACAACCGGAACATCGATCAGCCGCCACGCGTCGCCAGCCAACACCAGCGTGCCAAGAAACACTTGCTCATGCTTCTCGCCACTCTGAATAAGCGCCGTGCTGTTATCGCAAATGAATACATCCTTCGTGGAGCCATCGGTACCCGCCGGAATCAACCCTGGCTTCGCACTGCCGAAGTCCACATAGCGGCTGTCGCTGGTGACAATCTTCTGCTCATCTAGCAGCTTCGCGAAATTCGCCGAAGCTTCCTTCACCGTGGCCGAAATTGCCTCTTGCCGCGACTTGCCTAACCCCAGGTCGTTGAGATCGCCCGAGCTCAACAACAATAAATCAAAGCGGGCCTGATCACGCGTCTTCAGCGCGAACACCACCTGCTCTGCCACTTCGTGTGGCGAGATAATCTTCCACGAGTCGATCTTGCCGTCCTCGTTCTTATCGATTCCCCACCTTGTGCCCGCCGTATTGAACCAGCGATACTCGTCTGCCTTGCCGTTAAAGTTCGAATCGATGTCACGATAGACTTCGATCCCATTCTGAAAGTAGCACCACTGATCGACCACATTATCGCTGTTCGTATCCGCAAACTTCCGCAGGACCTCGCCCTGCTTGTTGCGCACGACCCACGAAGTGATGCCGTTCTCCTTCTCCGGCCGGATCGTGCACTGGGCGGCCTCATCTTTTGTGGGCGTGGTGTATTCGACGAGCGATTGAATCGGCGTGAGCCCAAGGGCCTGCGCCGGCGAGGGTGCGACGGCCGCCGCGGGCAGCTGCGTCGCAAATCCGATTGCACATACCAAAACTGCTGCTCCAATCACCCAACGTCGCGTCGCCATCGTGAGAACCTCCTCGCGGGAATTCTGGTCTATTATTATGGATATGCCGACAGCTGTGACGGCCCAACTGGGCCTTCACCCGCTTCCCAAAACGGAAGCCGCTTTGCCGGGGCGACTATATACGCGTTTATCGCGATTTCGCGAATGCCAGAAGCTTCGCAATCGACCCGACCCCCAAGCAGGAGCCGACAATTTCGCCATTGGAACTGCGGCCGAGACGCCTTCCGCACTTGCCCCGAGCAAATTAGAATAAGCTGCTTGCACCCAAGCGGGCGCGTAGCTCAGTTGGTTAGAGCGCAGCCCTGATAAGGCTGAGGTCCCAAGTTCGAATCTTGGCGCGCCCACTCGCTAGCAGACATTTCCCGCTACAGTAGAGCTGCTTCACCGCCCCCCTCTCTAAAGGGGAAAACAGCATCGGTTGGTTTGGCGTCAGCTTTGCCAGCAGCGCTGTGATCATATAAGGGCAACCGCTAGCGACATCTCGCGGAGAACTGGTTGAGGTTCCACACGTTTAGTGTTGAATCCAGCAGGACGTAACGAGCGTGCTTCCGTTACCGGTGCACCGCGGTCGAGTAGCGTTGCTACCATCGCGTCCAGCGCGCAGGTCGCTTAACCGCTTGTTAATCTTCGCTCGCGTCGCAACCGATGTTGCGCGAGGGCGGTATCGTTAACCCTACTGCAACCGTTGCCCCTTTTCTGAGGCTCCTGCTATTCTTCGCAAAACGCCTGGCAACCGCGGGCTGAGCGAAAGGCGGAGTTGTTGATGAAAATCGTCCGCCTGCCACTGCTGGGAACGGCGCATGCCGTGGTCCTAAGCATCGCCACGTGGTGCGCGGCGGCCACCGGTCCCGTCGTATCTGGCAGTAACGCCAGCCGATTCGATGCGACTCCTGCGGCGGGCGCAGTGCATTCCCCTGAATTGTGCAACGAAACGGCTCTCCCGGGGCGATTCGATGTTCAAGGCGACGGAAGTCGCAGGATAGACTTCGAACTGAACCCGCCATCAGACAGCGAGCAGAGAGAAACAACGACAGCCGCAGAATCACCGCCCGCCAAGGGCGACGCCAATGCCGACGGCATCATCAACTTTTGTGATGAACCTCCACCGTCCTATTCTTTCGGCTACAACCGCGTGCGCGGCGCGACGACTTGGCTACCGGGTGACGAAGATCGCGTCGGGTGGTTTAGCTATGAGTCGCTGGGCGGTGCCAAGATCGGCGACTCGCCGTCATTGGTGACCGGCTTTGGCATCCACCTGCTCGATGGCCCGGCGCAAACCGATATGCCACCGCGGTTGTACGATTTTTCAATCGGAGCCGCCGACCGTCGCCTGATCGAGCCCAACATCGGCTACGACATGATGTTCCGCGTCGGCGCTTTCAGCGATTTTGAAGGAAGCGCACGGGACGGGATCCGCTATCCGAGCCACGCGGTCACGTTTCTACGGCTCAATCCAGCAAACGAGTTCGTACTGGGTGTCGATTATCTCGACCGCGACGACATCCACCTTCTGCCCGTCGTCGGCAGCATCTGGTCTCCGCGCGATTGGTTAAGAGTCGAAGCTGTGTTCCCGCGCCCGCGCGTCGCGGCACGCATCAACAGCACATCGACGTGGATTTATCTCGGCGGCGAGCTGGGTGGCGGCACATGGGCAATCGAAAGGGTCAACCTGACCAATGACAATGCCACGTATCGAGACCTGCGTCTCGTATTGGGGTGGGAGACTCTGTGTGCCGATACAATGAGTTCGGCCTTCGAAATCGGCTACGTTTTCGATCGCAGGCTATCCTATAGTTCGGGCGTGGGCGACTATGCCCCGCCTGATGGATTCATGCTGCGGATGACCGCTCAATACTGAGCAACAGAACATCCGGCGAGTTCCCCGAAGCCGATCCCAACACCTCAACAACCTTCGCTTTACTGAGAGGTTGCGACGACGCGCCGCCTATCCAATAAGTGGCAATTACTGTAAAATAAGTGTTTCCGGGGCCGTAGCTCAGTTGGGAGAGCGCTAGCTTTGCAAGCTAGATGTCGTCGGTTCGAGTCCGATCGGCTCCACTTGGCAAGAAATCGAGCGACAGCCGCGCTTCTGCAGTCCGCGAATTAAAGAGAACGCTAGTTCGCCAGCCGCCGTCAAACCATTCTCTTGGCCGTGTTCATTTTGGCCGCAGTCACTTGCCAGAATCGATTCATGCCTGATCAAACGCCGACGGCATTCGCCTAGCCACGACTCGCTGAAAATCCATGTCTCCAGCGATCGTATACAACGCAGTATTGAAGCGAGCTTCTGAAATCGCGGACCGCTTCATCTTGGCCGCTGAGCACCAGCCGCGGCAATACGCACCCCGCGGGATTCTTTTCGCGCTTTGGAATCGAGATCATCGAGTCGGTGACGATACGCACAATTGGCCTGCCCCCAGGTGACGAATGGTGTTTGACCAAGGCCATCGCTCGATGCCAGCTTGCGCGAAACTCGATTGCCGATCTGTTACATTGATGGCTATGAGAAACTTTCTGCAAAGACGACTGGTGGCGTGCCGGCAATTCAGTTTTCTAATTGCATTCTTCTCGGCCCACTGCGCTACGTTCGCGTTCGCTGACACCACATCACTCGAACACAAAACCTGGCTCGATTCGGATAATGCCATCGACCGGCGCGTCGCAGCGTTGCTCGCTGAAATGACGCTGACTGAAAAGGTTGGTCAATTGCAGCAGCTGAACGGAATTGGTGGAGCACCCACGGGCAACGCCGATCACCTAGTCGCCGCGAGTGAACTATACGAACGCATTCGTCGGGGAGAAGTCGGATCGATCATCAACGAAACGAACGTGGCAACCGTCAACGCCCTGCAACGAGTCGCGGTTAAAGAGAGTCGACTGGGTATCCCGCTCGTATTTGGGCGAGATGTGATTCACGGATACCGCACCATCTTTCCCATCCCACTTGGCCAGGCCGCCAGCTGGCATCCAGAACTAGTCGAGTCGGCGGCAGCGGCCGCTGCCCGCGAGGCACGGTCAGTCGGCATCCACTGGACCTTCGCGCCGATGGTCGACATCGCTCGCGATCCGCGCTGGGGACGGATCGCTGAGAGCCTGGGTGAAGACCCCTATTTGGCCAGCCGGCTATCGGCTGCAATGGTGCGCGGATTCCAAGGCGATAATCTCGCTGCACCCGACCATATCGCGGCGTGTGCGAAGCATTTCGTCGGCTACGGTGCTGCCGAAGGCGGTCGCGATTACAACGCGACGACAATCTCGAACGCACAACTACGAAACGTGTATTTGCCCTCCTTCCACGCAGCGGTCGACGCCGGAGCAGCGACGCTGATGACGGCCTTCAGCGACCTGAACGGTGTGCCCTGCACCGCTAATGCCCACCTATTGCGCAATGTGCTGCGTGACGAATGGAGGTTTCACGGCTTTGTGGTCAGCGATTGGGAGTCGGTGCGTGAGATGATTCCTCACGGCTATGTCGCCGACGAGAAGGCAGCAGCGGCGGCGGCAGTTCGGGCCGGCGTCAACATGGAAATGGCCAGCCAAACCTACCACGAGCATCTCGCCAGCCTCGTTCAAGAGGGTGAGATATCTCAGTCGTTGTTGGACAAACTTGTGGCCGAAGTTCTCCGCGTCAAGTTTCGGCTAGGACTATTTGAACATCCTTTCACCGATGAGAAGCAGGTGCCGCCGTCATTGCCAGAACACAACCTTGAGTTGTCGCGGCAGCTAGCGCGGGAATCAATGGTGCTGCTGAAGAACGAGAACCAAGCTCTGCCATTGCAGCGGTCAAAAATGAAAACGATAGCCGTAATCGGCCCGTTGGCCGATGCTCGCCGCGAACAGCTTGGTACGTGGTCTTCCGACGGTCGTGAGGCGGATAGCCGCACGCCCCTAGAGGCAATTCGCGCTGCCGCTGGCGACAAGATTGACGTTCATTTCGTAGGCGGACTAAAAAGCGACTTGGACCGCGACACTGCCAGCTTTGACGACGCTGTAGCGGCCGCGAAGTCGGCCGATGCCGTGCTGCTGCTAGTTGGTGAAGGAGCGTATCTCTCTGGCGAAGCTCACAGTCGAGCCATCATTGACCTGCCCGGCGCGCAGAACGCGCTGATAGAAGTGGTGACAGCCGCAGCCTCACCTAAACCGGTCGTGATGATCGTGCTCGCCGGCAGGCCGCTTACGATCGGCCGCCAAATCGACAAGGTCGATGCCGTACTCTATGCGTGGCATCCCGGAACTATGGCTGGGCCCGCGCTTGCCGATCTTTTGTGGGGTGACGAATCACCATCTGGAAAGTTGCCGGTGACGTTTCCGAAAACGGTCGGACAGATCCCTCTCTACTACAATCATACAAACACGGGCCGCCCGCCACGGCCATACGACTTCGCACGCGACAGCCATGTCCAAGATACCATCCGCACCGACCTGGGCAATAATTCGAACTATCTCGACGTCAGCCCTTATCCACTTTATCCCTTTGGGTACGGCCTCTCATACACAACTTTCAAGTACGGCGAAGTGGAATTGTCGAGCCACCAGCTTCGCCCAAACCAAGTTCTCGCCATACGCGTGCCTGTCACGAACGTCGGCAATGTTGCCGCAGCTGAGGTCGTTCAGCTTTACGTTCGCGATGTAGTCGCAAGCAACGTTCGCCCAGTCCGCGAGCTTAAAGCGTTTCGCCGCATTCACCTTAAATCGGGTGAAAAACAGATCGTCGAACTCGCTCTCTCTGCCGCTGACCTCGCCTTCTACAACGATCAGGACGTTCGGCTTTTGGAGCCAGGCAGGTTCGAGCTCTATATCGGTGCCAATTCGCTCGCCCCGTTAGCGGCCGAGGTCGAGTTGACGAAGTAGTGGGCCAGGGGCCGTACAGAACAAATCCAGCCTGAATGAACCTTCGTTTTCCCGCGCCCGCGGATGACACCATGCCTATAATTCCAACCGCAACGCACAGCCAAGCATGTCATAACGTCGCGGCCGCCGCGAAACGGTATTGGTGCACGATCTCATCTCAACGACGCCGAACGGCCTCTACTGCGAGCGAGGCGACTTCTACATCGACCCTTGGCGGCCGGTCCCACGCGCCGTCATTACCCACGCCCATTCCGACCACGCTCGTTGGGGCTGCGACCGCTACTTGACGTCCCACGACGGCCGCCAAGTGCTTCAATCGCGAATGGGACCGGCGGCAATTATCGATTCGGTCGCCTATGGCGAAACGGTCGAATATCGCGGCGTTAAGGTCTCGTTACATCCTGCTGGCCACGTCTTGGGGTCGTCGCAAATCCGTGTCGAACATGCCGGTGAAGTGTGGGTGGTCTCTGGCGACTACAAGGTCACGCCAGAGGCAACTTGCCAGCCGTTCGAGTCCATTCGATGCGATACGTTCGTAACGGAGTGTACTTTCGGTTTGCCAATTTATCGCTGGCGGCCCGAGCAGGAAATTGTTGCCGAGATTAACCACTGGTGGCAGGCAAACCGCGCTGACGGCCGCGCTTCGGTCATTTTTGCATATGCCTTAGGCAAGGCCCAGCGGATCATCGCCGGCTTGGATGCTTCCATCGGTCGAATCTATTGCCACGGCGCGGTGGAGCGCGTCAACAACGACTATCGCTCCACGGGCATAACCCTGCCCGACACACAATACGCCGGCCGCGCCGAGACCAAGCGCGACTGGGCTGGTTCGATCGTCGTGGCGCCACCCTCCGCGATCGCTTCACCTTGGTTGCGGAAGTTCGGGGCCGCCGCGACCGCGTTTGCTTCAGGCTGGATGCGCATTCGCGGTGCTCGCCGACGCCGCTCGGTGGATCGGGGCTTCGTGCTCTCGGATCACGCCGATTGGCAGGGATTAACGTCCGCGATCGCGGCCACTGGCGCTCAACGCGTGCTGGCGACACACGGCCGCACCACCGCCATGGTGCGGTGGCTGCGGGAACGCGGTGTCAATGCGGCCCCACTTTCCACTGAATTCCTTGGCGAGAGCGACGACGCCGCCGTGGATGCTGTTGACGCAGACGAATTAGATGCTCCTTCCTCTGTAACTGAGGGAACTGGGCAGTCATCCGATTACGAGAGCGAGCCGCAGCCATGAAGCACTTCGCAGCGCTTTATCGCGCTCTCGATGAGACAACAAAGACGAGCCGTAAACTCGCCGCTATGAATCAATACTTTTCGACTTGCGCGCCTGACGACGGCGCGTGGGCCGTGTATTTTCTCACCGGCCGACGCTTCAAGCGACTCATTCCGACCGCATTCATGCGACAATGGAGTGCCGAAGCCGCAGGAGTCAGTGACTGGATGTTCGATGAGTGCTACGGCGCGACTGGCGACCTCGCCGAAACGATGAGCTTGTTGTTGCCAGACCATACGGGCGAACCTCAGGGAAGCCTGACTAATTGGGTTGAGCGACGTATTCGCCCGCTCACTGAAATGAGCGACTTCGCGCGGCGTTCTGCACTGCTGGAGGCTTGGGCTGATCTCTCATCGCACGAGCGCTTCGTATTTAACAAGCTAGTTACCGGTGCCTTTCGCGTCGGTGTTTCACAGCAGTTGGTGACTCGCGCGCTCGCCGAGGTCGCCGGCTTACCCCCAGCAGTGATCGCACACCGCCTGATGGGCCAACCCGAGCCCACACCCGCCTGGTTCCAAAGCCTCCTCGCGGCCGAATCCTGCGACACCGATATCAGCCGTCCCTATCCGTTTTGCCTGGCACACCCGCTGCAGACCGAACCCACTGTGCTCGGTGAAGCAACAAACTGGAGCATTGAATGGAAGTGGGATGGCATCCGCGGCCAGATCATTCGCCGCGCTGGCCACTCGTTCTTGTGGTCGCGCGGCGAAGAGATGATTCTCGATCGCTTTCCCGAATTGATTGAACCCATCGCCTCATTACCAGACGGCTGCGTGCTCGATGGTGAGATTCTGGCTTGGCGCGATGGACAAGCGCTGCCCTTCGGCGAGTTGCAGCGCCGAATTGGACGGAAATCGGTCGGCCGCAAACTCCTTGCCGAAGTTCCGGTCTGCTTCGTTGCATTCGACGCTCTGGAAATGGCCGGCCAAGACATTCGCCACGAATCGTTCACCATCCGTCGCCGCCAACTTGAAAACATATTGGCCGACCGCACCGACAACGGTTCGCTCAAGCCGTCGCCTCTGATCCGAGCCACGACATGGGAAGAACTCGCCCAATATCGGGCGACCAGCCGCCTGCAAAACGTCGAAGGTGTCATGCTTAAACGTGCAGACTCCCCGTATGCCGCCGGACGCGTAACCGGATTGTGGTGGAAGTGGAAAATTGAGCCGTACACTTGCGATGCGGTTCTCGTATATGCTCAGCGCGGTCACGGCCGTCGCGCGAGCCTGTACACCGACTATACGTTTGCCGCCTGGGACGATGGCGTACTCGTGCCGTTCGCAAAAGCCTATTCGGGTCTCAGCGACAACGAAATTCGCGATGTCGACCGTTTCGTTCGCAAGAACACGTTGGAGAAATTTGGTCCCGTACGATCCGTGCGGCCCGAGCTCGTATTCGAACTCGCATTCGAGAACATTCAACGCTCCACGCGTCATAAGTCTGGCATTGCGGTTCGCTTCCCAAGAATCGCACGCTGGCGGCACGACAAGCGGCCCCAAGACGCAAACACGCTTGCCGACGTGCGAGCCCTGCTGACAACGGACCTTGCCTCATGAGCTTGGTGGCTGAGAATAGCGACACGCTTGCCGTCGTACCGCGTCCATCCTCGCGCGCTACGGCGCGAGCGCGGCGACTCGTGAATAGCTGGTTCCGCCAGCAGGGCTGGAAGCCGTTTGCCTTCCAACAACGCGCTTGGCGCGCGGCCCTCGACGGGCAAAGCGGTCTCATCCACGCCACAACCGGCACCGGCAAGACGTACGCCGTTTGGTTCGGCCAGATCCTGGCAGCCCTCGCCCGCCAAAGGAACCACATTTCTCCAACCGCGCTTAACCGCAAAACCTGCGAACCGCTGCGCATTCTCTGGATAACACCACTCCGCGCGCTCGCCGCCGACACGGTCGAATCGCTGAACGCACCAATTCATGACCTCGGCATACCATGGCTGGTCGAATCGCGGACGAGCGACGCTTCTCACGCGCTCCGCTCGCGACAGCACGCAAAACTTCCGACTGCTCTGGTCACGACACCGGAAAGCTTGTCGCTCATGCTCACACGGCCTGATGCTCGACAAAATTTCGAACGTTTGCAGTGCGTTGTCGTCGACGAATGGCATGAACTACTGTCGTCAAAGCGCGGTGTGCAAACCGAGCTTGCCTTGGCCCGGTTGCGTCACTGGCGTCCCCATCTCCAAACGTGGGGACTCTCCGCCACGCTCGGCAATGTCGCCGAGGCCATGCAAGTGCTTCTCGGCCCCGCTGCTGCCAAGCAGGGCATCGTGATCCCCGGCGTGCGCTCGAAACGCTACGCGATCGACGCCCTGATTCCAAAGACAATCGAGCGTTTCCCCTGGGCGGGACATTTGGGGCTGAATCTCGTCGGCGAAGTCGTCTCGCAAATAGAATCCGCCGCAACTTCGCTCGTATTCACCAATACCCGCTCGCAGACCGAAGCCTGGTATCAAGCAATCTTAAAACTGAAGCCCGACTGGGCGGGACGCATTGCCCTGCATCATGGTTCCTTGGATCGACAAACTCGGAGCTGGGTGGAAGACGGCCTACGCACTGGCGCGCTGAAATGTGTCGTCTGCACATCGAGTCTCGATCTCGGCGTCGACTTCAGCCCCGTCGAACGAGTCTTTCAGGTCGGCAGTCCGAAAGGTGTCGCCCGACTGCTGCAACGAGCCGGCCGCAGCGGGCACGCACCCGGGCAGCACAGCCGTGTAACCTGCGTCCCTGCGCATGCATTTGAACTCATCGAAGTCGCCGCCGCCCGCCAGGCGATCGCCAGCGAGTCGCTCGAACGCCGGCAACCAATGCCAAATCCACTCGATGTTCTCACACAACACGCGGTCACCGTCGCACTCGGTCAAAGCTTTTTTGCCGACGAATTGTTCAACGAAGTTCGCACAACGTACACGTACCAAACCCTCACCCGGCGCGAGTTCGATTGGGTGTTGGATTTTATTACTACAGGCGGTAACGCATTAAAGGCCTATCCTGACTATCGACGTGTGCAGCGCGACGACAGCGGGAGATACGTGCTCGACGACGCCAGAATAGCTCGCCAGCATCGTTTATCCATCGGCACCATCGTGGCCGACTCCTCGCTGATCGTACAATTCCTCCGCGGACCGCGGTTGGGCACGATCGATGAGGGCTTTCTCGCCAAAATCAAACCCGGCGATCAGTTTATTTTCGCCGGCAGACGCGTCGAACTCGTTCGAATCTGCGATTCGAAGGTGTGGGTCCGCCTGGCGAAAAATGCCGGCAATGCACGCATTCCGCGTTGGATGGGCGGTCGCATGCCGCTCTCAACCGAGTTGGCCGCCGCGGTCCGGCAGCAGCTTGAACTCGCCGCCAAGGGCGAGTATCGCGGCCCGGAAATGCAAGCGCTCCGTCCCATGCTCGAGTTGCAGCGAGCGTGGTCGCGGATCCCGCGTCTCGGCGAACTGCTGATCGAGCGGACGGAATCGCGCGAAGGATATCACCTATATATTTATCCGTTCGCCGGTCGTCTCGTGCACGAAGGCCTTGCCGCCCTCGTCGCATTTCGTCTCGCGCGATTGACTCCGATTACGTTTGGTATGTCCGTAAACGACTACGGTTTGGAATTGGTCTCTCGTTCGCCTCCGCCACTTGAAGTAGCCCTTCACGAAGGATTGTTTAGTCCCCTCCATGTCGTCGACGACATTGTCGCGTGCATGAACGAAGTTGAAATGGCTAAGCGGCAGTTTCGAGAAGTCGCCCGAATTGCGGGATTGGTCTTCCCAGGCTATGCGAATCAACGCAAAACCGGCCGGCAGCTGCAAGCGACGACGGGGCTCATTTACGACGTGTTTCGCAACTATGATCCCGAGAATTTATTGCTCCAACAAGCGCATCGCGAAGTGCTCGAACGGCAACTTGAACACAGTCGTCTCGTCGCCACGCTTAAGGAGCTGCAAAGCAGCACCATTGTTCTTCGCGACGTAAAGCGGTTCAGCCCGCTGTCATTCCCGCTGATGGTTGAACGAATTCGCGAGCGACTGTCGTCTGAAACACTCGCCGATCGCGTGCGTCGCATGCAGCAAGCCTTGGAACGCGCTGCAGGATAGGCTCATCAGTTATGACGCGATTCTTATTCGCTTCACCCAACGCTGCGGCAATTCAGGCGTCGCCACCCGGCAGCCACACCGTGATTAGCTTTGGTGGCATGGCGCTCCACCTGTTACCCGAGCGGGCACTGTGGAGTCCGATTGAGAGAATACTGTTTGTCGCCGACCTTCACGTCGGCAAAGAAGCTTCTTTTCGTGCGGCCGGCGTGCCTGTGCCCGATGTCTTTCGCCGCGACCTCACTCGTCTCTCAGTACTAATTGACTCGCTACGACCAGTGCACCTGTTCATACTGGGAGACTTGCTACACGATCGTTCGGCGCATTCACCCGAAGTCGCCGGCGTGTTCTCCTCGTGGCGACGTAAGCACTCGGAACTCCAGATCACACTGGTCCGAGGCAATCATGATCGCGTCGCTGGCGACCCGCCGGCCGATTGGCAAATCACGTGCGTGGGCGAACCAGCTTCCTGCAATAACCTGCAGTTGCGACACTTGCCACAGTTCAACGACCACTGCTTCACGCTCGCCGGTCATTTGCATCCCAAACATCGCTTATGCCATGGCCCCGATCAACTCCGTCTGCCTTGCTTTCTCATACGTCGCAGCACGCTAGTCCTCCCGGCTTTCGCCGACTTCATTGACCATGCAGAGATTGCCCGAGAGCCCCAAGACTCCATTTTCCTGGTCACTGGACGAGAAGTAATCAAGCTGTGAGTGGCAGCGGTGGCTATTGCTCATGGGTCAACAGCGCGGCAGTGCCTTGCTATTACGATCGATCGGACGGCGGCCATCCGCGTAGCTTCGCTGCCAGCAGCGGCGTCGCGCCCATAAACAACAGACCCAAGCCTAGCATTCCACCGCGGCTGACGTCGAAATCTTCGAGAATCCGGCTCCATGGAAAGCCCGCAACAAATCGGCCGACTCCGATTTCGAACCCGATCGTCAGCGCAATCCACAACGCGCCCATGCCGACAAGTTGCCCTATGGATCTCGCCCCGATCCAGCGGATCGTCAGCAGCGCAATGAGAAAGATCAATAGCGAGCCCGTGAACACCGAAAACTGTCTTGCCGGAAAATCACCAATCCATGGCACAAGAAACAACGCCCGCAAAACGCCGTGAGCCGTTTCCGTCGCCATGATCAGCAGCCACACTGCGCACGCGCGGACGAATACCATAAGTCTGTCACTCGCGATGCGACGGTAAGGTCGCCCGTTTCGCTACTCAAAAGCGAACGGTCAACTCGCGCGGCTTTGCTCCGTTCTCAAAACGCACCCACAGCAGCTTTTCGGCAGCGTCGTGTGTAAAATCGCTCATCGCTTCACCATCGAGCGAAATGGCGGTTGGTGGTCGCGAACAACTCAACAAGATGACTGCCGGTGTGCCGCCCACGCCATCCACATCAAACGTCGCTTGACTCGCACGATTGTCTGGCCGAGGTAAGGCCTTGCAAGCTGATGCCAACACGCGAACAGCATCCCCTTTCGCGGCGCCTTCGACACCGTCCAAGTCCAGCAGAAAGTACCGGCTCCCTGGTGACAGCTCGATCTGCTTTCGAACTTGCAACTTCGAATCGAACAAATTGACGAACCGACCATTCAGCTCCTTTGGCTCACTCGGCACCGATTCCTCCAGCCCGGCAGCAATCACATACGGTCCCCGGCGGAGCACGAAATAGTTGCACTCCCGCCAATCCACATCGGCTGCCGCCGCAGCCTGTTTTACAACCGTCGCCACGCGCTCATCACCGGCCGCACTTGCAGTGAACTTGACCGGATTCTCATGCAACCACAATAAGCCGCCCTTACCAACGCTGACGAACTTCCCCTTCGTCAAGTCGCTTGCCTTCGCAACACCGAGCCGCTGAAACAACTCCTCTCGCGGCGTGGCGAACTTTGCACCGCCGCTGTTCCACCACTCGCGCACGGCGTTGTAGGGATCACTGTCATCATCCACGACGACGAGCACTCCGCCGCCTTTCACCCACTCGACCAGCGGACCATGCACCTCAGCGCTCTGCGGCTTCTGGCCCTGATAACTCAGCAGCAGCACACGAAATCCATCCAAATATCCCGGCGCCGTCACGTTTTCCAACTGCACCGGCGTCACCGGCATCCCGCGCTTGAGGAGCGGCAGGGCTAACCCGTACACATGCCCCATACACTCGTCGCTCGAAATCGGTTCACCGCGCTCGAACATCAACGAGTCGCTCACCAGAATACCTAGCCCCGTCGTTCCGCAATCCCACTCCACGCGACTCTGTTTCATGTCATTGAGCGCGTTCATCACGAGTTGAAGCTCGGTCGCGTACGCTGGCGGAATCGGTTCGCGCCCGCGACGCCCTGACCGGCGCGGGTACCGCCCGCCGAATACCCGTTCCGGCCACGGTGACACTTCATACTGCCACACTTCGGGCTGCAACAGCGACGCCGTAAGCGTCGACTCCCAATTCACGCGGTAGTCGTTCCAATCATGATTCCCGTTGTCCTCCACCGGGTCATTCAAATACCACACTCCGCGGCCCGTCGCGCGCACGAGGTTCTGCATGGCGCCATATTCCAGAAAGGCGGTCTCGAACGTCCGCTCGCGCTGCGCGCCGCGATAGATGTTCTGGGTGCGGGCCGTGCCCGTCCACACCTGGGCGATATAGCCGTCGCATCCTTTGAGCCGCGCGAGGCTCGACTCCGGGCTTACAATCCGCCAACTCGCGTAATTGAGCAAACTGTGCGTTGGCACGTAGCAGCGTACCTTCTTCCTCGCCCGCTCGTTGTAGGCTTGCACGTGATCGAACACTTGCTGCAGCGCCCGGCGATACAAGAAATACTTCAGCTTCGAAGTCCGCCATTGGGCATCAACCGATTCATGCGGCGGTTGCCAATCTTCTCCGTAGAACGCTTTCCACTCGCGCTTGAATCCTTCCGAATACCCCGCCCTGACCCAGAATTCCGGCTCCTCCAAATGAATCGCCTCGGCCCCGGCATCGAGCGCCCGCTTCACGCCCACACTCAGGAACTTTCCATAGTCGGCACCGGGGCACATGTAATACACGTCGCCGCCATGGCCGATCTTCTCGCCGTTGCGCTGCGTTTGGACCTCGTCTTCATGGTTCACGCCGTCAAACCGGCCGTAGAGATAATCCTGATACTGTCCCCACGCAACGCCGGTCATCACGTGAATGCGATAGCCATGATCGCGCCAAGTTTGAATTCGGCCCGGTAGCCCAGCGTCGACCCCGTAAACAATTGCCACATCCGACCGCAAGTTGCCCTTCTCGCCCCACGGCCGGTCGGTTTGAAAGCACGTGCGCTCGAGCCATTGGTTCGCATCCACCGGAAACTCGGCCGCGCACTTGGACGATAATACAACAAGCAAGCCAACCGCAATCGTCGACACGCAAGACTTTATATTCATCATCAATGCCCCTTCCAACCGACGTAACCCGAAGTGTCACCCAACGCCTACTTCGCACCGCTGCTATTCACCACTAACTCGATGACACTATCAACCGAATCCACCGCCTGCGACGGCAACTCCAAAACAACGCCATCTCCCTCGCGCGTTGTTGGCACACTCGCTTTCGTGGCCAACAAGGAGCACGAATGCACGCCTCCACCAACGGCCGGCACGTGCAGTCTTCCATCCGCCGGCCAGTCAAACACATGCAGATAGATAATCGACTGCCCGCCCTTACGCGTTGCCGTCGCCCGCCCCCACGAAAGTTCTCTGAACTGACTCGCGGAGGTTCCGTAGATCGACTCGCCATTCGTGTGCATCCACTGCCCCATCGCGGCCAATCGCTCCCGGCTCGCCGCCGGAATTTCCCCTTCCGCCGTTGGCCCCACATTGAGCAAGTAGTTGCCTCCCTTTGACGCGATGTCGACGAGATTCCGTATCAATACCTCCGCCGACTTCCAATTCGTGTCACTCTTATTGAACCCCCAGGTGTCATTCATCGTCATGCACGATTCCCAGTCGACGCCCCTTAGCCCGGTCGCCGGAATCTCCTGCTCCGGTGTACCAAAGTCGCCCGCGTACTCGCGGCCATCCTTGGCAAAACCCTTCATCCCGTCCCGCCCCTTACCCACGCGATTGTTCACAATGATCGCCGGCTTGAGCTCGCGCAGATATTCGTACAGTGCCCGCCCATCCTCCTCGGTCCACCAGTCCGGCCACTCGCCGTCGAACCACAATACATCCGGACTGCACGAATCCATCAGCTCGCGCAGCTGCATCTTCATGCAATCAACGTACTCCTGCTTATGGCCAGCCTTCATTTTCGTCGGATTGTACGACTCACCATCCCGCTCCTGCGCCGGATGATGCCAATCCATAATCGAATAGTACGTGCAAAATCGAATTCCTTGCCTGCGGCATTCCTCCGCCAGCGGTTTGAGCAAATCTTTGCCATACGGCGTGGCATCGACCACATCCCAATCGGTCGTCTTGGTGTCGAACAAGCAAAAGCCGTCGTGATGCTTCGACGTGATGACAATGTACTTCGCCCCGGCGCCCTTCGCCGCGCGCACCCAAGCCGCCGGATCGTATTTCACAGGGTTGAACCGCTTCGCCAATGACTCGTAGTCGCGCACTGCAATGTCGGCCGCGTTCATGATCCACTCGGCCGTAGCCTGCACGGGTTTGCCCTTCCATTCGCCGGCCGGCACCGCGTACACGCCCCAATGAATGAACACGCCAAACCGCGCGTTGCGCCACCAGGCCAGGCGTGCGTCTCGCTCCGCAGCGGTGCCGCTCTTAACCGCCGGCCCCTTGTCCTCGCCGCTGACTAAGCCAGCCGCAACCAACACCAACACGACTACCAATAATTGTCTCACGGCAAACTCCGCCCGCTGTTCGACCACCGATCACGTGCTCCCCGCACTGCTCATAGCCTATCACGCCAATAGGAGGTTTCGAAACCATCCGCCTTGCTGTTTGCCGCCAACTCAATGAGACTAGAACGGTAAACCAATCAGCCGCAGGGCCGGCGTCTCCAGTGCAATTGGCCGATACAATGTCCGCAATACCTCCGACCCAAGCGCGTCCCAATTTGCTACCCGAGCCGCTCGCCGCCGTCCTCTCGCGGTTAACGCCATCCGATCCGCGGTTTGCCACAGACTTTGTCGCCGCGCTGCTGCGCTCCGCGCGCGACGCGCGCGCTAGTGACATCCATCTCACACCGACTGGTACGTGCTGTGAATCGCGCTGGCGTCTCGACGGTGTACTCCATCCGCTCGTCGATCTGCCGGCCGAAATCGCCCCCAACATCGTTGCCCGCCTCAAAGTCCTCGCCGGCCTGCTCACTTACGAAACATCGCTGCCGCAGGAAGGACGCATCCGCGACACATCGCTCAACGTCGAAGTCCGCATTAGCACCTTCCCCTCGCTCCATGGCGAACGTGTCGTCCTCCGTCTCCTCGGCGCCACTAGCGAAGAACTGACAACACTCACCCAACTCGGCCTACCCCCCACCGTCGTTGAAGAACTCAGTCGCCAGCTCGCAGCAACCTCGGGCGCCGTCCTCATTGTCGGTCCAGCCGGCAGCGGCAAAACCACAACCGCCTACGCCTGCCTGCGCGAAATCGTCGCTCACAGCCACGGCGGTCGCAGCATCGCCTCGCTCGAGGACCCGATCGAAGTCGCCGTCGCGAGTGTTGCACAATCGCAAGTGAACCCGTCCGCCGGCTTCGATATGGCCGCCGGCCTTCGCAGTCTTCTCCGCCTCGACCCGGAAGTGATCTTCATCGGCGAGATGCGCGACCGCTCCACCGCCGAAACCGCGCTGCAGTCAGCGCTCACCGGCCAGCTTGTCGTCACCACGTTCCATGCCGGCAATTGCGATGACGCCATTCACCGGCTCGTCGAGCTCGGCATTCCCAACTATGCCGTGCACAATGCCCTTCGCCTTGTCGTGGCCCAACGCCTCGTCCGCAAACTATGCAGTTGCGCCGTTGCCGGCGATCCTCAACCAAATGCCGCCGCATACGCAATGGCCGTCAACTCCTGCCGCATCCCTATCGGTTGCGAAGCCTGCCACCAATCGGGTTATCGCGGCCGCGCCCTGATCGCCGAATGGCGCGACTCCACTAGCAACGACTCACCTATCGCACCACGCGGCGACGACCAACTCTGGACCAGCGCCACCGCCCTAGTCGAGGCCGGCATCACTAGCGCCCAAGAAGTCTTTCGCGTCCTCGGCCTCCGCCGCCCCACTGTCAAGAATTAGCCGCCGGGCGCTAGCCCCGGTTCCGAGACCGGATGCTCGTTCCACGCGAGTCAAACAAAATGCGCAACGCCGCGCATGGCATACATTCTCTCGCCGCGACTGCACCCCCAACAAGAATCACTATCCTTGCTGATTGCCGTATCTACCGCTTCTGCTATACTCCGAGCATCGGCCTGGATGGCCGACCACCTCGTCAGGCATTTCGGAACAGCGAGGTCGTTGCATGATCGCGATGCCGGGCAGTCGTTCGCCAATTCCAGCGCTCGCCGATTTCGTACTCCTCAACGAAGAGATTGCCGCGCTCGTTCGCGCGCGGCTTCCACTGGAAGGCAATCTCGCGCTGGTCGGCGCCGAACTGCCCAAGACGGCCGGCGCACTGGCCAATCGCGTTGCCGAACGTATGTCGGCCGGCGCCACGCTGCCCGCTGCCATCGAAGCCGAATGCGCCACGCTGCCGCCCATCTACCGTGCCACCGTCGTCGCCGGCATGGAAAGCGGTCAGCTCAACAGCGTCATCGAATCGCTGGTCGACACCGCCACACGCCTTGATCAGCTGCGGCGTGTCACGGCCATCGCCCTGCTCTATCCCGTCATCGTCATCACGATCGCCGCTCTCGCGTTCGCGCTCATTATCACCACCGTCGTGCCCAATTTCGATTGGCTGAACGAATCACATTTCGGCCCGCTCGCCTGGTTGGCCCGGTTTCCCAAAGAAGTTCTGATCGCCGCTGTCGCCATTCCGTGCGTGATCATCATCTCGCTCCGGTTCTGGTGGTGGCGCTCGGGAAGATTGGGCGCAATCCTGCCCTCACGCTTTGGCCTCATCGACCTGGTCCCCGGCACCCGCCGCGTGCGCACCTGGAGCCAAGCCGCAACTTTTTCGGAACTGTTGCGTCTTCTGGTCGAAAGCAACCTGCCTCTGGAGCACGCGCTGCGCCTCGCGGCCGATGCCGTCGACGATCGCCGCTTCCGCGCAGCAGCCATCGACCTTGCCGCACGTGGCGAGCGCGGCGATGTCGACTGGTCCGCGAATCCAAATGGCCGCGCCAACAGCCGCTCGCTGCCGCTGCTCATTCGGATTGCGCTGGATCAATCATCGAACCGCCCGCTCCTGGTCACGGGGCTCCGCCAGGCCGCCACGATCTATCGTGAACGCGCCATCCGCGCCGCCGAATGGTACTCCGAATACGTCCCGGTTTTCCTCACGGTCGGCATTGCGGGAACGCTGACCGTCGCCTTCACGCTCTCGGTGCTCTGGCCCTACGCCGCGACGCTGCGAGAACTCTCCAGTTCGCATTGGCATTGAACGCATGAACTCAGCCACCGAAATTTTCGAATACCAGGCGCAAGATCCCAGCGGCAATGCCGTTGCTGGCAAGATTGCTGCCCCCAACGAGGCTGCCGCCCGCCGCGACCTCATGGCTCGCGGCCTCGAGGCCATCGAAATCTTCTGGCGGGCGCTCGTTTCGCCAGCCAAGCCTTCGTCCAGCGACGAGCTAACGCTGCTCGTCAACACCGTTGGCGGCGCCGCCGCGAATCGACTTCCCATCGAAATCTCGCTCGCCGCCTTGGCCGAAGAGCTCAATGATCGCCGACTGGCGGCCGCGGTCCAGCGCCTGGCTGTTCGGATGCGCACCGGCGCTGCCGCAAGTGAGGCAATCACCGAGCTGAGCAAAGACGTGCCCAGCGAAATCGCAGGCATGCTGCGCGCCGGTTTCGAAACCGGCGACCTTGTCGGCACGATGCAAACGCTCGCCATGCACCGCAGCGCAGAACGCCGCATCCACCGCAAACTGCTCACCGCCATTGCCTACCCGCTCATCATCGCCGCGATCCTGGTCCCGTTGATGCTGTTCCTGAGCGTGCTTGTCATCCCGATGTTCGCCGACCTTTACAAAGAATTCGGCCTCGAGCTGCCGCCGCTTACTGAACTCGTTCTCCAGGTCTCTGGCCAAATGCCGATGCTCGTCGGCGGCTTGCTCGTGTTCGTGCTGGGCATTCCGTTAGCCCTCCGCGTGCTTGGTGGCCGCTGGCTCTTTCACCGGGTCCGCGCCGCCATTCCCGTTGTCGGCCCAATGTGGACATGGAGCAGTCAACGGGAATTCGCCGCCTACCTCATCTCTTTCCTGAATCTCCGCCTGCCGATGGAAAAAGCCGTCGCCTACACCGGTAGCGCGCTGAGCGATCGCAACGTCGGCCACGCCTGCCAGAAAGTCGTCGCCCGGCTGGAAGACGGCCAAATGCTCGGCCCCGCGCTAAGCCATTCGATTCACTTTGATCGTTCACTGACCGGGCTCGTCACCTGGGGCGAGCACGCCGGCTTCTTACGAGAAGCCCTCGAAATTGCTGTCTACCTGTTCGATGACCGTATCGAACAGCAGGCCACGTTGCTGCGACGCCTGCTACCGCCCGTCACGATGGTCTTGGTCGCATCGATCATGTTTTTCATGTTGCTCGGTTTGATGATTCCAATGGTAAAACTAATCGAAGGCCTGTCGCAATAACTGGCAGCCAGTATGGATTCATTCTTGTACGCCTGGCCGACATTGATCCTGCTCGCGATCGGCGTGCGCATGGCCCTGCGACTCATGTACGGCGCTCGCGGGCCAGACGAAGGGGACAACATCGCCGGCTTTCTCAACATGTGCAGTTGGGTCATGCTGGCCATGGGACTCATCCCCGCCATACTCGGCGCCGTAGTAACCTTCATCGGTGTACTGATCTTGATCATGGCGGCTTTCACGCTGGTCGAAATTATCACGCAGCGACGCGCTGCCCAGCGCCGCTCGAATGCCAAACTCTTTTCACTCTATCTCTCCCGCAAGCGACAGTTTGACCCGTCCATCCTGTTCAGTACGCAAGCCCTGCGCGGCAACGTTGGCCGTTCTGCAAAAGCAATGTTCGCCGCCCTCGAACGCGGCACCCCTTTCCTGCGCGCCGTCCGCGAACATCCCCGTGCCCTGCCGCCCACCGCGGTCGCCTATCTCGCCGCCGCCGGCTCCTCCACCAGCCAGGCGAACGCTCTCCGCGAGCTCAGCCAGGCAGAGGATTCCGAGTTGAACATCCTCTGGCGCTCGGTAGTCGATCGCGTATCCTACATCAGCGCCGTCGTCTTCGTGATGATCGCCATCATGACATTCCTCATGATCAAAATCCTGCCAGCCTACAACGATATCTTCCGCGAGTTCGGCCTGACGCTGCCGCCGATGACAGAACTCGCCATCACGTCATCACAGTTTTTTGTGAACTACCTGGCAGGGCCCGTTGTCCTGGTCATTATCTTCATCGCCGTCGCTGCCGCCGTCATCTGGTGCTGCTACCTGTGCGATTTTGCCGTGCTGCGCCCGATTGCCGATCGCCTGTTCCGCGGCCGCCGCATTGCCGAGGTGCTCCGCATTCTGGCCGTCGCTGCCGAAGAGCGAGCCCCGATCGACCAAGCACTCAACCGCGTCTCCCTAGCGTATCCCTCGCCGACCATCAGCCGCCAACTCATGCGGGCAATCGAGGCCATTGGGTCGGGCCAGCCCTGGCAAGACTCGCTGTTCCGCGCTCGGATGATTAGCGCCCCCGAGGCCGCTCTGCTCAAATCCGCCGAGCGCACGGGCGCTCTCCCCTGGGCATTCCAGCAAATCGCCCGCCGACGCGACAAGCGCTCCGTGTACCGCCTCTCGAGCTACGTCAATGTTGGGTATCCATTCATCATCTTAGCGCTCGGCGGCGTGGTCGCCTTCTACGTCATCTCGTTATTCATTCCGCTCGTCCAATTGATCAACGGCATGTCGCAATAAATCGAACTTCAGTCAGATGAGTAACCTCCGCAACAACGCCGCCCCCATTTGCCGCTCACCGCGACGCCGCGCCTTTACCTTCATCGAGCTTAGTGCCGCCATTGCCATGCTCGCGATTCTGCTTGTCACCACGCTGCAAATGCTCCGCGCTCTCTCGAACCACGAGCGGATGGTCGATCGCCGCCTCGTCGCCGAGCAAGCTGCCCAAGCCGTTGCCGAACAGGCGAGCAACCTGCCCTGGGACGCGCTCACCACCGAATCAGCGCAACAGGTAGGCATTCCCCAAAGCCTTGCAGACAATCTGCCGAATGCCAAACTCGCCGTGCAAGTGACCGACGAGAATACTCCCGTCCGCTGCAAACGAATCAACGTGGAGCTAACCTGGCAAAATCTCAACGGCCAACCTGGCAAACCCGCCCGCCTCACATGCTGGGCATTCCCTGAAAAACAACCAACGCCCTAGCAACCAAGCCAACGTGCGACCAATCCACTGCCGCCAACACGAACGAACGCCGCGAAGAAATTCGCATCGCCGCGCCATGTCGCTCGTCGAAGTCATGGTCGCCGTTACGGTAACAGTGCTCGTCCTAGGCGTCGCTTTGTCATTCGCCGCTAGGCTGCAGCAATGGGACCGCCGCCACCGCGGCCACCTGCCCCGAAACGAGCAACTTTCCCGCCTCGCCGAGACCCTCCGCACCGATGTCCGCCGCGCTGAGGACCTGGCGCTTCCCACACCGCAACAACTGGTTGCCACAACGACCGGCCACGGCCATATCCGCTACCAACTAACGGCCGAAGGTTGCCGCCGCACCGTCGAAGCCACCGACGCCACGCCGGAAGCGGCGGAATTGTTTGCCATCGGCCCAACCGGCACATGGGAACTCGACCGGAACACCACCGGCCACCTTCCGCTCGCCAGCATTAGCATCAAACCCACGGCGGAGCCCGACGCCGCCACCGGCAATCTCACGTTGAATGTCCTTGCCGCCATCGGCGCCGATCGACCCCCGAAGGCTGAGCCGTCGCCAGCGTCAACTGAAGTACCACCAACGACGTCGCCTTAACCGATTGGCATCGCATACGCCGCAGAATCAAAGCCAAAATGCCAACTCGCACGATGACTCATCGCCGCCCTCCTTCCGCTCACCGCGGCATCGTGATCGTCGTCGTCCTCGTCCTCTTGGCATCCTGCCTGACCCTTTTCGGCATTTGGGCTCGGCGCGTCGTCATCGCCGAGCGGCAAGTCGACTCCCTACACCAGCGCGCCCAAGCTATTCGCCTCGCTGAAGCCGGCCTCCGCCGCGCCCTCGCCCGCCGCACGGCCGACGCCCAATACCAACAAGAAACCTGGTCGATCCCTGCCAGCGACCTCGATCAGAAGCACGCCGCCAAGATCGGAATCACCATCACCGCCGGCGCAAGCCCCAACACGCTGCACTACCAGGCAACCGCCGAATTTCCCGCCGACGAACCTCGTCATGCTCAAGTCACTCGGATGCTTGACGTCCGCAACTCGAATCCGGATACCCAACCATGAAACGCTCACGCGCCTTCACACTCGTCGAACTGCTGGTGGTCATCGCCATCATCGGCATCCTCGTGGCGCTGCTTTTGCCCGCCATCCAAGCCAGCCGCGAGGGAGCGCGCCGCGCGCAATGCATGAGCCACATCGGCCAGCTCATCCTCGCCGTCCAAGACTACGAAAACGCCCATGAGGTCTACCCCATGGGCACGATCGATCCCACCGGCCCCGTCAAGAACGTTCCCGTCGGCCATCACATCAGTTGGATCGCTCGCATCCTGCCGCAACTCGATGAGAACGTCCTCTACAACAAGCTCGACCTCTCGTTGAGCGCCTACCATCAGAAGAACGACGTGGCACGCCAAACCGCCATCGTGTTCTTGATCTGCCCATCAAGCCCCGACGAGGAATGGCCTTACTCCAACTACGCCGCCTGCCATCACGACGCCGAAGCCCCGATCGACACCACGAACCGCGGCATGTTCTTCCTCAACAGCCGCCTTGGCCGCAGCGACGTAAAAGACGGCGTGTCCTACACGCTCTTCCTCGGCGAGAAAATGCCCGATAGCTTCGACTTGGGCTGGCTCTCCGGCACACCTGGCACGCTACGCAACGTCGGCACGGCACTCAACACGCCCCGCGGCTCACGCATGGGCGCCGCCCTGCCCTGGTTGTACAACTACGCCACGAACGAAGCGCAGTGGAAATTCAACACCGAGCAAATCGATCCCAATACCGGCATGCCCATTACACCGGGCGAAGACGCCGGCGCAATTTCCGGCGAAACGCCGCCAGAAGGCACGAACCCCGATGCCGCGCCATCCGCCCCGCCCGCCGACTCCGCCACTCCAGCCGAGTCGGCCACCTCTGCCGAGCAATCTAGTTCCACGACTCCGCCTCCCGCCGAACCCGCAACGGCTGCGGCAGCGCCAGAGCCAACCGCAGGTGTGGCGGCAGCGACTACCCAAGATCCCGAGCTCGTCCCCGACAAAAACGGCTATCTCCCGCACAGCAAGTTAGGCGGCAACCCCGCCAATCCGCTTTACGTCGGCGGCTTCGCCAGTCGACACCCCACCGGCGTAAACTTTGCCTTTGGCGACGGCTCGGTGCGCTTCATCGCCGAGGATGCCTCTCCCGGTTTGCTCGGCCGACTCGCCAATCGCGCCGACGGCAACATTGTCGATGCCAAGGAACTCTGACCATCGACAAGCCATCCGCCATTCTCCGACCGGCCCGGCGCCCATCGCCCGGCTTCTCACTCTCCGCGCTCGCGCTGTTTGTCACCGTCGCCGCGTGTCTGTTGGCCTGCGTCGATCTCCATCGCTTGCGCATGCAATTCGCTGATCTGTGGAACGAACCATTCTGGCTCATCGCCCTCTTCGCCGCGGCTGCAGTTCTCGGCGCCTTTATCGGCATGATCTCCCTGGGCCGCCGCGCGCGATCCTGGTGGCTCTTCTTTGTCTCCCCATTTATCGGCATGCTCGCGGGCGAAGTCAGTCTCGTCATCCTCCTCGCCCCCGGCGCACTCTGGCGCACCGTCGTCGCCATCACCGTGCTACTCGCCGCCGCCATCTGCATCAAAATCACCGCCGACTAGTGCGCTATCGTAGCTCGCCCCTCCGATTAGCCGGCGGGCGCTAGCCCGCGGTTTTTTCAGACTTTCAACCGCAGGCTGGCGCCCGGCGGCTAATTCTTGGAGCACTACCGATGACGCCCCTCCGCCATACCAAACCGCGCAGTTGCGAACGCATTCAACTAACTTATAATGCGTCTCGGCTGTTCCGAATCCTCTCCTCACCGCTGCTTACGTCCCACGTTTCACATCTGCCTTTAATCCCATGCGCAACCCCTGCTTCACCCTCGCCCTCCTTCTTCTTTGCTTCATCCCGTCGTTGACTCGAGCCGAATTCAAAGCCGGCATCGCCAAAACGATCATCACGCCCGATCCGCTGCTTCCCGTCTCCGGCGGTGTCGGCCCCAGCAATCCCGCTAATAAGAAGCAAGGCGAACTCACTGCCCGCGCGTTCGTCTTCGAACAAGGAAAAACCCGTATCGCCATTGTGCAACTCGATCTGCTCGGCTTTCCCTCCGTGCTCTGCAACCGCATTCGCTCTCAAGTGCCGCGCATTGCCGCCGAGAATATCCTTATCGGCTCCACGCACACACACAGCGCGCCCGACTGCTACGGCTTCCCCGGTCCCGACGGCAAAACCACGAGCGATCTCAAGTACATGGACCTCGTCTGCAATCAGGCCGCTGCCGCCATCAACCAGGCCATCGACGGCCTTCAACCTGCCCACCTAAAAATCGCTACCGGTGAAGCGAAAGGGAAGATCGCCTACAACTTCTACGCCCCCGAACTCTACGATCCGCGCATGGTCGTGATCCAGGCGGTCACGCCCGACGGCAAGACGATCGGCACGCTTGTCAACTACGCCATCCATCCCGAAGTGCTCGGCAACGGCCTCGGCATCCTCAGCCCCGATCTCATCGGCCCACTGTGCGACCAACTCGAAGCCGATTTCGGCGGCATCGGCATGTTCATGAACAGCGCCCAAGGCGGCATGGTTACCGCCGACAACCGCAACCTCGACAAACCCGCCGACCCGCTCCACGCCAAGTGGTACGACGTCCAATCCTGGGACGAATGCCTCCGCATCGGCCGCCTCATGGCTTCCGAGGCTGGCCGGATCCTCAAAGGTGCCAAACCTCAAAGCGATCCCGCTCTCGCCTGCTTCGCGCGCGACGTAAAATTCCCCGTCGAGTCCGATCTCATGTGGCTCATCATCCTCCACTCGCCCTTGAAATATCCCTACAACAAAGACAAGTCCATCACCACGCGCATCAACCTCGTCAACATCGGCAACTCGCAAATCCTCACCATCCCGGGCGAAGCGCTCCCGAATATCGGCTTCTATCTCAAGCGCCATATGAAAGGCCGGAACAACCTCCTCTTCGGCCTCACCAACGATGCCTTCGGCTATATCCTCACAAAGGTCGACTTCAATAGCTTTCAGCGCTACGAATATGTCTCCCGCACGTCGCTCGGTGAAATGACCGGCGAAATTCTCATCGACAACGCCCTCCAGCTCGTCAACGAATCACCTGCACCGACCGCAAAGTAACGACTCCGCTGGCACGCTGCCACTGTCCTCTCGCCACAGGCAGCGAACGCCGCACGAGCGAGCTTCGTCATGCGCCGGCCGATGCTGTGACGTACGTTATCCACCCCTGAGCCCATACGTAAACCGCTACTCGCCACTCACTCTTCATGTCTTCCTTCGACGATTCCCTCACCCGCGCTTCACTCCTCTGGCGCGTGCGAAACCCCACCGATCAACAGGCCTGGGAAGAATTCGTCGAACGTTACGCGCCCCGTGTCTATTCTTGGTGCCGCGCCCGCGGCCTGCAGAATGCCGACTGTGAAGAAATCGCCCAAGACGTGCTTGTGAAGCTCGTCGGCGCAATGCAGCAATTCAAATACGACACCGCTCGCGGCAGCTACCGCGGCTGGCTCAAGACGGTCACGAACCACGCCATTGCCGACGTCGCCAAGTTGCGTGCCCGCGGGGGCAAGCAAGCACCGGCAATGGCGCTCGCCGATGTCGCAGCCCGCCGGAGCCTTGAGGAACAAATCGCCGAGGACTTCGACCTCGAACTCCAAGCCGAGGCCATGCGCCGTGTGCGAGCGAAAGTGCAGGCGAGCACATGGAACATCTTTGAGCGTCGGACCCTGGAGCGCCAACCCGCCGCCGACGTCGCTGTCGCCCTGCAAATGTCTGTCGCCGCTGTGAATATGGCCAACCACCGTGTGAAGCTGCTCCTCCGCACCGCAATCGCAGAACTAGAATCCGATACGACTCCTCCAACAAATTGAAAAGCTCCATTGGGGCGCCTGGGTCGAGCCGCAGGCGAGCCCCCAGAGCGCTGCCATAAACCTCCCAATTCGCAACTCTTCAACTCGGCTCTGAGCGAACGCCATCTCCCACCATGAGCCGCTGCCCCACCCCCGAATCGGTCGACCGAATTCTCAGCTCGCCCGACAACGAACCCGCCTTCCAACAACTCCTCGCCCACGTCCAATCGTGCCCCGCCTGCCAGAAAGAATGGGGCTCGCTCGACACTGACCCGCCTACCACCCGTTCCTCAGACGGCGCCCCGCCACCTCCCAGCAAGATCCCGCCAGAGGCCCTCGCTCGCCTCAAACACTCGCCGCTCCCACACGGCTCGCTCCGCTCCCTCAGCGGCTCGCAATCTTTCGCTGCCAACGCCACGCCAGGAGCACTTGCTTCTCACCACCGCCACGGCTCCGGCCGCCTCGAAGTCCGCTGCCCCAACTGCCACGCGCCGCTCGAAGTCGCAGTCGACACGCTCCTCACCGATCTCACCTGCCTCGCCTGCGGCAGCCAGTTCAGCCTCGTCAACGTACACGCCGCTGACGATGCTCAATACCCCCTCACGAAAATCGGCCGCTTCAAACTCACCGCCCGCATCGGCTTCGGCAGCTTCGGCGCGGTATGGCGCGGGCACGACCCGGAACTCGACCGCGCCGTTGCCGTAAAAATCCCCCGCCATGCCGGCATCTCCGCCGACGACCAGGAAAAGTTCTTTCGCGAAGCCCGCGCCGCCGCTCAATTGCGGCATCCCAACATCGTGAGCGTCTACGAAGTCGGCCGCGACGGCGACCATGTTTACATTGTCAGCGATTTCATCGCCGGCACGCCGCTCAACGACTGGCTCAGCGGCCAGCAACTCACCAGCCGCGAAGCCGCCCTGCTGTGCACGAAAATCGCCGATGCTCTCCACCATGCCCACGAACACGGCATCATCCACCGCGACCTCAAACCCGCGAATATCATCATTGATTCCGCCGGCGAGCCGCACCTCACCGACTTCGGCCTCGCCCGCCGCGACGCCGGCGAAGTCACCATGACGCTCGACGGCCAGGTCCTCGGCACGCCCGCATATATGTCGCCCGAGCAAGCCCAAGGCAATGCTCATCTCGCCGACCGCTGTAGCGACGTCTATTCTCTCGGCGTCGTCCTTTTTCAGCTGCTCACCGGCGAACTGCCTTTCCGTGGCAATACCCGCATGATCATGTACCAGGTCATTCACGACGACCCGCCCAGCCCGCGCTCCCTCAACGGCAACATCGCTAAGGACCTGGAAACGATCGTCCTCAAGTGCTTGGAAAAGATGCCGCCGCGCCGCTATGCGACAACCCACGAAGTCGCCGAAGAACTTCGCCGCTTTATCAAGGGCCAACCCATCGCGGCCCGTCCCATCAGTTGGCTCGAACGCCGCTGGCACTGGTGCCACACCCATCGCGCCGCCGCCGCACTCCTCGCCGCCATACCGATCGCGACACTTGTCATCGCGGCCATTGCCACGCTCGCCGCTGTGCGCATCAACCAGGAACGCCGCAAAACAACCGCCGGCCTCTACCAATCGCTCGTCCGCGAAGCCGTCGGACTCCGCACCTCGCGCACGCCCGGCTACCGCCCGCGAGCCTGGTCGCTCCTCCAGCAAGCCGCCGCGCTCGACACCCCACTCGTCGATTACGACGCCCTGCGCCAGGAAGCGGCCCGCTCGATGGGCGACACGATCGGCCTCGATCCCATCACATTCGACCCACTTCCCGCCCAGGTCACGTCGCTGAAGCTCGGCAATTCATCCGACTCAGTCTTCCTTGGCATGGCCGACGGCTCGCTTGCCATGGTGAACCCGACCACCAGAAAGTTCAACGTTATCGGCAATGTGGGCGCACCAATCACTGTTATTGCGACACCTGCCAACGAGCAGGCGCTCGTCTGCGCGACCAACGACGAACGCGTCATCCGCTTCACGCGTGATGCCACAGTCCGCTGGCACCAACAACAGGAGCAGTCGCACGGCAACCAGGTGCTCGCCGTCGTCATCCGCGATGCGTCACCAACCCAAATCATTCGCCGCGGCGAGAACTCACACGTAGAACTCTGGATCGCCGGCGACAGCCAACCCGCGCGGGATTTTTCCTTCCCGCAAGAAATCTTCTCCGTCGCCGTCAATCCGCCCGGCGAACTACTCGCCGTCGGCCAGTCCGGCGGCGAGCTCGCCATTTGCGACCTGGCAACGGGCGCCCTTCGCACTCAGGCAGCGCCAAAAATCGGCCCCATTCACGACATCGCATTCTCCGCCGATTCGAAGTTCATCGCCTGTGCCGGCGGCGACGGATTCGCAGTCCTCAATACTGCCACCGGCGAACGCGTCTCCCACAATAATTCCACCGGCGCTAAGCGAGTCGCTCTCAGTCCAACCAACCGCCTCTGCGCCATTGCCGATGTGAACGGCAACGTGCGTCTATGGAGCGTCTTCGCCAATGCTCCGTTCGCCGAACTCGCCCATGGCGAAGCAGGTGCGTCACTCGCTGCCGGAGACGTCGCCACAATGCTATTCACAAACAACGGCGCTGCCTGCCTTCTCGCCGAGGGCCAGCGACTTCGCCGATGGGAACTCGCCAAAACACCTGAAACCCTCACGGTCGACGCTCACGACGGCGGCGTTCCCGGCCTCGCTTTCAGCCCCGATGGCAGCGCACTCGCCTCGGTCGGCAAAGACGGCCGCTGCATGATCACCCACCTGGCCACTGGCAGCACGCTAACAGCGATCGCACCACAGCCCGCCACGCCGCTGCAAGCCGTCGCCTACCATCCCGGTGGCAATTACCTCGCACTCGGCGGCTGGGAGAGCGGCCTGCAAATCTGGGATATCAAGCGACAACGACAAGTCGCCACGCCGCTCGCCAACGCCCAAGTCTGGTCCACCACCTTCAGCGACGACGGCGCCCAACTCGCCGCCGCCGGCAAAGGCGGCGTCTGGATCTGGGATTTCGCGCCCGAAACTTCCGACGACTCCACCGCACCTTCCACCAGCGAAACAACTTCCACCCGAACTACTCCATTCCACCAACTCGCCCACATCGAAGCCGGCACAGTCTTCCACTGCGCCTTCGCCCCCGCCACACACGACCTCTATTGGTCCGACGGCACGCTGACTCACTTTGACGCCGCCACTAGGCAAACGATCCACAATGAGAAAGTACGCTTGGCCGCCGAAGTCATGCCCTTCGGCCTGCTCTCCAGCTCTGGCGACGCCGCACTGATCCGCGCCGATGGCCAACTTCAAATTCAGCCCGCCACCACGAACGCTCCGCCCCGTTCGCTAATAGACAACGGCCTCCCTGCGGCTCGCACATCCGGCGTTTCCATTAGCCCCAATGGCCGTTGGGCTGCCGCCCGCGCATCCGATGCCAGTATCACGATCTTTGATCTTGTAACGAGCACCAAGCACATCGCACTTCCGGGCGCTCCAACGGGCGGCAGCCCTTGGTTTTGGAAATGGTCGCCCGACTCCACTCGACTCGCCATCGCATATGCCGATGGCAACGTCTGTGTTTGGAACTGCAGTTATGTTGATTCCGCATTAGCCTCACTGGTCCCCGGCCGTTAAGCCGATATGCCCCGCCTCCCGCCGTCGGCCAACTTGTCGTCCGCGACATCCGCCGGGGTGCGGCATGATTACAGCTTTGCGCACACCCGGGTAGTTTCATGGCAGCACGCGTGAAACCTCGCTCTAGGTGGCTCGTCCAACTGCACCAAAATTTCCAAATAAAACGGCTCGTGCGCCTGCGTGCCGCAGCCCACGTGGTTTTCCACAGCTAACAGGCATTGCACCTGAACTTGCAAAGTAGAATTCAGCACTGCGAAGATTCGTCGCAGCGCCACAGGGCGGTCTTTGCCCTCGCAGCTGATAGGCGAAACCATGACCACTGCTACGTACGCGAAACCGAATCGCTCCGCCACAGCCAGCTACATGCCGGTGCAGGTGGAGATGTGCCGTCGGCTGCTCCGCACCAGCGTTGATCTGTTCGTCCAATACAAGGCTCCCGCCGAGCCTGTCTTATATCATCGCGCCTGCGTTCCGATCGAACCGAATCAAACCAATCGTCTAATGGATGCGGGCCTCCGTCAGCTGTTCGTCCGCACCGGCGATTTCCAACAATTCTCCGCCGATCTGCTCAGCACGATCGATGCCGAATACGAAACTGGCGCCGTGGCCCCCGCCGAGCGCTTCGCGGCGCTGCAACTTGCCATGGCCGTCGAAATCGAGCACGCCGCTCGCCTGCTCGACTGCGCTCCGTACGTTGCCGTCGCCGAAAAGCTCTCCCGCGAGCTGACATCGCTAATCCTCGACAACAACGTCCTGCCGCGCGATCTTTTTCGCCTTGCCCGCCACGACTTCAACACCTTCACACACATCACCAATGTTGCCAGCTACAGCGTGCTGCTCGCGAAGAAGCTTGGCTTCTGCACGGAAAGCGACTACGAACCTCTCGCTAAGGCCGCCATTCTTCACGACATCGGCAAGCGGTTCATACCCGCCTCGATCCTCTCGAAACCGGCGAAGCTGACGCCCGAGGAACGCTCCATCATCGAAACCCATCCTCAGCGTGGTTACGAAGAACTTTGCGATCGCCACGACATGACGGAAGCTCAGCTCATGATGGTCTATCAACATCATGAGCGTTGCGACGGCACCGGTTACCCCGTGGGCTACCGCGGCGAAGAAATTCACCCCTGGGCCCGGATGATCGCCGTCGTCGACGTGTTTGACGCCATGACCGCCGTGCGACCCTATCGACAACCGTGTACCGCGCAAGAAGCAATCGACTACATCAGTAAGAACGCAGGCACCCATTTCGACCCGGAGATCGTCGAATGTTGGAGATCGACAATGGCCAAAAACTGATGGAGGACCTCTGGGAACTGACGCCCACTAAGGTCGAACTGCCGGAATCGATACGCCAGACCTTCTTCGCGGTCAAAGGCGCCGAGCCCCTGCATCCAGATAACCGCCGTGTGTACCATCGCTACTTCATGCGCGCGAAGGCCGTCCTCAAACGCGATAACTTAATGCTCGGCACGTATACGAAAGACGTCTCACGCCAGGGCGTCGCCTTTCTCTCGCCAGTGCCACTCAGACCCAAAGAACGGATCAAGCTGCGCGTCGCTACCGCCGAGCTTTCTCTGGAAGTCACTCGCTGCCGGCGTATCGACCCGGCTTGCTTCGAATGTGGAGCCAAGTTCGCTCTCTGAGCCGTCAGCGAAGCTATAGCACCGAACAAGGAATTCGCTCGTGTTTACCATCGGCCAAGTCATGAATCGCCAGGTGCGGTCGCTCGAACCCACCACAACGGTCGCCGACGCCATTCGCTTCCTCACGAAAAATCACACCGGCGGCGTCCCGGTCACAAGTTCCGACGGCGAGCTCGTCGGAATGGTTTCCGAATTGGCTCTCATCGACGTCGTCTTCGACGAAGCCGTTCAGCACGTTCCGATTTCGTCCTACATGACTGTCGAGCTGCACTCAGTTCGTCCAGACGAACCGCTCTCACGCGCGGCCCAGCTATTCACGCTCTACGCTTTTCGCCGCCTGCCGGTTGTCGACAATGGGAAACTTGTCGGCATCCTCACCCGCCGCGACCTCATGAACCACGCGCTCCACTCGCGCTGTACATTGTCCGACCCGCTCCTAGAAATCTTCCCCGCACTGGTCTCCGCCAAACCAATGGACGCCCTGCCACCCGCACCTGAAAAATGCCAAGTGACAACTTGGGAATAGCGCAATGGACAGCGAACCATCACCGGCCTCACCCGCCGACAGCCCGGCTGATACATTCAACCAGCTGCTCGACCTCCTTGCCGCCGCTGAGCAAGAAACAGGCGACGACCGCCGCCGCCACGATCGCTTTCCCATCTGCTGCCGCATGCGCGTCACACCGTCCACACCCGACGGCCGCTCCACATCTGACGACATCGGCGTGGTCGCCGGCCGCGACCTCTCTTCGACCGGCATCAGTTTCTCTCACGACATCGAACTCACCTGCACCCACCTCGTCCTCGAACTATCGATCGAAAACCTCGCGTACTTCCGCCTCCTGGCAGAAGTCTTGTGGTCTCACCAGTCGCCGCTTGGCTTGTACGAAACCGGCTGCCGCCTGCTCCGCAAACTCGATTGGCAACTAAGGCCCGCCGCTGCCGCGCTGATCGTCTGATCATCTCTGCGCAACCAACGGGCCACTACCGGCAACTTCGCGCAGCTCACACCGCCGAATTTCAACGGCGACCTCCACCGGTGCATTCAGTACCGCACGAGCGACGTCCGCATCACTGCCGTCGAACTTTCCCCCGGGCACCTATAGCCGCGGCGTCAACGTCCAGGCCGTCCTCGCCACGCTCGCGACTGCATTCAGCGCACGAAGCCCCCGCGCTCGGCAACTGAATTCGCCGAATCCAGTCGCTGGCCACACGCGCCCTCAATCAAGGAATACCACAATCGCCGGCGTGCCCACCGGCGTGTACTGCCCAGTGAATGTGAGCGAACCCGTCTCGCGGTTCACACGAAACGTCGCAATCGCATCCGCCCGTTGGTTGCACGAATAGAGAAACTTCCCAGATGGGTCGATCGTAAAACTCCGTGGGTAATCGCTGCGCGTCCACTCTTCGCCCAATAGCTTCGGCGCTCCGCCATCGGCGAGCGAGAACCAAGCGATACTGTCATGCAGCCGATTGCCCACGTACAGAAACTTCCCGTCTGCCGAGATCAGAATCTCTGAAGTAAAATCCGTCCCCGCAAAACCCTTCGGCAATGTCGACACGGTCGCCTTCGCCGTGAGCCGCCCCGCCTGTGCCTCGTATTCAAACACCGCCAGCGTCGAACTCTCTTCCTGCAGCGAATAGAACCACTTCCCGCTCGGATGAAATGCAAAATGCCGCGGCCCATCGCCCGCCGGCAACGTCACACATCCCGGCTCATGCTCCGTAAGCTTGCCGCTTTGCGAATCGAATTTCCAACACACGATTCGATCGCGACCCAAATCCGCCGCGAACACAAACTTCCCGCTCGCATCCGCCTGCACCATGTGCGCGTGCGGCTTGTCGTGCCCACTGATCGCAAAGCTGCCCCGCGGCGCGCTCGTCGCCTTCTCCGGCCCGACCGCGCCTTCGAATCGCTTCACATCGGTCGCGGGACTCAACGCGCCATTCGCATCGATCGGCAACACCGCGACCGTCCCGCCGTGATAGTTCGCCACCAACACATGCTTCTGCGACGGATGCACACTCAAATGCGCTGGTCCGGCCCCTTCCGAGCTCACGGTGGTCACCAGCGCTAGCTTCCCGCTCGCCCGCTCCACGGCATACGAACTTACCGACCCCGATTCCGCCCCCTCGTACTTCGTCGTCTCATTGGCCGAAAACAAATGCGTCCGCGCCGAGTTCAGCGCCAACCACGACGGATTCTCCGCATTCTTGAACAACGCACGCTGCGTGAGCTCGCCCGTCTCCGGGCTCATCTCAAACAAATAAATCCCTTCACCGCGTCCCTTCGCCCCTTCCGGACCTTCTGGCGAACTATAGGTGCCGACATACAACAACCGCGACCGACCGGCGCCGTTCGCCCATCCGCGAGCGGCCCCACCAAATACCACCGACGACGCACCCAACACCGCCGTCGACTTCAAAATCGTGCGCCGATCGATTAGCCGACCACCTTGCTGCTCGCCAAACGCCATGGTTGCCTCGCTGACTACTCTTCACGACGATCGCTCCAACACCACCCGTTGGGCCAGATTATCAACCCACCAACCGCTTCTCACAAGCCACCACCCTGGCGGCTGCTCCCCTTCCAACCCTGCAGCTCTTCCCGGTCCAAAATTTGCATTTTCCGCCGTCATGTCCGATCCCCCCTCGTCCGACTATCCCAACCTCCTAATCGGCATCGGCGCCAGCGCCGGCGGCTTGGCCCCGCTGCTCGAAATCATCGACCATTTGTCGCACGGCTTCCAAGGTGCACTCTTGATCGCCACCCATCGGCCACCAAACGCCCCGATTGAGTACCCAACGATCTTGCAACGTTATACCCGCCTCCATGTCAGCGCGCCCGTTCACTCCGAAAAACTTTCATGCGCGCATGTCTACATTGCGCGGCCCGATATGGTGCTGACCGTAGATGGTAGAAGCGTCCATCTCGAATACGACCCCGAACGCCTCCGCCGCTTGCAGCGGATCGACGATCTCTTCACCTCCATCGCTGAAAATGCCGGCCCCAACTCCGTCGGCGTCATCCTCTCCGGCGCCCTCTTCGACGGCATCGAAGGTCTCAAAGCAATCAAAGCCGCGGGCGGCACTTGCATGGTTCAAAACCCGCAAGACGCCGTGTTCAAAAGCATGCCGCTCAGCGCCCTCGCCGCCATCGATTGCGACGTCATCGGCACCCCGCTAGAAATAGCCAGCCATCTCATCGAGCTAGCCGCCGGCCGCCGCTGCCACTAATCCTTCACGCACGTCCACTATCATTCTCTGCCGTTCTCCTTCCCCTCACCCCGGTTACCCCCCAAAATCCCTTCCCCGATACAAACCAGCTGCCACCCAGCCGGCAAATCTTCACAAATCGAGAATCTATTCTCCCAATCTGACCTACACTTTATTTAGAAGCAGTCTGGCAAACTCCGTTGCCGCCTGCACTCATCACCGTGGTCGGCCGAGCTGACCACACCACTCCTCCTCCCGCGCTAACGCTGTTCCACTGCCAACCTCTTCCCCGCGCTCGTCTTCCGCTCGTTGCGGAATTCGGCAAAATTCCGCACTCGCTGCGTCGTCATGCACAAGTACGTTCCACCAATTTCGACTCGAATGCGGGCCCAGCGAACAGCGTTCTACCGACTCCTGGAATTTCTGCCTGTTCCCGTCCTCGTATCGAAAGCGCGCGACAACGCAACGAACGACGAGCCCGTCGTCACTACCACATTCCTCAATCGCGAATTCCTCCGCGTCATTGGCTACACCACCGCCGAATTCCGCGATATCGACGCCGGCTGTCGCCTCCTGTTTCCTGACCCGCTTTATCGGTCCTGCATCCGCGAGCGCTGGACCAGCGTCGTCCGCGCAGCCGCGACCACAGGCGCCCGACCAACCGCTTCGAATGTCAAGATCCATTGCCGCGACGGCGTCGACCGCTGGTTCAGCGTCGTGGCCGACCTCTCCGGCGCCATCTGTAAGAATCATTACGTCATCATTTTTCACGACGTCACCCAGGAAATCGAAACGCTAAACCAACTGCGACAACTCTCCGAAACCGATCCCCTCACGGGCCTCGCCACCCGCCGCGTCATTCTCGACCAACTGAAGCAGTTGACCACCATCAATTCCCCTTCGCCGACATCGCTCATCATGTGCGATATCGACAACTTCAAACGAATCAATGACGACTTTGGCCACGAAGCTGGCGACCGCGCATTGGAATACATCGCCCACATCCTGACTTCGCACATCCGCGCCGGCGACGTCGCCGCCCGCTGGGGTGGTGAAGAATTCTTGCTGCTCTTGCCCAACGCCACCGCCGAGGCCGCTTGCGATGTCGCTAACCGCCTCCATCAGATTCTCAACACGCCCGACTCCTGGCATGTCGAGTTCGACCGGCCGATCACCATGACTTTCGGCGTGGCCACACACAACGAATTCGAGACCTTCGACGACACCATCCGCCGTGCCGATGCCGCCCTCTACCGCGGCAAAGCCGCCGGCCGCAACCGCCTCGTCCTCCACCATGGCGTCCGCGCATCCGTCGTCGCCGAAACCACCTTCCTCGCCAACGACCTCCCCATTGCCCCCGCATTCGCCGCTCTCGCTGCCCGCGCCGACTGATTCCCGCCCTCTTTGCGTCGGGCGCAAGCCCAAATCTACCGCCGCGAGCGCACGCAGAACGCACCCGCCTGCATGCCGCTTAAGCGCCGCGCGTTAACGAAACGGGCGCCACCCATACCACTCCCCCAAACCATTCCCATACAATATCGTGCGAACGTCTTACAACCATCACCGCGCCCCGATCCCCTCATGGCCAAAGCCGCCAAGAAATCCCGCATCGACGCGCTCGAATACCTCGCCCACCCGGAAAACTTCCCGGTCGCCGGCGCGTGCGCGGTTTTCGGCGACGATGCCTTCCTCAAATCCGAAGTTCTCATCGCGCTTCGCCATCAAGTCCTCGCCGGCGCTGAGAGCGACTTCGGCCTTACCATCTTCACCGGCCGTGATGCCAATCTTCGCGACATCCACGACGCCCTCGCCACCGCCTCTCTCTTCGGCACAGGCGCGCGGCTCGTCATCGTCGAAGACGCCGACACCTTCGTCACCGCCAACCGCAGCGAACTCGAAGATTTTGTCGCCCAGCCGCTCCGCGGCAACTTCGTGCTTGAAGTCAAAACTTGGCCCGCCAACACCCGCCTCGCGAAAGAAATTGCCGCCTCCGGCACATCGATCGACTGCCGCTCGCTCGAGTCGCTAAAAGGCCCTGAGATCGCCAAACGCAAACGCGACATGCAGAAGTGGCTCATCGAGCGCGCCAAAAAACTCCATAACACGCGCCTCGAACCGGCCGCCGTTGATGCCCTTATCGAACTCGTTCCACCTGAGCCCGGCATCCTTTACCAGGAAGTGGCCCGCCTCGCGCTCCTCACGAATGACGCCCGCACAATCGACGCCGCGCTCGTCCAGGCCAACGTCGGCGGCTGGCGCACCCGCGCCACGTGGGACATGGTCGATGCCGCCGCCGACGGCCGCGCCGCCGAAGCCCTCGCGCAGCTTGACCGCCTTATCTCGTCCGGCGAGAAGGCTCAAGGCTTGCTCCCGCAAATGGCCGCGTCGCTCCGCAAATTCAGCGCGGCGATCGAGCTTGTCGAAGCTGCTGAAGCCGAACGCCGCCGCCTTCCGGCCAGCGAAGCGCTCGCCCAAGCCGGCGTACCTAAGTTCAAACTCGGCGATGCCGAACACCAATTGCGCCAACTCGGCCGCCGCCGCGCAAGGCAAATCACTCCCTGGCTGCTAGCAGCCGATCTCGCCCTGAAAAGCCATAACTCCAGAGACGAGCGGGCCCGCATTGAACTCGAACGCCTGATTGTGAACTTACGAAGCCTCGGCAACGCCGGCGAGCCACGCGCTCCCGCAGCCACCCGCCGCTAATCTCAACCTTCCCCGC
>JAXMBH010000024.1:0-80787 GCA_046349975.1 Pirellulales bacterium
TGGTCACGCCGCTGTGTGCTGGCGAGATTAAGCTCGTAGGGTGTCTTGGCAAGCAGATTGAACGGAAGCCGCTGATTCGGCGGGAGTGCTGCCGTTTTTGGATTCACGTCGTTGTAGACTTCGCGCGTGGGCTGGCCCGTGTAATCAAGGCCAAGCGCATAGCGAGCCTTTAGATCGGGCGGCGTAGCGAAGGCGGAGGCCTGATTGATCGACCAAGGATAGTCGAAGAACTTCAGTTGCGCCAGCAGGCTTGGCGCCGCCACTTCACCAGTGACCATCGATGCATTGCGCTGGAATTCATAGTTGGAACCCGGCGAAGCCGCGTCGATACTGTTGTTAAGCGGGTAAGTCACATTAGGGTCCACACCCCAGCGGCCAACTACGACGCTGCCATCAAGGCGCTGTCGTCCGGCGAGGATCGCGGCGTAGTTATCGACAGGCGTGCCGGCAGTGTTCTCTACTCGATTGCCATAAACGGGAAGACCGGACGAATTCAACGGCGCGGGAAACAGAGGCCGCAAGCTAATTTCAGCAGGTCCGTAGCCCAGACCACGCGGGAGTTGCAGCGTGCTGAAGTACGTGGCGCCGGAGGCATGCACCATGTTGCCGAGCCAGTTCGCGGGATTCGGATCCCACGAGAGATCGAAGTTCGGTGTGCGCGTGTTGTCATTGCTGATGTATTTGCCGCCCTGCATCTCAACAGGCGGGAGAATGTCATCCGCCAGGCCGTGGGCGTTCACGTTCAGCCGGCTATCCATATCAACGATTTGGATGGCGTAGAGCGCGCGGTAGCGGGTGCCGTCCTCGGCTTCTTGCACGGGGTCGCCAAGGTCGATCCAGATGCTATCGGGAATGCCATCGTTGTCGTTGTCGACGTCCCAGGGGCCCACCGCTTCCCAGAAGGGAATGGCGATGCCGTTTTTGGTGATCGTTTTCGGGAAACCCGAGGGGACGGAAAGCGGATTGCTGCCGTTGAAATGCGGATGATCTTCATGCAGCGGCCGCATCATCGCTTGGCGTTTGATGGCGGTAATCGTGGCGGCAAGCGTGGGCGTGAGACCGGAGCGAAGCTGGCCGTTGGGGTACGGATCAAGAATGGCGAGCGCACGCTGTTCGGGGTCGCTGATCGCCGTGGTCAACCACTGCGAATTGAACATGCGGTTGTACCAAAAGTTCATCAGATCGGGCCGATGGAACGACGGGATCGGCAGATCTTCAAGGTCGAGACGTTGGAACAAGTTGGCATCGAGTGCAGGATCGAAGGCGCTGAGGCTGCTACCGTTTTGCACCACACGGCCTTGCGCCCGCGGCGTGACGGTCAGCAGCGCCAGAAACATGTTCTGAAAGTCGGCGGCGTCGTACGACTCGTTCATGTCGCCGTAGGTGCCGTAGCTAAAATTGTAGGTAGTGCCATTAGGGCCGGTAGTGACCGTGTTTAATTTGGGCAACGTGCTGAGCACGGCCGGCGGAATCAAACTGGCAAATGGGTCAGCGCCCGGCAGTGTGACACCGATCACGTTGCGGAAGTTGAGCGGATCGAAGTACACCGCGTTCGGCAGGAGGGCGACTTCGGCGCCGATTGCATCCGTGGCAGTCGGATAGAAGAACTCGACCGCGTTAAGCCGCGGCTGACCGGGTTGGGCGAGTGGGTTGTAGCCAGCGCCGGTGCCGCTGAAGGCGCGGCCGTTGACAAGGAACGTTGCGCCGGCAAGATCATCAAGCTCGGGCGGCCGCTTGGCAATCTGCAACGGCTGACCATCGGTGCGCGGGAAGCTCAAGACACGAAAGCGATACAGGCGCGAGGGAAAGTACGTCGGCTTCGTGGGATCGTTGCCGGCGATCGGCTGGATATCGCCCAGGTATTCGTAGTCGAGGATGCGCGTCGATTGGCCGGCGGCGGGACCGCTCGTGATCGTGAGGACGCAGCCGTTGTAATAGCCCCGGGCGAGCGACAGCGGCTGGATGACCGAGCGGCCCAGCGGATCGCGGTCGAGCTTCACGATGTGGCGCAAGTCGACCCCGGTGGCCGCTTCATCGTCGGCGGTCTGCGGATCATTCAATGACTGGTTGCTACCGGCATTCCAACCCAACGCACGAACGTAGATATCGATGAACTGGCCATTGGTGGTATCTAAGGGAAGTGCGGGATTAGCCGCTTTGCCATCGGCGTAGCGCGTGACCTGGCCATCGGTCTTGGTCAGGTCCATTGCGGTAGGGCTGTAGACGACACCCTGGAAGCCGGCGGTGCCGTACATATCGCGCAGCAGGCTGTGATAGCGCACTGCCGAGTATTGGTTGTCGGTGTCGCGCAACACTTGCAGCAGGGCGCGCTCCAGACGCTTGGTGGCCGGATTCCCGACGCGGTCGGCGCGGGCAAAGCTCTTCGCCGACTTCTGCTCCTGGCCGCTAGACATAAGGAACGCCGTGCCGATGAGCATGAACAGCACGAGCATGCTGAGTACGACGAGCAGCAGCACGCCGCGGCGCGAACGGCGGTCGGTGCGGCGCGAGTGCCGGGCGCGAATGGCGATGGCCGAATTGGCGCGGCGAATGGATTGATGATTCAACATGATAGCCTCACTTGCGTGGCAGCCCCCGCGACCACGCGTCCTTCTGTTCCCGAATGACGACGCGACTGTTACCGCCAGGAGCCCGACGAAACGCCCGGGGGCGTGTAGTTTTGAATTGTGGGACTGAACTGACTTTCGAGCCGGATCGTTTTCGAGTGGACCGCAACGGCGCCGCGGAAGATGCCGCCGCAGAGATCGTTGGAGAGATACTTGTTTGACTTATCAGTCAAGTCAGCGGGCTGCCATGGCCACTCTGGACCACGAACGGTAACGAGCCGCTGCGTAGTCGGATCGAATCCTCCCGGAATTCCGGTACCTTCTTTGTCGACCGCAATGACCTGATACCAATTCAGGAAAAACCGCGGCTCTCCCTTCCAGGTGCCGTTTTGGAAGGTTGCATTGCTTTGCGGATGTGGACCGCAGAGCATCATCCATTGGCCGACTTTGAGCTGATCGAACGGGCTGAGACTTTTGCCACTAGCGTCGAAGACATCCTGCATATCGGACAGCAGCAGTTCGCCGCCGCTCGGTCCCGTTGATACAATCTGCGTGCGTACCATGCGTTCGTGCGCAGCGGCATCCATCGTCGCTTGCACATCAGTCGGTGGTGTTGAAGGAAGCGAACGTTTATAGAACACTACAACCGACACGTCGTAGGCGAAGCCTTCCGGATTGCGGGCCATGGCATCGCGCGCGGCGGTTGTGGTTGGCACGACGGTCGCCAGCCACGAGTAGTCGCCGGTCCACTGGCGGGCCATTGGCAACTGCGTGTTCGGATCTAGGTCCCACTTCTGGATTGCGGGCCGATCGGCGCGCTCTGGGAAGTCGTACATCAAGTCATCGTTGACCCGGCAAAGACTCTCGGCCATTGGTTGGTCCATCGGCCAGCCATTAGTCATCTGAAACGTAACGCGGCGAATGGGCCATGATTTTTCGTTTTTGTTTGCCGCACGCCAGGGATCCCACGCGGAATTGCCATAGTAAGCGCTGCTGGGCCACGGATACTTCGCGTACGCGGTCGCCGGAAACGGATAGGCGGCCGCGTTGCTGGTGCCATTGGCAGGTTGAGCCGCCGCCGCTGCAAACATTGGGTCAATGACAAACGCGTTGCCGAATTGCCGGGAGACAATAGTAGGATCATTCCCAAGCTTCAGCCCGGCATTCAAAGTTTCAGCAAATGGACGGGTGAAGGTGCCGGCAATCACTTTTCGCTGTGGCGTGTATTTGCCATCGATGGCGGAGAATTGATAGTTCGGAGACGCAGTGAGGGGCGAGCCAGACGGATTCGGGCTTGGTGTCATTTCATACCAAGCCCCCGGATTGAGCATCCCCCGCGCGATGAGGTCGCTCATGACGGATTGGGCGATCGCCGCGCCGCGGTCGGCGATTTCGGCTTTTTGCATTTGCCAGCCGCCGACCGGGAACACCGATGCCACGCCCAGGAGGCCGACCGTCATGATGCCCATCGCGATCAGCACTTCGGTGAGGCTGATCCCAAGGTGGAAGGCGGAAGGGGGAAGGCGGAACGCGGAGCTGCGCGCAGCGTCGTCGGGGCCGGACGCTTGAGGTCGGCAATTTTCATTTTTCAATTTGCAATTTGCACTTTGCAATTGCTCGCTCCTCGCTCCTCGTTCCTCGCTCCTCAAACGCTGGTCGCCTTGCGCTCCTCGAACTTCAGTTGCGACCGCTAATGGACTTCGCACAACAAACATGCTTCAAACCCTTCACCAGTTTGCCCCTGGTGTGTTCAGTAGCTGTCGGCTGTTAGCTTTCGGCTATCGGCCAAACACTCTCTCTGGCCGAGATCGGTTGGCCGCAAGCACAATTTGCCGGCAGCGATGAGCTGACAGCTTTCGGCGACCTTTTGATTGGCCGAAAGCCGACAGCCGATAGCTGACAGCCACAAATCATCTTCCTCCCAATTGTCCCATTTCGCGGGTGAACTCGCGGGCGGCCAGGATTTGAGCGCACCGCCACTGTTCGGCAGTTGTCGGCGGATTCGTTCGGAACGGCGGCGGCGGATTTCTCAAAACCCCAGCCAGGTCGACCGCGGCGTTTTCGATCGTGGCGACGCGGCCCGTTTGCGAGCCGATGACGATCCACCGGCTGTTGCCGCTGAGCCAGTTGATCGGCTCGCGGAGCTTAATCATTTGTTCGTCGGTCGGTGCGGGCGATGCATCGACAACGGAAGAATCAAGCGTCTTGTCTTGTGCGGCCGCCGGCGCGGGCGCCCGATCGCGGCGGCCCACGAGCAGGTAGACGTTGTCGACGACCGGTTGATCGAAAGGCTGGTCGTTCGGGTTAGAACTCGCCGGAGGAAACAAGCGATAAAACGAAACGCGGCCAACTCGCCCTTCAGGCGTAAACAGAATTAAGATCCCCTGCGTATTGTCGTTAAAGTTCGGATAGTAAAAGTAATTCTCAGAACCGACGCCGGAAGCCCGCAGGTCGATCGCCGTGCCTTCGGGCAGCTGGTACGGTTCTTCGGAGGTCGACGTGGGTTGGCGGAGGATTTTGTAAGTTGCGGGCGACGTCCAATATGGCGACGGCGCGGGAGTTCGCGAGCCAATTTCGGCGCCGTTGCCATCGTACCTTGGATTGATTTGTTGGCCGCTGTCGTTCACCGGCTGGGCGATGAGCGTGGCCACGCGGCTTTTGTTCACGTGGCTGAAGCAGCCGGTCGTGGTGTTGATCGTGACGTTGGCGTCGGCCGTATCGAGCAGGCGGAATTGCGTGCCGTTGATCTCAACGACGTCGCCAGGATGAATGGTTGCTTCGGGGAAGAGGTCGACCGTCCAACCGACCGGCAATCCGTTCGTGGTGGTGCCGCGGGTGATGAACCGGATGAGCACCGAGTTGGGATACGCTGCCGGCGGGCTTGGATGAATGGCCACGCTGGCTCGTGAGTTGGCGTCGAAGCCCGTGTACGGCGGAAGCTGTTCGACGTAGAAGACTTCCAGGCTGACGCTGTTGTCGTCGGCACGGGCGGTATCCGACGACAGGCGCTTGATGGCGATGCCGTACGGCCGGTGCGTGGAGACGGCGCGGGCTTGAGCGCCGGTGATGTACGTGTTGAGGCCGCGGGCCGATTCGCGGATGCGGCGGTCGTCGTTCGACGGCGACATGAGCGGGATCGCGGCGGCGACGAGCGTGGTGATGATGACGATGACCGCGAGCAGCTCGATGAGGGTCATGCCGCGGCGCGGCGGTTGAGGGTCGAGGGTCGAGGGCCGAGGGCCGGAGCGGGCGCGCAGAATCGACCGGCGCCTCTGGCTCTCGACTCTCGACTCTAAGCTCTTGACCTTCATACTACCTCAGGCCCAGCAAGTGGTTGTGGATATTGTCGGAAGAGGTTTCGTCGATCGAATTATCTTCTACGTGAAGGCTCGCACCGAGATAGTGCGGATTGCTGTCGTACGGAGCGTATGGAAGCAACGGATAGTTCTGAATGTAGGGTGGACCACTATTAGAAAGTGTAATTGTTTGACTTTGCTTCAATCGCCAAGGCACATACGCCGGGGCCATGTCGATGCCGATCGATTCATCGCGGCCGCCGGACATGATGAGTGGGACCAGGCGATAGGCGTACAAATCGGTGCGGAATATATCGAACGAGTCATGGTCGCCGGTGGCGGCTCTCGCCCAATCGGTGTTGTTCGTGTTCGGAAGCCGATTGCCTAAAGCATTGGCGTTCACCTGAATCTGCGAGTCGAAGCCGGGCGCCCAGCGGAGGAATTCGACGGGGTGGCCCCAGCCGTCGACAAACTCAGGGGCGCCGTCGCCATCGGTGTCGGCGATCGAGTGTTCGCCGAAGAGCGTGCGGGCTTCGCCATCGCCGCAGGCCGTGGTGATGACCATGTACAAGCACTCCGCACCCTGGTTGGCGCGAAGCTCCTCGGCCGTATTCGACTTGCCGGTGAGTGTATTCGTCCCGTTAAAGAGTTGCACAAAGCGACGGTAGTAGACGTTCGACAGTTCCGTGCGTCCCTCCAGATACAACGGCGGGACCGGCGTGTTGGGCACAAATTGTTCGATCGGTACCAGGATGACATCACTCCAGCGGTCCGGCACTTCCATGAGCATCATTTCGCGCAGGGCATACAATCGCGCTTCGGCGAGAGCCTGGCCTTGGTGAATGCCGCCTTGTGGGTCGTTGGCAAATTGTTTCTTTATTTGCGATTCGATACCGAGCTGGTTGCCGATATCCGGCCGCAGGCGTACGCGGCGGGTTTTGAAGGTGCCGTAGTATTCGGTGAGGAGTTGGTGAAGGCGTTGGACGGTGTGGCGGGTGCCGGCTTCCTTGGCCGTTTCGGCAGCGATCGCGGCGACGCCGAGCACGAGCGCGGCGAGGATCGAGATGATGAGCATCACGACGAGCAGCTCGATGAGCGTGACGCCGCGGCGCGGTGTCGGGTGTCGGGTGTCGGGTGTCGGAGAAGAAGACCCTAACAGGCGCGCACGCCGACCGGTTTGGCTTTCACCTGACACCTGACACCTGACACCTGACACCGGTTGGGTCATTTCACCGAATCCTCAATCGTGGTTTCGGCGGCGAAGTTGACTTCGGTGTCGGCAATGTCGCCGCTGAACGGGCCGGTGGGGAAGGCGAGGAACTTCGACTGCGCCATGTTGCCCTTGTTTTTGTCGTATACCGGGAAAGCCATGAGGTCTAAATCTTCACCCCAGGTATCGTCGATGCCGCAGTGCAGGACTTGAAACTTATCTGGATTGACGAATGACGCCTTTTGGTTGGCGCCGCCCAGGTTTTCGATTTTCTTGAACGCGTGTACGTGCACGGCAGGCGAAGCCGGCGGATCATACTCGGCGGGCGTATGCCGCGACGTATCGAAGTAGATGAACGGCTGAGTCGATTTCGAGGGCGTGTATTGCCAAAAGTTAATGCGGCGCATGGTGGATTTCGTTTTGTCACGCGGATCCGGATAAACCAGATAACGGCCACCGCCCTGCGCAGAATCGTCGAAGTAGTTGTCGGCATCGCGAGGAGCAAGGCGAGTGATATCTAGGGGGTACACCCAGTGCCGCGTTTCAATTGGATCTTGCTTGCCAAGAGTCGCTGGATATGAAGGCCCGCCTTCACCGGAGATTGGGTACTTGGGATCCTGGCTAAAACCGCCAAGCCAAAAGACGAGCGCTTCTCCGGCAGTCATACCGCCGGGAAGCCTGTCGGGTATGTTGCCGCCAATCGCGTTTCCACTCAAATTGCAGTCGACAATCATTTGGAGCAATGACTCGTTTTCCTGATGCCGCGGGAACGCTTGCTTCATGTAGCGACGTAAGTCGTTTAATGCCTGTAGCCGCAGGCTGGTGATATTCGCGCCTCCCGCCCACGGTTCAGTCTCGCCAGACGTACTTGTCCCATACGCCGTCTGTGCATTCGGGGGGTACGCCGTCGTCTTATTCTTCAAGTCGTCAAGAGCCGTGGCGATCTGATTGATCTCGGCTTTAATGCGGGTCTTTTGAGCGGTGCGCAGAGCGCCCACGGCGGCCACAGTGATCAGCGCGGCGAGGATGCCGATGATCGTGATCACGACAAGGAGCTCGACGAGGGTGAACGCTGCGCGAGGATGCAGGATGCGGGATGCGGGATGCGGGGAGGATTCTTGCTTCAGTGTGTGTGTCATAAACTCGCTTCCTTTGTCTTCGGTAATTCGCAGGCACTGGAGGCGTTTTTCCTGCCCCCGGCATCCTGCATCCCGCATCCTTTCATTTACTTACTCAACCCTTCGATCAACTTCACGAGCGGAATGAACAAGGCGATCACGATGAAGCCGACGGCGCCGCCGAGGAAGATGATGAGCAGCGGTTCCATGAGCTTCGTGAGGCCTTCGGTGAGGACGGCCACTTCTTCGTCGTAGGTGTCGGCGACCTTGTAGAGCATCGTATCGAGTTCGCCCGTTTCTTCGCCGACGTCGACCATGTTCACGACGATGTCGTCGACGATGCGTTGGCGGTATTTCAAAAGGTACAGCAAGAGGCCGATGGGGCCGCCGATGAAGCAGAACCAGAAAAACGCCGCCACGGGGTGGAAGCCGGGGACCGAGTTCTCTTTCATCGGCTTGGCGATGGCTTCGCCCTCGCGAATGGCTTCGGAAATTTTCGTGTACATCCGCTCGAACGTGGCGTTGCCGCTGGTGTCGCGCGTGATGTTGAGCGCTTCCAAGATCGGCACGCCGCTGGCCACGAGCGTGCCGAGCGTGCGCGTGGTGCGGGCCAGGATGTTCTTTTCGATAAGCTGGCCGAAGATGGGCACCTTGATGATGAACTGGTCCCAACCGATGCGGCCGTGGCGAAACTTGCGGATGAGCTTGATCGAGAGCCAGATCGTGATCGGGATGCCGGGGATGAGGTACCAGTAGTTCACGCACCAGTTGGAAATGCCGACGAGCATTTCGGTCATCGGCGGCAGCTCAAGGTCGAATTCCTTGAAGATGTCGCGGAACGCGGGGACGATCTTGATCATGATGAACGTCAAGATGCCGACGGCGACCGTCACGACGACGATCGGGTAGATCATCGCGCTTTTGACTTTGCGTTTGAGCGACTCGGCGCGTTCCTGGAAGTCGGCGAGGCGCTGGAGAATGAGTTCGAGGGCGCCGCCCGCCTCGCCGGCTTTGATCATGTTCACGTACAGCCGGTTGAAGCACTTGGGACTTTTGGCCATGCCTTCAGAGAGGGTGGAGCCGGCTTCGATTTCTTCGCAGGTGTCTTCGAGCGAGTACTTGAGGCGGCCGGCCTTGGCCTGGCCGGCGAGAATGCGGAGGCTGCGGAGAATCGGCAGGCCGGCGTCTTGCAGAATCGACAGCTGCCGCGTGAACGAAGTCAGATCCTTCGATTTGACGCCGCCGAAGACGAAGCCGCGCTTCTTCTTCGCGCCGGTGGCTTCGGCCTTCTTGCGGGCTTTCTTCGCCGTGATTTTGGTGACGAAGTAGCCCATCTGCCGGATCGTGGCTTGGGCTTCTTCTTCGGTCGGCGCCTCGATCACATCGCGGATCTCGGCCCCGGTCGCATCCATCGCCTCGAATTGAAAAGTAGGCATGATAGGCTCTCAGCTATCGGCTCTCAGCTGTCGGCCAACCGTTCGACTTCCGGCCGCTAGCCGAAAGCCGATAGCCGACAGCTCCTTGTTTACGCTTCCAAAATGGTTTCTCTCACGATTTCGTCGGCGGTGGTGATTCCGTCGAAACAGGCTTTGATGCCCGACTGCCGCAACGAGATCATGCCGAACTTCGAGGCCAGGGCTCGCAGCTCGTCGGTCTGGCCGTTGGCCATGATTTTGTCGCGGAGATCGTTGTTCATGATCATCAGCTCGAACAAGCCGACGCGGCCTTTGTAGCCGGTGTTGTTGCACACTTCGCAGCCGGCGCCGCGGTAGAACCGGTGGCCGCGGATCTGTTCCGACGTGAGCTCCAGGTCCTCCAAAATCTCGCGCGGCGGCGTGTACTCTTCGCGGCAGTTCATGCACACCTTGCGAACGAGCCGTTGGGCAAGGATGGCCTCAACCGTGGCCGTGATGAGGAACGTGGGCACGCCCATATCCTTGAGGCGCGTGATCGTGCTGGGGGCGTCGTTCGTGTGGAGCGTGCTGAACACCAAGTGGCCAGTGAGCGAGGCCTGCACGGCGATTTCGGCCGTTTCCAGGTCGCGGATTTCGCCGACGAGGATCTTATCCGGGTCCTGCCGCAAAATGGCTCGCAGAATGTTGGCGAACGTATTCCCGATATCCGAGTCGATCGGCACCTGCACGATGCCGTCCATGTCGTATTCGACCGGATCCTCGGTCGTGATCAGTTTATCCTCGATGCTATTGAGCTCGTTCAGGGCGGAGTAGAGCGTGGTCGTTTTGCCGGAACCTGTGGGGCCGGTGACGAGCACGATGCCATTGGGTTTCTTGATCGCGTCGCGGAATTTCGCGAGCGTCGGCGCATCCATGCCGACCGAGTTGAGGTCGAGCGACGTGACCGAACGATCGAGCACCCGCATGACCACGCTTTCGCCGAACATGGTCGGGAGCACGCTCACGCGCAAATCGACCGAGTGGCCACCGACGGTGAGCTCGATGCGGCCGTCTTGCGGCAGGCGGCGCTCGGCGATATCGAGGTTCGCCATCACCTTGATGCGGGTCGTAATGGCGAAGGCCAAATGCCGCGGCGGCGGCACCATTTCATACAGCACGCCGTCGGCCTTGATGCGGATCTTGAATTCATCTTCGAACGGCTCGAAGTGCAAGTCGCTGGCGTGCTCGCGAATGGCCATGAGGAGCACCATGTTGAGCAGCTTGCGAACCGGCGCGCTGTCGGCGAGGGCGGTGACGTCGTCGAGGTTGATCGGGCCGTCGTTGAGAATGCCGGCGGCCGCTTTGGCGAGCTCTTCATCCTCTTCGAGCGCGGAGACGATGCTTTCGACACTGTCGGTGCTCTCGCCGTAGTAGCGTTCGAGGGCCGAAGTCATCGCCGATTCGCTGGTGACGACGACGCGGATGTTGAAACCGAGGAATGTGCGCAGCTCGTCTTGCACGCTGAGGTTCTGCGGGTCGCACATGGCAACCGTGAGCGTGTCGCCATCGAACTCGATGGGAATGATGCGATACATTTGCGCCATCGGCGCGGTGACCATCGCGAGCACGTCTTTCTTGATCGTGATTTCCGCGACCGACGTGGTCTGCAGCGAGAGTTGTTCGGCCAGGGCCTGAACGAGCTGCTCCTCGTTAATGAGCCCCATGTCGATGGCTACTTTGCCGAGCAATTGGCCTTGATGTTCGTGTTGTTCATCGACCAAGAGCTCTTGCTGCTCATCGGTGATGAAACCCATGTCGACCAGGACTTGTCCGATGCGGCGGTGTGCCATGTGGGGAGGGTTTAGGGTTTAGGGATCAGAGTTGAGGGACTCGAGGTTGCGCGTTCTGTTCGCCAGATGCTTATGCTTCTGCGCCCACTTCCTGCGGTTGGTCGTCGAATACGCCGCGCTCGGCTTGGGCGAAGCGGCGTTCGAGTTCTTCCGGTTGGTTGCACTTTCCGAGGCCGTCTTCCTTGGTGATGAGGCCCTGACGCCACAGGTTGAAAATGTGGTCATCAAGCAGCATCATGCCGTGCCGGGCCCCGGTCTGAATCGAGGACGTGATGCGGAAAATCTTGTTCTCGCGAATCAGGTTGGCGATGCCGGGCGTGACGACGAGCGTTTCGAACGCCGCCACGCGTCCGCCGCCGACCTTCTTCAAGAGCTGCTGGCAGAGGATGCCGATGATGGCAGAGGCCAGCTGTGTGCGAATCTGTTCCTGCTGGTTCGTGGGGAACACGTCGATGATGCGGTTGATCGTACCGGCGGCGCTCGAGGTGTGCAGCGTGCCGAACACGATGTGACCCGTTTCGGCCGCGGTAATGGCCGCTTCGATCGTTTCCAGGTCGCGCATTTCGCCGACGAGGATCACGTCGGGGTCTTGCCGCAAGGCGCGCCGCAGGGCTTCCTTGAAGGATGTGACATCGACGCCAACTTCGCGCTGGTTGATCGTCGACTTCTTGTGGTTGTGCTGAAACTCGATCGGGTCTTCGATCGTAATGATGTGGTGGTCGTAGTTGTCGTTGAGATAGTCGACCATCGCGGCAAGCGAGGTCGTCTTGCCGGAACCGGTCGGGCCGGTCACAATCACCAAACCACGTGGCCGGGCGATGAGGCTCTTGAAAATCTGCGGAAGACCGAGCTCGTCCATCGACCACATCTTCACCGGAATCTGCCGCAGCACCATCGCTACGTTGCCACGCTGCCGGAAGACCGACACGCGAAAGCGGCAAGCATCGCCAAAGGAGAAGCCGAAGTCGGTGCTGCCCGTTTCTTGGAACTCCTGTTGGCAGCGGTCGGGCGTAATGCTCTTCATGAGCGCCTGCGTGTCGGCCGGCTCCAAGACCTTGGTCTTGAGCTTTTGCATGCGGCCATGCAGGCGCAGCACCGGCGGCTGTCCGGTCGTGATGTGCAAGTCGCTGGCCCCCTGCTTCACGCATGCCGAGAGCAGCTTGTCGATGAGAATCGTTCCCATGCCTTATCATTCCCCTGGTTCGAACCCGCGGACAAAATACTAAGCAAAATCGGATGATGACGGTCCCCGCAGCCGACCACGAAGGAACCCCAAACGTTCGAGCTGCCAGCGCGGACAATCGGCGGTCGGCCCAGCGGCCCAGCGCGTCCCAGGGAATGCCTCTTCCTCTCGCGTTCGCCGCGCCGCACCCCGTGCCCCCACACCGAGATTTGCACGCGCGAACTTCATTGCCGCCGCTATCACAGCCGCTTGCCGGTAGGAACAGATGAGACCAGGCAAAATGGCTCGCAATATCTAGTTGTCCGTTGCGGCGGACATATCATTATTCGCCGCCCCCAATTCGAACTCAACAGAATCGATTTATTTTCAGCTGGCGCTGCGACCCTCTGCCGTTCGATGACGAATTTCTACACGCTAAATCCTTCACGAGGTGCATCTTCCGGCGACACTGGCAGGCCCTATTGTTAATCGTAATCGAGGGCCGGAAATCCAGCACTCTCGGGCGGCTGATTATTCCGTCTTTTTTGCCACCCGGAAGACTTCCTCAATCGTGGTGATGCCTTCGCAAACTTTTCGGATCGCGTCGTTGTAAAGCGTTGTCATGCCGCCTTTTATGGCTTCGCGGCGAATGTCCTGAGTGTTGGCGCCTTGGAACGCCAATTCCCGCAGCTTCGAAGTCATCACCATCATTTCAAAAGCTCCCAGCCGACCACGATAGCCGCTGCCGCCGCAGTGGTTGCAGCCGCGGCCCTTCATGAAGTTGGCCGAGGCAACTTGCTCGGGGGTGATGCCGGCTACCCGCAACTCCTCCTCACGGGGGGTGTACGGCTGCTTGCATTTGGAGCAAACGACGCGAACCAGCCGTTGGGCGAGGATGCCAATAACACTGCTGGCGACCAAATATGCCGGCACCCCCATGTCGATCATGCGTGTAACAGCACCGGGCGCATCGTTCGTATGTAGAGTACTGAAAACCAAGTGTCCCGTGAGCGATGCCTGAATTCCCATCGACGCCGTCTCGTAGTCGCGCATCTCCCCGACGAGAATGACATTAGGCGCCTGCCGCAACATGGCCCGAATGATGAGCGCGAAATTGAGGCCAATGCTATGCTTCACCTCCACTTGGTTGATGCCCGGGAGGTAGTACTCGACCGGATCTTCGGCCGTGATGATTTTGCGGTCTGGGCGGTTTAGCTCGTTTAGCGCGGCGTAGAGGGTCGTCGTCTTTCCGGATCCCGTCGGGCCGGTCACGAGCACGATCCCGTTCGGCCGCTTGATGAGCGTCTTGAACTTCTTGAAGTCCTTTTCCGATAGGCCAAGTTGTCGCACACCGACCTTGATGTTGTCCTTATCCAGCAGCCGCATGACGCACGACTGGCCATGGTTGGTGGGCAGCATGCTGACCCGAAGATCGAGTTCCTTCCCGCCGGCCGTGATTTTGATCCGGCCGTCCTGGCAACGGCGGCGTTCGGCGATATCCATCTTGGCCAGAATCTTGACGCGAGAGAGCAGGGCCCCCAAGAGCCGCCGCGGCGGGCTGTCGCGTTCCACTAGCACGCCGTCGATCCGGTAGCGAATTCGCACGCGGTCCTCGAACGGCTCGATGTGGATGTCTGACGCCCGGAGCTGCACGGCCTCGCTAATCATGAGCTGCACAAGCCGCACAATCGGCGCGCTGGTTTCGTCGACGTCGTCACCGCCGCCGCCTTCGCCGCTTTCGTCTTCAGTTTCCGTGAAATCGATCGCCGTGTCGGTGAATTCCTGGAGCATCGAGTCGGCCGACTCGTCGCCCATTTGGCCGTAGTTGCGGTTGATGGCTTCCAGGATGCTCTCGCGCGTGGCCAGGGCGATATTCACCTTCCGATTGAGAATAAACTGCAGTTTTTCAAAGGTCTCGTAGTCGAACGGATCGCTCACCAGCACCTTGAGGGCGCCGTCTTCTTCCGCGAGCGGAATGACCGCGTTTTCACGGGCGACCGACTCGGGCACGAGTTCCACAACGGCCGGCGGAATGGGGACATCGCGCAGGTCGAAGAACTCATAGCCGTGCATATCGGCCATGGCCTGCATGATCTGCTCGCTCGAGGCATAGCCCTGCTTCACGAGAATTTCGTGAACTTTGCCGCCGCTCTTCTTGGCGATGGCCTGGGCTTCGGTCAACTGTTCGGGGCCCACGATGCCGCGGCCCACCAGGTATTTGCCTAAATCTGCCATGTGTGCAGTGCTCGTTCGAAGACTCTGTTCCCAATCCCGCTACTGTATTCGCGTCGATGATGCTTGGATGTTGCCGAGACCATGTTGTCTCGCCGTGGCAGGCGAGGCAAGATGTGCAGGCGCATTCCGAACCACACCGCGGCCAGTCGACCACTGCAGTTTGATGAAGCTCGCGCCCAGAGAGGATGCGATCTCGCTGCCCCAAGCCATGCCAGCGATCGGCTGGAAGAGCGCTAACTCGTTATATCTCTTAGACTAACGGTCAGGCAAACAAAAGTCAATTTACACTGGCCGAGCGCCGGGCAGCAGCAGATGCGGCCATTACCGAAAGAGCTGCAAGGATCGAAATTGCACCCACCGGCTCCGGCACAGGTCGGCCAAGTGCTGAATTGGTGGCAGAGACCTGAGCAATGGATTGCCCGAAATGAGCTCGCCAGGTATTGAGTTGGTCGTCGGTCCGGTTGGGATCGGCACGCCACCGGACGTAGTCTGCGGCGTCTACCGTGCCGTCGAAGTTGAAATCGCCGGCAATCGCGACGGAGATAACGCCGGTAGTGTAGAGCTGGCTTGTGTCCCACACGCCATCGGCGAGTGTTGGCAAAGCTACTGAGTCAAATGTGCCGGTGCGGGTGCTCCAGTCGAGCAAGTTGAAGGAGTTGCCGACGTGGGGCATGAAACCTTCGCTGAACACAACTTCCAGACTCCCAGCGAGCGACGCGGCCTTCTTAATAATTAGCTGGTCGAATTCGCTGGGCATCGTGCCCATAATTTCGAGAAGAAGCTTCCCGGTCGGATTCTGCGTGTAGTTGGCGTTGATCGTCATAGCGCCAAACGAGCTTCCGGGTGTGACCGAACCTGAGTTGGTAACACTAACGGTAACGGTACCACTGCCAGCGATTGTTCCAAGCTGCGGCACGATTATACTGCCATACGCCGATCCGCTGATGTTGAGTGTGCCGCCGCTAAAGTTGAACCCAGTGGAAGGCACGAAATTCCTAGTGTGTATCGTGCCTCCGGGCTGCAAATTCAAAGTAGCGCCGCTTCGAAGACTTAAGTCTTGACCTACGACTATCGCGCCGCCGTCGCCGACCGTAACCATGCCCTTCGCTACAACTCCTGGCTGCAAAGAATATGTGCCGAGTGCCAAATCGAGCGCCGTAGCCAGAGTGCTGTTCTTGCCTGTTACAATGACCTCTCCTTGCGTCCCATTGTTCGTGCCAACATTCGCGGTGCGAGCAATTACACGACCGCCGTCGGACACCGTTAGCTTGCCTGTTCCAGCATTGCCAACGTTTAAATACTCGTCGATGTTCCAAATCGTGCCACTGCCGGTGACGATGGCTTCACCGTGCGATCCGGGAGAATGCCCGAGGTCGCCAAAAGATGCCGGTGCGATTACTCCGTCGGCAATCGTCATGGTGCTTGTTCCGGCGAAGCCCGCGCCTAACCCACCCGTTCCATCGAAATTGAAATGCAGACTAACGCCGTTCGGCGTTGTGATGACCTGTTGTGTTCCGTGCGTGGCATCGAATCGTAAGTCCACACCATCGAGTACAGCACCATGGGAAAACACATCGCCGTTTCCCAAAAGCGATGTTGTGTTCGCAAAAAGTGTTTTGGTGTTGGCTATACCACCGTCTGCAACTGTTAACGTGCCGACGCCGCCTAGACCAACAATGAGGGCAGCTGATTTCAAGGCGGACCCATTGCCAGCGATGCTTACACTGCCTTGACTGCCAGCAATTGCGCCAATACCAACCGTCCGTGCGATTGCTTGGCCGCCGTTCTCAATTGTCATTTGACCGGCGCCAAAATAGCCGATGTTGACATCCTCACTATTTTCCCACGTACCGTGGTCGATATGCACGACACCGAGCGTGCTGTAACCACCAACATTGGCTTTCTTGCCAGTGACTCGACCGCCGTCTTCGATTCGCAGCGTTGCCAGGTTTCCATCGTTGCCCAGGGACAGAGAACTCATAATCGTCCAAAGTGATCCCGCACCACTTACGGTGACGGTCGCTTCCGAATTTCCCGAGAATGCGAGGTAGCTACTGCCAGTTTTCGCGGTTGCGCCATTCTCGATCGAGAATTCTGCGTTGCCGCTGCTACCGATGTACATCTCATCCCTGTTCGTCCAACTTGATCCTGCGCCGCGAATGGTGACGGAACCGCTCGATCCTTTTGCCCAACCAATAGCTGCACCACCGCTCGAAATGATTCCGCCATTTTGAACGAGCAGGCCGCCCTGGCCGAAACGTCCGACATAAAAAGGCCCGGAGTTCGTCCAAGTCGCTCCATCGACGACGGCGTTCGCACGTGAAGCGAAGTAACTGTCAATGGACGCGGACACGCCATTGAGCGTCCCGTCGGTCACGATCAGTGTCGCGTTTTCGCTGGCGTAAGGCGACACAGTTACTGAGAACTCGGATCTGGTTAGTTGATAAACCTGACTGTTGAGATCAAACGTCACTTCGCCCCGTTTCAAACTCAAGTCGCTGTTGCTTGCAGGCGACGTGACATCAACTGTGTAAACGCCCGAAAGTAAGAAGGCAGCGGTGTCAGCTGTGCTGGGGACGGTCCCCGTGTTCCAATTGGCGCCGACGCCAAAAGCGCCGCCGGTTGGGTTGTTCCAGAGCACGGTATCCGCGTTTAGCGCAGGTGTCGCCAAGAATGAGACGAGAAGAGCGCAAACAGCTTGTACGCAATCAAGCTTCCACGACAATTGCTTTCGTCGCGAAGTCATCGTTTGGTTTCCACGGCGAAGAAGTCAACAGAGGCAGACGGAAGGCAAAGAGCCAAGTATCAGTTTATCGTCGGGGAGTGTCTTCGCCATCTGTGAAAAGCGCTAATACGACACGGGGGATGAGGCTCACCCGTGAGTGGTATATTGCCGCCACAAGTGCTGTCCGAATGGACTACATACTTCCTTTAAGATTGCACGGAATCTTGCCTGCTCACTCACCCAACGTCCGCTTCCGCCGCAGGAGATGATGATAGTGCTGGGCGAAGCGGTGGGCTTCGTCGCGCACGTATTGCAGCAGCCGCAGGGCGTACGAGCGGCGGCTTAGCCGCAGCGGCTTGTCCCGATTCATCGCGTACACGAGTTCCTCCTTCTTCGCGAGCGAGAGGACCAGCGGCGGCGTGATGTCGAGCTTTTCGAAGGCTTCCAACGCCCGGCGCAGTTGGCCGATGCCGCCGTCGACGAGGAGCACGTCGGGGAACACATCGCCGTCGGCCCGCAGCTTGCGAAATCGCCGCGCGACGACCTCGCGGATGCTCGCGTAATCGTCGATGCCGTCGACATCGCGGATGCGGAACCGCCGGTAGCCGGGTTTGAAGGGCAGGCCGTCGAGGAATTGCACGAGGCTGGCAACCGTTTCGTTGCCGCCGAGATGGGCGATGTCGACGCCCTCGATATTCCGCGGCCGCTTCTCGAGTTTGAAGATCTTCTGCAGCCCAGCGAGGCCCTTTTTGGGATCAATGTAGAACACCTCGGGCTGTTCGTGCGTGTCGACTTCGCCGCGGTCGCGCAGTTTCTCAAGCATTTCGATTTCGTCGCGGAGCCGCGCCGCGCGCTCGAAACGCAAGTTGGCCGAAGCCTCGGCCATTTCGGTTTTCATATCTCCAATGAGCTTCTTGCGGTTGCCCTCCAAGAACGTGCGCAGACGCTTGACGTCGTTGCGATAGTCGTCTTTGCTGATGCGGAAGTTGCACGGCGCCGTGCATTGGTTGATCGAGGCGAGCAGGCACGGGCGAAACCAGCGCCAGCGATCATCATCGGCCGAAATATCCAGCGAGCACGTGCGAAACTTGAACACCTTTTGCATCGCCTGCACGGCCCCCCGCAAACTGCCCGCGCTCGCGAATGGTCCGTAGAGCTTCACGCCGCTCGACTGCGGCTCGCGGGTCACTTCCACGCGCGGGAAGTCCTCGTGCGTGGTAATCTGCAGATACGGAAAGCTCTTGTCGTCGCGCAGGTCGCGGTTGTGCTTCGGCTGGATGTCTTTCACCAGCCGGGCTTCCATGAGCAGGGCGTCGACGTCGCTCTCGGTCTCGACGAAATCGACATCGTACGCCTCGCGCACGAGTCGGGCCGTGCGCTGGTCCTCGGCGGCGGCCGCCAAAAAGTAGCTGCCGACTCGGGCCCGCAAATCTTTCGCCTTGCCCACATACAACACGCGGCCGGCCTGGTCTTGAAACAGGTAGACACCAGGAGCCGAGGGGAATTTGCTGCGCACCTTCTCCGCCGCGCGAGCGAAGAACTCGGCCTGCGTCTTCGGCAACTCGCGCGGAGTGCTGCCGTCGTCGCCGGCAGGGGTCGCCTCTTGGGTGGTGGGGCCATCGCTCATGATCAAGGGAATTCTAGCAAACGCGAGCGATCTGGCCGCGCCGAATTCGTTCGCATTGCGTCGTGCGTCGCTGCGCAGTATATTTGCATGGTGACGCAAGTATGCAAATGACGGTTCGAGCGACGCGGCTGGCGAGGATTCACACGATGAAGATGACCCCCAAACAAGCCGCGAAATGTTGTACGCCGGTGGACGACCTCCTCGACCCCGTGTTGTTCAAAGCGCTCTGCGACCCCACCCGCGTGAGGTTGCTAGCATGCCTGGCGAAGTGCGGACGGGCGTGCTCGGTTTCGGAAGTTGCCGAGTGCTGTTCGGTCGATCTCTCCGTCGTGTCGCGGCATCTCAGCCTGCTCGAGAGTGCCGGCATTCTGGAATCGTCGAAGACCGGCCGCACCGTTTCGTACGCGGTGCGTTACAAGACGCTCAGTGAAACGTTGCGTTCGCTCGCCGACGCGATCGAAGCGTGTTGTCCGCCGGCGAAGTCGGCGGTACGTCGCGGAGAATGTTGCGGAAAGACGTTGCAGTCATGAACGACCAGCAGATTGCTGCCTGCCATCGGGCCAAGCTCTCACTTCTCGACCGCTTTCTAACGCTGTGGATATTTCTGGCCATGGCCGTCGGCGTGGCGCTGGGCTATTTCGTGCCGTCTGCTCAGGCTTTCATCAGCCGGTTCGATGTCGGCACGACCAATATTCCAATCGCCTTGGGACTCATTCTGATGATGTACCCGCCGCTGGCGAAGGTGAAGTACGAGCAGATGGGCGAAGTCTTTCGCGATTGGAAGGTCCTCGCTCTGTCGCTTCTGCAGAATTGGCTCGTGGGGCCGCTGCTCATGTTTGCCTTGGCCGTCGTGTTTCTGCACAGTTATCCGGAATTGATGGTCGGATTGATCCTCGTCGGCATTGCTCGCTGCATCGCCATGGTGCTCGTGTGGAACACGCTCGCACGCGGCAACAGCGAGTACGCCGCCGGCCTGGTCGCGCTCAACAGTGTGTTTCAGATCCTTTTCTATGGTTTGCTCGCTTGGGTCTTTGTGACGATCGTGCCCGGCTGGCTCGGCATCGATGTCTCCGCTGTGCACGGCGCCGGCGGCAAGACGCTGGCCGACCTTACGGTGGGCGACATTTTTCGCAGCGTCATGATCTACCTGGGCATCCCTTTTGCCGCTGGATTCCTGACCCGCGCTGTTCTGCGGCCGGCGCTTGGCGCCGATTGGTACGAGCAGAAGTTCATTCCGCGAATTGCTCCGATCACGTTGGTCGCCCTGCTTTTTACGATCGTCGTGATGTTCAGCTTCAAGGGCGACAAGATCGTGCAGTTTCCAGTGAAGGTGTTGTTGGTCGCGATCCCGCTGACCTCTTACTTCGTGCTGATGTTTCTGTTGAGTTTCTTCATGGCCTGGAAGGCGGGGGCGGATTACAGCCGCAGCGCGACGCTGGCATTCACGGCATCGGGCAATAACTTTGAACTCGCGATTGCCGTTGCGATCGCAATTTTCGGCATCGCTTCGGATGTTGCCTTTGCCACAGTGATCGGGCCGCTGGTCGAGGTGCCCGTGTTGATCGCCTTAGTCAACGTTTCGCTGTGGTTCCAACGGCGGTTTTATCCGGAAGAGCACGATAGCGAGGCGGTGGCTCGTCAAACATCGGCAAAAGCTTGAAATGCGTCACGTAGCCCACGGCACATTGGGAAACAACTTTGACTTTCAGTCGACAGGCGGATTCAGATGAACATTGAAGAAGCAGTACGCACGAAATATGCGTCGGTCGCAACGAGCAAACTTTCGAACGAGCACGACGGTGTGCGAGCCGTCGCCGAGGCCTTCGGCTACACGCCGAAGGAACTGGCCTCGATCCCAGCCGACGCCAATATGGGGCTCTCATGCGGCAATCCTACCGCGTTTGCAAGTTTGCGACCCGGCGAGACCGTGGTCGACCTGGGCTGCGGCGGTGGGTTGGATGTGTTCCTCGCTGCCGATCGTGTCGGGCCGACGGGCCGCGCGATTGGCATTGATATGACGCCCGAAATGCTCGAACACGCCCGCCGCAATGCGGCTGGGCGGGCCAATGTCGAATTCCATCAATCGACGATCGATCAGCTGCCGCTGGCAGACGGATCGGTCGATTGCGTGATCAGCAACTGCGTGATCAATCTCGCGCCAGATAAGCAAGCCGTGTTCCGCGAAATTGCCCGCGTGCTAAAGCCGGGCGGGCGGCTGGCCGTGAGCGACATCGCGCTCAAGCAGCCTTTGCCGATGGAAATCGCCGCGGATGTCATGGCCTATGTCGGCTGCATCGCCGGCGCCGTGCTCATGGACAATTACCGCGCCGGCCTCTTGGCGGCGGGCTTCGAAGCAGTGCAAATTGTCGATAGCGGCAACGACCTCAACCTCTACAAAAAGATCGAGAACCAATCGGCCTGTTGCTCATCGAAAAAGAGTGACTTGCCGATTGTCGGCAGCTGTTGCTCGGAAGTACATAACAGCCTCGCAGATTTGATCAACCACTACGACATCAACGAGTACGCCGCAAGTGTGAAGGTTTACGCAGTAAAGCCCGTCGCTGAAGAGCGTTTTGGAAACCGGGGCTAGCGAGCCGCGGCCAATCAGGTCAGCTCGCAGGGATCGCCTGAGCAACCAGCGCCCGAATCGCTTTCTTGGTCTTGAGCCGTCGTCACACAACGATATCACAAATTACACATAGCGCGCGGGGATTTCATCATTCAGCCCGGGCAATGTAGTCGCCCGAAATGCCGAACACAGCGCCAATGCCGTAGCCTTGCACCCGGCGAAGCGGGTATTCGCCAATGGAGCGAGCAGGGGAGTCATTCGACATGGTGGTTCGTTCGCGAGACAAGCGCGGAGATGCGGCGCAAGCGACGCAGAATCATACGCGGTCGATTCGTACGTGGCCTTGCCGAATTTGCGTGGTTCAAAGGCTCGCCGATTGTTTGTCGCGTCACAGACCTATTGTGGTCGCCAGCAGCTAGGGCTTAATATCCGTTCGTCACCCGGCCTCTTCCGCGGCCGGCCAAAAACGTGATGATCGCCGCTGGGGATATGGATCATGAAGAAAATCCGCTGGGGAGTGTTGGGCGCCGCCAAGATCGCTCGTGAAAAGGTCATTCCCGCAACGCAAGCGAGCGAGACTGGCGTCGTCACCGCACTCGCTTCGCGCGATGCGGCTCACGCGGCGGAAGTCGCCACACAACTCGGTATCGAAAAATCCTACGGCACGTACGAAGCGCTGCTCGCCGACGCCGATATCGACGCCGTCTACATCCCACTGCCGAACCACCTGCACGTGCCCTGGTCACTGCGGGCAATCGACGCCGGCAAGCATGTGCTCTGTGAAAAGCCCCTCGGCCTCAGCGTCGCCGAGGCCGAGCAACTCGCAGCAGCCGCGGCCGCCCACCCGCGGTTGAAAGTCATGGAAGCGTTCATGTACCGCTTCCACCCGCAATGGCTGAATGCTCGCAACTGGGTTCGCGAGGGCAAGATCGGCGAACTGCGGACGATCCAATCGTGCTTCTCGTACTTCAACAACGACCCGGCGAACGTCCGCAGCAAACCCGCATGGGGCGGCGGCGGGCTCATGGACATCGGCTGCTACCCGATCTCGCTCTCCAGATTCATTTTCGACGCCGAGCCAAAACGAGTGCTCGGTCAGATTGAAATCGACCCCGACCTTGGCGTCGATCGACTCGCCTCGGCCATCATGGAATTCGAAAACGGCACAGCCACATTCACCGTCGGCACGCAGCTCACGCCGTATCAGCGAGTGAACATCTTCGGCACTGCCGGCCGCATTGAAATTGAAATCCCGTTCAACGCGCCCCCCGACCGCCCGTGCCGCGAGTGGCTGCAAACGAAAACGGCCAGCGGCGAGCACATTGAAGAGTTCAATCTCTCGATCTGCAACCAGTACACGCTGCAGGCTGACGCTTTCGGCCGAGCGATTCTCGGTGACAAGCCCGCGCCCACGCCGCTCAGCGATGCCGTCGCCAATATGCGCGCGATTGAACGAATCATCGCGAGCGCAACCACTGGCAACTGGACCTGACTTTTTCGAGGGGTGCCTGGGGTCGAGCCGCAGGCGAGCCCCCAGTGGCGCTAGATCAACCGCAGCGTCACTGGGGGCTCGCTCTGCTCGACCCCAGCCACCCCATGAACACAGGCATCCCATGTAGTTGAAGTTCAGCGCCGGCACTGCTGATCTTGACCCACGTCCGCCATCCGCGTGAGAATTCGTGCTCTCCGCAGGAACTCGCATGGCCCACCACGTCCCGCGCACCACCGCTGAGCCGATCAGCCCGCCGACTTGGCGGTTTGCCCTGGCTTACGCGTTGATCACCGTCGTCATCGTCGGATTGATTCTCCTGGTGCTGCGCTACGGCCACGCGGTTGACGACGTTGCGACCACCGCGCCGGCCACGAGCTACTTGGCCGGCGAACATAAGCTCAGCGCCCTGTTTCACGTGCTGCTCGCGCTGGTGTCGATCCTGCTGCTCGGCCGCTGGATCGGCAAAGCGTTCTTGAAGATCGGCCAACCGCGGGTGATCGGCGAGATCATCGCGGGTATCATGCTCGGGCCCTCGCTGCTCGGCCAAATTTGGCCAACAGCCCAACATTTCATCTTGCCGGCCGACGTGGCGCCGTACCTCAAGATCATCGCCGAGATCGGCGTCATTCTCTACATGTTCCTCGTCGGCCTCGAGTTGAACTCCGGACTCATCCGTTCGCAGGCCCACGCCACAGTCATCATTTCGCACACCAGCATCCTCGTGCCGTTTCTACTGGGTGCAATGCTCGCGCTGTGGTTGTTCCCGTACCTCGCGCCGAAGGACACGCCCTTTGTCAGCTTCGCATTGTTCATGGGTGTGGCGATGTCGATCACCGCGTTCCCGGTGCTGGCCCGAATTCTCACCGACCGGCAGATCGACAAGACCGAATTGGGCGTCGTGGCGCTAAGTTGCGCGGCAATCGACGATGTGACGGCATGGTGCCTGCTCGCGTTCGTCGTCGGCGTTGCCCAGGCCGAAGTGAACAACGCAATTGAAACAATCTTGTACGCGGTCGGTTACATCGCGATCATGTTGACAATCGTCCGGCCACTCGCGGTGCGCTACCTCGGCCGACACTCCAAAGCGCCGCCGGCGAGAATGGCCGTGTGGGTGCTCGTGGCGCTGCTGTTCTCGGCGATGACGGCCGAATGGATCGGCATTCACGCGATCTTCGGCGCATTTCTGCTCGGCGCGATCATCCCACACGACTCCGAAGTCGCCATCGACTTCGATCACAAGCTGGAAGATATCGTAAAAATCCTCTTGCTGCCGGCGTTCTTCGCCTACACCGGCATGCGGACCGAGATTGGCCTCGTTTCCGGCTCTCAGGCCTGGGGCTTCACGCTGCTCATTATTCTGGTCGCGACACTCGGCAAGTTCGGCGGCACCCTCGCCGCCGCCCGATTCACGGGCCTTAGTTGGCACACCTCGGCTGCACTCGGCGTCCTCATGAACACCCGCGGGCTCATGGAACTCATCGTGCTCAACATCGGCCTGGAGCTCGGCGTCATCTCACCAGCCCTCTTCGCCATGATGGTGCTCATGGCCCTCACGACCACAATGGCCACCACGCCCGTGCTTCAGCTACTCTCCGAAGGCCACCGCGCACCGGAGCCGAAGGGCGAAGACTATATGTTGGGATGACAGCGACTTATCGCTCGACGTTCGTGGGCGGTGGCTGGGGTCGAGCCGAAGGCGAGCCCCCAGTGCGCCAGAGTGAACTCGGGTCTGCCCTGGGGCAGAGTCTTTGCGATGCCCCAGATGCATGGCAGTTGGAAATCGAACACTCTGCCTCAGGCTGCGCAATGACTGGGGGCATCGGGGGTGGCTGGGGTCGAGCCGAAGGCGAGCCCCCAGTGCGCCAGAGTGAACTCGAGGGTGGCTGGGGCAGAGGCTTGGCGATGCCCCAGATGCATGGCAGTTGGAAATCGAACACTCTGCCTCAGGCTGCGCAATGACTGGGGGCATCGAAGACTCTGCCCCAGCCACCCAGTGTCTCTCCAGTTGCCGATACTCCGCCTGCTTGACACGTTTGTTGGCACGCTATCTGCTTAACGCACTGGCGTTCGTGGCCTCTTCTCTTTCAAAAAAGGATTCTCTGATGAGCAGGATGAACCGGCTGGGCGTTGGCTTATTAGCGCTGGGAATGGTGTTCGCCGCGTGGCACGTGCCGACGGTGTCGGCCCAGAAATCCGGCGGCGGCTCGCAGTCGAACAAGAAGGACAAAGATAAGGACAAGGACGACGACCAGGACCGCAACAAGGGCGATCGCAAAGACCGCGGCAATAAAAGCGACAATCAGGGCAACAACCAGAACAGCGGCCAAAGCAACAATAGTGGCCAGGGGAATCCGTCGAACAACCCGAACAACAAGCAGAACAATTCCAACGACGTAGGGAAGAACCCGGGAAATCCGCCCGGGCAGGGATTCGGCTCCAACCCCGGCAGCAATTCGTCGAACGCCGGCAATCCCAACAAGGGCGGCAACAACCCCCAAGCCGAGCAGATCAAGCAGTTCCAGCAACTAATGCAACAGCGCCGCGGCAACAACCGCGATGACGACAATGCCGATCGTGACCGCGATAAAAATCGCGATCGTGACATGGACCGTGATCGTGACCGGGATCGCGGCCCGAACTTCGGCCCTGGCGACAGCAACCGCTTCATCGGCCCCGGCCAACCGAACTTCATCAATAAGTTGCCGAACGGAACCTTCAGACTCCCCAACCCACCCGCCGAGTCGCCCGCCAACAAGAAGCTCGGCTATTGGCAAGGCGACAAGTGGCAAGGCACGCAGAAGGCCGATACCTGGGTGCAGGTCTTCGGCGGCCGCGACAAGCCGTTCAGCCCACAGTGGTACAAAGAACACCCGCAAGCTTGGAAGTACGACAACAACCGCTGGAACGTGTGGGTCACCGCCAGTGTACCGGGCGTTTATTCCTGGCTGAATTGGGGACCCGCGCCGCGCGAGTATTCGGTCGGTTTCGGGCCCGAACGCTTCGACCCCAACCGCTTCGGCGACTGGTACCCGCTCGGCGTATTCTCCATGCAAAGCGGCCCCGATGATGTCGGCACCCGCGTGGTGCAGCTCGCGCTGGATCGCCGCGGCAACGTCACTGGCAATTACTACGACATGATCACGAATGTGAACCACAACATCTCGGGCGGCGTCGATCGCGATTCTCAGCGCGTCATGTGGTGGCTCGATCGCAATCCGTCAATCCAATTCCACGCCCGCATCTATCGCCTACTGCAGCCGTACGGCTCGATCTACGTCGAGCTCCCCGGCGGCGACCAACGCTGGCAATTCGTGCGGTTAGAGAATTAAGGCAAGATTGGATAGTACATGGGGTGCCTGGGGTCGAGCCGAAGGCGAGCCCCCAGTGCGCCAGAGTGAACTCGAGGGTGGCTGGGGCAGAGGCTTTGCGATGCCCCAGATGCATGGCAGTTGGAAATCGAACACTCTGCCTCAGGCTGCGCGATGACTGGGGGCATCGGGGGTGGCTGGGGTCGAGCCGAAGGCGAGCCCCCAGTGCGCCACGTCAACCGTAGCGTCACTGAGGCTCGCTGCGCTCGACCCCAGCCACCCCCATTACAACGCCACGACCGTGCGCACATTCTCTGCGTTCACCGGTTGCACGACTCCCCGATCGGTAATGATCGCCGCAATCAATTCCGCCGGCGTCACATCAAACGCCGGATTATAAACGCGAGCACCCAGCGGCGCCGTCTGCCGTCCGAACCCGTTGGTCACTTCTTCGCTCTCGCGCTGCTCGATCGGGATTTCGGCCCCCGTCGCAATCGTGAGATCAAACGTCGTCGTCGGCGCGGCCACGTAGAACGGAATGCCGTGCGCCCGCGCGAGCGTCGCCACGCTGTACGTGCCGATCTTGTTCGCCGTGTCGCCATTGGCCGCGATTCGATCGGCCCCGGTAATCACCGCCTGAATGCGCCCTTCGCGCATAACCTGCGCCGCGACCGAGTCGCCGATCAGCGTCGCCTCGATACCACGCTGCATAAGCTCCCACATCGTAAGCCGCGCGCCTTGCAGCAGCGGGCGCGTTTCATCAGCAAACACCCGCGGCTGCTTGCCCCGGCGAGCGATCTCAAATACGACGCCAAGTGCCGTACCGTCGCCGCTGCCTGAAACGAGCGCCCCCGCATTGCAGTGCGTAAGAATCCCCACGCCGGCCGGCAGCATGTCGAGCAAGTCCGCGCCATGCTTCGCCATCGCCGCGCACTTCTCGCGATCTTCCACATCAATCGCCCGCGCCTCCGCGAGCAGCCGCTCGCGAATTTCCCTCCCTTGTAGGGAGGGGTCAGCGCATAGTTCGCCTCTGGGTGCCTGGGGTCGAGCCGAAGGCGAGCCGCCAGTCGCGGGCGCGGGTGCCTGGGGTCGAGCCGCAGGCGAGCCCCCAGTCGCGGGCCCTGAGGACTCGCGACACTCGACCCCAGCCACCCCATGGCCCGCGCGCCGCATCCGCTCCAGAGCCCAAAACAAATTCACCGCAGTGGGCCGACTCGTCGCGAGGTAATCGCACACCTCATCAACCGACCGGCCTTCGTTCACGCCGACGCAAACACCGTACGCCGCCGCCACACCAATCGCCGGCGCCCCGCGCACCGCCAGCCGCTTGATCGCCTGCCACACGTCTTCCGCAGTGCGGCATTCGAGATAGACCGTCTCCATCGGCAGCCGGGTTTGATCGAGCAACCGCAAGTGGCCGTCGATACCACCAATCCATTCGAGCGTCTGAAATTGTGAATGCATTTTTAGTCCGCAGATGACGCAGATGAACGCAGATAAAAACCACAATCAAGCAAGCATGTAGCCGGAATCAGCTCCGCCATTTCAAACGACGCCATCAAACATCATCTGCGAACATCTGCGTCATCTGCGGACTCATTGCCTTTTGTTTGGGTCAGCACCACACGTTTGTACTCTAATCTCGGCGCGCCAAAGTTGACCAACAAGCCGCGCTCAAAACGTGTCGCCTTCAAATAGTGAATCGTTTGAGCATGATGCTTCGGGATCAAGTCGCTGAGTGCTTTGAGTTCCACGATGATCGAGTCGTAACAGACAAAATCGGCCTCGTAACGCGTCGGAAGCTGATGTCCGCGGTACCAAATAACAAGCGGCTGCTCGCGAATGAACGCAATCTTGCGATGACTGAATTCGATCGCCAACGCCTCTTGGTAAACCGCCTCTAAGAACCCGGGCCCCAGCTCGTTATGCACCGCCATGCACGCGCCGATGATGGCATACGTCTGCGGATCACTCTCAATATTCTCTTCACTGCTCATGGCATGAACCGGATTAAGTCCGCAGATGACGCAGATGAACGCAGATGAAAACAAAATCGAGCAATTCGCTTTCGATACAGCATGTAGCCGGAATCGACTCTGCCGTTTCAAACGACGCCATCAAACATCATCTGCGTAAATCTGCGTCATCTGCGGACTAAAATCTTGCTTCCCAAAACACCACCAACTTACGCCACCTTATACCGCGGCGAATACGCATATCCGAACGTTTCCGCCACCGGCTTGTTCGTCACTTCCCCCGCCGCGAGATTGATCGCGCGGGCGACAGGGCGTAGATCGCGAGCCGCCGCTTCCACGCCGCGTTGGGCAATCTCAATCACCCACGGCAGCGTCACGTTGCACAGCGCGAACGTGCTCGTGCGGCCAACGGCCCCCGGCATGTTCGTCACGCAGTAGTGCAAAATCTCGTCGACCATGTACGTCGGGCTGCTGTGCGACGTGGGCTTGCTCGTGGCAATGCAGCCGCCCTGGTCGATCGCCACGTCGATGATCACGCTGCCCGGCTTCATCCGGCCGAGGTCCTCGCGGCTCACCAGCATCGGCGCTTTCGCGCCCGGGATGAGCACGGCCCCAATCACCAAGTCGGCCCGCGACAGCTGCTCGCGAATCGTGTGGCGATCGCTGAACAAGCAGTCGACGTTCGGCGGCATTACGTCATCAAGGTAGCGCAGCCGTTCCATGTTGATGTCGAGGATCGCGACATCGGCCCGGAAGCCGGCGGCGATCTTGGCCGCATTCGCTCCCACCACGCCGCCGCCGAGAATCGTAATGTGCGCCGGCGCCACGCCCGGCACGCCGGCGAGCAAAATACCGCGGCCCATCTGCGGCCGTTCGAGGTACTTCGCGCCTTCCTGAATGCTCATCCGCCCGGCAACCTCGCTCATCGGCGTCAAGAGCGGCAGCCGGCCGTTGTCGTCGGCCAGCGTTTCATAGGCCACGCAGGTCGAACCGGTCGCGAGCAGGCCGTCGGTCAACTCACGGTCTGCCGCGAGGTGGAAGTACGTGAACACGACCTGGCCTTGGCGGATCTTCTTGATCTCGACCGGCATCGGCTCCTTCACCTTCACGATGAGATCGGCCCGCGCGAAGATGTCGTCGGGGCTTTCAATTAGCTCGGCGCCGGCCTGCTGGTACTCCAGATCGGGCAGGCCCGAACCGGTGCCCGCACCAGCCTCGATCAGCACCTTGTGGCCACGGCGCGTGAGTTCCTCAACACCCACCGGCAACATGGCCACGCGATATTCGTCCTGCTTGATCTCCTTCGGCACACCCACGATCATGATGTTGTTCCTTGTTGACGCCCGAATGTTGGCGGCGCCGCATTCGGCAAGACTGGCAGCCCCCGGCTCTGCCGGGGGTTAACGCACCGGCTAACGTTGCCATTGGATAGCTAATACCAACCCCAAAAAATCAAAATCACATTTCCGGTCCCTCCCCTTCGACGGGGAGGGCAAGGGAGGGGTGACGGCCTGTGCAAGTGCAGCCCCCTCCCCAACCCTCCCCGCCAAGGGGGAGGGAGCCGGACGGTTTTTCGCTGCACTCCGACGCCCGACATTACTCAACGATTACATACAGCGCGCGCTTCGGCGCTCACTTCCGCCTCAATGAACCCACACTATATGGGAAATTCCCCCACTAAAAAATGGCGACCGCTCGCGCTCTTGGCGGTCGCGCTCGTCGCCTGGGCGGCCCTGTTCGCCGCCGGAGCCTATTTCGAAATCGGCGTCGATGCCCCACGCCACGACATCCGCAAGCCACTCATCATCCTCGGCTGCATGCTGGGCTTTCTCACGTTCTGGGGACTGGCGCTGTGGTGGCGATCTCGCCGAACGTAGCGGGAGGATGTCCACGCGATTTCAAGCCTAAGCTTCAACCGCCTCGAACCCGACGTCCAAAGGACTATCGGCCGAGCTGAAGTTCAGCTTCTCGAAGCCGATGACACGACCAGTCATATCTTTCATCAAAATGACTTCGTCGCCGGTTTCTTCGCAAACATGCTCGCGCTGCGGATCGTCGAACCAGACGGTCAACGTGTTGCCTTGGCGGTCGTAGAAGACTTTTACTCGGGCCATATTCGCTCGCCTTCTTTGATGGCGTCCGTTGGGTATGCGGTTATCAGAAATCCATTGCGATCGAGTCGCCGGCAGACGGCGCAGACCCAACGCCTCTCGCGTTCCGCTTTATAGAATAATAGCACCCCATCATCGGTTCGGCTGCGGCGTACTTCGTCGGGAGTCGCGAGAGCGAGTTCGACGTCGCGCACCCGTCCCGCCATCGTCGGGTGTTTGATCTTCGTAATGAGCTCCCAATAGGCCCGCGTCACACGGACGCGAAATCCCAGTGGCGTGTCCGCAACAAACAGCAATTCGCCCGCCGATTCATCCATTTTTCAACGCCGCTTCGGTTCAAAATGGTACCGGCATTTCCGGCCTGAAACCAAACAGTACGGTCGGACAAGGGTTTTTGCGAGACCTCCAAAAACCCTGAAATTCTCGCCCTTGTGGCCCACTTTCGGCTGGGGTAAACTGTTGGATTCTCGCAATTTCGAGTAATTGTTCTAAGCCGGGCACGAGGCAACCTCACCCCGGCCCTCTCCCAAAGGGAGAGGGGGAATCGTGGAAGAACGAATCATGAAAACTTACATGGCCAAGCCCGGCGAAGTCGAGCAAAAGTGGCACATCATCGATGCCACCGACCAGGTCGTCGGCCGCCTCGCCGGTCGCATCGCCGTGCTGCTCATGGGCAAGCATCGCCCGCAGTACACGCCGCACGTCGACACGGGCGATTATGTCGTCGTCATTAACGCCGAGAAGGTGAAGTTCACCGGCAAGAAATGGGAGCAAAAGACCTACGCCTGGTACACCGGCTACCCCGGCCAGCGAACGGTCGACGCCGCCACCCGCCTGGAGCGCAAGCCCGAGCTAATCCTCGAAGAAGCCGTCCGCCGCATGCTCCCGAAGAACAAGCTCGCGTTCAAGATGATCAAGAAGCTCAAGGTCTACAAAGGCGCTGAGCACCCGCATCAGGCGCAGCAGCCACAAGAGTTGGAACTGGCGGCGAAGTAAGTCAATTCACGCGAACAAACCAATTGGTCATTGCAAATTTGTAATTTGTCATTGGGCGATTTCAGAATTGGCCAAATTTGAAATGACAAATTACCAATGACAAATTTCCTCTAATTCAAAACAAATCAACCATGGCTGCAGCAGAAAAAGTCATCGACGCACTCGGAACTGGCCGCCGCAAGACCTCGGTCGCCCGCGTGCGCATTCGTGCCGGCAGCGGCAAGCTCACCATCAACGACCGCGAGCTGGAAGACTTCTTCCATGTTGAACAGGATCGCAACGCAGTCGTCGCCCCGCTCGATCACGCCGGTGTCCGTGCGAGCGTCGACGTGCGGATCCTCGTCCACGGCGGCGGCACCACCGGCCAGGCCGGCGCCTGTATGCAAGGCATCGCCCGGGCGCTCATGAAGTACGACAGCGACCTGTCGGAAAAGCTCCGCGAGAAGAGCTTCCTCACCCGCGACGCCCGTATGAAAGAGCGCAAGAAGCCGGGTCTCCGCGGCGCTCGCCGTGGCACGCAGTTCTCGAAGCGCTAATCACGCGTTCGAGTGCGTTTCGAAAACAAAACAAAGCACCGAGTGGCGACATAGTCACTCGGTGCTTTTCGTTTCTAAGTACGAATCGTGCGCACTTAACTCGCCCGATAGCCGGACCGCCACGCGGTCCGGAGTCTGGAGGGCATGGCCCTCCGGCTACAGGCCAACTACTGCCACTTCCAAGAGCACGGGTGCCTGGGGCAGAGGCTCGGCGATGCCCCAGTGTGCCCACAAGGCAATAAGCAATTAGTGGCGGCAAATTGAACGCACAGCTGCCGAACAATTCACCACAATGACACGACGGACACAACGAAAGAGATCGACCCGATAGAATTCGTTTGTATTCGTCCTGCTCGTCGTGTCGTCGTGGTAAGAAGCCATCTCGTCCATTTCTGCTGTGCGCTAGCCTACTGCCAACAAAAAAACAGCCGCCCTGGCGCTTCCGTGCACCGATGGCGGCTGTTGAGCGCGAATCCTTCCGCGCCGTCAAAATACAACGCGAAGGGTGGAAGGTCGAATTGCTTCGTCTTCCACCCTCCGCCTTCCCCCTTAACTCCAGGCTCGCCGGCGTCGCAAGGTGTGACGCCGCCCAGCCGCTTCACTCATAAATCACATCACGCGATACGACTCAGACACGCACGCCTCGCTCAATAACCTCCGATCGAGGGCGGATTGCCGAGCAGGAAGTCGCGCGGGCCACGCAGCGTGTAGTACGGGTACGCCGTCTGAGCCACGGGCGGCCCAGGGTTGAAGTTGTAATTGTGGTCGCCCGAGGGACCGCAGCCGCAAAACGGGCAGCAACCGCAGCCCGGCGCCGGGCCAGTGCCACAGTAATTGCGTCCACAGTTCGGGCAGGTCGTGCACGGTCCACAGCCGTTGTTGCATAAGCAGCCGCGGCCATCGACATACCCGTGTGGATGCCGGTAGCCCGTGCAGCCCCAAGCCGGCGAGCAGCACGGCGAGCAATCGTATGGAGCATTCGGATAACCCGGTCCACACTGGCTGCCGTGATACCGATTGAACGCGCAGCAATCGCCGCCCGGGCAGCTCGTTTCCAAATCGCCGCTGCGGCTGCCCATGCCCGCCATGCCTTCGGCCAACCCAATCGGGCGCGGTGCATTGCGGGCCACACTCATATGGCATGGCTCGGAACAAGAAGAACAGGAATCGCCACACGGCTGACCGCATTTCGGACCAATCGCCTGGCAGCCCACGGACGACAACGCCGCTAGCGCCAGCACATAAAGTGCGCTTTTCATCTTTCCCCCCTAGTGACCTGAGTCGTCGCGTGGCGCTGAGACAAGGCGGTAGTGCGCGCACACGTTCTGGTCGTTACATCTGGTATCGGCGGCACAACCGGCAGAATCCAACTTTTTGACGGTCTGTGGGCGAGGGTCGAGGGTCGAGGGCCAGAATTCTGTATTTCCGGCCCTCGACGCTCGCCCCCTCGACCTTCGACCTTCTGCCAGCGCGCTCTTGGTCCCCCTTCGCCGTTCTGCTACAACCTCGCGACTCAATGCCCGGCTTCCGCCTGCGCTAGCAACGATAGCAGTCACTCTCGACAGTGTACGACCCATGCCCAGCTTCAAACGCGCTCTGAAATCTGCCTTCGCCCACCGCATGAATGTCGTGGTGATCGTATTCACCTCGGCCGTCATCGCCGTGTTGTGGGGCGGCAATCTCACGGTCGTGTACCCGATCGTCGAAGTCATCATGAACGACCACTCGCTGCCCGAGTGGATCGACCAGAAGATCGAAGTCGCCAATCGCGAAATCAAAGACTCGCAGCATTGGCTTGCGCAGATCGACAAGCTCGACGGTCAGAGTGAGAAAGACTTTCAAACGCTCATCAAAGCGGAAATCGCCGCCCGTCGCGCCGAACAGGAAGAGCTACTCAAGAAGTTCGGCGTCAGCGGCGACGACCTGCAAGTTGCTGAGAAAATCCGCCTCGCGAACACGATCAAGCAACTCGAGCGTATCGCCGCCCTGCCGGCCGACCGCGTGCCCGGCAAACTGGCCCAAGAACGGCGCGATGCCGAGCGCAGCCTGCGCGTGTACTCGACCGCGCTGGAACGCTACGAATGGCTGGCCCCCGCCGCGCACCAGTATCTTCCAACCACGCCGTTCAAAACGTTGCTGGTCGTGTTTGCGCTGGCGATTGTCGGAACGATTGTGAAAAATCTCGTGCGGTTCTGGAACGGCATGGCCGTCGCCCGCCTCGGCAACCTCGTGGGCTACGACCTCCGTGTCGACTTCTATCGCCAGGTGCTGCGGTTCGATATGTCGAATTTCACCGAAGCTGGCCGCGGCGATCTCATGAATCGCTGCACCACCGACCTCAACGCCATCAACCAAGGCGTGCAGCGCATCTTCGGCCAGGCCCTCTTGGAACCGCTCAAACTTGTCGCCTGCTTCGCGATTGCGGCCTGGATTAGCTGGCGATTGCTGCTGCTCACGATCATCGGCGCCCCGCTCGCCGGATACTCGATTCATTACCTCGGCAAGGCGCTCAAGCGCACCCACAAGAAGGCCATGCAGGAGCTCTCCTCGATCTACGAAACGCTTGCCGAAACCCTGGGCGGCATCAAGCTCATTAAATCGTTCACCATGGAGCACGCCGAGAGCACGAAGTTCCACAAATCGGCCGACGTGTACTACCAGCGCCAAATGCGCATCGCCATGTACAACAATCTCGTGAGCCCGGTCGTGGAAACGCTTGGCATCGCGATCGTCATCGTGGCGGCCGTCATGGGCGGCTATCTCGTGCTCGGCCAGAACACGCACATCTTCGGCATCAAGATCAGCGACATGCCGCTCAACCACGGCGACATGAGCCTGTTCTTCGCCATGCTCGCCGGCATGAGCGACCCGGCCCGCCGCCTCTCCGGCGAGTTTAGCAACATCCAGCAGGCGCTTGCCGCCGCCGACCGCGTGTACGAAGTGCTCGACCGCGAGCCGACGATCGTCGACCCCGCGACCCCGGTCGCACTGCCAAAGCTCACAAAGTCGATCCGCTTCGAAAACGTGTGCTTCGAGTACCACGCCGAAAAGCCAATCCTCCGCGGCGTGAATCTCGAAATTCGCTCCGGCGAAACGATCGCCATCGTCGGCCCCAATGGCTGCGGCAAAACCACGCTGTTGCAGCTCCTGCCGCGGTTCTATGACCCGACCGCCGGCCGCGTCACGATCGAGGGCGTCGACGTCCGCGACGTTCTCCTCCGCGACCTCCGCGAGCGGATCGGCCTCGTGTCGCAAGAGATTCTCATGCTCAACGACACGGTCGAAAACAACATTCGCTACGGCAAGCCCGCTGCGACGACGCTCGAAGTCGAAGCCGCCGCCCGCAAGGCCCACGCCCACAGCTTCATCGTCGACAAACTGCCCGACGGCTACCAAACACTCGTCGGCCCCGGCGGCAGCCGCCTCTCCGGCGGCCAGCGCCAACGCATTTCGCTCGCCCGCGCGATCCTCCGCAACCCGGAAATCCTGCTCCTCGACGAAGCCACGAGCCAAATCGACATCGAAAGCGAGCAGCTCATTTTCGAGGTGCTCAAAGACTTCTCCCGCGGCCGCACCACGTTCATGATCACGCACCGCGTGAGCATGATCTCACTGGCCGACCGCGTGATCGTAATGGACCACGGCAAAATCGCCGATATTGGCACGCACGACGAACTCGTCGAACGCTGCGACCTCTACCGCCGGCTCGCGCACTTCGGGTACCGCGAGAGCGCGGCATAGTAACTCGTGCTAAAGGGCGAGCTCGAAGCCAGATTCTCGTAAGCTTGCTATATCACTCAATGGTCGAGTCGTCGAAGATAAGCCCCTTGTCCTCCAGTGGTATATTGGCAGTCTTGTCGTTAAGCGTCATCAGCGCTCGAAGCACGCGATAGTCTATCGTCTCGCGCAAAAACAGCGCTCTACCACTCGCAAATGCGACATTTACACCGCCGCCATGCTCACTGGCGGGCCGCGCGTTTAATGGTCGGTCGGTGGTATTACAGCTGTCGGTGCAACTCGGGCCAGTGTATCGCCCAGTGCCTGACAGCGGACTGCACGGCGTGTAGTCGGGCTGAGGGCACAAACACTCTTCACCATTAATGTACGAACATTTGACTGGTTTCTGATACCACACGAATGCCGGTCCCCACGTCCAATCGCGATGCTGCCGATCGACGTATTCGTGGTCGATCCAATCGCCATCGGTCGGCGTACTGAGAAATCCATTCCAGCCCATGATATCGTAGCCATTTGCAATCGCTGTCGTCGGTACACGTTCGCTGAATGCGAGCGTATGTTCTCTGCCATCCTTCCAATGCCCCTCCATGACCGATGCCTTGGGGTCATATGCGCGATTCAGAAATGGCCCATTCGCAGGTGACTGGAAGACCACACTTGTCGCCCAGCCGGCATTCGCAATATACGACAACGATGTGCCGCTCCGCGCCAAAACAGAGTCGCTGGGGCACACATAGGATTCCACATACAATTTCGGGAGCGGACGTTCGCCCGTTGCATACTTATCATAGATGGCCTGCCGTTCCATATCGGGGAGCAGCAGCACAGCCCATGTTGTAAATGGTTCGCCAGATTGCGAGATCCGATGCTGTTCCCCAATCGCATCGAATAACGCCGGGTAGCGCCGGAACCGCGTTTCATAGTGCGTTGCGGCGAGCACACATTGCCGCACATTGTTGAGGCAATTAGACCGCCGCCCCGACTCCCGCGCTCTCTGCACCGCCGGCAGCAGTAGCGCCACCAACGTCCCGATAATCGCAATCACCACCAATAGCTCAACCAGCGTAAACGCGCGAACTCGCTTGGACGCCATGTGTCCGCTCCTGTAATCCGGTATGTTCTCTGCCCTGCACGGCTCCTCCCCAGCCGCGTACTTGCCATTCGCGTATTGTAGCCCTTTTATTCCCGAATACAGCCAGGGCAGGGTGCCGCGACATCGAGATATCCGCCCTGTGCTGATCGGGCGAAACTCGACGCTGCCCGGGAAATCGGCGTATTATGCAGTATCCCGCTTCGCCTTCACGATATTTCGCCCGTCCGACTTACGCCACACACTGCCCGCACAGCATCCGCCGATGTCCACGCACCAACTCCACACCGATCACGCGCGGCTCTTCGAGCACAATCGGTTCGTGTACCCGGTGCTCAGCCGGCGCTCGGGCGGCATCTCGATCGGCGTGAATCTCAACCCCGATAAGATCTGCAACTTCGACTGCATCTACTGCCAAGTCGACCGCCGCAGCCAAAGCGAAACCCGCTTCGTCGAAACGGCCCAGCTGCTCGCAGAGCTGCGCGCCACGCTCGACCTGTGCCTCTCGGAGCGCATTTACGAACACCCCAAATTCGCCGGCGTCCCGCCGCACCTCCGCCGCGTCAACGACATCGCCTTCTCCGGCGACGGCGAACCGACGACGTACAAAAACTTCGACGAGTTAATGGAGCGATGTGCGGCCGTAAAGCGCGAGACTGAATTGCGGATTGCCGATTGCGGATTGCGGCTTGAATCCGAAATCCGAAATCCGCAATCCGAAGTCAAGATGGTTCTCATCACCAACGCCAGCATGTTCCATCGCCCGCACGTCGAGCGTGGCCTCGCGATCCTCGACGCGAACAATGGCGAGATCTGGGCCAAGCTCGATGCCGGCACCGACGCGTATTACCACCTCATCGAACGCACATCGATCCCGTTCCGACAAATCTTGGAAAACATCACCGCCGCCGCGCGCGTGCGCCCGCTAGTGATTCAATCGCTCTTCATGCGCGTGGCAGGCGAGCCACCAAGTGTGGAAGAACTCGAAGCGTACTGCGACCGCCTCAACGAAATCACCCGCGCCGGCGGTCAACTGAAGCTCGTGCAGATTTACACGGTCGCCCGCCGCCCAGCCGAGTCGTACGTCACGCCGCTCACCAATGCCGAAGTTGACAACATCGTCGCACTCGTGCAACAGCGCACAAGCCTCGCGACAATCGCATATTACGGCACTTCCGACTATTGAACGTTGCGCATTCAAGAATGCAGTGGCTTTAGCGTCGGGCGCAAGCCCGAATCTACCGCCGATAAACTCCCCACTTTTCTTTCCCTCGCCCCTCAAACGACGTAACAAAACTCCACCTTTGCCTCTTCAATCGGGCTTTTACGGGATTCTCCTCCACATACCGCACCGCCGCACGCATCTTCTCCGGCGTCGTGAGCACCACCTTCCACCCGCCCCCACCCCAAGGCGTCGGAAGTGTGCCACTCGCCTTGGGAAAATCTTTCATCGGATGCAGCCCTTCCGCATTCATCCCGCGTGTTCCCGCCCGCTTCAAGCAAGCAATGATCTCGTCCCCATTAAGCGAATGCGCCGCCGCCACCAAGTGCACATGATCCGGCATGATCGCGCATGCGTGTAGCACCAACTCGACTTTGGGCAGCATCAAGGCAAATCCGCGACCCACGGCCCGCGCTTGAATGCCGTTCAACTGCACCGCCGGGTACTTCAGCGATTGCTTGGTCAACTGACGCAACTTCACATCATGCGGCCGATGCGCCACGCTGCGTGTCGTGTGAACCTTCGTGGCCTCGCCGCCGGCCTCATAGATATGCCGCGCCCGCACTTCGGATGATCCACTTCCTCGCGGATCATTCGGGAGCCAAAAACCGTAGGTCGAAAAGATGAGATGCCACCCCAACATGCAGGGCAGTGTAATGAACGCAGCCGGGATTGCAAGTAAATTCGGCGTTGCCGCCGACGCTAAACCCTCAAGCGCGCATAGCGTCGGGCGCCAGCCCGAATCTACCGCCAATACCCTCCACCTCACCGCTCCCCTCACACCCCACTTCTCCCCGCCGCCAACCCGCCTCCGTCACTCCGTCGCGCGCCACTTTGGCGGCGCCAAACCATAATCCTTGAGGCCCTTGAAATCTCCACCATCATCCACGCCATTCTCCATCACCGTATACACGATCCAACCCTCGTCCGTGTGCTTGAGCCTCAACGGCTCCCCTGAAAACGGATCGATCGTCGCCTCACGCGGCAAACTCAAATCCGCTAGCCCCGTGGCCTCGCGACCGTTCTTCTCTTCGAACTCTCGCAAGGCATTGTAAATTCGCAGCGCGCGGGCCACAGCCACACTGCGGGCGTGTGCTAAGAACGCTGCACGAAGTGCCGGCACCAACAAGTCAGCCATCACGCCGTGCCCCGTTGGCTTCGCCGCCGACTGATCATCCCCCAACGCTTGCTTCACGGCGTACCACGGCTGGTCCGCGAGTTTCAGTGCGTCGGCCATCTCGTCGAGAACACCGATTTGGTACGACTTCAGTGGCCAGCGAAACATCCGCGGCGGAAGCCAGCCGCCGGGGAGACCGAGTTGCCCTTCACTCCAATCGGCGCATACGGCACGCTCCGTCGCCAACACGCGCGTCAATTGTCGAGGATCGTCATGCAGCGCCAGTTCCTGATCGAGTGCCGCGTGCAGTTCCGGAGTAATGACTCCCGCCGAGAGCGAGTCATAGATTTGTTCGCTCGCGATTCCGCGCATCGCAATTGCGACCAGGTACGCGACCAGCGTCGGCTCATTGGTGTGCAATCGAGCCAGCCGCAACGCCTCGATGCCATTTCGCAGCGCCGCCTCGTGCTGCCCATCAATCTGCAGAACCTTAGCGCGCCATGCCAAGAGTCGCGTTGCCGTGCGAGATTCTGGCACGCGGTCGAGCATCTGCTCCAAGAATGCTCGATGCTCCAAAGAGAAGTCTAACCGCGACGCGTATCGTTCGCACGCCGCCGCTTTGCTGATAGCCTGTTCCACGTCTGTGTATTCGGCCAGGATTGTTCGAATCGCCGCCATCTGTTCATCCGTCGGCGGCTTGTCTTCGTCTTCGCGGGCCTCGAATTCCATCCCCAGTGGCGACTTGTAGAACTTGCCATACGCTTTGCTAAATTCATTCAGCCGCGGCCTGATCTGCTCAAGTATTGCCGCCGCATTTTCACTGTCGGGAATCGCTTCCGGCGCCAACTCCGCGATTGACGCCGGATCGCCCGCCGCTCGAATCGACGTCAATCGCTCGTCCAGTTTCCACTGCGCTCGCCAGGCGAAAACGCCATTCACGATCAGCCCCAACGCCAATAAGAATGCCAGCGCCAAGGCGAAGCGCTTCCAGCCACGTTTGGTCGGCCAAATACGCACGTTTAACCTCGCTTTCCATTGCTGTTCGCGCTCATCGAGTGTTCAAGCGCCGCGTCAATTGCCGCCGCTTCTTCCGGTGAAATCTCCCGCCCACTTAGTGCCGCAACTTGCCGAGCATAGCTCCAACCGGTGGAAGCGTCGGTGACCTCGGCCACGACCACTGCCGTTTGAATCAATGACGAATCCACTTGCGCATGTGCCATAGCTACCGGCAGCCGACCTGGAATTTGGGAAAGTCTCCCGGCCGTAAAATTCAACGCCACACCGACTACCAGCAGCCCTAACGTAACGCGCGCGAGCCGCCGATCCCAACGTGCTTCCCGCAACTCGCGCTGCACGTTGGCCAGCACCGCCGCGCGCAACTCTGTCGGCAACCCGCCCTGCGGTAAACCGGCCAACTGTGCTTCAATTTGCTCCAATTCGTCGTCCATCTCTCCGCGCCCTCCGCGACTCTGCGAGAGCCATTCCCACGACACTCACTTCAACTGCTTCGTCACCCACGGCCGCAAAGACTCCAGTGCTCGGCGATACCGCGTCGCCACCGTCGCTGCCGGCCGTTCGACCACCTCCGCGACCTCACGAAACGTCAGCCCACCAAAAACCTTCAGCTCGACAATCTCCCGATCCTCATTGGCAAGTCGCGCGAGGGCTGCCGCGACCAATTCGGCATCATCATTACCATCGAATAGGTGTTCACTCGCCCTTAGCGTCGGCGGCAACGCCGAATCACCCGCCGCCGAATTTCGCCTCCACCACCTCCGCCGCGATGCCACCGCCCGCACCGCCTCATTCCGCGCCACTCGGAACACATACGCCACGGGATTCTCAACCCTCCGAAACCGCCGCCGATTCTTCACCACGCGCAGGAACGCACTCTGGAGCACATCGCTCGCCAGGTCGCGCGAGCCAGTCCAGGCCGTGAGATACTGGTGCAGCCGCTCGGCGCACGCATCGTACAACGCCGCAAACGCGGCCTCTTCACCGCGGGCCAGTCGTGCCGCCAGTTCATTCGGTGGGTCGTCGCTCATCGGCGTTTATTGTAAAGACCCAGCCGGCGGCCAGTTTTGTTCAGAATTTTCCAAGCCGCAGAATTTGGTTGCCGCCGCGCTGGAATTCATAGGGCACCGTTTCGATCGCCGCCCGCCGGCCCGACCGCCGCGCCGCTTCCATTACAGTGGCCACGTGTTTCGATGGCACGTTTCCGAGTCCGACCAGTGGGAAGATTCGCACCTCCTCCGCCACGCGGCACAGCTCCGCCACAGCGTTCAAATGGAACGGCTCGCTCAACTGCTCGCTGTACAAAAACAAGAAGTGCGAACACAGCGCGAGCTCAAACTCTCCGTCCGCAAACGGCAACTCCGGCAATGTTGCGCGAACATAGCGACCTTGTTCAAAGCCCGTCGGGTAGTCACGCAGAAACCGCACCATCGCCCGCAATCGCACGCGGCCCAGCGCCTCGATCGACGCGAACTCCGTCCACACGAAGTCGTCGCGATTCTGCCGCGTTTGCTCGAGCACCTGCGGCACGACTTTCTTGATTTGAGTGCGAATCTCGGCCGCACTAAACGCATACAACGGATCGGCCGAAACCACGCTCATGCCGCGCTTCGTCGCTTCTGCATTGAAGCCCGCCGGTCCATCAGCACAACCGAGAATGCGCCGCTGCAAGTCGGCCTCCGTGAGCGCAAACATCCGCTCATACTCGGCATACGAGCGCCCCCAGGGAATCACACGATCCAGCGTAAACGCCATAATTCTAGTCGGCTCGTAATGTAGTAGGCACGCTCCGCGTGCCGTAACCGCAGCGGCTAGCCCGCTTCATACACCCATCCGCATTGCAGAGCCGAATGATGTTCCGGCCACGGCACCACCCCGAGGGTACCCGGCGTGCCTGCTACAAGGGTGGCACGCCGTGAAAGGGCGTGGTGAATGGCTCTGAGCGCGACCACGCCCTTGCAGGGCGTGCTACCCAAACGCCCGCATTCGAACATATTCCGCAGCACCTCGCCGACCAATCCCTCGCCCGTCACCGCGTCGCCCCCTGCCCGCCGCATCCCGCATCCGCTATCCTGTTCTCCATGTCAGACCCCTACTTTCAAAAGTTGTTCGCCGAGCGCATTGGCGGTGTGAATTACGGCAAAGGCACCGCGATTTACAAGTTCGAGAAGATCAAACGGGCCAAGCGCAAAGCCCTGGCTGACCACCCCGAACGCAAGCTGCTCGACTTCGGCATCGGCGAGAACGACGAAATGGCCCCCGAGGTCGTCCGCCGCCGCATGGCCGACGAAATCAACCGGCCCGAGAACCGCGGCTACGCTGACAACGGCATCCCCGCGTTCCGCGAGGCGGCCGCACGCTTCATGCAACGCGAATACGGCGTGCCAATCGACCCCGCGACCGAGCTGATTCCGTGCATCGGCTCGAAGAACGCGCTGGCCATGCTGCCGGCGTGCTTCATCAACCCGGGCGATGTCACGCTCATGACGGTGCCCGGGTACCCCGTCGCCGGCACGCACACGGCCTATTACGGCGGTGTCGTCTACAAGCTGCCGCTCACCGCGGAGAACGACTTTCTGCCCGACCTCGACGGCATCCCGGCCGACATCCGCGCGAAGGCGAAGCTGCTTGTGCTCTGCTACCCGAACAGCCCCACGGGCCGCACCGCGCCGCCCGAGTTCTACGAAAAGGCCATCGCGTTCGCCAAAAAGCACGAGATCGTCATCATTCAAGACGCCGCCCACGGCATCCTCAGCTACGACCGCGCGCCGAACAGCTTCCTCGCGATCCCCGGTGCTCGCGACGTCGGCATCGAGATTCACTCGATGTCCAAAGCGTTCGACATGATCGGCTGGCGCATCGGTTGGGTCTGCGGTAACGAACGCATCGTTGGCGCCTACGGCAATGTGAAAGATAACTTCGACTCCGGACAGTTCATCGCGATCCAAAAAGCCGCCATCGCGGGCCTCGATGACCCGTCGATCCCGGTCCGCACGCGCACCAAGTACGAACGCCGCCTCAAGAAACTTGTCGCCACGCTCGGGCGCTGCGGCTTTCAGTGCCACATGCCCGGCGGCACGTACTTCCTCTACGCCCCGTCGCCGAAGGCCTTCGCAAACGGCGCTGTGCGCGGGTCTCACGGCGCGGTGCGCGGGTCTCACGACCCCGCACCAAGCAGCCGCGTCGACTTCGAAAACGCCGAAGCGGCCAGCCAATACCTCATCACCGAGCAGTCGATCTGCACTGTCCCCTGGGACGACGCTGGCCCCTTCCTCCGCTTCAGCGCCACGTACGAAGCAGCCGACGAAGCTGCCGAAGACGCGCTGATGGCGGAAACCGAAGCCCGACTGAAGAATATTCAGCCCGTGTTTTAATTGGGCGACTGTCGGCTTCGATGGTTGCGACGGTGACTGACCTTCCATGCCGTCATCACGATCGACTTCAATACCCTCACGATGCGGGTGGCCGCGACCTTCAATGGCCTTGAAGGCGATGTCGCCGCTGCCCACATTCACGGCCCGACGACCGCAGCGGGCGAGGGTACGGCCGACGCCATGAGGTGGCAAGGCACCTGGCGATTGCCGCGCTAATTGGCATTGCTCGCCGGCGACTTCGCTGAGCCATTCTTCAGCCGCAGCACGGCTAGTACCGGGCGGTGGTCCGATGCGACCGTCTCATCGAGCACGCGCACTTCCTCGACCTGCCAGCAATCGGCTGGGCGATACATGACGTAATCAATTTGGCGAAGCGGCTGCGACGACGGAAATGTTAGGATCTCTGCCGGCGGGTTGGCTCGATCTTGACCCGCGCCGGCTGCCGGTTTGCCCGCGACACGCCACTCTTTTTCAAACTCGCGAATTGTCTCGCTCTCGGGCATCGCGTTGAAGTCGCCCGCCACGAGGGCCGGCACGCCGCCGCGCTGCTTGATGAGCTCGTTAATGGTCCGCGCTGAATTCAACCGCTCTTCCTGTGCCGGGCGATAGTCGAGATGAACGCATAGGAATAACATCCCGGGCTCGCCTTTCTCGCCCAGCTCCAACACCTGCACGCCGCGCTGCTCCGGATGCTGCGGCGTGCTGTCGTAGAACGACTTGAGCTTGACGCTCTCGCTCGATCGAATGGGGAGGCGCGTGAGGACCGCCGTGCCGTAGCCGCCGCCGTCGTAATCGATGTTGCGGCCAAACACGACCTGCATGCCCGTGAGCTTGGCGAACTCGGCCGGCTGATCGACGTTGCCTGACCGCCGCGTCTGTTGATCAACTTCTTGGAGGGCGATGATATCGGGCCGCTCGGCCAACATTCGCTTGGCGATGCGGGGCAGATCAATTTTCTTGTCGGTGCCTTCGCCGTGGTGAATGTTGTAGGTGACCACGCGAATCTCAGAGGGCAACTCGGCCCGAACGCCAGCCGCCGCCAAGAAGATCGCCAACCAACCCAACGCCGCCCGTGCCATTGAAGAAATCATCAGTGTTGCTCAAATCGAAAAACGAAATCTTGAACCACGACGACACAAAGGACACGACGAAAACTTGTGGAGAATTAGAGAAACGGTAAACAACTTGTTGATCTGATCGTCCTTCGCCGAATCTCGCACGGCCTCCACGGTCGTTCCGTTGTGCTCTTCGTGTCGTCGTGGTTAAGTAGTTCTCTTATTCGCGCCTAGTCAATCGTCTTCTTCGGCTTCGCGTCGTTCTTCGCGGTCACAGCGAAGCGGCCGTAGGACTTGCCGGTGCGGTTGAATTCGCTGGCGAACGACTCGGCATCTTCCGGCGTGAATGGCCGGTCGATGGTGCGCTTGAACTTCTTGTGCTCGTACACGTGTACCACGTAGTTGGCGGCCGGTTCGGTGCGCCCGTATTCGTCGACGGGCTCCTCATCTTCGGCCGGTTCGCGATCGGCTGCGCCATCGTCGGCTGGTTCATCTTCGAGCTCCGAATCGTCGGCCGCGGGTTCTTCCTCGTCGTCCAAATCGTCGTCATCGTCCACGAAATCGAACTCTTCATCATACAAATCATCGTCTTCATCGCGGGCCATGCCGACTTTCCTTCCACAAAAACCAAGTTCAGAATACCACCGAGTATCGACCACACCCGGCGGGGCGTCAACCAACCGTGACAGCGGTTAACGACGGCGAAAACTGCCGGTTTAGGTCCTATTCAAAGCCTTATTCGACCGCTGCTTCGTCCCCGTTGAACCGCGAGGCGAAGGCTTGGCGCAGCCGAGCGCGGCGGCGTTGACACCTCCCGCGACATACTCGACCCATCATGCCTGAACGCCCGTTTTTGACCGCCCGCTGGAACGACCTTGTGCTTCTCAATTTCGTCGTGCCGGCGGAATTGATTGCGCGACTGGCGCCTGCCGGCACCGAACCCGATCTTTTCGGCGGCCTTGCCTACGCCAGCATCGTTGGTTTTCGATTCACGCATGTGCGCGTCCTCGGCATGCCCATTCCCGGCCATACGGCGTTCGATGAAGTCAACCTTCGCTACTACGTAAAGCGGACGGTGAACGGCGAACTCCGCCGCGGCGTGGTGTTCGTGCGTGAGATCGTGCCGCGCCGCGCGGTCGCGATCATCGCCAATGGCATCTACAACGAGAACTACATCACATGCCCGATGCAGAGCACACTCATCAAACGAGGTCCCGCGCTCGAACCCGGCGACAGTCTTACGTACGCTTGGCATTCGCGTTCTGTGCAAGGCGTGTGCGACAACACGCTTGGCGCATGCGTTGGCGCGCCGCTCGCAGTGCCGCCGAGGAATTCGCTTCATGAATTCATCGTCGAGCACTACTACGGGTATACGCGCGGCCGCGACGGCCGCACGCGTGAGTATCGCGTGGCCCACCCGCCGTGGCGCACGGCGGAGGCCGTGGATGTTACTTGGAGTTGCGACGTAGGGGCGACGTACGGCGAACCGTTTGCGGAGTTTCTCGCTGGTGCGCCGGCTAGCGCTTTTGTGGCCGAGGGGTCGCATGTGGAGGTGTTTCGGGGACGGCGGGCGTGAGCGCGAACCCTCCCTGGCGCCGCACCCAAGGAAGGGGAGCCGATGCGCGCTCGGCTGGCGCGGCGCGGTTGAGTGGGTGATCTGATAGTGGATAGTAGATAGTGGATAGTGGATAGTTGATAGTTGATAGTGGATAGTTGCTAGTTGTTTGTCAGGCGGTGGCCTTTCGGGATGGTTTGGCTGAGAGCTGAGAGCTAATAGCTGACAGCTTCTTAATAAAAAATGCTGGGCCCAGTGACGTGTGGCCTAGGGTGAGCTTGACGCGCATGATCACATCGCTCGCGAAGGAGCGGGGATGGCAACGACGCTCGAGGCCGCACTTCAACCGACTTGCGCTGGTGACTGCTCCGCGGGACCGGAGGTTCGGAGCTTTTTGCGATCCCCGTTTGGTGTGGCTGAGTAAGCGACTGGTTACGTGTCATGCCCGGGGACCGACTTGCTGGGATTCCGGCGAGACGTCTTCGCTGCAATCACTGGTGCTGGGTCGGTCATTTCAGGAGGTAGCTTAGCAGAGTGGGTGGCTCTTTTCAACAAAATAGTGGAAATATTTACACTAATGAGATTTTGTGTTGCGAGCCGAGCGGCAAGGGTTGACTGTGCGCGGGGACGCGCCAAGCTGAGTGGCTGAACCCTCCCTCGCCACGGCGAGTCCCGAGCGACCTGGCCCCTCCCTAAAAGGGAGGGGGATGTTGCGGGGCGTTTGATTGCGCGCGTGGCGCGATCGAATAAGACGTGAGCCGTTGGTGCGAGTCTTCGCCGCGGCGAATCTTCGATCGGAAAGACTCGCCCGCTGTTTAGAGTTGCACGGGAGGCATATCGCTGGCCACGCCCACCGCGACGTCGAGGGCCTGGTCTTTCGCAGGCTGTTGGGCAGCTTGTTGTGCGCCGGCCCCGTTGGCCAGCGTGGCGTTCAGGCCACCCGGGCCGCGGAAGCCGACGAGGTGGTTGGCCGGCTGCGCGCTATTGGCCATGGCCGGCAGGTTGCGGATGTCGATATCGGGCGTGATGCCGACGTTCGCGATCGGGTGATCGAGCGGCGAGAAGAACTTGGCGGTCGTGATGCGGGCGCCCGCGCCGTTCTTGCCGAGCGGAAAGATGCCTTGCACGGAACCTTTGCCGTACGAGCGGACGCCGACGATCTTGCCGCGGCCCGAGTCTTTGATCGCGCCGGCGAAGATCTCGCTCGCGCTCGCGCTATCGCCGTCGATCAGCACGACGAGCGGAACTCGCCAGGTGCCGGGACGATGAGCGCGGTAGCTGAAGTTTTCTGGTTCGCTACGGCCACGGGTTGAGACGATGCCGCCGTCGGCGATGAACTTGTCGGCAATCTCGACGCTGGCAGTGAGCAGGCCGCCGGGGTTGCCGCGGAGGTCGATAATGAGGCTGCGCATGCCTTGCTTGTGGAGGTCCCACAACGCGTTTTCGAGGTCGGCGGGCGTGGTCTTCTGGAAGGCGGGGATTTTGACGTACGCGACGCCCTTGGCCGGGTCGACGATGCCGACGTTTTCGAGGCTCGGCACATCGATGCTTTCGCGGCGGATGTTGAGTTCGCGCGCGGCTTGCCCCGGCGTCATCACGGCGACCTTTACCAGGCTGCCTTCAGCGCCGGTGAGCATCGAAGCGGCTTCATCGGTCGAGAGCGACTGCGTGGCCTGACCGTCCACGGCCACGATGCGATCGCCGTCGTGAATGCCGGCCTTCTCGGCTGGGCTGTGCGGAATGACGTGCACGATCAGGAGCGCGCCGTGGTCGGCCTTGAGCTCGACGCCGAGGCCCACAAAGTTGCCTTCGATCTGGGAGTAGATGTCGCGGAGCTGATCGGCTGTGAGGAATGACGAATAATGATCTAAACCACCGGCGGCGGCGGAGGTGAATTCGAGCAGCGTGGCGGTTTCGCTCACGCCGGCGCGTTGGCGGACGAGGCGGGCGATTTGGGCAGCCACCGACGACGCATCGCGAGCGGTGCGGATGGCGTACTTGCCGGGTAGCTGCGTGACTTCGCTGCGAAGCTGGTCAACTTGCTGGCCGCGAATCTTCACGCCTTGGCTTTGGAGGAAGTTCTCGTTGGCGAGCGCGATATCCATCGCGTTGGCGCCGCGCTGGGTCATTTGCTGCCAGGGCGGTTCGGTGTAGTAGTGAGCGTCGATCTTCGAGAGCAGGTCGTTATATTGTTCGAGCGCTTGCTGGCCGCTGAGCGTGCGGAGCGAATCGCGGAAGCTGCGGTCTTCGTAGCGTTGGTCGAGGCTATAGTGGAGGCGAGCGACGTCGAACCGGGCTTGCAGGCGAGTGTCTTCCGGATTCTCGTGCAGGGCTTCTTCGTATTGCGTGAGGGCATCGGCCCAGCGGCCGCTGACTTCTAAATTCTTGCCGCTCTCGAGCACGCGGTTGATGGCATTCTCGATGGCATTCGCGACGCCCGCCGCCGGCTGGAATTTCGGCGTAACCGGCTGTTGCTGTTGGAGAGCGACTTGGGCGGTGGCGACGGTCGTCGTCGCCACGAGCACCGTGAGGAGGATGAACTTTGTCAGCCGTGCCAAGAAGGATGGAACCCGGGGTCGCATCGAAGTTTCCTGTGGGTCGCTGTCGGGCTGCTGCCGTGCAGCACGCCGAACGAGCGCGCGTTCGGTGGGTCTGTGCGAGATGGCCAAGTGAATATAGAACACGAAATGGGCCTGGTCAAAAAAGCTCTGAAGCTTTTTGGCCAGCCGTGTGTCGCCTGCTCGTTAGCCCCGCTACACCTTGCGCCAACCGAAGTCGAGCCGATCAATTGCTCGCTGTGTGACGTTCAAGCCACCCGCCGTGGTTTTAACGCCCGGCGCTGATTGCAGGCTTGTAGGCGTTCGTTCACCGCACGAGTGCCGGCAGCGGTGAAGGAATAAACGCTACAACCCGATCATGCGGCGAAGGTGTGGCAAAGTCAAGAATGCGACAAACTTGCCGTGTAGCAGGCACGCTCCGCGTGCCGTCGCCGGAGGCGGCTGAGGCCCGCGATGCGCAAGTTACGGCACACGGAGTGTGCCTACTACGATGCCAACTTGCTCCAGACGTTTGTGCGGCGTCGCGGTTTGTCGTGAGAGCGACAAAGTTTCCGCGAAGCGAAGTCGGCATCGTGCCGCCCAGAGGCCGGCTCGTCATGTGAACCGGCGACGTGGAGGAAGCGAGTCGGCAGACTTCCGAGCCCTGCGCTTCGGGAGTTCACTGGGGGCTCGCTGCGCTCGACCCCAGCCATCCCGTGCATGGCGTTTGTTTTTTTCTGCGTGGTGACTCGATCCAAGAAGAGTACGGGGCGGAGGCGTGGTGGGTTTAGCTGGCAGAGAATTTTTTGGGGATGGGCTGGGGGAAAATGAGAGGGGTGGCTGGGGTCGAGCCGGAGGCGAGCCCCCAGTGCATTCCAACAACCAGAGAGCGGCGCACCGTCGAGGGGAGCGATCGTAGCGATTATGTGGCGCGCTGGGGCATCGCCGAGCCTCTGCCCCAGGCACACCCCGTGGTGCGTGGTGGTATGAGGGTGCGGGGTCGGGAGACCCGCGCACAGCGCGACCCGCGCACAGCGCTGTGCACCCGGGCGAGACCTGCGCACAGCGGGAGACAGTAGGGCGCAAAAAAAACGCCGTCCCTTTGTGAACTCGGCCCCGGGTTGAGGGGGGGACGGTGGCCCGAGGCGCACGTTGAAAGGGACGGCGAGAGGTGCTATTGTGGCCGCGGCTGGGTGCAATCGGCCCAAGTAGCACGGCGACGACGGCTAAAATGGGCGGGGGCCAGTCGTCGCCTTTTCTTGCATCTGCATAACAATACGCGGCCCCTTGCCGCGTGGTTCGCCACGCCGGAGAATTTTTTTCAGAATGTCGTGAGCGACGGGCTCTCGCACATTGAGCACCCTCACCCCAGCCCTCTCCCAGTGGGAGAGGGAGCATATGTCAGGCGTTCGGAAGGGTCATGGATTCACCAAAAATCGAACGAGCAATCATCAGCGTCAGCGACAAAACGGGCCTCGTCGAGTTTGCGCAAGGCCTTGTCGCGGCGGGAGTTGAGATTTTTGCTAGCGGCGGCTCTCGGAAGCATCTGGAACAAGCCGGGCTACCGGTAAAGGAAGTCGCAGCCTACACGGGCTTTCCAGAAATGATGGATGGCCGGATCAAAACCCTCCATCCGAAAATCCACGGCGGAATCCTTTGCCGTCGCGACAACCGCGGCGATATGTCGGCCCTGGCGGAGCAGGGCATCGTGCCGTTCGAGCTGGTGATAGTGAATTTGTACCCGTTCCAGCAAACGGTCGCGAAGCCAGATGTGACCGTGGCCGAGGCGATCGAGAACATCGACATCGGCGGTCCGACGCTCATTCGCGGGGCGGCGAAGAACCACGCGTTCGTGACGATTGCGTGCGACCCGACGCAGTACGACGAAATTCTGGAGCAGGTACGAATGTATCGCGCGACGACGGCGGAATTGCGGCGCGAGCTAGCCGGTGCGGCGTTCAGCCACACAGCGAGCTACGATCGGGCGATTGCGATTTACTTTGCGCAGTTGGAAAGCCGCGCGGCGGCCGCGAGCGCCGGAGTGGAAGAGGCTGAGCCGGAGGCGGCGGTGGAGGACGAATATCCGGAGACGATTCAAGTATCGCTGCGGCGGGCGTCGTCGCTGCGGTACGGCGAGAACCCGCATCAGACGGCGGCAATCTACGCGAGCGCCGATGCCGGCGCGGGCTCGTTGCTGCGGGCCAATCAGCTGCACGGCAAGGAGTTGTCGTATAACAACCTGCTCGACCTCGACAGCGCGCTCGCCATGGTGCGATCGCTGCCAATACCGAGTGTGGTGGTGGTGAAGCACAACAACCCCTGTGGGGCCGCGGGGGCGGAGACGATTGGCGACGCCGTGCGGCGGGCGTGGGACGGCGACCCCGTGAGTGCGTTTGGGTCGGTGCTGGGCTTCAATGAGCCGGTGGATGCGGAAGTGGCTTCTTATCTCGCCGAGCCGGATCGGTTTGTGGAGGCGATCATCGCGCCCGACTTCACGCCGGAAGCGTTCGAGATTCTCACGACGAAGCCGAAGTGGAAAGCCAACGTGCGGCTGCTAAAGCTCGAGCAGATGATGGTGCACGAGCGCGGACAGCGCGAGTTTCGGCAGGTGAGCGGGGGCATGCTGTGCCAGACGGCCGATAACTTGCGCGATGACGATGCGGTGTGGCGCGTGGTTACGGAAGCGCAGCCGACCAAGGAGCAGCAGATCGACCTGCGGCTGGCGTGGGCCGTGTGCCGGCATGTGAAGTCGAATGCGATTGTGCTGGTCAAGGACCTGATGGTCGTCGGCGTGGGCGCGGGGCAGATGAGCCGCGTGGATGCGGTGGAGATTGCAATCAAGAAAGCCGGCACGCGGGCACGCGGTGCGGTGCTGGCGTCGGACGCGTTTTTTCCGTTCGATGATTCGATTCACCGAGCGGCGGAGGCCGGCGTGACGGCTGTCATTCAGCCGGGCGGGTCGCGGCGGGATGAGGATGTCATTGCGGCGTGCAACCAGCACGGGATACCGATGATCTTTACGGGGCATCGGCATTTTCGGCATTGATGAGTTGTGAGGAGTGAGGAACGAGGAGTGAGGAACGAGGAACGAGGAGCGAGGAACGAGGAACGAGGAGCGAGGCGACGGGTGGCTGGGGCAGAGGCTCGGCGATGCCCCAGTGTCGTTTGGTCTGGGGCATCGAAGACTCTGCCCCAGGCACCCAGCGATGACTCGCTCCTCGCTCCCTCGTTCCGCACTCCTATTCCCCGCCTGTTGCGGGCGGTTGGCTTATTGCGCAAAATGAATTGAGCGGAACAGTTAGGGACGGTTCGCGACGTGGCAGTTGGCGCTCGACAACTCTTCCTCACGATGCGGTAATGGGCCCGGGCGCACGGTGGCGCAACGCGAGCGCATGCTTAAAGCGGTGTGACACTTCGATGGCTGACGTTACGTTGCGAGTGTTGGATGGGGCCGACCGGGGCCGCGTGTACGAACATATGCCCACGCCGGTCACGATTGGCCGCGAGGAAGGCAACTCGGTTCAGCTCAATGATGAGCGGATCAGCCGGTTCCACATCAAGATCCAAGAGGATCAGGGCAAGCTGGTGCTCACCGATCTGGAGAGCACCAACGGCACGCGTGTGAACGGCGAAGATGTGCAGCTGCGCATTCTGCAGTTTGGCGACGTAATCGCCCTGGGCCGCAGCATTCTGCTGTACGGCACGAAGGAGCAGATTGTGGGCCGCCTCGACGAGCTGCGCGAGAGCGGCCTGAGCGTGACCGATAACCTCGACCCGTCGAAGGTTTCGCAGCCATTCGATCCCAACGCGCTCGATTTCGAGCTGCGGTGGGGGGCGTCGGATAGCCTGCACAGCACGCTGCATATTCCGACGGCGCCGGAGCTGCCGGCGGGGCTGAGCCCGGGGCAGGCGGCGCAGCTTTCGGAGATCTTTGAGTTTCTGCATCTGCAGAGCCGGTCGCTCGTGCAGTCGGCGTCGCTACCCGAGGGGGCTTCACACTTCAAGATCGATGTGTCGCAGTGGCAGCAGCTGTTGGATTTGCAGGCACAGCTGGCCGAGTATCTGCGGAAAATCGGCGAGCCGGAAGCGAAGTGACGGTGCGATTGACTTGGCCGGGAACGGTGGTCGCGTGCCGCGCTTCTGGCGGAGCGGCTTGGGCAGGGTTCATCGGCGTGTAAGCACGGCCTTCATGAAAGGCGATTCGAGGGGCGTTTAGCCGCATCATGACAACCGATGGGCTGCGGACAGCTTCAATTGCGATTTACTGAGCGACGGCTGGTCCTTTCAACTCAATTACAAGTGGCTCGTTCTCACCGCTTTTCACCTCTGCTGTGAGGCCACTTTGATCAAACAGCGTGTAATTGAGTGGAATTAATGACTTGCCGAGCGATTGCTCGCCGCCGGTTGGTTTTGTTCCCGGCCGCTGCGATTCGTAACACGCCACGCGCACGCGGTGATGCCCTACTATGGCCCCATCGCCCGGGCGATACGTCGATAATGAAAAGGTACCATCGTTCTGAATGTCGCCTATTGAAGGCTGTCCGCTGGGCGGCTGAAATGCGACCGTGCCGAACTTCAGCGGTTGGCCATTCAACAGGACCTTGCCGCTGACCTGGCCCATCTGCGGACCGCGATTGCACCCACCAAGCACGAGCGCCGCTGCGCTCACGGCCAAAATCAGAATGCGGTGCGCGTATAAGTCGCAAATATTCACAAACACTTTCTCCGGCACGGTGCAGGCCCTTCGCCCTAGAACGCCGTCAGCTTAGCACACCGATTGCTGATCCGTCCGCTACTTACCAGGATTGCTTTCCGTAGGCGGCGCCGCCGGTGCATTCGTTACGGACTCGCCCCCAGCCTTCACCGGTGCTCCATCCTGTGTTGACTCAGCTTCCTTTGGCGTACTTTTCAATTCAAATACAAACGGGCCATTCCCGCCCGAGAGCACGGCGACGGTAAGCCCGCTCGTGTCGGAGCTTGTATATTGCTGCGGAATGAGGGACTCGCCCAGCGATTCGCTCGGTCCGTCTTTTTTCGCGGCCGGGTCCTGCGACGTGTAGCACGTGATCTTCACACGATGTTGTCCCACAGCCGCGCCGTCGCCCGGCCGATAGGTCGACAATGTGAACGAGCCGTCGGGGCCGATCGTGCCGCTGGCCGGCTGCCCACGCATCGGCTGGAATGTGATCGAGCCAAACTTGAGCGGCTGCCCCTCCAGAAGAACTTTGCCCGAGACGGGCACGACATCAGCCCGATCGCCCGGTTTACACCCCACGAGCGCGCCGCACAAGGCCAGCCAGATGAACGCGGCACGCGGCGACAGCCTGCCCAGCCAACAATCATGGCCCTGCATTCACCACCTCCCCGCCATTGACGGTCGCGATCGACTTATACACGGCGACATCGATCTCGTTATTGATGACATGCACGCTGCCATCGATGAATACGAACTGCGTTAATCCTGGGTGATAGCTGCCCATCGGCAAGTAGTTGAAATTGATTCCTTGGGCCCGTGCCACGCACACATTTGGCGGGTTCTCCAGGATTTTGAACGAGTACGGGGCCTCTTGAAAGCCGGCGATGTACCACGGGCGCACGTTCCCCGGCGGCACGGTTCCCGGCACCGTCTCTGGGTAATTCCCGAATACGCAATCGCGATGAACGTACTCGCCAATCAAGAACGAATTGCTCTGTCCATCGATAATTTGGCCCAACTTGCGAGCGGAACCCAACAGCCGCAAGGATCCGCTCACTGTTTCCTGTTTCACCGTGAATGCGCCATTGTTTGGAATTGGGCCGAATCCCGAGGGGATAAGTTTCTCGCCCGCGTTCTGAATGGCGCCGCCCACGGCGGAGTAAGTACACATGCCGCCAACTTGATATTCATAGCCTGGCGGCGAGGACAGAACCGCCTTGGCATCGGGCCAGTCGGGGCAAATGTAAGCAGCGATAACGGTGTCGCGCATCGGATCGGCGTTGTATGCCTTGACGGGCGACATGGCATAGTACTTGAACTCGATCCGCTCGAACGTCGATTGCTCTTCCATGTACGGCAACATGGAGGTGAACACGCCTTCCTTGACGAAATTCACATTTTTGAGCACATGCTCGGCGGTCCGCCCGTAGCCCATGGGCAGTTCCTTCTTCGCGGCCGCATAGTTCTGCGCCGCGAGTCCCATCTGCTTCAGATTGTTCGTACACTGCGAACGCCGGGCCGCCTCGCGCGCCGATTGAATTGCCGGCAGCAGTAGTGCGACCAGAATTCCGATGATCGCGATCACGACGAGCAGTTCAACAAGCGTAAAACCGCGTCGCGGGCGGCCTGCCTTGACCACTGGACTATTCATGCCACGGCACCTCGGCTAATCGAACAAAGAGAACTCCACGGCTTCCAGCTATTGCGGCTTGCTCTTGGTCAGGCAGACAAGGGCTCGGCTTCAAGAACTCAAAGACCGACGACGGCGGCCTGCGGCGCAGATCGCCCCAACACTAATGAGCACAAAGCCGGCTGGCTCCGGCACGACCGCCGCCCCGATGGCACTGCCGCTGCCCGACGTGTTCCCAAATCGAGCACGCCAAAAGTCATAGTCGCCTGGCCCGACCGTGCCGTCCCCGTCGCCATCGGCGCCGCTGCCGGCGGCTACGGTCTGGCCCTCGGTGTCTCGCCATAACACATAGTCCGCGGCGTCGACGGCGCCATTTCCGTTGTAGTCACCTGCTACGGCGGGAGGCGTAAGCGTGAACGTAAAGGCCTGAATGCCGCTGTTCGTGCGCATTGCATACAGCGTGGCAGTGCCCGTGCCGACGCCCGTGTTGTTGATCGGCCCCCAGGCCACGCTGCCCGTTCCATTGGCATTACTTGCTAGTGCGCCCACGGTCGCATTGCCGCTGGCTAAAAACAGCGGATTAAGTGGATTGGTAATATCGTACACCGACACGTGGGCGTCGCCCGAGCTCTGAATGGCCAACAGTGGTTTGCCGCCGACCACCGCATACGCCATTGAGCGTTCGGCTGTAGCTCCGCCCGCATACGTTAAAGTTCCCGTTCCCAACAACGTTCCGGTCGGTCCGGCGTAGCTGCTGTATTGGTAGGTGCCGCCGCCCTGCGTGCCAATAACGTGACTTTGGTCGGTGAACGTGATGCCGAGGCGAAAGTCACCCGGATTGGGCGGCGTGGCGGCGAAGCCCACCGCCGTGGCCGTGCCGGCCGTGGGATCAATGACGGCGTACCCGTTGTTGCCACTGACGCTTGGGCTATTGCTAAAGCCCGCCGCAAGTCGCGTAGAACTTCCCGACCCGATGATCGCGAGATCATCGCCGATCCGCGCTCCAATAAGGCCGGCGTTGCCGCTGTAGGCCACGGTCGGCACGGCCGCTTCGTTCCCCCATTTGTAGACTTTGTAGAGCCCGGCATTCGTGTCGCCTTGGAGGTTGGCGACATAGATCGCGCCATCGCCGCCGACGCCGACCATGTTCACGCCGAGCGTGCCCCCGGAAATCCCGGTGACATCCAACCCGCCCAAATCCATGCCGCTCGGATTGACACCCGTCAGCGCATCGAGAATTCGAATGTTGTTGCCATTCGTGCCGGTCGGATTGTTGCGGCTCACCAAGTACAAGTGGCCATTGCCGTAGGCCAAGCCACGTTCCAAGTTATTGGTACCGAGGTAGGCGTAACCCAATTCACCCGGCGCAAGCCAGCCGCCGCCGGTGCCATCACCACTATCGGCGAACGTTGCGAGTGGCGTTAGCGATGTGGCCGCGCTCTCTGCCGGCAGCGATAAGGAAACGGCGAACGCCGCAAGCGCTCCGCAGACACTGACTAGTCTGTGCTGTGTGATCATGGATATAGCTCCGAATGCGACCGCAGGGGAGCCCGATAAAGTGCTGCTGCAGTTGCACGTTTTGTTGAAAGTGAAACGCCGCTCTACGAGCGCAATCCGCGGCATCAGCTACGCGTAGCGTCGCCGACCGCCGGCGCCCAAGGCGATAACGATCGCCACGAGAGCCCCAGTCGCCGGTTCCGGTATGGTCACGACGAACGCTTGAATGCCCTGGTTCGTGCTCATTGCGTACAGGATCTGCGATACGGAGCCATCCACATTGTTTGTCGTAGCGCCCCAGGCCAACGCGCCCGAGCCATTGGCATTCGACGTCAGCGACCCGCTGGTATTGTTCTTTCCCGCCAAGTACACAGGCGTCGCTGGATTCGTCACATCGTAAATCGAAACGTGCGAATCACCGATGCTCTGCACGGCCAGAATCGGAATGCCGCCAATGGTCGTGTAGGCCAGCAAGCGGTCGGCAGTTGCGCCGGCCGGATCCGGAATGGTCGGGCTGCCGATCAGCGTACCGCTGCTGCCTGAGAAGCTCGTGTAGCGGTAGATCGAGCTGCCTTGCGCACCGATGACGTTGCTCGGTCCGGCGAACGTGATGCCAAGGCGGAAGTCGCCCGCGTTGGGCGGCGTGCCGGCGAAGGCGATCGCCGTGGCAGTGCTAGCCGTGGGATCGACAACCGTGTAACTGTTGTTGCCCGCTACCGCGGGTGTGCTACCGTAGCCCGCAGCAATCCGAACCGCGCTGCCAGAACCGATCACGGCAAGATTGTCCCCGACACGTGCGCCGGCGAGTCCTGCATCGCCGCTGTAGACGGTGGTTGGCGCGCTGGCCTCAGTGGCCCACTTATAAACTTTGAACGGGCTGGTCGTTGACTGAGTCGTTAGGTTGCCGACGTAAATCGCGCCGTCGCTATCGACGCCAGTGGCGTTCACGGCAAATGTGCCACCGCTAATTCCAGTGGTGTTCAAGCCGCCCTGATCTGCTCCGGTGGCCGGATCGAGAATTCGCACATTGGTTGCGCTACCAGAAACGTTGGCCCGGCTCACGAGGTACACGTGGTTGTTGCCGTAAGCGATGCCGCGCTCGTTGTTGGCGGTGCCCAAATAGGCATAACCGCCCTCGCCCGGCGCTAGCCAGCCGTCGCCGCCGCCAAAACTCGATAATGCGGTGATTGTGGCCGCGAAAGTTGATGTCGGCGCGAAAATCAGCGCAGCGCCGAGCAAGAGGGTACCCAAACTGTTGCATTTCATTAGACGCTCCCCGCAGACGAACTGAGCCCCACGAAAAAACTCAACTAAGGCACGCCCAGCGTGCTGATGCCTACTCTGAAGCCGGATAAGACGAGTTGGGCGATTACGCCACTCTTGCCATGCTATGGCACCCTGACGGGGAGCACAAACATATTTCGCGTATTTTTTTCCACTATATGCGGCAATTCGCGCTCGCCCATGCCCCGTGCCGCCCGAGAAAGCTGTGGTTCCGAGCTGCGCAACACTCGAAGTAGGCTCCATCGGCGACGACTCGCAACCGCGGGCTCACCAATTGCCACGAGTCCAGTCACGAACGCAAGATGCCGCCGGCGTAGATTATTCTGCAGGTAGCAACTTACCGCTTCACCACCCGCTTGCGGTACGCCAACGGCGTGACGCCAAACCGCTTGCGGAAGGCCACGGCAAACTGTGTTGCCCCGGCATATCCGCAGGCGAGCGACACCTCCTCGATCGGCATGTCGGTCTCCGACACGAGTTCCTTGCCGCGATCGAGGCGAATCCGCCGAATCTCCTCGGCCGGCAGCCGGCCTAAGTGGCGCTTGAACTCGCGCTCCAAGTAGCGCCGCGAGATCGGCACTTCCGCGAGCACATCTTCCACGACGATGCCCTGAAAGGCATGCATTTGAATGAATCGCAGCGCCCGCACGACCATGGGGTCATTGATTGCCAGAATATCGGTCGACTGCCGGCTTACGACGCACGACGGGGCCACGAGCACCGGTTCCGCTGGCGCCTTTTCGCCATCCATCATGCGATGCAGCATCGCTGCCGCTTCGTGCCCAATCTGCTGGCTCCCCACCGCGATGCTCGAAAGCGGCGGCGTGCAAACGTCGCACAACAGGTCATCGGTGTCGGCCGCGAGGATCGCCACATCATCCGGCACGCGAATGCCTTCCATGCTGCAGATTTCACTCAGTTGCCGGCCGCGCTGCGAATCGACGGCCAGTATCGAAACAGGGCGCGGCAGATGATCGAGCCAGCGGGCAATCCGCCGGTGCTGATCCTTCTGGCTGATCGTGCGGCCGACTCGATACCCAGGTTTGTACTCTTCACAGGCGAATCCCGCCGCGCGCACGACGGCCACGAACTGCTGCCCGCGCTTGCGCGAGTACTCATTGCTCGGCGGCGCGAAGTAGGCAAAGCTCTTGAAGCCCTTCGTCTTCAAGTGGTCGAACGCGAGCTGCGCTCGGGCGGCCTCATCGGTGAGCACGACGCCCATCCGCGGCACGCCCTCGAAAACATCATCCACGTTCACGGCCGGCAAGCCGCGCTGCACCATCTGCCGCACCTGCAGCGGCGTGCTGACGCGGGCGATAATGCCATCGCCGCGCCATTCATCGGGCAGCGACCACTGCTTGCTGTAGTGGTCGCGCGGGTCGATCAGTAAATTCCACGGCCCGAACCGCTTGGCGTACTCCGCCACGCCGCGGGTGAGGTTGGAGCCCCAGCTGTTGTCGGTCTCCACGAGAATCGCGACTTCGCGGAGACGCCCATTTTTGGACAAAGAATGAGCCATTATCGAACCGGCGCACTCGCCGCGCGCCGGCTAAGTTGCTGTTCCGTTTGCGGATCCACTCACTTCAGTATACTGCCCAATTCTGCACTTTGGGACGCAAACTATGGAAAAGATTGCGCAGTCGATGGCGCAGCAAGTTTGCGTTTCAGATACACTGAAGGCCGTTTCGAGTGCCGACGAATATTGCCAAATGCAGTTCGCAATTCAGAGGATCGAATCAGCCGCGGGGCGCTAGCCCCCGGTTCTTGAACGGTTGCCAGAACCGTTTGCGACCGACCCCAAAACGCCACCCGCCTCGGTGTCCAGGTGAGCAACTCCGCGTTAAAACGCTCGATCGGTTTGCTCAGCGCCGCCTCGGGCGACGGGGTCATTGCCGCGCTGCTCGATACCGACGGCCGCGACGAAATTCATCCGCTCGGCGGCGTCGCGATTCCCTACGAAGGCACCGTGCGGTGGCGGGTGCTGGAAGCGACGCAAAACGATTTGCCCACCACGGAGATTCTTCGCCTCGAGCGCGAGATTACCGAACATCACGCCGCGGTGGTCGACCTCCTGCGTTCGCAGTATCCGCAGGAAGTCGCGGCGGCGGAAGTAATCGGCTTCAGCGGCCACACGATCCGCCACATTCCGAGCGAGTCACTCACGCTGCAAATCGGCAATCCCTGGCTGCTGGCCGAGCTCACGAAGCTGCCGGTTGTTGCCGACTTTCGGCGACATGACATGTCGATTGGCGGCCAAGGCGCGCCGCTCATTGCCATGTTTCATTGGGCGCTCATGGCGAGCGAACCGCGCCCCGCGCTCATGCTCGATTTGAGCCAAGTGGCGAGCGTCACGTGGCTGAGCCGGCGGAACGAAATCATCGCCGGCGACACCGGCCCCGGCGTCGGCTTGCTCAACGAATGGGTCCAGGAACTCGCCGACCAGGCGCACGACCTCAATGGCGCCCTCTCCAAGCGCGGCACGATCGACGAAGAGATTCTCCGGTCGGCACTCGACGCGCCGTTCTTCTACCGCTCGCTACCGAAGGCCGCTGATCGCAACGACTTCGACCACATCGATGTTTCCGGTCTCAAGGTCGAATCCGGCGCTGCCACACTGTGCGCAGTCACCGTCGCCGCGTTCCTGCAAGCCGCGCGGCAACTCCCCGAACTGCCGAAACTGCTGTGGGTCACCGGCGTCGGCAGCCGTCAGCCGACCATGCTCCGCTTGCTTCGCGAACACTTTGAAACCGTGAAGAACGTTGCCGAGCGCGGCCTCAACCCCGGCACGCTCGAGGCCGAAAGCTACGCCTGGCTCGCGGTGCGTCACCTTCGCGGACTGCCCATCACCACGCCCGAAACCACGGGCTGTCGTCAGGCCGACAGCGCCGGCTTCAACACCCTTGCACCCCGACGAACCACCACGGATCCCGACTCGGTCGGACGATAGTTCGCACCCTCCCACCCACAATGGCCACTCCCACCAAACGCATCGGCTACGTCGATTACCAGCTCGATAACTTCCACGCCAACACGTACCTCGCCGCCATCCGCGGCCCGCTCGTGGGCCGCGGTTACGACGTAGTCGGCGCCACCGCGATGGCCACCGCACCGGGACGCGAATGGGCCGACCGCAACCGAGTGCGCTGGTTCGAGACACCGCGCGACATGGCGGCGCACGTCGACTGCTTCGCAATCCTGGCGCCCTCCGACCCGCAAGTGCACCTCGGCCTCTGCGAGCAGGTTCTGCCGTTCGGCAAGCCCACGTTCGTTGACAAGACCTTCGCGCCGAACTTCGCGATTGCCGAGAAGATTTTCAAACTGGCCGACGAACACCGGGCCGCCGTGCAAACTACGTCCGCGCTCCGCGCCACCGAAGTGCAGCGCTACGTTGCCACGTGCCGCGATGACGTGCAGAGCATGCACGTGTGGGCGGGCGGCAGCAGCCTCGGCGAGTACATTATTCACCCGCTGGAATTGCTCATCAGCTGTCTCGGTCCGAGCGTCATCGACATGATGCGCCTCGGCCTCGATACGCATCCGCAATTCGTGCTGAAATTCGCCGGCGGGCGCACGGGTGTGATCGACTTCGCAGCGGGCATCGACGTCGACTTCGCCGCCGCCGTCACCACGCTCCAGCAAACCAAGTTTATCACGGTGGACTGTTCGCGGCTGTTCATCGATGCCGCCGCGGCGATCCTCGATTTCTTTGACGCCGCCAAGCCGCTCATTGACCGGCGCGAAACGCTGACGATTCACCGCATCTTGGAAATGGTCGGCCGCGACGACGTGTGCGACCGCTTCCAGAAACTCGCCGTCGTGCCGCCGCCGCACTTTCAAACGTCCGCGGCTGGCCGACCGATGGCGATTGGAAAAGCAGAAGGGCAGCCATGAGTTTGAAACTCGCGATCATCGGCGCCGGCTCGATCGGCACCAAACACGCCGAGGCCGCGCGCGCGGCGGGCTTAGACCTCGCCGGAATTGTGGACCGAGACGCAAGCCGCGCCGCCGAGCTGGCGAAAACATACGAAGCGCCGCACTTCACTGAGGGGGCGGCCGTCATCAACGACAACAGCGTCGACGCGATCGTCATCTGCGTGCCCAATCGCTACCACAAAGACCTGGCCATCGGCGCCCTCCAAGCCGGCAAGGACATCCTGCTGGAAAAGCCGATGGCGCTCAACGAACGCGAGTGCCTCGAAATCGCCGAGGTCGCCCGCGCCACGGGCCGCCTCGTGCAAATGGGCTTCGTCCACCGCTACACCGCCGTCGGCAAAGTGGCTCGCAAGGTCATCGATCAGAAACGCCTCGGCAACGTCTATCATGCCACCGCGCAAGTGAACTTGCGCCGCAGCGTGCCGGGACTCGGCAAATGGTTCACCACCAAGGAACTTTCCGGCGGCGGCGCGCTGATCGACATCGGCGTCCACCTCATCGATCTCGGCATGTACTTGCTCAATTACCCGAAGGTCGCCGACGTCGTCGGCCAGGTGCACTCGGTCTTCGGCCGCCGCATGCAGAACTACGTGTTTGAAAACATGTGGGCTGGCCCCCCCAACCACGACGGCATCTGCGACGTCGAAGACTCCGCCCACGCCTTTATCCGCTTTCAGAACGGCGCGACGTTCGACCTGCATGTCGCCTGGGCCGGCAACTTCCCCGAGCCCTCGATGCCCGCCACGCTCATGGGCTTCCTCGGCGAACGCGGCGGCATGGCCTTCGAACTCTTCGGCGACCATGTGAACCTCACGTACGAGAACACGAACAAGGTCGTCGACGAACGCCTCGACGCGCCCGACACCCTGATGTTTCGCGACCAGCTGCTCGATTTCGCCAAGGGCATCCAGCTGCGCGAAGTGCAGGGCCCGGGAGTGCGCGAAGGCACGATCGTTCAATCGATCGTCGACCGCATTTACAACTCCAGCATTCCGCACGCAGTGGAGGCGTGTGCATAATACGCCGGCACGGATGGCCCGAGTCAACAATTTCACGGGGTGCCTGGGGTCGAGCCACAGGCGAGCCCCCAGTGCGCCACATCAACCATGGCGTCACTGGGGCATCGCCAAGCCTCTGCCCCAGCCACCCCACGAAAATCAAGCCACCCCACGAAAATAGCCAGTCTTAAGCCACGCTGACCACGCCGATGCCCACGCACCCCTTCCACACGCTCGATGCCGTCGTCGTGGTCGTCTACTTGGGTATCACGTTCCTCGTCGGCGTCCTCGCTCACCGCTTCTGGCGTTCGAGCCCTGCCTCTGACGAAGAATATTATCTGGCCGGCCGCCGCGTGCCGGCTTGGGTCAATGGCATTTCCTACGCCGCCACCGCCATTAACGCCGATGTCGCCCCGCTGTACTGCGGACTAGCCGCCGTGATTGGCCTTCCCGTCGCGTGGTACTATCTCTCCCGCTTCAGTCTCGCCTGGCTGATCGTCGCGATGCTCTTCGCCGCTCGCTGGCGGCAACTCGGCATCCGCACCGGACCCGAATTCTATGCCCTCCGCTTCGGCGGCCGTGGCGCGCGGTTTGTTCGCGTGTACACAGCACTGTTCACCGTTGCGATCAACATCATCCCCTGGATCGGCGCCGGTCTCCTCGGCACGCATAAAATTCTCGCGCCCGTCATGGGCTACGAATTGAAGGACCGTACGCTGCTGTTCGTCGCTCCGCTCGTCGCGATCTACGTGTGGGTCTCCGGTTACGCCGGGGTGCTGGCAACCGATGTCTTCCAAGCCTTCGTGATCATTGCCGCCAGCCTCGTGCTGATGGTGGTCTTCTCGAATCGCGAGAGGATGCGGCGGTTTTCCTTAAGCCAGCCGATGAGTCGCTCAATGATGTTGCGACGACGGTACGCCTCGCGGTCGAAGTCGACCAGCCGCGCGTCACGATCTTGGTTTTGTTTGGAGGGAATCACCGGTGTGACGCCCAGATCCAGCAAGTACTCGTCGATCCAATCGGCCTGATATCCCCTTATCGCCGCCCAAAGCGAAGGGCCAAGGATGCGCTCGCCGTCGTCATCGAGCAATTGCTCGTCGGCCGTTACCAAGAGTTCGTCCAAGACTTGCGATTCGTGGTCTGGCCAGCAGTGAGCCGAAAGGCCAGTGGCAGGCCGTGGCCGTCGCAGAGGACGTGGATCTTCGTCGAAAATCCCCGCGCGAGCGGCCTAACGCGTGGTCGAGAGGCCTCCTTGCCGCCGCCGTCGCACAGCGGGTTGAGCTGACCGTGGTGCCATCGATGCACCACAATTCTTCGTCGATCGCTCCCGCGGCGACAAACCGCGCTTGCAAGCGACGCAAAATCTCGGCCAACGTCCCGTCCGCGTTCCACGTGTCGAACATCCGCGAAGTCTTCCAGGTTCCGAACTCCTCCGAACGTCGCGCCACGGCGAACCTGTCCGCAGCACCTTGCTGGTGGATGCCGTCGAGTACTCGCCGCGGGTCGCGCCGCGGCCGACCTGTCGAAGCAGGCTCCGGAAATACGTCCGCAATCAATTCCCATTCGTCGTCTGTCAGCAACAAGCGAGCCATCGCTGCGCCCCGTGGCTAGAACCAAATATTCCAACCAGCATGGCTCAAAAACAATAATCCTCAAATACCAGTTTCGGGACAAAGCCTAAAATAACTGAGCCCGAGGGGCGGCAGCCAAGCCCCCAGCGAACCCTGGATAATTTCAAGCCCGCAACAACACCACGGGGTGCCTACGGTCGAGCCGCCGGCGATCCCCCAGTGAGCCACATCAACCATGGCGTCACTGGGGCATCGCCAAGCCTCTGCCCCAGCCACCCCACGAAAATCAAGCCACCCCACAACAGCAACTGGAGTCGAGCCGGACGCGAGACTCTAGCGAACCCTGGATAGTTTCACGCCTGCAACAACATCACGGGGTGCCTACGGTCGAGCCGCAGGCGAGCCCCCAGTGCGCCACATCAACCACGATGTCACTGGGGCATCGCCGAGCCTCTGCCCCAGCCACCCCACGACAATCAAGCCACCCCACGAAAATAGCCAGCCTTAAGCCACGCTGACCACGCCGATGCCCACGCACCCCTTCCACACGCTCGATGCCGTCGTCGTGGTCGTCTACCTGGGTATCACGTTCATCGTCGGCGTCCTCGCCCACCGCTTCTGGCGTTCGAGCCCTGCCTCTGACGAAGAATATTATCTGGCCGGCCGCCGCGTGCCGGCTTGGGTCAACGGCATTTCCTACGCCGCCACCGCCATTAACGCCGATGTCGCCCCGCTGTACTGCGGACTAGCCGCCGTGATCGGCCTTCCCGTCGCGTGGTACTATCTCTCCCGGTTCAGTCTCGCCTGGCTGATCGTCGCGATGCTCTTCGCCGCTCGCTGGCGGCAACTCGGCATCCGCACCGGACCCGAATTCTATGCCCTCCGCTTCGGCGGCCGTGGCGCTCGGTTTGTTCGCGTGTACACAGCACTGTTCACCGTTGCGATCAACATCATCCCCTGGATCGGCGCCGGTCTCCTCGGCACGCATAAAATTCTCGCGCCCGTCATGGGCTACGAACTGAAGGACCGTACGCTGCTGTTCGTCGCTCCGCTCGTCGCGATCTACGTGTGGGTCTCCGGTTACGCCGGGGTACTGGCAACCGATGTCTTCCAAGCCTTCGTGATCATTGCCGCCAGCCTCGTGCTGATGGTGGAAGTCGTCGTCGTCGCGGGAGGCCCGACCGGCCTCACGCAACAGATTCTCTCTGCACACCCGCAAGAGTATTCCGAAATCCTCAGCGCCACGCCGGTGCGCGGGCACGAAATCATGGGGCCGCTGCTGGTGCTGGCCTGGCTCGTCATCCCCACGATCGGCCGCGGCGGCAGCGTCGATGTCGACGGCCAGCGCATTCTTTCGTGCCCCACGCCGCGCGAAGCGGCTAAGGTCACCATCTGGGGGCAGGTCGCCATGTTCGCGATCCTGCTCCTCATGACGCTCCCCGTCCTCGGTATCCTCGCCCGCCACCCCGAGCTTTATCACGCCTCGCGCGGCCAGCGCGAGCAAGTCTACGGCATCATGCTCGCCGAATACCTGCCGCACGGCCTCTTGGGCCTTGCGCTCGCCGGCGTGCTCGCAAGTGTGATGTCCACGATCAGCGGCCTGCTGAGCTACGGCTCGCAAACGCTGGTGAACGATGTGCTCCGCCAGGTTTTCGTCAACTCGCGAGCCCTCGATCCCGAACGCGCGAGCAGCGTGTGGATTGGCCGCATCGTTGTGCTCGTCGTGCTCGCGCTTGGCGTCTGCGTAATGTACTCGACTGACTCGCTGTTCGGCATCGCCGTGTTTATCTCGGGCATGTTCGGCGCATCGGCCGCGTTCTACTGGGCCCAATGGTGGTGGTGGCGGATCAACCTCTGGTCTTGGGTCGCCGCGATGGTCGGCGGTCCCACGGTCTATATCATCCTTGGCCGGCTGCTGCCGCATTGGCCCTGGTGGCAAGCGCAGCTTGCCGCCAACGAAGCGAATATCGATGCCATGACGATGTTCCAAGCCATCATGGCGATGTCGCTCACTACATGCCTATGGGTGATCGTCACGCTCGTCACACCACCGGAAGACTCCGACACGCTCGAACGTTTCTACACCACCGCGCGACCGATGGGCGCGTGGGCGCCCGTGCGCCGACGCATCATCGAAGCCGGCCGCCCAGTGCCCAATCTCCCCAGTGGCCTGTTCCTCGGTGGCCTCGCCACCGCGATCCTTGGCACGGTTTCCATCGCCGCGACGATCCTCGGCCTCTCGCAGCTCTACGTTGGCGCGTACCTGCTGGCGGCCACGTTGCTAATCGTGGCGATCGTCGGAGGCCTCGTTTTCCGCACCGCCTTCAACTGGCACATGCACCGCCTCGAAGCCGACTAAAATCGTCCACTCAAATGAAACGAAACGACCCACACGCCTGCGCGCTCACGATCGCTGCGCTTGCCTTCTTCGCAAGCTTTGCTTCATTCACTCAACACGCGACCGCCGCTCCACGCCGGCCCTACCGCCCACCCACGCGCGAAGAACTCGTCGTCGACCAACCCGATTTCGACGTCGTCATCGCCGGCGGCTCGACCGCCGCGTTCGCCGCGGCCATCGCCGCGGCCGAGAGCGGCGCCCGCACCGCACTACTTGAGCCGACCGATTGGGTCGGTGGCCAAATCACCTCCAGCGGCGTCCCCGCGATCGACGAAGCCTGGCACACGATCCGCGATCCCAATACCAAGAGAGAGCTGCTTAGCGTCGCGAACATCGCCCGCACGCCGGCCAATATCCCGCCCGACTTCCGCAAGATGCTCGAAGCCACCGAGTGCGGCGAATGCTGGGTCAGCCGCTTCTGCTTTCGACCGGATGTGTTTCTCGACAAGCAGCTGCTGCCGCTCCAGAAGCGAGCTGGCGACCGCTTGGTCGTCTTCCTGAACACGGTCGTGAAGCAAGTTGCCACGAACAAAGCCGGCACGCAAATCGAATCGCTCACCGCCATCCGCCGCACGCCCAAGAAGGGCATAGCGAATAACGGCTACGACGAGCTCCCGTCGAAAGACCTCCGCGACTGGTACTCGACGCGCGACTCCGATCGCTTCAAGAAAGAAACGCTCCGCTTTAACGGTCTCAACCAAGCCGGTCGCACGACGATCTTCATCGACGCCACGGAATGGGGCGAACTGCTGGCCCTTGCCGACGCTCCGTACCTAATTGGCACCGAAGCACACGAAGGCGACACGCACGGCAACGACCGCTGCGGCCAGGCCACCGTGTTCTGCTTCGTCGAGCAGTATCAGAAGGACCCGGTCGACGAACCCGAACGCGGTGTCTCCGCGACCGACGTCGGCTTTGGCGAATACAAGGGGCAAAAGGATGCCTGGCAGAAAATTTGGACCTACCGCCGCCTCCAGGGCCACGGCACGCCCGCCGTCGGCGACCTCTGCCTGCAAAACTGGGGCTACTCCGAGAAAACGCACGAAGGCGGCAACGATTACCCCTTCGGCTATCTGTTCAAATCAAAGAAAGACACCGCGGCCGAACGCTCCGACTGGCACGGCGGCATCGACCTCGCCGTCCTCGCCGCCGTCGAACGCCGCGCCCTCGCCTGGCACGAATGGTTCAAGAACCACACGCCGCCCGAAATCAACTCCCGCCAAATCACGCTCGCGCCCGAAGTCATGGGCACCGGTCACGGCCTCGCCAAGCTGCCCTACATCCGCGATACCCGCCGCTCCATCGGCCTCGACAATTACCTCCTGAAGTTCGACGACATCACTGGCGACCCCGCCAAGCAAACCGGCACCGTCTTTGAGGACCGCATCGCGCTCGGCGCGTATCCGGCCGACGTTCACCCAATCATCACGTGCCAAATGCCCGAGTTCGTGCGCGAAGCCCACGACACGCTGCCGTTCTACATCCCCTTCCGCGCGCTCACGAATGCGAAGGTGGAGAACATGCTGGTGGCCGGCAAGACGATGGCCCAAACATTCCTCGTCAACTCGGCCACGCGCGAGCAACCGACCGAATGGTCCACCGGCACCGCCGCCGGCGTCGCCGCCGCCTACATGGCCCAACATGCCCAAACCAGCCGGGCCGCTTACCAACAATCGCTCAGCGAACTCCAGCGCCTCATCGCCAAACGCACGCCCATCGATTGGACAATTCCCGACGACCAAAATCGCTGACTCACATAGCCGAGCCCTCTGGGCTCGGCGTCTTACTGGTGGAATTGCGTGCCTGGGGCAGAGGCTCGGCGATGCCCCAGTAGAATCATCTGGGGCATCGAAGACTCTGCCCCAGCCACCCGCCGTTTGCGAAGCTGGGTGCCTGGGGTCGAGCGCAGCGAGCCCCCAGAAATGCTCCATGCCCACAGTCCGCAGATGACAACGGATCGATCCAAAGTGACGTTCGTCCCTTCCATCTTGTCAGATCGCGTTCAATCCTCTTCATCTGTGTTCATCTGCGACATCTGCGGACTATTCCGAATCTGGCATTTCACGAAACAGCGATGCCCCGGCTGAGTCTTCTGGGGCATCGAAGACTCTGCCCCAGCCACCCGGCGCAGATGTCCGCAGATAAGAACGGATAAAAGCAGAACAAGGTGGCAGCTACTGGCCTGTCGTTAGTTCTCAACCACGGATTACACAGATATCACGGATTCAAATCAACGAAGACATTATCTCATCCGTGCTATCCGTGTTATCGGTGGTTCAATATCTGATGCGTTGACGCCCTCCTTTTCTTATCTGCGGATATCTGCGTCATCTGCGGACTAGCATTCACTAAGCGGCGATGCCCCGGCTGAGTCTTCTGGGGCATCGAAGACTCTGCCCCAGCCACCCGGCGAATCTGGCTTCGCTAAACAGCGCTGCCTGCCCGACGCAGCGCCTGTGCAATGCCCCTGTTGAAGCATCTGGGGCATCGAAGACTCTGCCCCAGCCACCCGGCGCAGAGCGAGACGCCTGCAATAATTCCGCCCCATTCGCATTTTCCCGCCGCCGCGGTAGGATAATACGACTCGCTAAAACTCACGGCAGCGTTTCAGGCGAAGCTCTCGTGGAATCCGCCCTCAGCGGCGCTCGCACTTCCACGCATCGTGCGCGCCTTCGTCACGCCGCCCTCCTGTCACGCGCAAACTCAACACGAGGCACGCTATGGCTACGGTGATGTCGAACCTCCTCCCAGAAGTAGATGCCTTTCTCGAAAAGTCGCTGCAGCGGCCGCTCGTCGGCGGCAAAGAAGTCGAAGCGGCCGACGGCCAGACTTTCGAAACGCACGACCCGGGCACCGGCGATGTGCTCGCCACCGTGCCCGCCCTGAGCCCCAAGGAAGTCGACGCCGCGGTGAAGGCCGCTCAACAGGCGTTCGATAAATCCGGCTGGGCCACGCTGCCGCCGAACGAGCGCGGCGCGATGCTCCATCGCCTTGCCGATGAAGTCGAGCGTCGGCTCGCCATCATCGCGCAAATCGAAGCGCTCGACGCCGGCAAAATCGAAGCCCACGCGCAGGGCGACGTGGCCAACTTCGTCGCCACGATTCGCTACTTCGCCGATATGGCCCAGCATATCAGCCGCCGCAACGTGCTGGCCGTCAAAGGCCACGAAGCCTGGACGATGCGCCATCCCTGGGGCCCCTGCGGCTTCATCTTCCCTTGGAACTTCCCGATGCTGCTCATCGGCTGGGGCATCGCGCCCGCGCTCGCCGCCGGCAATACGGTTCTCATCAAACCGGCCGAAGACACGCCGCTGAGCGCGATCTACTTGAGCCACCTTGCTCAAGAAGTCGGCCTGCCCGATGGCGTCATCAACGTCGTCACTGGCTACGGTGAAACCACCGGCGCTGCCGTCTCGCAGCACCCCGGCCTGCGTCGCATGAGCTTCACCGGTTCGCCCGAAGTCGGTCGCATGGTGGCCGAAGCCTGCGGCCGCAACCTCGTACCCGTGAAGCTGGAGCTCGGTGGTAAAGGCGCAGCCGTCGTGTTCGACGACGTCGACATCGCCGAAACCGCCGCCAAGCTCGTCGGCGCGATCACGTTCCACACGGGCCAAGTCTGCTGCGACGCCACCCGCTGGCTTGTGCACAAGCGGATCTACGACAAGTTCGTCGACGAGTGCGCCAAGCGAATTAAGCAAGTGCAGGTCGGCTACCAGCTCGACGGCTCGACGCAAATGGGCCCGGTCGTCAACGAGAAGCAGCGCAAGCGCGTGCTGCGTTACCTGCAAGACGGCGTGAACGAAGGCGCGCGGATGATCGTGGAAGGCGGCGCAGCGGAAGTCCCGGGGAAGGCCGGCCACTACGTGAAGCCCGCCCTCATGGAAGGCAGCCTTGAGAACGTCGCAGCGCGCGAAGAGATTTTTGGCCCCGTTGCGTACCTCGCTAAGTTCGACAGCGAGGACCAGGCAATCGCCATGGTGAATTCCACCGACTACGGACTTGCGAACAGCGTGTGGTCAACCGACCTCGGCCGCTGCGCCCGCGTCGCCGAACAGATGCGGGCCGGCAACTCGTGGATCAACGCCCACAACGTGTTCCCGCACGGTGTGCCGTACGGCGGCATCAACAAGAGCGGCCTCGGCGGCGGCGTCAATTCGCCCGAAACCCTCTTCGACTACTGGCGCAGTGTCAGCGTCGTGCGGCCTCTGTAAATCCAACTATATAGCCGACCGCTCCGGAGTCGACGTCCCACGAAGCACGCTTCGGCGTCGAGCCTCCGAGCCGGCACCGCGAATAACCACCCCGATAGGGGTGACAGCGATTAGCCGGCGGTCGAGCGCAGCGACACCGCCGGTCTCAGGGTGCAGATTGAGTCTTCCGAACCCAGCGGGTTCGCAGCCTGTGCGGAGCTGCGACCCTGCCAGGGGCGCCGTTCCCGTTTGGGTTGTTTACCGGTGGGTTCGTCGCTAAAGCTCCTCGACCACCGGCTAATTGCTGACATCCCTCCGGGATGTTCTGAGCTCGTGCCGCGTTGCGGAATGGCAAGCTAGCCTCATGTCGGCTCTTCGCACCGCAGGTGTAAAACTCCACAGCCCGGCTTCGCCGCACCGCGGCGCACGCTGGGTATCATTGCCACGCGCGGCGGGTTACGCTGAAAGCGTTAAACACTCGCGAGCGAATCGAGTGTAACTCCTTCGGAGTAGACATCAGACACTCACAACCATTCCCGGGGTGCGCCGCTGCGCGTTGACCCTGGGCTTCGGAGTGAAACGCCTTCGGCGTATCGGCACTTCGAATGGATCTAACTTAGACCCAGGCGGACACGATGATCACAAAATCCACTCATTGGCATCAGATTCTGACTCTCACCTGCTCCCTAGCCTTCTTCGCAACACTCTGCGCAACTCGTTTCATCCACGCCGAAACCACCTTCCCGCCCAAAGTCTCCCTCGCCGACCTCCAACGCCGCATTGCCGCCGCCCCGCACTCGCACCCGCGGCTCCTCGCCACGCGCGACCAGCTCACCAATCTCAAGAACACGCTCGACGCCGACCCGCTGCGGAAAGACCTCGCCCAAGCGGTTGTCGAGGAGGCTACTCGGCTGCGCGATATCCCGCCCATCGAGCGCAAGCTCATCGGCCGCCGCCTGCTCGATAAATCGCGGACCTGCGTCGAACGGGTCGTCAATCTCTCGATGGCCTACTACCTGACCGGCGACCGCAAACACGTCGAACGCTGCCAGCAGGAAATGCTCACCGCGGCCCGCTTCAGCGACTGGCATCCCGAGCACTTCCTCGACACGGCCGAAATGACCTTCGCCCTCGCCATCGGTTACGACTGGCTCTACGACCAGCTCGACCCGGCCGCCCGCACCGAAATCCGCGAGGCGATCGTGAGCAAAGGCCTGCGTCTGCAGTTCGATACCGAATTTACGAGGTGGGTGAAGATGACCAATAACTGGGGCCAGGTCTGCCACGGCGGCATCACGTGCGGCGCGCTCGCCGTCATGGAAGACGAACCCGACCTCGCCGCCCGCACCGTCGAAAGCGCGCTCACAAACGTCGTCGCCTCGATGAAGGCCTTCGCCCCGCACGGCAGTTACCCCGAAGGCCCCGGCTATTGGTCCTATGGCACCACGTACAACGTCATGCTCATCAGCGCCCTGGAATCGGCGCTGGGGAGCGACTTCGGGCTTACGAAGGCCCCCGGCTTCTCCGAAACCGGCGCATATCCGGCCCTCGCCTGCGGCCCTTCCGGACTGTTCTTCAACTACGCCGACGGCGGCGCGGGCCGCGGGCCGCAGCCGCTGCGGTTCTGGTTCGCCGCCCGCTATCATCGCCCCGATTGGCTGCATGACGAACGCAATCTCTGGGAACGCACGCTCGCCAAATCGAACCCGGGCGGGCGCAGCGGTCTCGGCCGCACCGGCCCGTTGGCTCTGCTATGGATCGAGCCGACGGACGATGTCGCCTCTCACATGCCGCTCAATTTTCAAAGCGAAGGCACGACGCCGATCGCCATCCACCGCAGTTCCTGGAACGATGACGAGGCCGTGTTCCTGGGCGTGAAAGCCGGCTCACCGAGCGGCCCGCACGGCCACATGGATATCGGCTCGTTCGTGCTCGATAGCGACCGGGTGCGCTGGGCCGTCGACCTCGGCGCCGAAGACTACAACGGCATCGAGCAGCGCGGCATGGATTTATGGGGCCACGCCCAAAACGGCGACCGCTGGCGCATCTTCCGCCTGAGCAGCCTGAGCCATAACACGCTCAGCATCGACGGCGGGTTGCAGTTCGCCGCCGGCAAAGCACCGCTCGAGTTCGTCGATGATCCCCAGCGGCCGTTCTCCATCGTCGACATGAGCGGCGTCTACAAAGACCAGGCACAGACCGTCAAACGCGGCTTCGCCATGCTGCCGTCGAACGAAGTGCTCATTCAAGACGAACTCACCGGCCTGAAACCAGGCGCCCGCGTTCGCTGGGGCATGGTCACGCCCGGCGCACCGGAAAAACTCGGCGATCGCGACCTCGTGCTCAAGCAGCACGACAAGACACTCAAGCTCACACTGCGCGAGCCGCAGGCAGCCACTTGGTCGCAAGTCGAAACCGCCCAGCCGCCGCATGAATGGGATTCTCCCAACCCCGGCACGCGGATGGTCGCCTTCGAAGCGACCGCGCCCGAGTCCGGAAAGCTCACGCTCGCCGTCGTCGCCACACCCGGCAGTTGCCAGACGCCGCAGGCCAGCAAACTAATGGTGCAGCCACTGGCCGACTGGACGGCAACGAAGAGTGCGGGCCGTTAAGGCGACCCCATGGTCGTGTCGCGATCCCTGGACGAAACCCAATTGCGCTGGCAGCGCTCACAGGGTCGTTTACGACCCTTCGATTCCGATAGTAGGCCCGCGGTTCACCGCGGGTTCGTGAGAGCGCGCGATGTTCCGAGCCCCGTTCACGGGGCTTCTCGCCGCCGTGGCTTAAGCCGCCGAACACTGATAAGCCCCATGAATGGGGCTCAGCGCGAGCTACGGGCGATTCGATAACCCGCCGTAAACGGCGGGCCTAATATCGCTGGCGCGAAGAAGAGCGGTGAACCGCCCTGTTGGCGATTTGATATTGCGACGACATTCCGAGTTGCGAACTCGCTTCTGGTTCCTCACTCCTCGCCACTCGCTCACTGCCACCAGCTCATCGCCTGAATCACCCCCAGCACGATGACCATGAACACCACGATCCAAAGCGCGAACCGCGCCGCGTGAATGAGGATCGGTCCCATCTCTTCGTGGCGGGTGGCCGCACACACCAGGCTCACGCTCGTCACCAGCGGCACGGCGTACCACATTCGTACGATGCCCACAGCCGCGAGCAGGCTCATCGAAACTACCGGCGAGGTATGGAGCAGTTCAAGCATGGCACTTACTTCTTCGGCTCCTTCGCTTCCTTCTCCTCCGCCGGCGCAATCACCAGCGGCCCGCCGTAGGCATCAAAAATCACGAGCACATTGAGCAGCCCGGCAATCACGGTGAACATCGTGCCAATGTCGAAGTACTCGCCGTGGTCGTAGTTCCACTTCGAAAGCTCATCGGGATGCTCCACCGTATGGCTCGGATCCGATTGGTCCGGCGATGTCAGATACGAGCGATCCGGCGGCGGAAACTTCGCATCGTACGGCGGTCGCATGAAACTGCCGAAGAGCGGCGCCTTTTCATTACGAATCCGCTCGCGCTGCACCAGGGCCGGCAGCGCCGGCAGCCCGACGCCGACCTGGCAAATGTATTGCCAGCGATCGAGAAACGGGCGCGAGACCACATCGGCCGTCGACGCGTACACCACCCGCCCGCTGCCGATGTACAGCCCGTACACAAACGTGCCGACGATGCACACGAAAAACAAAACGCCCTTGCCCGTGCGGCCCTGGTACAAATGCCCGGCCCCGGGAATGAGCCACGCCAAAAACGCCGCCAACCGCGGATCCTTCAATTCGATTTCGACGGTCGTGTCGTCGGCAGTGGTAAACGTGGTCTTGGCCATAAGTTCGATCGCAAGTGCAACAAATCCGACACGTCGGACGAACAATTCTCTCCGTCCGAAATGCATCGTTCGCTGGGCGGACAGGATTGTCCGTCCTACCACGCGGCGCAAAGCGTGCGGACCAAGTGCCGCGGCGAGCCCCTTATTCTAGGCCACATCGCCGCCCATTCCAGGCCAGTTTTTCCCTCGCCCGCCGGCAAGCAACAGGTAATTCGCCCTGCCAACCTCTTTATTGCCTTAGAAACTGCAACTCGCCGCATCATAGGTGGCTGGGGTCGAGCACAGCGAGCCCCCAGTGACGCTGCGGTTGACGTTGCCCACTGTTGACTCGCCTTTGGTTCCGCCCCCCACCACCCCTTCGCGGCGTGAGGATCTTTCCTCCGGCGAATTCAACTAGCTGGTTCACTCTGCTAATGGCTCGTGGCGGTGCGGGGACGACCTTGTTGGGCACGCGCTTCGGCAGTGAGAGGTTCTGCGTTTTCCGCGGGCACGATCCGCGAGCCGTAGCGGTCGGCATAGACCTGCGTGAACTCCGCGCCGGCGAACAGAATTTGGGCAGAGTAGTAGACCCAGACTAAGAGGACGACGAACGACCCGGCGACGCCGTACGAGGAGGCCATCGAGCTCTTGCCGAGGTACAGCCCGATTGCGAATTTGCCGATCGTGAATAGCGCGGCCGTGATGACCGCGCCCAGCCACACGTCACGCCATTGGATTTTCACATCGGGCAGGTATTTGAACATCATCGCGAACAGCAGCGTGATGACAACAAACGATACACCCATGTGCAGGGCGTGGCTGAACCATTCGAGCGACTCGGGAAGCCGGTCGAGCACGCTTCCCAATGCGCCCAGCGCGGAGCTTAGCAGCAGCGACACCAACAGCAGAAATGCGCACCCGAGCACCATCGCGAATGACAGGAAGCGGTCGCGGATGATGCCGAGGATGCCCCGGCCCGGCTTCGGTTGCACTTCCCAGATGGTGTTGAGGCTTTCTTGCAGCTGGCCGAACACGCCTGATGCGCCGAAGAGCAGGATGATCGTGCTGAGCACGGTCGCGAAGATGCCCTCGGCGGGTTGATTGGCATTGGCAATCATTTCTTGAATCGCCTTCGCGCCCTGCTCGCCGACGAGGTCGCCGAGCTGGGCGACGACTTGTCCTTGAGCGGCTTCCTGGCCGAACACCGCTGCGGCGATTCCCAGGGAGATTACGAGCAGCGGAGCGATCGAGAGGGCCGTGTAGAAGGCGAGGGCCGCGCCCAGTTGCGGCACTTTGTCCTCCGACCACTCGGTCGCGACTTGTTTGACCATCGAGATGGCATTATGGATGGCGGCCATGATTGCAGTCGTGGGCGGCGTTGTGTGCTGGCAGTGGTTGGTGTTGGTTCTGGCCCTAGGGAAGAGCACCACAGCAAGTGCAAATGGTGTTCCTCGTGGTATTGTCCGTGGAGCGCGAACGACGAAGGCCCATGCTAGCGCTCCGTGGCGCGTTGCGAAGTTCATTTCAAACTCTTTTGAGCGCTGCCAAAAGCATCGACAGGCAATGAAGTCCGCAGATGACGCAGATTAGCGCAGATAAGGAACTGCGAACGAAAACGAAATCGAAGCCTACACACTGTGCACTGGCGCAATAACTTCGCAGCTCGTATCTGCGCACCTCTGCGTCATCTGCGGATTCGTAATTGAAAGGAGCTTTCTGCGGCGTACGCTTCGGTGTTGGGGCTCTGAGTCCTTACGAATTGAGCTACGAAGGCATGATGAAGCGCATGTGCCTTCACGCCGCTTGGTTCGGAAGAGCTTCTTGTTTGTGGGCGTGCAGTTTCAACCACCGCGCGCGGCGGACCCAGTAGAAACGCACCGGGAGGAACAGGTCGACGACCTCGTCGGAAATGAGAAGGCCGCCGAGCACGGGCAAGGCCATCGGCGCCAGGATTTCGCCGCCGACGCCCTTCGCGAAGACCATCGGAAAGATCGCAATGATTGCGACGCCTTCGGTGAGCAGCTTGGGGCGCAGGCGATGCACGGCCCCTTCGATCACTGCCTGCCGCAACTCTTCGAGCGAGTGGATATTTTCCAGACCGCCGCGTTTTTCGATCGCTTCACGCAAGTACACCAGCATGATGATGCCGGTCTCCGTGGCCATGCCGAAGCAAGCGATGAACCCGACCCACACAGCCACGCTGAAATCCATGGGCGGTGTGCTCCAGCTGCCGTGCATGATCTTTGGGAAGAAGTACATGAAGAACGCGCCGCCGGCGAGTGCCTCCGGCACAGCCAGCATCATGAGCCCGGCGTCGGCGAGGTCGTTGTACGTGAGATACAGAATGATGAAGATCAGCACGATCACCGCCGGAAAGACGAACCGCAGCGTGCGGGCGGCGAACCTGGTGCTCGAACTCACCGCTCCATTCGAGGTGAACGCCTTCGGGGAGCGTCACCTTGGGCGACGACGCGTTGCGCCTCGTCGACGAAGCCCACAATGTCGCGGCCACGGACGTTGAGCGTCACATAGTTCATCAGCCGGCCGTTTTCGCTGCGGATCATCGCGGGGCCTTCAACGATGCGGACATCGGCAACGGCACTCAGTGGAATAAGCGGGTTGGCGGTTGCGGCGCGCTGGGGCGGCCGCGTGTTTGGGCGTAGCGGCGGACCACCCTTCGATCGGTGCCCGCTCGCCTGTCAAATCTTGCACTTGATTGATGCCAGGCGAGCCGCCCGCCGCTACGGACGCGGTGCCGCTCATGCCGCCGGCACTAATGAGCAACCGGCGGATGCTCTCTTCGTCGTTGCGGTTGTCACGGGCGTAGCGCACGCGCACCGGGAAGCGGTCGCGCTTCTCGACCGTGAACGTGACGGCCCGACCCGCCAGCGCAACTTCGATTTCGTTCTGAATATCTTCGACACTGATGCCGTAGCGGGCGGCCCGCTCGCGGTCGATGTCGATCTGCACGTAGCCTTTGCCCATGATCGGCGCGGCGATCGTGTCGCGCGCTCCGCTCACGGTCTTGAGGGCCGATTCGATTTGCTTGCCCACGCGGTCAATCGTATCGAGGTCGGGCCCAAACACTTTCACGCCGATATCGAGCGCACGCCCGTCGAAAGCATTTCGATGCGATTGATGATCGGCTGCGTGAAGATGTTGCTCCACCCGGGCACTTGGAGGACGCGGCCCATCTCATCATCAACGAGGTCGCCCTTCGGGCCGGTTTGGCGTGGCCAGAGGAACACGGATTTCTGAAACGGCTTTTCAAGTTCTGCGCGAGCGCGACGAACGGTGTGAGTGCCGCGGCATCGACCTTGCGGCCAAGTTGCGACTCGACGGCTTGCTCTGCGAATTTTGTCGTCTGCTTACCGTGCGGTGCGCGGGCGGTGAGGCCGGCGGTTTGAGCGGCCTTGGCGACTTCTTCGAGGGCATACCAGGTGAAGATTTCGGTGCCGCGGTCGAACAGCTCGTAGTCGATGCTGTGAACCTGTTCGCGCCGTCGCTTGGTGCGCTCGCCATCGAGCCGCGCGGAACAGCTCGCCGGCGAGTGTTTTGCGCTCACCGCCAATGAGTTCCTGGACACCACTCGCCAGTTCGGCGGCGGAGGATTGGGCGCAGTTCGAGCGCGGTGGCGGCGTCTGTGATCGCGCCGCGTTTGGCGAGCTGATTGGCAACGTCCTGCGCGAGTTGCGTGGCGTCTTCGAGAGCGGGTGCTTCAACGAGCCAGCGGCCGTACTTGGGCGTCAACTCCGTCGTGAGTCGCTCGATCTCTGCTTGACGGTCGGCCTGTTTCAGCCAGACGAGTTGGCCGTTTTGTTCGATTTGCTCGATGACGAAATCGACGGCCAAGCGAGTGAGCCGCGGGAGCTAGCGATCGTTCGAACTCCTGGTATTTACCTAACGCGAGTTCGCGCATGGTTTCATCGTGCGCTGCAGGGCGTGCTGCCCGGCGTCGGCAATGAGGCTGTTTTCGTCGGTCGCTTCTTGCGGCTTATCGACATAGCCACGTTCGATGCGCCGCCGCGAGCACGGCGCGGGTTTGTTGTTCGGCATCGGAGTAGCGGAGGACTCGCTTGGGCCACAATTCTTTCGGGCGATAATTGACGAACGTTTCGACCATGTCGAGCGGAGCGGGATCGGTCGGCGTATCGGCCCGGCCAGATTTGCCGATGACGCTTTCGACTTCGGGAAAGCCGCGGAGGAGCGCGTCGCGGGCTTTGAGGTCGTCAGCGGTTTGCGTCACACTCGCCCGCGGAACCGTGACGGGCATATCGAGCGTCGCCCCTTCATCGAGCGCCGGCATGAACGCGACGCCAATTTTGGGGAAGTGATAGGCCCACAGCCCGAGGAGCGTGAGCGTGGCGAGCGAGAGAGCTTGCCAGTGTAAACCGCGCGTGAAGATCACCGTGACGCCGGTGACCAAGGCGAACACGAGTACGAACGTTGATCGCCACGCGGTGATCGAAGCTCCTTGACCGAACACGGCTTGCAGCGGGAACATGCCGGCCGCCAGCACGAGCAGCACGGCGAACAGCCACATCACCAAATTCCGCCGCGGCAGCGCCCACGTGAGCATCGGTTTATAGATGTTGATGAAACTGCGAACGATCCAGTTCTCTTCTTCGCTGCGGATGCGGCCTTTGATGAACGTGGGAATGAGCGCCGGCACGAGCGTAATCGAAATAATCGCCACGCCGATCATCGCGAAGCTCTTGGTGAACGCGAGCGGATGGAAGAGCTTGCCTTCGCGGCCACTGAGCATGAACACTGGGATGAACGACAGCAGCATGATCATCACCGAGAAGAAAATCGGCCGGCCCACGGTGCGGCACGGTTCGATCACCAGTTCGCGGATGTCGCCGCTGACTTTGCGGTCCCCGAAGTGCTGCTTGAGGGCGTGCGTGGCGTTTTCGGTCATCACGATCGCCTGATCGACGAGGATACCGATCGAGATCGTGATGCCGGCGAGCGACATGATGTTGGCTTGGATATCGATGATGCGGAGCGTGCGCAGAAGCCACATCAACAGGAACGAAAACAGCACCGCGAGCGGCAGCGTGACGCAAATCACGAACACGCTGCGGAAGTGCATGAGAATGAGCAGGATCGCGAGCGACGCGATGATCATTTCATGCGTCATCACTTCGGTAAGCGTGTGAATGGCCCCGTGAATGAGCCGCGTGCGGTCGTACGCGGCGACGATGTGAACGCCCTCGGGCAGCCCCGGTTGCAGCTCTTGGATCTTCTGCTTCACGCGCTCGGTAACGGCGAGCGGGTTTTCGCCATGCCGCATCAGGACCGCGCCGCCGGTCACTTCGTTGCCGTCTTTTTCGAATACGCTGCGGCGAAATTGCGTGCCGAGCTGCACCGTGGCGATGGTCTTGATGTAAATCGGTGTGCCGTTGACTTCCTTGACGACGGTATCTTCGATGTCATATTTGTCTGTGATCCAGCCGACGCCGCGAACGATATACTCGGCGTTGTTCTTCTGCACGACGCCGCCGCCGGCCGGCATGTTGCTTTTAGAGACTGCGGCGAAGACCTCGCCAATCGTGATACCGTACGCGCGCAGGTCTTCGGGGCGGACGTCGATCTGGTATTCCAGCGGCGTGCCGCCAACCACGGCGACATCCGCCACGCCCGCGGCCGAATTGAGTTGCGGGGCAATGTAAAACTTATTGAGCGCCCACAGCCGGCCCGGGTCGATCGGGTGTTCGGGGCTGGTCTCGACCGTGTACCAATAAATCTGGCCGAGCGCGGTGGCGTCGGGAGCGAGGTAGGGCACCGCGCCGGGCGGCAGGAACGTGGCGGCTTGGTCAAGCCGCTCGGTCACGCGCTGGCGGGCAAAGTAGAAGTCGATGTCGTCGCCAAAGATAATCGTGATCATCGAGAAATTA
>JAXMBH010000025.1:0-79221 GCA_046349975.1 Pirellulales bacterium
TTATGGGTGTCGATTCCCAATTTATTGTGCGGCTTTTCGGTGTGGATGTACTGGGGCATGATTGTGGCCTCGATGCAGCGGCTCCACTTCGCCAACCCCGATCTGTTCAACTTCATCGACAGCACGGGCAAGCCGTATAACGAAGCCGGTTATCGCGCACTTCTGTTTACGCTGCCGGCGGTGGCTGGCCTCGCCGGTGCGACGCTCCGCATTCCCAACTCGTTTATGATCGCGATCTGCGGTGGCCGGAACGTCAAGTGCATGACGACGCTCCTCTTGATCATTCCCGCGCTGCTCACTGGCATTGCCCTGCAAAATCCCCGCACACCGTTCTATGTGTACACGATCTTGGCGGCGTTTTCCGGCGTCGGCGGCGGGGCGTTCGCTTCGAGTATGTCGAATATTTCGTTTTTCTTTCCGAAGCGAATGCAAGGTCTTGCCCTGGGACTCAACGCTGGGTTAGGCAATGCCGGCGTCAGTGTGATGCAGTTTCTCATTCCGTGGGCGATCACGTTCGGCTTGTTCGGTTCCCTTGGCGGCGATCCGCAGCAGTACTCCGTTGCCGGCCAGCCGCAACAAATGTGGCTGCAGAATGCGACGCTGATATGGGTCCCGATCATGACGGTGCTGGCGATCATGGTTTGCCTATTCATGAACAACCTGCCGCAACATCGCTGCGGTTCCACGCCGTCGGCGATATGCAAATACGTATGGTTGCAGCTGATTGGCTTCGTTGGTACGGCGGCCGGCGTCATCTTCTTGCTCTTCGTGCCGCTGCCGATTCCCGAGTTGCTGCGCATCTTCTTGGTCCTGCTGACGTCGGTGGTGGTCACGCTCCTTGGTATGCGGTTCGCCACGCCACAAGCCATTCAGCAGCCACTCAACAGCCAGTTTGCTATCTTCCGTAACAAACACAATTGGATCATGACGTGGCTCTATGTGATGACGTTTGGCTCATTCATTGGTTATTCAAACGCTTTCCCAAAGTTGATCGAGGATGTGTTCGTTACAAAGACCAACGGGCTAGTGCCATCGAGTTACATTTGGCTCGGTGCGGCGGTGGGGGCTTTCATACGCCCCGTCGGCGGTTGGTTGGCCGACAAGCTAGGCGGCGCCCGCGTTACCCAATGGGATACGTGGATTATGGTGGCTTCGACGCTCCTGGCCGGCTACATCGTGTCGCTCGCTGGTCAGAGCACGACACCGGAAAAGTATTTCATGCCGTTCTTAGTGACATTTATCGTGTTGTTCGCGACGACGGGCATCGGCAACGGCTCCACATTCCGCATGATTCCGATCATCTTCTCGAAAGAACAAGCGGGGCCAGTGCTCGGGTGGACTTCCGCCATTGCTGCGTACGGCGCGTATTTGATTCCCAAGATCTTTGCCACGCAAATCGAGGCCCACACGCCTGAATACGCGTTATATGGATTCGCGGTCTATTATGCGAGTTGCCTCGCGGTGAACTGGTGGTTCTATGCCCGCAAAGGTGCGGAGATCGAGTGCTGAGTCGGAGCTTATACGGATAACCGCGCTATGCAGCAACGAGTTTTAACCATCGCACTGATCATCGGTCTGGGCTTCAGCGTCTCGCTGTTAGCTTCAGCGTTTAGTGCGTGGCGATTGCCCGATAATCAACAAGGCTACGCGCCAGAGCAACCAATCGCGTATTCACACCGGCTGCACGCGGGCGAATTGCAGATCGACTGCAAGTTTTGCCACTCGGCTGCCGCCTCAAGCCGTTACGCCGGTATTCCGTCGTCAGATGTCTGTATGAAGTGCCACCGCTTCGTGACCGCACCTTACAACGTCACGCAACAGGAGTTGCAACTCGCCGACAAGGAAAAGCGACCGCCAAAAACGATCGTCTCGGCTGAACTCAAGAAGCTCTACGATGCGCTGGCGCTTGATGACAAACTGCAACCGATTCCTGGGCGCACGCCTCAATCGATTCCCTGGGTACGGATCCACAATCTGCCCGACTACGCTTGCTTTTCCCATCAGGCGCACGTGTCGGCAGGTGTAACCTGCCAATACTGCCATGGGCCGATTGAATCGATGGAACGCGTGCAGCAGTTCAGCACACTATCGATGGGCTGGTGCGTCAACTGCCACCGTGATGCAACCCAAAATGGCGTGAACGGTCGGCCAGTTCAGGCCGCCACCAATTGCTCGGTGTGTCACCACTAGTATTGCCCTCCTGGCTGCGATGACTAAGCGATCAAATACTTTAGATACGAGCCAACACAAGCCGCGCGACCCATCGCCAATTGGCAGTGGTCCAACTTCAGCCGCAGAAGCGGCAACCTGGAACCGCCGACAGTTCCTGGAAGCGGCTGGCTTTACGGCAACTTTGGCAACGCTCGGCGGCTGCGGACGAGCAGCGGTCGACCACGCCTTCCCCGCGCCAGCAATGTCTGCCGGCATGTTGCCCGGCCAACTTCGCTCATATGCCTCGGTTTGTCCGGGCTGTTCAGCTGCCTGCGGACTAGTCATCGGAACTCGAGACGGGCGACCCTTGAAAATGGAGGGCCTGCCCGAGCATCCCGTCTCACGGGGTGGTTTGTGCGCAGTGGGACAGGCTCTGCCAATCGGATTGTACGACAGCCACCGCTTGTCCGGCCCGTTGCAAAACGGCAAGCCGGCCGATTGGAAGTCCATCGATCAACTGGTCATTCAGGCCCTCGATCGCATCAAAACCGAGCGGCAGGCGGTTCGAGTGGTGACGCCGACGCTAGTCAGCCCGACGCTACAGGCGCAGATTGCCGCATTCGTCAGCCAGTTTCCGGATGGTCGACAGGTCGTTTTTGATCCGACGAGCAGCAGCGCGATTTTGGACGCTCACCAGCAAACTCACGCCGCCCGAGTATTGCCACATTACCGCTTTGACCGCGCCACGACCATCGTTTCGTTTGGGGCCGATTTCCTCGGTACCTGGATTTCGCCCGTCGAGTTCGCTGCCGCCTGGAGTACACAGCGCGCGCCGCAATCCAGTAAGCCGGAAATGTCGTTTCATGTGCAGTTCGAGAGTCGCATGTCGCTCACCGGCAGCAACGCCGACAGGCGATACGCGATTCATCCTTCTCAGCAAAGCGTGCTTATCGGCCGATTGATGGAAATCGTAGCCACGATCGCCGGCAAGCCTCTAGCCGAAAAACCGCCAGCAACAATCGATGGCGATTCGGACCGCGTCGTTGCCGCCCTCGCCGAGCGATTATGGAATCAGCGCGGCAAGTGCCTCGTCGTGTGCGATAGCCAGGATGTGGGCGATCAGCGCTCGATCAACTACATCAACCACCTGCTAGGCAACTACGGTGCTACACTCGATCTAGAGCGGCCCAGCCGACAGCGACAAGGCAATGATCGAGACGTTCAACAACTTATCGAAGAGCTGAAAGCCGACCGGATCGGTGCTTTGCTGGTGGCCGATGTGGACTTACTGCATGCCTTGGCCAACCAAGCCGAATTAGCGGAAGCAGTTGATCGCGTGCCGCTGACCATCAGCTGTGCACAGCGCGAGAACGCATTCACTGCGCACGCCAAATTTGTGTGCCCCGATCATCACCCGCTGGAATCTTGGTGCGATGCCGAGCCTATTTCCGGCTTGGTTGGATTGGGGCAACCCACGCTCAGACCACTGGGAGATACGCGGGCCATTTTGGAAAGTCTGGCCACATGGATGGGCCAGCCGACGACGACCCTCGAGGCACTGCAAAAGCACTGGATGGACTCGGTGTTCCCACGTCGGCTGTCGTCGGCTTCTGCCAAGTTTGCCGATTTCTGGGATGATGCGTTGCGCAGCGGCTTCGTCGAAATTACGCCCGAGCCAGTGAAGGTCGGCGAGTTCGACGCCGCAGCGATTAAACCTCCGATTCCCAGCACCGCGGCCGATGACTTCACAATTGTGCTCTACAATAAGGTGGGCATGCCCGATGCACGCCACGCCCATAACCCGTGGTTGCAGGAACTTCCCGATCCGGTAACCAAAGCTACCTGGGGCAATTATGTGTGCATTTCGCCGGCCGACGCAGACAAATTGCGGGTCGGTGATGGCGATGTGGTGACGGTTGCCGCAGGCAAAAATGGTTCACAGGTGGATCTGCCCGCACTGGTTCAAGTCGGTCAGCACGATGGAACCCTGGCGATCGCGCTGGCCTACGGAGTCAAGGGGACCGATCGTTTTGCCAGAATTGGTCCGCAATGGATCGGGGCGAAACCCACTGTTGCCGACGACGAGCTTGTGGGCGTAAACGCGGCTGGGCTTCTCGAATTTCGCGACGGCACGCTGCGTTACGAGCGGGCAGGCGCTACGGTTGCTAAAACCAACAAGCACCGCGCACTCGCGACCACGCAGAGATACGACTCGCTGGAACTTCCCGCCAACGTGGCGCCTCGGGGGGCGGAAAGCCGCGACGTGGTTGAACGCACGACGCTCGCTGCCTTTGCCAACGACCCACACTCGGGCGCGGCCGGACACCATGGCTCGACCGAGGAGCAGCTTTGGCCCGAAGACCATCCTGAGGTCGGGCATGCCTGGGGAATGGTGATCGACTTGAACAAATGCACTGGCTGTTCGGGCTGCGTCGTCGCCTGCCAGGTGGAGAACAACGTGCCGGTGGTTGGCTACGATGAGATCCTGCGGCAGCGCGAAATGCACTGGCTTCGCATCGATCGCTATTACGATGGGGAAGGCGACGACCTGGAGGTCGCCCACCAGCCGATGATGTGCCAGCATTGCGGCAATGCCCCGTGCGAAACCGTGTGCCCCGCGCTGGCGACTGTTCACAGCAGCGAGGGCCTCAACGAGCAGATCTATAATCGCTGCGTCGGCACGCGCTATTGTGCGAACAATTGCCCCTACAAAGTGCGGCGGTTCAACTGGTTCGCTTATCCTCACCCCGACCTGCGGCAAAACCTCGTGCTCAATCCAGAGGTGACGGTCCGCTCGCGCGGTGTGATGGAAAAATGCTCGATGTGCGTCCAACGGATCGAGGCCGGCAGAATCGCTGCCCGTAGCGCGGCTGGACCAATTGCAGACGGCGCCGTTCAAACTGCATGTCAGCAGTCGTGTCCGGCCAACGCGATCGTCTTTGGCGATTTGAACGATCCGCAGAGTGCGATTCACGCGGCCGCAAAGAATCCGCGTCGCTTTCGTGTGCTCGAAGAGTTGAATGTGCGGCCGTCGGTTTCGTATTTGCGCGTCGTGACGAATCGCGACGAGGAGGGTCGCCGTGGCTGAGACATTGACACTTCGCGTGCCCGCTGAGTTGTCCGCTTCGAATGCCGATGCTTTAGCGGCACTGCGACCGCCATTAATCGCTGGCGACAAGCAACCGGCTGACGTTACTCGCGATATCTGCGCTCCGTTCGAACGTCGTCCGACCGCACTTTGGTGGGCCGCCTTCGCGATATCATTCAGTACACTCGTGGTGGGTGCCGTGGCGGTCACGTATCAAATTGCGACCGGCATTGGCACGTGGGGACTCAATCGCACGGTGGGTTGGGCATTCGACATCACCAACTTCGTGTTTTGGGTCGGTATCGGTCATGCCGGCACACTCATTTCGGCAGTGCTGTTCCTATTCCGCCAGAAGTGGCGGACGTCCGTGAATCGTTCGGCAGAAGCAATGACGCTGTTTGCCGTTATGTGCGCCGGCCTGTTCCCGATCATCCACATGGGTCGCCCGTGGCTAGCGTTCTGGATGATGCCCTATCCGAATACGCGGGGCCCGCTGTGGGTGAATTTCAAATCGCCGCTCTTGTGGGACGTATTCGCGATTTCGACCTATTTACTCATTTCGGCAGTGTTCTGGTATGTGGGGCTGATTCCCGATCTGGCCACGATTCGCGATCGCTCGCAGCCAGGTTGGCGTCGTCGCCTGACCGGAATCTTCAGCCTCGGCTGGAACGGTTCGGCCCGCACCTGGCATCGCTACGAGACGGTTTACATGCTGCTGGCCGGTCTTGCGACGCCGCTGGTGTTTTCCGTCCATACGATCGTCAGCATGGACTTCGCCACAGCCGTCATTCCCGGCTGGCACACGACGATCTTCCCGCCGTACTTCGTGGCGGGAGCGATTTTCAGCGGGCTGGCAATGGTACTCACGCTAATGCTCGTCGCCCGCAAGGTGATGCAACTTGAGGACTACATCACGCTGCGCCATGTGGAAGCGATGTGCAAATTGATGCTTTCGATGGGCTGCATTGTCGGCCTGGCGTATGGCACCGAGTTTTTCATTGCCGCATACAGCGGAAATCCTTACGAACAGTTCGTATTCCTCAATCGCGCTGGCGGCCCCTTCCGCTGGGCCTATTGGACGATGGTGACCTGCAACGTCATCATCCCACAACTGCTTTGGTTCCGCGCTGTCCGACGAAATATACCGCTCGTGTTCATCGTCAGCATCGTGGTAAATATCGGCATGTGGTTCGAGCGGTTTGTGATCATCGTCACGAGCCTGCATCGCGACTTCCTGCCCTCGAGTTGGGCCGATTATTCTCCAACCATCATCGAAGTTGCCACTCTCTTGGGAAGTTTCGGATTGTTCTTCTCTTGCTTCCTGCTGTTTTGCCGGTTCATTCCTGTAATTGCCATGGCCGAGGTAAAAGGCGTATTGAAATCGCCGCTTCACTCGCAAACACACGAGCCGGCGAAAGGAGACGCGGCATGAGCGACCGACTGCTCCTGGCAAAATTCGGACACGAAGACGACCTGCTGGCATCCTGTAAAGAGTTGCGCCGACACGGGTACGAGATCGTCGACGCGTTTACGCCTTATGCTGTCCACGGGCTCGATCGTGCGATGGGACTCAAACCCTCGCGGCTGACCTGGGTCTGCTTCGTTTGCGGTATGGTTGGCGCGATCGGCATGCTCATTTTCGAGTACTGGGTCGGGGCGATTTCCTGGCCAATTGACGTCGGCGGCAAGCCTTGGAATTCGCTGCCATCGAACGTTCCTGTGGCATTTGAAACGGCCGTCTTACTTGCGGGATTCGGCAGCGTGTTTGCCTTATTGGGCGTTTCACGACTTTATCCGGGTAAGAAAGTGAAACCACTTCTTGAACGCACCGCGGATGATCGCTTCGTCATTGTGCTTAATGAGACCGACGCCCGCTTCGACCCGGCCCACGTGGACCGCTTGCTTAGACCATTTAATCTTCTGGAATTGGAGGAGCGCGTGAATTCCCCGGGAGGCGGCCAGCCATGATGAACCGTCTCAATCGATTCCTGTTCCTGGCGTTGGTGGTCGTACTTGCTCCGTTGGCACTCATGCGAGTGGATCATTCGCGCCCCAATTTCCAGATTGTTTTCGGCAACGACATGACCTATTCACCTGCTTATGGTGCATATTCCGCCAATCCAAACTTTGCGAACGGCCGAACGATCCAGGAGCCGATCACCGGCACGCTTGCCCGCAGCGAATCTCGGTTCGATTTCTTGGCAACGCCCGAGGACGCACTTCGGGCCGGCGAGCAACTAATCAGCCCGTACTCCAAATCGGCGGATGAAAACAATGTCGCAGCCGACCGCGGCGCTGTTGTTTTTCAAACGTTTTGCACGTCCTGCCACGGTGGCGATGCTAATGGAAACGGCCCTGTGGCCCAACGTGGCTTCCCGCCGCCGCCGTCGTTACTTACGGGCAAATCACGCGACATGAAGGATGGTCAATTGTTCCACATCCTTACGCTGGGGCAAAACAACATGCCGAACTTTGCCGTGCAGTTGCCGCCCAGCCGCCGGTGGGACGTCATCGCCTACATTCGTCGTCTCCAACATTCGGCGCAGCCGCCAGCATCGTCGGTTCCGCCTGCGACGCCGACAGCGCCGACTCCGGCGCCAACCGTTGTGCCGCCAACTGCTGTGTCCACGACGCCCACAGCGGAACAACCCGCTGGGGAGCCCAAGCAATGAAATCGCCTAATTCCGCTCTCAGACTGGTTAGTCACCGACTGGGGCTCCTCGCAATTGCCTCGGCGGTCGCGACCGCGGTAGGTATCGCATTCGCACCAGAACGTATCTGGAGCAACTTGTTGCTTTTAGGGTTTTATTCGGTCGCGATGGCGCTGGGCGGCGCACTGTTCATCGCACTCACATATGTTACGAACGCGTCGTGGAACGTTGCATTTCGTCGCGTGCCGGAAGCCATGGCGATGATTCTTGCGCCGACGGGGCTGGTGCTGCTGGCAATACTCGCCATCCATGGTCGTCAATACGCTTGGCACCCCGATTCGCCAGAGGCCGCTGCCGGCACGTTTTGGTTCAAAGAACTCTGGACGACGCCGACATTTTGGATGATCCGAGCAGTAACTTATATTGCGCTTTGGCTACTATTGTCGCGTGTGCTCGTAACGGCATCTCGTCGGCAGGATCATTCAAAGAGCCTCGGCCTCACGTTGTTCAACCGGCGTATCTCGGCGATCTTTCTGCTGGTTTATGCCCCCACATTTGCACTCGCCAGCTGCGACTGGCTGATGTTGCTGGACCCCATGTGGTTCAGCACAATTTTCGGCGTCTATAACTTCGCCGGCATGGTCCAAGCGGCGCTAGCTGCGATGATCATCCTAGCGATCGTGTTGCGCCGTCATGGTCCATTGCACGATGTTTTCAGCGACGATCACTTGCACGACCTCTCCAAACTACTGCTTGGTTTCAGTTGTTTTTGGATGTACATCTGGTTCAGCCAATACATGCTGATCTGGTACACCAACATGCCCGAGGAAACCGCGTACTATCTTCTTCGCACGCGAGGCCCCTGGGGGCCGCTCATGGTAGCCAACATCGCCCTCAATTGGATCATCCCTTTCTTCTCGCTGCTGCCGCGGCAGTCAAAGCGCAACGAGAGCATTATGTTGAAGATCGCCACAGTCATATTGATCGGTCATTGGCTCGATCTTTACATCATGATCTTTCCCGCCACACTCGGCAGCACGCCCATGTTCGGACTATGGGAGCTCGTCAGTGGCGGATTGGCCGTCGGCTTCTTCGGCTGGGCGTTCTTTCGAGCATTTGCACAAGCGTCGCCCGTACCAAGTGGTGACCCGCTGTTAGCTGAAAGCCTGCACTACCACTGCTGAATTCGCGGTAGGTCTACCTTCGTACGCGCACCGCCGACCAGATGATGGATCAAATCCTGTCCGGCGGACCCAGGGGCCACGGTGGCCATGCTGCCAGCGGCGGTGGCTGAAATCGTGCGCACAAAGGAAGTCCGCCACAGCAGGTGGCGCTCACGAGCCATCTGACCTGCCGCACCGCGTGACCTGTAAACTGACACTTCTTCATGGCCGATCCGCTGGATATTCCTGGCTAATCTCCGTCTCCAGATTCTCTGGACGTACGGATGAGCTATTCGAAGCAGTTTACGACCCTCGACCTCAGCAAGATACTCATCTTGAGGTCACAGTACTCCATATTCGTTAAAAACGTCGCGCAGTGTTCGTCCGCGGTTCAGCTCTCGTCTTGTCGCGTTTTCCTTACCGATCTTCTCAGCTGCAGAACTTAGAGCCTGGTCTTCAACGTCCCGCGGGATCACAACCACACCGTCAAAATCGGCGAAAACCAGTTCGCCAGGCCGGACGAGTACATCACCGCAGCGAACGGGAACATCATATGCCATGACACGGCCGCGCCCTTTGCTGTCGACCGGACGAATTCCCACGTAGAAGACTGGAAACTGCATGGCAATAATTTGCCGGCAATCGCGAATCAAACCATCGCAGATGCAACCGGCTGCACCGTTTCGCTGAGCGAGGGTACTCATGAGTTCTCCCCAGGGAGCGTTTGTCAAACCGGCATCGCACGAATGGACCGCGACGTCGCCCGTTCTTAGCGAATCCATTGCATCGATCTCAAGGCCGTAAGGATCATCTTCGACGACGTAATCTGTCTCCATCCAGCGGAATGTACGGGCGCGGCCGACAATAACGCTGCGTTCGGCATCGAGCGGGCGGAGTCGATGGTGCATCGCGCGGTCGCGATGGCCCAGGTCATCTAAAATGTCACAAACCGCTGGGACCCGCAAATATTCACGAATCCACGCTAGCTTTTCGACTTCATCAGTTGGGACGGTAATAGTTTTCGTGGTACTCATGGCTCAGGGTGTGGTTCCTCTCGCGTAGGCGACTAAGTCGACCTCGTACTTGACGAGATCGCCGAGGCAACCGACTAAGGTAGTGCGCGCTGGATAAGGCTCGGAAAAATACTCGCGATAGATGCGGTTGTGCTCATCCCAATCCTTTTTGTCGGAAAGGTAAACTCTCACTTGTACGACGTTGGCGAACGTCAGACCTGCCGCTGCCAGAACGCGCCGCAGGTTGTTGTAGGTGCGCCGAGCTTCGTTTTCGAACGTGTCATGGATGACTTGGCCTCGTTCATCGACGGAAGCCATACCGGACACGAACACAAAGTCGCCAGCGCGGATGGCGGCAGAGAACGGCAGCGGGCTCTGAATAAGTTCAGAGCCGACAATAGGTTCGATATTGCGAGACGTCATTCCAGAAACTCAAGTGCTACCGAGCCGGCGTCGCGTGGCTACTTAATCGCTCAGGCTCAGGTGGTTTACGCAGACAGGGAATTACCCAGGCGAGTTGTTGAATCGTGACCTCGGTCGACCACTTGAGAGGCCGTATATCGATATAGGTCGGCACGCGTGATACGCATCCCTTGCTGCACGGATAGTTCGCCGGCGGTCGTGATCTCAAGAGCGCGGAGTGCGTCGTTCACAGTGGCCGCCTCTGCGTGCCCGCGGTCGATGGCAGTGGCGAACGTGTCGTATTGGCGCTGCCACTCGGGCGCAGTCGGCGGGAATGCGAGCCGCCGTTGTTCTGCCTCTAACTGATATTCGCCGTGACCGGTAACACAATTGAAATACAGCGACCCGGCAGGCCCTTCGATTGATACAAACGACTGCGGAAGCTCTGGAAGCAGCCATCCTACTTTCACGGTAAGTTTGGAGAGATCGGTTAGCTCGACTTCGGCACTCCAAATGTTTGGGCCGCGAAATGTAGGCGACGTTTTCTGAGCGAACGCGCTGACACTCGTCCAAGGAGAAGCGTTCCACAAGCTCGCATAATCGACGACATGCGATCCTTCGTGTGTGAGAGCCGTCGAGTTCTTGAGGAAGCTTTGAATACGCGAGAAGTGGATGGTGTCGTTTGGATTCCAACGCTCGTCGTAAACTTCAGCTTTGATTCTCAAAGGTGCGCCGAGCGAAGCGGTAAGCCTACCGATTCCACGAACCCAATCTCCGTAGCGAAGTACGAACCCAGATTGATAAACCTGCTTTCGCTCTCTCACTCGCCTGGCGAGGCGTTGGCCGTCGGCGAGTGTCGCAGCCAATGGCTTTTCGTCGAGCACTGCCAAGTTTTGGTCAAGACAGGCGATCGCCACATCGGTGCTAATTTCTGGCGGAAGTGCGATAACCACCGCATCGAGCTTTTCGGCCTCGAGCATTCTCCGCCAATCGGCGTAGCAAGGCACATTTCCCACAAGCTTGGCAACTGCCTCGAACCGTTGTGGCACTAAATCGCAAATCGCGACAATGCGAAATTTACGATGATGCATGAGGGCTGGCACGTGACCCCGCTCGGCGACGTCACCACAACCAATTAATCCGACTGAAATCATTATTTGTTCCTTGATGCGACTCCGTTCGAGGCGTTTCCGTGCGGAAGCTCGGCTGGGCCAGCACTGGCAATGCCCGGGGCATCGGGCCAGTAGGCCGCTAATAAGTCGCGCAGCGCAGAAACCGTGATATCCAGAATGGTTTGCCCTTTCTCAGCCGTGGCCAACGACGGCTTTCCGAAAACACCGTGCCTCGTGATCCTGTCGAAAGGCAACGATCGGATGGCGGGACCGCCCGACAGAAGGTCAGCTTGCAACAACGAAGCTTGCGGTGGAATACCGTCATCGACAATTGCATCGGTGTCGACAAGCTCCGGATGGATTGCCAGGATGATGCTCGTTTCGAATTCGCATGCATGCCCGACGGCGGGAAACTCCCCCTCGACTAGCGGCCGCAGCTGTTCGGCCGCAGCGCGAAACCAGGTCGCGAACACGACGTCGCATTCGGGTAGTGCGGCTGACAGTTGCTCCGCGGCAACACCACCTACGGCGATGTTGCCACCATGCGAGTTCAACAGGAAAAAGCGCCGCAAGCCATGCTGGGCTGCTGACGAGAGAACCTGGCGAATGATTCGGAGGAATGAATCGTGGTCGATCGACAAGGTTCCCGCAAAGGCCATATGGTGAGCGCTGCAGGTAATAGCAAGACCAGGCATCACCAACAGCTGCTCGCGACAAGCGTTGTCCACCCGTTCGGCCAGCGCCGTGGCGATCAGAAAATCGGTGGCAACTGGCAAGTGGGACCCATGCTGTTCGGTAGCGCCGATCGGCAGTACGCACACTGTTTCGCGCGCCAGCTTGGCAAACTGCGATGAACTCAGCTTCGACCACTGCATCGATTACGACTCCAAGGGCAAATAGCCCACAAAACCAACAATCAGCCAGCGCCCCTCGATTTGGTGCAAACGATAAACACTTTGAGTCTGAATTTCGTAGCTTCCTCCGGTCGTCAGCGGTTCGTCGGCGCGAAACTGCTTCCACACTACGGCTCGACCAGCGGAGATTTCGATACGCGCAAGATGCTGCATCCGATACAGCAGCTCGCGGTGCGAAACCACGGCGAGCGGAATCGCCAGAAACTCATCGGCCATGCGCAACCAATCGTCGCGGTAGGAATCGACGGTCGGATAGCGCAGCGTCCACTCGACCGGGTTTAGCGAGCCATGGGCGCTGATTCCGTCGAAACACTCAGTCGAAAAATCGTCCGCGCAGATCGACCAGTCGGCCGCGGCGAACGCGTCTGAGTCGCGCGCGATCAGTGCGTCCCAAATCTCATGATGATCTCGCTGGAGATTCGAGTCGAACGGATTGTGGCAAGGATGGCTGGGGCTCCGTGGCGCCGCGGGCGATATTTGTGTTCCTGATTCCGTCATCGGGCTGATTCCGAATAGAGTGCTTTTAGGTCATGACTGCTGACGCTGAAGCGGTCGTGGGAAGCGAGTCCTCCGCAAACAGAGAAATGCGAGCACTTCTCAGCCAACAGAGGAAGAAGGCCACCCCCGATGCAATCGTTGCCACTGCAAAGGCTGCCGCGCCCCTCCAGTTCAGTACGACAGACAAGAAATAGGTATACGTTATCGAGAAGCAGAATATGATTCCGCAGACGGCTGCCAGTAAGTCCCATTGTAATTCACGCCGCTCTTGCACCAAGTCGACAAGCCCCTCGGCGGCGAGCGCATTTCGAACGGGAGCCCAGCGGCCAGATGGACGAACTTTTAGATAGAAGGTCCGTAGTGTGTCGTTCGATTCCGGTCGCGTTAAGAGTGCCACGACGACGCTCCCCACCAGGCCAATGCTCAGTAACAGGAGAATTGGCTGCCAAAAGGGCCATTCACTCGCGCCCAAGCCGAACCAGATCACACTGGCCAGCGGCACCGAGATAACCAGGCCGAATAATTCGCCCCAAATATTGAACCGCCACCAAAACCAACGCAGCCACGAAAGCGGGAGTGCCGGCGTAATCATCGCTGCATTGATGAACATGACCCAGGGCTGAATGTCTTGAATACCAACGGCGAGTGCCGTGGCAGAGATCATCATCACGATCATGACGACTCGAGCGGCTCGAATATACTCGCGTTCGGAAGCGCCGGGACGCAGATGCCGACGATAAAGGTCATTTATTACAAATGCCGATCCCCACTGCAGCAGCGTTCCGACGGTCGACATGTAGCCGGCAAGCACAGCCGTGATCATGATCCCACCAAATCCCGGCAGGTTGTGCGCGTATCGTACGACAAGCTGCGACCACACGCTGATTGAAGACGTAACGGTGCCGTCGGTTAAGGTAGCCATCTTGTTTACGCCTGGGTCGGCGGCCGGGTACAGCGCGATGGCCAGCACTCCCAGCGGCAGGAGCGGCACCATTCGAATCACCAGCGAGAGCACGCAGTTCAGCATTTGGCCTGCAACCGCGTGCCGTTCGTTCTTGGCAGCCAAGCAGCGTTGGGCCGTCCACCCCTCTCCAGCCGATGGACTGCCGGCGAGGAATAGACCGATGATCATGAGTGCAACAAGCGTGCGAGGATCGACAAAATGATTGGTGCCTGAAGACGGAGGAAATATCTGCCAGAAATCGGAGCCGCGATTGGCCATCGCATGGTCGAGCATGTTTTGATAGCTGCCGAATTCTTGGACGCCGAAGTACCAAATGATAAATGCAGCGACGAAGAAAATGCAGAACTGCGGAATGTCGACATACGCGGCGCCCAACAGCCCGCCTAAGAGTGTGTAGAGGGCGGCGATCGAGCCGAACACAACAATCACCCACACCGGTTCCCAGCCCAGAAGGGGTGCCAGCATTTGAGCGAGCATTGCCGTGCCGTAGCCCATGAAGATGACGGCCCAACCGAAACATGCATAAGCGCCATAGAAACCGCGAAATCGCGAAGCGGCTTTGCCCGAGTAGCGGAATTCCAGCAGTTCGCCCGTAGTAACCAAGCCACTGCGCCGCCACATCTTGGCCCAGAACACGCCGACCAAAGGCATCCAGATTGGCCAAGTGATCCAGGCGATCTGGTTTAAGAACATGAAGCCGCCGAGATAAAACAGCCACACCCAACCGCCGCCGCAATCGGAGTAAGCGGCGACGTTGGCGAAACCGATTACCCACCAGGGCAAACTGCGTTCGCCAATCAAAAACCCATCGGCCGACTTCGTGGCAATCCGCGAGAAGTAATATCCCATGCCGACGACCAGCGCAGAGTACAGTGCAACCACAGCCCAGTCGACAGCGTCCAAAGATAGAGCCAGGCTCGCAAATAAGATTGTCATGGGTCGGCGCGCCGATCTGCCGCTACCGCACGGGCGACTTCCAGCCCCAGCAGGTTTAGGGCATCGCGGTAAATCAATTGTTCGACCCGCTCGCGGGGGAGTGAAAAGCGATCGAGCTTCACATCACATAGCGACCGCAGGCCGGCAATCGTTTCGGCTACCGTCGTCACGGGAAAATCGGTCCCGAAAAGAACTTTCTCCCACACGTTGTACTCGTGAACCAGCATCAGGCTGTGGAAGAGTTGCCAGGGACGATAAAACAGCGCGCTCACATCTGCGAACAAGTTTGCGTGTTTACGAATAACGGCGACAGTCTCGCCTTCATAAGGGTGGCCCAAATGCGCCAAGATCATTTTGACGTCCGGAAAACGGCACGCCACGTCATCGAGATGACGCGGAAGCGTGCAGTCGAGAGGCGCCTTTGACACGAATGTGGTACCGGTATGCAACAACACGGGCAACTGATGCCGGCTTACATACTCCCACAAAGGATCGACCTTCCTATCTTGCGGGTAAAAGTTGGCGTACATCGGCAGCAGCTTGATCCCTTGCATTCCAAACTGCTGGTGCCCTTGGCGCATCTCCTCTTGCCAACCCGGCTGTGTGGGATCGATCGAGAGGAACCCGATCAAGTGTTCCGGGTCTTGGGCGACATATTTAGCGACGTCTGCATCATCGACCCACAGGCCCGAGTGGCGCGCCTTGCCGCCGAACACGACCGAGATGACCTCTTCGGCCGGCAGTCCAGCCTGGTAAGTGTCGTAACGCGTTTCCAAGTTGACCGCCGAGAGACGCATCCGTCGCGCGTCGTCGATGAACCCTTTCGAGAAGGAGCCAGATGGCCAACAATGTGTATGCACGTCGACGATCATCAGGATATCGCCACCTTCTTGCCGCGCTGTGAAGGCACTTGGGGTGATTTACCCGTGAGCGGTCGCTGGTCGAGACGCAGGAGCTTCGCGGCATTCGTATAGAGAATGCGATCGAGTTCTTCTTCACCGAGGCCTGCCTCAGTGACGTTATCGATACGCTCGGGTAGTAGCCGCCAACCCGCGGCACCGAAATCTGAACCAAAAATGATTTTCTCTGCGCCCGCGACATCGACGAGGTGAAGCAGCTCGCCGGGCCGCGAACCGCAATAGTTACCGTATAAATTTGGCAAATCGCGAATAAGTTGAGCGGCCGCGTCGGCATAGTCGGCCGAGCCAGCATGGCCCAAGACGATCGTCGTGTCGGGGGCCCAACGGGCGAGTTCGGCGATCTGATACGTGGTGGAATAGGGTGGAGTGCCATCGTGGTAAAGGACTGGCACATCGTGGCGGCCTGCGATTCGGAGCAATTCCGTCATCGTCTCTCGTACCATGCTCGAAGCAAATGCCTGTAGCCAGGGATGAAACTTCACCCCCCGAAATCGCGGATTCGCCAAGCACCGCTCCAATTCGACGATCGAAGCTGGGCCTACTTTGGGGTCGACCGTAACGAACGGGATAAGACGTTCAGGATATTCGTCAGCGCGTCGTAATAGCGCGTCGTTATGGGCCGCGCAGTCCTCATAGAATCCCATGATCGTGAATACGCAGGCTATTTCCACGTTGAAGCGATCAAGCGCTGCAACCATTTCGGTTACGCCTGGCGTGGGAGTGCTGAACCAGCGCTCGTCGAGATGCGTGTGAAAATCGATGATTCGTGTCATGGTACTACTCATGCAAGGCTGAAAAGCCGCTCTGCATTTTTATGCATCAGCGCCCGCCGCGCAGCCGCGGTGAGCGTCAATCGTTCGACCGAGCGCAGATTGACCGAGTAGCGATTGCGAGGCTCCGCACTACCGAAGAGCACTCGATCTGCACCGTGCGTTTGAATCACTTCATCAATTCCGTCGGCCCACAACAATGAGGCATCGAGATGCAGGTTAGAAACAGATCCGATTGCCCCCTGTATCTCGAACCACATATCGGCAAAGCCACCAAAGCCTGCAATGAACTCAATTTGCGGATAACGCCGCGCGACTTCAGCGACTGCCAGCACATCGGCGAATACATAGGTTCCTGTGCGAAACATGATTGGCCAGCCATATTCCGCGATTCGCTCGTAAACCGGGGTGGCGACGGGTTCAGTCGGAAAAAAACCTTGTCGCAACGGGTCAAGAAACAGCGCCACAGCACCCAAGTCGTGACACCGAGAGAGCTCCTCAAGCGCTTTGGTCTCCCACCAGGGATTGACGCTAACCATTCCGCGAATTCGAGGCCCGGCCTGCAATACCCGATCGTTCCCAGCGCGATTATCGACGATGAGTTCCCTGCCCATTGGTCGAGCGATTGCCAACTCGACGCCGGCCGCGTCCATCCGGCGCAGTAGTTCAGACGCTTCCAGCTGCAGATAGGTCTCGACTCCCAGCATGGCATGCGCGTCGATAATTGTGCATTCGTCAGACATTTGGCGTCACTCCGAATCCAGGTCCCTGGGGAAGCGCGACGCGGCCATGCTCGAACGCGATGGGCGGCGTAACGGCGGAGGTCGCATAGAACAGCGAGCCCATGAGGTCACACGCAAGTTCTTCAATCGGGAATGCCGATAGACTCGCGGCCAGGCAAACATGGGACGCTTGCCCCAAGTCCGTTTCCAGATTGGAGCCGATTGCGCAGGGCTTACCTGCCTCTTGAGCCATCTTGGCCATTGTCAGTGAATGGGTGAATCCGCCGTTCTTGCCCGGATAAATCGAAAGTATATCGAAGGCGTTCAGATCGAGCGCCTCGCACAACTCATCTACCGTAAATACAGCCTCGTCGGCCATGATCGGCACCGGGCTTCGACGCCGCACGGCGGCCAGGGCAGAGAGCCGATCACGCCGCGTTGGTTGCTCAGCCAGTTTCAGGTTGAACGGCGCCAAGGCTTCGATCGCCGCGAGTGCTTCGTCCGCCGTCTCGTGAGCGCCGTTAGCGTCAATCGTGAAGATGGGTTCATCCCCCAATCGTTCGCGCACTGCGCGAAGTCGAGCTGCGTCGTCGATGCCCGGCACGCCAGTTTTGAATTTGAGGGTTCGAACTCCTGTCTCCCAAAACTCGACTGCGAGTCGCACCGTTTCTTCCGGCGGATAGGCGCCAATGCTGACGCGAGTCCGCACCGAGGTGGCAGGCGTACGGTCCGCGATCAATTCGGACACTGACTTGTCTTGTTTCCGCGCCCAGAGATCCCACAGCGCGATATCGATGGCCGCCTTGCCAAAGGGGTTGCCATAGAGCTTGCGATCAAGCACTGCCACGGCTTCAGAAGGGTGGTCGAAATGGGAGCCGACCACCAATGGCGACATGAAAGAGTCGATCATCCACGTGGCGGTTTCGGCCGATTCGCCGCTCCAAATCGGCGCCGTCGTCGCTTCTCCGTAGCCGCACAGGCCGTCGTTATCTCGAACCGTTACCACCACATAGCGAGACGCGGTGTGGCGGCCCAGCGACGAGACGATCGCTCCATCCATGCGGACTGGGAAATCTACAATTCGAGCATCGATCTGACGGATGCGGATACTCATTGAGCCGAAGCGATAGCAGACGTATTCCGCTTAGACCTGGAGGGTTGATGAACGGTGCCACCCATCGAGGGGTAGGAGAACAAGCGATTGCGCACATGGGCAGTGATGCCGAGAAATGCCGAGTCTTCGCCCAATTCAGCGAGCCGCACGTCAACGTTCTTAACCAACTCAGGCAACGCAAACTCGGGCAGTGCCTGGCGCAACAGCGGCAGGAGCGTGTCTCCGGCAGCTACAAAGCGGCCACCAAGAATAATTCGTTCCGGATTCAGCAAGCTCACCGCATTCCCTAAACCGATGGCCAGCGCCCGCGCGGCGTTGGTCAGAACTTCGAGCGCTTTTTCATCACCACGTTGCGCAGCCACGAGCATTTGATCGAAGTCATCGCCAGGAACTTCACCTTGGGGAATGATCTTATCGAGCTCAACCGCCGGAACGCCGCGCCACAACGCAGCCAACCGCGCGGGAGCAAGATATGCCTCCAGGCAGCCGCGACCGCCGCAGCCACAAAGCGGCCCGTCGATCGAAACCCGCGTATGACCGATTTCACCGGCCGATCCGTCACGTCCCGAGAGCAGATGCTCTCCCTCGACGATGCCGCCGCCGATTCCTTCCAGCAACGTGACAAACAGCACATGTTGCGATCCGCGTCCCGCGCCATACGCTACTTCGCCAAGGGCCTGCCAGCCGTCGCTACGTTCGATGACACCCGCGAGTTTCGTACTCTCGCTCAAGGTCTCGACGACGGGAACATCGATCCAGCCGGGCATATTGACGGCGCGAATCGAGCGGCCTGTAGCGACATCAACCGTTCCCGGGTCGGCGGCGCCAACCCCCACCAAATTCAGGCCGGTTGCCGACGCGAGCTTAATCGTACTTTTTAGATGTTTCGAGATCGTGCGCAGCATCGTGCTGGCATCACCTGTAAATGGCCCATTCCAACGGCGCTTCCAGTGAACCTTTCCCCCAAGATCGACGAGAGCGGTCGTCACCTGATCTTGATCATACCGAACGCACGCGACGCCGAGGCGGCTGAAATCGAGCTCCAATAGCGCCTGAGGCCGCCCTCGGCCGCTACCGTTGGCCGGCGCGATCATGCTCTCCCGAATCACGCCATCCTGCAGCAACCCACCGCAAATATCGGACAGGCGCGACATGGGTAACCCGGTCGCCAATTTTAAGCCGATACGCGAGCGAGGCCCTTCATGAAACAACGATGCGCATACCAACGAACGATTGTAGGCTCGCTTCGAATTCGGCTTAGCGCTATGCCACAGCACATTCGAACCCGTCGGTGGGCCAGCGATCGACTTTTTAGCGGACGGTGTTTTCATCGTTGATGCTGTAAGCCAACGCGGAGGGTAGCCCTCGACCGACTACACTTCGCAGCTGTAAGTAGCCCATGAGCCTAGCCGGCGACCGTCCGGGCATGCCACGAATTGATTCCAATATTAGAACTTTAGCGATCATGGAACCCTCCGTCAAGCATTCAAAGCGATTCCTATCCACGATTGCGTGCCATAAACAAGCTTAATTTGTGCTATATCGACGTCTTGGCTGCATTCGTTGCCATCCTCGAATTAGTTTACAATTTTGTAACAAATTGTGTTGACGGGGCGATTCGCCGCGGTAGAATGGCCGTTGATCTCGGGGGGGTAGGGCAGCCGCGAGATGATGCGCGTTGCATCAAGTCGATGCGAAATCAAAGGCCACACGCGCAGCCATGTTCGATTACGTTGTGGAGTCGTGGAGAGAAAGGATGGCAATCGCGAGTACGCTTTGCGATCGTCGACTCAGGCACAGTGAAGAACAGCACCGGACAGACGACGGATAAATTAGCAGAAGATATTTGCGTTGGTGTTTGATTTGACTAGTCAGCCATGCTGGAGGTGCTTCATGCGAACGTGTTGTTTTCGATGTGCGGGTGTAGTAGTGTTCGTAATTCTACTGGTTGCTGGCGGTGATCGTCCCGCCGCTGCAACCGCCATCGATTTTGAGAATCCGCCTTATACGACTGGGAGCGTTGTCGGTCAGGACGGATGGGCGGCTACCGGTTATTTTCCAGTGTTAAATGGAACCGTCGACGTTTCGACGATTGGTCCTCTCGCCGGAAGCCAGTCGCTAAGTTACACGCGGACCGATACGACGCTGGCGCCGAATGGAGCGGACGTGGTGAAATCCGACCTCATCACAATCTCCAAAGACGGGACTTCGACGGCCGATCTTAATGTTTCGGTCTTGATCTCGTCGACGAGCTTGGCAGCCCAGACGCTGGGGTATGGCGTAGACGGGCTCTTTCTTAGCCCATCTGGTGCAAGTGGGGTAACGCCGATTGGGTTCCGGCTCAACAATGCAGGTAGCACGATCCCAAGTATCGAGGAGTACGCTGATTTCGGAGGAAGCCCAGCATTTTTCTACTTTGGAGGCAGTCTCGCCGCCGCCGCATTTTCAGAGAACCACACGCTGGAATTTCACATTGACGCAGATTTTGATTCATCGACGTACACCGTCGCCTATCGTGACGTCACAGCGGGAACTCCGCTTACCTCCTCGGGAGTTGTTCGCGGCTTTGCGGTTCCGTACGCAGCGAATCCGGATGGCACTTACGACGTCGATGTCATCGCGGCATTCCGGTATGGCGCTGGCCGTATCGACAACATCATGGTCTCGGGAAATGCTGTCCCCGAACCGACGGCGTTGGGAATGCTGGCGCTTAGTGCCGTTTTCGCTGGGCTCTGCCAGCGGAGTCGTCGTTGATGCAAATAGGTTTGAGGGGCGTCCTAATACATCGGGTAAGGAGCGTTCAAGTACGATCGCGCGAACGGCAACCGATCGTATCGCGAACTATGGAAGACTTTAGAGAGTGACTCATTGCGAGCCTGCACATGAACAATGGGAGCTCTAGGTGTAATTGGAACAAGGCGGCAGCGGTAAACGGCAAGTACTTTTTAAACTTGGGAACCCTTGCAATGTTAACACGGGAATCCGGCCGGCAGCTCGCTCGCGGCGCAGTTGCTGTTTTGTTCGTCGCCATTGCTACTCCCTGTCTCTTCGCAGTGAGTATCACATTTGAAAACCCGCCTTATACGCCCGGCGCAATTATCGGGCAGGATGGCTGGGTTCGGCCTGGCTACGTGGGGCCGGGATTTGATGTCAACGGCAGCACCGACATATCGACGTCTGCACCTCTCTCGGGCACGCAGTCGTTCGTCTACAACCAGACAACTGCTGCCGCGGGTACCGGGGCTAGCGATGTCGTTAAGCCGGAAGTCATCTCTGCCAGTGCCGGCGTAGCCGGCGTGGATCTGACCGTGTCTTACTTACTGAGCGCGGGCGGCAATGGTGTGAACCCGAACGGCGTGGCCGGATTGTACCTCTCCAACAATGCAGTCGGCGGCTCCAGTCCATTGTTTGCTCGCTTAGAAGGCGCCTCAATGGCCGCGTCGGATACGAACTCAGTCGTCACCATTCCTAACTTCGTCTACTTCGCGGGAGACGTCTTACAAGTCAAGTACGAGGTGGACTTCGACGCAGCCAACTATGTGCTGACAGTCAATAATCTCACCACGAATCAACTTGAATTTCAGCAAACGCTCGGGTTCCTAGCGCCATTCACGCCGGAGGGACCGAATGGCGAGTACTTGATAGATGTCGGCCTCCTTCTGCGCGGTGGAACTGCTAAGTTCGACGACATCACACTGGCAGCCGGCGTCGGCCCGGTCATCTCCACCTTGACTTGGAACGTGAATAAGTCTGGAAATTGGGGAGTCCCGCAAAACTGGGGGCCGACGACTGGCGTACCGGGGAGCGCCCCGGGCCGTCAGACCGCAATCTTCGGCAATGTTATCACTTCGCCACAGACAATTTACACAAACGGCGATCGCTCGGTGAACCGCCTCGAATTCAATAGTGCCAACAGCTATACGATTACCGGGACAGGGAGCATCTCGATGCAAGCCGATACGTCTGGCGGAACCCCCGTCAATCCAACCATCGCCGTCAGCCTCGGCAGCCATCAGCTGCAACTCAAGGTCAACATCCTCGACGACACGACAGTTACGGTCGCCTCCGGCGCATCGCTCACGTTCAACAATGTAATTGACTTGCACGGTAAGAAGCTTACCAGCACCGGTACGGTCAATATCAACAACAGCATCATCGGTGGCGGCACCGTCGCGGGTAGCGGCACGGTCGCTGCGCTCACTGATGTCGATATCGACGGCAATTTGGTTACTGATGGAACGCTGCTGGTCTCGGTCGGCGGCAGCGGAGGAGGGGCGTTCAACGTTACCGGTGATGCCGTCCTGGCCGGAATTCTGGATGTTCTCCCGCAGCCAGGGCTTGCGCCGGGGCAATCATTTACGATTGTCAGCGCCGGTGGTCGGCTCGATGTACATGCGCTAGCGCTCGATTCAAGCGATGTCGGGATTTTCAAATTAGCCACTCGCGGAGGTAGCCTGCTGCTCGACTATGTCGGCGCGAGCGTGCCAGAGCCTGCCAGTGGAACATTGTTTCTCGCTGCTTTAGCCGGCATCGTCCTGCAGCGCAAACGTCCAACTCGGCTGCCCAGGTTCACCGTTGCGGCGATTGTTGGGTTGATTGCGGCCGCAGCTATTTCCGGTCCCGCCCAGGCGACGACGTTCGATTTCGAGAATCCGCCATTCACAACAGGCCCCTTGGTCGGACAGAACGGGTTCGTTAATCCCGCCTATGTACTGGCCGATCCCTTCTTCGGTGGTGCATTGAACGGCACGGTCGTGGTTTCGAACTCGGCTCCGCTGAGCGGCGCGCAGTCGGCTCTTTATACGCAAACATCCGTGCCTGCGGGTGCGGGTGCGACGGGCGCCAGCGATACCGGTAAACGGTACGCGGTTTTCGGCACCACGCACGGTAATGATGGATTCGATATCACCAGCTCGTTCTTAATCAACATGAACGCGAACGGTGTGGGAACAGGCCAAGCCGGCGCCTTCCTGGGCCAAGATGGACGTAGCCCAGCCCTCATTCTTCTCAGCGGCACACAGATCTTGGTAGGAACCGGTTTCGCGCTGCCCAACATGGGAACCTACGTTTTAGGGCACACTTTCGAGTTCACCATGGGCCTCGACTTGGACAATAGTTCATATAGTGTCTCTTACCGTGACGTAACCGCAGGTGGCACATTGACACCGATCCCCGGCACGCTGCCAAACGGTCAATTCCCCTTTTTCGGCGGTGCGATTTCTGCCGACGGTGACGGTCATACCTACACACTTGATGCCTCCATGATGTTGCGCAGTGGAACGGCACAGATCGACAACTTCACCGTCGCTGGTGATGATTTCGTTCGCGCGAATTGGATCGGGAACCTCTCGGGTGATTGGAATGTGAACGCCAGTTGGATTCCGCACATGATTCCTGGAACGGAGACCCCAGGAAAACAGATTGCCGTCTTCGGCACGACGATTACCAGTCCCCAGACCATCTACACCAACTCGATTGTTAGCGTCAACGGCTTGGAGTTCAACAACACAACCACTGTCGTTATCGGCGGCAGCGGAACAGTCGAGTTGAAGGCCAATACTGCCAGCGGCACGATCAATCCAACGATCAATGTGCTCGGCGGTACGCATCAATTGCAAGCGCCGGTGCGGATCGCCGATGATACCACAGTTACCGTCGCTGCTAGTGCGAGTATTGATTTCAACAACACGGTGAATCTCAACGGCAAGGCGCTTTCTATTTCGGGCGCCGGGATCACCAACCTGAACGTCGGCGTCACTGGCGGTGGCACGATCACGAATTCCGGCTCGCTTGGAACGGCCGGCACGACACCAATCGCCGCAAATCTGACGAGTACCGGCAAACTGCTGTTCGATCTCGGACCGACCAACACTGACTTCTTCAACATTACGGGGTCAGCAACTCTTTCGGGGATTCTCGATGTCACCTTAGAGTCTGGCTTTACGCCTGTAGGCCCCTACACGCTTCTAACCGCGAGCGGGGGACTTAATGCGGCTGGCTTGACACTCGACCCCAGCGACACCGGTACGTTCCATATCGGCATCGTGGGGAACAGTATTGTGCTGAGCCTGGGCGGAAGCGGCGTCAACGGCGACTACAACGGAAACGGCGTGGTCGACGCGGCAGATTATGTCGTGTGGCGCAATAACGTTGGTACGACGAACCACCTTCCGAACGACGCCATTGGCGGCACGATTGGTATTGCACAATACAACTTGTGGCGCAGTCGCTTCGGGGCCACCAGTGGCAGCGGAAATGGTGCCGTTGCTGCGGCGGCGGTGCCGGAACCGGCCATGCTTGTTATCAGCATGCTGGCGCTGGCGATCGGTTCTGTGCCACGCAAGAAGCGCGGTGCGGCAATTCAATAGTTCGCTCAAGGAAATTAGTCATGGCGAGGGAAACTCAAGTTCGCGGCGCTAACGGTGTCGATCGCGGCGCCGGTGGTTCCGCGATCCGCCGGTATGTCGGCTGGAGTGCCATCTGCCTTGGCCTAGTCCTAAACGGCTGCAGTTCGAAGCAATCGGGGCCGGAGCTAATTCCGGTCCGCGGTACGGTCCGCATGAATGGTAAGCCGCTTACGACGGGCGGCAGCATCTCCTTTCGAGATGGCTCAGGTCTGATTCAACCTACCGGTGAGGTTGGCCCGGACGGAACCTACAGCATGTTTTTAACGCCTCAGCAGGAAGGTGTGCCAGCGGGCAAGTATAAGGTCGTTGTTTTCGCGTCCGAGACTCGCGAGGAGGCCGCTCGCCACAATCGTCTGCCAGTGATGATTATCAATCACAAATACCTCGACGCGAAGACGACCCCTTTAGCTACGGAAGTCAAGAAGGATGCCGCTCCGGGAGCTTATGATTTCTCCGTTACGAATTAGCTCAGGCGTACGAGGCTCCGGACAGTTCAATCGATGAGTTTTTGGATTGGTCAATCGATGGTTCGGAGCGAGGAGGACACGGCACATGCGCCATAATGGATCACCACGAAGGATTTCCGGCTTTACGCTCGTTGAGTTGCTCGTCGTCATCGCCATCATCGGCATTCTGGTAGCGCTACTGCTTCCGGCCATCCAAGCCGCACGTGAAGCAGCGCGACGGTCTCAATGCACGAACAATCTCAAACAACTCGGGATCGGGGTTCTCAATTTCGAGTCGAGCATGAAGACGGTGCCCTTCAACCGCTACAGCGACTACGGGTATCCGACAGCGTGGGGAACGTCGACAGGCCCTGGCGCCAAAGCCTGGAGTTGGATTGCATCGATCCTGCCCTACATCGAGTCGGCGGAATTGTATGACCAGGGAGGTGTACCTAACCAGACATTCACCAACAACGTCGCAATCGGTACGAATATCCCCATGCTGTTCTGCCCCAGCGATGAAATGAAGAACAACAGTCCCATCAATCGCGCCAAGTCTCGCTATATGGCAGGCGTACTGACGGTGGCCCTTACGAATTACAAGGGCGTGCTCGGCTCGAATTATGGTTGGGGGCCGTGGGCGAATATCGGCACCAATGGGCAGTACGAACCTTGGGCATTTGGCGATGGGATCTTGCCTGCGCAGGGATTCGTCAATCCTATCAAGCTCAGCCAAGCGACGGATGGTACATCAAAAACCTTCGTGGCTGGTGAACAAGTCTGGAATGAATCGCGAGCTTCCTGTCCGACTACCGACTGCTACGGCATGGGTTTCTCCTGGGCTCATACGATCGAGGCCACGGCCACCGCAGCCATCTATCCGAATTTGGCCACACCAGGGGCCGACAAAAGCCCCACCAAACCCGACCTTACCATCCATAACGGCTTCAGTAGCCTTCATCCCGGTGGTTTGAATTTTGTATATGCAGATGGTTCGGTGCGTTTCATCAACGATTCGATTGCGATTGGCATTTATCGTGCGCAAGGCACGATCAAAGGAGATGAAACGTTTGACCTGCAATGAAATCGCGACGTGAATCGTCACCGCGATTCCGCCGCCCGCGAACTTGCCCCTTCCAAGAGATTCCCCCCTCCGGCTCCGCTGCCATGATGACGCCTCCTGCTCTGCGCCAATTCTCGACGATCGTTCGCTTCGTCACCGTCGCTACGGTTCTCGTGGGCTCGCTGGGTAGCGCTCATTTGCTGTGGGCGGTTGAAACGTGCTCCGGTGATCCCAGCGCCGCCACGGCGCGAACGTGGTGGCCGGCGTTACGCAACGTTTGGACGCCCGTGGGTGTCAAGAATCACCCCTTTCGCTTTAATGTTTTGTACAACGGGACGGTTCTCGCCGATCCTCACCCGCTGCGCGACATCGGGGGCCACCCCATCAAGACCTACCTCGCGCCGTTTGCCGATTCGGGTGTTCAACTCACATTCGTGCCGTCGCTCGACGGCAGCCTACCGCCGGTTCGGTCGCAACCTTATCAGTTGAGCGCCTCACCGGATGGCGGTGTCGGGCTGCAAGGTTGGGATCCACGTCCCACACCGCTACTGTCGACGCGCTGGCCGATCACGCACCAAACGGGCAACACCGGAGTGGTTTTGCGCGAAGAAGTGTTTGCCCACACGCCCTCGGGGAAACCCGTCGAAACCGGACACGAACCGCTGTACGCGTGGATTCGCTTGTCGGTCGAGCATGTGGATCCGCTCGACGCTCCGCCGACAAGCACCATGCTCATTCACTTGGGTAACCCGTCGATGATGCAGCGCAGCATGTGGCACGAAGAGAATCTGACCGTTCACCCCGATCGGCGTCTATACCCTCGCGAGCTAAAACGAGAGGGCTACGACCATCGTCCTTTCTCGTGCTGCAGATTGGTTGAACCCGATGGCAAGCTGCGGCTCATTGCCATGCTTACCGATGGCTCGGTCATGCTCGTCGAGCGCGGCGAACGTAGCCACGACTATTTCCTGCAGGTCAACTTGCCCGCCAAGCAGGGAAAGTTCGTCGACTTCGTTCTCCCGATGATTCCGGGCGAGGCGGCCGCTGTCACCGCTGAAGCCGAAGTCGGCTTCGACGCGGCGCTCGAGCAAATGGACCGCTATTGGTCGCAGCGCCCGGAAACTGCCGCGGTTGTCGATACACCAGAACCCGAGGTCAATGAAGCCTTTCGCCGGCTCACGGAGTTGGCCCAGGTGATCTCGGAAACAAATCCTGCCAACCGGGAGACCTCCTTCCTCACCGGTTCTTGGAACTACGACACCTTGTGGCCCACGCCTACGTGCATGGCCGCCCACATGCTGCTCGATCCGCTCGGATATCACGATGCTGTCGCCCAGAACATGGAGATCTTTCGCAATCATCAAGGCGAAGCGAAACCGCCGGGGGAAGCTTACTCACCCGATCCTGGCTACTTCGGCGCACCGCGCGAGCTCAGCTCGATCGATTGGCTGACAGACCATGGTTCGGTGTTGCATACCGTGGCCTACCACGGACTCCTGACGGACGACAAGCAATTCATCGACCACTGGCTCGAGCCGATTCTCAAGGCCTGCGAATTTATTCGCACCAACCGAGCCAAGGTCGTTGCCGGCGCTGTTCCCGGTGTGCTGCCGCCGGCGGTTGCTACCGACACGGGGGTACCAACGCAAGCTGTGTGGAATATCGCCTGGAACTACAAAGGCCTCGAATCGGCCGTTCAGCTGTTGCGCGAAATCAAGCACCCTGCTGCTGAAAAATACGCCACCGAAGCAAAGCAGTACAAACAAGCTTTTGTCGAGGCGTTTCGGAACCGCGCCGCCAAAATGCCTACTTGGAAGGACGATGCCGGCAACGCTCACGCGTTGGTCCCGACATCACTCAATGGACCGCCGGATCAGAGTCATCCTTTCTACCTCGATACGGGCCCGCTCGTGCTGACGTATGGGGGCCTCCTTCCAGGAAATGACCCGTTAATGCAAAGCGCGCTGAGCTACTACCGTGAGGGACCGCCGACCAAGCTGTACGATCCGCGCGGTAATATGCACCAGCGTGCAATATTGACGCACGAAGTCTCATCCTGTGAGCCCTGCTACAGCTTCAATATCGTCTGCTCATGGCAGACGGGCGACCGCCAGCATTTTCTAGAAGGCATCTACGGCCTGCTGGCCGCCAGCCTCTCGCCCCAGACCTTTAGCGGCGTGGAACATCGCCACGGCATCTGCGCGCTTGTTGCCCCGGGCGCATTGATGGTCCACTCCATGCGACTTGCCGTTATCGACGATCAGATCGCGGAGGATGAACTGCACTTGCTACGGCTGGTCCCGGGTGCTTGGCTCGCAGCGAACCACCCGACGCGGTTCGAAAAAATGGCGACGATCTTCGGACCGGTCAGCCTGCGCTTTCAACCATCGGCCGACAGCAGCGAACTGAATGTTTCCCTGACCGCCGATTGGCACAAGCAGCCGAAAAAAATCGTGCTTCACGCTCCTCCTTTAGTTGGGCTCAAAACGCTACGCGTCAATGATGTTGTGCATCCCGCCGAAAAGGAGCTGGTCATCGAAACCGCCTCGCTGGAACCCAACCGCAAAACGTCGCCCAAGGGCGACAAATGAGTGTATCCCCAGTTACGTTCCACGCCGATCCCATGTTGACCACATTCGTTGTGGTCGTCCGGATTCGAATTCCTTGCGTTGCGCGCGTGCAATAGCCCGTGCGAGCTGTTGATGTTCAAACTCCTTCTGTCATTTCGTGCCGTTCGCGTCGCTGCCTTGCTAAGTGCTGCGTGGCTCCTCGGTCTACACGCCGTCGCCGCCGCTCCCGTTCAGCTCCCATTTCAGCAGGAGTTCAACGGAAAGGAGATTCCGCCCGAATGGACCCTCGATAAATCCGAGGGAGCAACCGTTGCCGCGGGCGACGGATTGCTGGTATTCGAAGTTCCTGCCGACCAACACGCCGTCGTCAAACACTCGCTCGGCGTCGACCACACGAGTGTAACGGCCCGAATCGTTGATGCCGCTACTGTCTATCTTGTCTGGAACAACGGCGCGTTCGTGGGCACGGGCAAGGTATCTCCCACGCCGTTCGCTCGCTTTCACACCATCGAACATCGCGACGAAACTACTGCTGAAGCCGATCATACGGGCTGCTTTGGAAGCGCCCCGCATCTTATGCGCATTCAACTGGGGCAAGACTGCATTCGATTCCAATTCGCGAAAGTCGGCGCCGAGGAAGTTTGGACGACCCTCCGCACAATCGAACGCACAACACAGTTTACCGGACCTCCCGACTTGGTAGTTGTCGGCAAGAACTACGATATCAACCCGGCCGACAAATCGATCGTGCATACCGATTCGGTTGGCCGCGGCAAGCGCGGCGCCGTAGGCGCGGTGAGCGTCAGTGAAACACCTCGCGCCGCGTGGAAAATGACCGATGAAGAGCGGCGTTGGCTCAATATGGTAAGGCCCGACCCGATTGCCGGCTTATTGATTCATAGTGAGCGCGACCCTACCTATGACGACATCGCCCGCTTCTATCCGGGGATGAAATATGCTCGCGAATTGGTAGGCGTACCCGGTCAGAAAACCGATATCGGCGTTGATTGGCTCGGTCGCATCGACGCCAGCCCTTGGGAGGGCCCGGTCGCTTGGCTTCTGTTTGGCGAGGGAGCGGGCACGCTGTTTGCCGACGAGCCCACACAGGCCACACGCCATTTGCTCGATGGCTGCATCCCGATTGTCACGCTGAAGAACCGACGTGGCCAGACCGAGTATGAACTCGAGGTATTCGGTTGGGCGAAGGACTTCAGCCCTACCGAACCGCAAGACGCGTACCTGCGAGTCCGCATCTGGAACAGAGGCGACATTAGCGGGCTGCCAAACAAGATTCGCCTCACGGGCAAAGAAGAGAAGCCGATCACGTGGACGCCCAAGCCCGACGATACGGGCCTGCTGACTCTTTGCATCCGCTTCCGGCATCCTGATCCTAAAACAGCGATCGAAATCTCCAACGCCGAATTTGAGGCTGCTCGCAGTCTGTCCGCACGCGCTTGGCGCGACCGTTTGGCACGGTGCTCGCCGTTCGATGTGCCCGATCCACGTGTCAACGCGGCCTACCGGGCGTGGCTTGCCTACTCGCTGCTAAATGCCGACGTGATCGACGGTCGACTCGAAGTTCATGATGGCGCAGGCTTCTACGACATCATTTTTGGTCACAGCATGTCGCGCCACGCCACCGAACTCGATCATTACGGCGACCCTGCTTATGCCGAGAAAATGCTCGCCACTCAAATCCACTTCCAGCAGCCGGACGGACTCTATACACAAGAGTGTGGCCTGCCCGATCATGGCGCGCTCATTTTGGCTCTGGCAAACCACTACCTCCTCACCAAGAATGCCGATTGGCTGAAGACGGTTCAGCCCGCGATCATAAACGCCTGCGACTGGGTGATCGAGCGCAGGAAGGAAGCTCCGGCTTCGGGCATGTGTCGCGGGTTGATCAAGTTTCGCCCCTACAATGACTACAACGATCCCGTGTTCAATTACATGGGCAACATTCTGTGCTGCCAGGGGCTCGAGCAGGCCGCACTGGCATTGCAGGAAATTGGCGAGCAGACAAAGGCAGAAAGGTATGCCGAGGAAGGGGCGAAATTCCGGCAAGACATTTTCCGATCGATGGATTCCGCCATCTTCGACCACGACGGCGTGCAGATGCTACCGATCGAACCCGATACGCACCGGCTGCTCAAGCTGAGCAAGTACAAGGGAGGCGAGTACTACGGACTGGTCGCCGCCGATCTGCTCGATTCCGAGTTCTTTCCGGCCGGCGACCCGCGCGCGAAACTTTATGTCGATATGCTCGAAAAACATGGTGGCCTGGCCGCAGGTGTCTGCGAATTTCAGGAAGGCATCGACCACGCCTACACCACAGGTTATCTGCTCGATCGACTGCGAAACGGCGAAGCTCGGAAGGCCGTGCTCGGTCTTTGGACCTATCTGGCGTACGGCATGACGCGTGAAACATTCTCGCCCGTTGAGGTGACGCTCTACAAATCGGGCGACAACCACTACACGTTACCACATACGTTTTCTTGTACCGCGCAGCTTAGACTCTTGCGGTACATGCTGCTGCGCGAAGAAGGCAAAGAGTTGATCCTCTGCCAAGGCATACCAACAGCATGGCTCGAGCCTGGCAAGCGGATTTCCGTGCGTAACGCGCCCACTTTATTCGGCCCCGTCAGTTACGAAACCGAAGTCCCCGACAGCCAACATCTTCGACTGCATCTCGACCCGCCGACACGCAACTCGGAGAAAACGATCTCGATTTGTTTCCGCCATCCGGATGGGCTCAAGGTCGCTCATGCCGAGGCGACATCGAACGCCTCAATTGAGGTCGAGGGCCAAACCGTTCGGCTAACCAATGCCCGCGAACCACTTGATTTGACCGTGACGTTCGAAAAGTAACTGTGAATGTCGGATCGCGGCGGTGGTTTGCGGCTCGCTCGTTGGAGTGAATAGGACCTTGCCATGAGCACACGCTTTTGCACCTGCCTTCGATTGACGCTCTTTGTGATCACGCTCCAATGCGGCGGAATCTGCGCGGCTGAACCCGTCGTGGCCTCGATCGATGCTGAAGCCAAGCCATCGACTTCGCTGTGGTTGGAGTCTTCCCTCCAACGCGTCTTTCCAAATACCGCGCCGGGGGACGCCAGGTTGGAGCTGCTTGCGCCCCGCAACGGAACGGTTTCGTTTCAGGCCTGCATTCGAACCAGCCGAGCGGTGCCGCTGCATGTCGACGCCGAAATGAATGGAGCGGCCGATCTGGAAGGTCGGATCCGTTTGGTCGGCCTCGTGCCGATGCCGCACCTCACCCATGGCACCGATCCGTCGGAACTCGACGGCAAGGCTTTGCTTCCGGGCTTGGTACCCGACCCGTTGTATCCGAACACGGCGACGTTGATCGGCGCAAATGAAAGCCGCTCATATTGGGTAACCCTCAAGATTCCGGCCGACGCAAGACCCGGAAAGCGCGACCTGAAATTCCGCTTCCTGCTCGGAGGCAAGAAGCAACCCGTTGAGCTGCCTGTCACTTTAGAAGTCAGTCCATTTGTCGTGAAACCGCGGGAGAATTTTCCGGTAACGCATTGGTGGCGCGGCGAAGCAACCTGGGACTACTACAAAACAGGCATGTTCGAAGATGAGCGGTGGTGGAATCTGACTCGCGATCAACTGAAAGACATGTATGAACATGGGTCCAACGTTATCTATGTGCCCTCGCTCTTTATGCGACGGGAAACATTCAAGCGTCCCTGCCAATTACTGATCGTGAACGAACCAGCGCCTGGCAAATACACGTTCGACTGGTCGCAAGTGAAGCGGTTTACCGACATGTGTCGTGAGTTGGGCTTCCGTGAATTTGAATGGCCGCACATGTGGATCTACTGGGGGGTCGAAAACGGCATGCGGGTGTATAAGAGGCAAGGCGATGAATATGTCATGCTTTGGCCGCCGGATACGAAAGCGCTCTCGCCAACTTATGTCAATTTCCTGAAGCAGTTTCTGCCCGAGTTCCATAAGTTCCTCGTCGAGGAGAAGCTGCTCGACACATCGCACTTTCATCTTTCCGACGAGCCGGGGTCCGGCCAACATATCGAAAACTATAAAGCTGCCCGCCACCTCTTGCGCGAGCTCGCGCCCTGGATGAATGTCATGGACGCGCTCAGCGATTTCGAGTACGGCAAGCAGGGCCTGACCGATATGCCGATCCCGATAGTCAGCTCGGCTAAAGCCTATGGCGATGCGGGCGTTCCGCATTGGGTTTACTTCTGTTGCGGGCCGACGGGGCCCTGGGTGAATCGGTTCATGGATACGCCGCTGCCTAAAATCCGAATGAGCGGCTGGTTGTTTTATCGCCTCAAAGCCAAGGGATTTCTTCATTGGGGATTCAACTACTGGCATGCGATCGAGCAAGAAAAGCTGATCGACCCGTTCACCGAAGGCGCGGCCGCGGCCTGGCCTGGGATTCCCTATGGCGACCCGTTTGTGATCTACCCCGGCCCGAACGGCCCGATCGATTCGATCCGCTGGGAGGTCTTCGCCGAATCGTTGCAAGACTATGCGATTTTGCAGACCGCCGGCATCGATCCGGCGGATCCGCTCCTCTCCGACATCAAAACCTACGCCGACTTTCCTAAAAACAAGGCTTGGATCGAACATGCCCTCCGCAAAATCCTGACCGCGCCGGCGGCCGAAACTGCGAAAACCAGCACGGCCGCGCAGTAAGTGAGAAACGCCTCGCCACCTTTTAAACAGAATGAATTCTATCAATGCACCAACTTTGTAAGACTACTCTGTTGTGGATCGCTATCCTGCTGCTGATGCCAACGGCGAGCCAGGCCAAAGAGACCCTTGGGAAAGATCTATTGCCCCTGATGGCCTGGGACTATGCCGACGACGAACCTACCCTCCGCGCCATGGCCGAATGCGGGATCAACCTGGTTGCATTCGTTCCTCCCAAAGCTCTCGATACCTGCCAAAAACTTGGCATCCAGGCGATTGTGTTCGATCCGGAGATCACGCCCGCACGCTGGGATCAGCCCTTCCAAGCCGACCGCGCGGCCAAAGTTTTGCCCGCCCTCATCAAAAAGGTGAATAATCATCCGGCAGTATACGGTTATCACTTGAAAGACGAACCTGATCCGACTCAATTCGCCGAACTTGCGAAGTCGGTCGCGATGGTGCGTGAGCTAGCGCCCGGCAAATGGCCGTACATCAACCTCACTCCCGGCATGGGGACTGGCTACGACGGATATCTGAACAGCTTTATCGACACCTGCCATCCCACAATTCTCAGCTACGACAACTACCCCTTAGGCCAAGATGGCAGCTTCTCCTACGGCTACTGGGCGAATATGGCGCAGGTGCGCAGCGCGGCGGTCCGCTCGAAGCTGCCGTTCTGGACGATTTTCCTCAGCGTCGCTCATTTGACCTACGCTGAGCCGACTCCCGCAGGACTTCGCCTGGAAGCCTACGGCGCACTCGCCTATGGCGCGCGTGGGCTATGCTACTACAAGTTCATCAGCCGCGAGCTACCCATTCTAGAAGCGCCCGATCTGGGTGATTGGCGCGGCGCGCCACTGGACCAGTTTGGTGCAAAGACCGAAGCCTGGAACTGGGTGCGCAATATGAACCGCCAGATTCAGAACATCGCGCCAGCTCTGCTCAAGTTGCGTTCCGACGCGGTGTACCACGTGGGAGAAGTGCCCGAACAGAACCGGGGCATTGGCCCCGATACGCTCGTAAAAGGCCTCTCGGCAGGCGATGCGTTCATAATCGGCGACTTCACGAGCGAAGAGGATGGCTCACGATGGGTGATGATCGTCAATAAGCACCTAAAGAATTCCGTTCCATGCCGACCTGAATTCACCGTGCCTCCAGAGAGAGTCGAATACGTATCGCCGATAACGGGCGAATTGAAGCCGTTTCCAGCACCGTGGTATTGCCTGCCTCCGGGCCAGGGAGTGCTGCTGAAGCTTGTGACAAAGCCGGCCGTCAGTTCGGAGAAAGACGATGCCCTTCACAAATAAGCGCCTCATGGCCGATCGTTGGCAAAAGCCGACAGCTAGTGGGCTCGTCGTTGGTGTGGTGGCGTTCGTCATCTCGTTTACCGCACAGCCTACGCGGGCAGGTGCGCCAGTGCTGGTGCTCCGCGATTCACAAAACTCGGTGAATCCTTTCGGAACCTATTTCGCCGAGATGATGCGCGGCGAGGGAGTCATGTCGTTTGATGAAGCTGACCGCAGCGACTGGTGGTCCAGAGCCGATCCGGCCGCGATGCTCGCTTCATACAAAACAATCGTCACCGCCGAAATGGATCTGACGGTCCCCGAACAGCAGTTGCTGCGAACGTATGTTCAGAACGGCGGCACACTGATCAGCGCCCGCCCCAGCCAGGGCTTGTCCGATGTCTTTGGCATTCAAGTTGGCAGCGATCGCACCGAACAATACCTGCAATACTTCGCCGTGAACCCGGCCTCGCCCACAACCCAAGGAGTAACCCATGGCCCGCTGCAATACCATGGCGTTGCGGCGAACTACACGCTTGCGGGCGCCACACCGCTAGCTTATTTGTACGACGATGCCGCGACCGCTTCCGCCCATCCGGCAGTTACTGAAGCATCGTACGGCAAGGGACGGGCAGTAGCGTTTGCGTTCGATCCAGCCACGAGCGTGGTGCTGTCGCGCCAAGGTAATCCTGCCTGGCAAAACACTGAAGGCGACGGCGTTCCAGAGTATCGACCGCACGACATGTTTACCCGGACCGATGGCACGACCTACTACGATCCAGATCGCATGTGGATTCCACACGCAGACGAGCTGCAGCGAGTCCTCTCGAATGTTATTATCAGCGATTCCCGCATCCCGTTGCCGCGAATGTGGTATCTGCCTGGCATGCATAAAACGATCATAGTGAACACAGGTGACGGAGAAGACAATTACGGCGCGCAGTTTAATCAGATACTCGATGACGCTGCCAGGTACGGCGGTAAATTCAGCGTCTATTTGCGCGACTTTGGTGTCGCCAATACGTCGGCAAGCCTGGAAGCTCAGTGGCGCGCTGCTGGCAATGAAGTCGGCGTTCACGTCTATGGCGACGGCGCCGACGGCGCAGGAGCCGAAGAAGCACTCACGAACGCCTACGGGCGGGTGGCTTCGGCACTGCTCGATAAGTTCGGTCATCGTGCCCTCACGGCACGCAACCATTCGATCGATTGGACCGGCTGGGTAGATATGGCACGCATCGAGGCCGGCTATGGCACCCAGCTCGATACGAATTACTACCATTATCTGAGCACTAGCGTGGTGAATCCACTCAGCGCGAACGGCTATTTAACAGGCAGCGGCTTGCCTCAGCGATTTGTCGACTCCGATGGCGCACTGCTCGGCATCTATCAAGCCGCCACGCAATGGCCCGACGAATGGTTCGCGAACGCTGGCCTGACTGCGGGCCAAACCACCACCATCGTCGAAAGCATGTTGAGTCGAGCAGAATCTCTCGGCTTTTACTCGGCGTTCGTCAACAATATCCACCCCGTACGTTACTACGGCAATGACATTACTTATACGTGGATCAACAATGTTTGGGCTTATTGTCACCAGCACGACATTCCGATGTGGTCTGCCGAAATGTTACTTAATTTCACCCGGGCGCGCGACAATTCTAAGTTCTTGAACGTTGCATATGCGAATGGTCAGCTCGGTTTCGACTTTGATTTCGCGGGTGCGGACCGAACCGATCTCACGGTTATGATTCCGGCTAACTGGCAGGCAGACGAGTTGTCATTGATTACGATAAACGGCGTGCCGATTTCTTGGGTGTTGGAAACGATCAAAGGCATCGACTACGTGATGTTCACTCCGCAGCTAACGAGCGGCCACATCGTTGCCAACTTTACCGCGCCTCTCCTGGCTGGCGACTACAACCAAGATGGCCGAGTCGACGCCGGCGACTACCTGGTATGGCGCCGTACAATCGGTTCGTCCACGAATCTAGCCGCCGATGGCAACGGGGATCATATCGTCGACGACAAGGACTATGCCGTTTGGCGAGCACACTTTGGCAATACGCGACCTGGTGTGGCCGAACAGACGGCCGTGCCCGAGCCTGATCCGGTCGCGCCACTCTTGGTTGCAGTGCTAAGCGCCATTCTCAAATTGCGGCAACGGACAACCGTTTCACCAATATGGAATTCACCATGCAGCGTCGCGAGATGCTAAAAACCGTTGCTCTCGGTGCGTCGGCACTGGGATTGTCCGCGGCTTATCCGACCGCGAGCGATGCGTTCGCCTCAACGACGAACCGCCCTGGAAACCCGATCGAACAAGCGGGCGTCAGATTCTGGTTGGAAAACGCGCTCACGCGAGTCTACCCCAACTCCCTTCCGGGTAGCGCCGCGCCCCTCGTTCTGGTCAGCGCACGGAACGCGAGAGTCTCGTTTCAGGCTTGTTTTCGCAATCTGCAGGATTGTAGTGTTCGCGTGGGTGCCGCTCTCGGAGACGATTTTCCTGGCGCGACGATTCGGCGAGTCGGTTATGTGCCATTGAAACAACTGAACACCGATGTGCCGCTCGATGAAATCGATGGCATCGGCCATGTTCCGGGACTTGTTCCAGATCCACTTTATCCTGAGCAGACCGCGCATGTCGGTCCTGAGGCGAATGGCGCCTTTTGGATTACACTTTCAGTGCCTGCTGATGCGGAGGTCGGAATCCATGACCTCACGGTCGTTCTGACGATCGAAGACACTTTTCGGTTTCCTGGCTGGACGGGTGCGAAGCCCATCAGTGTTCGCTTGCCAGTCAAGCTCGACGTCCGTCGACTCGTCGTGAACCGTCGCCAAGACTTTCCCGCAACAAACTGGATATCCGCTGATTCGATTTGGGAATATTACAAGATCGAACCCTTTGGAGATCGATTTTGGCAGCTTGCCGACGCATATATCAAGAATCTCGTTGATCACAACTTCAACACGATCTATTCGCCCATTTTCAATGCGCGCCACGAGATATTGAAGCGGCCAGCCCAGCTCCTGCGCGTGCGACGAGTTGCCGATGATCAGTACGAATTCGATTTTAGCGACGTCCGCCGCTGGATCGGCCTCGCGAAAAAACATCAGGCTGACTACGTCGAATGGGCACACTTTTTCACACCCGCTCCCACGAGCGGTCGCTACCCACAAAGGATTTTCGAGCGATGGGACAGCCTCGGCAAGCTATTATGGCCCCCCGAAATCAGTGCCACTTCGCCTACCTACCGAAAATTCCTGGAGCAATTCCTTCCGCAGTTCGCACAAGTGCTCGACGATGAGAACGTCCGGGATCGTTCGTTCTTCCATTGTGCCGATGAGCCAGACGGTGATGTACAGATGGCCGACTATCGTAAGGCTCGTGGAATGCTACGCGAGTTGGCGCCTTGGTTAAAAGTGATCGACGCCATGAGCGATCCGCGCTTCGCCACCGAGGGATTGACCGAAGTGCCCGTGCCGAGCATCGCGACAGCGCACCTGTTTACTGAAGCAAAGTGCCCCGCGTGGGTCTACTTTTGTTGCGGTCCGCGAGGGCGATTTTTGCAGCGCTTGCACGATACTCCGCTCGCAAAACTGCGGATGGCCGGGTGGTTGTTTTATAAACTGAATGCCCAAGGCTTTCTGCATTGGGGCCACAACTACTGGTTTAAATTCTGCACGAGCGAGATCGATGATCCGTTTCAAAATGCCGATGTAGGCGCTTGGCCCGGCTTGCCCTACGGTGACCCGTTCGTCGTTTACCCCGGCGCCGATGGACCGCTTGATTCAATCCGTTGGGAGGTCTTCGCGGAATCGCTGCAAGACTATGCTCTGCTTCAAACGGCCGGCATCAACCGCGACAATCCGCTCCTCCTCAATTTGAAAAGCTACGAGGACTTTCCCAAAAGCTCCCAGTGGATCGAGGCCGCTACAAATAAGATTCTTTCCTGACGAACCACGCGCACCAGTGATATCGCCACGACCGAATCAGCGTCCCGTGATCCGCGTCGCCGCGCCCGCAATCATCACTTTTCTCCTTGCGAACGCTTTGCAGCCAGTGGACTCGTGGCAGCTATCCTGCTGGCTTCAATTTCGATCCCTCTGGCCGGTTCTTATATTGTTGCAGCCAAAACAGCGACAATATTGCTGCGTTCCGAGTTGATCCCAAAACTGGCGACTTAGAACCGATCACTTCACACCGGTCGGCAATCCACTGTTGGTCGTCTTTTGGAATCTGGCGGATCGCTGGCCGAACCCCCTCCAGATCGCAGCCGAACGACGCGAATGGTTTACGAACCTCAGCGTTTTACCGCGACGCAGTGAAGGCGGAACGGGGCCCGTTGGCTGGAAATGTCTAGCATGTTGCGTTGGACTAGCGGAACCACCTGCGAGCCAATCGCGGCCGATTCCAGCACATACTCGTCGGGAAGCCGCAGTCTCAGGAGCGTTGTCTTGGGCGCATGGGCGGGCGGCTCTATCTCGACAATTAGTTCGCCCCGCGACAGTGCCGAAGTCACGTTGACCGAAATCGCTCCGAAAGCCGTTGGCGCATTTTCCAGCTTGAGCGTTTTTCCATCGGCAAGCCACGACCGCGGCGTAGCGAAAAGGAGTCGCAGAGTTTCGGGTGTTCCGTCGTCGTCCATATCTTGATCTTGCATTAACAGTTCGCGAAGCGTGGTCAGAAAAAACGCGTTGCCAGATGCATTGGGCGGGAGATACATCCCGCGTCCACGGGAATCAATGGGAATTAGACCCGATCCTTCGCCACCAACGAAAGTATCGCGCGTAAAGCCCTGCGCAAGCTTTCCGTAGAAAGAGACAAGGGCGCGATCCACGTCATCGCGCTTAAGCAAGGCCTGCACATAGCGAAGCGAGTAAAGATCGTCGACACCGTTCTCGTTTGCAAACAAGCCCGAGTGCTGGTGGAAACGCATCATCCCCATGGCGATTCCGCCGTGTTGATGCAAGTAATCAATGGCCGTGCGCGTGCGACGTTCATCAAGAATCCCCGATCCTAACACATACGGCATTAGTAAATTCCAATAGCTTCCGGTGACGTCGGCCGTGATCGGGTCATGAGGCTTTTCGGCGCCGAACAAAGCAACGGGAACGAAGGGCGGCGTCGTGTCGCGCACTTCGCTTTTGTCGAGGGCGGCCAGAATAGCGGTGCGAAATTTCGCGGCCTCGCTGGCGATCTTCTGGGCTTCCTCCCGCTCGCCGATATCCTGCAGGACCGCCGCGATATCGCGCAAGCCCCGCCAAGAATTCGCGTTAGAATTGAGCGACGTCACCTTGGTTGCGATGTCTCCCGCGAAGTTTTCCGGTGGGAGCAGGCCGTCGGCCGGCTGACGCCCGTTCAAAATGCGATCCACGCTCGCACGCCACAGTTCACGCCTCGCACGGACATAGTCGGCGTCGCGCGTGAGCCAATAAACATGGCAAAGGAGCTGCAATTTGAATGCAGCATCATGGTAGTCCAGGCCAGCCTGCTCGTAACGCAGCAGCGGGTTCGTCATCGCTTTAGCCGTATCGAGCAACCCAAACGTCAAAAGAGCTCGGACCGCGTCACCGCTTTCGGCCTCGAAAAGTTGGGTGTAAGCGTTGCCCGCACTGTATGTCATCTCGTCGCCGGTGGCTAACATCAAATTGGCGACGATGACAGCCTTCCACGCGCGATTGACCAGCTCTTCCGCGACAGTCAGCCGCATGCAGCGAGCTAACTGGGCGTTCCACGCCGCCAGGGTATGGGTATGAAGCGTGTCGTAGGTTGTACTGTCGAGCGGCCCAAGGTGCGCATGTTCAAGCGGTACGCTGCAAATCGCGATCGCGAGAGGCGTGCCCCCTTGCAGCTCCGCAGTCAACTGCATGGTATCGCCCTGAAATGACCAGCCCTGGCCGAACCAAGCAACCACTTGCCCGGCGGCATTGAGAAGCGTGCTGCCCTGTTGAGTTAGCTTGCCCGTGGCGCTTTGCAACCGGACGCGCAGTGGGGTGGAAGACGCCCCGTTCCCCGTCAGTATAAAACGAACTGCGACGACCGCGTGATCGGAGAATGGCGAGTCTGTTGGAACGAACGACTCTTGCACAATCGATCCCTGGTTGTGCTGATAGCGCAGCCTACAAACCGGCAGGCAACCGTTCTCATACTGCGGGCCTTGCAGCCTTGTCACGTCGGCGCCGAATGGCTCGTCGTTCTGACCAACGTAGAAAGTTGCTTCTAACGGAAATCGCGCCCACCGACCTTCCGGAGACGTCGTGGAATTGACGTTGATCCCGCTGCCGTTGCTTATCAATCGCGATTTGTGCGAACCAAACGGCGCGGCAAGTACGATCGGGTAGTGGCGGAATGAAGCGTCGACATAGCGCAACGGAGGTAGCAGCTGTTCAAAGAACGAGTAAGACGGACCGCTTCGCTGGCGCATGGCCAACTCGCCCCAGAGGTCCGTTCGCGCCGCCAGCGCCTGCTCGACACTGGGCCAATCCCGCTCTGGCCGTGCGGGAGAAGCGGTCTCCCCAAAAGTTGGCCAGGTCCATAGGACAATAACGATCAGGATCGAAATCATTCTCATTTCGGCACCTTTTTTAGCTTGCCGCGCAGTCTGAACGGATATTCTAAGCCGATCCGCTTCGTCACTTTCGCACACCAACGTGTCATCGTGCATCAATGACTAGCCATCTTTGAGTGAACCTAGTCCGATCTTTCCACCGCTCTGAATAAGAGAATTGATATTAGTGAACTTCACTCCAACTTGGCGCCAAATGGAATGCAGGGAATTCGGTTTTTCCGGCCAGGACTACCTGGCGGCAAAAATCGTTAACTCATGGGGTATGTGGTCTAGTGCGCTGTGGGGACGATCATCATTGTAATGTTCTCTCCACAGGTCAATCCGTTCCTGCGCGTCCTCCATGCTCAGTAACCAGTGCTGGTTGAAACACTCTTGCCAGACTTCCCATTAAACGACTCGATGAACGCATTATCGGTGGGCGCTCCAACGCGGCTGAGCGTCATCAGCCGCGTTCGTCCTGCTCGGCATAGTCCTAATAGCGGAACGTGACGCGGCCAGCACAGTAGCGGGACAGTCGACTATTGACGATGGCCGCGAAGCGGTTTAGTTGTGTGCCCAGCATGTTCGATAGCTTGGGGGTGAAAGTCCCAAAATCGAGTGGCCCGCAGATCAACTCAATGGCTGGATCACGAGAACCACGGCTGCGGATACGCCACGGGAGATCCGTACGTCACTCCCGAAGCACCGTTTAGTTCGTTGTGAACGCGAGTGGTTCCGAGCCTACCTTCAGTTGAAGGCATCAAGGATGGTGTCATTCGATTCCATGGACGGGATTGCATTTGCGGAAGATGCGCTTGTTCAAGCGGTCTCAGGGCATGCTGAACGTCAAGCAGAACTTACGGCAAGGTGGCTATCTTCCGTTGGTTATTGTGGCAAATCTCTCAACGTCCCGGCCGCATTCTTAATGGAACTCGCCGCAGTTCTACAAGTGCAGCAGTGGGAGCGACAAGGCAAGCCACAACCATGTGGACGGATTAACGGCAACCAAGTTTGTCCTCAGCTGCATCCGCCAAAAACTCTTTTCGCTCATGCCGCGTTAGAGCAGCGCCTCAGTGAAATGGCAGCCGCAAATGCCGCCAAAACACGATTGAAATCATCGTCTCAGGCTCCCGCTGTCGAGCTTGCACGTGTTCAGCAGGAGATTCAGCTTGCTACGAAAAACCTGGCCCGCGCGCAAAATGATGAACAGTATCAGGCGATTTCAAGTCAATTCGATCAGTTGGAATTGCGGGAAAAGTCACTTGCCGCCCAGTCGGCCGAAGTCAATTCAGCGCGTGCCGAAAACACGCCAGTTGACGTGAAAGCCATTGTGTCCTCTTTCAACAAGTTATTGGCGCTTGCGAGCGAGTCAACCAACTTGGCGTTGGCAGGGGCGCCATTCAGCGGGCTGATGCGAAGCTTTTCCTTGCATTTCTTCCGACCGCTGTAAAAAAGCGAACGCTGAACAAGCTTGTCAGCGGTGTCATTACACTTGGCGGCGGTAGGCCTCCGATCGAAGTAAATAAGGGTCCAACGGGCCGAGACAGAGTGAAAGCCCTACCGAAGGTCTCGTACAGTGTTGAAAGTGACACCGGTCAACCGATAACTTGTAGCGAATCACCAACTGTTTCCGATCACGAGGGAAAATCGTTAGGAAATTTGAATCGGGCCGACTGGATTCGAACCAGCGACCTTTGACCGCCAGACGATCGGGCAGAATTGCAAGGTAATGCGTAAGTGCCGAAACATCAGCCACTTCCGATCAACGTAGCTTTCACGTTCTTGTCACGCAAGTGCTTTGCTTATCGTCGCGTCGCGCGCGTTTCTCTGCACTAGCGCTGCACTAGCCGGAGGCGGTTGTGAATTCGCCTCTTCAAGAAAATGGACGTTGAGCGACGGCGTCAGATGGCAAATCAGTTTCGCATTAATCCAAACAGCTTTGGCGCGCCGGCAGGATCCATCTCGGTTCGTTTGAACCAAGCGGCTTCAGCACATAGCTTTCGTCGCACGGCTGTGTCGGACGGCAGCAAACGATTTAACCGACCTGACCGATCCGCCCTTGTTCATCGACATCCCACTCGCCCACCAAGGGAGGACCAAGCAGCTGCATGCCATGGTCGGCGAAAAGTTTGCCGAGCTCGTCAAGCGTGAGCGCTTCATGGATTGCTGGGCTGCCTGAGTACTTGCCGACCTCGCGAAAGAACTTCTCTATCTGGCCGGCGGGTTGATACGTATCAATTAACTTGACAGGTTGCTTGCCCGAGGCAGCCCAGGCGTGCGGCACGTTACGCGGGAGAAAGACCGTCTCACCGCGCGTGGCCTGGAACTTCTCTTCGCCGACGACGAAATTCAACTCGCCATCCAGGATGTAAATCCACTCATCCTGGTCGGGGTGCGAATGTTTTGGGCCGCAGCTACTGCCCGTGAATTCAAAAACGCACATGGCGTCGGCGGTGTCCTGGCCTGAAATCTTGCAATCGATCGGCTCAAGCCCGAGCCGCGTCAACTCTTCGAATCGGTCTTTTCCCGCAGCCACGCTAAAGCCGGCAAACATCTCTTCGCTGGTCATCGGTTCGGTTCCCTGCAAGTGCTCGATGGTTTTGTCAACGGTTTCGACGAGGGTGCGCATGCGGGCGAGCTTGTTCTGCATGAGCTCCCGGTGCGTCTTAAGCGCCGCGAGAAAGTCAAAATCGTCCCGACTGAGGATCTGTTTGATTTGCTTCAGCTCAAAGCCGAGCTCGCGATAAAAAAGAATTTGCTGCAGCTTCAGGAGTTGCGGTTCTTCGTAGATGCGGTAGCTGTTGGCGCCTTGATAGGCCGGCTTGAGCAAACCGGTTTCGTCGTAAAAGTGCAGCGTACGGACAGTCACGCCAGACATTTCGGCGATTTGTTTCACAGTGTAGGACATCGCTATTCCCCGGTGAGTACAACTTGATCATAAGGGCAAGCGAGGCCGCACAAAGGTCCGTCTCTTATTTCGTCGCAAAGCGACTAGTGGCAGACCGATCCCCAACAGCGCGAAGCTCGCCGGCTCGGGAACGGTGTTGATCCAAAGAATCGCTTCCGAGCGACCGAGCGTGTTGTTGTACGCAGCGCCCGCGACCTGGATCGTGTGCCCGTCGGTCCAGACGCCAAACGCGTTGGACCCGATGTAGTTGGCAGAAAGGAACGACTCCAGGTCCACCCAGGACTCGGGAGTACCGTGCCAAAAGGCGGCGCTGGCATTGCCACACGCGAGAACGTCGCAGAATTGCGCAGTCGATTGGCCTACCTGGTACCCATCAAACGCGGCGTTGGCCCACGATGCGCTGTAGATGGTCGAGGTGTCTGGGTTGAGATCCACCCACGACTCAGCCGTGCCATTCCAATAGCCGGCGTGATCGACTTCAACCCCGAACACATTATACGTTACAGTGCCTACTTGTTGTCCGCGGTGAACGGCAGTGGCCACGGAACCAACAATCGGAAAGGCGCCTAAGGTGGGTGCCGGCTCTAGGTCCACCCAGCTCGCTGCCGTGCCCGTCCACAGGCTGGCGTGGTTGTGGGTGCCGAATATTGCCGCAAAGCCGACCTGCTGATTGCCGTCCAACCCGTATGCGATCGACCTACCGGCGCCCGCTGGATTCAGATCCACCCATGATGCGGCTGTGCCGGTCCACAGGCTGGCGTGCTCAAGGTGCAACGTAGGGGTAGCGACCGGCACCACCCAACCCACCTGTTGATTTCCGCGAATGGCTCGCGCCTCTGAAGAGTCCGTCCCAGCGGGCTGGAGGTCCACGTATGAGTTGGCAGCGCCACTCCAGATCACGGCGTGCCCATTCCCTTCGGGGAAAAAAAAGAGCTGACCAACTTGCTTGCCCTTGGCGACGCCATATGCCTGGGAGAAGGTATCAGGTGGATTAAGGCTGACGAACGAACCGGCCGTGCCGCTCCACACGGCCGAGGTTGCGGCTCCATCCTCGTTGCGACCGACATATCCGACCTGCTGTCCATCAGCGAGGCCGAACAGGGCCGAGCTATTCTGAACGCCGGCGGGATGGAGATTGACATAGGTCCACTCGCCGCGGGCCGTCGAGATCGACATAACGACCGCGATCATGAGCGTTGCCAGAACAAATAGCCACGGATGGATTTTCATGGAGCTTTCCTTTAGCGTTTTGTCGCCGCAGTCGTCCACTAATATGCCGGCCAGGCGACTTGAATAACCGTGCATCCATTGCATGATCCGGGATGACGTAACGTGAGGGTCAAGAGAAAATTCCACGCCCTGGCAGAATATTAAAGAAACAAGCGGAAGGACGTCGAACCACTTGTGCGGTCAGGCCGCTATCTTGGCTAAAATATGTTGCCAGCGTCCGTCGGCGTTTAGGAATACCGCAAGATGTTGAAGACTCTCTCCATCATTTGCTACTTCGCCATGGTGGGAGGAATCCTTGGGCTTCTAACTTCTCATAGCCTTCTTTCGCCTTCACCGTTCGTCATCTTGCTCCAGGCGTTGGCGCTGTTGCTGTTCTTTTGGGCGCGCGTAACCTTCGGGCTGCGGAGCTATCACACGGCGGCTAATCCGACAGCCGGAGGCCTCGTAAGATGCGGGCCATATCGGTATATACGGCACCCGATCTATGCCGCGTTTTGTCTGTTCAGTTGGGCTGGGATTGCCGCCCACTGGTCATGGCCGGCAGCTGCGTGGGGCGCCTTGATTCTGAGTAGCGCAATGTTGCGCATGTTTTGCGAGGAGATTTTGGTCGCAGAGCGCTATCCCGAGTACAAGCAATACGCCGCGAAGACCTGGCGCGTGGTCCCCTACCTCTTTTAAGGCAATGCCTGCGGCCGATCGCTGGCGTGTCACGCTGGCGCGCAAATCCTGTCGACAACTCGTCCATTTTGGACGCCTAGCGTTGGACCGTTCTTGCCATGCCTTACGCAGACCTTGGGCCCTTGAGTGACCCCGACCAAGACTCGAAACGGCGGCGTATCACCTGACGAGCGCGACTGTCAAAATGCTCTGCCGAAGTGATTGCATTGGCCCGTGGCCAGTGCTTCATCTATTTGCGCCAGGTAGGCGTGACCGCGGCGCAATTGAAAGCGTAGATAGCTTGAATCGCATGCCTGTAGATCCCTGTCGACCAGCCTGCATTGGTCAAAGGGTCGCCGGAAGGCTTACCAATTCCAATTGAAGAAAGCGACTTGCTAAGAGCTAAGTCGCCCTCGCGAATCGTCGTAAGTTAATCGGGCCGACTGGATTCGAACCAGCGACCTTTTGACCCCCAGTCAAACGCGCTACCAGACTGCGCTACGGCCCGATGTTGATCTCATGATTTTACGTGCTTTCGGCAGCCTACAGTAGGGCTGATTTAGCCACGTTTTTCAGCAAACCCGCAAAAACCGCGCGGAGTCGCCGCGGCCGAAAACAATCGCCTCGTCGGAATTCGCGGCCCCTCGATACCGCATTTCATGTGTGTGCTGTGACAAACGACTCACGCGGGCAGGCTACGGCACGGCCGGCGCTGCCAATACCGCTTTTCCCGTGCCGCTCGCCATCATCGACTTCAACTCGTCCAGATGATCGAGGTACACATCTCGCGGGCTGCAGTCGTGCTTCTGGCAAATCGCCGCCGCCATGCCCGTAATTTCGCCCATGCATCCCGCCGTGCGCATCACGCGCACCGCACCGAGTGCTTCGTGCGAAACGCTGATATCCCGACCCGCCAGGAAGAGATTCGAAATGTTTCGACTGTACAAACAGCGATACGGCGCCCAGTACGGCCCTTCGTATTGGTAGCGCTGGCCGCGCGTCATATCGGATATGAACTCCTCGCCCTCGTTGTCGCCCGCAAAATCGGGATCAGCCAGGTGCAAGTCAATCGACCACGTGCACGGGAAGCAGCCATCTTCATACTTCTTATTCTCCCGCAGATCCTTCCCAGCAAGAACGACATCGCCTAGCAGCCGCCTCGACTCACGCTTGCCGGCAATGTAAGCCGCCCAGCGCAGCCGATAGTTCGGATACATTTGGTCCACATTCTTCAGCGCGTCCCAGGCGCCGTACATGGCCCGCAAGTTTTGATCACGCATCCATTCCACGTCTCGAATCGGATCCTTATTGAAGCCGGTTTCCCAAAACCATGCCCCCAGTCGAACCATGGGCTTCTTGCCATTCCAATTCTTGTCGAATCCCTTGCGGCCCGGAAATGATTGTCGGCTCAAATCGACCGCCCATTCGCAGCGTGGAAAAGGCACTGGGTCTTTCGTCGGCACGAACGCCATGCTGATCGCATCGGTATCCTTGCACTCGCATTGAATTTGAAATTCATTCTTCGTCGAATCGCCGACATTCCACAAGTTGCTCACCCCCATGTGGCCCGTCGCCGTCATTTCGAAATCCGCGCCAGCCAAAGTGCCAAGCACGCCGTCGCCGGTTGCGTCCAGGAATAGCGTCCCGCTGATTCTTGTGCGACGTCCGGTCCGCGTATGCTGAGCTACAACGCTCGTCACGCGGCCGTCTCGCGTCGCGGCGTCGTTCACTCGCTCGTTAAGCAGCAACGTGATATTCTTCTCATCGCGAACTAGCTGCAGCTTGCGCTCGTCGTCATACACCTCCGCCGATTTCGCATTGCCGTCTTTCGGCGTTTTTGCGCGCACCAGTTCCGAAACGACATCGCCGACATGGGGCCACGGCGCCAGGTTGGTTTTCCCCTCCGGCCACACTCGAACCTCCGAGCTTCCATTGCCGCCCAGCACTGGCCGGTCCTGAACGAGCGCGACCGACAGCCCGAGGCGCGCAGCGGAAATCGCCGCTGCCGTTCCCGCAATGCCGCCGCCGACAACCACAAAATCGTACTGGCCGCCAGCGGCAGGCTCGGTCGTCCAGCCCAGCAATTTGCCGCGCAACGCGTCTAATTCGGCCCCGCCGTCGGGCGGTACAAAGTCGAGGTCGTCACAAAACAGCACGGCGTCGCAGCGGCCCTCAAAGCCGGTCAAATCATGGAGCGAAACAGTACATTGCGATGAAACATCGACCGTGCCGCCATCCTGCCAATGCCACGCCGCTCCCTCGGTCCCAAAAGTGGTCGCCAGCGCCTTGCCGTTGATGAGCACCTGAAACCGACCGGGCGCTCCCGGCGCCTTCCACGGCGCGACCCAGTCGCGCGTCCGCACCCACACGCGATGTTCACCAAGCTTCGAAAACGGCACGCGTGCCACGGCATCAGCCACCGGTTCGCCCAGGCCGTGTGCCAAAAGATAAGGCGAACCCATCAAGTCCATGAATTGCTGGTCGACAACCCAGCCGCCAGGTTCGTCCATGGCCTCCGCTTCCACGAGCACCAGGTCACTCGCAGCAACGCTCGACGCACCCACAAGAATGGCGATTGCAACGACAGTTCGCAGGAACATGAACATAAAGTACCTCTGTTTGCCATCGTAACGTCGCCGCGAAGCCACCCGCAAGCGTCGAATCGCACCCCACGGATGGCGGGTCGAACGACCGACGGCGCGCTGTTCGCCGTCGACAGAAAATTCGTGTATTTCCCAGTTCCGTTAATTACAATGCTTCAGTCTCGCCGGGAAAACGAACCCTCGTAACTCAGACGGAAGAACGAATGCGCCTGAAACTTGCTCTCCTGACGACGATTGTCGCCACCCTCCTCACGTCCGCCTTATTCGCCAAGCCACCCGCGACTGCTTCCCGCACGCCGCTGGATGACTACATCCAGCAGCCCGATCCCGCGTTCAGTTGGAAGGTCGAGAAGACCATTCCGGGTGCCGGTTCAAACACCTATATCATTCATCTCACTTCGCAAAAGTGGCGCGAGATTCCCGAAGTCGATCGCCCGATCTGGGAACACTGGCTAGTCGTCGTAAAACCGAACACGCTGAAAACTAACAAAGCATTTTTGGCCATCTCCGGCGGAGCCAACGATCGCCCCATGCCCGACAAGGCCAATGCCGCGGTCTCGCAAATTGCCGAAACCACCGGCAGCATCGTGGCCGAACTGCGCATGGTGCCCAATCAGCCGCTCATCTTCAACAACGACGGCCAACCACGCAAAGAGGATGACCTCATCGCCTACGGCTGGGACAAATTCCTCGCCACCGGCGACCCGACCTGGCTGCCGCGCCTGCCGATGGTGAAGAGCGCCGTCCGCGCGATGGACTGCCTGCAGGAGTGGTCGGCGAAGGAAGGCGCGAAGATCGACAAGTTCGTCGTGGCCGGCGCGTCGAAGCGCGGTTGGACGACTTGGCTCACCGGCGCCACCGACCCGCGCGTCGAAGCGATCATCCCGATTGTGATCGACGTCCTGAATGCCGGCCCCTCAATCAGGCACCACGCCGCCGTTTATGGCTTCTGGGCCACCGCCATCGGCGCGTACTATCAGCACAACATCCTGCAGCGGTTCGATCACCCGCGGCTCGCCGAACTCTACAGCATCGAAGATCCCTACTACTATATTGATCGCCTCACCATGCCAAAGTACGTCATCAACGGCAGCGGCGACCAGTTCTTCCTGCCCGATTCGTCGCAGTTCTATTACGACGATCTCAAGGGCGAGAAGCACATTCGCTACGTGCCCAATGCCGATCACTCGGTCGACACCAACTTCGACTCGGTGCTCAGCATGGTCGCGTTCTATCAGATGATCATCAACGGCAAGCCGCGGCCGGAGATCACCTGGAAGTTCGAAGACGACGGCAGCATCCGTGTCCACAGCGATACGCCGCCGCAGCAGGTTCTGCTCTGGCAAGCGACCAATCCCACGGCCCGCGACTTCCGCGTCGCCACGATCGGCAAAACTTACACCAGCACCGAATTGAAGCCCGAGGGCGACGGCTCATGGGTCGCTCATCTCAAGGCGCCAGAAAAAGGTTGGACCGCAGCATTCGTCGAGTTCTCATTCGACAGCGGCAGCCCATTCCCCTTCAAACAATCAACCGCGGTCCGCATTCTTCCGAACACGGTGCCGCATGCCGATCTCGACCCCAAAACAATCGAGTACGAACCCAACCTCAAAAAAACGGCCACCCCAAATTAATCTCGCGCCGACTACCGAACCGCCTTAATTCCGAAACAGCCGCCGGCGAAAGCCGGCGGCTTTCATTTGTGCCACCCACCTTTCTGCTCACAACTCTCATCAACCTTTCTGTCCTGGCACACGCTTCGCTACGTCATCGCGACAGAGTCCGGCCCTGTTCGCTCCACATGCACGGAAAGAAGCCAAACAATGGAAGGAAACCGAGATATCATCGTCATCGGCGGATCGACCGGGGCGATCGACGTCGTTTGCCGCATACTAGATGGTCTGCCAAATGATCTCGAAGCAGCGATCTTCATCGTCGTGCACATGGCGCCCGCCTCTCCAAACTTCCATGTCGACATCTTCCAAAATCATACGGAGCTTCCTGTAAACTACGCCGCCGATCGCGAGCCAATCGAGCTCGGCCGCGTGTATGTCGCTCCAGCCGACCGGCATCTGCTTATCAAAGCAGGTGAAGTGCGCGTCATTCACGGCCCCAAAGAAAACAACTTCCGGCCGGCAATCGACCCACTCTTTCGTTCCGCGGCAACAACCTACGACGGTCGTGTGATCGGTGTCGTCGTCACGGGAGCCCTGGACGACGGCACGCATGGACTCATGCAAATTAAACGAGCCGGTGGCACTACCATCGTGCAATCCCCCGAAGAAGCCGTTGAACCTAGCATGCCGACTTCCGCGATACGCCGGATGGAGATTGACTATGTCCTTCATACAGACGAAATCGGCCCGGTAATTACCGACTTGGTGGGCCAATCCACGCAAGTCGCCACGACGCTTGGCGAAGACGAAACTGATGTCAGCGAAGGCTTGGTCTCGGCTCTGCGATTGTCGAAAGTCGGTGCGCCCTCGATGTACACTTGCCCCGACTGCAATGGAGCGCTCTGGGAAATTCAGGATGGTAACGTGATTAAGTTTCGCTGCCACGTCGGCCACGGATTTGCGCTCGATACCTTGCTCATGCGTCAGGCCACTGAGATCGAGCAAGCCCTGTGGAGCGCTGTACGCGGCTTCGAAGAGCGAGCTGCGCTGCAAAAACGTACGGCGAACAACGCCGTAAACACGCGCGAAGTGCGCGACCGCTTGCTCGCCAATTCTCGTGAACAACAACAGATGGCCGACTTGGTCCGCTCCATCTTGATGAAGCCGCGGCAAGTCGATGAAATCAACATTGGCAAGGCCGTTGAACACGAATACGGTGGTGATCGCTAATTTCTCTTGAACCTTTCACAGGGCGACGCCTACGTTAAAGCACCTCGTCACCCCTGCTGAAAACCAATCTGACGTAGCTGAAATTAATTGTCAGGAGTGGTATCATAGGCGCAACGGCGGGGACTTATTTGGAGAGCGAAGAATCAAAATCGCCAGCGGCCTCGCAAAACTTTTAGCTGGCGGATCATTTCTTGCCGTCGTTGCGCGAGCCGCTCTCCCGCGGTAGCAGATCCTTGCACTGTAATGGGAAACGCCACACGCGGTGACTTGGCGATGCGTGTGTGGCAACTGTTGCGACTTTGACCACGTGGGCCGCCTTTAGAGCATGGCAAAGAAATCGAAACCTGGACAACCAACTGAATCACGTGGGGCAACGCTGTCCAATGCCCAAACACCGGCGCATGACGCCGGTGGTGACGGCCGTCCTAGCGCCGTCCCCGCAACCGATGGCGAGCAACACCCCACTGATTTTCCCATCGTCGGAATCGGTGCCTCAGCCGGCGGACTTCAAGCATTGAAGCAGTTTCTCGACGCACTCCCGAATCAGCCGGGCGTCGCGATCGTGATCGTCCAACACCTCGACCCCACCCGCAAGAGCCTGACCGCCGAGTTGTTGGCGGCCCACACTTCTATGCAGTTGTGCGAGGTGAGCGACTCGCCGAGGGTGTTGCCCAACAGCGTTTACGTAATTCCGCCTGGCAAATATCTCACAATTTCCGGCGGCGAACTGCATCTATCCGATCCCGAAGAGCCGCGCGGGGCGAGAATGTCCATCGACAACTTCCTGCGCTCACTCGCCAATGATCTGCAGCAGCGCAGCGTCGGCATCATCATGTCTGGCGGCGGAACCGACGGCACGCTCGGCATCAAGCAGATTAAAGAAGTCGGCGGCATGGTCATGGTTCAGGACCCCGACTCGGCCGAACACGATAGCATGCCCCGCAGCGCGATCGAGACGGGCGTCGTCGATTTCATCCTCCCGCCGGCGAAATTGGCCGCGATGCTCGTGCGGTACGCCGCCCATTCCTATGTTCGGGAGCCGCTGACCGCGTCCGAGCAGCATCCCGATGCCAAACAGCCTCCCGTCGGTACCGATGTCTTCCTTTCGATCTTGTCGCTGCTGCGCGTCCGGAGCAAGCACGACTTCCGCAATTACAAACATCAAACGCTCATCCGCCGAACCACACGTCGTATGTGCCTCGCGCACATGGATGACTACGCCCAATATCTCGAGTATCTTCGCGAGCACCCCGAGGAAATCGATGCGCTCGTGAAAGACTTGCTCATTTCCGTGACCAACTTCTTCCGCGATGAAGAAGCATGGGAAGAGCTTCGGGAGCGGGCCATCATCCCAATTGTCGAGCAAGCTGGGCCCGACGACACGATCCGGGTGTGGGTCCCCGGCTGTGCGACTGGTGAAGAGCCCTACTCAATCGCCATGATGCTAACGGAAGAGCTGACGCGCACGCGAAAAGTGGTGCCGGTACAGATCTTTGCATCCGATATCGATAAAGACGCGCTCGATTTCGCCCGCCAGGGCGTGTATCCCAACAGCATTCAGGCTGATGTGTCGCCCGACCGGCTCCAACGCTTCTTTGTGAAGATCGAAGGCAACGACCACTTTCGCGTCGGCAAGCAAATTCGTGAAATGGTCGTATTTGCCGAGCAGAATCTGATCGGCGACCCGCCGTTCTCGAAGCTCGACCTCGTGTGCTGTCGGAACCTGCTCATTTACCTGAAACCGGACGTGCAAGAGAAAGTCATCACGCTGTTCCACTTCGCGCTGCGCGAAACGGGCCTCCTGTTCTTGGGAACGGCCGAAACCATCGGTCGACAATCCGATCTGTTCCGCCCGATGAGCAAGCGTTGGCGAATCTTTCGCCGCACCGGACCGCCCCGGCCGGAACGCGTTGAAATCCCGGTCACTGCCGGCGCGCCGCGCCGCGAAGTCGGCATTCCCGAACAACACGCCGGCGACATGCGTGAGTCTCGCCTCGCCCATCTCGCCAATCAATGGATGGTCGATTGGCTCTCGCCAGCCGCCATTCTCATCGATGCGAAGTGGAACATCCTGTACATCCATGGCAACGTCGACAAGTACATGCAGCATCCCCAGGGCGTGCCCAAGGACGATCTGCTGGAAAAGGCCCGCCGGGGGATCCGCATCAAGCTGCGCAGTGCCGTTCACCGTGCGTTCGAGCAGGACCAGGTCGTGACGGTGGATGCACAGGTCGAATGGAATGAGACGTATCACCCTGTTCTGATTTCCGTGCGGCCCATCCGCGATGCCAAGGAGGATCGCAAGCTGGCGCTTGTCGTGTTCGAAGATCGCAGCGGGTCCTCGCCCGAAACAAGCGGCAACGAGATCGCTGTTCTGAACACTTCGGCGCTGAAGCCTCGCCGCAGCGAGGACCTGCCCGCGCACCGCGACCCCGTTAGCGGCCATGACCTCGATGAGAACAAGGTGATCCGCCAGCTCGAACAAGAGTTGGCCGCGACGCGGGATGACTTGCAAGCGACGCTGGAGCAATTTGAAGCCTCGAACGAAGAGTTCAAGGCGGCCAATGAAGAGGTGATGAGCATCAACGAGGAGCTGCAAAGCACCAACGAAGAGCTCGAAACCAGCAAAGAGGAGCTGCAGTCGCTCAATGAAGAGCTGAGCACCGTTAACAACCAGTTGGCAGCCAAGGTCGAGGAACTTGAAACTCAACATGCGGATCTCAAAAACCTCGTGGGGGCTACCAACGTTGCCACCGTGTGTCTCGACCGGGATATCCGCATTCGTTGGTTCACGCCGGCAGCCACCCGCGTCATCCGGCTCAGCGAGGCCGACGCGGGTCGGCCGCTTTCCGATTTTGCCCATGATTTTGATCACGATGATTTGGGCGAAGTCACCCGCCAGGTGCTCCGCACGCTCGTGTCGGTCGAAGACGAGGTCACATGCCATGACGATCGCACCTATCTTCGCCGGGTGTTGCCATACCGAACTGAAGACGATCACATCGGCGGCGTCATCATCACGTTCGTCGACATTAGCGAACGCAAACGCTCGGAGGTCGCGCTTGCCAAGAGTGAACAACAGCTGCGTGAACTCGCCAAGAGCCTCGAGAAGCAAGTCGAGCATCGCATTGGCGCCCTTCGTGTGTTCCACGACGTGACGATGGCTGCGAACGAAGCGAAGTCATTCGAAGCCGCCGTGAGCGCAGCTCTCGAAAGTGTCACCGAATACAACGGCTGGATCGTCGGCCACGCCTGGCGTCCCTCGCTCGACGAAATCGTGTTAATAAAAGCCTGGCACTGCCGGCCCGATGCTCGCGAGCTGCAAGTCGACTGCGAAGCCTTTCGACAGGCAACTGAATTGGAGAAGTTATCATACGACGATCCGTTTATCGGCGAAGTGGTCCGCACAGGTCGCCTGCAGTGGCTGCCGAATCTTACTGAGACTGCCGGGTCTACCAACGAGTTCCCCCGCCGCTTCGGCCTGCGCTCGGCGATTGCTTTTCCGGTGGTCCTTAACGACGATGTCGTTGCCGTTCTGGCATTCTTTTCAAACAAGAGGATCGAGCGCGACGACCGCTTCATGGAGATCATGCCGCAGGTCGGCATTCAACTTGGCCACGTGTTCGAGCGCAAACGCCTCGAACGTGAAGTTGCCCTGATCGCCGACAAGGAACAACGCCGCATGGGCCAAGAAATGCACGACGGCCTCAGCCAGCACATCGCCGGGCTGGCGATTTTGGCGAGCCGGCTCGCCGAAAGTTTGAAGACCGAGAATTCACCGTCTGCCGAGCGTGCCGAAAAACTCGCCGAATCTATTGAAGATGCAAAGAGCCAGGCTCGCGCTCTCGCCAAGGGGCTATTGCCAATCGATATCAACTCAGCCGGCTTGGTCGCGGCACTCCATGAATTAGCCGACCGCACCCAGCGCACATACGACATTGCCTGCGTATTCCAGGGGCCCGAAGCCTTTGAAGGTATAGAGTCGTTTGTCGCGACCCACTTGTACCGAATTGCTCGGGAAGCGGTACACAACGCGGTGAAACATTCAAAGGCGCGGCAAATTGGAATCGAACTTGCTACAAATCTCGGCATCTCTTTGATAATCCGTGATGATGGTGTTGGTTTTGACAGCGACCGTACGGCCGAGGGCGAAGGACTACGAATCATGCGGTATCGCGCCGATCTAATCGGTGCCAACTTGGTCATTCTTCCAAGGCAGGAAGGTGGAACGGTAGTGCGCTGCTCGGTCGATTCGTAGCTGGGTGCTAGACAACTACTCATCGCGGATACAATATTCATGGATTCTCACCGGCTGGAGGAACCGAAAATGACCACCGAATTGGCTTCGCATCCGACCGCGCCGTTACAGGCGATTCCGAGCCGCGGGGAAAAAGTAAGCCGCACGTTGATTGTTGACGATCACCCTATTTTCCGAACGGGTCTGCGTGAACTCCTGGCAAACGAACCGGGCATTGAGATTTGCGGTGAAGCCGATAATGAAGAGCAGGCATTTGCAATATTCCAGTCGACCGATGCCGACCTCGTTACGGTTGATTTATCACTAGCTTCCGGTCACGGGCTGAATTTGGTATCGCGAATAAAGCGGGCGAAGCCCAGCACGGTTGTCGTTGTAATTTCGATGTATGAAGGCAACGTGTACGCCGAGCGTGCCATTGCAGCCGGCGCTTCAGGCTACGTTTGCAAGCAGTCGAGCAGCCAGGAGCTGCTCGCAGCCATCCGGGCGATACGCAGCGGCAAGCCTTACAACAGCGGAGCAGCTCTGCCCGATTCACTTGCGCGGCGAATTGGAGACCACTATTCAACAGAGGCTCAACTCTCGCAGCTTTCGGATCGCGAACTACAGATTTTCAATTTCATAGGACAAGGTCGCACCACGCACCAAATTGCCAAAGACCTGCAATTGGCAGTTTCTACGGTGGAGACCTATCGCGAACGGTTGAAGACAAAACTCAAGATTTCGTCAGGTGCCGAGTTGACGCGGCACGCTATTTTGTGGGCGATGCAGAACTCGTAGGCTGCTGGCGGTGGCTTTCGATTTAACCTGGCGGCCAAGACATTTGCCGGCCGCCGAGAAGGTGGAAATGCAGATGATCCACGGACTGCCCGCCATCGCGGCCGCAGTTTACGACGACGCGGTAACCCTTCTCAAGCCGTAGCTGACTGGCTAGATCCCGAACGACTAGCCACAAGTGCGCCAGCAGTTCAGCGTCTTGGTCGGTAATCGCATCCAGCGAGACGATTGGCTGCTTGGGAATGACCAGCACGTGCGTAGGCGCTTGCGGGGCGACATCGTGAAAGGCGAGGCAGCGATCGTCTTCAAAAACGATCTGGGCGGGGATTTCCTTATCGATGATGCGCTGGAAGATTGTCTTTTCAGGCATGGTGGTTCACTCGGCGCGGTTGGTTTTGTCATCGTGGCGTAACTGGCTCAACAGGATGCCTTCATCGCGCAGTAATAACGGAATGCCGTGCGCGATCGGGTAAACAATGTCGCCGGCGGCGCGGAGCAGGGCGATTTCGAGGGTTTCCTCAATAACGCGGCCGCCGCGGTTGTTGATCCGGCCGGAGCGGATTGCTTCGTTCAGTTGGCGGAGCGTTACGTCGTCAATCGGGGTCAACGCAGTATGATCCTCCGGACAGCGGAGCAACGCCAGGAGTTTGGTTCGGTGCATGCGACCTCCGCCAGCTGCAGAGTCCAAGTGGTAAGTCAAGCTGTCCGTATTGCTATCATTCGCTGCGCTTTAGCGTCTCCTTTTTTTCGCAGGAATTCAAGGCCTTTTTGGCGACTGATGTGCGATTCAGCGGTCTGCCGATACTGTCGATAAGGGATGCTCGGCTGCGGGAGTTTGCTATGGATTCTGGCTGGAAGGCCGAGCCGGCTCTGAGTTTGGCCTGGAGGAAGGAACCGATGAAGAAGTCGCTGTGCGCCTTTGCTTGGCTGGTCTTCACAGGATTGAGCATCCCGGCTGTCGGTCAGGTCACGACCACGGAAGAAGTTGGTCCCGATGGCGTGCGATTCCGCGTCACTCGGCAGGTGGTGCAGCGTTCAATTCCCACGACTGAATATCAGACTCGCGAGCAAAAGGTCTATCGCCCGCAGGTTACGACCGAGTACCAAACGTACCAGCAAAACTACCTGGTGCCGGTGACCACATACCAATATGTGCCGCACCTCCGCAATTGGTGGAATCCGTTTGGCGGCGCTTATTGGACGAATGACGTGGAACCAGTCACTCGTTGGGAGGCACGGCCAACCACGGTGCAAGTGCCTGTGGCCAAAACGAACTGGGTCGAAGAGACCCGCACCACGCAAGTGCCAGTCGTCACGTACAAGACCGTGCCGGAGGAATATACGAGCAAGGTCGCCGTGAGCGTGCCGGCGAGTCCTTCGACGGCAGTAGCATCTACCACGGGAGCCGCTGGAGCTGCACGGCCGATTGCCGTGGGCGGGGAGCAGTATCAATCGGATCCGCCGCGGACAGCAACACAGTGGAGTTCGACGAGTCCGACGGGGATTGATCCGTATCGGCGATAGCAATGGTCCCGAGGCATAGCGCCCTCACCCCGGCCCTCTCCCATAGGGAGAGGGAGAAGATATTGGCGGAACAAAAATGAAAAGCGCGCTTGGACTAAGCGCGCTTTTCTTTTTGCGCTGTCGTGTTGATCCCGGCGTACGTGCCGGGTAGGTCAGCCATCGGGCATGGTGGTCCTCCGTCGTCGACTGCGGGTGGCACTTGTTTGCGACCATTCTTTGGTAAGCGTTTCGAACACTTCCGGGGTCTCGTAACGCACCACGCCCTTGCCCTCGGGCATGGGACCAATCAAACCGCGAAACACGGGCATGCCACGCAGGCTCAGATCGGTGCTGCAGTCATCGATGCCGATCTGCGTGTGCATCTTGAGCACGGTGTCGTGTTTCTCATAATCTTTGGTGCGGAGCTCACCATTGTGGCCGCGCGTAACAATACGGATCGTAGGTTGCATGGCGGGAAAGGTTCCAACGAACGGGAGGGCAGGGCGGCTTAACCGCATAGCGAGCGACGGGAACCGCTCGCCACCGGATCGCGGTTGGCGGTTCCTGGCGGATCCGCCGGCCGATGATTCAGGACACCAATGCTATCGGACACTCGGGGGCCGATTTACCACGGAATCGTGGGGGCCATGCGCCACGGGAGTACAACAACAAATCGTCATACCCCGCGCGGCTCGCGTTTTCGCGCGAAGGGGAGGCGGGGCGGAGCGGTTGTATCGGCCGTGCATGTGGCGCGGTGGAATAAATTACCGAGACGGCGGGATTCGCAAACCGACACGCTGGCCAGGACGTTTCGGCGACGGCAAACTCCCGGCGGAGACAGGCTGAGGCGGGGGAAGGAATTTTGCGCGGCACTTGAAAACGCATTTTCTATTGCAAAATTGCCACAGGTTCGCGCGGCCGTTTTTCAGAAACTTCCGGTAATTACAGGCGATTTCGCCGGCAAGCGCGGGACGGCGTTTCGAATTTACTCAGAGAGGTCATTCGAAAACTACCGCTGGGCTCTGACCGATCCGACCAGCGAGCGCCACGATCGTGTCGCATGCTTAGGCGCAAAACCGTAGCGTTAACCTTCCTAGAGATGGCACTGTTTCAAGTTGTCAGATTGTCAATGAGCGAGCGCTGGCATTGTGCAGCGTGGTGCGAATGTAGCAAATCGGCGCGGCTCTTTCCACAAAAATCTGTAGCCATTTGCAGAAGAACGAGTCGGGGGCGCTCGTCGCCATACCCCGTGCAGGCGAACTAACATGCCGTGGCCGCTATCGACGGATTATGCCCTGGGCTCTCGGATTCTGAAGTACAGTCGCTATATAAGCCGGTACAATAGTACGCATGAAGAGTGGCTCGGCGGTTAGCATGGCTGTGAGCGATTACCTGTTGTCCCGGCGCGGGTTTCTCGCCAACGCGTTCAGCGGATTGGCGGGCGTGGGGTTGGCAAGCCTACTCGGACGCGAAGCCGGCGGTGGGCAAGACGCTTCCATCGCTGTCGCGGCTGCGGCGGGCGCACCGAAGCTGGGGTCGGGTTACGCGCCGGCGGCGGCGAAGGCGCGGCGGGTGTTGCAGATCTTCTGTCCGGGTGGCGCATCGCATATTGACTTGTGGGAGCACAAGCCGGCGCTCGAGAAATATCACGGCCAGCCGCTGCCGGGTGAGGAGAATCTTGTTACGTTCCAGGGCAAGAACGGGAACCTCATGAAGAGTCCGTGGCCGTTCGCGCCGGCCGGCGAGAGCGGCAAGATGATCAGCATGCTGCTGCCGAACATGGCGCGGCACGCGGACGACATCGCGTTCATTCACTCGATGCAGTCGAAGACCAACACGCATGGGCCGGGTTGCGTGTTCATGAACACGGGTACGATCTTCGAAGGATTCCCAAGTGCCGGCGCGTGGGTAAGTTATGCGCTCGGCAGCGAGAATGAGAACCTGCCGGCGTACGTGGCGATTCCCGATATCCGCGGCGAGCCGCCGAACGGCAAGGCGAATTGGAGCAACGGTTTTCTGCCGGCGCAGCATCAGGGCGTGATCCTCGCGGCCCAGCAGCCGATTCGCAACCTGGCGGCGCCAGCCGGCGTGTCGGCGGAGGAAGAGCAAGCGACGCGCGCGTTTGTTCGCATGCTCGATGAGGACTATGCAGCGCGCAACGCGGGGCTGAGCGAGTTGCGGGCGCGGATCAATGCGTATCAGCTTGCCGCCCGGATGCAGTTGTCGGCGCCGGAAGTCGCGAACATCGAGGCCGAATCGGCGGCGATGCGGCGGCTATACGGCGCGGATGATGCCAATCCGCTCAAAGCTGCATATGCGCGAAACTGCCTGCTCGCCCGAAGGCTGCTCGAGCAAGGCGTGCGGTATGTGAACTTGTACTGCGCATCGCGGGCTTCCGGTGTGGATGGCTTGTTGAATTGGGATGCGCATAAAACGTTACAGGCCGACTACGAGCGGCATTGCCCGATCTTCGATCAACCGACGGCAGCGTTGCTGACCGATCTCAAGCAGCGTGGGCTGCTTGAGGATACACTCGTATTATGGACGACCGAATTTGGCCGGATGCCCACGCACCAGGCGGGCGTCGTGGGGCGCGATCACAATCCGGCCGGGTTCACGTGCTGGATGATGGGCGCGGGAATCAAGGGAGCGGCGGCGGTCGGCGCGACGGACGAGTTTGGCCGGCGGGCGGTGATCGATCCGGTTACCGTGTGGGACTTTTACGCCACGGTGCTGCAACTGTTGGGCTTCGATCACACGCAGTTGACGTTCTATCACAACGGGCTTAATCGCCGTTTGACGGACGTGCATGGCAACGTTCTGCGAGCGGTGCTAGCCTGACGGCCGCTGACGGTCTGGAAGTGTGCCCGGGCTCGCTTAGCGAGAAATCAGCGCAGATATCGCAAAATCGCAAGCAACCGAAAGGCGTAACGGTTCTTGGGCGGCCAAAATCATTGACCGTCGCGTCCTCCCCGGATTATCATTCCTGCTTTCCGCTACGGCAGGGGTGGCGGTTTGCGTCACCATTACTGCGAATTCTATGCTCACGTTACAATCAGAGCCGCGGCGATATGCCGATTTGGATTTGCACTCGCCGGAGCACAGCGGCGCCGAGGCGGAAGCACGCGACCAGCCGCCCGCGGATTCAAGCGGGAATCGCTTATCGCGGCCGCCGCTAGTGGATGGGAACAGCCGCTTGGTATGGCCATATATTATCGGAGTCACGCTGTTTCATTTACTGATTCCGGTGGCGTTTCTGCCGTACGTGTTCACCTGGTGGGGAGTGGCCTGGTTGCCGGTCGGCAATTTCTTGTTCTGCTCGATGGGCATCGGCGCGGGGTATCACCGGCTGCTGACACATCGCGGCTTTAAGTGCCCGCAGTGGTTCGAACATTTGTTGGCGCTGCTTGGCGTATGCAACTTACAGGAATCGCCGGCGCGGTGGGTCGTGGTGCATCGGATTCACCATCAGCATTCCGACCATGAACACGATCCCCACACGCCACTTGTGACGTGGTTTTGGGGCCACGTGGGGTGGTTGTTCATCGAGAACCGCGAAACGACGAGCGCTGAAGCGTACCACAAGTACGCGGGCGATATCTTGAGCGATCGGTTCTACATGAGGCTGGAGAGGAACCTTAATTATTTTTGGGTGTACGTGGCGCAGGCGGGGCTGTTCCTGTTTGTGGGCTTGTTGGCAGGCTGGCTAATCGGCGGCACGGTAGCGGCGAGTATGCAGTATGGCACGCGGTTCTTGCTGTGGGGGGTCATTTACCGCACGATCTTCACATGGCACGTGACATGGGGTGTGAACTCGGCTGCTCACCTGTGGGGATATCGCAACTACGACACGCGCGAGAACAGCCGCAACAATTGGCTGATCGCTTTCGGCACGAACGGCGAGGGGTGGCACAACAATCATCATGCCGATCCGCGGTCGGCTGCGCATGGGCACCGGTGGTGGGAGCTGGATGTGACCTACGCGACGATCTGCTTGTGGGAGCGGATGGGACTGGTGTGGGATGTGGTGCGGCCGAATGAGTCGCTGCTCGATCGGCGGCGGAAGCCGCGGTGACGGACGCGTGTTTCACGACGCATCCTCTAATTTCATCGCGATCGGGCCACGAGAGCGCGTTCTGCGCGGACTCCTCGCTAACGGACGAGGACTCATAGCAACAACACGATGAAAAAAAAGCAGACGACTGCGCCCACACCAATGACCAGGCCGAACGCCTTTTGCTGGAATGGGGCAAGCAATCCTGCTCCAATTGCTGCAGCTCCGCCAAACACGCAATAGAAACTGGCGATCACGGGCATGTCCAGGTCCGTGGCATGTCGGAAATATAGTATTTCGAGTGAGAGCCCAAGGGCCACCAGCGCCATACCGAGCAGAAGTTCTTTGATCGAGAAATCTGGCATAAAGAACTATGCGAGTTGGTGGTAACGTCGCAAGTTTCGGAATGCGGAATCGTGCGGCGAACCCTCCCTGGCCACAGCGAGTCCCGAGCGACCTGGCCCCTGCCCAAAAGGGAGGGACGTTCTCTATCTAGCTCTACTTCGCTGCTTGAATCAGGACGCAGATTGGTTGTGGTGCGTTGGTGATTGTTTCGTTGTAAACGAGGCTGCCGGTTTTTGGGTCGATGTGGAAGACCGAGACTGTGTTCGAATCGCGGCCGGCGGCGAGGAGCCAGTTGCCGGTGGGATCGAGGCCGAAGCTGCGCGGGTGACTGCCGCGAATGGGCTCGCGCTCGACGAACTTCAGCCGGCCGGTGTTGGGGTCGACACGGAAAGCTGAAATCGTATCGTGGTCACGCGTCGAGGCGTACAGGAATTCGCCGCTGGGGTGCATGCAGAGTTCGGCAGCGGTGCTGGGGATTTCGCGGTCCTTCTCCGGCAGTGAGTCGACCGTTTCGAGCGCCGTGAGCGTGCCGGCGTTGGCATCGTAAGCGAAGGCGGTCACGGTGACTCCCATCTCGTTCACGACGTACGCGAACTTGCCGTTCGGATGGAAAGCCATGTGTCGTGGGCCGCTGCCGGGCGGGCAGGTACCGTGGCCGTGCGGCTTGAGTGTGCCGGCGGCGAGATCCATTTCGTAGATGAAGATTTTATCGGCGCCGAGATCGGGGACGAAGAGAAAGCGATCTGCCGGGTCGGCGCCGACCCAGTGTGGATGCGGCCCTTCTTGCCGGGCCTTGTTGGGGCCGGTGCCCGATTGGCGAATTAGGGCCGAGCGCGGGCGGATGCGGCCGTCGGCTTCCAGCGGAAATGCCGCCACGGTGCCGGTGCCATATTGAGCGGTGAACAGGCAACGGCCGGTGTTGTCGGTTGCGATGTGGCACGCGCCGCCATCGTTGATCGGTTCGGTGTTCAACAGAGTGAGTGATTTCTTGTCATTCGAGATTTCGAATGCGGCGACGGCGGGCTTTCCATCGGGCAGTTGGCAGGCGGCGTACAGGTGCGTGCCGCCCGGATGCAGCGCGAGGAATTCAGGCTCGCCAATTTCAGCGGCAACTGCCGGTGTGCTGATGGCGCCAGTTTTCATGTTCAGCGTGGCGCGGTAGATGCCTTCGCGTTCGCCGTGGGCGGGTCTGCTCATGCCGAGCCAGACAGTGGCTTCACCAGCGGCCAGTATTTCGTTCGATAGTCCCATTCGTATCACCAATACAATGAATAGCAGAATTCGCGTCAATTGCTGTGTCATAGTACGCGTTGAGCGATGCCTAAGAGATGGACCGTAATACCAAATGACGGCGAGGCTGTGTCGTGTAGGAAATTCAGCGCATGTGCTGAGAGCTTCGTTCTTGTACAATTACTCGAACTATGGCTGAAGAGATTCCCAAGACCATGCGGGCGGCCGTGCTCGAATCGTACCATGCCGATGTCGGCGATGCGATTCGCGGGCTGAAGATTCAGGAACGACCGGTGCCGACGCCGCGGAGCGGGCAGGTGTTGGTGCGGATCGACGCCGCCCCGTGCAATCCATCAGACCTGCTGTTGTTGCAGGGTAAATACGGGTCGCTCAAGAAGCTACCCACCGTGCCCGGATGGGAAGGAACGGGGATCGTCGTCGCCAGTGGCGGCGGGCTGATTGGCCGGTGGCTCATGGGCAAGCGCGTGGCCTGCGCGTTGCGGAATGATCGCGACGGAACTTGGGCGGAGTACTTTGTGGCGGCTGCGCGCGATTGCATTCCGCTCAAGCGGGCCGTGCCGGTCGAGCAGGCCGCGACGTTCATCGTGAACCCGCTGACGGCGGTCGCGCTGTTGGAGACGGCTCGGCGAGGCGGGCACCAAGCAGCCGTGCACACGGTGGGGGCGAGTCAGCTGGGGCGGATGATTCTGAGCATCGCCCAGGAGATGAAGTTTCCGCTGATCAACATGGTTCGTCGCGAGGAGCAAGCGGAGCTGCTCAAATCGCGCGGCGCGGAGCACATAATCAATTCGTCGCACGACCACTTCGCGAGGGAATTGCAGTCGTTGTGTACAAAGCTGAATGCCACGGCGGCGTTTGAAGCGATCGCGGGCGACATGACGGGCAGGGTGCTCAATGCGATGCCGCCGAGGTCGACGATGTATTTGTACGGGGCACTCGCGCAGGAACCGTGCGGACACATCGACCCGATCGAAATCGTATTCCATCAAAAGACGCTCACGGGTTTCTATCTCGGCAACTGGCTGCGCGATCGCGGGCTGCTGGGTGTGTTGCGAGCGGTGACGAAGGTGCAGAAACTGCTGATTGCGGGGCGAATTGCCACGCTCGTACAACGGCAGCTCACGCTCGATGAAGCCGTCGACGGGCTGCTGCACTACGTGACGCACATGACCGCTGGCAAAGTCCTCATAACGCCGCACGGCCGGTCGCGAACATGAAACTGATAGCCACCGCGGCCGCCGGGACTGAGGCTGTCGTCAAACGCGAACTCGCGGCGCTCGGGTATGAAGCACGCACGACGACGCCGGGCCGCTTGTTGTTTCCAGCCGATGCGGCCGCGATCTGCCGCACGAACTTATGGCTGCGGGCGGGCGAACGTGTGCTGATCCAGATGGCATCGTTCCCGGCGACCGATTTTGGCGCGCTTTTCGATGGCACGACGGCGATTCGTTGGGAAGAATGGTTGCCGCGCGATGCCGAGTTTCCGGTTAGTGGCCGATCGCATCATTCGCAGCTTTCGAGTGTGCCCGCGTGCCAGAAGATTGTGAAGCGGGCGATTGTCGAACGGCTGCGGCAGGCGCATCGCACGGAGGAGCTGCCGGAAACGGGGCCGCGGTATGCGATTGAAGTGAATCTTCGTGATGACGTGGCGACGCTCACGCTCGATACCACGGGCGTCGGGCTGCACAAGCGCGGCTATCGGCGGCTGGTCGGCGAAGCGCAGTTGCGCGAAACGCTCGCGGCGGTGTTGGTGCAGCTTAGTTATTGGCGACCGGGGCGAGTGTTGGCCGACCCATTTTGCGGGACGGGGACGATTCCGATCGAGGCCGCCCTCATTGGCCGCAACATGGCTCCGGGGCTCAACCGCGAGTTTGCGGCAGAGCAGTGGCCGACGTTCGACGCGCGGCTGTGGCAGCAGGCTCGCGAAGAGGCCCGCGATGCGGTGCAGCCGCCGCTCGGCGAACGACTGTTGGCGTACGACATCGATGGTGAAGTGCTCAGCCTGGCCCGGTATCATGCTGAGCAAGCAGGCGTTGCTGACGACATCCATTGGCAGCAGCGGCCGTTTAGCGAGCTGCGGGCGAAGGCGGAGTATGGCTGCCTGGTGACCAATCCGCCGTACGGCGAACGGCTTAGCGATGAGCGGGCCGTCGAGGAGTTGTATCGCACTTTTCCGCTGGTGTTGCGGAGGCTGCCGACGTGGTCGTTTTACATTCTCTCCTCACGGCCCGATTTGGAATCGCTCGTGGGCCAGGCGGCTGATCGGCGGCGGAAGCTCTACAACGGGCCGCTGGAGTGCACGTACTATCAATTCCACGGACCGAAGCCGCCACGCGATGACGTGGCAAAGGAACCAGCGGCGGCGACTGAAGATGTGGATGATGCCGCTTCGGACGCGCCGGAAGAGAGCAGGGCGGATGCAGCGCCGATTTCAAGTGAACCAGCGCGGCGAGCGGAACCGAAACCGCGTAAGATCGCGCCGGCGTTTGGCGGCCTCAAAGAGTCGGCAACGCGGCAGGCTGAGGAGTTCGCCAATCGCTTGCGGAATCGAGCGCGGCACTTTCGGAGGTGGCCCAAGCGTGGCATCACCTGTTATCGGTTGTACGAGCGCGATGTGCCGGATGTGCCGCTCGTGGTCGATCGTTACGAAGACGCGCTACACATTGCCGAATTTGCCCGGCCGCACGATCATTCGCCGGCCGAACATGCCGACTGGCTCGATCTGATGACGCGCACAGCGGCGAAGGTGCTCGAGGTGCCGCGGGAGCGCGTGTTCGTCAAGCATCGCGACCGGCAGCGCGGTGCCGATCAATATGGCCGCGTCGATGATCGCAACGCGCGACTTACTGTGCATGAAGGGGGCCTCAAGTTCATTGTGAATCTTTCCGACTATGTCGACACTGGGTTGTTTCTTGACCATCGCCTCACGCGCGAGATGGTTCGCAAAGCGGCGAGCGGCAAGCGCGTTCTCAATTTGTTCGCCTACACAGGTTCGTTTAGCGTATACGCGGCCGCCGGCGGGGCTGCGGCGACGACCACGGTCGACAAATCGGCCACGTATACCGGCTGGGCCCGCGAGAATCTTGAACTCAATGGTTTCACGGGCGAAACGCATCGGATCATCCGCAGCGAGACGCGCGAATTTATCGACCGACTGACGCCACGCGACGAATGGGACGTGGTGGTCGTCGATCCGCCAACGTTCTCGAACACCAAAGGCAGCGACGTCGATTGGGATGTGCAGCGTGACCATGCCGAGCTGCTGCTGAAATTGGCGCCGCATATCGCGGCGAGCGGCACGGTATACTTTAGTACGAACTTTCGCCGCTTCAAATTCGATGAGGCAGCGCTCGCTGCTTGCTATCGTATTCGAGATATCACGCGGCAAACGATACCAGAAGATTTTCGCAACGAGCGGATTCACAAGTGCTGGTGGCTCGCGCGGTTGTAATCAATTGGCGCATTCGAGCACGAGGACCCAGTCGTCCGATGAAATCTGCGGCGGCTTTGCGAACGAGTCGGACTCTTGTGAGCCGGCTTCCATTCGCCCGATTTCCACGATTTGCCCGGTGGTCGGGTCGAATGCGGACGCCTGATACTGAACGCCCGCTTCGAGTTTTTTCATGCGCACGGGCCGAGTCTCAGGGACGTAGACGATGCGGACTTTCTCCGCGATGCCAGTTGCGAATGGCCCGTACGATTGATCGCTCGCAGATTGGGCGTAGGAAACCCATTCCGGATGCGGCGTAAACTTGTGCCACGCGTAGCGTTCGAACAGTTTCTTGCCGAGGCCAACTTGCTGTGAGCCGGGCAAGTTCATCGCTTCGTTCCAGGGAATTGCGCCATAGCCCACGCCGCCGTGGTGGTGCGGCGACGGACCGTGCGGCTCACCCGGGCGGTTGCATTGCCAGATGCCGTTCGCGCCGTACGTGTGGCCGGCGGCGCCGTTGGTCAGGCAGAGCCAAAACATCTGCCGCGTCCACCGCGTGGGGATCTTGTCCATCAGCATCTCATAGGCGGCTTCGCCATCGATCACGGGCATCGTCGGCTTGTCGGCATACGATTGCTGCACGGTGTGCACAGTTGGCTCGACGGCGGCCCGCTCGCCGTGCGGCGTTTGAAGCATATCGAAGTCGAGCAGCGTGGCGTCGTCGGTGGCGTGGCGGGCGGAAAGCCGGCCAATGCCGGTCGGGTGCACGGTGAGTGGCCGATGGAACGGATCCGTCGCGCGGATGTAGCGCATGACTTCCGTCCACTTCGTCACTTGCTCGCGATCGTCGTACGGGAAACCTGGCGCAAGATACCACGGCAGGTTCGCTTCGCCGGCGGCGCACCACGTGACGGGTAGCGCGCCGTAACGCGCGATGAGATACCGCCAATGCTGCTTCGCTTTGTCGACTCCCATCCAGGGCATGAAATAACCCCAAGCGCCCACAATGCAGGGCGAGAGGCCTTCGTCGACGAGGTACTCGAGGCGCTTGTCGGCAGCGTCGAAATACGCGGGGCGAATGCGAGTGTAATTCTCTTCCCACGGGAAACCGGCCTCGTTCGCGCCGCGCGGGTCGAACGGGTGCATATCAGGATAGAGCCCCGCGACGATTTGAACGACGTTGAAGCCTTTCGCTTGGCGGTCGGCGGTGAGGGTCTTGAACTCGTCTGGCCAATGGAGTCGATGGCAGAGGCCCATCCACCACGTATCGGCCAGCCAGAAGAACGGCGTGCCGTCAGCGTGTTCCAGGTGGCGATGGTCGGCCGCGACACGAATTGGGCCGTGCAGGTAGAGCGGGTTGTTGCCTGTGTAGGGCTTCACAGCGACTTCGCCGGTGGCGCCATGCAAGCCGCTGTCGGTCGCCTCCGAACATTCAGTGCGGTAGCGATGCGTTCCAAGGACCGGCGAGGCGTAGCGCACTTTCCACACATTGCCGCCGGCCCAGAACGCCGGCACGCGCAGTTCATGGTTCGCAGGATCGGTGAAGACGACATCGAGCTGAAGGCCGCTGAACGGATCGTCGTGCTCGCGCTGTGCTGTGAATTCGACTTCGGCGACACGATTGGCTTCGACTTCGAAGGTCGTGGCGTTGGCAAGTTGCTGCGGAGGCACAGAGCCGAGCAGCAGTGTGGTGGCAACTGCGAATGTGCAAAGTCTCATCGAGCGACCTCCGCCCAGGATCATTTGTCGACGCGGATATCGCCCACGCGATACATGCCGCCGACGGGTCCATCGAGTGGCAAGGCGATCGCGCGCTTGGTGGCCGCATCGTACAGGCCGATTGCTAGTTGATAGTCGGCGGATGAGCTACTGTCAAATTGCACGTTGACCCGTGTCGCCATCGTGTCGCCGGTGCTGAGCTTGCTGGTGGCCAATTCGCCGGCAGAAGTTGCGGCGATGATATGGCCCGAGTCGTCGATCAGGGCGGCGCGAAGTGTGTAATTGCGAACCGCCCGGCCCGCGCCGCGGTTTGTCCAACTTACGTCAAGGTTGAAGGGCTGGCGCGCAACGATGGTGGTGGGATACGTAACGTGCGTGGGCACGAGGCGATATCCCATGCGTCGCAGACCATGTTCCACTAGGTCGCGGCGTTCGTGGAGGAAGGCCAGGACATCGCTGCCCTGCCAGCCGAGCAGGCAGATGTAGTTGGGGTGCAGGCTCAGGGCATCGTCGATTTTCCAATCGACCCATTGTTTGCCGCCCGCTTTCGATTGGGAGTAGCCGTCGACGAACTCGGAGAACATCGGCCCGCGGCCAAGGCGGTATGCCGCTTCATTGAGCTTGCGTTCGTTCGAATGCACGGCGCCGCCGCAGCCATCGCGGCGGAAGGTGACATTAGGTTTCGTGAGCGCGTAATCGAATGCTGAGTAGCTCAAGTAGTCGTCGTAGTGTGCGGTCGCTGCCGCGTCGTAATCGTGTGTCGAACCGGCATAAAATTCTGGGGGGCTGTCGGGGTCGTAGGAGTAGCTGAGGGCGAGCCGATGATTGGGCAGGGATTCGCACCAGATATCGATGATTTGTTTGAGTGCCGTGCGGCGATCTTCGCGCGCTGCGTATTGGAATCCTGAATGCCATTCGCCCCACACGCCAAAGCCGCGGAGGTCGATGAGTGTCACGGGGCGAGCGGCGGAGAAGTGGTCGTTCACGGCCGACAGGAATTTCCGCAGGCGTTCTTGGTAGTACGGGTTTCGCGCGTCTTCGACATCGTACGGAAGCCCTTCGAGTGTGCGTGTTTGCTTCTCGTTCGCGGCCAGGCGATCACGAACGTAGGCGGGCGCACCCGCCCCGGCCGGCGGCGTGCGGTTGGCCCACCACAGGAGCGTGGTGGTGCTCATGCGCAACTGGATTGCTTTGCCGCGCTCGTGCCAGTAGTCGTAAGCGAAATCGACTTTCGAGAAATCGTACTTGTCCGGCTGCTGCTCGATATCTTGCCACGAGAACATGACGGCGACGGTGTCGACATCGGGAAAATTCTCATCTGGCAGGATGAGCATGGTGGAGCTGCCATGCGGATCCTGATCGAGCGGGTAGTTTTCGTAGATCACCCAACCCATGTCGGGATTGTGCAGGTCGGCGTCGGGTGACTCGTGAGGGATGACCGAAACGGCCGACGCTTCTTCGGCGGGCTGCCCGAGAATCGCTATCGGGCAAACGGCGAGCATCACGATCAAGCGTAAGAGTTGGTGGAATCGCTTGAGGTGGAAATGAGTTGCGGCGATGGATTAACCTCTGGCAGGGGGCGGCGAGTGCAGGTGCTTCCCGGCGATGCGTAGCATCGCGGTTATTTTAACCTTTGGGAGAATATGCCGTGAAGCGCCAGGGCGTGGCGGGAAGCGATGCCGGTTGCCGTGGACCCGGAGCCGCTGCAGACAACGTTCGCGCTGCCGCCTGGAGTGAGGTACGCGCTTGGGACCCAGCCGCACAATTGGGCAGTGCCGCCGGCGCGGCCCCAGAAGTCGCTGCCATTGGTTTCTTTCCAGCGGAAGCTGTCATTGGCGTAGAGTGTGCCGATCATAAAGCCGCCGGGGTTGGAGCGGACGTAGACGTCGGATACATCGGACCGAACTTTCCATTGGTAAGTTTGGGCTGCCGCGTTAGCCGCGATAGCAACAACTGCGCACACTGCGACACATGAACATGTGAAGACTCACATCGCTATGCTCCTTGAAAGACGAGCTCGTTGTTGGCCGCTCTTTGACTAAAGAGGGCAAGATGAGACGGGCTGGTAGTTCGACAGTTGCCTCTGAAGGTCTCGCGTTCCGCGGCGACAAGGCGCTGGCGTTCCTGTACGGCAGCACCCACGTGCGGTTGTGTCGGCGCTACATAAAGGGCCCGATTGCGAAAAGCTGACAACGAAAATGGAAGTGCTATTGCCGCAATAATTGCTTGGTTTGAGTCGAGGGCCCGGCTAGACTAACAGTTCATCGGCAGCAGTATTCGGCGTCGCCATTCAGGCGGAACTCATTCGCGATTCCGAATAGCGAGCCTCACTCAGGTGGAGGAATGTATGGACAACGCGGAAGCAAACCAAGTATCTGGCACGCGTCGTGAGTTTTTGAAGACGACGGCAACAGCGGTCGCTAGCGTTGGTCTGGCCGGTTCACTTGCGTCGCGAGTTCATGCGGCCGGCGATGACACGCTTAAGATTGCGCTTGTCGGGTGTGGTTCACGTGGCACCGGCGCAGCCGTGCAGGCACTCAGCACGAAAGGCGCGGTCCAGTTGTGGGCGGTCGCGGATACGTTTGAGGATCGGATCGAGCCGTTTCTCACGCACGTGTCGCGCGAATTAGCTACCGCGGCGAATGGCGAGGCGGCCAATGCCAAGCAGGCCGAAGTACCGAAGGAGCGGCAGTTCGTGGGCCTCGATGCCTATCGCCAGGCGATCGACAGCGAGGCGGACGTTATTATTCTTACGGAGCCGCCCGGCTATCGGCCGCTGCATTTCGAATACGCGGTGAAGGCCGGCAAGCACGTGTTTATGGAGAAGCCGGTCGCGACGGATCCTGCGGGCGTGCGTCGCGTGCTCGCGGCCGCTGAGGAGGCAAAAAAGAAAAACCTCAAAATTGGCGTGGGTTTGCAGCGGCGGCATCAGCCGTCGTACACGGAGGCGATCGAGCGGATTCACAACGGCGAAATCGGGGATCTCATCACGCTGCGCTGCTATTGGAACGGCGGTGGCCCGGCCAAGACACCTTACCCGCGCGGCAAACTCAGTGAACTCGAATATCAGGTGCGCAACTGGTACTTCTTCACGTGGCTCAGCGGCGATCACATCGTAGAGCAGCACGTCCACAACCTGGATGTGTGCAACTGGATCAAAGACGCGCATCCCGTCGAGGCCCAAGGCATGGGCGGCCGCCAAGTGCGCACGGGCAAGGAGTTCGGCAACATCTTCGACCATCACGCGGTCGAGTTCACGTATGCCGACGGGTCGAAGATGTTCAGCCAGTGCCGGCAGATCACGGGCTGCGGCTCGCAGGTGGCCGAGTTCGCTCATGGCACGCGGGGGACGATGAATTTGGATGCTCAGCATGCTGAGCTGGTCATTGGTGATGATCGAAAATGGCGCGTGTCGGGTGGTCAAAAGGGCTACAAGAACAACGCGTATCAAGTCGAGCATGATGCGCTATTTGCTGCCATTCGCAACGATACGCCATACAACGAAGCCGTCTATGGCGCGATGAGCACGATGACTGGCATTCTCGGCCGCATGGCCACGTACTGTGGCCAGAAAGTGAAGTGGGACACGGCGTTCAATCTCACGGAGCCGCTCACGGTCGATGACGAAACCTGGACGGCCGCCGCGCCCGTGAAGGCCGATGCGGAGGGCCGCTACGCGATTGCGATTCCCGGCGTGACGCGGTTCGCGTAGCGCGTTGTAGTCGGTTACGACAGAATCTCGTTGATGACTTCGCCGTGCACGTCCGTCAATCGGCGGTCGATGCCGTTGTGCCGAAACGTTAGCTGCGTGTGGTCGATGCCGAGCAGCTTTAAGACAGTGGCGTGGATGTCGTAACAATACGTCGGCTTATCGCGGTCGAGTGGTTTGTACGACCATTCATCACTCGCGCCGTAACTTACGCCGCCTTGGATGCCGCCACCGGCGAGCCAGTTGGTGAAGACAAATGGGTTGTGGTCGCGGCCGCTGGCGCCCTGGTTGCAGGGCATGCGGCCGAACTCGGTCGTCCAGAGAACGAGCGTGTCATCGAGCATGCCGCGCTGCTTGAGATCCTTCAGCAGGGCCGAGGCCCCGACGCCGAGACCAGTGGCCAGCGGTTCGTGATCGCGCTTGAGGTCTTCGTGCGAATCCCAATTGCGGCGGGGGAAGCCGTTGTCGGCGCCGCTCCACACTTGCACGAACCGCACGCCGCGCTCTAAGAGCCGCCGCGCGATGAGGCAGTTGCGGCCGAAGTACTCGATCTCCTGCTGCGTGTCGATCGCGGCTTTCGGCGGCGTGATCGTGTTGTTCCGGTCGAGGCCGTACATGCGCAGGATGTGTTCGGGTTCGCGGCTGACATCGAGCACCTGCGGCGCGGTGACCTGCATACGGGCAGCAAGTTCGTAGGCGCGAATGCGGGCGTCGAGTCGCGAGTCGCCGGGCCGGGCGGCTTCATGCTCGCGGTTTAGCGCGCCCAAGATGGATAGGCCCTCGGCGTCGCTCGCGCGAGTGACAAACGAGCCCTCTGGTGGAAACAGATCAGCGATCGGCCGCTTGGCGCTGGGTTGCACGACGGTGGCCTGATGCTCGGCCGGCAGAAAGCCGGGCGACCAGTTCGCGTGCCCATTGGGCGGCAAGCCGCGCGGGTCGGGCAGCACGACAAACGTGGGCAGGTCGTGGTTGAGGCTGCCAAGGCCGTAGCTGATCCATGCGCCCATGCTGGGGAAACCTGGCAGCACGAAGCCGGTCGCTTGCATAAACGTGGCCGGGCCGTGCACATTCGACTTCGACACCATCGAGTGCACGAAGGCGATGTCGTCGACACATTCGCCGAGTCCTGCCACGGGGTCGCTGAGCCACTTGCCGCAGCAGCCGTGCTGACGCCAGCGAAAGGGCGAGGCCATCACCTTATCGGGCGACGACTGAAAGAGTTCGACCGCTTCGCCGGGGTCGAACTTCTGGCCGTGCAGCCTGGCGAGTACGGGCTTGTAGTCCCACAAGTCGCACTGGCTCGCGGCGCCCGACATGTAGAGTTGCACGACGCGCCGCACCTTTGGCGGGTATTGCAGTTTGTGAGGCGGTGCGGAGGACACGCCGTCGGCGAGCAGTCCTTCCTCACCGAGCATAGTGGCCAGGGCCACACCGCCCAGACCGCCACCGAGGCGCCAGAGGAAATCTCGGCGCGAGGACGAATGCCTTCGGCGATGCTGTTGAGCGTCGACCGTCATAGTTATTGTTGGCCGTTCTCAGTCAACGAAAACAAACTCGTTCAAGTTAAAAATCAATCGGCAGGCGTTTGGCAGGCCGTAATGGTCGGCATACTCGGCCAGCAGTGTGATTTCCGTTTCCGCGGGTTCGCGGGCAAATGCCAGCCGCCAGGCCGCCGCCAGCTGTTCCCGGTTTGTGCCGGCGTGCAGGGTCACGCGTTCAGCCAGGTGCTCGGCCATTCGCACCATAAACGGATTGTTTAGGAGTGCGAGCGATTGCAGCGGCGTGAGCGTTTCGTTGCGGCGTGGTACGAGCGCCGATGGGTCAGCACAATCAAGTGTCGTCATGAACGGATCAGGCACGCTGCGGACGATCATGCGGTACACGCTGCGCCGGTGCGACTGGGGGTCATCGGGATTGTAATCGTCGTAGTTGTAGTGCGGCGAGTGATCGTCTTTGAAGCCGAAAGTTGGAAACGGTGGGCCGCCCCGGGTGGAGTCGAGCTTGCCGGCGACGGCCAACACCGAATCGCGGACCGCTTCTGCTTCCAGTCGCCGGCGATTCATCCGCCAGAGGAACTGGTTGGCGCCGTCGATCTTCTCGGCTTCCGCGTTGCCGGTGGACGATTGCCGATACACCGAACTCGTACAAATCAGCCGGTGCAAGTCTTTGAGCGATTGCCGGCCGTTGCGAAACTCAATTGCCAGCCAGTCGAGCAGTTCAGGATGCGAGGGCAGAGCGCCCATGCGACCGAAGTCGTTGGGCGTATCGACGATGCCGCGGCCGAAGTGGTACTGCCAGACACGATTGACGATCGACCGCCAAGTGAGCGGATTGTCTTTCGAGGTGAGCCAATGAGCGAGGGCTACTCGCCGGGCGCCTTCACCATCACCGGGGTTCACATTGAAGCGTGAACGCAATGCTGGTAAGTAGCCGCACGTGCCGGGGCCGACCTCCGCGCCGGGGTCCTTCTCGCTGCCGCGCTTCAACACGTGCATCGCGCGCGGCTTGCCGTGCGTGGGGGTGAACTGATTGTTGGCGGTAAACTCACTGGCCGCGGCGTAAACTACGCCAGCGGCCGCAACGCCGCCGCCCGCTGGGTAGGGCCGCTCCGCGCGGTCGACGCCCGCGAACACCGCCTGCAAGCTGTAATAATCATCCTGCGTGATCGGGTCGAATTTGTGATTGTGGCACCGCGCACACTGCACGGTCATGCTGTTGAACGTGCCCATGGTGGTCGTCACCATGTCGTCGCGATCGAGGTTGCGTGTGACGGCTTTGGACAACGTGCCCTCAGCAACTTCGATCTGGCCGACAAAATCAAATGGTCCCGCGGCGATAAATCCGGTCGCGATGACGCCGTCGGCCGTGTCGGGATAGAGGACGTCGCCGGCCACTTGCTCTTCGATGAATCGCCCGTAAGGCTTGTCGTCGTTGAGGGCGCGAATGACGTAGTCGCGATACGGCCAGGCGTTGGGCCGAACTTTGTCTTTGTCATAGCCGTGCGTGTCACCATAGTGAACGACATCGAGCCAAAAGCGGCCCCACCGCTCGCCGTAGTTCGGCGATTCGAGCAAGCGATCGACAAGCTTTTCGTAAGCGCGCGGGTCGTCGTCGGCGACGAACGCTGCGACTTCCTCAAACGAGGGCGGCAGGCCGAGCAGATCGAAATACAACCGGCGGATGAGCGTGCGGCGATCGGCCTCTGTTGAAGGCTGCAAATTCTTTTCGCGAAGTCTTGCCAAGATAAACGCGTCGATCGGCGTGCGAATCCAATCACCGGTTGGATGCGTTTTATCAGCCGTTTTTGACAGGTCGGCATTCGCGGGGACTTGTGGCTTCGTGAGCGGTCGTAGCGACCACCAATTCAAGTCGTACTTGCGTTTATCTGTGAGTTCGAGGCCGGGCGGCCATATCGCGCCCGCAGCGACCCAATCGCGAATCGCTGCAATTTCGGCGGCCGTCAGGGGCTGCTCGCCCTGGGGCATTAGAGGTTTATCACCCGAAATGTAGTCGATAAGCAAACTTTTGTTCGGTTTCCGCGGAGTTACGGCCTCGCCGCTATCGCCGCCGCGGGCAAATGTTGCCGCCGAAACCAGTGACAAGCCGCCTTTCGGTTTCGCCCCTTCGTGGCAATGAACACAGCGGGCTTCAAGAATGGGTGCAACGCGCTCGCGGAAGAGCCGTTCGTCACCGCGCGTGACAACGGGCAGCAAAACGACTGACACAAAGATGCCGACTGTTCGACCCATATCAACGCGATGCCGCAACCGAATCGCATTGCCAACCGCTGTGGCTCACTTCTTCTTAACTTTTTTGGGATTGCACAGCTTCTTCTTTTTCTTCGCTACGAAACCGCAATCGCGGCAACGGAAGTCGCCCGGCTTCGCCTGTCGGATCGGTTTGTTGTGTTCGCAAGGCATGCCTGAATTCCTTGTCGCTGTCGGGTGGTGTTATTATAACACCGTGGTGGTGGAAAGCGATGAACGAAGCTTGGGGCGGGCACTCTGCGTGCCGTAGCTGGTCGTTGTTGCAGGTCTCTGGTCACGCGAGTGACGGCACACGGTGTGTGTCTACTATCCTTTCAGCCCGCGAGTATTCATGCGTCAAAGTGCTTATTTGGCTGTAGTTTTCGTCGCCCTGGCCGCTGCTTGGACTGTCGATCTGCCATGCGGCGGCAGCGGATTAGCGTTCGCACAGACCGCTGCTTCGCTGCACGATTGGCCGGGTTTCTTGGGCCCAACCCGCAATGGCAAGTCGACTGAAACGGGGCTATCCCCAGAGTGGTCGGCGGAGGGTCCGCCGGTCGTCTGGCAGGCGGCGGTGGGCACTGGGTATGCCGCCCCGGCGATTGCCGGCGGCCGTTTGTTCCACTTCTCGCGTTTTGAGGACAACGCGCGCCTTTCTTGCCTCGATGCGTTCACCGGCAAGTCGCAGTGGACCTGCGACTACGCGACCAATTTTGAAGATATGCTGGGATACAACAACGGCCCGCGGGCGACACCGATGGTTGATGGCGATCGCGTGTACACGTTTGGGGCCGAGGGGGTGCTGCAATGCGTGCAGGTTGCCGACGGCAAACCCGTGTGGCGCGTCGATACGACCAAAGAGTTCCATGTCGTGAAGAACTTCTTCGGCGTCGGCAGCACGCCGCTGGTGTATGGCGATGAGCTCATTGTGTGCGTCGGTGGCAGTCCGCCTGACGGACCGACCGACGTGTACGCGGCGAACGGTCACGTCGAGCCGAACGGCTCGGCCATCGTCGCCTTCGATAAGCTTACCGGCAAAGTGCGGTGGAAGGCCGGCGATGATCTGGCGAGTTACTCCAGTCCCGTTGTTGCGAAGATCGACGGGCAGGACGTGTTAATCATGTTTGCTCGTGGCGGCTTGTTGGCGATTGATCCGACGAAAGGAGAAGTCGTCGCCAGTTTTCCCTGGCGAGCGCGGAAACTCGAAAGCGTTAACGCTTCGACGCCCATCATCGTCGGCAACGAGATATTCATTTCCGAAACGTATGAGATCGGCAGCGCGCTCACGCGATTTACGGGCAACGCGTTCGAAGAGATTTGGACCGACCGCAATCGCCGCCGCAACCAGGCGATGGCGCTGCATTGGAACACGCCCATCGAAAGCGATGGTTACTTGTACGGATCGAGCGGCTACCATGCGCCCGAGGCGGAACTGCGGTGTGTGGAATGGAAGACCGGCAAAGTGATGTGGAGCCAACCGGGCCTGGGCCGCTGCTCGTTGTTGCTCGTAGACAATACGCTCGTTTGCCTGAGCGAGGACGGTTCGTTGCGGCTAGTGAAGCCGTCGCCGCAGAAGTACGAAGAATTGGCGAAATGGGAGCTATCGGGAACGGATGGCAAGCCGATTCTGCCGTACCCTTCGTGGGCAGCGCCGGCGTTGTCGAATGGCCTGCTGTATCTGGAAGGCGCTAACCTGCTGGTCTGCCTGCGGCTGATGAATCAGCTGTGAGGTGCGGCGAGGGCCTCAGCATTCGGGCACCGCCACCGCCAGTCCGCCGCGAGACGTTTCCTTATATTTCGTGAGCATATCGCGGCCGGTCTCACGCATCGTGCGGATCACGCGGTCAAGTGAAACTCGGTGCTGGCCGTCGCTGCGAAGGGCCATCCGCGAGGCGTTGATCGCTTTCACCGCCGCCATCGCGCAGCGCTCGATGCACGGCACTTGCACCAAGCCGCCGATGGGGTCGCAAGTGAGGCCGAGGTTGTGTTCCATACCGATTTCGGCCGCCATTTCGACTTGTGGCACCGTGCCGCCGAGCACTTCGGTGAGGGCACCAGCCGCCATCGAGCAAGCCACGCCGACTTCGCCCTGACAGCCGACTTCGGCACCCGAGATCGATGCGTTCAACTTGTACAAAATGCCGATGGCCCCGGCCGTCAACAGAAACCGAACGACGCCACTTTCATTCGCCCCTGGCACGAACCGCCAATAGTAGTGAAGCACGGCTGGAATGATGCCGGCCGCGCCGTTCGTGGGCGCGGTAACGACGCGGCCTGCAGCAGCATTTTCTTCGCTCACTGCGAGTGCAAATAAGTCAACCCAATCGAGCACCGCGAGCGGATCCTGCGATGGGGCCGCGCTATTGTTGCTGCCAGTGGGCGGCGGGCCGCTGGCCATCGAACTGGTAGCCGCAGTCTTCGTAGTTGGAGAGGAATCGCCGCTTTGCTGCACTTCACCGATGTGGTCCAGCCGATCGCGTGCGCTAAGTCGCGCGTACAATGCGGGGGCCCGTCGCTGCACGTGCAGACCGCCGGGAAGCGTTCCGGCTTGTCGGCAACCGCGTTCGACGCACGCTTGCATCACGCGCCAACGTTCGCTGAGGGCGGCACGAGTTTCTGCGTCGTTCCGCCAGCAGCGTTCATTCGCGAGCGTCATCTCGCTCACCGAGAGCCCCGAGTCGGCGGCCATTTGCAGAAGATCTTCGCCAGTCTCGTACGGGTAGGGCAGCACGATCGGAGTGCGCGCCTCACCGTCGGTCGTCGAGTCGCC